>CAVWKH010000010.1:0-10640 GCA_963755545.1 uncultured beta proteobacterium | reverse complement strand
TACTTTTATGTTGACGCCTTGGTTAGACTACGTATTGCTAGTCCACGGAGACAGCAACACGATCGCAAGCAGCAACAGGCGGGTCATCTTGCTCTTTCGACATTGCACTTTCGACGAGTACTGCCCTTGGTTCCGGCGGCGTGGCGATGCCCGTCCGCCAGGCATTATAGGCGTGCCTCCCGGGCGGTACATTCCGCTAGAATCGAGTGATGACGGCCGTGAAAAAAAACAAACCCATGGAGCGCTGCTGGTGGTGCGGCGACGACGCGCTCTACGTTGCATATCACGATCGCGAGTGGGGCTTTCCCGTCGCCGATGACCGGCGACTGTTCGAGAAGGTATGCCTCGAAGGCTTCCAGGCAGGCTTGAGCTGGCTCACGATCCTGCGCAAGCGCGAGGCCTTCCGCGAGGCGTTTGCCAATTTCGACTACGAGCGCGTGGCGCGGTTCAAATCCCGGGACGTCGAGCGCCTCGTGGGTAACGCGGGCATTGTCAGACATCGCGGCAAGATCGAATCGACGATCAACAATGCGCAACGCGCGCGGGAAATGACGGGAGAATTCGGCTCTCTCGCCGCCTACTTCTGGCAATGGGAGCCTGCGCGCAACGCCCGTCCGCTGACGATAACGCGCGACGTGCTGGCCAGCATGCCCACCTCGGCTGAGTCCATCGCCTTGTCCAAAGACCTGAAAAAGCGCGGCTGGTCGTTCGTGGGTCCGACGACGATCTACGCGTTCATGCAGGCGATGGGTCTCGTCAACGACCACCTGCATGTCTGTGGCGTGCAGGCGGATGTTGCGCGGGCGCGGGCGAAATTCAAGTCTCCGCGTGCCGGCAAGAAGGATCGTTGAGAAGGTGCCGTATGTTCCTTGTCGACCGGCGGAGGCCGGCACGGCGGTTCGCTGGCCGGCCCTTCCGACACCGGAAAAAAAACGGGCGCCGAAGTGCCCGTTTTACTGACGAATGATGTGACGTATCAGACGCGGCGCTTGTATTCACCCGTGCGCGTGTCGACCTCGATCTTGTCGCCGGTGGTCACGAAGAGCGGCACCTGGACTTCGAAGCCGTTCGCCAACTTGGCTGGCTTCATCACCTTGCCCGACGTGTCGCCCTTGACGGCAGGTTCCGTGTACGCGACTTCGCGATCGACGGTGTTAGGCAGTTCCACCGAGATGGCCTTGCCTTCGTAGAACGTGAGTTCGCAGGGCAGCCCTTCGGCGAGGTAGTTGAGGGCGTCGCCGAGGTTGTCCTTCTCGACATCGAACTGATTGAACTCGTTGTCCATGAACACGTACATCGGGTCCGCGAAGTACGAGTACGTGACTTCCTTCTTCTCGAGCTGCACGGTGTCGAACTTGTCGTCGGCGCGGTACACGGTCTCCGTGCCGCTGCCCGAAAGCAGGTTCTTCATCTTCATCTTGACCACCGACGCGTTGCGACCGGACTTGGTGAATTCGGCCTTCTGCACGACCATCGGTTCCTTGCCGACCATGATCACATTGCCGGCGCGAACTTCCTGAGCGAGTTTCATAACGGTTCCTGCATTGATTCGCGCGACGCGCGGGGCCCGTGGGCTGCGCCGTCTTTCGCGATATAGGGTTTTGAATTGGGGAAACCCTTAATTATAAACGATTTTCGCAGAACTTGACCAGCCCCTGGGCAAGGTCGGGTTGGCGGCCCAACAGGTCCGCCCACGCCCGGCCCCGCGCCCGAAGTGCCGGCAGCGCCGTCCGCAACCCCGGCCAGGCGTCAACGGTCGCCTGGGCGTCTCCGGTATTCCACGCCCGCCAGAAGTCGCGTTGCGATTGCGCGACGGCGACGTCCAGACCCTTTTCGACGGTGCCGCCTTCGCAGCGGGTGAGGAGCGCGTCGAGTTTCAGCAGGTGGACGTCCTCGGACTGCGGATAGATATGCCATACCAGGGTCTGTCCTGCCCAGATCGCACGCACCAGCGAATCCTCGCCGCGAACAAAGTTCAGGTCGCACGCCCACAACCGTCGGTCGAACGCGTCCTGGTCGACGAAGTTCGCGATGACGAGCGAAAGCCGCCCACGCCGCGCGGGCTGACCCGGGTGTGGCAGCGCGCCCCCGGTCCACCGGTCGATGTCGGACTGGGCGACGCCGACCGGAACGATGCAGATCACGTCCTCGTCGCCGTCCGCCCATGCGTCGAGCAGTGCCGGGAGCGCCGGATTGGCATAGCAGAAAAGGGATACGGTCAGCGCGTTCGACGTCGGTGCCACGCCGAGGGAATGGAACAATGCCTGTTGCTCCTTCTCGTCGCGCTGGAACGCGTCGCGACGGGCCTCCAATCCTTCCTCGCGTAACAAGCCGCCGGTATGCGCGGTGAACCCGGGAAAATAGAACCAGCAGGTGAGTGGCAGCTGCGGATGGGGCGAGGGCAGCGCGTGCGCGCTCTCCACCCACGCCTCCGCCGACAAATACTCGAGGTTCACCCACACGGGCGGTCGTGCTTGGTCCGCCATCGCATCGCGATATCCCGGGTCCAAGCCACAGCCGAATCCTTCGATGACGACGTCGGGTTTCAGGAATGGCGCAGGCTGCGACGCCGACATGCGCCGCACCCGAACCGACCGCGCGACCTGGTCGTCCCGCGCTGGATCGAGTGCGGGCTCGATGTGCGCGAGACTGGCGACACCGTCGATCCACAGCGTCACGGCAAGGCCATGCTCGGCTGCGAGTTGCCGCGCGAGGCGCCAGCACACGCCGGCATCGCCAAAGTTGTCGACGACGCGGCAGAAGATGTCCCAACGCAGTGACGGAGTCATGGTGGCATTGTGGCGGCAGACGGTGGAAGACCGCCGCGCCGCCCATTATCGCAACCCGTTCGGCGCGAGCATAATCCAGGTTGTCCCTTCACGATGGATGCGCCGATTCATGCCCGATGAATTCCAGATGGATGTCATTTCCGACGTCGTATGCCCGTGGTGCTACATCGGCCAGCGCCGGCTGGAGCAGGCGCTGGCGCTGCTGCCCGAAGACGATGCCGCGCGGCGCGCAACCATCCGCTGGCATCCGTTTCAGCTGAACCCCGACCTGCCGCCCGAGGGCATTTCGCGCAAGGCGTATGTCGAGACGAAGTTCGGTGGCTCGGAGCGTGCCACGCAGGTCTACGCACGTGTGGCCGCAGCCGGTGCGACGGTGGGCATTCCGTTCGCATTCGACCGCATCGAGCGCCAGCCCAACACCCTCGATGCGCACCGGCTGATTGCCTGGGCGCAGGCGCGGCGCGACGCCAGCGACCTGGTGATGCGGCTCTTTCACGCCAATTTCATCGAAGGACGCTTCCTCGGCGACCACGCCGTGCTGGCGGAAATCGCCGGTGAGGCGGGATTCGACGCCGAGGCAGCGCGGGCAATGCTCGACTCGGGAGAAGGCGCGGATGCCATCGCACGGATGGACCTTCGTGCGCGGGAAATCGGCGTGCAGGGGGTTCCGTTCTTCATCTTCAACCAGCACATCGCCGTGTCGGGCGCCCAGGAGCCCGCGGTGCTGCTCGACGCCATCGTTCAGGCGAAAGGCTGATTCGGCACAGACGGGTTACCTCGCATGCCGCAAAGCCGCCGACGAGCGTGCCTGCCGCCCCGCAGGCGAGGGCAGCTCAGATGGGAACTTGCAGCAACACGTCGGCGATGGGTCCCGGAGGGATGAAGATTGGCGGCTCGAACGGCGCCTCATGAATCGCCAGTAGACCAAGGACCGATACCGCGCCCAGCGTGAAGATGAACAACGCCGCCATCTGCGGTCGCGGCTTTTCCAGATGCACGACCGCGATGGCAATTTGAGTGATCAGCGCGAGCAGCAAGACCGCCATCCACTTCGTGACCACGGTCCGATCGTTGCTCAGCACGACCCGGTCTTCGTGCGCGTTGCGAATTTTCATCGCCATATCCAGCATCGTCCATTGGACGCTCGAATCCTTCGCCGTTCCAGCCGCCGCGACTTCGCGCAGCAGCGCATTGAGGGCCGCGTCCGTTTTCGGGGACCTCTCCTGCCAGGCAAGGCGCGGCCACTCATCCTCGATCACGGAATTGACATAGCTGCGGATCGCGGCGCGAAGGCCCGTGTTGTCGGTGCCGCTCGCGGCACTCAAGCTATAGAGCGCAACGAGCGTGTCGCTCTCGGTGAACACGACGCGCTCGGCCTGCTTGTTGCGATCCCAGATGTCGTTGGAAAGGAAGGCGATCAGCAGGCCGAAGATGATTGCGGTCGAACTGAAAAAGGGAGCGCAGACGCCCTTGAAGGTCTGAATCTGTCGACTCAACGGTGACCGGAATGTCAGCCAGACGATGAGAGCGGCGGTCCCGAGGTAGAAGCCGAAGAGACTTACGAATATGACCGGGATGGGCAGCGCGAGCCACGAGATGAACCAGCTTTGCATGACAGCTCCCAGATATCGCTCTGACCGGCTAGCTACTTTAACTTCACGCGTCTGCGGACAGCAAGAACGGGACAGGATGTGGCGCGCCGCGAGGGGGCCCACTGAAGTGCAGCGTACATTTCCTCCCGCCCAAATATAGCGCCAAAGTCCGCCGGCTAGCGCGCCCGCCGCTCGAAGACGGAGGTGAGCCGACTCTACGCGGCAACCCTCGCCCGTCGCGCGGAAAGCGTGTTCCAGCCCAGTATCGAAAAGACGATCGCCAGGCCGATCACGTCGGGCCAGAACTGGTTGAACACCAGCATCAGGCCTGCGAGCGACAGCAGGCCCTTGGACCAGCGCTGACAGTGGCGCGCGGAAGTATCCGATATAGGCGGCCGACAAGGCGATGATGCCGACGACGCCGCAAAACGCGGCGGACAGGAACGCGTTCCACGTAAAGTCGATGAACAGCAGCGCGGGTGTATAGACGAACATGAACGGCACCAGCGCCTTGCCCATCGACAGGCGGAATGCCGTGACGCCGGTGCGCATTGGCTCGGAACCCGCGATACCAGCGGCCGCAAACGCCGCCAACGCCACCGGCGGCGTCACATCCGCCAACACGCCGTAGTAGAAGACGAAGAAGTGCGTTGCGAGCAGGGGGACGCCGAGCAGCCCCAATGCCGGCGCGGCGATCGACGCCAGGATGATGTACGTTGGCGTCGTCGGGATCCCCGTCCCCATCATGATGCACGCGATGGCGACAAAGATGAGCCCGAAGAACACCTGACCGCTGGTCGCGGTAAACAGGTTGAATGGGTCGATCGCGCGAAACGCATCGGCGACCGAAGCCGCCAGTTCCACGACTGCTCCCGAGAACTTGAAACCAAGTCCCGACAGCGTCAGCGTACCGAGAATGAGTCCGACGCAGGCGCAGGCGGCGCCAATGGCCAGCGCATATTTGGCGCCCTCGGAAAGTCCCGCGATCAGCGGTTTCCAGGTCAGCGTCTGACCGTGTAACCGATGGTTGCCGAAGTATCGCGCGATCATGGGGATGTAGGAGCAGACAAAGCACAGCACGATGCCCCAGAACGCCGAGAGAAACGGTGTGAAGTCCAGCATGAGCATTGTCACCAGCGCCACCAACGGGAACACCAGGTGCCAACTCGACGCGATCACGCCGGCAAGCCTGGGAATGAGCTCCGGCTCCACGCCTTTCAGGTTGAGGCGCTTGGCCTCGAAATGGACCATGAGCAGGCATGCGAGGTAATGGAACAGTGCGGGCACGATGGCGATGATCACGAGTTCCTTGTAGGGCACGCCCAGAAGTTCCGCCATCACGAACGCCGACGCGCCCATCACCGGCGGCGTGACCTGGCCGCCGCACGACGCCGACGCTTCAACCGCGCCGGCGAAGCGCGGGCTGAAGCCGTATTTCTTCATCATCGGAATCGTCAGTGAGCCCGTCGTCACGGCGTTGGCTACTGCGGAGCCCGAGATCATCCCGAAGAGGCCGGACGACACGACGCAGACTTTGGCGGGTCCGCCGGAATAGCGGCCGGCGACGATCGTCGCCAGTTCCATGAACAAACGGCCAAGGCCCGTCATTTGCGCGAGGATGCCGAACAGCACGAAGTGGAATACATAGGTCGCGACGACACCGACGGCGATACCGTAGATGCCTTCGGTGCCGACATAGATATGATTGACCACTCTCACGACGCTGTAGCCGCGATGCGCGAGCACGCCCGGCATGTAGCGTCCGAGCAGCGCGTAGAGCAGGCACAGCATGCCGATGGCCGGCAGCAGCGGGCCCATCGTCCGCCTCGCAGCCTCCATCACCATGATGATCGCGAGCACGCCCATCATGTAGTCCTGCGCAATGGGCGAGCCGACCCGCTTGATAAAAATGTCGTCGAAAAAGACAAGCAGGTATAACGAAACGCCGGCGGCGAACAGCGCCAATGGCCAGTCGATCCACGACGCCTTGTCGTCGTAGCCGCCGAAACGCCTGACGGGAAGCGTGATCGCTGCCACGAACGCGATCAGCACGAGAAACGCCCAGCCATGCTGCAATTCGCCGCTGGCGGCCAGCCGGTCGACGAGATCCCACGCGAGGTAGACATAAAAGGCCGCAAAGGAAAGCGCCCAGGTCCATTCCTTTGCGATAGCGCGGGCGCCAACCGCCGGTTGCGGTCGCGGGAACACCAGAAAAATGAGCGCCAGCACGAGCGCAAGGTGAAATGCGCGGTGCTTGATCTCGACCAGCAGACCGAAGCCCGCCGTGTAGATGTGGAAGCCGGACAGCACGACAGCGATCGTCGTCACCAGCATGCCCACGGGACCGACGAGCTTGCGGAAGTTCGACTCGTGGTCGAACTGCCGGATCAGCTTTGCCTGCTGCTCCTCCGAAACGACCTCGATCTCATCGGTGAGCGCACTGGCGTGCGCATGCGGTGCAGGCGTTGTCATGGCGAAGCGGCCATCCGGTCGGGACTCACGATCCGGTGCAGGGATCGGGAACGGCGCCCAGTGAAAGCGCGCGATTGCCCCATTGCGCGAGGTCCATTGCCCGCATGCCCACGACGAGTCGCGGTGACTGGTCCGCATGCACGCGCATGACGATCATGGGGAAATGCCGATCCATCGTGACGACGAACTTGCCATCGCTGCGCGAAAACGTTCCCCCTGAGTCCGCCTCCGTCGGCATGCCGGGACCATGCTGCTCGAATCGGATCTCGGTCTCGACCAATTCGCCGCCGATGGCCGAATACTCCTCGGCGACCGGCGTTCGCGTGACCGAGTGCACATAAGTCAATGCGAACGTCGGACTGTCTGGCGGCAGCGGTACACGTGAAAGCACGAGGCCGTCGGGAAAGCTCGACAAGGAGAGGCAGGCTGCTAAGGCTGTGGGCGCCGTCAGCGCGCACGCCACAAGAAGTGCTGCGCGCGGCGCCGCGCAAAGGACGCGCTCGAGCACCGGACTATGTCGTCCACGCGGAAGCGGGGACCCAGCGACTTCGATTCAATGACACTGGATCCCCGCTTCCGCGGGGATGACGCAGACTGCCTGCGCGGGGATGACGCGGCTGTTTCCGATCGCCACGAGGCTTCGCCTCTTGCTGACGGACATCCGCCGTCGCTGGATCCCCGCCTGCGCGGGGATGACGCGGCTGTTTCCGATCGCCACGAGGCTTCGCCTCTTGCTCTCGGACATCCGCGTCACTTGATCAGGCCTTTTTCCCGGTAGTACTTCTCGGCGCCCGGATGCAGCGGAATCGACACCGACTGCAGTGCGGTCTTGAGTGCGATTTCCTTGCCTTTAGGATGCACCTGGCCCAGCGTCTCCGTGTTTTCGTACAGCGCCTTCGTGACCTCGTAGGCCATCGCGTCGGTCACGCCGTCATGGGTCGCCCAGATTGCCATTACCGCCAGTGTATCTACCGGGGCGGTCTGACCCTTGTAGGTATTGGGCGCCAGCTGGATGTTCGCGTAGTAGGGCTGCTTCTTTCGCATCGCCTCGATCTCCGGACCTGCCAGAGGAACGATGCGGATTTCGCGGGCGTTGGCCAGGTCGACGATCGACGACGTCGGTGCGCCCGCGGTGATCAGCGACGCGGTCAGGTTGCCATCCTTGATTTTGTCCACCGACTGCGTGAACGACGACAGGTCCTCACCGATGTCCTTGCGCGTCATGCCGTACGTCTCCAGCAGATCGCCCAGCAGTTGCCACTGGCCTGACCCCGGTGATCCCGACGATACCGTCTTGCCTTTCAAGTCGCGAAATCCCTTGACGTTGGCCGAGGCCAGCGTCACGAGTTGCACCTGTTCGGGATACAGCGCGCCCAGCGCGCGCAGGTTCTTGAGCGGCTTGCCGTCGAACTGTCCCGTACCTTTGTACGCGGAGTCGAGGATGTCGGCCGCCACGAACGCGCTTTCGATGTCCTTGCGCCCGAGGAGTTGTGCGTTGGCCACCGATGCGCCTGCCGTCTCCGCGGTGGCCGAGAGCTTCTTGCCGCTGATGGTCACCTTGTTGGAGATGAGTTGCGCGAGCATGCCGCCGAGCGGGTAGTACGTGCCTCCCGTACCCCCGGTGGCGATGCCGAAGAACACGCGCTCCTGCGCGAATGAAGATGGTGCATGCGTGAGTGCCGCGGCCGCTGCGGCAAGCACGATGGCGCTGGCGAAATGAATGCGGATCGAGCGATGACGGAACGTCATATTGAAAACCTCCCCAGGTTTGAAACGGCACGGGCGCGCCATGTCCCCGATGCGCGCCCGCGATGCGCTTTCAGTATGCCTAAATCCCGTGGGCGGTGCTATCCGCCCTGTCGACTTGCCGTTACGCGCGGCCGGCCAGCATCGGCGCTTCGGCCCTCGCGGACGCTGAGCACGGCCGCCTTCCGCCTTGGAGTCAGGAAACCGCGCCCGCGCCGTAGCGCCCGCGAAGCAGCCGTCCGCCTGAAAAACGGTTCAGGGAATAGGGCTCCATGGGAAAGTCGGTGGCCATTCCCAGTGCTGATTGCGCGACGATGCGTCCGACGACGGGAGAGAGCTTGAACCCATGTCCCGAAAAGCCAAACGCCACGTGAATGCCGTCGATGCCGGGAAGGGGACCGAGGACGGGATTCCAGTCCGGGGTGACGTCATAGACGCCGGTCCACGATGTCGCGAGGCCCGCAGTCCTGAACACGGGCATCCGGTGAGCGACCTGCGCGCCCAACTCCGCCACGTAGTCCAATGCCACGTCTGCCTGCTCGGTGTCGGGTTCGCCGATCGTCTCGCCCTCGTTGCCGTCACCCACGAGCAGTTGCCGTCCGCCGTAGCTGCGCATATAAAGCTTTCCCGGTGAAGCGAGGTCCTTCAGCACCGGCAGGTCGCGAGTGTAGGGCTCGGGGCCTTCGAGCGTGAAGACCGCATGCCGGGATAGCGTGAGCGGAACCGCCACGCCGGTCCAGGCCGCGACTTCCCGCGACCAGATGTTTTGCGCGCTGATCACGAGTCCGGCACTGATATCCCCGCGGATGGTGCGCGCGCCGATGACCCGCCCGCGCTCGCCGCGAAGCAGCCCGGTCACTGCCACACCTTCGCGCAACGTCGCGCCAAGCCTTTTGGCGGCACTCGCGAACGCACGGAGCGTGAGGTGAGCATCGGCGTAACCGGCCTCGGGCTCCCAGCCTATGGCCGCGATGTCGTCGAACTGTACGAACGGATGGATCGCCCGCGCGTCGTCTGCCGTGACGTCGCGCGCATCGACGCCAAGGCCGCGTTCCACCGCCAGCGTCTCTCGAAGTGCGACCGCGCGCGGACCTTCAGGCGCCACGAGCAACATGCCGCAGCGGTTGTAGCCCGATTCCGCCTCGGCATCGCCCAGATAAGTCGCGAAGCCGTTGAACACTCCGAGCGCGGCCTTGGCCAGCGCAACATTTTCCGGCACCGAGTAGTGCGTGCGCAGGATGCAGGACGACTGGGCGGTGGTGCCCCCGCCAAGTTGGCCGCGTTCAAGCAACAGGACGCGTCGACATCCGAAGCGTGCGAGATGGTAGGCGATCGAAACACCGATCACGCCGCCGCCGATGACCACGATGTCGAATTCTTCCATGGCGTCAGACTGCGTTCCTGTGCCGGCCGTCAGCTTCCATTGGCGATTGCGCGCGCGAATCCGCGATGCCGTTCGAGGATTGGCGGAAGATCGACGGTGGCCAACTGGCCGTCGCGCACGACGACGCGCCCATGGATGATCGACAGGTCGGCACGCGCCGGCGAACAAAATACCAGCGCGGCCAGGGGATCGTGCTCGCTTCCCGCAAACCCGACATCGTTCAAGTCGAACGCAACAACGTCGGCCGCCATTCCCGGGGCAAGGTGCCCGATATCGTCGCGACCCAGTACCCGCGCGCCGCCCCGCGTCGCGAGCTCGAGCGCTTCGCGCGCGGACATCGCATCGACGCCGAAACCGGCGCGCTGCAGCAAGAGCGCCTGCCGCGTTTCGCCGAGCAGGTGCGACGAGTCGCTGGAAGCTGAACCGTCGACGCCGAGTCCGACGTGCACACCGGCGTCGAGCATTGCCCGCACAGGCGCAATGCCTGAGCCCAGGCGCATGTTCGATGAAGGGCAATGCGCGACGCCCGTGCCGGTGCGCGCAAAGCGTTCTATGCCGTGGGCATCGAGCTTGACGCAGTGCGCGTGCCACACGTGCGGCCCGGTGAAACCCAGGTCTTCCGCGTACTCGGCCGGCGTGCATCCGAACTTCTCATGC
>CAVWKH010000009.1:0-309706 GCA_963755545.1 uncultured beta proteobacterium | reverse complement strand
GTCCGCGAGGCCCGCCAAGTCGCGCTCGTCGATGATCGCCGTGGCGAAGCGCGGCTCCGCGAAGATCATCACGCCGGCGGCGGACTGGATCAGGTGCGCGCAGGTGCGGGAACCGACGACGAGGAAGAACGCATCCTGGATCTTGCGGTGCAGCCAGATGATGCCGGTGAGCCCGCAGAAGACTTCGCGCTGCCCGCGTTCGCGCAGCACCGGCGCGTCGGCGCAGCCACTGGCGGGTGGATCCGTGGCGAGTGCCTTCAGCGGGATCATCGGCGTCAGGCCAGCACCGTGGGCGAATCGTCGCGAGCGAGACGCTGCCCCAGGCGCGCGGCGCGCAGCTTGAGCACGAACTGCGTCGCATTGATCACGTAGGTCGCGTAGGCGGCCAGTGCGAGGTACATCTGCGCGCGCGCATCGAGCAGGCCGAACAGCAGCGACGCCAGGTACGCGGTATGCAGCGCCAGCACCACCATGCTGAACATGTCCTCCCAGAAGAACGGCCGGGCGAACAGGTAGCAGCCGAACACTTCCTTTTCCCAGATCGAGCCGGTGATCATGATCGTGTAGAGCACCAGCGTCTTCACCACGATCGAGACCGTCGCCGCGTACAATCCCTCACCCGTGAAGAGGAAACGCAGCACGAGCCCCAGGCTCACGGCGAACACGACGAACTGGATGGGCGCCAGAACACCCTGCACCAGCGTCCAGGGCGTAGCGTCGCGCCGCCGGCGTTCTTCCGCGGTATAGAGAGGCGGGTGGCGATTGGTGTCCGGCCGACGATGCTGCACGCGTCCTCCTCCTTGGCTGCCCTTGGGTGCACGACATCGAGTCCGCCGTGCTTTTTTTGCTCCCCTTGAATCCTTCTACACATCGTCCCGTCTGTCAACACTTCTGGACGTAAACAAAACTTGACATGAACCGGACAAATGGTCTGGAATGCGAACAGGTCGGAAGAACGGCGGCCCCTTGCGATATGACTGGGGGACATGCCGGCGAGATCGGTCTGGGAGGAAGCATGGAGCAGGCGCTGCCGGCAAGTGCGAACAGGGGATCGCCCGAGGAGGCTGGACGTGGCCGCGACGACGCAGGCCGGACGGCGGCACGGGCGATAGTGAATGGTGCCGGCCCAGCGGAAAGCGGCCGGATGCTCCCGTCGGGCGCGAGAGAAGTAACCGCTCACTTTTTGCAAGATCTTGAATTATCGGAAGAATACGTAGCGCCGTCCGCCGAAAAAGCGGTCGGAATGGACCCCGATGAGGTCACCGAATTCGCCCGGACCGTCGTCGGTCTCGGCATTGCAGCAGGGTTCCAGCGGATCGACGTCCTCCGGTCAGAAGGGCTGTCCCTGGAGTCCATCTATATCGAGCTTCTGGGACCCACCGCGACTCACCTGGGGGCACTGTGGGAAGACGACCTTTGCGACTTCGCCGAGGTGACCATCGGGCTCGGAAGGCTGCAGCAGATCCTGCGTGAACTCGGTCCGGAGTTCCGGAGTGGGATAGAATGGGGCAACGAAGCTGTCAACCTGGGTAGACGTCTGTTGCTGGTGCCGGCGTCCGATGGCCACCACACGCTCGGGATCCAGATGGTCGCGGATTTTTTCGCGCGCGCGGGCTGGGATGTCTGGGGTGCGGGTCCGATGGCTGGCGGCGATGTGCTGCGAATGGTCCGGGACGAATGGTTCGACGTGGTGGGTCTGGCCGTCGGTGCGAACGTGGGCCCGAATTGCTGGCCGCGGACATCCGGGCGATTCGCGCGGCGTCCGGCAATCGCGGGCTTGCAGGTGCTGGTGGCGGGTCAGACGGCGGTAGCGCATCCCGATTTCGCCGCCATGGTTGGCGCGGATGCCGTAGCGGTCGATGGGCGACAGGCGTTGCGGTACGCGGAGCGCCTGATTGCCGCGAGCGGCGGCAACAAATGAACGTGCGGTCCCAACGGGCCGATAGCGGAGCGAAATGCAAACAGGCGCGGGGCTCACGGGCAAGAAGTTCGAGGCACCACGCAAGACGCTGGGCGGCCTCGACGCGGAAGCCGCGGCGGCCGTCATTTCCGCGGCGTCGGACATCGCGCTGGTCCTCGACCGCGACGGCGTGATCCGCGATCTCGCCTTCGGCAGCGAAGAGTTGTCGCGCGAGGACTACGGCAAGTGGCTGGGCCAGCCGTGGGCCGACACGGTCACCGCGGAGAGCCGCGCCAAGGTCGAAGCGATGCTGCGCGACGCGCAGGCCAAGGTGCCGCCGCGCTGGCGCCACGTCAACCATCCGTCGTCGCGCGGCGCGGATGTGCCCGTCGTCTATTCGGCGGTGCAGGTCGGCGACGAAGGACGCGTGGTCGCCGTCGGTCGCGACCTGCGCTCCATCGCCGCGCTGCAGCAGCGGCTGGTCGAAGCGCAGCAGTCGATGGAGCGCGACTACTGGCGGCTGCGCCATGTCGAGACGCGCTATCGGCTGCTGTTCCAGATGGCGTCGGAGGCGGTGCTGATCGTCGACGCGACGACGCAGAAGGTGGTCGAAGCCAATCCGGCGGCCGCGCAACTGCTCGGCGAGAACGAGCGGCGCATCGTCGGCAGACCGTTCCTCGACGCTGTTCGAGCCGAAAGCGACGCAGGCCATCCAGGCGCTGCTCGCCGGCGTGCGCGTCGCCGGACGCGCCGACGACGTGCGCGCGCGGCTCGTCGGGGGCGAGCGCCAACTGGTCGTGTCGGCGTCGCTGTTCCGTCATGAGACGGCGTCGCTGTTCCTGGTTCGCCTCGCGCCGTTGCCGCTCGATGCCGGGCTCGGTCGTGCTGCCGAAGTCGCTGGCGGCGATGCTCGCCGACGTCGTCGACAGCGCGCCGGATGCGTTCGTCGATCACCGATCCGGACGGCAAGATCCTCACCGCCAATGCCGCGTTCATCGAACTGGCGCAGCTGGTCACGCGAAGAGCAGGCGCGCGGCGAATCGCTCGAGCGCTGGCTGGGCCGACCCGGCGTCGACCTCAACGTGATGATCACCAACCTGCGCCAGCACGGCATCGTGCGCCTGTTCGCGACGACGCTGCGCGGCGAGCACGGATCCGATGCCGACGTCGAGATCTCCGCGGTGGCGGTGCCGCGCGGCGACGCAGCCCTGCCTGGGCTTCACGATCCGCAACGTCGGTCGACGGCTCAACGCCGACGCGCGGGCCGGACGCGAATTGCCGCGTTCGGTCGAGCAGCTGACCGAACTCGTCGGCCGCGTGCCGCTGAAGGAACTGGTGCGCGAGGCGACCGACCTGATCGAGCGGCTGTGCATCGAGGCCGCGCTCGAGCTGACGCAGGACAACCGCGCATCGGCGGCGGAGATGCTGGGCTTGAGCCGCCAGAGCCTGTACGTGAAGCTGCGCCGCTACGGACTCGGAGATCTCGCGGACAGCCGACGAGTAGTGCGCAGTGGACCTGACGCAGACGGACGGCGCGAGCCCTCAGTTGGGTCAGGCTCCGCGGCCAGCGCCGCGGGTACGCCGCGACTCACGCGGCGAGGCTCGGCGAAACGGCACGCGCAATGCCTGCCGCACGCGCCGCAATTGTCGGCGGTCGCGGAACTCCTGAAGCCCATCACCTGGTTCCCGCCGATGTGGGCGTTCGGCTGCGGCGTCGTCGCGTCCGGCGTTGCCGTCGCCGAGCACTGGCCGTGGTCGGTCGTGGGCATCGTGCTCGCCGGTCCGCTGGTGTGCGCGACGAGCCAGGCCGCCAACGACTGGTTCGACCGCCACGTCGACGCGATCAACGAGCCACAGCGGCCGATTCCGTCGGGGCGCATGCCGGGACGCTGGGGACTCTACATCGCGATTGCCTGGACGCTGCTGTCGCTGCTGGTCGCGCTGGCGCTCGGGCCGTGGGGCGTTCGGCGCCGCGGCCGTCGGGCTCGCGCTCGCGTGGGCCTACAGCGCGCCGCCGCTACGGCTGAAGCGCAACGGCTGGTGGGGCAACGCCGCGTGCGGCCGTCTGCTACGAAGGACTGGCGTGGGTCACCGGCGCGGCCGTGATGGCGGGCGGCGCGATGCCCGACGTGCGCACGCTCGTGCTGGCCGCGCTCTACAGCGTCGGCGCGCACGGCATCATGACGCTGAACGACTTCAAGGCGATCGACGGCGACCGGCAGATGGGCATCCGCTCGCTGCCGGTGCAGCTGGGCGTGCAGGCTGCGGCGCGTGTCGCGTGCCTGATCATGGCGGTGCCGCAGGTCGTCGTCGTGCTGCTGCTCATCCTGTGGGAACGACCGGTGCATGCGCTGGCGGTCGGCTTCCTGCTGCTCGTTGCAGCTGGCGCTGATGGACCGCTTCCTGGAAAGTCCGAGGGCGCGCGCGCCGTGGTACAGCGGCTTCGGCGTGACCGCTGTACGTGATCGGCATGCTGGTGAGCGCGTTCGCGCTGCGCGGCTTGGCGATGGCGGCAGCCATGACGCCAGTGACCGAATGCCGAGCGAAACGTTCGATGTCGTCGTGGTCGGCGGCGGTCCGGCGGGGGCGACCGCGGCGACCGACCTTGCGCGGCAGCGGCCGCTCGGTGCTGCTGCTCGATCGCGCCGGCCGCATCAAGCCGTGCGGCGGCGCGATTCCGCCGATCCTCATCGACGGAATTCGAGATTCCCGAGTCGCTGCTGGTCGCGCGCGTGACGTCCGCGCGCATGGTGTCGCCGGCCGGGCAAGAAGGTCGACATGCCGATCGACGGCGGCTTTGTCGGCATGGTCGATCGCGAAGTCTTCGACGAATTCCTGCGCGAACGCGCGCGGCGGCCGGCGCCGTGCGCCGCGCCGGCATGTTCGAGTCGATCGACGCGACCCGATGGCACGGCGGTGTCGCCATCCTGCACTATCGCGCACCGCGCGCGGCGAATGGCGATGCGACGCCAGCGTGCGCGCACGCGCGGTCATCGGCGCCGACGGCGCGGCATCGCAGGTGGCGAAGCAGGCGATCCCGGGCGCCGATCGCGTCCCCTATGTCTACGCGTATCACGAGATCGTGCGCTCGCCGTGCGGCGGCGAGAAGGACGCGGCCGGCACGTGGCAGGCTTCGACGGCGCGCGCTGCGACGTCTACTACCAGGGGCCGCTGTCGCCGGACTTCTACGGCTGGATCTTTCCGCACGGCGACACGACGAGCGTGGGCACCGGCACGCGCGCGCAAGGGATTCTCGATCCGCAACGCGGTGGGCGCGCTGCGCGAACGCGGCCGGGCTGGCCGGATCCGAGACCATTCGCCGCGAAGGCGCGCCGATTCCGCTGCGGCCGTTGCGCAAGTGGGACAACGGCCGCGACGTCGTGCTGGCCGGCGATGCGGCGGGCGTCGTCGCGCCGGCGTCCGGCGAAGGCATCTACTACGCGATGGTCGGCGGCCGGCTCGCCGGCGAAGCGGTCGAGACGTTTCTCGCCACCGGCGACGCGCGCGCGCTGGCCAGCGCGCGCAAGCGATTCATGAAGGCGCACGGCCGCGTGTTCTGGATCCTCGGCGATCATGCAGCGCTTCTGGTACGCGAGCGACAAGCGCCGCGAGCGCTTCGTCAGCATCTGCCGCGACCCGGACGTGCAGGAACTCACGTGGCAGGCGTACATGCACAAGAAGCTGGTGCGCGCGAAGCCGCTGGCGCACGTGCGCATCTTCTTCAAGGACCTCGCGCACCTGGCCGGTCTGGTGCGGCCCTGATGGCAGAAGCGCGACCAGGATGAAGGCGATCTTCGGCGCGGCGATCGCTGGCGCGCCGCCGTCGGCGCGCTGGGCGCGTGGATCACCGACCTCGGTCCCTGGTACTACAGCCTGCGCGAGCCGCTCGTGGAAGCCGCCCGACTGGCTGTTCGGGCCGGCGTGGACGATGATCTTCGCGTGCGCCGCGATTGCCGGCGCGCTCGCCTGGAGGAATGCGCACGACGACGCGGGCGCGCGTGTGCGATCCTGGTGCTCTTCGCGATCAACATCAATCTCAACATCCTGTGGAGCGGGCTGTTCTTCCGCCTGCATCGTCCCGACTACGCGCTCGTCGAAGTCGGTTCCTGTGGCTGTCGATCGTCGCGCTGATCGTCGTGCTGCGGCGCTACTCGACAGCGGCGGGCTGGCTGCTGGCGCCGTACCTCGCGTGGGTGACGTTCGCGGCGGTGCTCAACTTCGAAATCGTGAGCCTCAACGCGCCGTTTGCGCGGCGCCTGAATTTCGCAGGATGCCGTTCAGAGCTTCCGCAGCACGTCCTGGCCGTAACGCAACGCGAAGGCCTTGAACGCCTGCGCGGTCGGCGACAGGCGCTTGGCCGCGAGGTGCACGACGAACCACTGGCGCATGACGGGCAGTCCGCGCACGTCGAGGATGGCGAGCTTGCGGCTCGCCAGCTCGAGGCCGATCGTGTGCCGCGACAGGAAGCTCACGCCCATGCCGGCCATCACCGCCTGCTTGATGGTCTCGTTGCTGGTCATCTCCATGCCGATGCGGATCGGCGAGGCCGTGCTCGTCGAAGAAGTGCTGCATCGCCGAGCGCGTGCCCGAGCCCGGTTCGCGCACGAGGAACGTCTCCGCCGGCCAGCCGCGACCGGCGATGCGCCGGCGTGCCGGCCAGCGGATGATCGGGCGCGGCGATGATCACGAACGGATGGGGCGCGAACGATTCCGCCACCGTGGCCAGGCCGTCCGGCGGGCGGCCCATGATGGCGAGGTCGACCTCGTTGCCGGCCAGCTGCTCGATCACGACCTCGCGATTGCTCACGGCGAGCCGGAAATCGAGCGCCGGATGCAGCTTGCGAAAGCGCGCGAGCAGTTGCGGCGCGAAGTACTTCGCGGTGCTGGTCACGCCGAGATTGAGGTGGCCGCCGCGCAGTCCCTTGAGCGCGTCCAGCGTGTCCTCCGCGTCCTTCAGCGCGCGCAGGATTTCGTGCGTGCGGCGCAGCAGCTCGCGGCCGGCCTCGGTGATGTGCATCGGCCGGCCGATGCGCTCGAACAGCGGCAGCCCGGCGCTGTCCTCGAGCTCCTTGACCTGCATCGACACGCCGGGCTGCGTCAGGTGCAGCTCGGCGGCGGCGCGCGAGAACGACTGGTTGCGCGCCGCCGCCTCGAACACCGTCAGCTGGCGCAGCGTGACGTGGCGGAGCGGCATGGCGATCTCCGGATGACATCAGCTAATAGCTTATTATAACGATAAGCAATCGTGACTATCACTTATGGATGGTGCGGGACTACAGTCGGCGTGTCGTTCCCAACAACGCAGACGACAGGAGGAAGTCCCGTGGGAAACATGGCCGACCGCTACAAGTCGGGTGTCATGCCGTACGCCAGGATGGGCTACTGGGACGCCGACTACGTGCCGAAGGACACCGATGTCATCGCGCTGTTCCGCATCACGCCGCAGGAAGGCGTCGACGCGATCGAGGCCGCCGCCGCGGTGGCCGGCGAATCGTCGACCGCGACCTGGACCGTGGTGTGGACCGACCGCCTGACCGCGTGCGAGCTCTACCGCGCCAAGGCCTATCGCGTCGATGCGGTGCCCAACACCGGTCCCGGCACGAAGACCGAACAGCAATACTTCGCCTACATCGCCTACGACCTCGACCTGTTCGAGCCCGGCTCGATCGCCAACCTGACGGCGTCGATCATCGGCAACGTGTTCGGCTTCAAGGCGGTGAAGGCGCTGCGGCTGGAGGACATGCGCATCCCGGTCGCCTACCTCAAGACGTTCCAGGGGCCGGCGACCGGCATCGTCGTCGAGCGCGAGCGGCTCGACAAGTTCGGCCGGCCGCTGCTCGGCGCCACCACCAAGCCGAAGCTCGGCCTGTCCGGCCGCAACTACGGCCGCGTCGTCTACGAGGCGCTGAAGGGCGGCCTCGACTTCGTCAAGGACGACGAGAACATCAACTCGCAGCCGTTCATGCACTGGCGCGACCGCTTCCTCTACTGCATGGAGGCGGTGAACAAGGCGTCCGCGGCCACCGGCGAGGTCAAGGGCCACTACCTCAACGTCACCGCCGGCACGATGGAGGACATGTACGAGCGCGCCGAGTTCGCGAAGTCGCTCGGCTCGCGTCATCGTCATGATCGACCTCGTGATCGGCTACACCGCGATCCAGTCGATGGCCAAGTGGGCGCGCAAGAACGACATGATCCTGCACCTGCACCGCGCCGGCAACTCCACCTACTCGCGGCAGAAGAACCACGGCATGAACTTCCGCGTGATCTGCAAGTGGATGCGCATGGCCGGCGTCGACCACATCCACGCCGGCACGGTCGTCGGCAAGCTCGAAGGCGATCCGCTGATGATCAAGGGCTTCTACGACACGCTGCGCGAGACGCACACGCCGGTGCAACCTGGAGCACGGCCTCTTCTTCGAGCAGGACTGGGCGTCGCTCAACAAGGTGATGCCGGTGGCCTCGGGCGGCATCCACGCCGGGCAGATGCATCAGCTGCTCCACTACCTCGGCGAGGACGTGGTGCTGCAGTTCGGCGGCGGCACGATCGGCCACCCGATGGGCATCCAGGCCGGCGCGGTGGCCAATCGCGTCGCGCTGGAAGCGATGATCCTGGCGCGCAACGAGGGCCGCGACTATCTGGCCGAAGGCCCGCAGATCCTGGCCGACGCGGCGCGGTGGTGCACGCCGCTCAAGGCGGCGCTCGATACCTGGGGCGACGTCAGCTTCAACTACGAATCGACCGACACCGCCGACTTCGTGCCGACCGCCACCGTCAGCGCCTGAACAGCTGAGGAGACCAACATGATGACCAACCACGGCAATCGCCTGACGCAGGGCCAGTTCTCGTTCCTGCCCGACCTGACCGACGCGCAGATCACGGCGCAGATCGACTACGCGCTGCAGCAACGACTGGGCGGTCAACGTCGAGTACACCGACGATCCGCATCCGCGCAACACCTACTGGGAGATGTTCGGCATGCCGATGTTCGACCTGAGGGATCCGGCCGGCATCCTGATGGAGATCAACGCCTGCCGGAAGACGTTTCCGAACCACTACATCCGCGTCACGGCGTTCGACAGCACGCGCGGGTGGGAGACGCCGCGCATGTCGTTCATCGTCAATCGCCCGCAGAACGAGCCGGGCTTCCGCCTGGTGCGGCAGGAGGTCGACGGGCGCGCGATCCGCTACACGGTCGAGAGCTACGCCGCGCAGGCGCCCGAAGGCACGCGGTACAAGTAGCGGCGCATGGCGATGGCCACGAGACGACGGCGCCCGCGGTCGCGGCCGGCGAGACGCGTCGACCTGGCGGCGGTGTTCGCCGACTCGCAGGTCGGCGAGGTGCTGGAGCAAGCTCGACCGCGAGCTGGTCGGCCTGGCGCCGGTCAAGGCGCGCATCCGCGACATCGCGGCGCTGCTGCTGGTCGAGCGCGCGCGCGCGACGCTGGGCCTGTCCGCGGGACCGCCGTCGCTGCACATGTCCTTCACCGGCAATCCGGGCACCGGCAAGACGACGGTCGCGCTGCGCATGGCGGAGATCCTGCATCGGCTGGGCTACGTGCGCAAAGGACATCTGGTCGCGGTGACGCGCGACGACCTGGTCGGCCAGTACATCGGCCACACGGCGCCGAAGACCAAGGAGATCCTGAAGAAGGCGATGGGCGGCGTGCTGTTCATCGACGAGGCCTACTACCTGTACCGGCCGGAGAACGAGCGCGACTACGGGCAGGAGGCGATCGAGATCCTGCTGCAGGTGATGGAGAACCAGCGCGACGACCTGGTCGTGATCCTCGCCGGCTACAAGGACCGGATGGACACGTTCTTCCGCTCCAATCCCGGGCTGTCGTCGCGCATCGCGCACCACATCGACTTTCCCGACTACGCGGACGACGAGCTGCTGGCGATCGCGGAGCGGATGCTGGACGGCATGCAGTACCGGCTGGGCGCAGGCGCGCGCGCGCGCGCTCGCCGAGTACATCGCGCTGCGCCGCGCGCAGCCGCACTTCGCCAACGCGCGGTCGATCCGCAACGCGCTCGACCGCGCGCGGCTGCGGCAGGCGACGCGCCTGTTCGCGGCGCGAGGACACGCCGTGGACCGCGACGCGCTGATGACGATCGAGGCCGAGGACATCCGCCAGAGCCGCGTGTTCGCGGCGACAGCCGACACTAGTCACGACGGATCGCGAGCGCGGCGTGCGGATGCCGCGCCGCGAGACCGAGGAGAGAGCCATGGCGGATCGCCAGAAGACGCTCACCGAATTCATCATCGAGGAGCAGCGCCGGTTTCCGCAGGCGACCGGCGACTTCACCGCCCTGCTCAACTACGTGCGGCTCGCGTGCAAGCGCATCAGCTTCCTGGTCGGGCGCGGCGCGCTGGGCGGCATGCACGGTGCGGTCGGCGCCACCAACGTGCAGGGCGAAGCGCAGCAGAAGCTCGATCGTGATCGCCAACGACATCTTCCTGCGCACCAGCGAATACGGCGGCAACCTGGCCGGCATGGTCTCGGAGGAGATGGAGGACGTCTACGCCATTCCCGCCGAATATCCGCGCGGCAAATACCTGCTTGCGTTCGATCCGCTCGACGGTTCGTCCAACATCGACGTCAACGTCTCGGTCGGCAGCATCTTCTCGGTGCTGCGCGCGCCCGAAGGCGTCGACCGAGTCCGGTGCGCCGCCGATTTCCTGCAGCCGGGAACGCGGCAGTTGTGCGCCGGCTACGCGATCTACGGCCCGACGACGATGCTGGTGCTGACGCTGGGCCGCGGCGTGCACGCGTTCACGCTCGATCGCGGCTTCGGCGAATTCATCCTCACGCAGCCGGACATGCGCGTCCCGGACGACACCAGCGAGTTCGCGATCAACGCGTCCAACGAGCGCTTCTGGGAGCCGCCGGTCAAGCGCTACGTCGTCGAATGCCTGGCCGGGCGCGGCGGTCCGCGCGAAAAGGATTTCAACATGCGCTGGATCGCCTCGCTCGTGGCCGAAGTGCATCGCATCCTGGTGCGCGGCGGCCTCTTCATGTATCCGAAGGACACCAAGGATCCCGCGCGGTCCGGCCGGCTGCGCCTGCTGTACGAGGCCAACCCGATGGCGATGATCATCGAGCAGGCCGGCGGCGCCGCATCGACCGGGCACGGGCGCATCCTGGAACTCGTGCCGACGGAACTGCACCAGCGCGTGCCGGTCATCCTGGGGTCGCAGGCCGAGGTCGAGCGCATCGAGCACTACCATCTCGAGCACGAGCAGGGACTCGACCTGCCGTTCACGTCGCCGCTGTTCAACGAGCGCTCGCTGTTCATGCCGTCCTGAACGCGCCGTTGTCCGCGCTGCTTCGTCGTCGCCAGGGGGAATCATGTCCGCCAAGCATCCGATCATCGCCGTCACCGGCTCGTCCGGCGCCGGCACGACGTCCGTCACGCGCACCTTCCAGTGGATCTTCACGCGCGAGCACATCAACGCCGTCGTCGTCGAGGGCGATTCGTTCCACCGCTACGACCGTGCCGAGATGAAGGCGAAGATGGCCGAAGCCGCGCAGCAGGGCAACAAGCATTTCAGCCACTTCGGCCCGGAGTCCAACCTGTTTCCCGAGCTGGAGGCAGCTGTTCCGGACCTATGGCGAGAGCGGCGGCGGCCGCGTGCGCAAGTACCTGCACGACGACGCGAGGCCGCGCCCTTCGGCCAGCAGCCGGGCACCTTCACGCCGTGGGAGGACGTTCGCGGCGAAACCGACCTGCTGTTCTACGAGGGCCTGCACGGCGCCGTCGTGACCGGCGACGTCAACGTCGCGCGCCACGCGGACCTCATCATCGGCGTGGTGCCGATCATCAACCTCGAATGGATCCAGAAGCTGCACCGCGACAAGTCGACGCGCGGCTATTCGCAGGAGGCGGTGGTCGACACGATCCTGCGCCGGATGCCGGACTACGTGAACTACATCTGCCCGCAGTTCGCCGAGACGCACATCAATTTCCAGCGCGTGCCGACCGTGGACACGTCCAACCCGTTCATCGCCCGCTACATTCCGGCGGCGGACGAGAGCTTTGTCGTGATCCGCTTCCGCAATCCCAAGGGCATCGACTTCCCGTACCTGCTGTCCATGCTGCACGATTCCTTCATGTCGCGGCCCAACATCATCGTCGTTCCTGGCGGTAAGATGGAACTGGCCATGCAGATCATCCTCACGCCGCTGATCCTCAAGCTGATGGACGGGCGCCGCCGTGCGCTCGGGGTTTCACCGGCCAAGAGCGCTTCCCCCTGATGCGTTCGTACTACGCAACCAGGCCGCCCGAGGCGGGGCATCGGGCTTGAAGGACCTCTTTGACTCCGGCCATGTCGTCGACCTGGTCCTGTTCCTGGTTTTCCTGGAAGCTGTTTTCATCGCCATGTATCGCGGCAAGACCGGTCGCGGCGTCAGGCTGCGCGAAGTCGCGGCCGGCATGCTGGCCGGGGTCTTCCTGCTGCTCGCTCTGCGCTGCGCGCTGGTCGGCGAACGCTGGCCGTGGATCGCGACGTGGCTTCTCTTCGCGCTGATCGCGCACCTGGCCGACCTGTCGGGCCGAAGATCGCGCTGAACGCGCTTCCGGTTGCGGAATTCCAAAGGCGCTCGGACCGGAGTCTAGCGAGCGCTTGTCCATTTACTCCAGCGTTCTTGCGCGGGCGCAAGCGTCTCCGCCGGTCGGACGGCAGCGGCCTGCCCTTTCCGTTGCCTTAGAATCGCCGCTGGCAACGCGACCCATTCGCGGTCGGAAGAGAAAACGGATTCAGCGCATGCCGCTCGTGGGTTTTCGACCGACCAAGGCGCGCCTCATCATCGAGGACAGCAAGGCCAGTATCCTGGTGATGAAGGTCGTCGTCCAGAACGGGGAATCCGTCAAGCTGGCCGCGGGCGGCAACCTCGAAGACATTGCCGGCACGCTGCGCATTCGCAGCAGGGACGCCGCGGCGCGCAATGGCAACGGCGATCCCGGTACCCTTGTGTACATTCCGGAAGCTGAAAACGCGGCGGACCCATCGCCGGCAAAGTTCCAGATCAACATCGCCATGGCAGACGCCAAGTTCGACACGCTGGTTGAGGTCGCGCTTTCAGGACGGTTGCCGACCAAGTTCTTCGTGGACGCCGGCGCACCGATTTCCCGCACTGAAACGCGGGGCATGGGATATGAGCTGCGCGCGGGAAAGCGCAGCAAGTATTGGGACACGCTCGCGCACCGGGTGCTGCAGATCACCAATTTCACGTTCATCCTGCCCATCGACGTGCCGGCGCCGCCGGGCGACCGGTCCGCATTGCATGAAGAATTTCCGGGTCCTCCGGACGCTGCCAACGCGCATGTGGCGGAGCTGATCGACGATCTTCTGGTCTTCCATGGCGAAACCAAGCACACGCTGCTGGCGCTGATGGCCATCCTTGGGATCCTGGCCGTCGCAGCGCTGGTGATCGGATTGGTATTATTCCAGCGCAGTTGAACACGCTCCGTCGACTTTCCGACCACCACGCCTGAAGGCTACGATGAACCAACTCGATTTCAAAGGCAGGACCGCCGCGATCACTGGCGGGGCGGCGGGGATCGGCCTCGCTGTAGCACGGCGGCTGGTCGCAAGTGGCGCGCGGGTCGCACTCTGGGACCGGGACGAGAAGACGCTGGCGGACGCAAGGTCACAACTTGGCGGCTCCACGCTGACGCTGGCGCTCGACGTGGCCGATGCGGATGGCGTGCAACGCGCGACGGACGCCACGGTGGCGGCCTTCGGTGGTATCGACGCGCTGATCTGTTCGGCAGGAATCACAGGCCCGAACGTGCCGCTTGCCGAGTACCCGGTCGATCAGTGGCAGCAGGTGTTCGCCGTCAACGTGAACGGCGTGTTCCTGTGCAATCGCGCGGTCGTGCCGGTGATGCAGAAGAAGGACTACGGACGCATCGTCAACATCGCGTCGGTGGCCGGCAAGGAAGGCAATCCGAACGCGTCGGCCTACAGCGCATCCAAGGCCGCGGTGATCGGACTCACCAAGTCGTTGGGCAAGGAACTCGCGAAGACAGGCATCCGCGCCAATTGCGTCACGCCCGCGGCGGTGCGCACCGCGATCTTCGACCAGATGTCGCAGCAACACATCGACTTCATGCTCTCCAAGATCCCCCTGGGGCGCTTTGGAACGGTCGACGAAATTGCGGCGATGGTGTGCTGGCTGGCGAGCGAAGACTGCTCGTTCTCGACCGGCGCCGTGTTCGATCTGTCCGGCGGCCGCGCGACCTATTGAATCCGGAGGCCCTGCGCAGTCAGACTTTCA
Organism: uncultured beta proteobacterium; assembly: GCA_963755545.1. GTDB lineage: Bacteria > Pseudomonadota > Gammaproteobacteria > Burkholderiales > Casimicrobiaceae > VBCG01. Next base: position 295,521 of record CAVWKH010000009.1, on the reverse strand, counting down.
GCATCACCTTTCCGATCAGCCGCCCGGATTCCATCAAGGCATGCGCGTCACGGGCCTGCGCTAGCGGTAGCGTCTCCTGGATCACGACCTGCAGGCGTTTCTGCGCGAACAGCGGCCACACCTTCTCGTGCAAGGATCGCGCGATTTCCACTTTGCGCGCCTGCGGACTGGCGCGCAGCGTCGACCCGGTAAGCGTGAGGCGCTTGATCATCATGTGGTTCAGGTTGACGTCCACGCGGTTGCCATTCAGGAAGCCAATCTGTGTGAGGCGGCCCTCGAGCGCGAGGCACTTCAGGTTCTTTTCGACGTAGTCGCCGCCGACCATGTCGAGCACCACGTTCACGCCTTTTTTCTGGGTGATGCGGGCAACCTCCGCCACGAAATCCTGCGTCTTGTAATCGATGGCGTGATCGGCGCCCATGGTGCTGCAGAACGCCACTTTCTCGACACTGCCGGCGGTGGTGATCACCGTGGCGCCGAACGCCTTGGCGAGCTGGATGGCGGTAAGGCCGATGCCGCTGGTGCCACCGTGGATCAGGATTGTTTCGCCGGCGACCAAATGCACGCGATCGAAGACGTTGTTCCAGACGGTGAAGTAGTTTTCCGGTATGCCGGCAGCTTCACGCAGCGACATTCCGCTGGGAATGGGCAGGCAGAAACCGGCAGGCGTTGCGCAATACTGCGCGTAGCCGCCACCGGGTGTCAGCGCACAGACTTCGTCGCCGATCTTCCAGGCAGTGACGCCTTCACCCAGCGCGGCGACGCGGCCGGCGACTTCGAGGCCGACGATGGGGGAGGCATCCGCCGGAGGAGGATAGGCGCCCGCGCGTTGCAGGCAGTCGGGGCGGTTCACTCCCGCGTACGCGACTTCGATCAGCACTTCGCCCGGCTTGATCTGAGGCACGGGACCATCGGCGAGATACAACACGTCCGGTGGCCCGGTCTCGCGCATCGCGACATAACGCATGGATGTTGGAAGGGGCATCGAGTCGATTCCGAAAATGATTGAGGCGCAATTCTAGGGCAACGCGCGGGCAGGTGTCGCGACGAGGGTCCGGGCCGGCAGGTTTTCGCGCATGAAGACCAGCCAAAGGAACGCGCTGGCGAAACCCAATGCCAGGATCCACAACGTGGGACGCAGCCCGATGATTTCGGCCAGCAGCGCGCCAAGCAGCGCGCCCGTAGGCGTGAGTAGGCCGGCCGCGACCTGCCAGGTGGCCGCCGCCCGTCCCAGCGCCTCCTGTGGCAACAATCGCTGGCGCAGCGTGGTTTCGTTGACGAGGTAAATGGTCATCGCCCCGTCACCGACCAACTGTTGCGCGACCAGGAACACCATCGCGATCCACGGCACGGCCGGGGCCAGCGGAATGAACACCTGCATGATGGCAGTTACGGCAAGAGCACCGAGCAGCGTACGGCGGATTCCCCAGCGTGCGGCGGCCGGCGCCGCGAGCGCGGCGCCCATCAATCCGCCGATGCCGCCGCAGCCGATCGCGATTCCGAGTTGCGTCGGCGACATACCCAGCTCCCGCAACGCGAAGAGCGTGTACAACGACGCCATGAAGCTTCCGCACAGCGTGAATATCGTCATTGCGCAGAACAGCGTGCGCACGGGAGGCGTGCGCCAGACCACACCTACGCCTGTTCGCACATCCTCCACGAACGAGGGCGCTGCCACGGGTGCGCGGATCGTCTCGGACTTGCGGATCCCGGAGATCAGCAGCGCGGACGCGACGAACGTCAGCGCGTCGGCAGCGATGGCGATGGGCGCCGTCCAGAGCGCGACCAGCGCGCCACCGAGCGCAGGTCCGCTGATCTCGGCCATCGCGTCGACCGCTTCGCGCTTGCCGTTGGCGTCCAGCAATCGCTTGCGCGAAACCAGATCGGTGATGAATACGTGGTCGGCAATGTTGAAGAGCACCGTGCAGATTCCCGTGACGGTGGCGACCGCATAGAGCAGCGGCAGCGACAGCACGTCGCGCATCGCGGCAAGGGGAATGGCCAGCAGCACGATCGCGCGGATCAGGTCGGTAGCGATCAGCAGCGGACGACGCCGATGCCGGTCGACCCACCCGCCCGCGAACCATGCCACCAGCACGCCGGGGAGCGACAGCGCGACCGCCAGGAAGCCGAGATCGTAGGCGGAGGCGTCGATCACCAGGATGGCCGCCATCGGCAGCGCCGTGCGCGTGATCCGCGATCCGACGGCGGAAATGCCTTGCGCGCTCCAAAGCAGCAGGAAATCTCGATGCCGCCACAGACCGCGGCGACGGTCTATCTTCCCCCGGCGAGGGTCTGCCTTCCCGCGGCGACGGTCTACCTTCCCGCGAGCGCTGAACATCGGCAATCCGGTATCGTCAACGCGACAGCGCCATCAATACAGCACCTGCACGTTTTCCGGCTGCAGCCATTCGCGCAGGCTGACGAGAAGCGCGTCGTCCAGGTTCACGCGCCACGCTTCGGGAAGCGCGACATCGCCGCCGATGCCCTCGTTGCGATACGCGATTGTGATCGGCTTGTCGCCCGGCCGGAACGGCTGCAGCAGGTCCGCGAGCCGGCTTGCCGAAGCGTTGCCGTTGCACGCCAGCCGCAAGCCTTTGGCAAACTTCCTGCGTACCGCAGGCAGGTCGTATACGTTCTCGGCGATGATCCGCAGGCCGTTGGCCTCCCCGTCGTCCGTCATGCGCTGGCTAACCTTGACTTCGGCGATGACCAGCTGGTCGTCGCGGAGCAGGTTGCGCACGCTGTCGTAGACTTCGTTGTAGACCATGATTTCAGTCGATCCGCGGCCATCGTCGAGCGTGACGAAGGCCATTCGGCCGCGACGTCCGTTCTGCACGCGCATCTGGGTCACGATTCCGGCGACCAGTACGCGCTCCTGTTTGGGGATCAAATCGGAAAGGGAAGTGCGCACGACGGGCGCCAGTTCTGCGGCAAAACCATTGAAAGGGTGACCGGACAAATAGAATCCGACGGCGGACTTTTCGTTCTGCAACCGCTCCGCATCGGACCACTCGCGCGCAGCGGTGAGACCCACGGAGCGTTCGGCCGATTCCTCCCCGAACAGCGACACCTGCGCCGCGTTGGCTTCGGCGCGTTCCGCCGCCTCGAGCGCATTGCCCACCGAGGCGAGAAGCGCCGCTCGCCTCGGCTCGATGGTGTCGAACGCGCCGGCTTTGACCAGCGCCTCCACGGCACGGCGATTGACCGCGCGCTTGTCGACGCGTCGGCAGAAGTCGAACAGGTCGATGAACGGACCGCCGCCAAGTCGCGCAGCGACGATGGACTCGATCGCCGCCTGGCCCGTGCCCTTGATGCCGCCCAGTCCATAGCGGATCTGGTGCGCATCGACGGGTTCAAAGCGATAGTTGGATGCGTTCACGTCCGGCGGCAGCATCTTGAGCCCGAGCGAAAGCGCGTCGTCGCGGAAGTGCCGGACCTTGTCGGTGTCATCCATGACGAGCGACAGGTTGGCCGCCATGAACGCAGCCGGGTGATGCGCCTTGAACCATGCGGTCTGGTAAGCGATCAGTGCGTAAGCGGCGGCGTGCGCACGGTTGAAGCCGTAGCCCGCGAACTTCTCCATGTGATCGAAGAGCAGCGTGGCCTTGACTTCCTTCACGTCGTTGCGAACCGCGCCGGCGACGAATATCGCCCGATGCTTGGCCATTTCCTCGGGCAATTTCTTGCCCATGGCCTTGCGCAAAAGGTCGGCGCTCCCGAGCGTGTAACCGCCGATCACCTGCGCGATCTGCATCACCTGTTCCTGGTACACCATCACGCCGTAGGTATTCTCGAGAATGGGCTCCAGGCGCGGGTCGGGGTAGGGCACGCGTTCGCGGCCGGATTTGCGCGCCACGTAGTCGGGGATCAGTTCCATTGGCCCCGGCCGATACAACGCCACGAGCGCGATGATGTCTTCGAAGCGCGTCGGCGGCGCCTGTTTCAGCAGGTCGCGCATGCCGCGCGATTCGAACTGGAACACGGCGACCGTGTTGCCGGTCTTGAAGATGTCGTAGGACGCGCGGTCGTCCAGCGGCAGCGCATCGAGAGCGATGTCGCTTTGCGGGTCGAGCTGGCGGATGTAGCGCAGCGTCCAGTCGAGAATGGTCAGGGTCGTAAGACCCAGGAAGTCGAACTTGACGAGCCCCACTGCCTCGACGTCGTCCTTGTCGAACTGGGACAGGATGGCGTCTGCGCCGGGCTGTACGTAGAGTGGACAGAAGTCCGTGAGCTTGCCGGGCGCAATCAGCACGCCCCCGGCGTGCATGCCGACATTGCGGGGCAGCCCCTCCAGCTGTTCCGCGAGCTCCAGCAACTGCCGCACTTCTTCCTCCGCGGCTTCGCGCTCCACCAGCAGCGGCTCGGCTTCGCGCGCATAAATCACGTTCGACTCGCGGTCCTCCCTGCGCGCCGGCGGGCGCTTGAGCAGCACCTGCTTGCCGGGCGCAAACGGAATCAGCTTGGCGATGCCGTCGACAAAAAGATAAGGCATGTCGAGCACGCGCCCGACGTCGCGCACTGCCGCACGCGCGGCGAGCGTGCCGAAGGTGGCAATCTGCGATACCGAATCCGCGCCATATTTTTGCTTCACGTAGTCGATGACGCGGTCCCGTCCGCTCTGGCAGAAGTCGATGTCGAAGTCGGGCATCGAGACGCGCTCGGGATTCAGGAAGCGCTCGAACAGGAGCGCGTAGCGAATGGGATCGAGATCCGTCACCCCGAGCGAATACGCGACCAGCGATCCGGCACCCGAACCCCGCCCCGGGCCGACCGGCACGGAATTGTTTTTCGCCCAGTTGATGAAGTCGGCGACGATAAGGAAGTAACCGGCGAAGCCCATCTGCACGATCGTCTTCGTCTCGAAATCGAGCCGTGCCGCGTATTCGGGTCGTCGCGAATCGCGAATGGCAGCGTCGGGATAGAGTTGCGCCAGACGCCGTTCCAGTCCCGTCGCCGCCTCGTTGCGAAGGTGCTCGTCGATGGACACGCCGGGTGGTGTCGGAAATTCCGGCAGATAGTTGCGGCCGAGTGAAATCGTCAGGTTGCAGCGCTGCGCGATTGCCACGCTGTTGGCGAGCGCCTCCGGCAGGTCGGCGAACTTTTCCGCCATTTCCGCCTGGGTCGTGAAATATTGCTGCGGCGTGAAACGCTTCGGGCGTCGCGCGTCGGACAGGATCGATGCTTCGGCGATGCAGACGCGCGCTTCATGCGCTCGGAAGTCCTCCCGCGAGACGAATTGCGTCGGATGCGTGGCCACCACCGGCAGCGAAAGCTCGCCGGCGAGCGCGACCGTTGCGGCGACCAGCGCCTCGTCGCCGGCATGCCCGGCGCGCTGGACTTCGAGGTAATAGCGCTGCGGGAATGCAGCCAGCCATTCGCGCGCCGCGCGCGCCGCACCCGCGGGGTTGCCCTGCAGCAACGCATTGCCGACGTCGCCATCGCGCGCGCCGGAAAGCGCGATCAGGCCGTCCGTCCCTTCCGAAAACCATTCGCGCCGGATTTCCGCGTGGCCGCGATGCTGATTCGAGCGGTAGGCGCGCGACAGCCAGCTGCACAAGCGGAGATAACCATCGCGCGACGCGGCGAGCAGGACGGCGCGATACGGTCGGTCGCGCTCGCTGTCGTGCGTGATCCACACATCGCAGCCGATGATGGGTTTCAGGCCGGCGCCTCGCGCCGCCTTGTAGAACTTGATGAGTCCGAACGCGTTGGCCAGGTCTGTGAGCGCCAATGCAGCCATGCCGTCGCGTGCTGCCGCGGCCACTACGGCATCGATCCTGACCGTGCTGTCCACGACCGAGAATTCGCTGTGCAGCCGCAGGTGGACGAAGGACGGAGCGGTCATTTCTGGAGGTGGCCCGGGACTGGTAGAATTCTACTCCGTTCGAGTGCTGATTCCTGTTGACGGAAACAGGCGTTCACTACGCCGCAGTACACGAACACAGCCTTGGACCGCGTCAAATTCCATTCATGCGCCGTGCAGATTCTTCGCGATGTCCTTGATTCGCTTCACCTGCGCATTGCTGCTTGCCGCATTGGCCGGCTGCGCGACGGTTTCACCGCCACCCGAAGCCCCCGTGGCGCCGACGTCTGCGCCTTCGCCCGCGCCGCTGCCTCCGCCCAAACCTTACGTCGAGCCGCCACCGCCACCGGTCAACCTGCAAGGCTTTCCGCCAACCTATCGATTGGGCTTCGGTGACGGCTGCGCGACCGCGCGAGGCACCGACCAGAAAGACGTTGCGCGCTTTACGGCCGATGGCAACTACCGAACCGGCTGGCAGGATGGTGTCGCGCAATGCAAGAAGCGATAGCGCACGAAATGAGGATCGGCGCGTGAAGACGGCGACCTCGCGCATCGTCGACGTTCGCGGTTTGCGCTATCACGTGCGCACATGGGGTGATCCCGCCGCGCGCAAGCTCATCCTGCTGCACGGCTGGATGGACATATCCGCGTCGTTCCAGTTTCTGGTGGACGCGCTGGCATCGCAGTGGCACGTGCTGGCGCCGGACTGGCGCGGCTTCGGCTTGAGCGAGTCGCCGAAGGAAGGCTACTGGTTCGCCGACTACGTTGGGGACCTCGACGCGCTGGTTCTCGCGCTTGCGAAGGGCGAGCCCGTAGACATCGTGGGCCACAGCCTGGGCGGCAACATCGCGCTGCTCTACGCCGGCGTCCGTCCCGGACGGACGCGCAACGTCGTGACGCTCGACGGTTTCGGCATTCCCGCCGAGGGTCCGGAAGTGGCGCCGAAAAAGTTCGCTGCGTGGCTCGACTCGCTGGAAAGCCCGCCCGAACTCGCGCCCTATCGCGATCTCGCCGCCGTGGCGGATCGTCTGCAGAAGAACAATCGGCGTTTGCCGCGTGACAAGGCAGAATTCCTGGCCTCGCATTGGGGTGAGACGTTGCCTGATGGAACCGTACGCCTGCGCGCCGATCCCCGGCACAAGCAACCTTTCCCGAATGTGTACCGGCTGGAGGAATATTTTGCGATTTGGCGGAACATCACCGCGCCCGTGTTGTGGGTCGCGGCGGACAACTCGGACATTCCCAAGTGGCTCGCCGGGAATGGTGACCCGCTTGTCGAACTCGAAAGACGCCGCGCTCATGTTCCCCATTCCAGGCTCGTAACGATCGCCGACGCGGGCCACATGCTTCATCACGACCAGCCCGAAGCGGTCGCGCGCGCGCTCGAAGCCTTTCTGTGAAGTCGCTGCGGCTTTCCGTCGCATCGCGCCGCGGTGCCTATGTTGCGTTGGCGGTCCTCACGATGTTGTGGGGCTGCAACTGGGTCGTGATGAAGCTCGCGATGGAATCGGCCAATCCCGTGGTGTTCAACGTACAGCGCACATGGCTGGCCACGCTGGTGCTGTTCGCCGTGCTGCTATGGCAACGCGGTCCGCTGCTGCCGGCGTCATGGCTGGCGGTCGTCGTGACCGGACTTTTCCAGACCACCCTCAATTTCGGCTCGACCACGATGGCGGTCGCCGGCGGGGGCGCGGGCCGCGCATCCGTGCTCGTATTCACGATGCCGTTCTGGACGCTGTTGCTGGCGTGGCCGGTATTGCACGAGAGGATCAAGGGTTTTCAGTGGCTTGCGGTAACTTGCGCGCTGGCTGGAATGATGCTGGTGGTCGCACCGTGGCAATGGCAGGGCGACCTGGCGCCCAAGCTATGGGCAGTGCTGTCCGGATTCGGCTGGGCGGCGGGCACCGTCGCCACCAAGTACTTCCAGCGCAGCCAGCGTTTCCACCCGCTCAACTTCATCGCGTGGCAGATGCTGATCGGCGTGTTGCCGCTCACGCTGCTGCCACTCGTGTTCGACCTGCCGGCGACCCGGTGGAGTCCCACTTACCTGCTTCTGCTTTGCTATGTGGGCGCGGTGGCGACGGCCATCGGCTTCCTGCTGTGGCAGGCGGTCCTGCGCTGGCTCCCCGCTGGCACCGCGTCGCTCAACATGTTCGCCATACCGGTCATCGCGCTGCTGTCGTCGATGGCTGTCTTCGGCGAACGCCTCACCGGCAATGAATGGATAGGCATCGGCTGCATCGGTGCCGGCCTCGCGATCATCAGCCTCGATGCCTGGTTCGGGAGCCGTCGCGCCGCCTCGGTGCTCGCAGAGGCAACGCCGCTGGACGGCGGCTAGGCGCTTCCGCACATCTGCTTTGCGCTGAAGACTGCTACGACGGGCTGCCGGCACCCATCTGTGATTGCAGGTAGTTCTCGAGGCCGACGGACTTGATGAGGCCGATCTGGGTTTCCAGGAAGTCGATGTGCTCTTCCTCCGACTCGAGAATGTCCTCGAACAACTCGCGGGTGATGTAGTCGCCGACTTTTTCGCAATGGGCGATGGCGGCCTTGAGCGCCGGATGCCCGATTCGCTCGAGCTTCAGGTCGCAGGCCAGCGCTTCCGGCACGGATTCGCCCACCATCAGCTTGTTCAGGTCTTGCAGATTGGGCAGGCCTTCGAGGAAGAGGATGCGCTCGACCAGCTTGTCCGCGTGTTTCATTTCGTCGATCGACTCGTTGTACTCGTGCTCGCCGAGGCGATGAAAGCCCCAGTTGCGGAACATGCGCGCATGCAGGAAGTACTGGTTGATCGCGGTAAGTTCGTTGGTGAGCACCAGATTGAGGTGCCGCAGGACTTCCTTATCGCCCTTCATTTTTCGCCCTTCACTGTTGGCCCTTCATTGCGTCGTCTCCGGCAGGAACTACCGCAAATGCGAGACGAGCATCATGAACTGCGGCGTTGCGCCGCGCAACGGGCCAGTTTGTGGGGCGCCGCGACGCCTAGTCGTCGCCGCCGGCGCAGGCAAAATCTTCCGACAGCGACTCTGCCAGCACAGCACATGCGCAGTCGGTGCAGCGACCGCAGCAGGTCGCAACGCCCAGCGTTTCCTTCAAATCGCCGAGCGAACGTGCGCCGAGTTTCACGGCGCCGCGAATCTCGCGGTCGGTAATGGCGTTGCAGACGCAGACGTACATGGCGGTAGGGGCGAAATGGGTTTTCGTAGGTGACGAAGCCATCATAGCCCAAACGCATCGGTAATGCAAATCATTCCTATTTACATCCATGCCAGGATTTGCTAAGGTGCGCCATGGGCAAGCGGGTGTCGAGCCGGCGTCCTTTGCCTGCAAGCAAGCGCGTAAAGGCGAGATGGCGATCCGTGGCCGGGTTATCCGGCAGAGCCGGTCCCACTTGCCCCTGCGCGAATCCCTATCCTCGCCGCCAATATGCCATGACTCCTGCCGTATCGATTCGCCTCCCGCGCCAGCCCCGAGCCACCCGCCTTGCGCTGTTCGCTGCCTTCGGCGTGCTTGCGCTGACCTGCGGCAGCGCCCTGGCGCTCGAATACCCGATCGGCAAGCCGCAGATCAAGAACGGCATGGAGGTTTCGGCCGTCTATCTTCAGCCGGTGGTGATGGAACCTGCGGGGATGATGCGCGATGCCAAGGTCTCGGACGTGCATATGGAAGCCGACGTCAAGGCAATGCACGACAATGCCAATGGATTTGCCGAGGGGACGTGGATTCCCTATCTTGGCGTCAAGTACGAAATCACCAAGCAAGGTTCGAAGGACGTGATTTCCGGCGCATTCATGCCCATGGTGGCCAGTGACGGCCCGCACTATGGCGACAATGTGAAACTCGCCGGCCCAGGCAAATACCGGCTGAAGCTGACCATCGAGCCCCCGGGCGCTGACCCGCACAGCCACTTCGGCCGCCATGTGGACAAGGAAACGGGCGTCGGACCCTGGTTCAAGCCCTTTACCGTCGAATATGAATTCGCGTTCGCAGGCGTGGGCAAGAAGGGCGGTTACTGACCATGCTCGCAGCCGCGCGCGTCGCGTTCCTTGTCGGGGTCTGCACGATCGCCCTGCCGGCCCTCGCCGAGGAACTGCCGGTCTTTCAACTGGTGGCCAAGGGTGGCAGGTTCAATCCGACGGTGATCGAAGTTCCCGCGGGAAAGCGATTCAAGATCGAGATCGCCAATGAAGGCCCCGGCGCGATCGAGTTCGAAAGCCGCGACCTGAAACAGGAAAAGGTATTGGCGGCGGGCGCGAAGTCATTTGTCGTGATCAACGCACTCAGGCCGGGCACCTACAAATTCTTCGACGACTATCACCAGGACACGGGGCAGGGAACCATCGTCGCCAAGTAGTCCGCACGGGATTCCGCACGCAAACGCAATGGGCAACGCACTCTTCATCATCTGGCGCGAATCGGCGGAAGCGATGCTGGTCGTCGGCATCCTCTATGCGTGGCTCAAGCGCCAACCGGATGCCGCGGTCGGCATGCGCTATCTGTGGGGCGGCGTGGCCGCCGGCGTTGCGCTGGCGCTGGTGCTCGCGGCGGTCATGCTCGGAATCGCGAGCAATCTCACGGGTGACGGGCTCGAATACTTCCAGTTGGCGATGATGTTCATCGCGGCCGCCCTTATCGTGCAGATGGTGTTCTGGATGCGTCGACATGGCCGCACGTTCAAGCGCGAGCTGGAGGAAGGCATGCAGCAAAACGCGGCGCGCGCGAACTGGTGGGGCATGCTGACCGTTGTAGCGTTGGCTGTTGGCCGCGAGACTTCCGAAGCGGTGGTTTTCCTGTATGGGCTCGGTGCGGAGCAATCCGGTGTCACGCAATTCCTGCTCGTGCTGGCGCTGGGGCTGGCGGCGGGCTACTTCACGTTCTATCTGCTGCAGCAGGGCGGCAAGCTCTTGTCGTGGCGCGCGTTCTTCCGTGTCAGCGAAATCCTTCTGCTGCTGCTTGCAGGCGGGTTGCTGGTGAGCGGGATCGAGAAATTGATCGGGATGGGACTGGTTCCCGCGCTGATCGACCCGCTGTGGGACTCATCCGCCGTGGTGGACGATTCCGGTAGGGTGGGCGGTCTGTTCGCGTCTCTCACGGGCTACCGCGCGCGACCGGCATTGTTGCCGGTGCTTTGCCTTGCCGGGTATTGGATGCTGGTGATGCTGTTCCTGCGCGCTCCGCGCGCCAAGTAGCGCGCGCCGGCATCCGATGACGGAACGGGCGCTGACGCGAGGTTTCCTGTTTGCTGCCGGCGAGTGGCTGCGTACGCACGCCGCGGTGATCCGTACGCTGCAATGGGTGGTGGTCGGGGTTTACCTCGTGCTCCTGATAGTGCCCGCGATGCTGCCCTTGCCGCCCGACGATGCGCGTGCCCTCTCCAATATCACCGTGTTCGCGCAATGGGCGTTCTGGGGTGTCTGGTGGCCTTTCGTGCTCCTGTCGATGCTTGTCGCCGGACGAACCTGGTGCGGAATATTCTGTCCTGAAGGAACGCTGACCGAAGCCGCGAGCAAATATGGCCTGGGTCGCGCAGTTCCGCGCTGGATGAAATGGCCCGGCTGGCCGTTCGTCGCGTTTGCAGGTACCACGATCTTCGGTCAGCTGGTCAGCGTCTATCAGTACCCGCAGGCCGCGGCGCTTGTGCTCGGAGGATCCACGCTGGCGGCAATCGGCGTGGGATTCGTCTACGGCCGCGAAAAACGCGTGTGGTGTCGCCACCTGTGTCCGGTCAACGGTGTCTTTGCCGTCCTGTCGCGACTGTCGCCCCTGCACTATCGCGTCGACACCGCGGCGTGGCGCGCCAACGCCGGTCATATTGCCATCCATCCAGTGAACTGCGCGCCGCTGGTGCGCATCCGGCGCATGACGGGGCCTTCCGAATGTCACATGTGTGCGCGCTGCAGTGGCCATCTTGGCGCCATCGCATTGTCCGCGCGCCCGCCCAATGAGGAGATCGCGACCCTCAATGCGGCCGCAGCGTCGCCATGGGATGCGCTGCTGATCGTGTTCGGCATGCTGGGCCTCGCGCTCGGTGCGTTTCAATGGAGTGCCAGTCCCTGGTTCGTCGCGCTGAAACTCGCCAGCGTCGGATTCATCGTCGACAACGGACCAGCATGGCTGCTGGACAGCAACGCACCGTGGTGGCTGCTGACCAACTATCCCGAAGCGCGGGATGTGTTTTCCTGGCTGGACGGCGGTTTGATCGTGGGCTACATCCTCGCCACCGCGGCAGTCATGGGGAGCCTCGTATCGGCGTCGCTATGGTTGTCCGCACGCTCACTGCCAGGGGCGCGCCTGCCCAACGCCTATCGCCTGGCCTACGCGCTCACGCCGCTGGCCGGATTGACGGTGTTTCTTGGGCTATGGTCGCTGACGACGTCGCTGGCGAAGGCCGAAGGCATTTCGCTGCAATGGGTTCCGGCCGTGCGCGCGATGGTCCTGGCGGCAGGCGCGATCTGGAGCCTGTGGCTCGCATGGCGGCAGTTGGGCGATGCGCGCAGTGCGACGGCACGCTGGATGGGTCTCCTTTCCTTCGCGGCAGGAATCGGGGCGGTGGTCGCAGGTTGGTCCCTGCTGCTGTTTCGCTGGAGCTGAACCCACCACTCAGAAGGCAAACGCGCAAGTAACTGAGCGCAACTGAGCACGCAACTGAGGGCAACGGGGCAGGCGTGGTTTCTGGCCTGCAGGAACGCGCGCGGGAAACGGTAGAATGGCGATCCGCCGGAACACACTCCCGGCGTTCATTTTTTCTCCATCGCCCGCCATGACGCAAGCCGCTCCGCCTGACCTATCGAAGCTTCGTATCGACCGCAGCGCAGCGCCCGTCGTTTCGCGCCGCCGTCGGCGTTGGCTGTGGTGGGGCGCCATCCTGGCGATCCTTGCCCTCGCCGGCGGGTGGTTCGCGCTGCAACCGCGCGCGGTGGCCGTCCAGTCGACATCCGTGGTCACGACGTTCCCGTCGCAACAGTTCGTGCTGCTCAATTCGACCGGCTACGTGGTAGCCCAGCGCAAGGCGGCGATTTCATCCAAGGCGACCGGGCGCCTGGAATGGCTTGGGGTCGCCGAAGGTTCGCGAGTGAAGGCCGGCGACGTCATTGCGCGCATCGATGCGCGGGATGTCGTCGCGCAAGGGCAGAGTGCCCAGGCCAATGTGGTTGCGAGCAAGGCAGCGCTGGAGCAGGCGCTGGCCGAGGAACGCGATGCAATTTCGCAGTTGAAGCGGAATCAGGACCTGCTGGCCAAGGGTTTTGTTTCCGCGGCGGCCGTCGATACCGCCAAGGCGCGCGCGGAAAAGGCGACTGCAGGTGTGGCCAACGCCCGCGCGACGATTGGTGCGGCCGAGGCCACGTCGCGCAACGCGCAGGTTTCCGTCGACTACACGGTCATTCGCGCGCCATTCGATGGCGTGATTCTTTCCAAGAGCGCCAACGTGGGTGACCTGGTCACGCCCTTTTCCAGCGCCACGGATTCCAAAGGCGCGGTGGTCTCGATCGCCGACATGAGCACGCTGGAAGTCGAGGCCGATGTCGCCGAATCGAGCTTGTCGAAGGTCACCGTGGGCCAGCCGGCGGAGATCGTGCTGGACGCGCTTCCCGATACACGCTTTCGCGGCCGCATCAGCCGCATCGTGCCGACGGTCGACCGCGCGAAAGCGACGGTCATGACGAAGGTCAAGTTCGACACGATCGACCCGCGCATCCTGCCGGAGATGAGCGCCAAGGTGAGTTTCCTTTCGCAGGACGTCACCGCGGAACAACAGAAGCCGCTCCTCGCCGTTGCCACCGATGCGATCGCTCAACGCGACGGACATGCCGTGGTATTCGTGATTCGCGATGCCAATGCGGTGGCGGTTGCGGTGACTCCGGGCAAGAAAATCGGCGACCTCACCGCCGTTACGGGCGACGTGAAGAGCGGTGACAAGGTGGTATTGAAGCCAGCGGAGAGTCTTGTGTCCGGCGCAATGGTGAAGGTCGCGAAGTAGCGCCGTGGACACCGAAACGTCTCGGGCGCCCCCGTTGGTGCCAACTGAGTTGCAAACGGAGTTGCAACGAGTTGCCGCTGGTCGCAATCCGCAACCTGACCAAGTACTACACTCGGGGCGAACAGGTCATTCCGGTCCTGGTCGACATCAATATCGACGTAATGGCCGGCGATTACATCGCGCTGATGGGGCCATCCGGCTCCGGCAAGTCCACGCTGCTCAACCTGATTGCCGGCATCGACAAGCCGTCTTCGGGTGAGATCCGCGTTGCCGGCGTGGACATCGCGCATCTGTCGGATGGCGATCTTGCCGCCTGGCGTGCGGCGAATGTTGGATTCATCTTCCAGTTCTACAACCTGATGCCGGTGCTGACCGCATTCCAGAACGTCGAACTGCCACTCCAGTTGACGTCGTTGTCGCGGCGGGAGCGACGCGAGCGCGTGGGCACCGCGATTGCGCTGGTCGGCTTGTCGGACCGCGCCGAACACTACCCGAACGAGTTGTCCGGGGGGCAGCAGCAGCGGGTCGCCATCGCGCGCGCGCTGATCACCGACCCGACGCTCATCGTCGCCGACGAGCCGACCGGTGACCTCGATCGCCACACGGCGGAGGAAGTCCTGGCGCTGCTGGAGCGGCTGAACACGGAACTGGGCAAGACCATCGTCATGGTCACGCATGACCCCAAGGCTGCCGGCCACGCGAAGAAAATCGTGCAACTGGAAAAAGGCGTGCTGGTCGACTGACCGCAACCCGCAATGTTCGTCCCACTCCTGGTCCTCAAAAACGCGTTCCGGCACAAGCTGCGCACGTCGCTTACGGTCGTCGGCATCATCGTCGCGATCACCGCATTCGGCTTGCTGCGCACGATCGTCGAGGCGTGGTACGCGGGCGCGGAAGGCTCGTCGTCCGCGCGCCTGGTCACCCGCAATGCCATCTCACTGACGTTCGCGCTGCCGCTCAACTATGCGCAGAAGATCCGCCAGGTGCCCGGCGTGGCTGCTGTGTCGTGGGCCAACTGGTTCGGCGGCGTCTACATCAAGGAAAGCAATTTCTTTCCACAATTCGCCATCGACGCGCCGACGTTTCTCGATCTCTATCCCGAATTCGTGCTGAATCCGGCAGAGAAGAAGGCCTTTCTGGTTGACCGCAAGGGTGCGGTGGCGGGGCGCAAGCTTGCCGACCAGTACGGCTGGAAGATAGGGGACCAGATCCCGTTGCGCGGAACCATTTTCCCGGGCACGTGGACATTCAACCTCCGCGCAATTTACGACGGCGCCGATGCCAAGGTCGACGAGACGCAGTTCTACTTCCACTGGGACTACTTGAACGAGGCGGTCAAGGCCAGGTATCCCCGCCGCGGCGACCAGATCGGCATGTATTTCATCGAGATACGCGATCCGTCGCAGGCCGCGCAGATTTCCCAGGACGTCGACGCGACGTTCAAGAATTCGCTGGCAGAAACGCTGACGGAGACGGAAAAGGCATTCCAGCTCGGCTTCATCGCGATGACGGAGGCGATCCTCATCGCCGTCCAGGCGGTGTCGTTCGTCGTCATCGTCATCATCATGGCGGTGATGGCAAACACCATGGCGATGACGGCGCGCGAACGCTACGGCGAGTATGCAACGTTGAAGGCGCTGGGCTTCGCCAATGGCTTTGTCGCGCTGCTGATCTTCGCCGAGTCCCTGGGTATCGCTTTCGTGGGCGGCGTGCTGGGGATCCTCCTGACGTTTCCGCTGGCCGCCGGCTTTGCCAGTGCACTGGGCACGCTGTTTCCGGTCTTCTTCGTGAGTCGCGAGACGGTGTTGATGCAGCTTGCCGCGGCACTGATCGTGGGCGTCGTCGCCGCCTGCGTTCCGGCGTGGCGCGCCGCCAACGTGCGCATCGTGGACGGACTGCGCGCCACCGCCTGACACCGAATTCCCGTGGCCAACATTCCGATCAGCTACATCGCCCGCAATCTCACTGCGCGCAAGCTCACCACAGCGCTCACCGCCGGAGGAATGGCGCTGGTCGTCTACGTCTTTGCGACGGTGCTGATGCTGGCCGCGGGACTGGAGCAGACACTGGTGGCGACGGGCCAGCCGGACAACGTGCTGGTCATCCGCCGCGGATCGCAGACCGAGGTGCAAAGCGGCGTGGACCGCCCGTCGGCGGCAATCCTCGAGACGCTGCCTGACATCGCGACCGGCGAAGAGGGGCAAAAGCTCATTTCGAAGGAACCTGTCGTATTGATCAACCTCCCCAAGCGCGATTCGGGCAAGCCGTCGAACGTCGTGATCCGGGGCGCGACGCAGACAGGACTCGTGCTGCGGCCACAGGTAAGGATTGTGGAAGGCCGGATGTTCCAGCCGGGCACGTCCGAGATCATCGCCGGCAAATCGATTGCAAATGGCTTTCGCGGCGCGGCATTAGGGGAGACGCTGCGCTTTGCCCAACGCGACTGGACCGTGGTCGGCGTGTTCGACGCCGGCCGCACGGGATTCAATTCCGAAATCTGGGGGGATGCCGAGCAATTGCTGCAGGCGTTTCGCCGGGTGAGTTTTTCCGGCGTCATCTTCAAACTGGCGAGCAGCGACCGTTTCGATGCGGTCAAGGAACAGATCGAAAGCGATCCGCGACTCCAGCTGGAGGCCAAGCGCGAGACGCAATTCTATTCGGACCAGTCGGCCGCGCTGTCGAAATTCATTTCCTACCTGGGCATCACGATTTCCGTCATTTTTTCCATCGGCGCGATCATCGGCGCAATGATCACGATGTATGCGAGCGTCGCTTCGCGCACCAACGAAATCGGCACGCTGCGCGCGCTGGGCTTCTCGCGCGTTGCGATCCTGGTGGCGTTTCTCGGTGAGTCGCTGCTGCTGGGACTCGTGGGAGGACTGTTTGGGCTGGTGGGCGCTGCGTTCATGCAGGCATTCTCGATCTCGACGATGAATTTCCAGACATTCGCGGAGATTGCGTTCGGCTTCACGCTGACACCGGGCATTGTGATGGCATCGCTGGTGTTTGCCCTCGTCATGGGCTTCGTCGGTGGCTTCCTCCCTGCAGCGCGCGCGGCACGCATGAAGATCGTGGACGCGCTGCGTGCGGCATGATTGAGCGCATATGATTGAGCGCATATCCCTGCAGGCACTGCGCGCGCACGCCATCCGGCGCTCGCTGGTCATGCGGACAGACCTGAGCGCGGCAATCGATGCGCTGGGATTTGTCCAGCTCGACCCAATCCGCGCGCCGGTACGCGCCGCGGACCTCATTCTTCGGCACCGGGTGCCAGGTTACCGTGCAGGCGATCTCGACCATGCGTTCGCGGATTTGCCGCTGGCCGAAGACTATATCCACGTCTATGGCGTTCTGCCGGTGCGTTCGCAGCATCTGCTGCATCCGCGCGCGCCCGGCTCCTGGCACGTCGAGCACGAACATCCGCGGCTGGCCGCCAAGATCATCGCGCATGTCCGGGCGAACGGCACAACGCATCCGCGTGACCTGCATGGCGCGCTGGGCAGGGTCACCATCGGTAACGGCTGGGGTGGCACGTCGGCAGCAACAACGCGCATGCTCGAGGCGCTGCAGTACCAGGGCAAGCTGCGCGTCGCGCGCCGTCAAGCGGGAATTCGTCTGTATGACCTGGCGCATCCACGTCCTCGTCCGCGCGCAATTGCCGCGCGCGCAACCGACCTGATGGCGCTGCTCCTGCAACTCTATGCGCCCCTGAGCGAATCGGGGTTGCGCAGATTTGCGCGGATGATGTCGGATTACGCCCTTCCTGCGGAAGCATGCGCCGCCGCGCTGGAGCGCATGCTCGCCAGCCGGACCCTTCGCCGCGTGAGCGCGGATGGCAAGGTGTTCATGCTTCCCGCCGACGAGACGCTGGTCACCGAAGCGGAAGAACGCGTCGCGTTGCTGGCGCCTTTCGATCCCGTGGTATGGGATCGCCCGCGCTTTGAACTGTTCTGGGGCTGGGAGTATCGCTTCGAAGCCTATACGCCGCCGGCCAAGCGTCGCTTCGGCTATTACGCGCTGCCGTTGCTATGGCGCGACGACGTGATCGGCTGGGCCAATGCTGCCAAGGTCGACGGCACGCTGAATGTGACCACGGGATTCGTCAAGCCTCGTCCACGAAGTGCTGCGTTTCGTCGGGCGCTGGAGTTTGAGGTTGCCGCGCTTGCGTCAAGCGTCGGGGCCGCGCGCAGCAGGATCGTCCATGGATGAGACGGCGGATGCGCCTGTGCACCCATTTCAACGCGCGATGGCGCGTGCGGCCTTAGGAACCGGATGAATACGCCGACGCTTTTTCTCATTCCGACGCTGATATGGGGCTCGACCTGGCTCGTGATCCTGTGGCAGCTGGGCGATGTCGCGCCCGAGGTCTCTGTGTGCTACCGCTTCGCGCTCGCGGCGCTCGCGCTCGCTGCCTGGTGCAGGGCCACCGGGCGTTCGCTGCGCTTTCCCGCACGCAGCCACCTGTTCCTCGCCGCGCTGGGCATGTTCAACATGGGTTTCAACTATGTGTGGATCTACCATGCCGAGCGGCACGTTACGTCGGGGCTCGTGGCGGTTCTGTTTTCAACACTTGTGTTCATGAGCCCGATTGCGATGCGCGTGGCGTTCGGTACGCCGTTGCGCCTTCGAACGCTCGTTGCCGCCACGTTCGGCGTCACGGGCGTGGGTTTGCTGTTCCTTCCGGAACTGTCGCAGGCGCAGCAAGGCGGCGCGGTGGCACTGGGCATCGCGTTGACGCTGGCCGCCACGGCATCCTGCGCCGTGGGCAACGCCGTTGCGGTGCGTAACAACCGGGCGGGCCTGCCCACGCTGCCTGCGACGGCCTGGGGCTTGGCCTACGGCTCGCTGCTGGCCGGTTTGATGGCATTGATCGCGGGCGTCCCGTGGACGTTCGATGCGCGTCTGCCCTACATCGCTTCGCTGCTCTATCTCGCCGTGTTCGGCAGCGTAGTCGCCTTTACTGCGTACTTCATGCTGCTGAACCGCGTGGGCGCCGCCGTGGCGGCATACACCACCGTATCCACGCCCGTGGTCGCCATGCTGCTATCAACGCTGTTCGAAGGCTACCGCTGGACGTGGATAGCGGGTCTTGGTGTTGCGCTGGCGGCGTTCGGGAACTGGCTTGCATTGCGCCCGTCCCCCACGGTGGCAAACGACGCGGCGCGCGTCACTCGAGAGTGATCTTCGCCTCGACGATAAGTTTTTTCCAGTTGGAAAGATCGGTCTCGATCATTGTTCCCAACCGCTCCGGCGGACCACTGACGATTTCAGCACCTTCACGCTCCAGCCGTTCGCGCACTTCGGGTTGCGCCAGCACTTTCTGCGTCTCGGCGTTGAGCCGGCTGACGATTGCCGCGGGCGTGCCCGTCGGCGCGACGATGCCCCAGTAGTTGATGACGTTGGCGTTGAGCACGCCTTCCTCCTGCCAACTCGGCACGTTCGGCAATTGCGGAATCCGCTTGGTGCCGGTCACCGCGAGCACTTTCAATCTTTTCTCCGCCGCCAGCGGCAGTGTCGCAGGTATCGACGCTGTCATCGCCTGGATGTTTCCCGCGAGCAGATCCTTGGTCGCATCCGCGATTCCGCGATAGGGCACGTGCACGATGTTCGTGCCGGCGCGCACGTTGAGCAGCTCCAGCGCCAGGTGGTTGATGCTGCCCGTGCCCGCAGAGCCGTAGTTGAGCGTACCCGGATTCTGCTTCGCAAGCGCGATGAATTCGCGCATCGTATTGGCCGGCACGCCGTTCGCCCACGACGAACGCAAGTGGGCCTGCGGCGATGGGCGCGACGGGAACGAACTGCCTTACCGGATCGTAGCCGGGATTCCTGGCCGAGGCGGCGACCGTTGTGAACGGGCCAGCCACGAACAGCAGCGTGTAGCCGTCAGGGTCGGCGCGCGCGGCCTCGGTGGCGCCGATCGCGCCGCCGGCGCCGGTCTTGTTCTCGATGACGATGGACGCCTTCATCGCTTCACTCAATTTCTGCGCGATGAAGCGCGCAACGTTGTCGGTGCCCGCGCCAGGTGGAAACGGCACGATCAGCCGGATTGGTTTGGTCGGGTAGGGTTCCTGCGCGGCGGCGGTGCACGCCAACGTGACCGCAAGGAACGTGGCGAGTATCCGGACGAACGTTTTCATGATGTACGGTGTCGGTTAGTAGTTGGAATCGTTGCGGACGCGGGAGTGCGCCCTGTGGAACCGCGAAAACGTCAGCCGCCCTCGCCCAGATTGAAGAATTCGCGCCGCGCCCGCATGCTCGTCACACGCGCAAGCAGCAAGTCGAGATGGGCGGGCACGTCGACGAAGTTGAGCCGTTCGCTGTTGATGATGAGGCAGGGCGCCTCGTCGTACTGGTAGAAGAAGCGGGAATAGGCATCTGCCAGGCGCGCCAGATATTCATCCGGAATCGATTGTTCATAGTCGACGCCGCGTTGCTGCACGCGGTGGACCAGTGTATCCACGGGAGCTTGCAGATAGATGACAAGGTCTGGCGTCGCCGTTTGCGGCTTCAGATGCCCGTAGACCTTGTCGTACAGGCTGTACTCGTCGCTGGTCAGGTTGAGACGCGCGAACAGGGGATCCTTGTCGAGCAGGAAATCGGCCACCGTCGGTCGCCGGAACATGTCGAGCTGGGACAACCCGCGCAACTGATCTGCGCGCTGAAACAGGAACGTGAGCTGCGTTGGAAGCGCGAAGCGAGGCATGTCCTGGTAAAAGCGGGAGAGGAACGGATTGTCCTCGGGCTGTTCCAGCAGCATCTCGGCGTCGAGGTGTATCGCGAGCTGGCGCGCAAGACTGGTCTTGCCCGCGCCGATCGGCCCCTCGACGACGATATAACGGCATTTCGTGAGGTCCATGTTCGCCGCGTGTTTGGTTGGTCCGTTGGTGCCACAAGTCTAGTACCGACGATGGCGGCGTGTGCGGGCGATGCGTTGCTGGCTCACCGCTCGCAATGCCTGTCGTGCCGCGCCACGGCCGGGAATCGAGACTGTGGGTGCCAGGTCAAGGAGCGGCTTCAGCACAAAGGCTCGTTCATGCATGCGCGGATGCGGAACCGTCAGCTGACGCAGGCGCATCCGACGGCGGCCGTATAGTAGCAAATCCAGGTCGAGTGTCCTCGGCGAATTTCTCGGCGTGGCGTGAGTGCGCACGCGTCCCTGGCGGCGCTCGATCGCCTGCAGGTGCCGCAACAATGCCGCTGGCGCGAGCGAAGTACGCAACGCGACGACGGCATTCACGTAATCGGGTTGCGCCACTTTCACGTCCAGCGGCGCCGACACGTAGTTGGGGGACAACCCGACGATTCGAATGCGGCGGTTGTGTGATAGCGCCGCCAGCGCGCGGGCAATCTGCCGGCGCGGGTGGGCGAGATTGCTGCCCAGCCCGACATACGCCACGGTCGGCATCGCGCGAACCGTCCGGAGGCTAGGTGTCGCCCGAAGTTTCCACATCGCCGGCGGGATCGCCTGCAAAGGCGTCGGCGCGGTGCTTGCGTCCGCGGCCCCTCGAGCGACGGCTCTTCTTGGGCGCCTCGTCAGGCTTCAGCATCGCCTCCCGCTCGCTGTCGCTTGCGTCCTGGAATTTCGTCCACCAGTCGACCAGTGGCTGGGGCACCTCGCCCGAGATACCGCGCAATTCGAGGAAGTCGTAGGCGGCGCGAAAGCGCGGATGCTCGAGCAATCGATACGGACGCGCGCCGGCGCGCTGCTCGAAGCGCGGCTGCAGCGACCAGATCTCCTTGATTGCCGCCTCGAAGCGGCGAGGAATCGATATTCGTTGCGCCTGCTGTTCCAGCACACTGTCCATCGCGTCGAACAATGCCGGCAGCGGCTTTTCCCCGCGCCCCTTCGCAGAGTTCCACGATTGCAGCACTTCGTGCCAAAGCAGTGTGGCGAAGAGGAACGCCGGCGAAACAGGCTTGCCGTCGCGCACGCGCCGATCGGTTCCCGCGAGCGCCGCGTCGATGAATTTCGGCCCGAGCGGCTGTTCGAGAATGACGTCGAGCAGCGGCAGCAGCCCGTGCGACAGCCCGTGCGTGCGCAGGCTCTTCAGGGTCTCCACGGCGTGGCCCGACAGCAGGAGCTTCTGCATTTCGTCGAACAGGCGTGCGGGCGGCACGTTCTGGATGAGACCCGCCAGCTTGGGTATCGGCGCGGCTGTCTTGGCGTCGATGGCGACGCCGACCTTCGCGGCTATCCGCACTGCGCGCAGCATTCGCACCGGATCCTCACGGAACCGCGTGACGGGCGGGCCGATGAGTTTCAGGCGCCGCGCGCGGACATCGGCGACGCCGCCGACGTAATCCCAGATTTCCTCGGTGGCCGGGTCGAAATACAGCGCGTTGATCGAGAAATCGCGGCGCGCTGCATCCTGCCCCTGGGAGCCGTAGACGTTGTCCGACAGGAGGCGGCCATGCTCATCGGTGGCGTCCTCGCCGGTCTGCGCCGCGCGGAATGTCGAGACTTCCAGCACTTCGGCGCCGACGTGCACGTGCACGAGCCGGAAGCGGCGACCGATGATGAATGCGCGGCGGAAGAGCGGCTTCACCTGCTCCGGCGTGGCGTTCGTCGCGATATCGAAGTCCTTGGGGGTGAGGCCCAGCAGCAGGTCGCGCACGGCGCCGCCGACCACGAAGGCCTTGAAACCCGCTTCCTGCAATTTTTCCGTGACTGCCCGTGCGCCGCGGGGAACCTGTTCGCGTCGCACCGCATGCTGGTCCGAACGATAAATCTTGGCGTCGCGTGTCTTCGGCCTGCCGGGCATCAGGCGGGCGAGCAAGCGGCGGATCATTGCATTCTCGACGAGGTCATCGACGTTGGAGCGGGAAGGGTCAGCGGACGGCGCGCGATCATAGCACTGAATCCGCGAGTGACAGCCGCCGCCATGCGCCGGGCGGCAGGCCGTCGAGCGTCCATTTTCCCATGGCGCTGCGAATGAGGCGAAGCGTGGGCAAGCCGACGGCCGCCGTCATGCGACGCACCTGGCGATTGCGTCCTTCGACGAGCACGAGTTCCAGCCATGCAGTTGGAATGGCCTTGCGCACGCGAATGGGCGGCTCGCGCGACCACAGTCCCTCGGGCTCCGCGATTGCGCGTGCCGTTGCGCGCCGCGTCAGCACTCCGTCGAGTTCGACACCGTGCGCCAGACGTTCAAGGTGCGCATCACTCGGGGTGCCTTCCACCTGCACCCAATAGATCTTTGCCAGCTTGTGCTTCGGGTGGGCGATCCTTGCCTGCAATGCGCCGTCGGCAGTGAGCACCACCAGGCCTTCGCTGTCGGTGTCGAGCCGTCCCGCGGGGTACACGTGCGGGACGTCGACGTAATCCTTCAGCGTCGGACGCGATCCGTCCCCGGTGAACTGGCAGATGACGCCGAAGGGTTTGTTCAGCAGGATCACGCTCGACGTTGTGGCGGGCCGATCTGCGGTTCGCGGTCGCGTGGCAGGATTGGTCGATTTCACGGATAATTGTCGGTTTCGCGCCGCCATGCCGAGGCTTTGGCGCGCGGGTTTCCTGCAGCATTCAATCCGGAGTTTCCATGCCCTCGTTCCAGCACGTCAAGGTTCCTGCCGGCGGCCAGAAGATCACCGTCAACAAGGATTTCAGCCTCACGGTCCCCGACAATCCGATCATCCCCTACATCGAGGGCGACGGCACGGGCTTCGACATCACGCCGGTCATGCTCAAGGTAGTCGACGCGGCGGTCGCCAAGGCCTACGGCGGGAAACGCCAGATCCACTGGATGGAAATCTACGCCGGCGAAAAGTCGACCAAGGTCTATGGGCCGGACGTCTGGCTCCCGGATGAGACGCTTACGATCCTCCGCGACTATGTCGTGTCGATAAAGGGACCGCTCACCACGCCCGTCGGCGGCGGCATCCGCTCGCTCAATGTGGCGCTGCGCCAGCAGCTCGACCTTTATGTCTGCCTGCGGCCGGTGCGCTATTTCAAGGGCGTTCCCTCGCCGGTAAAGGAACCCGAGAAGACGGACATGGTGATCTTTCGCGAAAACTCGGAAGACATCTACGCGGGCATCGAATGGGAGGCGGAATCGCCGCAGGCGAAGAAGCTCATCGACTTCCTGATCAATGAGATGGGCGTCAAAAAGATCCGCTTTCCCGGAACGTCCGGCATCGGCGTCAAGCCCGTGTCGCGCGAAGGCACGGAGCGCCTGATGCGCAAGGCCGTCCAGTACGCGATCGACAACGACCGCAAGTCGGTGTCCATCGTGCACAAAGGCAACATCATGAAGTTCACCGAAGGCGGCTTCCGCGATTGGGCGTACGCGCTGGCGCAAAAGGAATTTGGCGCCAAGCCCATCGACGGTGGCCCGTGGTGCTCGTTCAAGAATCCCAAGACGGGCCGCGAGATTGTCGTCAAGGACGTCATTGCCGACGCGTTCCTGCAACAGATCCTGCTGCGGCCGGCGGAATACGACGTCATCGCTACGCTGAACCTGAATGGCGACTATGTCTCCGACGCGCTTGCCGCGCAGGTGGGGGGCATCGGTATTGCGCCGGGTGCAAATCTGTCGGACACCGTCGCGATGTTCGAGGCCACGCACGGCACGGCGCCCAAGTACGCAGGCAAGGATTATGTTAATCCCGGTTCGGAAATTCTGTCTGCGCAGATGATGCTGGTGCACATGGGCTGGAAGGAAGCCGCAGCGCTGATCGAGGTGAGCCTGGAAAAGGCCATTCTCGATAAAGTTGTGACCTACGACTTTGCCCGACTGATGCCGGGTGCCACGCAGGTATCGTGTTCGGGTTTCGGCCAGGCCATGATCGAGCGGATGTAACGCGGAGAGCGCGGCCAGGAAGAGCCCGCCGATCGGCGGGCTTTTTTGTTTTCGTGAGTTGAGTGGAGCAATCGGCGTGCCATAGGGTACCCCCTGGCCGGAACGCGTGAGGGGCTCTTGTAGCGCCCAGGGCCTGTATGCGCGGCCTTCGAGCCGGTAAGCTTCCGGACAGGGAACGGAACTGTGCCGACGAGCGGTTTTCCAAACGGCCACTGACACCCGTATTTCGGCGGATGCGAGGGTGGACGGCCCTTCGCCAGTCATGGTCAATTCGGGAAAACGTGTGCGCAACGTTTGCATTTCGTGCTTCCGCCGCCATCTTTTGCCGCGTCCCACTTGATAAAACCGTTGCAATCATCAAACATTGACCCCACTTTGATCCGGAGTATCGCTTCAGGACATGTCCAATCAGGAACAGCATGGCGCCGTACTCGAGGCGCTGAAGTCCAAGGTCAAGCCGCCGCCGCTGTACAAGGTGATGTTGCTGAACGACGACTACACGCCCATGGACTTCGTCGTCGTCGTCCTGCAAACTGTATTCGCGTTGAGTCGCGAGAAGGCGACACAGGTCATGCTGCAGGTACATCGGGAGGGGATGGGAGTCTGCGGAACGTATACGCGCGAGGTGGCCACGGCCAAGGTGGAACAGGTTGTGAACATCGCGCGCAAGCACCAACATCCATTGCAATGCACGATGGAGGAGACTTAGAAAGCGGGCTGTAACCAGCGAGGGGGTAGAGGCGTTAAGGATGCTCGAGGCCGGGAATGTTCCCGGTGGAGCGCGAAGGACGTAAAGGAAGGTCGATGATTGCGCAGGAACTGGAAGTCTCCCTCCACATGGCCTTTGTCGAGGCCAGGCAGAAGCAGCACGAGTTCATCACCGTCGAGCACCTGCTGCTCGCGATGCTGGACAACCCGTCCGCCGCCGAGGTCCTGAAGGCCTGCGGCGTCGACCTGGACGAGTTGCGCGGTGTCCTCTCGGATTTCATCCAGGAACACACGCCTCGCCTCGCGCCGCACTCCGATGCGGATACGCAGCCTACGCAAGGTTTCCAGCGCGTGATCCAGCGTGCGATCCTGCATGTGCAGTCGTCGGGCAAGAAGGAGGTCACGGGCGCCAACGTGCTCGTCGCGATCTTCGGCGAAAAGGAATCGCACGCGGTCTATTTTCTCAACCAGCGCGGAGTCACGCGGCTCGATGTCGTCAACTACATCGCGCACGGCATCACCAAGACGCCGCAGCAGAAGCAGGAAAAGGCTGAATCCAAGGGCGAGGACGAGGGCAGCAGCGAGGCGCAGGGCGCACTCGACGCGTACACGGTCAACCTCATCGCGCTGGCCAAGTCGGGCAAGATCGATCCCCTGATCGGCCGCGAGCAGGAACTCGAGCGCGTCATCCAGGTGTTGTGCCGCCGGCGCAAGAACAACCCGCTGCTGGTCGGCGAAGCCGGCGTGGGCAAAACGGCGATCGCCGAGGGCTTGGCGCGCCGTATCAACGATGGCGACGTCCCTGAACTGCTGAAGGACTACGCCGTCCATTCGCTCGACATGGGCGCGCTGCTGGCGGGCACCAAGTACCGCGGCGACTTTGAGCAGCGCCTCAAGGCGGTGCTGAAGCAGCTCGCCGACAATCCGAAGTCGATCCTGTTCATCGACGAGATCCACACGATCATCGGCGCCGGTGCGGCGTCGGGCGGGACGCTGGACGCGTCGAATCTGCTTAAGCCCGCGTTGTCCACGGGAGCGCTGAAATGCATCGGCGCCACGACGTACACGGAGTATCGCCAGATCTTCGAAAAGGACCATGCACTGTCGCGGCGCTTCCAGAAGGTGGACGTGCCCGAGCCGTCGATCGCCGAGACCATCGAGATCCTGAAGGGCCTCAAGACGCGCTTCGAGCAGCACCACGGCGTCAAGTACGCGCCTGCTGCGCTAACCAGCGCGGCGGAGCTCGCCGCGCGTTTCATCAACGACCGGCACCTGCCGGACAAGGCAATCGACGTGATCGACGACGCGGGCGCGGCGCAGAAGATCCTGCCCAAGTCCCGGCAGAAGAAGGTGATCGGCAAGGCCGAGGTCGAAGAGATCGTCGCCAAGATCGCTCGTATCCCGGCCAAGAGCGTCTCGTCAGATGACCGCAATGCGCTGAAGACGCTCGACCGTGACCTGAAGAATGTCGTGTTCGGGCAGAACAAGGCGATCGACGCGCTGGTGTCCGCCATTCGCATGGCGCGTTCCGGGTTGGGCAATCCGCGCAAACCGATCGGCAATTTCCTGTTCAGCGGGCCCACGGGGGTTGGCAAGACCGAGGTCGCGCGGCAACTGGCGTTCTGCCTTGGCGTCGAACTGCTGCGCTACGACATGTCCGAGTACATGGAACGGCACGCGGTGTCGCGCCTGATTGGCGCGCCGCCGGGATACGTCGGCTTCGATCAGGGCGGGCAACTCACGGAGGCCGTGACCAAGCATCCCTACAGCGTCGTGCTTCTCGACGAAATCGAGAAAGCGCACCCGGATGTGTTCAACATCCTGCTGCAGGTGATGGACCACGGCACGCTGACCGACAACAACGGACGCAAGGCCGACTTCCGCAACGCCATCATCATCATGACGACGAATGCGGGTGCCGCGGAACTCGCCAAGGGCACGATCGGCTTCACGCACAACAAGCAGGCGGGCGACGAGTCCGGTGAAATCAAGCGCATGTTCACGCCGGAATTCCGCAACCGGCTGGATGCCACGATTTCATTCGGCTCGCTCGACCACGAGATCATTCTGCGGGTCGTCGACAAGTTCCTGCTCGAGCTCGAGGCGCAGCTGCATGAGAAGAAGGTTGACCCGACGTTCACGCCGGCGCTGAAGGAGTATCTGGCCAAGAAGGGATTCGACCCGCAGATGGGCGCGCGGCCGATGGCCCGTCTCATCCAGGACACGATTCGCAAGGCGCTGGCCGACGAACTGCTTTTCGGTCGCCTCACCAGCGGCGGCAAAGTGACGATCGACATGGGTGCCGACGAGAAGATCAAGCTCGTGTTCGAGGAAACGCCCGAGGAAGCGCCGGTGGCTTAGGCAAATCGGCATCTGAGATAGTCCGCGCTTGCTTTTCTGGCGCCGTGAAGCTAAATCGGCGATCTTCGGATCGCCGTTTGCTTTCTTCGGTTCTACCTGCTAGCTGTGAGGCAATTTCCGAACGGTCTAATCGCGAACGATGGCATGATTTCACCGCTCCCGATCGTGAACAAAGGGCATTGACGATCCTAGGACTAAAGCTATGAACACGGAACGCTACGCCGCCTCTGCCGGGAGTCACCTGTCGTCGGGCCGCACACCTGAGGAGGCGTCGACCGAGATGTCAGCGCGCCGTACGGGGATGTCGTTTCAGCGCACCCGAATGAGCGCCGACCGTACGCTGATGTCGGTCATTCGCACCTCGATGTCGTTGATTGGCTTCGGCTTTACCATTTTCCAGTTCTTCCAGAAAATGCACGACGCGCAAATGTTGCGGAGCAGCGAGGCGCCGCGTCATTTTGGCGAGGCCCTCGTGTGGCTCGGCATTGCGATGCTCATTGTCGGCATCGGCTATCACATCGCCTTCATGCTCGGCCTGCGCCGGGAGCGCGAACAAATGAAGGTCGAGGGCTTGGTTCACGCACAGAGCGGCTTTCCCGTGTCGCTGACGCTGCTTGTCGCGTTGGCACTGCTTGCCATCGGCTTCTCGGCAATTTTTAGCATGACACTAAATGCGGGGCCTTTTGGCTAGAGACTGCGGACCGCGATGACGTAGCTGGGATGGACTTCATGGAAGCAACACTTCACGAGATCGCGCATTACATAGCGCTCACTATCGAAGCGATCGCCGTTACGGTAATCGCCGTCGGAGCCGTAGAGGCGTTGATTGGCATGGCGCGCGTCGGAATGGACGCCGATCGCAAGGGGGCGGCTCGACGCGCAGTCTATCTTCTTTTCGCTCGCTGGCTGGTCGCCGGTCTCACCTTTCAGTTGGCCGCGGACGTCGTCAATACTTCGTTCTCCCCGACGTGGGATGAAATCGGTCACCTGGCCGCTATTGCCGCGATCCGAACCTTCCTGAGCTTCTTCCTGGATCGCGAAATAGAAGGCACCCGAGAACTGCAGTACCGCCGCAACGCCGAGCCGCCTTGATATATCCCTGCGAGGCTTGGAAATAAATGCGATCGTAGCTGCCGGCGCCGAAGAGTGGAGCCCTCAATCGTGCGCGGACGCGGCCGGCATCAAACCTAGGTGCTGGTATGTCGTAGCCTTACCTGACCAACCGCCCGCCATCGACCGGCAACACGTGGCCGGTGGTGAACGACGACGCCTTCGAGCACAAGAACAAGACGGCCCCCGCTACTTCTTCGGGGCGGCCAACGCGACCCATCGGGTGCATCGCTGTCACCTGGGCTCCCAGCGCCTCGTCGTGGAAGAACGCGCGCTCGGTCATGTCGGTACGAATCACGGCCGGCGCCACGGCGTTGATGCGGATGTCCTGCGCGGCATACTCGATCGCGGCAGCACGGGTCAGCCCCACCACGCCGTGCTTGCTGGCGAAATACGCCGCGCCGATCCGTCCGCCGGTAAGTCCCGCCATCGACGCCATGTTGACGATCGCGCCACGGGTTTTGAGGATGTACGGGATCTCGTGCTTCATGCAGAGGTAAACGCCGGTCAGGTTGACCGCGATCACCTCGTCCCACGTCGTCTCGGATGACTCCACCAAAGGTATAAAGGGGTCGCCTTCGGTGCCTGCGTTGTTGAACGCGTAGTTGAGTTTGCCGAAATGCTCGACGGCGCGCGCAATCAGCGCGGCGATCTCTGGCGGCTTCTTCATGTCGGTCTGTACGAACAATGCGTCGCCGCCGGCGGACTTGATCAGGCGCACCGTTTCCTCGGATTCATCGCGTCGCCGGCTGGCAACGACAACCTTGGCGCCTTCGCGCGAGAACGCGATCGCGGTGGCGCGACCGATGCCGGAACTGCCGCCGGTGACCAGTGCGACATCGCCCTTGAATTGCATGTCCATCGATAGCCCCTTGAAAGAACAAACGGCGTCAGCGTCAATGGCGCCGCGAAACCAAAGCGCCGTCGGCTGGCGGCGTTGTCGGTATTAGGTGTCTACTGCAGCGCATCTGCCCAAATACTTTTCGCCCAGGCAAAGCCATATTCGCCTTCCCGGACGCTCATTTCCGATGACAAACCCAGCGCCGCCGGGGCGGAAATGAAAGTCTTCTGTGCGCTGTCGTATTGATGCACCGACGCGATATGCACGGCTTCGCGGTTGGTGATGAAGCTGTAGCAGGTGTTGTTGACCACCGGTGCGGGACTTACGGGGCGGCCGGACAGCGTCGCAATGATTGCCGCCGCGGCGACCTTCGCCTGCTGGTTGGCCATATGCCCTGACTTGGGCATCAGGGGCGCGACCTGGATCGAGTCGCCGAGTATGTGGATGTTCGGCACCTTGATCGATTCGAAGGTCAGGAAGTCGACTTCGCACCATGCGTTGTTCGCGGTGATGACACCTGCCTGCGCGGCGATGTTGCCGGCACGATGCGGCGGGATCACGTTGAGCACGTCGGCCTTCACTTCGTCGGCGAAGTCGAATTTCATCGTCAGCGTGTTCATGTCGACATCCGTCAGCACGTAATTGGGCCGGTACTCCACAATGCCCTTGTATTCCTCGCTCCACGCGCGCAGGAATAGCGCCTTCTTCGACTGCACGTCTTCGTTGCCGTCCAGCACCAATACCTTGGCGCGGGGCTTGGCGCGCTTGAAGTACCATGCGACCTGGCATGCGCGTTCATAAGGTCCGGGCGGACAGCGCAACGGCGCGCGCGGAATGGAAATGGCAAAGACGCCGCCGTCGGGCATCGCTTCGATCTGGCGCCGCAACGCGACGGTCTGTGGCCCTGCCTTCCAGGCGTGCAGCACGCGCGACTGTGCATCCTGGTTGTTGAGTCCGGGCACTTCGCCGTAAAGGAAATCGATACCGGGAGACAGTACCAGCCGGTCATAGCGGAGTTCGCTGCCGCGCGCGAGCCTTACGACGCGGCGATCCGGATCGACGGCCGTCGCCACGTCGTGCACGACGGCGATGCCGAGGCGCGTAAGGCCTTCGTACCCGACGGTCAGATCGGCAAGGCTCCAGGTTCCACCCAGAACCAGGTTGGACATCGGGCACGAAACGAATGCAGGATTGGATTCGACGAGTGTGACGTCGACGGATCCGCCGCCCCACAGCTTGAGATATTTCGCGACTGTCGCGCCTCCGAAGCCGCCGCCGATAACGACCACCTTGCCCGGAGCCTTGCTGGCGCCGGGCGTCGCGCATCCGGCAACGCCCGATAAGGCGATGCCGCCCGCGGTGAGGAGGCGCAAAAACTCCCTGCGCGGCATGGTCATCGCGCAGTCCGTTGCGCCGCGAACCAGTCGGACAGCTGGACTATCTGTTCGTCCGTGTAGCCTTTTGCCAATTGCGGCATCAATGTCCCTTGCCGCTTGCCCGTTTTGAATTCCTGCATCAGCGACGTCAGTTCCTCGCTGCGTCGACCCGCCAACGACTTGAAACCACCCACGCTTTCACCGTTGGTGCCGTGGCAACTCGCGCAGGTGGCTGCGAGCGCGCGACCTTGGCTGGTGGGCGACAGCTGTGCGAGCACCGTTCCGCCGGTGAGAAGGAATGACAGCGCCGATCCGATGGTGAGCAACGACCACAGCAACTGTCCGCCGGCGACCTTCATCGACAGCGCCGACCGGCTGATCTGTAGGAGCGCGACGAGAGGGGGCGGGGCGATGCATTCTTGGAAACCATTTCCAATGAGGTTGCGCCGGCGTTTGGATGACCGGTTAACGGAGTTGGAAATATGTTAAGCATATTCAACACGTTATTGGCAGAACAGTGAACCCGGAAACCGGGTCTTATAGAAGAGAACCATGCGCCGCAGCACCATTTTGGGTATTTCAGCCGCATTTATTTCCATCAGATGGAAAATATTTCTAACTACATGATTATCGTCGCGAAAAATTACATTGCAGCGCGCCATTTTCGCTTGTAATCCGCGCGTCACCTTGCTAACGTGAGTTTGTCACGAACCGCCGTTCGCAGCATCGCGCGAAATGCGACAACGTAGGGTGTGGTTCACCCATCCACGCCCGCCAGACCGGCCAAGCGATCCTTGCCGGTCCGTGCAGCGAAGCGATTGCGGCCTGGAGCTGCTTTTGATTCGCAACGCGAACGTCTTCATGCCTTCGGGCTTGAAGGCGTTGCTGACCAAAGCGCCGTCGCGTCATGCGATGGCTTCGGCCAAATGAGATGGGAGCAACCGATGAACTACGACCTCGAAGCGGCAAGACTTAAGAAGGACTGGGCGGAGAACCCGCGCTGGAAAGGCATTCAACGCGGCTATACGGCGGAAGACGTCGTGCGCCTTCGCGGATCGGTGCATATCGAGCACACGCTGGCACGCCGCGGTGCCGAAAAGCTGTGGAAACTCGTCAACGAGGAGCCGTTCGTCAATGCGCTGGGCGCGATGACGGGCAATCAGGCGATGCAGCAGGTCAAGGCGGGACTGAAGGCGATCTACCTCTCGGGTTGGCAGGTCGCCGCCGACGCCAACATCGCCGGCGAAATGTACCCGGATCAGTCGCTGTATCCGGTCAACTCGGTGCCGGCCGTGGTGAAGAAGATCAACAACACGTTCATTCGCGCCGACCAGATCCAGCACATGGAAGGCAAAGGCGACATGGACTTCTTTGCGCCCATCGTTGCGGATGCCGAAGCGGGCTTCGGCGGCGTGCTGAACGCGTTCGAGCTGATGAAGGCGATGGTCGAGGCGGGTGCCGCAGGCGTGCACTTCGAGGACCAGCTGGCGTCGGTAAAGAAGTGCGGCCACATGGGCGGCAAGGTACTGGTACCCACGCGCGAAGCCGTGGACAAGTTGATCGCCGCGCGGCTTGCGGCTGATGCGATGGGCGTGCCCACGCTGATCCTCGCTCGCACGGACGCCGAAGCGGCCGATCTCGTGACGTCGGACATCGACGACAACGACAAGCCCTTCTTCACCGGCGAGCGCACGATCGAAGGCTTCTACAAGACGCGCAACGGCCTGGACCAGGCAGTATCGCGCGGGCTCGCCTACGCGCCATATGCGGACATGATCTGGTGTGAGACCGGCAAGCCTGACCTCGATTTCGCGAAGGCCTTTGCGGACGCGATCCACGCCAAGTTCCCGGGCAAGATGCTGTCCTACAACTGCTCGCCATCGTTCAACTGGAAAAAGAACCTGGACGACGCGACGGTTGCCAAGTTCCAGCGAGAGCTGGGCGCGATGGGCTACAAGTTCCAGTTCATCACGCTGGCCGGCTTCCACAGCCTCAACTATTCGATGTTCAACCTGGCGCACGGCTACGCGCATAACCAGATGACCGCGTTCGTCGAGTTGCAGGAGGCGGAATTCGCGGCGGTGTCCAAGGGCTTCACGGCCATCAAGCACCAGCGCGAAGTGGGCACCAGCTACTTCGACGCCGTCACCCAAACGGTACAGGGCAGCCAGGCGTCGACGACGGCGCTCAAGAACTCGACCGAAGACGAGCAGTTCTTCGACAAGCCCAAGACCGAGCTGCACGTGGCCTGACAGGCTGTCCGCCCGAGGCAGGGCCGATACGGCGCCGCGCCTTCCCTCGGGGGGCGCGGCGTTTCTCTTTTCGGGGATTTGCCAAATTTGGCGAACCCCGGCGCGCAAACGCGGTCGGATACACCATGGCAGACACCGAATCCCTCGCAAACCGCACGCCGACGGACGGCGAGCAGGTCAAGGGTGTTCGCGCGTTCTTCGCGCTGACCCCCGATGCCGAAGTCCGGGAAACGCTCGCCGCGCTCGGGCGCGACATCGCCCGCAAATCGCGGGGTCGCGCGGTTCCCCCTGACAACGCGCATCTGACGCTGGCGTTCGTCGGCGACGTGAACAAGGCGGCGCTGCCTCGGTTGCAGGCGGTCGGCGACCGGATGCCCCGGACCGGCTTCGAGGTGAACTTCGATTCCCTGGGTGCCTGGCGCGCCTCCGGTGTCGCCTGGATTGCGCCCGCCGTGCTGCCGCCACCTTTGCTCAAGCTGCATTCAATGCTGGCGGATGCGCTTGCGGCTGCTGGTTTCGAGCTCGAGACGCGACCCTTCCGGCCACACGTGACGCTCGCCAGGCGCTGCCTGCAGCCGCTGCCGCGCGCCCGTTGCGAGCCCATCGTCTGGCGCGCGGACAAGCTTTTCCTGGTGGGATCCGAATTGCGCGACGACGGTCCTGTCTATCGCAATCTCGCGACCTGGGACCTCACGCTTCGCTGAAACTTTTCGCTGAAACCCCGGTGCGCATGACGCCGCCCGGGAAGCCCGCGCTCGATCAAGGCTCGCGCGCGACAGGCCGTGAGGGATCGGCCGACCATTCGCTCCACGAACCGGGGTAGAGGCGGGTTCCCTCAAATCCGGCCACTTCCATGGCCAGGATATTGTGGCAGGCAGTTACGCCCGAGCCACATTGATGGACCACCGTTTCATGCGCCGCTCCGTCGAGCAACGCGGCGAATTCCGCGCGCAGGAATGCCGGATGCTTGAACGTACCGTCTGCGTCCAGGTTCTGCGCGTACGGCCGATTGTGGGCGCCCGGAATGTGGCCGGCGACAGGATCGATCGGCTCGACGTCACCGCGGAAACGCTCGGGGGCGCGGGCGTCGATCAGGAACAACGTGTGGCGGTGCAGGCTCGCACGAATGCCCGAGGCGCTCACCGTCGGCGTCACGCGCCGGATGTCGAATTTCGCGGGGCGCGGCGTGGGCACCACCGTCGTGACGGCGCGACCTTCCCTCGTCCATTTGGCAAAGCCACCGTCGAGCACCGCCACCGCGTCATGTCCCAGCCAGCGCAGCATCCACCACAGGCGCGACGCGTACATCCCCTGGCCCTGGTCGTACGCGACAACCTGCGTCGTGGCGCCGATCCCCAAACGCGCGAACACCGCAGCGGCGGCCTCGGGATAGGGAAGCGGGTGCCGACCGTTGTGTCCGGTCTTGGGCGCCGAAAGGTCGCGGTCGATATGCACGAACTGGGCGCCGGGCAGGTGCGCCTTCGCGTATTCGTCCGCGCCGAACGTGTCCGGATGGAAGAGGTCGTGACGCACGTCGCAGATCACGACATCGGGTTGACCCAGCAGCGACTCGAGTTCGGCGGTCTTGATCAGCGTGGTGAACAAAGGTGGTGCCCGGTTGCGGTGATCGGCTACAAATGCGCGATATGCTGCTCCATCTCGCGCCGGTAGAACTCGTGGAAGTGCTGCATGCCGTCTTCCATCGGCGACTGATAGGGACCAATCTCGCTGCGGCCGGATTTGTAAAGCGCCATGCGCCCCGCGTCCATCCGCTCGGCGATCTCGTCGTCCTCTTTCGCCGTTTCCATGTAGGCAGCCTGCTCGGCCTCGACGAATTCGCGTTCGAACAGCGCGATTTCCTCGGGGTAGTAGAACTCGACGATGTTGAGCGTCTTGTCCACACCCTGCGGAATCAGCGTGCTGATGACCAGCACGTGCGGATACCACTCGAGCATGATGTTGGGATAGTACGTGAGCCACACCGCGCCATGTTGCGGAATTTCGCCGCGATAGAAATCGAGCACTGCCTTGTGCCAGCGCTCATAGGTGCGCGAGCCGGGCTTGGACAGGCTGTTGTTGATGCCGACCGTCTGCACTGAATACCAGTCGCCGAATTCCCACTTCAGGTCTTCGCAGGTCACGAACTGGCCAAGGCCCGGATGGAACGGACCGACGTGGTAATCCTCGAGGTAGACCTCGATGAATGACTTCCAGTTGTAGTTGCACTGGTGCATTTCGACGCGGTCCAGCATGTATCCCGAGAAGTCGAAGTGCTTGACGCCCAGCGCCGCCAGGTCGTGCGAGACGTTGCGCGGACCATCGAACAAGAGACCGTTCCAATGTTGCAGCGGCGTGCGGCCCAGGTTGAGGCAAGGCTTGTCCGCGAAATGGGGCGCGCCCAGCAACTCGCCCTTGAGGTCATAGGTCCAGCGGTGCAGCGGGCACACGATGTTGCGCGTGTTGCCGCGCCCGTTGTACATCAGCGCCTGCCGGTGCCGGCAGATGTTCGACAGGAGTTCGACGCCCTGCGCATTGCGCACGAGCATCTGCGCTTCGCCGCGCGCGGCGAGCGCCTGGAAGTCGCCGACTTCCGGCACCATGAATTCGTGACCCACATAGCCCGGACCGCGGGCAAGCAGCAGACGCTGCTCCGCTTCCAGCACACGGGGATCGCAATACCAGGAGACCGGGAACTGCGTGCTTGCCTGCCGCAGGCGCCCGGCCGTAGCGAGATCCGACATACGGCCAACCCTTTCGCGAATTTCGGTTGCTAGCAACCAACCCAACCCAACAACCCGGGACGCCGGCCTTTACCCCTGTTCGGGCATACCCTTAAAAGCCGCTCCGGACCGCTTTGCTAAGTCGACCGCACGATATCGAAGATTCGCGATTATTCGTTCTGGCCGCGTCGTCAAAAGATGTTATTATATTCTGCTTTACGTAAGTAGGTCAAGACCTTAGCGTGGAAACCATACATTGGAAACGCAGCGGCGCAACCGCTGCGCCACTGACGCTTTTCGTGTCGACGTGAGCGCCGCGCAATCTCCGCAAACCTTCGAAACCGCGCTCGCGGAGCTCGAAGGTATCGTGGCGTCCATGGAAGACGGACAATTGCCGCTGAAGGAGTCGCTTGCGGCCTACAAGCGCGGCGCCGAGTTGCTCACCTATTGCCAGGCGTCGCTCAAGGACGCGCAGCATCAGGTCGAAGTGCTCGAACAGGGAGTGTTGAAGGCTTTCGAACCGGACGAGGCATTTGCGCCGGAGAAACCCGCGGACTCGACGGATGCACCCTGACCTCGCATTTCCGGTGTGGACGGGCGAACGCCAGCAGCGGATCGAGAACGTGCTCGAACGCGTGCTGCCGCGTGTAGACAAGCGCGAAGAGGGCGCTTCGATGCGCATGGCCGCCATGCATGAGGCGATGCGCTATTCGGTGCTGGGGGGCGGCAAGCGCGTGCGCCCGCTGCTTGCCTATGCGGCGGGCGAATTCGCGCAGGCTGATCCGGATGTCGTCGATGCCGCGGCAGCAGCGGTAGAACTGATTCACGCCTACTCGCTCGTGCACGACGACCTGCCAAGCATGGACAACGACACGTTGCGTCGCGGCAAGCCCACGTGCCACGTCGCGTTTGGCGAAGCCACCGCGTTGCTCGCGGGTGACGCGCTGCAATCGCTGGCATTCGGCGTGCTCGGGGAGAGCAGGATGCGCGACCCCGGCGGCGCGTGCGCGCTGCTTGCCGCAGCCGCAGGCGCGCCGGGCATGGCGGGCGGCCAGGCCATCGATCTGGCCAGCACTGGTGTCGCACTATCGCTGGCGGAATTGCAGACGATGCACCGCATGAAAACCGGCGCGCTCATCCGCGCGGCGGTGCAACTTGGTGCCGCGTGCGGGCGACCACTCGCGGCGGAGGAAGCGGCCGCGCTCGACACCTTTGCGTTGTCGTCCGGATTGGCGTTCCAGGTGATAGACGACGTGCTGGACGTAGAGGGCAGCGATGCAGCACTCGGCAAGACCGCGGGCAAGGATGCCGCGCAAAACAAGCCGACCTATGTATCGTTACTGGGTCTCACCGAAGCCAGGCGCCATGCCGAATCATTGCGTGCGCAAGCCGGCGCTGCGTTGGCGCCTTTCCGCGGCGCGGCGCGACGCTTGGTCGAGCTGGCCGACTGGATTGTGCTGCGTAACCACTGATACCGATGCCCACGTTTCCCTTGCTTGAACGCATCAATCGTCCCGCCGACCTGCGGATGCTCGATCGCGGCGAACTGCGCGAGCTTTGCCGCGAGCTGCGCGCGTTCCTGCTGTCGTCAGTCGCGCAGACGGGCGGCCATCTCTCGTCCAACCTGGGCACTGTCGAACTCACGGTGGCGCTGCACTACGTGTTCGACACGCCGGCCGACCGCATCGTGTGGGACGTGGGCCACCAGACCTACGCGCACAAGGTGCTGACCGGCCGGCGCGAGGCGATGGCCAAGTTGCGGCAGTACGGCGGTCCTTCGGGGTTTCCACGCCGAGTCGAAAGCGAATACGACACGTTCGGAACCGCTCATTCGTCGACGTCGATTTCCGCGGCGCTGGGCATGGCGGTCGCTGCCGGTTTGAAGGGCGACGAACGCCGCGCCATCGCTGTCATTGGCGACGGCGCAATGAGTGCCGGCATGGCGTTCGAGGCGCTCAACAACGCGGGCATCAGCGGCACCGATCTGCTGGTGATCCTGAACGACAATGACATGTCGATCAGCGAACCTGTGGGCGCGCTCGACCAGTACCTGGCCAAAGTGCTCTCGTCGCGCCTGTACAACTCGGTGCGGCGCAGCGGCAAGGAAGTGCTGTCCAAATTGGGCCCCATGCACGAACTCGCGCGACGCGCCGAGGAACACGTCAAGGGCATGGTTCTTCCCGGCACATTGTTCGAGGAATTCGGCTTCAACTACATCGGACCGATCGATGGCCACGACGTGGACACGCTGGTGAAAACGCTGGCCAATATCCGCGACCTGAAGGGGCCGCAGTTCCTGCATGTCGTCACCAAGAAGGGCTACGGTTATCCGAGGGCCGAGGAGGACCCGATCCTCTATCACGGCGTGACCAAGTTCGACCCGGCGGTGGGCTACACGATCAAGCCTGCCGCGAAGCCCAGCTACAACCAGATTTTCGGTGACTGGATCTGTGACATGGCAGCCAAGGACCCGCGCATCGTATGCATCACGCCGGCGATGCGCGAGGGCTCGGGCCTGGTTCGGTATTCGCAGGAATACCCCAAGCGCTATTTCGACGTCGGCATCGCGGAGCAACACGCGGTGACGTTCGCGGGCGGCCTTGCCTGCGAAGGCATGAAGCCCGTTGTCGCCATCTATTCGACGTTCCTGCAGCGCGCCTATGACCAGGCGATCCACGATGTCGCATTGCAAAACCTGCCGGTGGTCTTCGCGATCGACAGGGCGGGCGTGGTCGGCGCGGACGGTGCGACGCACCTGGGCGCGTTCGACTTGAGTTACCTGCGTTGCCTGCCCAACATGACCGTCATGGCGCCGTCCGACGAGAATGAATGCCGGCAGATGCTCTACACCGGTTGCACGCTCGATTCGCCGTCGGCCATTCGCTATCCGCGCGGTTCGGGTCCGGGGGTGGTGCCGGAAGTCCAGATGCGCGCGCTGCCCATAGGCAAAGGAGAGCTCCGCCGCGAGGCGAAGCGTCGGTCGCATCGGATCGCGATCCTCGCGTTTGGCTCGATGGTGCAGCCAGCGCTCCTGGCGGCGGAAACGCTGGATGCGACCGTGGCCAACATGCGATTCGTCAAGCCGCTGGATCGGGAGTTGATCCTGAAGCTCGCGCAGGACCACGACGCGCTGGTGACGGTCGAGGAGAATGTCGTCGCGGGCGGCGCCGGAAGTGGTGTCGCGGAGTTGCTGGCAGCCGAAGGCGTGACGGTGCCCATGCTGCATCTCGGACTCCCTGACCAGTTCCTGGATCATGGCGATCCAGGATTCCTGCTGGCGCAGGCGGGCCTGGACGCGCAAGGCATCGCCCAGTCAATCACCACGCATTTCGCGCAGCCCCATACTGGACAGGCTCACTTTGGCCAGCATCCGGAACCCCGGGTCAAACCGGCGGCTTGAAATTTCGGCAGCGCGCGACCACCTACACACTCATTCAGCCTCGACCATGAATCGTCCCGAACAACCCGGCCGCCTGATGCCCATTCCCGACCTCCAATCGGGAAGGGATGAACGTCATTTGGCCATCGATCAGGTCGGCATCAGGGACATCCGTTTTCCGCTGCTGTTCGCGGATGGTGACGGCGCCGCGCAGGCGACGGTCGCGCAATGCAGCGTCTACGTGGCGTTGCCGGAAGACCGCAAAGGCACGCACATGTCCCGGATGGTGATGCTGCTCGACGAGCGCTTCGCCCCAGGCGCGCAGCCGTTGTCGGTCGCGGGCCTGCGCGCGTTGATGGATGACCTGGTGCTGCGACTCAACGTGACCGATGGCAAGGTGGAGTTTCGCTTTCCGTTCTTCGTGCGCAAGACGGCGCCGATATCGGGCGTGGCGAGCCTTCTCGACTATGAAGTGGTGCTGACGGCCGAATTGGCGCAAGGGCGTTTTGCCACGACCGTCGCGGTCGCCGCGCCCGTCACCTCGCTGTGCCCCTGTTCGAAGGAGATTTCGGACTATGGCGCGCACAATCAGCGCTCGCGCGTGACCATCTCGGTCCGCCCGAACGCGCCGGTGACGATCTACGAACTGCTGCGGATTGCCGAGGAGGAGGCTTCCTGCGAGCTGTACGGAATCCTCAAGCGCTCCGACGAGAAATACGTGACCGAGCGCGCCTACGACAATCCGCGATTCGTGGAAGATCTCGTGCGCGGCGTCGCCACGCGGCTGGCCGCGGACCCGCGCTTCACGGGCTATTGCGTCGAAGCGGAGAACTTCGAGGCGATCCACAATCACAGCGCCTACGCGCGCATTGCGCACGGCTTGTAGGCGCGCGCGTCGCGGCGGGCTTTCCGGTCTCACCGGTCATACGTCGCGCGATATCGTCGATCCGTCGGCGCCCGTCGTCACCCATCCCGCGTAAGGGTCTCCGGCCCGCGGTGGGCGCCTACAATGCGCAACGCCATCTCGGGGCGGCCCGGGTTCTCGACTCCCCATCGCATGTCCCGCATTACATGATCCGTTCGTTGAAGAACCGCTACGACGCGTTCGCCGAGCGCGTGTTGTCGTCGCTCACCGAAATCGAGCGACGCGACGTGCGCTCGATCGACCAGTGGCTGTACCACGATGGCGGGTGGCTGTGGCTGGTCGGCATCGTGCTTGTCACCACGGGCGTCGCCTGGATCGCCGCGCGCCTGCCGTGGAACATGAGCTTCCTCGAGGCGGCGCTCCTGTTCAACGCCTTCGTCATCGTGATGTTGTGGGCGGGGCTTTCGGCGTGGTTCGGGTACCGCAAGTTCCACGGCAATGCGTTTCGCCTCGCTGCGATCGGGCCGCTGCTCGCCCTGCTGGGCGCATTCGTCGGCGCGAGCATCGCCGGCTTCGTCAAAGGCGTCAATCCGTTCGACTGGCTCTACGACAGCGCGTTATTGCGCCACGTCGTCACGGGTGCGCTGGTATTTGGCTTCCTGTATACGTTCGTCGTCGCGCTGATCGCCAATTTGCGCAATCGCGAATATAGAGCGCTGGCCGCGAACCTCGAGGCCGAGGCGCGGCAGAGCGACCTCTCGCGGCAGTTGGCTGAGTCCAAATTGAAACTCCTGCAACTGCAGATCGAACCTCATTTCCTGTTCAATACGCTGGGCAGCGCGCAGCAGCTGGCGGAAAAGAGCGCGCCGGACGCAGCCCGCCTGATCAGCGACCTGATCCGGTTCCTGCGGGCAGCCACGCCAACGCTTCGGGACGAAGCGACAACGGTGAGGCAGGACGCCGCCATGGTCCGCGCATACCTGCGCATCATGCAGACACGGCTTGGCGCGCGACTGCAATGGGCGGTCGATATCCCGGAAGCGCTCGAGGATGTCGCCGTACCGCCCGGAATGCTGATCACACTCGTGGAAAACGCGATCAAGCACGGCATCGAGCCATGGCCAGGCGGCGGCCGCGTGGACGTGTCGGCGGAACGCGAGGCTCACGCGGACGGCCCGCGTATCGCGCTGACCGTTGCCGATACCGGCGCGGGCATTGCCGACGTGCCCGGCAGCGGGATAGGTCTCGCCAACATCCGCGAGCGACTGGCGCTGTTGTTCGCCGAGCGCGCAGTGCTCAGTACGGACGCCAATGTTCCGCGAGGTTTTGTGGCGCGCCTGGTGATTCCCTTTGAATCGGCGTCGCCGCGCGCCGCCGCGTCAACACACACCGAAAGTCTGCAACGATGAGCCGCCCCACTGCCATGATCGCCGAGGACGAGCCGCTGATGCTCGAACGTCTCAAGGAAAAATTGGCCCAGGCGTGGCCCGAGCTCGACGTCGTGGCGGAAGCTGCCGACGGCAATGCTGCGTTGGCGCTGTTCGACGAATTCCGTCCGCAGATAGCATTCCTCGACATTCGCATGCCCGGCAAGTCGGGACTCGATGTCGCGGCAGCCATCGGCGAAGATTGCCACGTCGTATTCACGACTGCCTACGACCAGTACGCGCTGAAGGCATTCGAGGCCGGCGCCGTGGATTACCTGCTGAAGCCGGTCGAAGGCGATCGCCTTGCGGCGACGGTGGAGCGCATCCGCAGGAAACTGTCGTCGAAGCCTTCCGACCTCTCGGCGCTGGTCGCCGAATTGCGCGCCACCATCCAGTCCGACGTGCCCAGGATGAAGTGGATCAAGGCGGCAATTGGAAAACAGGTGAAGCTGATTTCCGTGAGTGACGTCGTTTATTTCCAGGCCGATACCAAGTACACGCGAGTGGTGCTGGGCGTGGGCGAGGCGCTGATCCGCACGCCCCTGAAGGAACTGCTGGCCGAGCTCGATCCGGAGAAATTCTGGCAAGTTCACCGAGGTACGATCGTGAACATGGACGCAGTGGCCGGCGTGTTGCGCGAAGATGCGGAACGCCAGTTCGTGTTGCTCAAGAACCGCCAGGAAAAGCTGCCCATCTCGAGGCAGTTCACCCATCTGTTCAAGCAGATGTAGCGCAAGTACCGCGAAGTCGTCAGAACAGCGCGGTCACCCGCACCGTCGTGCCGTTCGGCTCGACCGTCACCCTTTCCGAGCCCCGGCTTCCCAGACGAATCATGTGAGCGTTGGTGGCCATGATCTCGGCCACAAACCCACGCACCCCTCGCGCGGCCGCATGTTCGGCCATC
Source organism: uncultured beta proteobacterium (assembly GCA_963755545.1). Classification (GTDB taxonomy): domain Bacteria; phylum Pseudomonadota; class Gammaproteobacteria; order Burkholderiales; family Casimicrobiaceae; genus VBCG01. The sequence continues at coordinate 252,998 of CAVWKH010000009.1, read as the reverse complement.
CGCTTCTGCATCGCTGCTCCCAACCCGCACCCTTGCCACGCCGGACTCACCATGAAGGCCGTCTCTGCCAAGTTGGTCGACGGGTCGATGAAATAGCACGACTGGGCAACGATATGAGGATTTTCGCGCGTTCCGGTCACCGCCACGAATGCAACTTCGTTCTCGAAGTTGACGTTGCAAAGGCGCTGCACATCGCTTCCCGACAGCGCGCGCACGTGACGGAAGAAACGCGTGAAGACATCCGCCTCGGACAGGCTATGGAACAAGTCGCGGATGGCTTCTCCGTCCGCGGAAAGCGCCGGACGTAGCAGCACAGACCGCTTGTCCTTCAGCTCAACGGTAACTTCCTCCTCCACGGGGTAGGCGCGCATGTTCTGCAATGTCTGGGTCTTGGGCAGGTGACCCAGCGCCTGCCCTTGCGCGAATAGCTCTGCGCGGAACTTCGGATGCGCAACCTGGATCAGCGCTACCGCGCGTTCGCGAGTCGATTTTCCGAACAGGTAGGCAATGCCAAATTCGGTGATCACGTAATGCACATCGGTGCGGGCGACAGTCACGCCGTCGCCAGGCTCCAGTATTGCCTGCACAGATGACTGTTTCCCGTCGTTGCTGGTGGATGCAAGGCAGATGATGGCCTTGCCACCTTCCGAGCGCGATGCCCCGCGCAGGAACTCCCCCTGTGCCGCCAGACCTGCGTAAAGGTCACCGCGCAACTGATCGACGCACACCTGTCCGGTCAGGTCTACTGCGAACGCCTGCGTCACCGACACCATCTTGTGCTGGGCGGCGATGACGGCGGGGTGGCAGACCTGGTCGATCGGCTGAAAGCAGAACAGCGGATTGCCGTCAATCAAGTCGTACAGGCGCTTGGTTCCCGCTGCGAAGCTGGTCACGATCTTGTCACGCTGACTGGTTTTCCGCCGCCCTGTGACCACCCCGTTCTCGAGCAACGGAATGATGGCGTCGGTGATCACATCGGAATGGATGCCGAGGTCCTTTCGGTCTGACAGGTACTTGAGCGCAGCACTGGCGACCCGGCCCAGACCGATCTGCAGCGTGGAGCCGTCCTCGATGATTCCGCTGATGTAGCGGGCGATTTGCTCGACGACCTGAGGTTCGGTGACCGGCTGCTCGTACTCGATCACCGCTGAGTCCACCGGCACCAGGTGGCGAATCTGGCTGATGTGCAGCGTCGAATCTCCCATCGTACGCGGCATGCGCGCGTTGACTTCGGCGATGACGAGGCGGGCGCTGGCAATGGCTGCCGGAATCACGTCCACCGACACGCCCAGGCTGACATAGCCGAACTTGTCCGGCATTGAAACCTGGATGAGTGCGACGTCGATGGGTATGCGCCCGTTCGCGATCAGCTCCGGCACGCGCGCGACCGACAGAGGCACGTATTCGGCCAGACCTTGCTTCACTGCCGCACGGACATCGGCCCCGACGAAGAACGTCCGGTGCCGGAAGCGCGTGGTCGCGTGCCCGTCGGCGTCATGCGGAATGGCGCCGTCGGTCAGAAAATGCACGAGTTCCAGGTCGGCTGGCGGCATGCTCATCGTTTCGAGCGCGCCAACCAGCACGCGAGGCGTCGCCGACGCGGTGCCGATGAACACATGGCTGCCGCTGCGAATGTGACTTACTGCGGCCTCTGCTGTGACAACCCGGTCGGCATAGGGTGCGAGGCGCGGATCGATCGCCGCAGTCGTTACGCTGTCGCTGGCGACGCCTGGCTGGAACCAGGCTTGCAGCCCCGTGGCAATCCTGTTGAAGAATCCGGGCGCGGTTGCGGCCACGCCCGGAGACATTTCTATATCGAATTCGTCGAACACTTCGAGCGCCTCAAGGTCAATGACAGTTCGCGCCTGGTGCCATGCGTGCCATGCAAATCTGGTAGAGCCGGACGTCGGCGCGATTGCCCCGCCGCGACTTCGCAAGGTTGCAGAAATATACATGATGCTTGAACTCCGGGTTTTGGCCGAAATGGGCACCGTCCCACTCAGCGGCTGATAAAATCGTTGTCAGCACGGTGATCTCCTCCCGACCAGGCCCGACACGATTCCCCCATGCGTCCCGTCGCCATCTTCCGTTTCTCTCCCAGCGAAGGCCCCGGCCGTTTCGCCGAATGGCTCGCAGCGCAGGGCATTCCTTTCGAACTCGTCATGCTGGACGGCGGCGCGACGGTGCCGAAGACAGCCGATGCCTACTCGGGCATCGGCATGATGGGCGGCCACATGAGCGTCAACGACCCCCTGCCATGGATCTCGCCGATGTGCAGCCTGCTCCGCGACGCGATCGGCGACGGCGTGCCCGTGATCGGGCATTGCCTCGGTGGACAGCTGATGGCCAAGGCGCTCGGTGCACGGGTGGCGCGCACGCCGACGCCCGAAATCGGCTGGCTGCATGTCGACGTCTGCGACCGCGGCGCCCGGCGCGAATGGTTCGGCAGCCTGCCGCGCTTCGCCGCATTCGAGTGGCATTACGACGTCTTCGACCTGCCGCCGATGGCCACGCGCGTGCTGACCAATTCGTTCAATGCGGATCAGGGCTACATCATCGATGACCGGCATATCGGTTTCCAGTGCCACATCGAAATGACTCGCGAACTGGTCGAGCGCTGGTGCGGCGACAGCCCGGCGGAACTGCCGGCGCGCTCGAGCGCCAACCTGCAAAGCGCCGCCGACCTGATGTCGGACCTGCCTGCGCGCCTGGCAGCGCTCAACCAGGTGGCCGACGGCGTCTACGCGCGCTGGGCGCAGGGCCTGCTCCGCTGATGGCTTCGATCCGGGCGCTTCCCGACCTGCTCATCAACCAGATTGCCGCGGGCGAGGTCGTCGAGCGCCCCGCCGCGGCGCTGAAGGAGCTTCTGGAAAATGCGCTCGACGCGGGCGCCACGCAAATCGACGTGGAATTGGCCGCGGGCGGTGCAAAGCGCATCCGCGTCGCCGACAACGGCGGCGGAATCGAGCGCGAAGAGTTGGCGCTGGCCGTCGCCCGGCATGCGACGTCGAAAATCGGCTCCGTGCTCGACCTGGAAGCGATCGCGTCGCTCGGCTTTCGTGGCGAGGCGCTCGCGTCGATCGCATCGGTGTCGCGCCTGGGTTTAGCTTCGCGCGCGAAGGAAAAGCCGCACGCGTGGCGCATCGAGGTCGATGGCGGCACCGTCAGTCCGGTCGCGCCGGCCGCGCTGGCAGTGGGCACCAGCGTCACCGTCGAGGAGCTGTTCTTCAACACGCCGGCGCGGCGCAAATTCCTGCGTACCGAGGCCACCGAGTGGGCGCACAGCGACGAGGCGTTCCGGCGCGTGGCGCTGGCGCATCCGGCCACGGGGTTCACGCTCCAGCACAATGCGCGCGTCGTGCATCGGCTGGTCGCCGCGGGCCGGCGCGTGCGCGTCGAGCAGCTGCTGGGTGACGACTTTGTGCTGCATGCCGCGGAATTGACGGCCGAGGCCGCTGGCGTGAAGCTCTCCGGATTCGTGGTGCGCCCGGCCTATGCCGCACAAGGTGGCGGCCAATACCTGTTCGTCAACGGGCGCTTCGTGCGCGACCGCGTGCTGCAGCATGCGTTGCGCGAAGCGTACCGCGATGTGCTGCACCACGACCGGCAGGCTGCCTATGCGCTGTGGCTGGAACTCGATCCGCGGCGCGTGGACGTCAATGTCCATCCGCAAAAGACCGAAGTCCGCTTTCGCGACTCCGGCGCCATCCATCAGTTCGTGCGGCACGCAGTGGAACGCGCGCTGGCAGCGAGCGCCGCCGAGCAGCCGGCCGTCTCCGCGGCTGAGCGTCTTGGTCTTGCCGCCGCGCACATGCCGCCGATTGCGCCGCAGCGCGACGCGTTTCCGCAGGCGGACTCGACACGCAGTGGATCGTCGTGGCGCGCGCAGTCGCCGCTTGGGTTGGAGGCCGGTGTCGCTATCGCAGGCGAGCCTTCGGCATTCTATGCACACCTTTTCGGCCAGCGCGAAGGCGCCGCGCCGTCACTGCCGCCTCCATTTCCCGCGGACGATCCACACCCGCTCGGCTTCGCGCTGGCGCAACTTCACGGCGTCTACATCCTCGCCCAGAATCGCGCGGGGCTGGTGCTGGTCGACATGCACGCGGCGCACGAGCGCATCGTCTACGAGCGCCTCAAGACGCAATTTCACGACCGCGTGCCGGTGCAGCCGCTGCTGGTTCCCGTGACGTTCGCCGCGGACCCGCTGGAAGTCGCGACGGTCGAGGAGAACATGGCCGCATTGGAAGCGCTTGGCTTCGCGATGTCGCCGCTGGGGCCGGCGACGCTTGCCGTCCGCGGCATCCCCGCGCCCCTGGCAGATGCAGACCCTGCGGCGCTGGCGCGCGCGCTGCTGCACGAGATTCGCGAATTCGGCGGAACGCAGGTGCTGGCCGCGCACCGCGATGAATTGCTGTCGACGATGGCGTGCCATGGCTCGGTGCGCGCGAATCGCAGCCTCGCCGTGCCGGAGATGAATGCGTTGTTGCGGGAAATGGAAGCTACCGAGCGCTCGGGTCAATGCAATCACGGCCGCCCGACGTGGTACCAGCTGTCGCTGGCCGATCTCGACCGCCTGTTCATGCGCGGGCGCTGAAGTCGCCGGATAGCGACCTCCCCCTGGCCGATTCCGCCATGGCCGTTCCTCCTGCGCTGCTGTTGATGGGCCCGACCGCGTCGGGCAAGAGCGCGCTGGCGCTGGCGCTGGCCGCGAGACTCGACGGCGAAATCGTCACCGTCGATTCCGCGCAGGTCTACCGCGGCATGGACATCGGCACCGCCAAACCATCGGATGCCGATCGTGCGCGCATTCCGCACCACCTCATCGATATCATCGATCCGTCTGAACCCTATTCCGCTGCCGCATTTGCACGCGACGCCAAGGCGCGCGTTGCCGAAATCCGCGCGCGCGGCCGGTTGCCGGTCCTTTGCGGCGGCACGATGCTCTATTTCAAGGCGCTGACCCAGGGCTTGTCGGCGTTGCCGCAGGCGGATGCCGGCGTGCGCGCCGAAATCGACCGTCGCGCGGCCAACGAAGGATGGCCGGCCCTGCACGCCGAACTGGCGCGCATCGATCCCATGACTGCGGCGCGATTGGCGCCAACCGACGCGCAGCGTATCCAGCGCGCGCTCGAAGTCCATCGCCTCAGCGGCCAGCCTCTTTCCGCTTTGCTGGGGAAGCGCGAGGATCCCGCCGATTCGGCGTTCGGCCCGACGCTGCCGATTGCATTGATGCCCACGAGCCGCGCCGATCTGCACGCGGCCATCGCACGGCGTTTCGAGGCGATGCTCGACGCCGGACTCATCGACGAATTGCGCGGCTTGCGCAAACGGCACGCGCTCGATCCGCAGATGCCGTCAATGCGCTGCGTCGGGTATCGCCAAGGGTGGCAGTACCTGGAGGGCGCGATCGACTTCACGCAACTGCGCGAAACCGGAATCGCAGCGACGCGCCAGTTGGCCAAGCGGCAACTCACGTGGTTGCGTTCGACGCCGGCAACGCCATTTGATCCGGCGCTCCCTGGCCTAACCGACGTCGTGCAAGCATTCGTGCAGCAGGAATTCGCTAGAATTGCCCAATGATCAAGCAAACACGTCCTCGGTGAACACTCGTAATCGCGCGTTTTGCGGGGCTTTTGGCCTCTTGGCGAGTATCGCAGCCAGCCAATCTGCGTTGGCCGGGCAGTATCCAGCCTATCCATTGGGCACGGGTGCGGGCGTCTGGGAAGTCGATCGTCACGCGCCGGCAGTCTTCAGCAATGTCGGAACGATCAATGGGCGCGACAACGTGCTCGACCTCGGCGTCAACGCCGCCGACCATTTCGATCCGGCCGCAAACAACTTTGCCAACACGCAAGGCCGGGGAATCCAGATCGCCGACACCGCGGGCTACTCCGTGCTGTACGGCAGCCTTTACGTGCAGCCCTCTTGGGGGGGGTCGGCGGACACCACGACAAATCGACGGACCGAATTTTGGGGAGTGCTCGCGCCGGCGACCGGCAGCGACATCTGTCCAGGCTCGGCATGCAATCTGTTTCCGATTATCGGCTTTTCCAACGCGAGTCCCACGGATCCCGTCAATGCCGGCGGAACCGGTCGCTTTCGCGTCTTCGATCCCCATGTCGGCTTCGTTGATTTGCCCGCGACAGTCAACTACGGCCAGTGGAACGATCTGTGCATTGCGTGGGATGCGCCAATCATGCACTTCTACGTCAACGGCACGGAAGTACATATGGTGACGACGGTCGATCCTGGCCCGCCTTATGGACCGCCGACGCATTGGAGCCGCCAGATCCAGCAGGAATACAACTGGGGCACTACCTATGATTCCAATTGGAGCGGCCTGGGTACCGGTGTCGCTAAGACGTCGCTGGTAACCGGCGGCGCGGGACAGACGACTCCTCCAGGTTCCGTGTTTCCGTCGCCCGTGACGGTCACCGTAACTGATGCATCAGGCGCCCCTTTGCCCTGCGTGCCGGTGACGTTCACGGTACCGGCGGCCGGCGCGTCGGGATTTCTCTCCGCGGGCATGGCGATCACCAATGCCGCGGGCCAAGCCACCGTGACCGTGACGGCCAACTCGACGCTTGGCAGTTATGCGGTAACCGTAAGTACGCCCGGCGGCGTGCCCGCGACGACCGCGCCACTCACAAATGGCTTCCCCCCACCGGATTCGGCAACCGCAATTCCCACGCTCGGAATGCCGCTGCTGGTGGCCCTTGCACTGCTGGTTGCCTTCCTTGGCTGGCTGACCGTGCGCCATCGCGTCCGCGGCGACTGAGCACCTCGTAGGGCAACGCCCGCGCCACCGGACGAAACTGTCTGTGCTGCTGTGCAATAATTGCAGTTCGCCGACTTGAATCTATGTAGCGACGAAGCTGCTTTCACCATGACCGCACGCACGCTCTACGACAAGCTTTGGGACAGCCACGTTATCCGGGAGGAGTCGGATGGCACGGCGCTGCTGTACATCGACCGGCACCTGGTGCACGAGGTCACGAGTCCCCAGGCATTCGAAGGACTGAAGCTTGCCGGCCGCAAGCCGTGGCGGATGCAATCGGTGGTGGCGACGGCGGATCACAACACGCCGACGAAGGACTGGGGCCGTGGCATCCAGGACCCGACGTCGCGCAATCAGGTCGAAACACTCGACAAGAATATCGCCGAGCACGGCGCTAAAGCTTATTTCCCGTTCCTCGATCGCCGGCAAGGCATCGTGCATGTGATCGGACCGGAGCAGGGCGCAACGCTCCCGGGCATGACCGTTGTTTGTGGCGACTCTCACACGAGCACCCATGGTGCGTTCGCGGCGCTCGCGTTCGGCATCGGCACGTCGGAAGTCGAGCATGTCCTCGCGACGCAATGCCTGCTCACCAAGAAATCGAAGTCGATGCTGATTCGCGTCGATGGCCGGCTCGCCACCGGCGTCACATCCAAGGACCTCGTACTGGCGATCATCGGCCGCATCGGCACGGCCGGCGGCAGCGGTCACGCGATCGAGTTCGCCGGCGAAGCGGTGCGCGCGCTGTCGATGGAAGCGCGCATGACGATGTGCAACATGGCAATCGAGGCGGGTGCGCGCGCGGGCATGGTCGCTGCAGACGAACGCACGTTTGCGTATCTCAAGGGCCGCACATTTGCGCCGACGGATGCCCAGTGGGAACGCGCGATCGCGCAATGGCGCAACCTGCGCAGCGACGACAATGCGAAGTTCGACACCACGCACATATTCGACGCGGCAACCGTGCAACCGCAGGTGACCTGGGGCACGTCGCCGGAAATGGTGACCGGCATCGATGGCCGCGTGCCGGATCCCGACCGCGAGCGCGACGCGGTCCGCCGCGACGGCATGGAGCGCGCGCTCGCGTACATGGGCCTGCAGCCCAACACGCTGATGAGCCACATTCACGTCGACAAGGTATTCATCGGGTCCTGCACCAATTCGCGCATCGAGGACCTGCGGCAGGCGGCGTCCGTCGCGCGCGGTCGGCACGTCGCCAAGAACGTGAAGCTGGCGATGGTCGTTCCCGGATCAGGACTGGTAAAGGCGCAGGCGGAAGCCGAAGGTCTGGACCGGATTTTCCGGGACGCCGGATTCGAATGGCGCGAGCCGGGGTGCTCGATGTGCCTCGCGATGAACGACGACAAGCTCGAACCCGGCGAACGCTGCGCATCCACGTCGAATCGCAATTTCGAAGGTCGCCAGGGCAATGGCGGCCGAACCCATCTGGTGAGCCCGGCGATGGCCGCAGGCGCCGCGATCGCCGGACATTTTGTCGACGTGCGTCGACTCGGCTGACGCAGGCAAACCATGAAGGCATTCAACGTCCATACGGGACTCGTCGCGCCGCTCGACCGGGCGAACGTCGACACGGATGCGATCATCCCGAAGCAGTTCCTGAAGTCGATCAAGCGTTCGGGCTTCGGCGTGAACCTGTTCGACGAATGGCGCTACATGGACCACGGCGAACCCGGCATGGACAACGCCAGGCGCCCGCGCAATCCGCGGTTCGTGCTGAACGAACCGCGCTATCAGGGTGCATCGGTGCTGCTGGCGCGGCGCAACTTTGGCTGCGGCAGCTCGCGGGAGCACGCGCCCTGGGCGCTGGCCGACTACGGTTTTCACGCGATCATCGCGCCATCGTACGCGGACATTTTTTTCAACAATTGCTACAAGAACGGCCTGCTGCCCATCGTGCTGCCCGAAACGCAGGTCGATCGGCTTTTTGCCGACACCTTCGCTTTTCCTGGCTTCAAGCTGACGATCGACCTCGAGCGGCAGCTCGTTTCCACAACCGATGGTGCGCTGGTCTTCGCGTTCGACGTGGAGCCGTTCCGCAAGCATTGCCTGCTGAATGGCCTCGACGAGATCGGACTCACGCTGCAGCACGCGGAGGCCATTCGGGCATTCGAGACGAAACGGCTGGCGGAGCAACCCTGGTTAGCGTAGGCAACACCGATCCAACTACGCGGCGCCAGGCGGAATCGGCGCCGTTTTTCATGGAAATTCAATTATGAAGATCGCAATCCTGCCGGGTGACGGCATAGGCCAGGAAATCGTGGCGCAGGCCGAACGCGTGCTCGCGGTCCTGCGCGCGCAGGGCCTTGACCTGCACACTTCATCGGCGCCGATCGGTGGCGCGGGATACGACGCCGCCAGGCATCCGCTGCCGCCGGCAACGCTGCAACTGGCGCGCGACGCCGATGCGATCCTGATGGGCGCGGTGGGCGGGCCCGCCTATGACACGTTGCCCCGCGAATTGCGGCCCGAGCAAGGCATCCTCGGCATCCGCAAGGCGCTGGGCCTTTTCGCCAACCTGCGTCCGGCGCGCCTTTACCCGGAACTCGCGGCTGCATCGACGCTGAAGCCCGAGGTGGTCGCGGGGCTGGACATCATGATCCTGCGCGAGTTGACCGGCGACATCTATTTCGGCCAGCCGCGCGGACGACGCAAGAATGCAGCCGGCGACGACGAGGGATTCGACACGATGCTCTACAGCGTGCCGGAGATCCAGCGGATCGCGCGCCTGGGATTCGAGACGGCGCGCCGGCGCGGCAGGAAGCTGTGCTCGGTGGACAAGGCCAATGTGCTCGACACGAGCATCCTCTGGCGTGAAGTTGTGACGGCGCTCGCCGCCGACTATCCCGATGTCGCGCTTTCGCACATGTACGTCGACAATGCCGCGATGCAGCTGCTCAAGAATCCGAAGCAGTTCGACGTGATCGTCACCGGCAACATCTTCGGCGACATCCTGTCCGACGAGGCGTCGATGCTGGCGGGCTCGATCGGCATGCTCCCGTCGGCGTCGCTCGACGAGCGCCAGAAGGGCCTGTATGAGCCGATCCACGGCTCGGCGCCGGACATCGCGGGCCAGGACAAGGCGAATCCGCTGGCTACGATCCTCTCGCTGGCGATGATGTTTCGCTACACGTTCGGCATGACCGACGTTGCGGAACGCATCGAACGCGCCGTGCAGCGCGTGTTGCAGCAGGGACATCGCACGGGCGACATCGCGCTGCCGGGCGAGAAGATAATCGGCACCCGGGCGATGGGCGACGCCGTCGTCAGCGCATTGGGTGCGTCATGACTGCGCCGCGCCGACCCAAGGTCACGATCCGCCGCGCGACCGTGGCCGATGCCGAGGCGATCCAGGCGACTTTCGCGACGCCCAGGGCGATGGCCGGGACGCTGCAGATTCCCTTCCCTTCGCTCGAGAAGTGGCGCAAGTGGCTGGCCGATATGCCGCCGGACGACCATGTGCTCGTCGCCGAGGTCGCGCGCGAAGTGGTGGGCAACCTGGGAATGCATCCCACGTCGAAGTCACCGCGGCGCCGGCACGCGGCGGGGCTCGGCATGTCGGTACGCGACGATTGGCAGGGTCGCGGTATCGGTACCGCGCTTCTGGCCGCGGCCATCGACCTGGCCGACAACTGGCTCAATTTGAGGCGCATCGAACTGACGGTCTACACGGACAATGCCGAGGCGCTCGCGCTCTATCGAAAGTTCGGCTTCGAGATCGAAGGCACGCTCGCGGATTTTGCCTTCCGCAACGGCAGCTACATCGACGCCTACACCATGGCGCGTATCGCGCCGGCGCCTGCGGGCATCGCGGCCAGGGCCAGCAAGGGGAACGGACGAAAACGCCAGTCCTGACGTGAGTTCGTCGAAGTACATATCGAAACCCTTTGCCGCAACAATATTTTCAGGATTGGAATGATCATGCGAGTCGGATTCGTCGGATGGCGTGGAATGGTGGGGTCGGTCCTCATGCAGCGAATGCGCGAGGAACGCGATTTCGAATTGATCGAGCCGGTGTTCTTTTCGGCATCGAAGGCGGGCGGCGCTGGCCCGGCCATTGCCGGCAAGAACGGCGTCGCCGCGAATACGTTGCAAGACGCCAACGATGTGCGCGGGTTTGCCGGGCTGGATGCGATCGTCACCTGCCAGGGCGGCGAGTGGACGACGGCAATGCATTCAAGGATCCGCGACAGCGGCTGGGATGGTTACTGGATCGACGCTGCCAAGACGCTGCGCATGAAGGAAGACGCGGTCATCATCCTCGACCCGGTCAACCGTGCCGTCATCGACGCAGCGTTGAAGCAGGGCATCCGCGACTACATCGGCGGCAACTGCACGGTGAGCCTGATGGTCATGGCGCTGGCGGGCCTCTTCGAGCGCGGGCTGATCGAGTGGATGACCTGCATGACGTACCAGGCGGCCTCCGGCGGGGGTGCGGCGAACATGCGCGAATTGCTGCAGCAGATGGGCGAGGTGCATCTGGCCGCACAAAGCCTGCTGGATGACCCGGGCTCCGCCATCCTCGACATCGACCGCGAGGTCGCGGGAATTCTGCGCGACGAGAGCTTTCCCACCGAGCACTTCGGGGTGCCGCTGGCGGGCTCACTGATACCCTGGATCGACAGGGATCTCGGCAACGGAATGAGCCTGGAGGAATGGAAGGGCGGGGCGGAAACCAACAAGATCCTGGGACTGGGCGCTGCCAACGCTATTCCCGTGGATTCGATTTGCGTGCGCGTCGGCGCGATGCGTTGCCACAGCCAGGCGCTGACGATCAAGTTGCGGCGGGATGTGCCGCTCGGCGAAATAGAAACCATGCTGGCGGGCGCCAACGAATGGGTGAAGGTCGTTCCCAACCGGCGTGAGGAGAGCATGCGCGAACTGACCCCGACAGCGGTGACGGGAACGCTCACCATCCCTATCGGACGCCTGCGCAAGCTCGCGATGGGTCCGGAATATCTCGGTGCATTCACAGTCGGCGACCAGTTGCTCTGGGGCGCGGCGGAGCCGTTGCGGCGAATGGTGCGAATCTTGCTCCAACGTTAGCCGGATTGCGTCTGCGAGCGAGGGACGCGGGTCGCTGCCTGACGCATTTGGACGCTCCCGTCGTTTCCGCGCCACAAGGCGCTCGTTTCCAGAAGCTTTATGCAAGTGAGCAGGAACGCAACACTGGGCGCCGCCCGGATTCGCCACTACATGTTGTAGCGGCGGCAAACCGGGTACGCAAGCCCTAGCGCTCCACGATAGACCGGTGGCATGAATCTCACGTGAATCCTGAGAAGTAAGCGTGGGAAAACCCAAGCTAATACCGAGGTTTAGCTTGCACCGCTAAACCCATGATGTTAAGTTAGCTTGAGCCAAACAGCATTCCCGAAGGGGTCGGCATGCGAGTGAAACCCATCATTACTTACGGCCTGGTTGCGGGCGCGCTTTTGCTGCCCCTGTCGGCCTATGCGCTCGGTCTGGGCAAATTGACCGTCGAGTCCGCGCTCGGGCAACCTCTTTCCGCAAAGATCGAGCTTTTGCCGGGATCCAAGGAAGAACTCGATTCGGTCGTGGCAAAGATCGCCGATCCGGCGTTGTATCGCCAAAACAATCTGCAATACCAGGCGGCGCTGTCCCGCGCCCGCATCACGATTGAACGTGGTGCCAACGGAGAGTCGTACCTGCGCGTGTCTTCTCCGACACTGATGAACGAGCCCTATCTCGACCTGATGGTCGAAGTGAACTGGTCTTCCGGTCGCGTTGTTCGTGACTACACATTCCTGCTCGACCCGCCCGGTGCGACGACCGACGTGGCGCAGGTCGAGCCGGTCACGCCGCCGCGCGCCGGCGGAGGTGCTCCGCGTGCGCAGCCGCCCGCTTCGGCGACGGCAGCCGCACCCGCAGCCGCGCCGCGGGCTGCTGGAGAGGGCTACACGGTGAAGCGCGGCGATACACTTTCCAAGATCGCCAAGGAATACAAGCCCGAAACGGTCACGCTCGACCAGATGCTGGTGGCGCTATTCAAGAGCAACCAGGGCGCCTTCGAGGGTGCCAACATGAACCGCCTGCGGTCGGGCGCGATCATCACGATCCCGTCCGCTTCGGACGCGTCTTCGGCGCAGCCGGTGGAAGCCACCAAGGTGGTCAAGGTGCAGGCGAGCGATTGGCGCGCGTATCGCGACAGCGTCGCCGGTGCGGCGCCCATGGCCGATGAAGCCGGCAGCCGGGCGGTTGGCGGCAAGATTGGCACCGCCGTCGAAGACAAGACCCCTGCGGCGCGCCCTGGCGGCGATCAGCTGAAACTGTCCAAGGATGGCGGAGTCAGCAAGGGCTCGGCCGGTGCCGAAACGGCGGTCGCGCGCGACGCAGCCCTAAAGGATGCGCAAAGCCGCATCGCCGAACTGGAGAAGACGCTGAAGGACCTCCAGCGCGCGATCGATCTCAAGAACCAGACGATGGCTCAGTTGCAGACGCAGTCGGACGCTTCCAAGGCAAAGGCGCCTGCGGTAGCACCGACTGTTGCGCCGCCCGTGGCTGCACCAAACGCGGCGGCTGCCAAGGCCGCTGAAGATGCGGCGGCCAAGGCTGCGGCCGATGCGAAAGCGAGCGCCGACGCCCGGGCAGCAGCAGATGCCAAGGCAGCAGCGGACAAGTCGGCGGCAGACAAGGCCGCAGCGGACAAGATGGCCGCGGACAAGGCGGCAGCGGACAAGGCCGCGGCTGATGCGAAGGCCACAGCGCCCGCACCCGTCGCGCCAGTCGTGACGCCCGCGCCTGCACCCGCCACGGATTTGAAGCCGGTCGCGCCGAAGGCCGCGCCCAAGGCTGCCCCGAAGGAAGCTCCGGGAATGTTCGACGAATGGTTCGCGAACACGCCGACATGGCTCGTCGGACTGGGAGCCCTCGTCATCCTCGCCGGGCTGGGCGCATTGATCGCCACGCGCCGGCGCAAGACCACCAAGTTCGAGGACAGCATCATCTCCGGCACCGACATCAAGACGAATACGGTGTTCGGATCCACCGGCGGCGGTGTCGTCAACACCGGCGACAACTCGCTCGCAAGCGACTTCAGCCGCGAGGGCCTGGGCAACATCGACACCGACGAAGTCGATCCGATCGCCGAAGCCGAGGTTTATCTTGCCTATGGCCGCGACGCGCAAGCCGAAGAAATCCTCAAGGACGCGCTCAAGAAAGATCCGCAACGGCAGGAGATTTATCTCAAGCTGCTTGAAATCCACGCACAGCACAACAAGCCCTCGGCGTTCGAAACCGTGGCGTCCGAGCTCTATGCGGTGTGCAACGGCCAGGGCGAGACGTGGCACAAGGCGGTTGCGCTGGGACGCCAGCTCGATCCAAATAATCCGATGTTCGCCGAAGGCGGCGCACCGAGCGTGGCGGCAGATGTGCACCCGCTGGCCAAGCTTGACAGCCCGACCCACGTCGCCCAGGACCAGAACGCCCTCGAATTCCAGATGGACGAGGAAATCTCGATCTCTCCGACATCCGGCGCCGAGCCCAAGACTCCCGCCGATATCCTGGCCGGCGCGGAAAGTGAATTGAGCAAGACCGCGAAGGGCGCGGGTGCGGCGGTTGCCGCCGGTGCCGGTGCCGCGGCAGCGTCGTTTGCGGCCGCGCTGTCACCCGCCAAGTCTGCGGTTGACACCCGGGCGGAAACGCTGACCGACAAGGTCGAAGCGGCACGCGAAAGTTTCGACGAAACGTCCCGGTTCGACATGGACTTCAAGCTGGATGAGGCTGACAAGCCCGCGCCAATGGGCAAGCGGGCCATCGAGCCGGAATTGGTCACTACGACGGCCGAAGGCGCGGCAAGCGGCATGGCGCCGCAACTGACGCGGCCAGCGGCGGCACTGGAACTGGACAAGCTCGACCTGTCGTTCGATCCGGAGCGCTCCACGTTCGAGGATCCGACGCCATCGGTACTGGATGGACAATGGCACGATGCCGCGACCAAGCTCGACCTGGCGAAGGCTTACCAGGAAATGGGCGATGTCGAGGGCGCGCGGGAAATCCTGCAGGAAGTGCTCCACGAAGGCGACGACCAGCAGAAATCCGAAGCCAAGGCGCTGCTGGGCAAGCTGGCCTGACCCAGGCGCAAGTAATATCCACGGGCGGCGGGTCGATGATCCGCCGCCCGATGTTTTTTCCGTCCCGACTCGCGTAAAAGGCCATGCGAATTGCCCTTGCGGTCGAGTATTCCGGCCACAAATTCTGCGGATTCCAGTCGCAACCTTCCGGCTGCGGCGTGCAGGACGCGCTCGAACGCGCGATCGGGGAAATCGCCGGACATGCGGTCACGGTGATCGCCGCGGGGCGCACGGATGCTGGCGTGCATGCAGTCTCGCAGATCGCGCATTTTGAAACCGACGTCACGCGCCCCGAATCGGCGTGGATTCGCGGCGTCAACTCGCACCTGCCTCAAGCGGCGGCGGTGCTGTGGGCGCAACCGGTGGCCGATGATTTCCACGCGCGCTTTGCCGCCACCGCGCGGCATTACACGTATTTGTTGTTCACGCGGGCAGAGCGTCCGGGACTCCTTGCCGGACTGGCCGGCTGGTACCATCACCCGCTCGACGTCGACGCGATGCAGACCGCCGCAGGCCATCTGCTTGGCACGCACGATTTCACGTCCTTTCGCGCGGCCGAGTGCCAGGCAAAATCTCCAGTGAAGACGTTGACGAATCTCGCCGTACAGCAGCAAGGGCCCTTCATGCGTTTTGACTTTTCCGCCAACGCGTTCCTGCATCACATGGTGCGCAACATCGTTGGCGCACTCATCTACGTGGGTGCAGGGAAGCAGGAACCTGCATGGATCCCGACGTTGCTGGCGGCACGCGATCGCACTCGCGCCGCGCCGACATTTGCCGCCGATGGACTCTACCTCGCTGGCGCCACCTACGAGCCGCGATTCGGATTGCCGCCGACAGTGCGCACGGTCATGCTGGCGGGGGCCTAGAGCGACATGCGTACTCGGGTGAAGATCTGCGGCATCACGCGCATTGCCGACGCGCTCGCGGCGGCAAATGCCGGCGCGGACGCGATCGGAATGAATTTCTGGCGGGGCACGCCGCGTTGTGTCGACGCTGCGCGCGCACGCGAAATTGCCTCCGCGCTGCCACCCTTCGTCACGCGGGTGGCGCTGTTCGTCGATCCCGAACCGAATGAGGTTCGCGCGATTCTTGACGCGGTTTCGGTCGACGTGCTGCAATTCCACGGCGACGAACCGCGCGCGCTGTGCAGCGCGTTCCAGCGTCCTTACATCAAGGCCATTCAGGTGAAGGACGACGTCGATTTGCTAGAATATGCTGGGCGATACGGCGACGCGTCAGGGTTCCTGTTCGACACATTCCGCGCCGGCGACCTGCCTGGTGGTACCGGCCACACGTTTGACTGGACACGACTTTCGGATTCGCTGCGCGCGGGCCTGCCCGCGCCGCTGGTGCTCTCCGGGGGGCTCGATCCCGATAACGTGGGCGCCGCGATTCGCGCGGTGCGTCCATGGGCCGTTGACGTGTCGAGCGGCGTGGAAGAGCGCGGACTCGACGGCAAGCCGCGCAAGGGTCTCAAGGATGCCGCGCGCATCGCCGCATTCGTCAAGGGAGTAAGCGATGCCGAAGTGTGACGTTCCGTATGACTTGCCCGACGCTCGTGGACATTTTGGTCCCTACGGCGGCGTGTTCGTCGCCGAGACATTGATCCGTGCGCTCGACGAGCTCAAGGCGCAGTACGCGCGTTACCAGAATGATCCCGCGTTCCGCGCCGAGTTCGAGCGCGAGCTGAAGCACTATGTCGGGCGTCCGTCACCCGTGTATCACGCCGAACGCTGGTCGCGTGAGCTGGGGGGCGCGCAGATCTGGCTGAAGCGCGAGGACTTGAACCACACCGGCGCGCACAAGATCAACAATGTCATCGGGCAGGCGCTGCTCGCGAAGCGCATGGGCAAGCCGCGCGTCATCGCCGAGACGGGCGCAGGCCAGCACGGCGTCGCCACCGCGACCATCGCGGCGCGCTACGGCATGGAATGCGTGGTCTACATGGGCTCGGAGGACGTGAAACGCCAGGCGCAGAACGTGTTCCGCATGAACCTGCTGGGCGCGAAGGTCGTTCCGGTTGAATCGGGCTCGAAGACGTTAAAGGACTCGCTGAACGAGGCAATGCGCGACTGGGTTACCAACATCGAGAACACGTTCTACATCATCGGCACGGTGGCGGGTCCGCATCCTTATCCGATGATGGTGCGCGACTTCCAGCGCGTGATCGGCGACGAATGCGTTGTGCAGATGCCGGAGTTCGCGGGGCGCCAGCCGGATGTCGTCATCGCATGCGTGGGCGGCGGCAGCAACGCGATGGGCATCTTCTATCCCTATATTGGTTTCGCCGATGTTCGACTCGTCGGCGTGGAGGCGGGCGGCGAAGGGATCGCGTCGGGGAAACATTCGGCATCGCTTACCGCGGGCCGGCCTGGCGTACTGCACGGCAATCGCACTTATCTCCTGCAGGATGCCAACGGCCAGATCACCGAGACGCATTCGGTTTCCGCCGGACTCGACTACCCCGGGGTAGGCCCGGAGCACGCGTGGCTGAAGGACGTCGGACGCGCGCAGTACGAGGTTGTCGATGACGACGAAGCGCTGGCGGCGTTCCACCAGTGCTGCCGCATCGAGGGCATCATTCCGGCGCTGGAGTCGGCGCATGCGCTGGCTTACGCGACGCGTCTGGCACCGACGCTGGCGAAAGACAAGATCCTGCTCGTCAATCTTTCCGGCCGTGGCGACAAGGACATGAACACCGTCGCGGAGCGCTCGGCCAGGGCCGCGAAATGAATCGCATCGACGCCGCCTTTGCGCGCGTGAAGTCCGCCGGGCACACGGCGCTCATCCCCTATGTGACGACGGGCGATCCGTCGCTCGCGGCAACGGGGGCCATCATGGATGCGCTGGTCGTTGCAGGCGCTGACGTGATCGAGCTGGGCGTCCCGTTTTCGGATCCCATGGCCGACGGCCCCGTGGTCCAGCGCGCGGGGGAACGCGCGTTGGCGCAGGGCGTGAGCCTGGGCAATGTCCTCGATGTCGTTGCGAATTTTCGCCGCGCCAACGCGGACACGCCTGTCGTGCTGATGGGGTATGCCAATCCGATCGAGGCAATGGGTGTCACGGCTTTTGCCGATCGCGCGCAGAAAGCTGGCGTGGATGGCGTTCTCGTCGTCGACTATCCACCGGACGAGGCGGTCGAATTCACGCAAGTCCTCGCCGCCCGCGACATTGCCGCCATCTTCCTGTTGTCGCCGACGACGACGGATGAGCGCATCGCGGCTGTCGCCAAGGTTGCGCGCGGGTATGTCTATTACGTCTCGCTGAAAGGCGTCACCGGCGCCGGGCATCTCGATACGGTGGATGTTGCCGCCAAGCTCGCGCAAATTCGCAAGCAGGTGAAGTTGCCTATTGGCGTGGGATTTGGAATCCGCGATGCGGCGAGCGCGCGCGCCATCGCCGCGCACGCGGACGCTGTGGTCATCGGCTCGCGTATCATCGAGGAAATCGAGTCCGGTCCGCCCGCACAGGCAGCCGAGCGCGCCGGCGCGTGGCTCAAGAACATCCGGCAGGCGCTCGACGCCATGGCCGACAAGCGCGCCGCATAAGCTGCTTTCGGCGGCCGCAATTGCAGTACACTTGCGCAGAATTTGGGGAGCGCCATAGATGAGTTGGCTGCAAAAACTGCTTCCTCCGCGAATCAAGAGCGCACCGGGCGAGCGACGCACGCCCGTCCCCGAGGGACTTTGGGTCAAGTGCCCGTCCTGCGAGGCCGTGCTCTACCGCACCGACCTAGAGAACAATCTCCATGTCTGTCCCAAATGCGCATATCACTCGCGCGTGGGCGCGCGTGATCGCATCGAACAATTGCTGGACCCGGAGGGCCGCTTCGAGATCGGCCTGGAAGTGCTGCCGGTCGACAGCCTGAAATTCAAGGACCAGAAGAAGTATTCCGACCGTCTCGCCGCTGCGCTCGAGGAAACGGGCGAGACCGATGCGCTGGTGGTCATGCAGGGCAGTGTGAAGAGCGTGCCGCTGGTGCTTGCGGCATTCGAATTCGGATTCATGGGCGGGTCGATGGGTTCGGTCGTCGGCGAACGTTTCGTCCGGGGTGTGCGCGTCGCCTACGAAAACCGCATTCCCTTCGTATGCATTTCCGCATCGGGTGGTGCCCGCATGCAGGAAGGTGTCAGCTCGCTGTTCCAGATGGCCAAGACAGCCGCGGTCCTGCAGGAATTGACCCGGGCGCGACTCCCGTTCATTTCGCTGCTGACCGATCCGACGATGGGCGGCGTGTCCGCTTCGTTCGCGTTCGTCGCTGACGTGGTGATTGCAGAGCCGGGTGCGCTCATCGGCTTCGCGGGTCCGCGAGTGATCGAGCAGACCGTGCGCGAGAAGCTTCCCGACGGCTTCCAGCGCGCCGAATTCCTGGTGGAAAAGGGCGCGCTCGACATGATCGTCGACCGTCGCCAATTGCGCGACGAACTCGCGAACCTGCTGGCACTGCTGACGCGCCAGCCGCCGCCGGCGAACTGATTCCGGCGGCGACCCCTCAAGGGCGCCACGTTGGACCTTCGGCGCGCCTGACCTCATGAGCCGTCCGGCCACCGTCGCAGCCTGGCTCGCCTACCTTGAAACGCTTCACCCGAAGTCCATCGCGATGGGCCTCGATCGGGTGAGCGCCGTGCTGGCCAACCTCGACGCGCCCGTGACCTGTCCAGTCGTGACGGTCACGGGCACCAACGGCAAGGGGTCGACCTGTGCGATGCTCGATTCGATCCTGCGCTGCGCCGGCCATTCGGTGGGCTTGTACACGTCGCCCCACCTCCTGCGATTTCACGAGCGCGTGCGCATCCGCGGCCGCGAGGTGACCGATGCCGAACTGCTTGCCGCATTCGAGGCTGTGGAGAATGCGCGCCTTGCCACGGCGGGTCCGAACGGAATGCCTACGCCGCTCACCTATTTCGAATTCGGGACGCTCGCCACGCTGTGGCTGTTCGCGCGCGCCACGTTGGACGCCATGGTGCTGGAAGTCGGCCTCGGTGGCCGCCTGGACGCAGTGAACGCCGTTGACGCGGATGTCGCCGTACTGACGAGCGTAGGCATCGACCACACGGATTATCTCGGCCCAACGCGCGAAGACATCGGCCGGGAGAAAGCAGGTATCTTCAGGGCGGGGCGACCCGCGGTCTGCGCGGATCCACACCCGCCCTCGAGCGTAGTCGCCCATGCCGAGGAGATAGGCGCGCGGCTGGTGCAGATCGGTCGCGACTACGGCTATGTGAACGAACGCACGCAATGGCGATATTGGGGGCCGAGCGTGGATGATGCCCGGCTCGCAAGAAACGAGCGGGATGATGGCGCGCTCGCAAGGAGCGAGCGGTATGGGCTGCCGTTTCCGGCGTTGCGGGGCGCCTATCAACTGAACAACGCGGCGACCGTACTGGCCGTTCTTGACCTGCTGCGAGAATCGTTGCCGGTGCGCAGTGGAGCGGTGCGCGAAGGCTTGTTGACGGTCGAGCTTCCCGGGCGCTTTCAGGTTCTCCCGGGACGACCGACGATCGTGCTCGACGTCGCCCACAACCCGCATGCCGCCAGCGTCTTGGCGGACGAACTCGGCGCGATGGGCTATCACCCGGAAACTATCGCCGTATTCGGCATGTATGCCGACAAGGATATCGGCGGCGTCGTGCAGGCGATGAGATCGCGCATCGATCGCTGGTTCGTCGCGCCGCTTCCCGGGCCGCGCGGCGCTTCGGCGGACGCGCTTCGCCAGCAGCTTTTAGCCGCCGGCGTTGATGGCAGCGCGGTCAGGGATTATCCCGATGTGGACGCCGCATTCGCCGCGGCGCGAGAGACGGTGGGCGAGGCTGATAGAATCGTGGTTTTTGGCTCGTTTCTCACGGTTGCCGCGGCGCTCGCGGCGCCCCCACGCTGAACACTCCACGGGTTTCCTTCATGGCCGAAGCTCCCGACATCAACGTTGACGAATTGCGCCGGCGCGCGCGCCGCCGATTGATCGGCGCGGTCATTCTCGCGCTCGCGGCCGCGGTGATCGTGCCGATGCTGCTCGAGACCGACCCCAAGCCGCTCGGCGAGGATGTGTCGGTGAAGATTCCGCCCGAGGACAACGCGCGGTTCGTCAATCGGCTGTCGGACAAGACTTCAGCGGACAAGTCCGCCAAACCCGCAACCGCTTCCTCCGCCGATCCCGTGACCCGAAGCCCGGGTGCGAAGGATGCGGCGAAAGATGCCGCGAAAGACACCGCGAAAGACACTGCCACCACCAATCCGCAACCAGATGCGGCACCCCCAGTCGCTGCGTCGTCCAGTTCCGCCGCAGGCACGCCCGTTGCGAACCCTCCCTCTGTGCAACCCACGAACGTCCCTCCGCCGAAGAAATCGATTGCGCAAGCGGAGCAGAAAATGTTGGGTGCGACGGGCAAACCGGCGGCGCCGACTGCAGCTGCCACGCCTTCGGCGCCCGCGCTCGCCCCGGCGACGCCCGCCGCTCCACCGACGGCTAGCGCGGACGCGCCGAAGGAGGGATTTTCGGTGCAGCTTGCCGCATTCGCCGATGACAAAGGCGCCAATTCATTGGCCAACAAGTTGAAAAAGGCCGCTTACCCCGCATATACGGAACCCCTGACCACAAGCAAAGGCACGCTGTGGCGCGTTCGGGTCGGACCGTATGCATCGCGCGATGAAGCGGTAGGTGTGCGCGACAAGCTCAAGGGCGAGGGTTACAGCGGCATCGTCGCGGCTGCGAAGTGACGCGCATCCCCCGATGAACGCCTTCGACTGGACCATCATCGCCGTGGTCACGATGTCGATCCTGTTTGCTTTCAGTCGCGGCGTGACGCGGGAGTTGATTGCATTGGTCACCTGGGTCCTGGGCTTTGTGGCTGCCGTCACGCTGACGCCGTTGCTAGGCGGAATGCTGCCGGAATTCGGCAACAACCCGGTCCTGCGGTACCTGGTCGCATTCGTCGCCGTGTTCATCGGGTGCCTGGTGCTGGGCGCGCTGGTCGCGTGGCCGCTCGCGGGCGTGATTCACAAGGCGGGACTGGGTTTCGTTGACCGCTTCCTCGGCGCGATCTTCGGTGTTGCGCGCGGCGCGGTGCTGGTGATCGCCTTCGTGCTTATCGCGGGGTTGACTACGCTGCCACGTCTCAATTGGTGGCAGAATTCCGCCCTTGCCCCGCCTTTGGCCGTGGCCGCGCTGTCCCTCAAGCCGTGGCTGCCGCCCGAGTGGGCCGAGCGTCTCGATTACTCCCGCGATGGCCGCCTGCCAAGAGCAGCGCCCGTGGAAAGAAAGGCCTGAACCTCCCATGTGCGGAATCGTCGGCGTCGTCGCCCACACTGCCGTGAACCAGATGCTGTACGACGGACTCCTGCTGCTGCAGCATCGCGGGCAGGACGCGGCGGGCATCGTCACGAGCGAAGGGCCGATCTTCCACATGTACAAGGGTCCCGGACTCGTGCAAAACGTGTTCCGCACCCGCAACATGCGCGACCTGATGGGCTATGCCGGCATCGGGCACTGCCGCTATCCCACGGCGGGTTCCGCGTTTTCCGATCTGGAGTCGCAACCGTTCTACGTGAACTCGCCGTTTGGCGTCACACTTGGCCACAACGGCAACCTGACCAACAGCGAAGAATTGAAGCGCGAGCTTTTCCAGCTCGACTTCCGCCACGTCAACACCAATTCGGACAGCGAAGTGCTGCTCAACGTGCTGGCGCTGGAACTCGAGCGCGCTGCGCAGCATCACCGCCTCGATCCTGACGCGATCTTCCGTGCCGTGGCCGGCGTGCACAAGCGCTGCAAAGGCGCGTACGCGGTGGTGGCGATGATTGCCGGCTATGGGATGCTCGCTTTCCGCGATCCCTTCGGCATCCGGCCGCTCATCGTCGGCAAGAACGAACAGATGGGCGGCACCGAGTACATCGTCGCGTCCGAATCGGTGGCCATCGAGCCGCTGGGCTTTCATGTTCTGCGCGACGTCGCGCCGGGCGAGGCGATCTTCGTCGACAACACCGGCTCGTTCCACGCGCGTCAATGCGCGGAAAATCCCACGCTCAATCCCTGCATCTTCGAATTCGTCTACCTTGCGCGGCCTGATTCCGTGATCGACGGCACGTCCGTCTATGAGACCCGCCTCAACATGGGTGGCGCGCTGGCCGAAAAGATTCGCAGCATGCCGGAGGCGCAGGACATCGATGTCGTCATCCCGATCCCGGACTCGAGCCGCCCGTCCGCGCTGGAACTCGCCAACCGCCTGGGCATCAAGTATCGCGAAGGTTTCGTCAAGAATCGCTACATTGGCCGCACGTTCATCATGCCCGGCCAGGCGATGCGCAAGAAAAGCGTGCGCCAGAAATTGAACCCGGTCGGCATCGAATTCAAGGACAAGGTCGTGCTGCTGGTGGACGACTCGATCGTGCGCGGCACCACGTCGCGCGAGATCGTGATGATGGCGCGTGAAGCCGGCGCGCGAAAAGTGTATTTCGCGTCGGCGAGTCCGCCCGTGCGCTTTCCGAATGTCTACGGCATCGACATGCCGAACCAGAGCGAACTCGTCGCCACGGGCAGGACCGAGGCCGAAGTCGCGCTGGAGATCGGCGCCGATCTCCTCATCTACCAGGACCTCGATGCGCTGAAGGAAGCCGTGCGCGCCGCCAATCCGGCGCTCAGGAATTTCGAGGCGTCATGCTTCGACGGCAAGTACATCACCGGAGACATCACGGCCGACTACCTTTCGCAACTGGCTTATGAGCGCGACGAGTCGCGTGGCCAGGCGGAGGCAGACCTGCTGGAAGAGGAAAAGGAAGCGGGTTAGCAGTTCGCGTGCGAAGCTCGACGAGGCATCGATAGGCATTGCGGCATCAGCCGCCACTCGGAACGGGAGACTCAATCATGACGGTAAGCATCTGGCATCGCATCGTGGCTGTCGCCGCATTCTGCTGTGTCGCAAGTGCCGCATCCGGCCAATCGTCGGACTCTCCCGACGGACTGGTGAAGGTCAAGTCGAAGCAGATGGAACTGGCGTGGCTGCTGCCGGGCGCTGACTTCCGCCCCTATACCAAAGTGCTTGTCGACAAGACCCAGGTCGCGTTCCGGCAGAACTGGATGAAGAACTACAACATGAATGTGGGCATGGCGACCAATATGGTGACACAAGCCGACGCCAACCAGATCATGGCGGCCGCGCAGACCAATTTCGACGGCATCTTCGAGGATGCGTTTCGCAAGGCGGGCTATGAAGTGGTCACGACGACGGGACCCGATGTACTCCGTGTGAACTCGGGCATCGTGGACCTCACGGTCAATGCACCGCTGGGCATGAGCACCGGGCAGGTTTCCTGGATCATCTATGCGGGCCAGGCGGTGCTCATCGTGGAGGTGCGCGATACGATGACCAACGCGCTGCTTGCGCGCGTTGCCGACCGGCGCGCGACCCAGGACATGGGCCGGCAAATCGCGTCCAACGCCACCAACCTCGCCGATTTTCGCCAACTCTTCAGCCTCTGGTCGGGAATCCTGGTGAACGGGTTGGCAGAATTGAAAGCCGTATCGCCAATACCTGCGAAACTCACGCCGAATCAGCAACTTCGCGGAAGCTGACCGCGCGCGCAGTCGCCGGAAATTGACAGGGATGCCGGGCAAAGGTACATTTGCCACTGCGCCGATTTGAAGCTTCAGCTTGCGGGCGCGTAATAAATTCCGCTAAAGCGAGGTTCGCTCCAGTCACCATATAGGTGGCGGAGCACACAAAACCCGTTCGGCGGCCAAGCCTGACGGGTTTTTTGTTTTCCGGACCATTGACCATGACCACATCCAAGCCGACACGCGGTTTCACCACCGCCATCCTGCATTCCGATCGCGATGCGCTGATAGAGCACGGCGCACTGCACAAGCCGCTGCACCTTTCAGTCGCCTACGGCTACCGCGATGCGCGCGAACTCGCCGCCGTGTTCCAGGGCAAGGCCACCGGGTACGCGTATGGTCGCCAGGGCAACCCGACGTCGTCTGCGCTGGAAGCGAAGGTCAACGCGATGGAAGGCGGCGTGGGCACGATCACGTTTTCCACGGGCATGGCCGCCATCGGCGCCATCTTCCTCGCGCTCCTCAAGGGAGGAGACCACGTCGTGGCAAGCCAGTTCGTTTTCGGCAACACGACGAGTGCGCTGCTCACGCTCGAGTCCCACGGGCACCCGGTGTCGTTCGTCGATGCGACGGACGTCCGGAACGTCGAGGCCGCGTTGACACCGGCTACGCGAATCGTGTTCGTCGAGACCATCGCCAATCCCCGCACGCAGGTGGCCGACCTGAAGCGGATCGGCGACCTGTGCCGTGCGCGTGGATTGCTCTACATCGTCGACAACACGATGACGTCGCCGTGGCTGTTCCAGCCGAAGGACGTTGGCGCGTGTCTCATCGTCAATGCGCTCACCAAGTACATCGGCGGCCATGGCAACGCGCTGGCGGGCAGCGTGACGGACACCGGCCTCTTCGACTGGACGAAATTTCCGAACATCGCGGACGCTTACAAGACGCAACCACCGCGCATGTGGGGGCTGCAGCAGCTGCGCAAGAAGGGTCTGCGCGACTGGGGCGGCACGCTGGCGGCGGAACAGGCACATCACATTGCCGTGGGCGCGGAAACGCTGGCGCTGCGCATGGAGCGCATCTGCACCAACGCGCAGGCATTGGCGGAATGGCTGCAAACCCAGCCTCAGGTGAGCTCGGTGCACTATCCGGGACTCGCCGGACATCCACAACACGAACTCGCCGGCGAACTGTTCCGCGCCTTTGGCGGACTCTTCTCCTTCGAACTGCGCGACGGCATCGATCCGTTCGACTTCCTCAATCGGTTGCAGGTCGTCGTGCTGTCGTCGAACCTGGGTGACAACCGCACGCTGGCAATCCCGGTGGCGCACACGATCTTCTACGAAATGGGCGCCGAACGTCGCACCCAGATGGGCATTGCGGATTCGCTGATCCGCATCTCGGTCGGGATCGAAGACCGCGCGGACTTGATCGCGGACTTCCGGCAGGCGCTGGCCTGAGCAAAGCCGCGCGGTGCTAGTTCGCCGCTTCGCCGGACGGGCGGGCAAGGATGCGGCGACGCAGCCACAGCGCAAGGGGAATCCAGCCTACCCAGCGCACGATGTCGATCAGGTCGTCGTCCCAATGCCAGTCGGCATTGAGATCGAGATACGTTCCAAAGTGTTGCTCGATCGCGCCCAGCACGACGATCCAGGGAATGGCGACTGCAGGCAGGGCAACCCACGCGCGATGGCGTGCCGGCAGCGTACGCCACAGCGGAATGGCGACCAGGCCGCCGACCACGACGATCTGGAGAGCCACCCGCGCCGCGGAACGGCCGCCCAACCATGGCGCGAGAAGAGGCTCGGCAAGGATCATCTTCACTGCCGTCCATCCCAGCACGCCCGCGCCAATCCAGATGATGGCGGGAAAGCGCTCCACCCAACGCAGAACGAGCGTGGAACCCCAGATGACGATGGGAATGGAAACCGCGAGTCCGAGCACGACCAGCAACATCGATCCCTGCGCCGCGCCGCCTACCGCAAGGACGTTGTCGATGCCCATTACGGCGTCGGCAATGATGATCGTCTGCACCGCGCCTCGCACCGACGTCGCAGGCTTGAGTTCGTGTGATCCGCCGTTGTCCTGCGTCAGTTTCCACCCGATGTAGATGAGCGCAATGCCGCCGATGACAAGGAAGCCGGGGATCTTGAGGAGATACACCACGACAAGGGTGAGCGCGGCGCGTATCGCGATTGCGCCGAACGTTCCCCACAGCACGACTTTGCGCTGCATTTCCAAAGGAACGTTGCGCGCGGCCAGGCCGATGACCAGCGCGTTGTCGCCGGCCAGCACGAGATCGATGAGGATGATCGCGCCCAGCGCTGAAAACCATGCAGGGGAAAAGAGTTCGGGCGTCATGCGGCGATGTCCTTCTCATGGACACCGCTTGCGTCAACGGCGAGGTAGTGGCCGCGGTCGTGCCAGTCGGCCATTACCCAGCGTTCCAGTGTGATGCCATCAACCGGGTGCAGGTGCCGGGCGGGCCGATGCGTGTGGCCATGAATCAGGCGTTGCGCACCGTGCGCGCGAAATGCACCGACGACTGCACCTGCGTTGACGTCCATGATGTATTCAGCCTTGAGCGACTTGTCGCTGCTGCTCTTGCGGCGCAGCCAGGAGGCGATCAGCCGGCGAACGAAGTAGGGCAGGCGCATCACGCGGCTCATGAACTCGGGCGTGCGGACGCGCGTCCGGTAGTTCTGATACTCGACGTCATCCGTGCATAGTTCGTCGCCGTGGGAGATGAGCGTCGGCACGCCATGGAGATCGATGCGCAGCTGCTCCGGCAACAGCTTGGCGCCTGTCGCCTTTTCGAACGCGTTGCCCAGCATGAAGTCCCGATTGCCGCGCGCCACGAACAGCGGCACGCCGGCGTCGGCGATGGCGCGCAAGGACCGGGCGATCGGCACGATGAAGGGGTCGCGCAACTGGTCGTCACCCACCCACGAATCGAACAGGTCACCCAGTATGTAGACTGCGGCAGCCTCGCGCGCCGGACCATTCGCGAACGCGTGAAAGGCGGCCACCGCCAACGGCCGGTCGGGCGACAGGTGAAGGTCGGAGAGGAAAAGCGTCGGCCGCGAGGAGACGTCCCCCTCCATACCATCAGCCGGCGACTTCCTCGGCCTTGAGAATCACCACGTCGTCACGCGGCACGTTCTGGTGAAAGCCCGTCGTCGCCGTCGGCACACCTTTGATCTTGTCGACGACGTCCTTGCCTGCCGTGACCTTGCCGAATACGCAATACCCCCAGCCGTTGGCGCTGGGCGATGTGTAGTCGAGGAAATCGTTGTCGGCGACATTGATGAAGAACTGCGCGGTCGCCGAATGCGGGTCCGACGTGCGCGCCATCGCCACCGTGTAGTTGCGGTTCTTCACGCCATTGGTGGCCTCGTTGGCCACGGGCTTGCGCGTGGATTTCTGTTTCATGCCCGGTTCCATGCCGCCGCCCTGGATCATGAAGCCGGGGATCACGCGGTGAAACAACGTGTTGTCGTAATGCCCGTCGCGAACGTATTGCAGGAAATTGGCGGTGCTCGCCGGCGCGTTTTCCGCGTCGAGCTCGAGCGTGATATCGCCGTGATTGGTGTGCAGGACTACAGACATGTTCAAGGCCTCCTTCAGCTCGCGGGCGTGACCAATTTGACCGACCTGATGATCACCTTCTCGACCGGGACGTCCGTGGGGAACGGGCCGCCGCTGCCCGTCGCCGTCTTGGCGATCTTGTTGACGACGTCCATGCCCGACGTGACCTTGCCGAATACCGTGTAGCCAGGTTTGCCAGGTGCGAAATTGAGCGACTTGTTGTCGTTGACGTTGATGAAGAACTGCGACGTCGCGGAGTTGGGGTCGCTCGTGCGTGCCATCGCGATGGTGCCGGGCACGTTGAGGTAGCCGGCCTTGCTCGACGACTCAGCTTCGATTGGAACGGGTGGGCGTGTCGGCTTCTGCGAGAACTCCGGCGTGAAGCCGCCGCCCTGGATCATGAAGCCGTCGATCACGCGATGGAACTGCGTGCCATCGTAGAACTTGTCCTTCACGTACTGCAGGAAATTGGCGACGGTCTTGGGCGCGGCGTCCTGATACAGCTCGACCTTGATGACGCCGGCGCTCGTGTCGATTTCCACGACAGGATTGGCGGCGAGCGCGGTAGTCGTGGCCAGGACAAAGGCCGCAGCGGCGAGAAAGGTTTTGTGCAACATGGTCAGGCTCCTGTCGGATTGAACATAGCAAACATGGGTACCGCTATTTTGGCGATTCGGCGGCCGGTGCTGCGGTCTCCGGCACGCTGGCCGGCGCCGCTTCCCCCGAAGAGGCGGTGGGTGTGGCGGTCGGCGCCGGCGCGGCAGCGGCCGGCGTGGTCAAAGGTTTCGTTGCCGCCGCGGGCGGCGGCGGCGCCTTCATGCCGAGCACCTCCCGCACGAGTTGAAGCTTCGGAGGCGCCGACTTGTTCTTGGTGTCGCGTGCAATCGCTTTCTCGTAATTCACGCCAGCCAGACGTGCGTACACGTCGCCGAGGTTCTCGTATGCGATTGCGTAGTCCGGGGCGGCCAGCAGCGCCGCCACGAGTTCGTCGCGTGCGCCCTCGTAGTTTCCCTTCTTGCCGTAGAGAACGGCGAGGTTGTTGCGCACCTCTGGCAATTCGGGGAAGTCGGCGACCAGCGCCAGGTAGACGGCGATGGCCTCGTCGGTCCTTTCCGCCTCGGCCAGTGCGACGCCTTTCTGGAATCGCGCCTGCGGCTCACGCGGACGTTCGACCAGCAGAACGTCGAGGATGGCGATCGCTTCCGAATATTTCTTGTCGGCAATCAACCCCCGGGCGTCTTTCATCCCCTTGGCGTAGGCCTTGCGCGAAGTCTCCGACATTTCGCGAGGATCCGTGACCGGGGGCGTTTGCGCCCAGGAAGATAGCGAGCACAGTCCCAGCGCAATGGCGAACAGCAGCGAAGAAGGGCGAACGCGAAGCGGGAACATGCCGGAATGAAGGGAGAAACGGGTCGCCATAGGAAGGACGTCGGATACCGCGCGGCCAAACGCGGATTCTAACAGTCCTGGTCCGGGCATAGCCCAGGCGGGCTCAGCCGCGCAGGCGGGCGACGGTGGCGTCGATCAGGCGGCGGGAAATGGAGACGTTCGGCGGCAGCGGAGGGAGCGCATCGACGGCAAACCAGCGCGCATCCGCGATTTCGGCGTCTTCCAGCCGTATGTCGCCGCCGGCGTATTCCGCGGTGTAGGCAATCATCAGCGAATGCGGGAACGACCACGACTGGCTGGCGAAATAGGAGATACCGTCTACCTCGAGGCCCACTTCCTCGCGCACTTCGCGCCTGACGCAATCCTCGATGGTCTCGCCGGGCTCGACGAACCCCGCCAGCGCGCTATAGACGCCGTTGACGAAACGATGCGACCGCGCCAACAGGATCTCCCGGCCGCGCGTGACCAGCGCCATCATGGCCGGCGACACTCTTGGATAGGCGACGTAGCCGCACTTGGGGCATTCCTTCGCGCGCTCATCGCCCTTGTTGCGCGTGGGTGTGCCGCAGCGCCCGCAATATTGATGCGTGCGGTCCCATTCCACGACCTGGAACGCGCGTCCCGCGAGCGCAAGCATCGGGTCGGGAATGCGCAGGAACAACGAACGCAGCCCGACATACCGCATCGGCGCGGGTTCCGGCGCATCGTCAGGCAGCGAGACGGCGACACAGGCGGTGGCGTTCAGATTGCCAAGAAAATGAGGCGTGCCGACCACCCCGGACGCGACGATCGTGGCGAGCGCGGGAATCGCCGGGGCGTCCTCAGTCCCACCCACCAGGATCTTGCCGTCGCGGAATGCAAAGGCAAGCGCGTCGGCGCCGAGCGCTTCCGGCATGGCGTGGAGCGGGGTGAAGCCGGCGGGTGTGTACATGCTTGCGCGATTCAGCGCATGAAGCGCTCGTCCTTGCCAATCACCGTGAGTTCCACAAACCGCGATCCGCTGTGGCTGGTCGGCGTGAACGTCACCAGAAAGCCACCAACGTCCACGTCGCGCATGCTCTCCATTGCCGTGATGAATTTCTCACGCGTCAGGTCGGGCCCGGCGCGACGCAAACCTTCCACCAGCACCTTGGCCGAAATGAAACCTTCGAGGCTGGTGAACGCGTAATCATCCTTCTTGGTCGATGCAAAGTATAGCTGCTGGTACTCCTTGACCACCGGCGTGGCGATATTCCACGGGAACGGCACGACCTGGGTGATGCCCACACCCCGTCCCGAGGGTCCGGCCTCCGATGCCAATGCCTTGCTGCCGACAAAGGACACGTTCATGAACTGCGGATTGTGGCCCGCGGCGCGCATCGCCTTGATGAAGGCCGCAACCGACTTGTAAGCGGAAATGATCACGACCGCCTGCGGGTCCGCCTTGCCGATGGCCGCCACCGCGGCCGCCACGTCGACGGTGTTGCGCTCCACCGTGCCGGTGGCGACGATCTTGAGGTTGCGCTTTTCCATTGCCCGTTCCACGCCCATGAGCCCGGCCTTGCCGTAGTCGTCGTTCTGATAGAACACGGCGATGCGGTCGAGTGTCTGTCCGACGAGTTGCGCCACGATCTTGTCGGTTTCGTCGAAATAGCTCGCGCGCACGTTGAAGATGTAGCGGTTGACGGGGTTGCGCAGCGATTCCGCACCGGTGAACGGCCCGACGAATGGCACCCGCGCCGGCGTGAAAATCGCCTTGGATGCGTTGGATGTCGGCGTGCCGACGTAACCAAACAGCAGGAACACGCCGTCGTCGATCAGTTTCCTGGTGTTGGCGGCGGCTCGGTCGGGCTCGTAGCCGTCATCGAGCGATCGCAGTTCGATCCGCCGGCCGTTGACGCCGCCTGCGGCGTTCACGGCCTGGAAGTAGGCGAGCGCCCCCGCTCGCATATCGTTGCCCAACGCCATTGCGGGTCCGGAAAACGCCGCCGACTCGCCGATGAGGATCGACGTCGGCGTAACGCCCGGTTCGGCCTGCGCGGCGCGGGCAGTCACGGCCAGCGCCAGCACGTAAAGTATCGCGATTATTGGTTTCATCGACTTGCCTCCAGATACGGCGGGATCGCTCGCCCCACTCGCCATGAACCCCCGCCTGGAGGCTCGCAAGCATCGTGCCAAAGTCTGGTCGCCCGGACGTTCCATGCATGCAGGGGCAGGTCCGCATCGAAGAACGGGGCGTCGTCGCACGTCTCCCAAGCGCTGCGACGCGGCCTCCGTCTCGCGTATAATTCACTGTTTCGCCAAAGGAATTCGTCATGGAAGCCGAGCAGCTCAATGCCCTCGCCAACACGCTGAACGACCTGTCCACGCGGACGCGTGAACTGCGGAGGTATCTTTGACTTCGACGTCAAGGCGGAACGCCTAGGCGCGGTTTCGAAGGAGCTCGAGGATCCGAAGGTCTGGGACAACGCGCAGCGCGCGCAGGAACTCGGTCGCGAAAAGAAGCAGCTCGAGGGCGTGGTTGATACGCTCATGCAATTGCACTCGGACCTGGCCGATAGCACAGAACTGTTTGCGCTGGCGCGCGCCGAAGGCGATGACGCCACGGTGCGATCAGTGCAAGCCGATGTTGGGAAGATCGGCAAAGTGGTGGACGATCTCGAATTCCGGCGGATGTTCAACCAGCCGCTCGATCCCGCCAATTGCTTCATCGACATTCAGGCCGGAAGCGGCGGCACCGAGGCGCAGGACTGGGCGTCGATGCTCATGCGCATGTACTTGCGCTATTGCGAACGCAAGGGCTATCGCACGGACGTGCTTGAGGAGTCCGACGGCGAAGTCGCGGGCATCAAGAGCGCGTCGATCAAGGTCGAAGGCGACTACGCATACGGCTTCCTGCGCACCGAAGTCGGCGTTCACCGGCTCGTGCGCAAGAGCCCTTTCGATTCCAACGCGCGGCGACACACCTCTTTCGCCAGCGTCTTTGTCTATCCGGAAGTTGACGATTCGATTGTCGTCGACATCAATCCTGCGGATCTGCGCATCGATACCTATCGTGCTTCCGGTGCGGGTGGCCAGCACGTGAACAAGACCGATTCCGCCGTGCGCATCACGCACCTGCCCACGAACATCGTCGTGCAGTGCCAGAACGATCGGTCGCAGCATCGCAATCGCGCGGAGGCGATGGCGATGCTGAAGTCGAAGCTGTATGAGCACGAACTGCGAAAGCGCCAGGCGGAACAGCAAAAACTGGAGGACTCCAAGACCGACATCGGCTGGGGGCAC
This sequence comes from uncultured beta proteobacterium, assembly GCA_963755545.1. Classification (GTDB taxonomy): domain Bacteria; phylum Pseudomonadota; class Gammaproteobacteria; order Burkholderiales; family Casimicrobiaceae; genus VBCG01. The sequence goes on along the minus strand of CAVWKH010000009.1, from coordinate 220,318 downwards.
CAGATCCGGTCCTATGTGCTGGACCAGTCGCGCATCAAGGACCTGCGGACGAACTACGAAGTCGGAAACACGCAGGCCATACTCGACGGTGATCTCGACGACTTCATTGCCGCGAGCCTGAAGCAAGGTGTCTGAGGTCGCCATGGCTGATGAACCAAGTGCGTTCAGCGCACCGATTGCGGCACTGGCGGACTCGCTGCCCGGCACGCTCGATCAATTGCGCGACGAGCTCTGGTCGCGCATCGAACGTGCGCTTGAGGGCGGCTGGCCGCCATGGGGATTGCCGGTATTGGTGACCGTGAGCGCCGACGGCATGCCGCGCCCGCGCGTGCTGGCGCTTCGTCATGTCGATCGCGACGCGCGCCGATTCTCTTTCCACACGGACGCACGCTCGGACAAGGTGGCCGATCTCGCGGGCAATGCGAAGGCCTCCGTCCTGTTCTTCGACCGGACCGATGCGATCCAGGTGCGCTTTGACGGTGTGGCCCTGCTGCATTGCGACGATGCCGTCGCCCGATCCGCATGGCTAAAGGTTTCTCCGCTGCGCGCTCACGCGTCGTCGGTCGCGCTCGCGCCCGGTACGCCCTTGTCCGCGCCTGAACGCTTCGATCGCCTTCCGACGATTTCCGCGAACGAGCAGGCTTCCGGTAATTTCACGGTTGTCGAGGTCGAGGCGCAAACCATCGATTGGCTGTGGCTTGGCCAAGGCGACATGCGCCGTGCACGTTTTGCCTGGACCGGCGAGAGCTGGTCCGGGACCTGGGTCGCGCCCTGATGGATGCGCCTTACAACCTTGAATGACATGAACACAAACACGCCCAACGAATCATCGCCGCCCCAGGACGAAAACCAGATCATCGCTGAGCGCCGCGGCAAGCTCAACGCGCTGCGTGCGCACGGCCAGGCCTACCCGAACGATTTCCGGCGCGATGCGCTGGCGGCCGACCTGCATGCGAAGTTTGGCGCCAAGGACAACGCCGAGCTCGAGCCCCAGGGTATCGCCGTCGCAGTGGCGGGCCGCATGGTGCTGAAGCGCGTGATGGGCAAGGCGTGCTTCGCGACGCTGCAGGACATGTCCGGGCGAATCCAGCTCTATGTAACGCTCGATGCGGTGGGAGCGGACAAGCTCGACGCTTTCAAGCATTGGGACCTGGGCGACATCGTCGGCGCGACCGGGCAGATGTTCAAGACCAAGACGGGCGAGCTGTCGATCAAGGTGGCGGAAGTCCGCCTGCTGGCCAAGGCGCTTCGGCCGTTGCCGGAGAAGTTTCATGGCATGACCGACCAGGAGCAGCGGTACCGGCAGCGCTATGTGGACCTCATCACCAATCCGACGGCGCGCGACGTATTCGTCAAGAGGTCGCAGATCGTGCAGGCGGTGCGCGGATTCTTTGCGCAGCGGGGCTACCTCGAGGTCGAAACGCCGATGATGCACCCGATCCCAGGCGGCGCCGCGGCGCGGCCTTTCATCACGCACCACAACGCGCTCGACATGCAGATGTTCATGCGCATCGCGCCAGAGCTCTATCTCAAGAAGCTGGTGGTGGGCGGCCTGGAAAAAGTATTCGAGATCAACCGCAACTTCCGCAATGAAGGCATCTCGACCCGGCACAATCCGGAATTCACGATGCTCGAGTTCTACGAGGCCTACCAGGACTACCACTATTTGATGGACCTCACCGAGGCGCTGATGCGCGAGGTGGCGCAGACAGTGGTTGGCACCACGACGGTGGAATACCAGGGCATGGCCATCGACCTGGGCAAGCCGTTCGACCGCCTGACGATGGCACAGGCCATCGCCAAGTACAACCCGGAGCACTCGAAGCAGGACCTCGAACGCCCCGAATATCTCAAGGCGGCACTGGAGCGCGCGCACTTGGAAGTATTGCGTACCGACGGACTCGGCGTGCTCCAGCTCAAGATGTTCGAGGAGACCACGGAAGCGAAGCTGATCCAGCCAACCTTCATCGTCCAGTACCTGACGGACGTGTCGCCGCTCGCGCGCGCCAACGATGCCGACCCGACGATCACGGATCGCTTCGAACTGTTCGTCACCGGCCGCGAACTGGCCAACGGCTTCTCCGAGCTCAACGACCCCGAGGATCAGGCTGCGCGGTTCCAGGCGCAGGTCGACGCACGTGCGGCGGGCGACGAGGAGGCGATGTATTTCGATGCCGATTATCTGCGCGCGATGGAGTACGGACTGCCGCCGACGGCTGGTGAAGGGATCGGTATCGACAGGCTGGTGATGCTTCTGACCAACTCGCCGTCGATCCGCGACGTGATCCTGTTTCCGCAACTCAAGAACGAGTCCTGACCGCGGCGGCCATGACGACGGAGAATGGCCGGCGCGTCTTCGCGAGCTTCGCCGAGTTCTATCCGTTCTATCTCGCGGAACACGCGCATCCCATGTGCCGCCGGCTGCATTTTGTCGGCACGTCGCTGGTGCTGGCGTGCCTGGCGGTCGCCGTGGTCACCGGTAATGCATGGTGGTTTGCGGCGGCTCCGGTTGCAGGCTATGGCCTCGCGTGGATCGGCCATTTCTTCTTCGAGCACAACCGGCCTGCGACGTTCGCTCATCCGTTGTACAGCCTCCGCGGCGATTTCGCGATGTACGGCGACATGCTGACCGGACGCATCCCGTTCTGATCCGCGTGTCCGGACAGTCCCAGCGGCCTGCCGCTGGACATATACCCGGCGGGGGTATACGATCGGACCGTGGATGCCGAGGCGCTCGTTGATCCGGGTTCGGGCAATCTGCGGCAGGCGCAGCCGGTCGCGGGGGATCGGCTCGAACTCGATCTGACCGGAATGACGTGCGCTGCATGCGCGGCGCGCATCGAAAAGGTCCTGAATCGGGTTCCCGGCGTGCATGCGTCGGTGAATTTTGCCACCGAAATTGCCGCAGTCCGCTTCGAGCCTTCCGTTGCCACGACGGAACAGATGATCGCCGCCGTGACGCGAGCGGGATACGGCGCGAGCATCCGCCACGATTCCGCGGCGGAGAGGGCGGAGGCCAAAGCCCGCAAGGCCCGTGAAGACCAGTCGCTGCGACGCGAGTTCATCGCTTCGGCACTGCTGACGCTGCCGTTGCTGGCCCAGATGGCGCCGATGCTGATGTCGGGCCATCTTTTCAGCGATTCGCATGCGGACCTCATTCCGCGATGGTGGCAGCTGGCGCTGGCAACACCAGTGCAATTCTGGATCGGCCGCCGCTTTTATGTGGGTGCCTGGCACGCGTTGCGTGGCGGAGGCGCCAACATGGACGTGCTCATTGTGCTGGGCACGACGATGGCGTGGGCGTTCAGCACGGTAGTGACCGTGTTCGCATTGCTTCAGCACGTCTATTTCGAGGCGGGTGCGGCGGTCATCACGCTGGTGCTGCTGGGAAAACTGCTCGAGGCGCGGGCCAAGATGGGGACGTCCGCGGCGCTCGAGGGACTGTTGCGCCTCCAACCCGCCGTCGCGCACGTGCTGCGCGATGGCGCCACGCTGGATGTCGCGTTGGCGCACGTCATCGTAGGTGATCGTTTCATCGTGCGCGCAGGCGACAGCATTCCCGTCGACGGCGTGGTTCGCGAAGGCGATTCGCCGGTGGACGAGAGCATGCTCACCGGAGAGAGTCGCGCAACGCTCAAGCGGCCGGGCGCCCGCGTATATGCGGGCACGCTGAACCAGGATGGCATGTTGACCTGCGAAGCCACCGGCGTGGGCAGCGCGACGCTGCTTGCGGGCATCGTGCGCCTCGTCGCCGAAGCGCAGGGCTCGAAAGCGCCAATCCAGCGATTGGCCGACAAGGTGTCCGGAATATTCGTGCCGGTCGTCGTGGTGATCGCCGCGCTGACTTTCGCACTCACCTGGTGGCTGGCGGGCGACGCGACCCGCGCGCTCGTGCATGCGGTGGCCGTACTCGTCATCGCCTGCCCTTGTGCGTTGGGCCTGGCAACGCCGACGGCGATCATGGTAGGCACCGGCCGTGGCGCGCAGGCAGGCATCCTGATCCGGAATGCCTCCGCGCTGGAACAAGCCGGCCAGTTGCAGGCATTGGTCGTCGACAAGACGGGGACACTGACCGAGGGACGCCCAGTCGTGACCGACGTGCTGTCGCTCAATGGCGCGTCGCGAACCGACATACTGCGCACGGCCGCGAGCCTGGAACAGGGGTCGTCGCATCCATTGGCCAAGGCGGTAGTCGACGCGGCGGCTCGCGACGGCGTCGCGGCCGTCCCGATCGTGGGCTTTGCGGCGTTACCGGGTAAAGGCGCCAGGGGAATTCTTGCCGACACCGGCACAAGCGCGTTGGTGGGATCGCTCGACTATATGACCGAGGCCGGCCTGCGCATTTCCTCCGACGTCTGTGCGCGCTGGCTTGCCGAAGGGAAGACGCTGATTGCGGTCGCGTCCGGCGGCGAGGCAATCGGCGTATTGGCGCTCGCGGACGCAATTCGCCCGTCATCCGCGCAGGCTGTCGCTCGACTCAACGCCGCCGGGATCGCGGTGATCATGATCACCGGTGACAATTCCGGCACGGCCAGCGCGGTCGCGACCGCGGTGGGGATTGCGGATTTTCGTGCGGGCGTGATGCCCGCGGACAAGGCCGCCGCGGTGCTCGCGTTGAAGGCCAACGGCCAGGTGACTGGGATGGTCGGGGATGGTGTCAACGACGCGCCGGCGCTGGCCGCCGCCGACGTGAGCTTTGCGATCGGCGCCGGCTCCGCCATTGCGATCGAAGCGGCGGACGTCACGCTCATCCGCAACGATCTCAATGCGGTGGTCGACGCGATCCTGCTTTCGCGCGCGACGCTGCGCAAGATCCACCAGAATCTTTTCTTTGCGTTCGCGTACAACGTGCTCGGCATACCGCTGGCGGCCATGGGGCTGCTCAATCCAGTGATCGCGGGTGCCGCGATGGCGGCAAGTTCCGTTTCGGTCGTAGGCAACGCGCTATTGCTCAGGCACTGGCGGCCCGTGGATCCGGCTCGCGACCCACCATTCAACGAAGGAGACTAAGGCAATGGAAGCTACGACGGAAACCATTTCGCTCAACGTGCAAGGCATGACCTGCGGCGGCTGCGTGGCCAGTGTCACACGGGTGTTGAAGGCCGTTCCCGGCGTGGACGAAGTGACCGTGACGCTGCAACCCGGCACGGCCAGGGTGACGTTCGACCCCGCGAGGGCAACCATGAGCGTGTTGCGAGCCGCAGTCGAGGATGCCGGCTATGGCGTCGGCGCGTAAGCCTGCGGCGACGCGCGCCGCGGTCGTGCGCGCGGACAAACCGGCGTTGACCAAGCGGCTCAATCGTATCGAAGGCCAGGTCCGCGGCATCGGCAAGATGATCGAGGACGACCGGTATTGCATCGATGTGCTGACCCAAGTCAGCGCGGTTCAATCAGCGCTCGATGCGCTCGCGTTGCAGCTGCTCGAACATCATCTGCATGGCTGCGTACAACACGCAGTCAAGTCAGGTGAAGGGGATCGCGCAATCGACGAAGCGCTGACGGTGATTCGCAAGTTCGCCCGCTGAAATTCTGCGGGCGAGCCTCGGGAGGCAATTACTTGGACTTCGGCGCGTTGCGCTCGATCCATTCCGCGAAAGCCTGCAGGAATTTCAGCAGGAACGCCTTGGTGGAGTCATTGGTGAGAGCGCCTTTTTCATCGAAGAGTGCCGCCGCACCGCCAATGTAGGCCTCGGGCTGCGGCATCGCCGGAACATCGAGGAATACCAGCGATTGCCGCACCGCGTAGTTGGCGCCGAACGCGCCCATCGCGCCAGGCGACACGCTGATGACTGCGCCGGGCTTGCCGCTCCACGCGCTCTTGCCATACGGTCGGGAGCCGACGTCGATCGCATTCTTGAGGACACCCGGCACGCCGCGGTTATATTCCGGCGTGATAAACAGCACGGCATCCGCCGCGGCGAGTTTTTGCTTGAATTCCGTCACTGCAGGCGGCAGGTCCGCCTCGAAATCCGCATTGAAGAGCGGCAGCTGGCCGATTTCATGGATGCTGAGTTTCAAGGGCTCCGGCGCCATCGCGATCAACGCGTTGGCCACTTTGCGATTGAGCGAATCCTTGCGGAGGCTACCGACGAAGACGGCGACGTTACGGGTGGTGCTCATGGTGCTCCTTGTTTCCTAGGATGACGACGAAGGTTGGGATGACAGCGATGGAATCGCTTCAGCATAGCGCAGGGCGTAGGTCCTGCCGACGCTACAAATCCGAATCCAGTGTAGGACACCGCGCCGAAGTGGCATAATCCACGCTTCGTCGGGGTGTAGCGCAGCCCGGTAGCGCGCTTGCTTTGGGAGCAAGATGTCGCAGGTTCAAATCCTGTCACCCCGACCAGATTTGCATGCGGCGCAGTGGGCCACTCCGGTCCATCGGGCGAAAGGCACAATCGATACGGCCCGCGACCGAAAACCCACGCCGATTTAAACACGAAAAGAGGGCTCGTCGCTTGCGACGAGCCCTTTCTCATTGGCGTGGTCAGGACGCTTCCTTGACCTCGGGCGGCTTCCACGTTCCGTCGAGGAGGGAGGGTGGCTTCTCGCTCGGCCAGTACAGCCGCATCATCAACACGAAGGTATCGGCAGGCGCCGGGAGCCAGTTCTGCTCCTTGTCCTTGCCGGGAGAATCCTTCTGGACGTAGAGATCGATCGAGCCGTCCGCGTTCGTCTTGAACTTGTTACGCGAGCTCACTGTGTAGCGATTGATCGCGTTGGGAACGAAAAAGTAGTCCTTGTCGTACATCGTGATCGACCAGAAGCCAAGGGCGGGCGGCAGCTCGCCCTTGTTGAAGTGCGCCACATACTTGTTCGCGCCGCTGAACTTCTTCACGAGATCGGGGCCTTCGGACGTTGGATACACGGCGTCCTGCGGCCGATTCGCGCCCAGGCCGAACCACGTGATCATCGCGCGGTTGCGGTAACCGGTCCCGTATAGGCCCGTGTTCTTGAAGAAGAGCCACCCGTTCTCCACCTTGGCGTCTCCGGTGACCAGCCCTTCCTTCAGATAGGCGTCGATCTTGTCCTGGCTGGGCTTGGCCGCGGCATTAATACCTTTCGCAACGGCCGGCTCGAGCTTCGACGCGTCGAAATCCTGTCCGGGCACGATGCCGATCTTGGCGAGCTTCGCGACCATCGGCGCATCCTCGGCAGATGGCGGGTTGCTCTTCATGAGTTCGGCGGCGAGCTTGAAGTACGATGCGCCGTCCATCGCGTTGACCTGTTCACGTACTCCGGTTTTCATGTCCCATGACGCGTTGACCGTGCCGGCCGGCGGCGTGTAAGGCTTGCCGTAGGAAGACAAGGGCACCACCGAGACCTGATCCTGCAGCGCATGCACGGCCTTATAGTCCTCGGGCGTTCCGGTGCAGTAGATGCGGCCGAGCACCCACACCATCGCGGTCGGTGATTTGTATTCGGTGACACCAGCAGGCAGCGTGCCGCTCCAGCCGGGGCCGGTGATCGCATACTTCTGGGGCTTCGTTCCAGTGGTGCGCTTTCCGGGATCTTGGAACACGTTGGTCCACCCGTCGAGGATCGGGAACAGGAAGAAGCGGTCCTTCATGTCCGGGATGCTCAGGATCGACGGTTCCTTCGACACGTCGAGCCACGCCAGTGTATAGAGCGTGTCGGCGTTGGGCGCCGTGACCGAGTGATCGTCAACCGCCGGGTACGTGCGCAGACGTGCGAACTGGCCCATCGGCGCCTTCGATCCGCCGTCGGGCTTCTCGACGTTGGTCATGTACCGGCGCGTCATCTCCATCGTCACCAGCGGGTACGCGTAGATGTAGGCGTCGATGGCCGTTTCGCGCGCCTCGACTTCTTTCGCCGCCGCCGCGACTGCCTTTGCGTCGGCCTCCACTTTCGCCTTCACGTCAACTTTGGCCTCCTCCTGCTTGCCACACGCCGCGAGCATCGCGGCGAGCAGGATTGCCAGCGTCATTGAAAACGCTCTCGCGAAGTTCATGCAGATTCTCCAGGAAATAGTTAAGAATTGATGGCCGACCGCTCGCATTCGGGGTCGCAGAACGCCGCGTAATATACTCCAACAATGCGTCGAAATCCCTCATTTTGTTGCGCGAATCCCGCAGCGGGAACCCGGCGAACGCCAGACGCGACTTCGCACGCTGCGAAGCCACAATTTGCGTAGCTAAAGGGCGACACGCGAGGCCAATCAGGGCGCGCCATACGCGCGCTTCGCGCGGCGCGGCCGATATCCTATGGCCTGTAGTTATTGGCCTTTGGAGAATAATAATGCGCAGTATTGCGGCCGGACTCTTCGTTGCTATGCGGCCTGGCTCGAAGGCGCTGCCGTGCGCCGGATGCTCGCTAGCGCCGCGTCGAGGTTGGCAACCGTGCGGTCGACGTTGCGCAGCTTGTCCAGGCCGAACAGCCCGATGCGGAAGGTCCGGAAATCGGCGGGCTCGTCGCATTGCAGCGGCACGCCCGCGGCGGTCTGCAGGCCCAGCGCGAGGAATTTCTTCCCGGACTGGATCTCGGGGTCGTCGGTATAGCTGACGACGACGCCGGGCGCCTCGAAGCCCTCGGCCGCCACGCTCCGGTAGCCGTTGCGCGCCAGCAGCGCGCGCACCTTGCTGCCCAGCTCCTGCTGCTGCGCGCGCAGCGTTGGTCGAAGCCGAGGCCTTCGGTTTCCTTCATCGCGTCGCGCAAGCGGATCAGCGCGTCGGTGGGCATCGTGGCGTGGTACGCATGTCCGCCGTTCTCGTAGGCTTCCATGATCTGCAGCCACTTGCGCAGATCGCAGGCGAAGCTCGTGCTGGTGGTCGAATCGATGGCCTTGCGCGCGCCTCTCGCTCAGCATCACCAGCGCGCAGCACGGCGACGCGCTCCAGCCCTTTTGCGGCGCGCTGATCAGCACGTCCACGCCGCTGGCGACCATGTCCACCCAGATCGTGCCGGACGCGATGCAATCGAGCACGAACAGGCCGCCGACCGCCGTGCACGGCATCGGCGACCGCGCGCAGATAGGCGTCCGGCAGGATCATGCCGGAGCTGGTCTCGACGTGCGGCGCAAAGACCACGTCGGGCTTCTGCTCCTTGATGGTGGCCACGACTTCGGCGATCGGCGCGGCGCAAACGGCGCCTGCGCAGCCTTCTCCGGTGCGACGCGCCTTGAGCACGATCGTCTGCGCCGGAATGGCGCCCATGTCGAAGATCTGGCGTCCAGCGATAGCTGAACCAGCCGTTGCGAATGACCAGGCATTTCTTTCCCGTGGCGAACTGGCGCGCCACGGCTTCCATGCCGAACGTGCCGCTGCCGGGCACCACGATGGCGGATCTGGCGTTGTAGACCTGCTTCAGCGTCGCCGAAATGTCCCTCATGACGCCCTGAAACGACTGCGACATGTGATTGAGCGCGCGGTCGGTGAAGACCACGGAATATTCGAGCAAGCCTTGCGGGTCGACGTTGGGCAACAGGCCAGACATGGTGAACTCCCGGAGGTGGACCGTAGACTATCCATCGACGGGCCGCTCCGCGTCAAGCGGACACGCCGCCTTTGTCCTGCGGGATGCCGGGCCAGAATCCGTTTCCTGGTTCCGGGTAACATGTGAAGACACGCCGAAATCTCCTGCACAAACACGCCAATCGATCGCGGCGTGCGATCATCTTCAGGATGACCCCATGCCAAACATAGCTTTTCTCGGTACCGGACTGTTGGGCGGCGCATTTGCCGAGGCGTGCGCCAAGCGAGGCGATTCCGTCACCGCGTGGAATCGCTCGCGGGACAAGTTGCTGGCGTTGGCGCCATTCGGCGTCAAATCTGCGCCAACGCCTGCCGACGCGGTTCGCGGCGCGGCGCGAGTCCATCTGGTGCTCAAGGACGATGCCGTTGTCGACGAGGTGATTGCGGCGGCGCGGGCCGGCCTTGCCGTCGACGCCGTGATCATCGATCACACTACGACGTTGCCGAATCTCACGGCCGAGCGGTCGCGACGTCTCAACGCCATGGGCATCAGGTACCTGCACTGTCCGGTATTCATGGGGCCGCCTGCCGCACGCAATGCGCAAGGCGCGATGATGGTCGCCGGACCCGCGGCCCTGTTCGAAGGCGTCAAGGAGGAACTGGCGAAGATGACGGGTCGGCTGGAGTTCGTGGGCGAGCGCGCCGATCTTGCAGCAGTTTACAAGTTGCTCGGCAATACGATGATCATCGGTATAGCGGCCGTAACGGCGGACGTGCTCACGATCGCGCAGGCCAGCGAAGTCGGTCCTGAGGACGCGATCGAACGGTTGAAACGCCTCGACCTGAATGCGATGGTGGCCGGGCGTGGCGCGAACATGGCCAAAGGCAACTTCGCCGCTTCGTTCGAATTGGCCATGGCGCGCAAGGACGTGCGGCTGATGCTGGAAACCGCGGGCGACCGGCCGATGGCAGCGTTACCGGCCATCGCGGTGCGGATGGATCACCTCCTGGCGGCCGGGCACGGCGCCGACGATGCCAGCGTCCTCGGGATCGATGCGGTTCGCCGCGGTTGAGCAATGCAGACCAACTCGATTACCATAGTTCAGCAATGCGCTGCAGCAGTTCGTCGTTGGCTGGCCAATGAAGCCTGCGGCAATGAACAGGCCAAATGGCGCGACGAAAATCCCGTTCGATTTATCACTGGAGGCATCCCATGCCCAAATTATTGACAGCCCTTGTTGCCGTAGTCCTCATGATGTTCGCGCTGCCGAGTCTCGCGCAGACTGGTGGTTTCGTGGCCGGCACTGCCCCCGGAAAGGCGGCATTTGCCCAGACTGCCAAGGTCACCGCGACGATCACCGCGATCGACAAGTCGAACCGCGAGGTGACGATCAAGGGACCGAAAGGCAACGAAGTAACGATAAGCGCCGGTCCGCAAGTAAAGAATTTCGCTGCGCTGAATGTCGGCGACAAGGTGAATATCGAATATATCGAAGCGCTGACGCTGGAATTGAAGAAAGGTGGCGGGCTCATCGTCCAGCGCAGCGAGACGGCGGGCCTCGGGGGTGCCAAGGCGGGTGACCAGCCTGCCGGAGCAGGCGCGCGCCAGGTTACGGTCGTCGCTGACGTGGTCGGCCTCGATGCGGCCACGCAGACCGTCACGCTCAAGGGACCGCAGCGAACGGTCGATCTGCGCATTCCCGACGCCGCGCAGTTCAAGCGGATCGCCAAGGGAGATCAGGTCGAGGCCACGTATACGCAGGCGCTTGCCATTGCGGTCGACCCGGTCGCCAAGCCGTGAGCTGAAGGGTCCGCGCGAGAGCGCGCTATGACTTGCGCCTGGCCTTCCTCGGGGCCCGCCGTTTTGTGGATACCGTCTTTGGCGCAGGCTTGGCATTGGCGGTTTTCTTCGCCGCGCGCTTGACAGTTTTCTTCGCGGTAGTTTTCTTGCCGCTCTTCCGTGGCGGTCGGGCCGCGATTGCCTGTGCGGATTTAGTTCGGATTGCTTTCCCGCGGCCTGTTGGCAAGGGGACGGCAATAGTGAGGCCGCGTGCCTTGCTCGCGTAGTGATCCAGCGCCCAACGGGTCTTGGCTTCCTGCCCGGGGTCCCGTTCGGCGCCGATCTCCGCGAGATGTGCGAGAAAGCCGCCGGCGGCCACCGCGGCTTGCGCGACGGGCGCCTTGATCGACGCTTCGAGGATGAGCGCGCCGTCGTCGCGACGCCAAAGCTCGGCGGTAATCGGCCAAGGCAACGCGGGATCGCTGAATTTCCAGCGTTGCGCCTGCATCGGTCCCATGATGTGCAACCGGGCGATCTCGAATTGCAACTTGGCCACGTCGCGCAGGAACCGCTTCTGTTCGGATGAAAGCAGCGCAGCCACCCCCAACTCTCCCGAGGCGACGCGCTTGATCGTTCCCTTGGCCACGGGCACGGTGAATGACGCGGATTTCACAACGCCATTTTCCGCCGGCGTCCGACTCGATCTTGAATCCCCTGTAACGTCGCCACGAGGCGGGGATCTTCTTTGGATCAACGGGACGCAGCTTGACGGTGCTGTCGTGCACGCCGCCGACGATTCGGCGCGCCCGTAACACCACGCCGGCATGGAACAGGTCCAGTTCGGGTGTATCGAAGAAATAGATGTAGCGTTCCTCGTCGTTGTTCGAGGTCAGGTTGTAGCGCTTGAGGCCCCAGTGGATCTGCTTGTGGGGGAGAGTCGCCTTGAGCTCGACGTCGTCGGACCCCGCCACCAGAAGCGCTACCTTGCCTTTCGTTGCCGCTCCGCGTTCAGCCATTTTTCGCCCCTCGCTTTTCGGCGGCCGGCTTCTGGTTCCCATCCGTTGCGCCGGCGCTGGAGGTCAATGATAGCTTCTTGTGGAAGCAAGACCAACCGGCCAGGCGTTGGTTGCGGAGTTCAGCCCGGCGGCCCGCAGGCGGCCGCCCAACCGAGCACTCAGCCCGGCGCCGATCTCGCCTGCGTCACGGATGCGCGCTGTGCGGTTGACTATCGCGGCCAACGTCCCAAATACTCCTCGCATGCTCTTCTCCATGCGATGTACTCACGCCGGTGGTCATCCGAAAGGCACGCCATGAAACTTCCGCTTCAGCCAACGCGGCTCGCCACGCTGCCCGAAGCAGATGACGCCCCGATAGCGCCGGCAGAGATCGAACCCGTCGTCCTCGTCCATGGCACGTTTGCCAACGTCAGGAAAGAGACCGGCGTTGACTGGTGGCAACCCGGCAGCGAGTTTTGCAGGCAACTGGATGCGTTGCTGCAAAGCGCGGGCTCGAAAGCGCGGTGCTGGGCACATCTGTCGCAACGTGCGCCGCAGGCGCGTGTAGTCCCGCCATTTGCGTGGACGGGCGCGAACACCGAGCGGGCGCGATTGGAGGCGGGTCGCGCGCTGGCGCAGACGCTGGGCGCGCTCGAAAGCGATCCCGGTGTAGAGCGCTACCATCTGGTGGCGCACTCCCATGGCGGCAACGTTGCCATCAATGCGCTGCGGGGCCTGGCGCGCATGCCGGCGAAGCTCGGCACCGTGGTGTACATGGGCACGCCGTATTTGTCGTTCCGCCATGCGCGGTTGCCCGACATGCGCTGGCTGTCCATTCCGCTGTACGTGGCGGCGCTCGCGTTTTGCATCTGGGGATACCGGCAGGCCGCTGAAGACCAGCAAATTCTGTGGGGCACGGGCGCTCTGGCACTGGTGTTGTCGCTGTTGGCGGAAGTTTTCCTGACGCGCGGCCGCGCGCGACGCCGCGACCAGTCGCTCTATGGCAGCGGCAGGGCCAAGGCGTTTGTCTTCAGCGGTGACGAGGCCATCAAAGGGTTGATCCTGGCACAGGAGATTGCGCGACACCCTCTGAATTTTGTCCGTCAGTTCGTCGCGCCCTCGGAGCCAAAGGCGCGCGCGGTGGATTTCACTTCGGCACCTGCGCGCGGATTCGGCAATGTGTTGGGCGACAGCGGAATCTCCGTATTGCTCGATACGCTGCAAAAGTCCCCGTCGACCGGCTATGCCGGCGGGCTGCATCTCCAGGGAGCGTCTGTCGACGCGCCCGGTAGTCGCGTTGCACCGCAATGGCGATCGACGTGGGATATTTTCGAGACCTTACTGAACAACTTCCCACTGCGCGCGCACCTCACGTTCTTCTTGTGGGCCACACTGCTGGCGCCCTGGCTGGTGGTGACCGCGGTGGCGGGACTCGGGTCGTTCCTGCTGTGGCTGGTGGGCATGCTGGCGAGAGGACTGGGATTGGTGCTGGCCATCGGCTTCGCTGCGCTTGCGTTGCCCAGGCTCATACGCAAAGGCGTATTCGGTGCAGACGAAGGGAGATTCGTCGAGGTCCGGGAAATGCCTCCCGGTGTGGCCAAGCCGGAACCGTTGCACGGGGATGTGTTGACTGCGCTCGCCGGGGTGGAAGCGCAGCTCGGCGGACTCGCCGGATTGTCGGTATTGAAAGCCGTGGGGGGCACCGATGCGTTCTCCATCAAGACGTATGTCGAGAAAGCGCTGACCGACGCCGAGCTCACGCACAGCTATTACTACAAGGCGCCGGGCATCATCGAGGCCGCAGCCGCGTTCATCGCCAGTCCGCCGCCGGCGCCGCCCTCACTGCCCGACTTCTCCTCGATGTCGGTTGCCGAACGGGAGGCGTTTGCAGCCGCTATGCGAAAGATAAAACTCAGTTGAGTCGTTGAAAGCCTCAAAGTGCTAGCATGAATGCCGGAATCACCCGGTCGCAGGCTCCCGTATTGCGTTCAGGCCAAGGAGGTATGAAATGACAAGAAAATGTGTGCTGTTCGGTTTGCTGGCCATGGCGGTCGCCGCCTCCGGCCTTCACGCCCAGCCCGCCGCGCCGGCGTCGGCGCCACCAGTCGCAAATCAGGTGGATCCTGCGTCGGTACAGGCACTCAAGGATATGGGTGCCCATCTGCGCACGCTGAAGCGTTTCGGGGTCTCGACGGAATTGACCGGCGAACGCGTGCTGGCCGACGGCCAGAAACTGCAACACACGGCGTCGGCGGACATGGACGTCGATGCACCGAGCCGGCTGCGGATCCAGATGCAGAGCGGCCAAAATGAGCGCGAACTGTTCTGGGATGGAAAGGTGGTCACGCTTTTCACGCCCGCGCAAAAATATTATTCCCAAGTCGAGTTTTCCGGTACGACCGGCGAGCTAGTCAAGAAACTGGAAGATCGATACAACGTAGAAATCCCGATGTCCGACCTCTTCACATGGGGCACGCCGGCCGCACCGCTGGACAAGCTGGAATCGGCGATGAACGCCGGCCAGGCTTTCATCGGCAAGGACCTTTGCGATCACTACGCGTTTCGTCAGGGCAGTATCGATTTTCAGATCTGGATCACCACGGGCAACAAGCCCCTTCCGCGCAAGATCGTGATTACCAACCGTGCGGACGATGCGCGTCCGCAATCGGTCTCCGTGCTCGACTGGGACCTCAAGCCGACATTCACCAACGCTGACTTCAAGTTCACGCCGCCAAAAGGCGCGACCAAAGTCGAAATTGTCCCGGTCAAAGGCAAGTAGAGGAGACACGCGATGAACACATCATTCAGCAGGATGTTTCTGGCGCCCTTGGCGGTCCTGGTGGCGGTTAGCGTCGCAGCGATACCGGTCGCGGATGCGCGCGGTGGCGGAGGAGGGGGAGGCGGAGGCGGAGGTCGGGGTGGTGGTGGTGGGGGGGGTGGCGGCGCTCATGCCGGTGGCGGCGGAGGCGGTGGCGGTGGCGGCGGCAGGCAGAACGTCCAGGCCAACAACAACCGGGCGGATACGCGGACGAACGACGTCCGCAGCTCCAGCGTCAACAACGTCAACCGCGATACCAACGTCAACCGCAATTCGAACGTCAACGTCAACCGCAATACCAATGTCAACGTCGATGTCGATCACGGATGCTGCAACGGCGGCTGGGACAACAACTACCATCCGGTCGCGACGGCAGCCGCGGTAACGGCAGCGGTGGCGGTGACATCCGCCGTCGTCGGCTCGATGGTGCGCACGGTGCCCGCGGGATGCGTTCCCGTCAACTATGGCGGCCTGATCTATCAACAGTGCGGCTCAGTTTGGTACCAGCCGCAGGCGGGCCAGTACGTGGTGATCAATCCGCCGTATTGATAGATGCGGACTTTCGTGCGCGGCAACGCAGGCTGACGCTATGCGACTGACAATCAATTCGCCATGGCAGCGTTGAAGAGCGGCACGCGTGACAAGCTCAAGTCCGTGAGCGTGGCCACGCTCACGACCGCGCTGTTCAAACGCGGCTTGCGCAACCAGTTCATCCAGGATGTCCACCCGCTCAATCCCGCGGGTGGCAACATGGTTGGGGAGGCCTATACGCTGAGGTATATCCCGGCGCGCGAGGACCTGAATCCGCTCACGGTCTTCCGGAATCGCGAGCATCCGCAGCGCAAGGCTGTGGAGGAATGTCCGCCTGGAGCGGTAATGGTGATCGACAGCCGCAAGGATGCGCGCGCGGCGTCGGCGGGCTCGATCCTGGTCACACGTCTCATGCAGCGCGGCGTGGCGGGCATCGTCACCGATGGGGGCCTGCGCGATTCGACGGAAATCGCACGGCTGGATATCGCGGCCTATCATCATCGCCCCGCGTCGCCGACCAATCTCACGCTGCATCAGGCGATCGATATCAACGTGCCGATAGGCTGTGGCGACGCGCCGGTGTTTCCGGGTGACGTGATCGTCGGTGACGGCGAGGGCGTCGTGGTGCTGCCCGCGCACCTCGCTGACGAACTCGCCGACGAGGCGGTGGAGATGACGGCGTTCGAAGATTTCGTCACCGAGGAGGTGCAGAAGGGCCGCTCGATCCTTGGCCTGTATCCCGCAACCGATGAGCGGGCGACGGCTGATTTCGCGGCGTGGCGTGTGGCGAAAAAACGCTGACGCTACTTGTCGGGAAGCGGGATGAACTCATTGTCTCCGGCGACCTGCCCCATGCGCTGATGCGCCCAGTCGTCCTTGGCGCGCTCCATCCGATCCTTGCTTGACGAGACGAAGTTCCACCACAGGTAGCGCGGGCCGTCCAGCGGCTCGCCGCCGATCACGGCGCAACGCGTCCCCCCCGGCGCGTGAATCCGCGCTGCGGCGCCCGGTGCCAGAGCGGCGAGCGTGAACGGCGGCACATCGGTGCCGTCCACCACGAGTGGCTGGTCGACGCTGTAGATCGCCCGCTCGAACGATGCGCTCGGGCCGGGCAATTCCAGCGTTGCTCCCGGTGGCATCGTGACATCGAGGTAGAGCGTTGGCGCGAACGTCGCGACGGGCGATGTGGCGCCGAAGGCATTTCCAATCAGCACGCGAACCGTGCTTCCGCCGATCGTGGCCGCCGGTATCGCGTTGGCGGGTGTGTGGTGAAAGTTCGGGTCCGTTTCCTCGAACTCCCGGGGCAGCGCCGCCCAAAGCTGGAGTCCATGCGAGACCCGCGTGACATTGCGGAGGTCAGGTGGTGTGCGCTCCGAATGCACGATGCCGCGGCCGGCCGTCATCCAGTTGATTGCGCCCGGCTCGATGCGCTGGACCGAACCAACGGAGTCCCGGTGCATCATCGCACCCTCGAAGAGGTAGGTGACGGTGGCGAGGCCGATGTGCGGATGCGGGCGCACATCGTGATTGTCGCCGGGAAGGGCCGTAACGGGTCCGAAGTGATCGAAGAAGACGAAGGGACCGACTGCCTGCCGCGGGAATGCGGGCAGCAGGCGCCGCACCATGAAGCCTCCGCCCAGGTCCCTGTCGCGTGCGCGTAGAAGTTCGGCAATGGGCATGAAGCAATCCTAAATGGGAAGAAGGTCGGTCGTGATTTCGGTTGTGACCTGTGTCATGAGCTTGTGCACCGGGCATTTGCCCGCGACGTTCAGCAACTCCGCGCGCTGCGCATCGCTCAATGCGCCCGTCAACGCGAGGGAAGCATGCAGCCGATAGGTGCCGGTGCGCTCATCCGCGTCGTCGCGCACGACGGTCACCGCGATGTCCTCGACCGGAATGCGCTTGCGATTCGCGTACCAGAGGACGGTGAGCGCCTTGCACGCGCCGATCGCGGCGTCGTAGAGTTCGTGCGGCGTGGGTCCCGTGTCTTCCCCACCCAGAGCCTCCGACTCGTCCACGGCCAGCACATGCTGGCGCACGCGGACGATGTGCCGCATTTTCCCGGTTCGATCGCGGGTTACCGAAATCTCCATCGCCTGCTCCCGAAAACAAGAGATAATATTTCATGTTTCGCGCCCGTAGCTCATTTGGATAGAGCACCGGCCTTCTAAGCCGGGGGTAACAGGTTCGAATCCTGTCGGGCGTACCACTGACTGGACGAAATTGGTACCCGCTTCGCGCAGCACCCGCCGGCCGCCCTCACCATGCCCGATAACCTGTCAATGATGCTCGCGCAGGCGACCACCGCGTCGCCTCCCGGAATCCTCCAGGATATTCCGGGCGGCCTGGAGCGCGGTGCCACCGACCTCGAGCATTTGCCGTTCTTCGAGCACCTGTCCGCGTTCATGCCGGCCGCCGACCTTTTTTTTGGCGGGGCGATGATGGTGCTCGTCATTCTTGTGCACGCCGCCGGCGTGCGCGCGGTGACCCGCCACGTCGTACGGCGCTGCGAGGCCATCACGTTGCGCCCGGCCAACTGGCGGGCCGATCTGCTGATGGGGGGCGTCGTGTTCATGTTGATTGCGCTGCACGTGGCGGAAATGTTCATCTGGTCGGCGGCGCTGGTCTATTCCAACCTGGTGCCCGATTGGCGGTCGGCTGGATTTTTCGCCGGCAACACCTACACCACCGTTGGCTACGGAAACTTCATCCTGCCCAACGGGTGGCGCATGTTGGCGCCTATCATCGCGATGTCGGGTCTGTTCGCCTTCGGGTGGTCCGGCAGCGTTCTCGTGGACTACGTGCGGCGAATCAACGCAATCCGCGATGCGGCGGATGCAGCCAGGAAGTCCGGCCCGGGCAAGACCTAGTTTTTCAGCGCGCGCATTTTCGCAACGCTTTCCGGCGTTACGTTGGGTTGCGCTGCATTGCCCCAGCTGGTGCGGATGTAATTGGCGATCTCGGCCACCTGCTGGTCGGTGAGCTTGTCCTTGAAGCTGGGCATCGGAATGTAGCCGCCGCGCGGCGCGATTCCGCCATCGACGACCTTTAGGATGTCGTTGGGATCGCCGGCAACGACCACGCCGTTGCCCGCGAGCGGCGGAAACACGCCGGGAAGGCCGCGCCCGGTCGCCTGATGGCAGCCGCCGCAGTTGTCCATGTAAAGCGCGGCGCCGCGTGCCTTTGTCGGATCGGCAGCCAGTCGGCCGGTGCGCAGCCGCGATTCCGGAGGAATCGACTTCAGGTATTCCGCCATCGCCTGCAAGTCGGCCCCGGTCAGGTGGCTCAAGCTGTTTTTCACGACCTCTGCCATGGGCCCCAGCGTCGTTGTCTTGCCCTTGTAGACACCTGTCCTGAGATACGTTGCGATTTCGTCGGTCGTCCACGCGCCCAGTCCCGTCGCAATGTCGGATGTCAGGTCGAGCGCAAACCAGCCGTCGATGACGGCGCCATTGAAGTCCTTGCTCTTCTCGATGCCGCCCATCAGGTTGCGGGGAGAATGGCAGTCGCTGCAATGCCCGAAGCCCTCGACCAGATAGGCGCCCCGATTCCACGATGCCGACTTGTTCGGGTCCGGCTTGTAAGTTCCTTCGGTGAAATACAGTTCGCGCCACGCGGCCATCGACCAACGCTGGTCGAAAGGAAAATAGAGGTGGTTGATGGTCACCGCGTTGCGCACCGGCTTGACCGTGCGCAGGTAAGCATAGATGGCGTCGATATCCTCGCGCGTGGCGCGGGTGTAGAAATCGTAGGGCATCGTCGGATACATGTCCTGGCCATGCTTGTTCACGCCGTCGTGCAGCGCACGGTAGAAGTCCGCGCTCGACCATCGCCCGATGCCCGTCTCGACGTCGGGCGTGATGTTCGGAGCGAGCATGTAGCCAAAAGGGGTGTCGAGTCGCAGGCCGCCTGCAAACGGCACCCCGCCCACGGCGGTGTGGCAGGAAACGCAATCGCCGGCGCGCGCCAGATATTCACCGCGCTGTATCAGCGTCGGCTGTGCGAAGGAAAGGTGGGCGGAGGCAAGCGCGGCGAAGCCAATCGCGGCGACGGCCGGCCAGCGGACCCATGCCGAGGAAAGGCGGCTTGAACGGCGGAACACGATACCTCGGGGCACGACAAATCCTCCTTGCGCGTTTCGCGCAGTTTACCTCCGAAGGTGCGCTCGCGCATCCCGCGTGAATCGCGCTTGTGGCGGCGCGCCGGACAGCATCGCCGCGCACTGTTACGCTATGGGATTGGAACAGGACTCGTCGGGAGTCTCACCTGTGGCGCAATTCGATCGCACCCGCATGGCTTCGGACAACGGCATTCACGACGCAAGCGGCGCTTCCGCGACGACGGCGGCCGCCACCGACGCAGAGGAGATGCGTGCGGCGATCGTGAGAAAGCTCATCTACATGGTGGGCAAGGATCGCAACCGCGCGCTCGATCGCGACTGGTTCATGGCGACGGCGTTTGCCGTGCGCGACCGCATCGTCGATCGCTGGCTCGATTCGGGCCGGTCGACGCATCGCGCCGGCGCCAAGCGCGTCTACTATTTCTCGCTCGAGTTCCTGATCGGACGTTTGCTCAACGACGCGATCTCCAATCTGGGCCTGACGGCGACCGTGCGCGAAGCGCTGGATCAGCTGGGACTGGATCTCGACCGTTTGTGCACGCTCGAGCCGGACGCCGCACTCGGCAATGGTGGGCTTGGGCGCCTCGCCGCATGCTTCATGGAGAGCATGGCCACGCTTGGCATCCCTGCTTACGGTTACGGCATTCGCTACGACCACGGCATTTTCAGGCAGGTGGTCAAGGAAGGGTGGCAGCACGAACTCCCGGAGGACTGGCTGGCGCTGGGCAATCCGTGGGAATTCGAACGTCCGGGTGTTTCCTATTCGGTGGGTTTCGGTGGCAGCGTCGAAACATTTGGCCGCAAGGATGGCACCGCCGGACAAGCGTGGGCGCCAGCCGAATCCGTGACGGCGCTCGCATTCGACACGCCGATCACCGGCTGGCGCGGGACGCATGTCAATACGCTACGTCTGTGGTCCGCGCGCGCCGCCGATCCGATTTCACTCGACGACTTCAACCGGGGCGACCACGTCGGCGCGCTGGCCGATCGCGTGCGCCTCGAGGCGATCTCCCGCGTGCTCTATCCCAGCGACGAAACGCCGGCGGGCGAGGATCTGCGTTTGCGCCAGGAGTACTTCTTCGCTTCCGCATCGCTGCAGGACCTGGTCCGCAGGCACAAGGAGCAGCATGGCGAGTTGTCAACGCTCGGGGACTATGTCGCCATTCAGCTGAACGACACTCATCCGGCCATCGCCGTGCCTGAACTCATGCGGATCCTGGTCGATATCCACGGCATGCCGTGGCAACTCGCCTGGTCGGTCACCACCGCAGTGTTCAACTACACCAACCATACGCTGCTGCCCGAAGCGCTCGAGACCTGGCCCGTGCCATTGCTGGAGAAGATGCTGCCGCGGCACATGCAGATCATCTACCAGATCAATGACCAGCATCTCGGGTCACTGCGCGCGCAAGGACGCCATGAGGGTCGCAGCGCCGAGGAATTCCTGACATCGGTCTCGCTCATCGAGGAGAACCATGGACGCCGCGTGCGAATGGGACACCTTGCATTCCTCGGCTCGCGCCGCGTCAACGGTGTCTCGGCGTTGCATACCGACCTCATGCGCCGCACGGTCTTCCGCGATCTGCACGCGCTGCATCCGGATCGCATCGTCAACAAGACGAACGGCATCACATTCCGGCGCTGGCTCCAGCAGGCGAATCCTCGACTGACCGAACTGATCGTCGAGGCGATCGGGCCCGGTGTACGAGACGATGCGAATGCCCTCGCCATGCTGGCACCGCTTGCCGACGACAAGACATTCAGGGAACGCTTCGCTGCTGCGCGCCGGATGAACAAGGTGGCGCTTGCGCGCATCGTGATCGAACGGCTCGGAGTAAGTCTCGACCCGGACGCGCTCTTCGACGTGCACATCAAGCGCATCCATGAATACAAGCGGCAACTGCTCAACATCCTGGAAACCATTGCGTTGTATGACGCGATTCGGTCCGATCCCTCGAAAGACTGGGTTCCCCGGGTCAAGATTTTTGCCGGCAAGGCCGCAGCCGGCTACGTTCGCGCGAAGCTGGTCATCAAGCTCATCAACGATGTGGCGCAGACGATCAACAACGACCCCGTCATTCGCGGGCGGCTGAAAGTGATTTTCCTGCCCAACTACAACGTGAGCCTGGCGGAGGCGATCATCCCGGCGGCCGACCTTTCGGAGCAGATTTCCACCGCGGGCATGGAGGCGTCCGGCACCGGCAACATGAAGCTGGCGCTGAACGGTGCGCTCACCATCGGCACGCTCGACGGCGCGAACATTGAGATTCGGGAGCGTGTCGGGGCCGAACACTTCATCCTGTTTGGATTGACCGCGGAGGAAGTCGAAGCGCGCAGGCGGCTCGGAACAAGCGGAGAATCCGCCATCGCCGCATCGCCCATACTCGCGCGCGTGCTGGAGTCCGTTACGTCCGGCGCATTTTCCCGCGACGACCCCGCGCGATTCCACGGTCTTGCCCACGATCTCCGCCAGAACGATTACTTCATGGTCACGACGGATTTCGACGCCTACCGGATCGCCCAGGCCTCGGTAGACGAGCAATTTCGTCGAAGCAGCGATTGGTGGCGAAGCGCTGTCCTCAATACCGCCGGCGTGGGATGGTTTTCCTCGGACCGCGCGATCCGGGAATATGCCGAAGAGATCTGGCGTGTCGAGATAGGCGCAGGCGGGCAATGAACATTCGAGAAGTGAACGCCAGCAGATGAACGCTGCGGCCAGCGAACGCAACGCATCGGTGACCACGATTCCCGGAGACGCAGAGCGTGGGACGACGATGCTGTACGACCACCTTGGCGCGCACGCGAGCTCGCGCGATGGCCGGTCGGGAACTCGTTTTGCCGTCTGGGCGCCCCATGCGCGCAGCGTGTCGGTAGTGGGGGATTTCAATGCATGGGATGGCAACCGGCATCCGATGCGCATCCAGAAAGCTACGGGCACGTGGGAGCTCTACGTGCCGGATGTCGGCGAAGGCGCGCTGTACAAATACGAAATTCGCGGAGACGACGGTGAGTTGCTGCCGCAAAAGGCCGACCCCGTCGGGTTCGGGTCGGAACTCAGGCCCTCGACGGCGTCGGTGGTTCGCGATACGACCGGCTTCACCTGGTCGGACGACGCCTGGCTGGCCCATCGCGCGCGACAGGATCCGCGGCGCATGCCGCTGTCGATCTACGAAGTGCATCTCGCCTCCTGGCGGCGCCATCCGGACGGGCGCGTGCTGAACTACGACGAACTCGCTGACGCGCTCATTCCGTACGCGGTCGACCTCAAGTTCACGCATCTCGAATTGATGCCGGTGTCCGAGTATCCGCACGATCCGTCCTGGGGATACCAGCCGATCGGACTGTTTGCGCCGACGACGCGTTTCGGCGAGCCGGCTGGCTTCGCACGCTTCGTCAATCGCTGCCATGAAGCCGGGTTGGGCGTGCTCCTCGACTGGGTGCCTGCGCATTTCCCGGTGGACCCGCATGGCCTTGCGTTGTTCGACGGGACAGCGCTCTACGAACACGCGGACCCCCGGCAAGGCCTGCATCCGGACTGGACGACCGCGATCTTCAACTTCGGGCGCACCGAGGTGGTGGACTATCTCGTCGCCAATGCGCTGTTCTGGCTGGAGCGTTATCACGTCGATGGATTTCGCGTCGATGCCGTGGCGTCGATGCTGCACCTCGACTATTCGCGCAAGGCGGGCGAATGGGTGCCAAACGAATTCGGTGGCAACCAGAACCTCGAGGCGGTGGCGTTCCTGCGCAAGTTCAACGAGCAGGTCTATGCGCGGCACCCCGGCGTGATCACCATCGCCGAGGAATCGACGACGTGGCCCGGTGTCTCGCACCCGACATACACCGGCGGGCTGGGCTTCGGATTCAAATGGAACATGGGCTGGATGCACGACATCCTTGCCTACCTCAAGGAGGCGCCGGCGCAACGGCGCAGTCGCCACGACAGCGTGACTTTCGGAATCACCTACGCATTTGCGGAGAATTTCGTGCTGGCGCTGTCGCATGACGAAGTGGTCCATGGCAAGGGCTCCCTCTTCGAAAAGATGGATGGCGATCCCTGGCGCAAGTTCGCGACGCTGCGCGCGTTCTATGCGTTCATGTGGGCGTACCCGGGAAAGAAACTGCTGTTCATGGGCCAGGAGTTCGCGCAACGCGGCGAGTGGGATTTCCTGGCCGGCCTCGATTGGCGCGCACTCGACACGGCGGAGCACGTCGGCATGCAAGCGGTGGTGAGGGACTGCAACGCGGCCTACAGAGCGCATGCGGCGCTTCACGACGGCGATTGCGAGGCCACGGGCTTTCGGTGGATCGTCGTCGATGATTCGCGGCATTCCATCTTCGCGTGGCTAAGGACGGACAGAGGTTCCGCGCCTCCCGTGGCCGTGGTCGTGAATTTCACGCCAAAGCCGCATCGCGGATATCGCGTCGGCTTGCCACGTTCGGGGCGGTGGCGGGAGATCCTGAACACGGATTCGGCGTCGTATGGCGGATCCAATGTCGGCAATGCCGGAGAAGTCGTCGCCGTGGCGACGCCCTGCCACGGATTCCCGTTCTCGGCGAAAATCACCGTACCGCCGCTGGGTACGCTCTGGCTTCTTCACGATGGCGAATGACCTCATGCGCACGGGGGAACCATGGAACAGCAACACGACAAGGTGACTTATTCGACGCCGCTGTCGCGCTCGTCGATGGCCTATGTGCTGGCGGGTGGACGCGGTACGCGCCTCATGGAACTGACCGAAAACCGGGCCAAGCCGGCCGTCTATTTCGGCGGCAAGGCGCGCATCGTTGACTTTGCATTGTCCAACGCGATCAATTCCGGAATCCGGCGCATTGCGGTGGCGACGCAATACAAGGCTCACAGCCTGATACGGCATCTGCAGCGGGGCTGGAACTTCCTGCAGCCAATGCGCAACGAAAGCTTCGATATCCTGCCGGCCAGCCAGCGCGTCGCGGAGAATCAGTGGTACGCGGGCACCGCAGACGCCGTATTCCAGAACATCGACATCATCGACAGCTACGCGCCCGAGTTCATCGTGCTGCTGGCGGGCGATCACGTCTACAAGATGGACTACGAACGTATGCTGATCCAGCACGTCAATGAAGGTGCCGACGTGACCGTGGCATGCATCGAGGTTCCCGTGAGCGAGGCCCACAGCCTCGGCGTCATGCGCGCCGACGCGAACGATCGCATCGTGGCGTTCGACGAAAAACCCAAGCATCCCACCGAAATGCCCGACCGGCCCGGGTATGCGCTGGCGAGCATGGGAATCTATGCGTTCCGGCGCGATTTCCTGCACGACCAGTTGCGCCGCGATGCCGCCGATCCCCACTCCAGCCGGGATTTCGGGCGCGACGTCATTCCCTACCTGGTCAAGCACGGGAAGGCGGTTGCCCATCGCTTCACGGAATCGTGCGTTCGGTCCCGGGCCGAGGCCGATGTGTACTGGCGCGACGTGGGCACGCTCGATGCCTATTTCGAGGCAAACATCGACTTGACGGACGTCGTGCCGGAGCTCGATGTCTACGATCGCGAATGGCCGATCTGGACTTTCGCGGCGATAACACCGCCGGCGAAGTTCGTACATGACGTCGAAGGGCGGCGTGGCCTCGGCGTGTCGTCGCTGGTATCCGGCGGCTGCATTGTCTCGGGATCATCACTTCGGCATTCGTTGTTGTGCAATAACGTGCATGTGCACTCCTACGGGACGATCGACCATGCGGTCGTGCTGCCCTTTGTCAACATCGGGCGGCACGTGCGTTTGTCGCGTGTCGTCATCGACAGCGGCGTGCGTATTCCCGACGGACTGGTCGTCGGGGAAGACGCGGGGCAGGATGCCGCGCGCTTTCGCCGCACCGAGCGTGGCGTGTGTCTCATCACGCAGCCGATGATCGATCGCCTGGGCGTCTAGTTGGAGAAAGTGCGCGTACTGTCGGTCGCGGCCGAGGCATTTCCGCTGATCAAGACCGGGGGCTTGGCGGATGTCGTCGGCGCGCTGCCCGCGGCGCTCGCAGTGGAGGGCGTGGACATGCGCACGTTGCTGCCCGGCTATCCGGCAGTCCTCGACGCCCTGGCGGATGCGGCCAGTGTGCACACGATCGCGCACCTTCATGGCGGACCTGCGCGGATTCTCGCCGGACGCGCAGCGGGCCTCGACCTGTTTGCGCTCCACGCGCCGCACCTCTATGCGCGTCCGGGCGGACCCTATGGTGGTCCCGACGGAGAATGGCCGGACAACGGGTTGCGCTTCGCCGCGCTGGCTCAAGCAGGCGCCGCCATTGCGCAAGGCGCGGTCGAATCCTTCGTTCCGGATGTCGTGCAGGCGCACGATTGGCACGCCGGCTTGCTTCCCGCCTACCTGCAATATTCCGGTGGACCGCGCCCGGGCACAGTGTTCACGATTCACAACCTGGCGTACCAGGGACAGTTTCCGCAGAAGATGCTGGAGGAACTTGGATTGCCGCCCCGCGCATTCTCAAGCGAAGGCGTCGAGTCCTATGGCGCGATCGGCTACCTCAAAGCCGGTATCGCGTTGGCTGACCGCGTCACCACCGTCTCGCCGACGTATGCGAACGAAATCCTGACGGACGAGGGGAGCATGGGCCTGGGGGAGACATTGCGCCGGCGCGCGGGCGCGCTCTCGGGCATTCTCAACGGGCTCGACGACGCGCTCTGGAACCCGGCGACGGATTTTCATCTGGCGTCGCAGTTCTCGGTGGCGAGCCTTTCGCAACGCGCGGCCAACAAGACCGCTCTGCAGGCACGATTCGGCCTCGCAGCCGATCCTGAAAGCTTGCTCATCGGCGTCGTCAGCCGGCTCACCTGGCAAAAGGGGATGGACGTGCTGCTGGAGGCGCTGCCGGCGCTATTGCGCAGCGGTGCGCAGCTGGCACTACTGGGCTCCGGCGACCGTGACCAGGAACAGGCGTTTGCCGAGGCTGCGCGCCGCAATCCCGGGCGTGTCGGTGTCGTCATCGGTTACGACGAGACGCTGGCGCATTGCGTCCAAGGCGGGGCGGACGTGATTCTGGTCCCATCGCGCTTCGAGCCCTGCGGATTGACGCAGCTCGCGGCGCTGCGTTATGGCGCCATTCCCGTCGTGTCGCGCGTAGGCGGACTCGCGGACTCGGTGGTCGATGTCGACCAGGCCAACGTTGCG
The DNA here is from genome assembly GCA_963755545.1 of uncultured beta proteobacterium. Classification (GTDB taxonomy): domain Bacteria; phylum Pseudomonadota; class Gammaproteobacteria; order Burkholderiales; family Casimicrobiaceae; genus VBCG01. The sequence continues at coordinate 193,483 of CAVWKH010000009.1, read as the reverse complement.
GCAGGAAGCGCGACCGGTGTGCAGTTCGCGCCGGTCACGCGCGAGCGACTGGAATCTGCGCTCGCGCGGACGTTGGCGTTATGGCACGACACTGAGCAATGGCGTCGCCTGCAGATTCGCGGCATGGGCACGGATGTCGGCTGGTCACACCCGGCAAAGCACTATGCGAGACTGTTCCGGGAACTGAAACGGACGCGCACCCACTGACTCGCCGGATGACACCGTAGCAGACGGCGCCCGCCGTTCCTCTATGCGGCACACCGCGCGGCTGTATCAGGGTCCGCGGGGCAGTGTCCGCATTTTCGCGCGAATCAGTTCGCCCAGCGACCACGCCTGGAACGGGCAGCCGCGAGGCGTATGCGGCCAGTCACCATCCGCGATTTCGCTGACGTGCCCTAATCCCGCAACTTCGAGATGATCGAGAAGCGGTGCGACGAAGCGTTGCCGCGCCTCCGCGCGGTGCCCATCGTCGTCGCCATTGACGTGTAGCCACGCGTCAATGAACGCGCCTGTCAGCCATGGCCACGCGGTGCCCTGATGATAGGCGCCGTCGCGATCGGCAACTCCACCTTCGCATCGAGGTCGATAGGCGGGGTCGCCGGGCGCAAGTGTTCGCAGTCCGAGCGGCGTGAGCAGATCCCGCTCGACGTTGGTAACGATCGTTCGGGCCAGCTCCCCGTTCGCGATCCGATGCGGCAATCCGCCAACTGCAAGGATCTGATTGGGCCGGACGCTTGCGTCCACGGTTTCGGTCGCGTGGTCGACGTCGACCACGTCGTACAGGGAGCCCGTCGCGGGGTTTACGAACCGCGCAAGAAACGCGGTCTGCGCGCGATCGGCCATTGCGTCGTGCTGCCCACCCGTACAGCGCAGCGCGTTGATCCAGAGCGCCTGTATTTCGACCGGTTTCCCCACGCGCGGCGTGATCACGCGCTCACCAACTCGCGCGTCCATCCACGTGAGCTGAACGCCGGGTACGCCGCAGGCGAGCAAGCCATCCGCATCCATTCTGATGCCGTACCTGGTGCCGCTCATGTAACCATCTAGTATCGCCGTTGCGGCACCGACGAGGCTCGCACGCGTCGCGGAATCGGGATGGGCGGCAGCGATGAATTCGTGTATCACGATCACATACCACAGCGACGCATCAACGGAATTGAATTCGGGCGTGCCGCCGTGCTCGGGAAAGCGGTTGGGCAACATGCCTTCGGACACGGTCCCGGCCCAGGCCAAAAGAATGGCGGCGGCCAGATCGAAGCGTCGCCGGGCGAGCACCAGTCCGCGCATCGAAATGAACGTGTCGCGTCCCCAATCGGCAAACCATGGAAAACCCGCGATGATCGTCGGCCCGCGATCGCCGCGAACGAGGTAGCTCTCCGCGGCGCGGTCGAGCGGCGTCAACGATTGGCGACGTGCGGATTCGCGCTCGCGGATCGCGACAGCGAGTTCCCCGGCGTCGAGGTCCAGAGCGGCATCGGCACGAAGCACAAGCGTCGCCGCGCCTTCGGAGAAATTGAAGCTGAAGGTGCCCGGCGCAGCCAGATCCTCGACGTGATCGAGTCCGCGCGCGGCCTCTTCGCGATAGTCGAAGTTGCGGTACCAGGTTGGGGCGTGGGCGTAGTTGCCGTTGCTCAACGCAGCGATCGCCGGCAGTGCGGCATACGGTCGCCAGCTGACGTTGCCTCCGTGCATGCGCGCGATAAACGAGAAAGCGTCGTTCTCGCGCATCAGCGCGTGGTAGTCGCGTCCGGAAAGGAACGGAATCACGCGGAGCCTTGCATCGGGAACCGCGTGGGAGAGCCGCCAGAACAGCAGGACACTGCCATCGCTGGAGTCGACGATCAGGTCGTGCACGACTTCGGCCCCATTTGGAAAGCGGAATGTCCAGCGCGGCCAAGGCTCGTGCGCGAAGTCGACCCGGTAATCGACGCCACGCGGATAGACGACGTCCGGCCCATAGTGTTGCGTCGATAGCGGAAAACTTCCCGTGGGCGAATCGAGCCACACGTCGCAGCCGTTGACGAGGACTACGCGGTCGGTCGGTGGCGCGCGCGCCGTCAGCAACAGCGCATGATAGCGACGCGTGCGAAATCCGCCGACCGTGCCCGACGCGTAGCCGCCGGTGCCGTCGCTTTCCAGCCATTCGTCCTCATTTGAGCGTTGCATCGCCACTTCGGGTGACGATCCTCAAATCGACGACTTGCCGGAGCCCAGTCCATCTTCCCGAGTCAGGCCCGGCGCTTTGCCCTGCAGCGCATATTCGGCGTACTGGTGGATCAGCTTCGCGACAACGCCTGTCCATCCGGTCTGGTGTCCGGCGCCCAGGCCTTCGCCCGTGTCGCCGTTGAAATACTCGAAGAAGAGAATGAGATCGCACCAATGCGGATCGGTCTGGAACTTGGCGCGATTGCCGTTGACCGGCCGCCGGCCGGCCTCGTCCTGCAGGAACAGCGAGATCAATCGATGCGACAGGCTGGTCGTCACCTCCCACAATGTCGCATCGACGCCGGAGCCTGTCGGAAGGTCGACCTTGAAGCTGTCGCCCAGATAGTAGTGGTGCTTCTGCAGCGATTCGATCAGCAGGAAATTGAGCGGGAACCACACGGGGCCGCGCCAGTTCGAGTTGCCGCCGAAAAGGCCGGAAGTCGACTCCGCAGGGGCATAGTCCAGCGTGAATTCTTCTCCGTTGATCGCGAGGGCAAAGGGCTGGGCGGCGTGGTGCCGCGACACGGAGCGCACGCCGTTCGGACTCAGCATCCCGTTCTCATCGAGAACCTTCGCAAGGATGCGCCGCAGCTTGGTTGAGTCGACCAGCGCGAGGCGAACACGATCCTCGACGCCGCGATGCGTCATGTCCGCGGATCCAGCGAGCAGATCCGGACGGTATGTCGTGAACCAGCGGAACCGCTCGCCGAAGTCGCGGAATGCCGAAATCCCTTCGGCATCGCCGATGCCGATGGCAAATATCGGTATCAGGCCGGCGATCGATTGAACGTCGATCCGGAAGCAGCGGCCGTCGGGAAATTTGAGCGCATCGTAATAAAAGCCGTCAACGTCGTCCCACAGACCGTTCTGGCGCCCGCCCATGCTGTTGACCGCCGACGCGATGTAAACGAAATGTTCGAAGAACTTGGTCGCGATGTCCTCGTACACATCGTCCTCGCGCGCCAATTCCAGCGCGATCCCCAGCAGGTTGAGGCAATACATCGCCATCCAGCTGGTGCCGTCAGCCTGTTCCAGCTGGCCTCCCAACGGCAGCCCGGAGGTCCGGTCAAACGCACTGATGTTGTCCAGCCCGAGAAATCCGCCTTCGAAAATGTTGTTGCCGGCCTCGTCCTTGCGATTGACCCACCACGTGAAGTTGAGCAGGAGTTTCTGGAAAACGCGTTCCAGGAACTTGGAGTCCCTGCGGCCATACATCTTCTGCTCGATCTGGTAGACGCGAATGGCCGCCCACGCATGCACGGGCGGATTCACGTCGCCGAATGCCCACTCGTACGCCGGGATTTGTCCGTTCGGATGCATGTACCACTCGCGCATGAGCAGCAACAGCTGGTCCTTCGCGAAGTCCGGATCGATCATCGCCAGGGGCACGACGTGGAAGGCCATGTCCCATGCGGCGAACCACGGGTACTCCCACTTGTCGGGCATCGACAGCACGTCGCCGGCGGCGAAATGGCCCCAGTCGTGGTTGCGGCCGCTTTTGCGCTGCTCGGGCGGGTTGGGCACGCCCTGGTCACCATCGAGCCAGCGCTTGACCATGTAGCGGTAGTACTGCTTGTTCCACAACATACCGGCGAATGCCTGGCGCTGTATGTTGCGCATGTCGTCGGACAGCGGAAACGGCGTGACGCGATGGTAAAAGGCGTCCGCCTCGCGCTGGCGGAGGTGGAACGTGGAGTCGAAATGCGCAAACGGGACGGCGTGCGCGTCGTCGACGCAAAGTCGAAGCCTGATGACGGTGGCTTCGCCGGCGGGCACTTGTCGCAGGTAGTGCGCCGCGGACTTGGTGCCCGCCTGCGCGGGGTTCACTGCGTCGCGGCGGCCGTGCACGAGATAGTTGTCGAACGCGTCCTTGACGTAGGGCTGCGCGTTGGGGCGTCCGAAAATGCGCTCCGTATTGGTGTCGTTTTCGGTGAAGAGCATCCCGTCCGGCGTTTCGCAGTAGAGCGAATAGGACGGCAGCGAGCGGTGGACGGTCTTGAGCATGGTTGTCGCGGCGTCGGTTCGCGCCAGCGCGATGCCCGGCTTGACCAGGCTTGGGTCCTGCGGGTACCACGACCAGACATTCTTGAACCACAGCGTCGGGAGAAGGTGCAACGGCGCGGCCTCGGGTCCACGGTTGATGGCCGTGATCTTGATCAGGATGTCGTCGGGCGCCGCCTTGGCGTACTCGACGAACACGTCGAAGTAACGGTCATCATCGAAGATGCCCGTATCGAGCAGTTCGTATTCCGGGTCGAGCTTGCCGCGTCGCCGGTTCTCCTGAACCAGGTCGTCATATGGAAAGGCACGCTGCGGATACTTGTATAGATACTTCATGTACGCATGGCTGGGGACGTTATCGAGATAGAAGTAATATTCCTTCACGTCCTCGCCGTGATTTCCCTCAGGCCCGGTCAGTCCGAACATCCGCTCCTTGATGATGGGGTCCTGCCCGTTCCAAAGCGCAAGCGCGAAGCACAGCTGCTGGCGGTCGTCGCAGATGCCCGCGATGCCATCTTCGCCCCAGCGATAGGCGCGCGAGCGCGCGTGGTCGTGTGGCAGGTAATCCCACGCTGAGCCGTCGGCGCTGTAATCCTCGCGCACGGTGCCCCATTGGCGCTCGCTCAAATACGGCCCCCAGAAGCGCCAGGGCGCCCTGCGATCGCGCGCGGCCGCCAGCCGTTGTTCCTCGGCGGTCAGCGGAATGCCGTCGCCACGGTCGTGCGGTTTCGGCTCGCGATCTTTTTTTGAGGGCATGGGCTGTGAGATCCGGCGTTGCGCGCGCCCGTCGCGAAGGGCGGCGTGCGCGTCCGCTGGTTTGGGTCGAATCGATTCGGACCCGGTACACTAGCCTCATGCGGCGTCGGCGGCAATGCGCCGCCTTGCCCCATCCCCGCGCATCAATGTCGAAGCAAGACTCCTTCCGCGCCGCCCCGCGGGAGTGGATAATCCGGGTGGGTATAACCCGCATCCTGTCTATCCCTCCCACCCACAGCCTCGAGGAATCCGTCATGGCCAATGAAACTTCCATCGCGAGCCGCCGCCGCTTTTTCAGGATCACGGCCATCGGTCTTGCTACCGCACCTTTCGCCAATGCACTGATGAGCGGCACCGCGCATGCGGTCGATGCCGTCAAGGAAACCGATCCAACGGCAGTCGCGCTCGGCTACGTCGCGGACGCGGCCAAGTCGACCAAGCGTACCGACAAGGCGGCGATGTGCGGTACGTGCAGCTTGTTCTCAGGCAAGCCCGGGGCGGCCGACGGGCCGTGCGCGATATTCCAGGGCAATCTGGTCCAGGCGAAGGGGTGGTGCACCGCCTGGGTCAAGAAGGCCTGACCGACTCCCGGCGGCACCGTCCGCGTAGCGGACCGCCGGAAGCTGGCGCGGCGGAGTTTGTTCGTGCGGCCGGGCGTCATTTGCAGCATGTCATGAACGACGGCGCTCCGACATGAACGAGGCTTTGCCGGAAATTTGCCTGGTGCGTCACGGGGAAACGGTGTGGAGCCTTTCGGGCCAACACACCGGGCTTTCCGACCTGCCGTTGACCGAGCGCGGCGAGCGTGATGCGCGCGGCCTGGTGCGGCGGCTTCAGGGGCGTGCCTTCGCCGCGGTCTTCACGAGCCCGCTCAAACGGGCGGCGCGCACGTGCGAGCTTGCCGGATTCGGCGCCGTGGCCCAGGTTGACCGCGACCTGGTCGAGTGGGACTACGGAAGTTACGAGGGCATGACATCGAGCGCCATTCGCGCGCAGCGGCCCGGCTGGTCGTTGTTCCACGATGGATGTCCCGATGGCGAAACGTTGGAATCCATCGGCGCCCGCGCCGATCGCGTGGTGCAGCGAGTGCGCGCCGTTCCGGGCAACGTGCTGTTGTTTTCGTCCGGGCATTTCCTCCGCGTCCTTGCGGCGCGCTGGCTTGGCGAGGACGCCGCATCGGGCCGTCATTTTATCCTCGGTACCGCGGCGATCTGCACACTCGGGTATGACCACGACCGTTCCGAGCCTGTGATCCGATCATGGAACATGGTGGCGCCTGCGACCGATCTGTAAGAGTGGTCGACTGGAGTATCATTTGACGGCCCTTTGCGCCGCCTGCGCCTGACGAACACGTCTCAGGGCGGCGCCTGCTTTTGCCCCTGTTGCATGCGACCACGCGAGGCTGACGATGCGAGCGACGGCAAGACTTCACGATATCGGCCAGAGCCTTTGGCTGGACAACATCACGCGCGACCTCCTCGACAGCGGTACGCTGCAACATTACATCGACGATCTGTCGGTCACCGGCCTGACATCGAATCCGACGATCTTCAACAATGCGATCAAGTCCGGCAGCGACTACGACTCGGCGATCCGCAGCAAGCTCAAGGCCGGAAAATCCGGCGAGGCGCTGTTCTTCGAACTGGCATTGGACGACGTGACCCGCGCCGCCGATCTCTTTCGGGCGGTATTCGATCGCACCTGTGGCGTGGATGGCTTCGTCTCCCTCGAGGTATCGCCGTTGCTTGCGCACAATACCGACACGACGTTGTCCGTCGCCAAGGATCTGCATGCCCGCGCCAGGCGCCCCAACCTTTTCATCAAGATTCCCGGCACCAAGGAAGGGCTCCCCGCCATCGAGGAGGCGACCTTTGCCGGGGTGCCAATCAACATCACGCTGCTCTTTTCCCGCGAACAGTATGTCGCCGCAGCCGAGGCGTATCTTCGCGGCATCGAAAGGCGCATCGCAGCGGGACTCGATCCCGACGTGGGATCCGTTGCGTCGGTGTTCATCAGCCGTTGGGACGTAGCGGTAGCCGGCAAGGTGCCCGCCGCGCTGACTAACCGGCTCGGCATCGCCATAGCCCAGCGCACATACAAGGCGTACTGCGACCTCGTGGCGTCCCCCCGCTACCACCGTGTGATGAACGCCGGCGCGAGGCCGCAACGATTGCTGCTCGCAAGCACGGGCACCAAGGATCCGAAGGCGTCGGACATCCTGTACGTCAAGGCGCTGGCGGCGCCGTTCACGGTGAATACGATTCCGGAGGCAACGCTGTTGGCCTTCGCCGACCACGGCGAAGTCGGCGCAATAATGCCGGCCGACGGTGGCGACTGCGAAGCGGTGCTGTCGGAATTCGCCAAGGCCGGCGTTGATATCGATGCGCTCGCCGCGCGTTTGCAGAGCGAAGGCGCGGACTCTTTCGTCAAGTCGTGGAACGAGCTGATGGGCGTCATTGCGACAAAAAGCGCGGCACTGGCCAAGGCCGCCTGAGCCCCCCCGAGAAGTCTGCAATTCCGTCGCTTGAACGAGGGAGCGCACCGATGAATGTGCTGGTGATCGATGTCGGCGGGACGAGCGTCAAGATCCTTGCCGCAGGGCAGGGCGAGCCACGCAAATTCGAATCGGGTCCTGCCATGACAGCCGACAATATGGTCGCCGGCGTGAAGAAATTGGCGCGCGGCTGGAAGTACGATCGTGTATCGATCGGCTACCCTGGCGTAGTCAAGAAGAACCAGCCGGTCACCGAACCACACAATCTCGCGCCTGGATGGGTGAAATTCGACTATGCAGGCGCCTTCGGCTGTCCGGTAAGGATAATCAACGACGCGGCGATGCAGGCCCTCGGCAGCCACGTGGCGGGAACGCTGCTTTTCCTGGGACTCGGCACCGGACTGGGCACGACGCTGGTGGTCAACGGAACGGTCGTGCCGATGGAGCTAGCGCATCTTCCCTATCGCAAGTCGACCTACGAGGAGCATGTCGGGGTGCGCGCGCTGGAACGACTTGGCAAGAAGAAGTGGCGCAAGCAAGTCGAGGACGTCGTCGAGCGGTTGACTGCCGCTTTCCAGCCCGACGAAGTGGTCCTCGGTGGCGGCAACAGCAGGCGATTGAAGGAACTTCCGCCGGGATGCCGGCTGGGTGACAACGACAACGCATTCGTAGGCGGTGCCCGCATGTGGGCGCCGCCCGCAAAACCGCACGTCGCGCGATCGCGCCCGCAGGCGCGCGCGCGAACCGCCAAGAAGCGCTCGCGTTGACGCGCCGCGCGAAAGACCGAGCGTATGCAACCGACACCGACGATCCCCCTTCCCGCGCGCCCGGCGTGGAAGGCGCTAACCGCGCACTATGCGGGCGTTGAGGACCTGCAACTGCGGCAGATGTTTGCGGACGACCCGCACCGTGGGGAGCGGCTGACGGCCGAAGCCGCTGGCGTGTTTCTGGACTACTCGAAGAACCGAGTCACCGACACCACGATCGAGCTGCTGCTCAAGCTTGCGGTCGAGTCCGGCTTGCGCGGGCACATCGATGCAATGTTTCGCGGCGACCGGATCAATGTCTCCGAAAATCGCGCGGTGCTGCATACGGCATTGCGTTCACCTCGCGGCGCGACCGTCAACTTCGAGGGACGGAATATCGTTCCCGATGTCCATGCGGTGCTGGACCGCATGAGCGAATTCGCCGAACGTGTCCGCAGCGGCGCCTGGAAGGGGTACACGGGTAAGCGCATTCGCAACGTCATCAATGTCGGCATCGGCGGTTCTGATCTGGGGCCGGTGATGGCCTACGAGGCGCTCCGGCATTACAGCGATCGGACGATGACGTTTCGTTTCGTATCCAATGTGGACGGCACCGACTTTGCCGAGGCCGTCCGCGACCTCGATGCCGCGGAGACGCTCTTCGTCATTTCGTCGAAGACATTCACGACGCTGGAGACAATGACCAACGCCCAGACGGCGCGCGACTGGTCGCTCGCCGGCTTGGGAGGCGAGGCTGCCGCAGTAGCAAGGCATTTCGTGGCCGTATCGACCAACGCGGAGAAGGTGACCGAATTCGGCATCGACACCGCCAACATGTTCGGATTCTGGGATTGGGTCGGCGGCCGATACTCGATGGATTCCGCGATCGGATTGTCGACGATGCTGGCCATCGGTCCGGACAATTTCAGGGAGATGCTTGAGGGCTTCCATGAAATGGACGAGCACTTCCGTACCGCGCCCTTCGAGCGCAACCTGCCGGTCTTACTCGGAATGCTCACCGTCTGGTACAGCGATTTCTTCGGCGCGCAGACACAGGCCGTATTGCCGTACGAGCAGTACCTGAAACGCTTCCCGGCGTACCTGCAGCAATTGACGATGGAGAGCAACGGCAAGCACGTGACGCTCGACGGAACGCGCGTGGACTACGCCACCAGCCCGATCTATTGGGGCGAGCCCGGAACCAACGGCCAGCATTCGTTCTACCAGCTGATCCACCAGGGCACGCGCCTCATTCCGATCGACTTCATCGCGTTCGACCGTGCGCTGAATCCTCTTGGGCGCCACCACGACATCCTGCTGGCGAACGTGTTTGCGCAATCGGAGGCGCTGGCGTTCGGCAAGTCGCCCGCGGACGTCAAAGCCGAAGGCACGCCCGACTGGCTGGTTCCTCACCGCGTATTCGAGGGAAACCGTCCTTCCAACACGATCCTGCTCGAGCGCCTGACGCCTGCGGCGCTGGGCAAGCTGGTTGCGCTGTACGAACACAGCGTATTCACTCAGGGAACGGTCTGGAGCATCGATTCCTTCGACCAGTGGGGCGTGGAACTTGGCAAGGCGCTCGCGCAACACATCATTCCCGAGCTCGAAGACAAGGCGGAGCCGAAGCTCGCGCACGACAGCTCGACCAACGCGTTGATTCGCCGCTATCGTCGGAATAGGCAGAAATGAGCGCCGCCGGACCGCCCCAAGGCGCTCGCCCCCCTTCGGGGGGAGCGGCGCGCAGCGCCGTTCGGGGGGAGACATGAGCGCCGCCGGGCCGCCCCAAGGCGCTCGCCCCCCTTCGGGGGGAGCGGCGCGCAGCGCCGTTCGGGGGGAGACTTGATGCCGCGCGGCTACGACCGACCGTTGTACATCCTGCCGTTCGACCATCGCGGTTCGTTCGAGACCAAGATGTTCGGGTGGACGGGCGACCTCGACTCGGAGCAGACGGCGCAGATCGCCGCCGCGAAGCAGGTGATCTACGACGGCTTGAAGTCCGCGGTGGCGGCCGGAGTGCCCAAGGACAACGCCGGCATCCTTGTCGACGAGCAATTCGGCGCCGCCATCCTGCGCGACGCCGCCGCGCTGGGCTTCGTCACGGCCTGCCCGGCGGAAAAGAGCGGGCAGGAGGAATTCGATTTCGAATACGGTGCGGATTTCGCGGCGCACATCGAAACATTCGATCCGACGTTCTGCAAGGTGCTCGTTCGCTACAACCCGCAAGGCGACGTCGCGTTGAATCGGCGCCAGGCCGGTCGCCTCCGGGAGTTATCCGAGTATCTGCAACGCGCACAGCGCAGCCGCTACATGTTCGAGCTCCTGGTTCCCGCGGAAAAGGCGCAGCTCGCCGCGCTCGGTGGTGACGCCAAGGCATATGACCGGGAGCTTCGGCCCCAACTCATGACGCAGGCGATCGAGGAACTCCAGAACGCGGGTGTCGAACCCGACGTGTGGAAGATCGAAGGGCTCGATCGCCGCGAGGACTGCGCCCGGATCGTCGCCGCCGCCCGCCGCGGCGGCCGCGATCATGTCGGCTGCATTGTGCTGGGTCGCGGCGAGGACGAGCGCAAGGTTCGCGAGTGGCTGGGCATCGCCGCCGGCGTGCCCGGCTTTATCGGCTTCGCGGTCGGCCGTACCGATTTCTGGGAGCCGCTGGTTGGATTGCGCGCGGGCACGCTGACGCGCGAGGCTGCAGTTGCCGCGATCGCCGGTCGCTATCGCGAATTCGCGGACATTTTCGCAACGGAAAACAAAGGAACGGCATCATGCAACTAGGAATGATCGGACTCGGCCGCATGGGCGCGAACATGGTACGCAGGCTGCTTCGAAACGGGCATGAGTGCGTGGTCTTCAACAGGACGGTCAAGCCGATCCACGAACTGGTCGCGGAAAAGGCGATCGGATCGACGTCGCTCGCCGACTTCGTGGGAAAACTCGCCAAGCCGAGGGCCGTGTGGCTGATGGTGCCGGCGGCGGCGGTGGACAAGACGATCGAGGACCTGATTCCGCTTCTCGAGAAAGGCGACATCCTCATCGACGGCGGCAATTCCTATTACATCGATGACCTGCGGCGTGCGAAGGAACTCGCCGCGAAGGGCATTCACTATGTCGATGTAGGCACGAGCGGCGGCGTGTGGGGCCTGGAGCGCGGCTACTGCATGATGATTGGCGGCGAGCATGCGGTGGTGAAGCACCTCGATCCCGTTTTCGCGGCTCTCGGACCCGGCATCGGCAACATCGACCGCACGCCCGGCAGGGCCAGCGGCCAGGGCACGGCGGAACAGGGATATCTGCATTGCGGGCCAAATGGTGCGGGACATTTCGTCAAGATGGTCCATAACGGCATCGAATACGGACTGATGGCCGCCTATGCGGAGGGAATGAATATCCTGCGCCACGCCAATGTCGGCAAAGGTCATCACGCCATCGATGCCGAGACGACGCCGTTGCGCGACCCCGAGCATTACCAGTACGACCTCAATCTGCCCGACATCGCCGAAGTCTGGCGGCGCGGAAGCGTCATTGCGTCGTGGCTGCTCGACCTCACCGCCTCCGCGTTGAGCAAGGATCCGACGCTTGCCAATTTCTCGGGCCGCGTATCGGACTCCGGTGAAGGGCGCTGGACGATCAAGGCCGCCATCGACGAAGCCGTTCCCGCGCCCGTGCTGACGACGGCGCTGTACGAACGCTTCAGTTCGCGCGGCGAGGCGATGTTCCAGGACCAGCTCCTTTCCGCCATGCGTTTCGAATTTGGCGGCCACCACGAGAAGCCGAAGGGAAAATGAGGGCGGATCCAGCCAATGTGGAGAACTGAAGGAAGCGTGAGGCGCAAGTGATGACCGGTGCACCTGTCGGCACGAGGGACGCAACGCCCTCCGATGCGCTGGTGTTCTTCGGCGCGACGGGCGATCTTGCGTACAAGAAGATCTTTCCGTCGCTGCAGGCGATGATCAAGCGCGGGCACCTGAATGTGCCCGTGATCGGCGTCGCGAAGGCAGGTTGGAGCCTGGACCAGTTTCGAGCGCGCGCGCGGGACAGCCTGGAAAAACATGGTGGTCTCGATCCCGCTGCGTTCGAACATCTGATCGGCTTGCTGCGTTACATCGACGGCGACTACGCCGACGCAAAGACGTTTGCCGCATTGCGCAAGGAGCTCGGCGCGGCGAAGCGCCCCGCGCACTACCTGGCAATCCCTCCGAGCCTGTTCGAGGCTGTGGTCCTGCAACTGGCGCAGTCGGGATGCACCGCGGGCGCACGAGTGATCGTCGAAAAGCCGTTCGGCCACGACCTCGCATCCGCGCGCGAGCTCAACGGCATCCTGTACAGCAACTTTGACGAAGCGCATATCTTTCGCATCGACCACTATCTCGGCAAGGGGCCGGTGCACAACATGCTGCACTTCCGCTTCGCCAACTCCTTCCTGGAACCCTTCTGGAACCGCAACCACGTGGAGAGTTTCCAGATCACGATGGCGGAAGACTTCGGCATACAGGGACGCGGCGCGTTCTACGACCAGACCGGAACCACGCGCGACGTCGTGCAGAATCATCTTTTCCAGGTGCTGGCGAATCTGGCGATGGAACCGCCGGCGCGCACGGACAGCGAATCGATTCGCGACGAAAAGGTCAAGGTGCTGAAGTCGGTGGCGACGTTGACCCCGAAGGATATCGTGCGCGGCCAGTTTCATGGCTACCTGGCGGAGCCGGGTGTTGCCGCCGCGTCGACGGTTGAAACGTTTTCCGCAATGCGGCTTTCCATCAACTCGTGGCGCTGGCAGGGCGTGCCTTTCTACATTCGCGCGGGCAAGTGCCTGCCGGTGACGGCGACCGAGGTGTTCGTCCGGCTGCGGCAGCCGCCGTCCGTTTATTCGCTTCCGAACCAGCTGCCCAACCACGCGCGGTTGCGCATCAGCCCGGACATCGCGATCGCGCTGGGTGTGAACGTGCTGTCGCCCGATGACGAGAGTGTCAGCGTCGCCAGGGAGTTGGTCGCGAGCCGCCATCCGATGGCGGGCGAAATGGATGCCTATGAGCGGGTGCTGGGCGACGCGATGCGTGGCGACCAGACGCTGTTCGCGCGCGAGGATTACGTCGAGGAAGCCTGGCGCATTGTCGACCCGGTGCTCCGCGCGAAAACGCCCGTGCACGAATATCTGCCGGGGACGTGGGGCCCGCCTGAAGTGCAGATGGTGTCGCCCGAAGGCGGCTGGCACAACCCGGTCGTGGACACCTGACGGAACGTCTCCGCCGGCTTTGCCTTCAGCCCGTACCGGAATGCAATGAAAATCGAGGTGTTCACTGACGCCGATGCCGTTGCGCAACGCGCGGCGGAATCAATTGCCGATGCCGCAAGGGAGGCTGTTGCGGCGCGCGGCATCTTTTCTCTTGCCGTCAGTGGCGGACGCACGCCCTGGCAAATGCTGCGCGTGCTCGGTGGATTGCCGATGCCCTGGCACGCGACACAACTCTTCCAGGTGGACGAGCGCGTCGCGGCGCATGGCGATCCCGATCGAAACCTTACGCACATCGCGGAAAGCCTGCTGGCCCGCGTGTCGCTTCCGGCGGCCAACATGCACGCCATGCCGGTGGAATCGCCCAACCTGGCCGAAGGCGCAGCGCGCTATGCGGCGACGCTCGAAACGGTCGCCGGCTCGCCCCCCATCCTCGATCTCGTGCATCTGGGCCTCGGGCCCGACGGACATACGGCCTCGCTCGTGCCGAACGATCCTGTGTTGAGCGAGAGCGCCACGCCGGTCGCATTGACGCGACCCTATCAGGGACATCCGCGGATGACGCTGACCTATCCGGTGCTCGACCGTGCGCGTTGCGTGCTGTGGGTCGTCACCGGCCAAGAGAAAGCAGCGATGCTCGCCCGCCTTTTCGACGGCGATCGCACCATTCCTGCCGGCCGGGTCAATGGAAAGAACGCCCGGATTCTTGCGGATGCCGCTGCCGCCGGCCGGCTGCGCTGACGCGCTATTCGAGAAAGACACCATGGCCACGCAGGATATCGACACCCTTTGCATCAACACGATCCGCACGCTGTCGATCGACGCGGTGCAAGCCGCCAACTCGGGACATCCGGGCACGCCGATGGCATTGGCGCCGCTGGTGTACACGCTGTGGAACCGCGTGATGCGCTTCGATCCCAAGGACCCGATCTGGCCCAATCGCGATCGCTTCGTGCTTGTCCAATGGCCACGCATCCATGCTGCTGTGGTCAGTGCTGCATCTTTCCGGAACGCAGGCAGTGAATGCCGAATACGAGAATGTCGGCAAGCCCGCCGTCACGCTGGACGACATCCGACGCTTCCGGCAACTGGGCAGCAAAGCGCCGGGCCATCCCGAGTATCACCTCGTTTCCGGTGTCGAGGCCACGACGGGTCCGCTGGGACAGGGCATCGCGATGAGCGTCGGCATGGCCATCGCCGAAAGGTGGCTCGCCGCTACCTACAACCGGCCCGGCTTCGACGTCATCGACTACGACATCTATGCCGTCTGCGGCGACGGGTGCCTGATGGAAGGCATAGGGTCCGAAGCCGCTTCACTCGCGGGGCATCTCTGCCTGGACAACCTGTGCTGGATCTACGACAACAATCACATCACCATTGAAGGCAGCACGCAACTGGCGTTCACCGAAGACGTGGCTGCACGCTTCATGGGCTATGGCTGGAACGTGCTGCGCGTCGGCGACGCCAACGACATCGGGCGCATCGAGCAGGCGATCGACGTGTTCCGCAAGACGCGGGGCCGGCCGACGTTCATCATTCTCGACAGCCATATCGGTTATGGCTCGCCCAACCGGCAGGACACCGCTGCCGCGCACGGCGAACCGCTGGGTGTCGAGGAGGTCCGCCTTACGAAGCGCGCGTACGGATGGCCGGAGGACGCACAGTTCCTGGTACCCGAGGGCGTCCCGGAACATTTTGCCGCGGGCGTGGGTGCGCGCGGCGCGGCGGCGCATCGCGCGTGGAATGAACTCTTCGCCGCCTATCGCGCGCAGCATCCTGAACTCGCCGGCGCCATCGAGCAGATGCAACGCCGCGAGTTGCCGACAGGCTGGGATGCCAAGTTGCCGGTATTTCCTGCCGATGCGAAAGGAATTGCAGGCCGTGACGCATCGGGCCAGGTGTTGAACGTACTTGCGCAGAACGTGAGCTGGCTCCTTGGCGGATCCGCCGACCTCGGACCGTCGAACAAGACGACACTCAAGTTCGCGGGCGCGGGCGATGTGCAGCCCGGCACGCCCGGTGGCAGGAATTTGCACTTTGGCATTCGTGAGCACGCGATGGGCGCGATCCTGAATGGACTGTCGCTGTCGAAGCTGCGACCGTTCGGTGCCACGTTCTTCATCTTCAGCGACTACGCGCGGCCCGCAATCCGCCTGTCAGCGCTGATGGAGTTGCCGACGATCTTCGTGTTCACGCACGACGCAATGGGTGACGGTGAAGACGGCCCGACGCATCAGCCCGTGGAGCAGCTGGCGTCGCTGCGTGCAATTCCCGGCCTTACATTGCTGCGGCCAGGCGATGCGAACGAGGTGGTCGAAGCCTATCGGTATGTCATGCAGCTCCGCCATCGTCCGGCGGTCATGGTGCTGTCGCGGCAGCCGTTGCCAACGCTGGATCGAAGCAAATACGCTTCCGCGGCGGGTGTCGCGCAGGGTGCGTACGTGCTGGCTGATGCGCCCGATGCCGGGCCGACAAACGCGCCAGACATCATCATCATCGCCACGGGAAGTGAAGTCGGCCTGGCAGTCGAGGCGCATGAAGCCCTGATCGCTTCGGGGATCCGTTCGCGTGTGGTGTCGATGCCTTCGTGGGACATTTTCGAGCAGCAGCCGAAGGCGTATCGCGACAGCGTGCTGCCGCCCGGGGTCACTGCACGCATCGCGGTGGAACAGGCGTCCACGTTCGGTTGGGAGCGCTACGTCGGCGCGACGGGTCGCGTGGTCGGCATGCGTACGTTCGGCGCCTCCGCGCCGCTCAAGGCATTGCAGGAGCACTTCGGATTCGAGCCTGGCCATGTTGTCGCGCTTGCGCGGGAAGTGCTTGGCCGGGCTTAGCGGGCCAGGGTGGTGGCGCCGGGAAATCCGGAAAAGGGCAAAGTCGGCTAAAATGTGTGTCCCCGGGCGCGGATTCATGCCGTCCGAGCGCTGGCTTCCCGCGTTCGCGCGCTTGCCGGCCGTGGTTCAGCGGTGGCTGTAGCTCAGTTGGTAGAGTCCTGGATTGTGATTCCAGTTGTCGCGGGTTCGAGTCCCGTCAGCCACCCCAACAAATCAACGGTTTAGCCCTTCGATGATCCTGACGAGATCGGCGGCGCGAACCGGCTTGACCATGTGGTGGTCGAAGCCCGCTTCTCGCACCCGGCGGTAGTCTTCATCCTGTCCGTAGCCCGTGAAGGCAATCAGCGAAACGGTGGCGAAATCGGGCAATTCGCGCAGCCTGCGGGCGACCTCATAGCCATTCATCCCTGGAAGCCCGATATCCAGGAAGATCGCATCGGGACGGAAATCGGCCGCGACAGAAAGGGCAGTCGCGCCATCGTTGGCCATGCGTACCTCGTGGCCCATCACTGCGAGCAGTACGGCCAATGTGTCAGCTGCGTCGCGGTTGTCATCCACGACCAGCAATCGATGCCCCTGGCCCGCATTTTCCGCCACCAGTTCGACAGGCGCTCTCGCCGCATCGCGGTGCAGCGCCCGCGGCAGGCGGACCGTGAATTCGCTTCCGGGCCCGGTCCGACCGCTCGATGCCTCGACCGTGCCGCCCTGCAACTCTGTGAGCCTCTTCACGAGCGTGAGGCCGATGCCGAGGCCGCTCTCGGTACGTGCAAGGGAAGTCTCCCCTTGGACAAACAAGTCGAAGATTCTTGGCAGGAGATCCGGCGAAATGCCGATCCCGTTGTCGCGTACCCGCAATACCGCTTCGTAGGTCTCGAATTCCGTAGAGATATCGATCCGGCCTCCATCCGGCGTGTATTTGATCGCGTTGCCGACAAGATTGAAAATCACCTGTGACAGTCGCGTGGAGTCGGCGTGGACCAGCACGCTCCCGCTCGCGAGTTGCAGATCTATCGACTGCCCGCGCGCGTCGATCGACGGCCGCGTGGATTCGATGATCCGCACGACCAGTTCATTCAGATCGAATATCTTCCATCTTCAACGCGATCTTGCCTCGCGTAATCCTGCTGACATCCAGCAGATCGTCGACGATGCGCACCAGATGCGTAACCTGGCGATTGATGACGTCCTGCGCGCTTGAGTTGGCCTGCTCCGGGGAAAGGCGCATCAACGAGACAGCGTTGACGATCGCCGAGAGCGGATTGCGCAATTCGTGGCTGAGCATCGCGAGGAACTCGTTCATCTGCCGCCCGGTCTCCTCCATCGCTTCCATTCGCCGGCGGAAAGTGAGGTCGCGCGTGACCTTGGCGAATCCGATCAGGCGCTTGTCGCTGTCGAAAAGCGCCGTGATGATCACATTGGCCCAGAAGCGGGTGCCGTCCTTGCGCACGCGCCAGCCCTCGTCCTCGAAGCGGCCTTTGGTGCGCGCATCCTCCAATTCGCGCTCCGGCCAATTCCGCGCGAGATCCTCAGGCGTGTAGAAGCGGGAAAAGTGGGAGCCGATGATCTCGGACGCGGCATAGCCCTTGATGTTTTGCGCCCCGGTGTTCCAGCTGGACAC
Organism: uncultured beta proteobacterium; assembly: GCA_963755545.1. Classification (GTDB taxonomy): domain Bacteria; phylum Pseudomonadota; class Gammaproteobacteria; order Burkholderiales; family Casimicrobiaceae; genus VBCG01. Next base: position 175,599 of record CAVWKH010000009.1, on the reverse strand, counting down.
GATCCCGGCGGGATCGAGAACAAAGATGGCGTAGTCCTTGACGCCGTCCACGAGCAGGCGAAACAGCTCCTCGCTCTGGCGCAATTCGTGCCCCGTATTCGCACGCGTCGGAAGGTTCACGCCTTCATGTTTGCGCCCGTCGCCGCTTTGGGTCAACGGCAACACGTCGGGCTTGCTCTTCGAATCTTCAACCACTGTCTGCTCCTGACCGCGAGCCATGACGCTGGCGGGGATGCGATGCCGCACAAAGCGGAAAGTGGGCCATGATAGCGGCAAGGCAAGAATCCCGTGCCTCAAGGTGTATGCTGAAAAGCGTTCGCGGGCGGAAATCAAAGGGTGAAGGGGGACGGAAACATGTCGACCGCCAAATCCATTCAGATCATCCTGGCGAGGCAACTCGCGAGTTCCATCGCAACCCCCATCCTCCTCGTCGATGCCCTCGGCGCGCTCATCTACTACAACGAATCGGCGGAGGCGATCTTCAGCCAACGCTTCGACGAAACGGGAGAGATGCCTGCTGCGGAGTGGACCGCGCGAATTGCCGCGGTCGATGACGACCGCAACCCCCTCGCGCCGGAAGACAGGCCCATGATGCGCGTGCTCGCCCTGCGGCATCCCATATCCCAGTTGATCTGGGCCCGGAGTACGGACGGCGAGTGGCGTCACCTGCGCGTGACCGCATTTCCGCTCATCGGCGAGAGAGACTTGCTCCTTGGCGCAATGAGCATCTTCTGGGAGATTTGAAATGAAGGTGACGCTGTGGGGGACGCGCGGCTCGCTTGCTTCACCCGGCCCGGAGACCGCTCGTTATGGCGGCAACACCTCCTGCGTGTGCGCGCTCGGGCGGGAAGGGACAGTGCTGGTGCTGGATGCGGGAACGGGAATCCGGCGCCTGGCCGCGACGCTCGATGCGTCGGTGAAGCGCATCGATATCCTGTTGACCCATCTGCACATGGACCACATCCAGGGGCTCGGATTTTTCGCCCCGCTATATCGCCCGGATCTGGAAATTCACATCTGGGGCCCGGCGAGCACCAGGCTGAGTCTGCGGGAGCGGCTGATGCGATATCTGTCGCCCCCGCTGTTCCCGGTGAGCATGCGCGAATTGCCGTGCGCCATCACGCTGCACGAGGTTCCTTGTGGCGACGTCGACATCGGCGAGTTTCGGGTGTCTTCCGCGTTGGTCTGTCACCCCGGGCCTACCGTCGGATACCGTGTCGAAGAAGCACAGGGAAGCGTGCTGACCTACCTGCCGGACCACGAGCCGGCGCTGAGTGCGCTGACATTTCCGTCGTTGCCGCGCGCGTGGACATCGGGAGGCTCGCTGGCTGCCGAGGCGGATCTGTTGATTCACGACAGCCAATACAGCGCGCAGGAGTACCTCGGGCACGTTGGCTGGGGGCACAGCTCGCTGGGGCAGACGTTCGACTTCGCAACGCTCTCCGAAGTCAGGCATCTCATCCCGTTTCACCACGACCCCGGACACACCGACGCAGACCTCGATCGCCTGATGGAGAACGCGATGGCCGAAGCCAGGCCTACCTATCGTGTCACGCCCGGCCTGGAAGGCGCGACCTTCGAGATCTAGCGAGCAGGTCCGATTCCGGACCCGCTGTTCGGACGGCTCTAGGCGAGCTTGCCGAGAATCCCGTTCATTTCGTCCTTGCCGAATGCCCGCAGCGTTTGCATGCGGATGTTTCCCGCGGAACTGATTGCCAGCGAGAACGCAGTTGCCGCCTCGTCGTTCGGTGCTTCGATCACGGCCACCAGGTCATACTGTCCGAGCGTCCAGTAAACCTGAGTCATGTTGGCACCGAATTTCTTTGCCGCTTCCTTGACGGCGTCCGCGCGTTTGGTCGTGTCCTTGACGGTGCGGGCGCCTTGGTCGGTAAAGGTGGAAAGTGCGATATAGGTCGCCATCCTGTTCTCCTTTGGCATCGGGGACCTGCGACGGGCAATTTGGCCAGCGGCGATCCGGAACGCTGGCCAGGCTGGGGCACGAATCGGAGGATTCTATGCCGCCTTTCCAAGAAGGTCGATGGTGACGATGCAGCAAGTCACAAGCGGGGGGCGCTACGCCACCAGCAGCGCGTTGCGGACAAGAAGCCAAATTCAGCGGACCAAAAGCGCACGCCGGGCGAAGGTGGCCAGCACGTCGTCGATGTATGCACGCACGGACACATCCGCAAACGCGCCACCCAGCGCCGCCACCAGATCGTCGCGCGTTCTCGTGCCGTCGAGGAGCGCAAGCAGTTTCTGCCCGCGCGGATCCTGCTGCCTGAGCGCTTCGTGGTAGAGCGTCGGAACGACTTCGTGGAAACGATTGATCCAGCGCGATGCGCTGAAGGCCTCGGGCCGTTCGCCCGGCACCGCGGCCACGGAAACCGGCGCGGTCCGCAGATCCACAAGCCCCGCCACATAGAGTTCCGCGACGAGAAATTCTGTCGGCTGCACTGAATCGCTTCCCGTGGAAGCGGTCGCATTTTGGCGGCGCCACTCGGCAAATTCCGTTACGGGGATGGAGTTGGGCCAGCTTGCGAGCAGCAGTTGCTTGACGGCCGCCAGTTCCGCATTCGGTTCCGGCGCGGCGCCGGCACTTTCGGCAGCGCGTCGCATGTTCAGCGATGCGTGCATGTGCAGGCCCAGCACGCGCGACGGTTGCACGACAAAGCGAGTCAGCGCGTTCGCATGGCACAGCAGCGATTCCCGGAATCGGCGGAAATGCACGAAGTCGAGATATTGCTCCCGCGAAAGCCTGTCGAGCGAGCCGCAGCGCCTGACGGACTTCGGGCGTCAACGCACCGCCCATCATCGTACTCAATCGTGCTTCCGAAAGAAAAGTCAGCCCGGCGCGCGCGGCGTCGGCCATGAACTCGTGGAAGTACACAGGGTCGTTGGGTTCGCTCATGTCGTCGTGGGCAAGCGCCGAGTCCGGCCCCGTCAACGCATCGCGCGCCTCCGCACGCATCGCCTGCTGGCTCAATTCCTCGTTGCCCACGGGTGCCGCCACCAGCTTCAGCAACGAACGAGCCGAAATGAGTTTTGCGGGCATGTCCTGGAGATTCCGAGTGTGGTACTTGAGCATCTCCCACACGGCCCGGCGCATGTGGCAGCCGGGGAGGGTGTTGTAACTCACGAATGCCACGCCGTTGGGGGCCAGATGCCGGGCTACCAAGGGCAACATGTGTGCGCGCACCTCCGCCGGAATCCAGGAATACAGGCCGTGCGCAATGATGTAGTCGAAACTGCCCAGGTCAGCCGGTACTTCCCGCAGGTCGAGTTGCAGCAGCTGCACATTGGATAGCCCCAGTTCGCCGACCATTTGCCGGGCGCGTGTGACGGGCTGTGCCGCAAAGTCGAATCCGACAAAAGTCGCGTCGGGCAATGTCGCCGCGATGGGAATCATGTTCAACCCGTCGCCGCAGGCGAGCTCAAGGACGCGGCACGTCGCCAGCGGCGCGACGTCGAGGCCCATCAGCGTACCTATCGTCGCAAGCCGGTTCGGATGGCGTGTCGCGTCGGGAAAGCTGGAATAGGCGACGTCGTTGTAACTTCTGGCAACGGCGTCTTCCGCGGACTCGGGCGATGGGTTGAGGCTGTCGGACACTTGCGTTCTCGAAGGGCGGCGCGCAAGTCCAGTGTCGGTCTCGCGGCGAACGTCGATTGTATCCTGCGGCTCTGGAAGCAGCGCCGCATGTGAAGCACAGCGCTCAGCCCGGCGCGTCGAGCCGGCGTCCGAACCAATGGTCGAGCGAGAGCTTCCCCGGTCCGTAGAAAAACGTCACCAGCAGCAGCACGCCCCACATGATATGAAACACGCGGCCGGCGTCGGAGAGATCAGGATAGGACGTTGCAGCAACGATGTTGAATATGAACAACGCCGCGGCGGCGAAACGGGTGCCCAAACCGAAGAACAGAAGCACGGGCAGGAACAGTTCCGCGCTGGTGCCAAGGACTGCTGCCAGAGCAGGAGGTAACACCGGTACGTGGTAGTCGTTGCGGAACAGCGTCAGCGTGATGTTCCAGTCGTGCAACTTGGTGAGTCCCGAGCGGAAGAACACCGATGCAACGTAGAGCCGGATGGCGAGCGCAAACAACGGCTGCACGCGGTCGATGAGCTGAGCCGCGCTGACATACAGGCGGGCGGTGCGGGTTGGCAATGACAACGCGGCTGACGACATGTTTGCTGCTCCTTGCAGGAATTGGCGGCGCAGAAGGTTAGTCGCCGCGAACCCTGATTGCTTTCACGTTGTGCGCAAATCCACGAGCGTCCCGTTGCCCATGAAGTCTCGCAACGCCACGCCAAGGTCGAAGTCCGGATCCATCGGCGCCGCCAGGACACGGGTGAGAGCGTCGGAGAGTTCGCTGCCCGAATCCAGTGCCTGAAGAAATGCAAAGTTCGCCGCGGACAGACGTTCGATGACCACGGCGCCCGCTTCGCGGCGGATCAGCAAATGCTCGATGCCGCCATCGAATCCGACCGCGATTTCGCCTTCGAAAGTGGGCTGATGCACCTGCCAGATGCGCAGCACCGGATAGGAAGATGCCAGGAACCGGCAGGAGGGATGACACCGGAAGCGCTGCGCATGAACACGATCCGAAGATACCGCTGACAACGCGGTAAGCATGTCCTGCGGCGTGCCCGCAACGTCCGCCGCGCGGCTTGCGTCGTCGATCGCCCATTCAAGCCTCGCAGTGTCTGCGAGGTAGGCCAATTCGCTGGCGTGCGGATACTCCTCAAGGAAATCGCCGAAGCGGTCGCCGTAGACGTTCAGGTCGCCGCAGGTCGATGGATTGCGCAGCGCGTAGGCGTCTGCCGCTGCATTGAAGAACGGCACGCCGACCAGCTGCTGCACGACGCGGTAGGTCGCGCCGAGTGCATTGCGGTAATTGGCGGACACCGTGTTGCGGTAAACCGCCATAGGGCCGCCGGCGATGTCCGCGTCGCCCGCCAGCGCTGCGGCAAAGCGGGTCTGCTGGTCAAGCAGCGACGGCATGGCGCGTCTCGAGAATGGCCTGGGCGGTCGCGGCCTCGCGCTGCAAGATTGCGAACTCCGGAATGTCCACGTCCCATTCGATCAACGTGGCCACGGGTCCGAATCGCGCGAGCGCCTGTTCGTAGAGCGACCACACTTCCGGCGAGACTGCCGCGCCGTGCGTGTCGATAAGGCACGGTCCGCTGCCGTCGAAGCCCGCGAGGTGGATTTCGGCGACGGCCGCGCACGGAATGCCGTCGAGATAGGCATGCGCATCTATGCCGTGATTGCGTGCGTTGACGTAGATGTTGTTGACGTCCACCAAAAGCTTGCAGCCGGTGCGCGCCGCAACGGCAGCGACGAACGCGCCTTCGGCCCATGTCGATTCCGGGAACGCGAAATAGCTCGACACGTTCTCGACCAGGATTTCGCGGCCCAGGAAATCCTGTACGGCAGATACGCGCGCGCAGACATGGTCGAGCGCGTCATCGGTATACGGCAACGGAAGCAGATCGTTGTAGTGGCGGCCGCCCACACTGCTCCAGCACAGGTGTTCGGATACGCATGCTGGCTGCACGCGCTGAATGAGCCGCGCGAGTTTGGACAGGTGTGCAATGTCCAGCGGGTCGGTGGATCCGAGCGACAGGCCCACGCCATGCAGCGAAAGGGGATAATCCGCACGGATTCTGTCCAGCGCCGTCAGCGAGGGGCCTCCATCCGCGAAATAATTTTCGCTGTGGACTTCAAGCCACGCCACCTGCGGACGTTGTGTCAGCACGTGTGCGACATGCGGGGCACGCAGGCCGATGCCGGCGGATAGCGGGAGTGGCCGATCCGCGGCCGTGCGACGCCGATTCGCGACCACATCCCGATGTGGCCGGTTCGCTTCCGCGGGTGCCAGCGAGGGTTCCATGCAGTTCATGAAGTGCGACCGGCCACGATGCTGGGCCCGGCCGCACTATTTTGATGCAACGACGAGATTATTTCGGCATCGCGGTCTTGCCGCCCATCTTTTCGCAGGTGCCCTTTGCGACATACTTCCATTCGCTCGCATCGTTGTCGACTTTGGCGCCCTGCGCGGCGCAGGCGTGCTTGGCCGTTCCACAGTCGTTTTGCCCGGCCTTGGCGACGCCAAAGCATTTTTCGGTTCCGTCCTTCTGCATGACCGGCTGCGCCGCGACCGACGCGGCAAACCCGAGAGCGACGAGACCGGCGACAGCGGCCTGGATGGTGGCTTGAGTGTTCATATGCATGGCTCCTTGAGTGCTGGGATTGAAGGCGACAGGTTCAGGAAGATCGATGGCCTGCCTGACGCTTTGGTCGGCGTTGCTACGGCAAACTTACGCGCATCCCACCCACGCTGGCAAGCTTGCAAGGACCGGAATGGGTCTACGCCCGCTTTTACCGATAACATTGCGGCAGTGACGACCACCATTCGAACTTCCCTCCCGTTTCCGCGCCGATGAAATTCACCGTCGCGACGTTCAACATCCACAAGGGCTTCTCGCACCTCACTCGGCGCATGGTCATCCATGAACTGAAGGAGAAGCTGCACGGCATGTCGGCGGACATCCTGTTCCTGCAGGAAGTCCAGGGCGCGCACCAGCGCCATGCCGGCCGGTATCACGACTGGCCGGGCAAGCCGCAGCACGAGTTCATCGCCGACATGGAATGGCGGGAAGTGGCCTATGGCCGCAACGCGGTCTATCGGCAAGGCCACCACGGCAACGCCATCCTGTCGCGCTATTCGATCGTCGCTCAGGAGAACGAGGACATTTCCGCGCACGTTTTCGAGAATCGAGGATTGCTCCATTGCGAGATCCATCTGGCCGACGGCGCGCCGAACCTGCATTGCATCAATGTCCACCTGGGCTTGTTCGAACGCGGCCGGCAATGGCAGATACGCTCGCTGGCGGAGCGGATTCGAAGTACCGTGCCCAAGGACGCGCCGTTGATCATCGCCGGGGATTTCAACGACTGGCGGCGCAAGGGCGACCGGATCCTCACCGACGAACTGGGTGTCTATGAAGTGTTCGAGGAGGTAAAAGGTCGCCCTGCGAGAACGTTTCCCTCGGTGCTGCCGATGTTCCGGCTGGATCGCATCTACGCGCGCAAGCTGGATGTCACCGAGGCCCACATTCACTACGCGTTTCCGTCCGGGCGGCTTTCCGATCATGCGGCGCTGGCGGCTACGTTCACGGTGCCGCGTCGGCGCCGCTGACGGCGGACCGGGGCCACGTCTTGGAGCGCTTCGCGACCGGCAACTCGATCGAGTTGCTGCGCAATGGCGCCGAATACTTTCCCGCGCTGTGCGCGGCAATTGACGCCGCGCGGCAGGAAGTCTGGCTCGAGACTTACATCTTCGCGGATGACCCGTCCGGCCGGAAGATTGCCGCTACCTTGGTGCGCGCGGCGCAGCGCGGCGTTGCCGTTCGCGTGCTGGTCGACGGCTGGGGAGCCAAGCTGTACCTGACGCCTTCTCTGGCTTCGCTGCTGGCGGACGGCGGCGTGCGGTTGATGAAATACCGGCCCGAAGTCGCGCCATGGCAATTCCGTTCCCATCGGCTGCGGCGTTTGCACCGCAAGATCTGCCACGTGGACGGGCGTGTCGCATTCGTCGGCGGCATCAATCTGATCGACGACATGAATACGCCGCGGCACAAGCCGCCACGCGTGGACTTCGCCGTGCGTGTCGAGGGGACGATGCTCGCGGCCATCGTGATGACGATGCAACGCCTGTGGGTGCTGGTCGAACTGACGCAGCTCGACCGCAGCGACGTGCCGCTGTTTCCCGCGCCGATCGCGACCCGGGATGCGGGCACGCAGACGGCCAAGTTCGCCATTCGCGACAACCTCGGCCATCGCCGCGACATCGAACACGCGTACATGGCCGCGTTGCGCACGGCGAAGCAGGAGATCGTCATCGCTACCGCCTATTTTTTCCCCGGCGTGAAGTTCCGCCGGGCACTGGCGACGGCGGCGCAGCGCGGCGTGCACGTGACGCTGCTGCTGCAGGCGCGAGTCGAGTACCGCCTGCTCCACTATGCGTCGCGCGCGCTCTATGGCCAGCTCCTCGCGGCAGGCGTGACGATCCAGCTCTACCACCAGTCGTTCCTCCACGCCAAGGTGGCGGTGGTCGACACGCAGTGGGCAACGGTCGGTTCATCCAACATCGACCCCTATTCCCTGCTGATGGCGCGCGAAGCCAATGTGTTCGTCCGGGACGCGAACTTCGCCAACCGGTTGCGGGCGGAATTGGGGAAGATGATCGACGACGGCGCGCGGCGCATGGCGCCGGAGCGATGGGCGGGTCGATCCTCTTTCGAAAAGGCGATGACCTGGGTGGCCTATGGCATCGTGCGCGTCGGCATGGGCCTCATGGGCTACGGCGGCAACGAGTGGTTTCCGCGCAGGAAGCGTCGTCCCGACGGACAGGCCGCCTCGCCGTAGCCTGTTAAAATGTCGAGTTGTGCCGAATCTGCCGCGCGGCACCGGTTGCAACGCCTGTTTCGCCAATTCTGGACCCGATGCGCCACCACGCCACCACTGCTCCCGCACCCGTCGAAAAGCACGTTCCGCGTACGAGGAACGGCGACTGGCGGACGATCGGTACGCTGCTGCCCTACCTGTGGGAGTACAAGGTGCGGGTGCTGGCCGCGCTCGCGTGCCTGGTGCTGGCCAAGGTCGCCAACGTGGGCGTGCCGGTGCTGCTCAAGCGGATCGTCGACAGTCTCGACGCAACCACCGCGCCACTGTTCGTGCCGCTGGCGCTGCTGGTGGCCTACGGCGTGCTGCGCCTGTCCTCGACGACATTCCAGGAACTGCGCGAATACCTGTTCGCCAAGGTGACGCAACGCGCGGTGCGCAAGATCGCGCTGCAGGTCTTTCGGCACCTTCATGCGCTGTCGCTGCGTTTTCACCTGCAGCGGCAGACCGGCGGCCTGACTCGCGACGTCGAGCGCGGCCAACGCGGAATCTCGACGCTGATCTCCTTCACGCTGTTCTCGATCCTGCCCACGCTGGTGGAGATCGCTCTCGTCTCCGCGATCCTGATTGCGCGTTACGACTGGACGTTCATGGCGATCACGGCCGGCGCGCTGACGCTGTATATCGTTTTCACCATCCTCATCACCGAGTGGCGCACCGAGTACCGCCGGACGATGAACGACCTCGACTCGAAGGCGAACACCCGGGCCATCGACAGCCTGCTCAACTACGAGACGGTGAAGTATTTCGGCAATGAGGAGTGGGAAGCGCGGCGCTACGACGAGAGCATGCAGCGTTGGGAAAAGGCCGCGGTGAAGAGCCAGACATCGTTGTCGACGCTGAACATCGGCCAGAGCGCGATCATCGCGATCGCGGTGACGCTGATCATGTGGCGGGCGACGGTGGGCGTGGTGAACGGCACGATGACCATCGGCGACCTCGTGCTGGTCAACGCGTTCATGATCCAGCTCTACATCCCTCTCAATTTCCTGGGCGTGATCTACCGCGAGATAAAGCAGGCGCTGGCTGACATGGAGCGGTTGTTCGCGCTCATCGAAGAGCACGCCGAGATCAAGGACAAGGCCGGCGCTCTGCCGCTGGCGATCCGGGGCGCCGAAGTGCGCTTCGACCATGTGTATTTCAGCTACGAGGCGAACCGTCAGATCCTGTTCGACGTGTCCTTCACGATCCCCGCGGGACGCACCGTCGCGATCGTCGGCCCTTCCGGTTCGGGCAAGTCCACGCTGGCACGCCTGCTCTACCGGTTTTATGACATCGGCGCCGGCCGTATCACCATCGACGGCCAGGACATTCGCGACGTGCAGCAGAAATCGCTGCGCGCGACGATCGGCATCGTGCCGCAGGACACCGTGCTGTTCAACGACTCGATCGAATACAACATTGCGTACGGGAAGCCGGGCGCCACGCATGACGAGATTGTCGCCGCGGCGCGCACCGCACAGATCCACGACTTCATCGCCGGATTGCCCGAGGGCTACGCGACACCCGTGGGAGAACGCGGTCTCAAGCTGTCGGGCGGCGAGAAACAGCGGGTTGCGATTGCGCGCGCCATCCTCAAGGCCCCGCATGTGCTGATTTTCGATGAAGCGACCAGCGCGCTCGACTCCAAGGCCGAAAAGGCCATTCAGGCCGAGTTGTCGGCGATTGCGCAGAATCACACGACGCTCACGATTGCGCACCGCCTTTCGACGGTCGTCGACGCCGATGAAATTCTGGTGCTGGAGCATGGCCGCATCGTGGAGCGCGGGGCCCACGCGAACTTGCTGGCAGCCAACGGGGTCTACTCGCGGATGTGGCGTCTGCAGCAGGACGAAGAGCGCCGCGCCCCGGAGAGTTCGCCCGTCCTGTCGGCGTAATGCCGGGCCCAGGCGTTTGAATGGAGTGTCGAGATCGCCGCCGTTAGTCATTCACCACGCTACTGAGGCCCCGGCACGGGGCTTGCAGGCAAATAAGCGACAGGCCGACCGGAAGTTAAGTCCTTGATGCATTTAGGGGATTGACGCGCGCTGCCTGACCATGCGATAACCCGTCTGGACTCTTTAAGCCCGATCTTATGATTCGTACCTTAAGCCTTGTTTTTGCTTGCATCCTTGCGCCGCTTTTGACGGCGCCGGTGATTGCGGCCCCTTATCCCGATCCGGGCAAGCTGCGGTTGGCATCGGCCAACGCGCTGGTGCTGGACGCGCAGGACGGCCGCCTCGTCTACTCAAAGGCGGCAGATATGGTCACGCCCATCGCGTCGCTGACCAAGCTGATGACCGCCATGGTGGTGCTGGACTCGAATCCCGCGCTCGAGGATCCGGTGGCGGTGGACATGGACGACTTCGACTACCTGAAGGGAAGCCGTTCGCGCCTGCGCATGGGCAGCACGCTCTCGCGCGGGGAGATGCTGCGTCTGGCGTTGATGTCGTCGGAAAACCGCGCTGCGTCGTCACTGGCGCGCCACTATCCGGGCGGAACGACGGCGTTTGTCCAGGCGATGAACGCCAAGGCGGTGGCGCTGGGCATGACGCGCACCAAGTTCGAGGATCCGACAGGTCTTTCGCCCAACAACGTGTCGACGGCCAATGATCTCGCGCTGATGGTCAGTGCGGCCGCGAAATATCCGCTGATCCGCGACTACACGACCACCCCCGCCCATTTTGTCGAAGTGCAGCCTTCCGGACAGGTACTGGGGTTCAACAATTCCAACGCGCTGGTCAAGAACGTCGCATGGGACATCCAGTTGCAGAAGACCGGCTATATCCGCGAGGCAGGCAAGTGCGTCGTCATGTTGGCGACGATCGCGAGCCGGCCCATGGTGATCGTATTGCTTGATTCGCTCGGCAAATACACGCGCCTGGGCGATGCGCAGCGCGTGAAGCATTGGCTCGAGACCGGTGAAGGCACGCCGCTGCCGACGGCCAAATCGGCTGCAGCCAAGCCCCGCGCCAAGCCTGTGAAGGGCACCTTCCCCGCCAAATTGGCGAGCAACGCCAAGGCCAGGGGCTAACCGCTCCGCGATTTGCGCCGCACGCGCCAGGCGCGCGCGACGGCGGGCGTCAGCGTCCGGCTTGAATGCGGGTCCGGCCCGACGACTCAATCAGCTCCTTCGCCGCTGCGCGCGTCTTGGCGGTGACCGCCGCTCCCCCCAGCATTCGCGCAAGTTCTTCCACGCGTTCCGAGGACTTGAGCTGCGCGAGTTCGCTGCGCACGCCGTCGCCCTCTCCGGTCTTGCTGACGCGAAAATGCGAGTCGGCGCACGCCGCGACCTGCGGCAGGTGCGTGACACAAAGCACTTGCCGATCCGCTCCGAGCTTCTGCAGGAGCTGGCCGACCGTTGCGGCAACTGCACCGCCGATGCCGCTGTCCACTTCGTCGAATACGAGCGTCGGGATCTGGCCGACTTCGCTGGCGACAACCTGGATGGCGAGCGCGATGCGCGAAAGTTCGCCGCCGGACGCCACGCGGGCCAGCGGACCCAGCGGCTGCTTGGGATGGGCAGCGACGCGGAATTCGACTTCGTCCAGCCCGTAGGCGGCCGGTGCGCCAAGCGGCACCAGAGCAATTTCCAGGCGACCGCCGGCCATGCTCAGCGTCTGCATCGCTGCGGTTACGCGATGACCGAGTTCAGTGGCGGCGAAACGACGTTTGCTGGACAGTTGACCCGCGTGCGCGCGATACGCGGCTTCCGCTTCCGCAGCGCGCTGGGCAAGCGCTTCCGCGTCGGCGGACTCGGCGAGCGCCGCCAGCCTCGCCTCGGTTTCGGCCAGCAGCGCCGGAAGCGCCTCGGGCCGTACGCGGTGGCGGCGCGCGAGGTCGTGAATCGACGTGAGCCTGGCCTCGACGCGCTGCAGCTCGCGCGGGTCGAGGTCCAGCCGGCGCAGGTAATCGCGCAACGCGCGTGCCGCTTCCTCGAGTTCGACGGCGGCCGGTTCCAGCAACGCCACGACATCGGCCAGCGCCGGATCGTTGACCGCGGCTGCGTTCAGCCGCTGCGTCAATTGCCCGAGGCGACGGGTCAGCGAATCATCGCCTTCGGCAAGCACATCACCACCCTCGGTCGCCGCGGCAATCAGGTCCGCCGCATTGGCGAGGCGTGACTGGGTCGCCGTGAGATCCGCCCATTCGGTTTCGCTCAACTCGAGTGCGGCCAATTCGCGACGACGCGCATCGAGGAAATCTCGCTCGGCGGATGTCGCCTGCGCGGCATGGGCGGCGGCGGCGCTCTTTTCCAGCGCGGCGCGCCAGCTGCGAAAGCACTCGCCGACTTGCCGGGTCAGCGTGGCGAACCCGCCGAACGCGTCGACGAGTTCACGCTGGGAACCCGGTTGGGCGAGCGACTGGTGCGCATGCTGGCCGTGAAGGTCGACCAGTTTTTCGCCGAGGTCCTTCAAATGCGCGAGCGTTGCCGGCCGCCCATTGATCCAGGCCCGGCTGCGTCCCTGCGCATCGAGAACGCGGCGCAGCAGCACGACATCGCCATCGCCGGCAAGCTCCTGCTCCGCGAGCCATGCGCCCACGGCCGGCGCGTCGGCCACGTCGAATTCGGCCGCGAGCTCCGCGCGTTCGGTACCCGGACGCAGCTGCCGCAATTCGAATCGGTCTCCCAGCAGCAACGCGAGTGCGTCCAGGAGGATCGACTTGCCCGCGCCGGTCTCCCCGGTCAGCACCGTGAGGCCTGCGGCGAACTCGATATCGAGCGTGTCCACCACGACGAAATTGCGGATCGAAAGCAGTCGCAGCATGAGCTAGTGAATTACGAAGTGCGGTGCGGCGCTGTTGTGGCGACGGGCGTCCCCGCGCATTTACCGCTTGCCATCCACGCGCGCGGCTGCCGGCGCGGCCCCGTTGCGAAGCTCGCTCAGGCGCTCGGGCGTCTCGCTCCAGTGCAGCTTCTCGCGCAGCATGGCGAAGTAGTCGTGGCCTTCCGGGTGGAGCAAGCGCGCGGAGTGCGTCGCGCGCTTGAGCAGCACGCGATCGCCTTCGGCAAGCGTGAAATGCGCCTGGCCGTCGCAGTGAAATCCTGCATCGCGCGCGCGGACCACGGTGATGGCGATTTGCGCCGAGTCCGAAATGGCGATCGGGCGGTGGGTAAGCGCGTGCGGCGCCACAGGCACCAGCAGGAACGACGCGAGCTGCGGATCGAGAATCGGCCCACCCGCGGAAAGCGCATACGCGGTTGAGCCCGTAGGCGTGGCGACGATGATTCCGTCGGCGCGCATCGAATAGACGAAGCGCCCGTCGATCTCGACCGCGCAGTCCACCATGCTTCCGAGCGCGCCGCGATTGATCACGACCTCGTTGAGCGCGAATGCCTCGTCGCGAACGCCATTGTTGCGAGTCACCACGGCAGAAAGCACCGTGCGACGCTCCTCGAAGTAGCGGCCGGCCAGCATGGCATCGAGCGTGGCCTCCATCCGCGCCAGAGGGATGTCGGTCAGAAAGCCCAGCCTCCCCTGGTTGATGCCGATTACCGGCACACCGAACGGCGCGAGACGGCGCGCGACAGACAGCATCGTCCCGTCGCCGCCGAGCACAATGGCCAGATCGACCGCCTGTCCCAGGTCATCTGAAGATGCGGTTGCAAAGCCCGGCAGCGGCGCATAGCGCGCGGTTTCGCCTTCCAGGACGACCGTGCGTCCCGTGGCGCGCAGGTAATTTGCGAGCCGCGCCAATGGCACCGCCAGGTCGGGACTCGCATACCGACCGACTAGGGCGACACGGGGAAACGAAGGCGCGGTGGCGGCTTCCGGCATGGGCACGATTAAACCACAGGCGACGGCTGCGCATCCTCGGCCCAAAGGTGCATGTACGAACGGTCACTTCGGGGAGGGTTCAGGCGGTAAAATCGACCGCATGCTGGAAGCGCGGGCGCAACACCTCCTCAAGACCCTGATCGAGCGCTATATCGGCGATGGGCAGCCGGTGGGCTCGCGCGCGTTGTCGCGGCACTCGGGCCTGGAATTGTCGCCGGCCACCATCCGCAATGTCATGGCCGACCTGGAGGAAATGGGCTTCATCAGCAGCCCGCACACCTCCGCCGGACGCGTGCCGACACCCAAAGGCTATCGCTTCTTCGTCGACAGCCTCATGGTGATGAAGCCGCTGGAGCACAGCGAGATCCATCGGCTGGAGGGCGAGCTGGTCGCGGACCGGCCGCAACAACTCATGAGCGCAGCGGCGGGGCTTCTGTCGCAATTGACGCAGTTCGCGGGCGTCGTGATGACGCCCAAGCGGCGCGAAGCGTCATTCCGGCACCTCGAGTTCCTGCGCCTGTCTGAACGGCGCGTGCTGCTGATCCTGGTGACGGCCGAAGGTGACGTGCAGAACCGCATCCTGCACACGGATCGCGTGTATTCGCAGACGCAGCTGGTCGAGGCCACGAACTATTTCAACCACCACTTCGCAGGCCAGCCCTTCGGATCGATACGCGGGCGCATCGCCGATGAATTGCGCGCGCTGCGCGAGGACATCGCTGGCCTGATGACCGCGGCCGTCGAGGCGGGCGAGGGCGCCCTTGCGGAAACGGAATCGCTGTTCGTGACCGGGGAACGCAACCTGATGCAGTCTGAAGGTCCGGGGACGAACATGGAACGGCTGAGGCGCCTTTTCGACATGTTCGACCAGAAAACTTCGATCCTGCACTTGCTCGACGTGTCGCAGCGGGCGCAGGGCGTGCAGATCTACATCGGCGGCGAGTCGGGCCTGTCGCCGCTGGATGAATACAGCGTGATTACCGCGCCGTATGAGGCCAATGGCCAGGTGATCGGCACGCTGGGAGTGATCGGCCCGACGCGCATGGCCTACGAGCGCGTCATCCCGATCGTCGACGTCACGGCCAAGCTCCTGTCCAACGCGATGACCGCGCAGTTGAACGACGAGTGATGGAAACGACACATGATGCCGGGCGAGCGGATGTCGAGACCTGGTGAATTCCTGACGCGGACCGCGCATGGCCCCTGAACTTCATCCGAACGCTGCGCTGATCGATCGGTTCTACAGCGGTTTCGCGCGCCGCGATGCGGCGACGATGTCCGCGTGCTATTCGTCCGACGCACGTTTCACCGACCCGGTGTTCGACCTCGCCGGCGAACAGGTGGGCGCAATGTGGTCGATGCTGTGCGCCCGCGCCAAGGATCTGACGCTGGAATGGCGCGACGTCCGCGCCGACGAGGCGAGCGGCGGCGCGCACTGGGAGCCTCGCTACACGTTTTCCGCCACCGGCCGGCTTGTCCACAACGTCATCGACTCGGCGTTCACGTTCAAAGGCGGATTGATCGCAACCCAGGTCGATACCTTCGACCTGTGGCGCTGGAGCCGCATGGCGCTGGGCAGCGAAAGGTGTGCTGCTCGGCTGGACGCCGTTCGTGCGCAACGCGATTCGTGCGCAGGCGCGGAGCGGGCTCGATGCGTGGATCGAACCGAGGCGTCGGCAGCGGCGGCCGCGCGATGACCGCAGCTGCACGGCACTTAGCGTGGCGCACGCACCTGAACCGCCGTTCGCGCACGACCGAAGTCCGAAGGTCGGCGTGCTCCTTGTCAACCTGGGCACGCCGGACGCGCCCACGCCGTCCGCCGTGCGGCGCTATCTTGCGCAATTCCTCACCGATCCGCGCGTCATCGAGATTCCGCCGTGGTTGTGGAAGCCGATTCTCTATGGCGTGATCCTGTTCGTGCGGCCGATGGCGTCGGCGAAGAAATATGCGGCAATCTGGACCAAGGACGGCTCGCCGCTGCTGGTGCACAGCCTGAAGCAAAAGACGCTGCTGCTGGGGTATCTGGGCCAGCGGCTCGAAGGACGCCGGCTATCCTGCCGATACTTTGTCCGGTCGAATTGGGCATGCGCTACGGCAACCCGAGCGTCGGCGCGGCGCTGGACCGCCTGCGCGCAGCCAACTGCGAAAAGATCCTCGTGGTCCCGTCTTTATCCGCAATACGCGGCCAGCACGACGGCGTCGGCGTTCGATGCGGTCGCCGATCACCTCGAATATGTGCGGCGCATTCCCGGCCTGCGCTTCGTCGAGACGTTCCACGACGACCCGAAGTACATCAAGGCGCTCGCCCAGAACGTGAACGACTACTGGATGAAGCACGGTCGGCCGGATCGCCTCGTGCTGTCGTTCCACGGTCTGCCGCGGCAGACGCTCGATCGCGGTGACCCCTATCATTGCCTGTGCCACGCGACGGCGCGGCTGCTCGCGCAGGAACTGGGTCTCGCCGCCGCGCAATGGTCGCTGACGTTCCAGTCGCGCTTCGGCAAGGCGCCGTGGCTGAAACCCTACACGACCGACACGCTCAAGATGATGGGCGCCGAGGGGGTAGCACGTGTCGATGTGTTTTGCCCCGGCTTCGTGGCCGACTGCCTGGAGACGTTGGAGGAAATCGCGATCGAGGCGCGCGTCACGTTCCTGGCCGCGGGGGCAAGGAATTCCACGTGATTCCCTGCCTCAACGAACATCCGCTATGGATCAAGGCGCTGGCTGATCTCGTGTTCCGAAATCTCGACGGCTGGCTGGTCGCTACGCCGGATGCGCAGGCCCGCGAGGCAACGCTGCTGCGTGCCAAGGTGTCGGGCGCACGTCGCTGAATCGCCGGTCCGTGCAGGCGATGCCGCGGGTGCCTGCATCACCTGCCGGTCTCAAAGCTTGAAGGAACCGGAACGCCCGGGCGGCCTGAGTATCGTAATATTAAGATATTGATTTATAACATATATTGTCATTTTGAACCGAGCAGGACTTGAAACCGCCGCAATGACCCCAACGTGCGTGCGGTTAGCAAGTTCGATTCCAGGATGAAACGCATGACCCAACACCAGAACGTACCGTCGCCGGGCGAACCGGGGGTGACCCCCGCGTTCGACGCGGCCCAAGAATCGGCCCTCGACCCGGGAGCCGGCATCGCCGACGACATCACGGCCCAGTTGATCAAAGCCGAGGCGGAAGTCGCGGAACTCAAGGATGCGTTCCTGCGGGCGAAAGCGGAAACGGACAACGTCCGCAAGCAGTCCCAGGCGGATGTCGCCAAGGCGCACAAGTATGCGGTGGAGCGATTTGCCGAGGATCTGCTGCCGGTCAAGGACGCGCTCGAACAGACGCTTGCCGCCGGCAACGTCACGCTGGAAACGCTCACGTCCGGCGCGGAATTGACGCTCAAGGCGCTCAAGGCGTCCTTCGATCGTGCGCAGGTCATCGAGTTGAACCCGGTAGGCGAGAAATACGATCCGCACCGCCACCAGGCGATGCAGATGGTCGAGTCGGCGCAGGCGCCGAACACCGTCGTCGACGTCTACCAAAAGGGCTATCTCATCAACGACCGCGTGCTGCGGCCGGCGCTGGTGACGGTGGCGAAAGGCAAGACCGAAAGCGCATGAATCGCTGCGTCTCAGCTGGCGTTCGGGTTGATCTCTCGCGCCCAAACCCCCATCTGGTTCGCAAGCAGCCAATTCGGCTAACCCAATTGCAACACTGAACAAATCACGGAGGTTTTTTCATCATGGGCAAGATCATCGGCATCGACCTGGGCACGACCAACAGTTGCGTTTCCATCATGGAAGGCAGCACCCCCAAGGTCATCGAAAACTCCGAAGGCGCGCGCACGACGCCATCGGTCGTCGCGTACCAGGAAGACGGCGAGATCCTCGTCGGTGCCTCGGCGAAGCGGCAGGCGGTCACCAATCCCAAGAACACGCTGTACGCGATCAAGCGTCTGATCGGACGCAAGTTCGAGGAGAAGGAAGTTCAGAAGGACATCAACCTGATGCCCTACAAGATCATCAAGGCCGAGAACGGCGACGCGTGGGTCGAGGTGCGCGGCAAGAAGATCGCGCCCCAGCAAGTGTCGGCGGAAATCCTGCGCAAGATGAAGAAGACTGCCGAAGACTATCTCGGCGAGGAAGTGACCGAGGCCGTCATTACGGTACCAGCGTACTTCAACGACTCGCAGCGGCAGGCGACCAAGGACGCCGGCAAGATCGCGGGCCTCGAAGTCAAGCGGATCATCAACGAGCCGACGGCGGCCGCGTTGGCGTTCGGCATGGACAAGAAGGAAGGCGACCGCAAGATCGCGGTCTATGACCTCGGTGGCGGCACGTTCGACATCTCGATCATCGAAATCGCCAACGTCGAAGGCGAGCACCAGTTCGAAGTGCTGTCGACGAACGGCGACACGTTCCTCGGCGGCGAGGACTTCGACCAGCGGCTCATCGACTACATCGTCACGGAGTACAAGAAGGAATCGGGCGTCGATTTGAAGAGCGACGTGCTGGCGCTGCAGCGGCTCAAGGATTCGGCGGAAAAGGCCAAGATCGAGCTGTCTTCTTCCCAGCAAACCGAAATCAACCTGCCCTACATCACGGCGGACCAGTCGGGCCCGAAGCACCTGGCCATGAAGATCACGCGCGCCAAGTTCGAGGCGCTCGTCGAGGAATTGATCGAACGGACCATCGAGCCCTGCCGCGTCGCGATCAAGGACGCGGGCGTCAAGCTTTCCGACATTTCGGACGTCATCCTGGTCGGCGGCCAGACGCGGATGCCGAAGGTGCAGGACAAGGTGAAGGAATTCTTCGGCAAGGAGCCGCGCAAGGACGTCAACCCGGACGAGGCCGTCGCCGTTGGCGCAGCCATCCAGGGCGGCGTGCTGAAGGGCGACGTGAAGGACGTGTTGCTTCTCGACGTCACGCCGTTGTCGCTGGGCATTGAGACGCTGGGCAGCGTGATGACCAAGCTGATCAAGAAGAACACGACGATTCCGACCAAGGCGCAGCAGGTGTTCTCGACGGCGGACGACAACCAGGGCGCGGTGACGATCCACGTGCTCCAGGGCGAACGCGACGTCGCGGGCGGCAACAAGAGCCTCGGGCAGTTCAACCTGGAAGGCATCCCGCCGGCACCGCGCGGCACGCCGCAGATCGAGGTCACGTTCGACATCGACGCTAACGGCATCCTGCACGTGTCCGCCAAGGACAAGGCGACGGGCAAGGAAAACAAGATCACGATCAAGGCGAACTCAGGACTGTCGGAAGCCGAGATCGACAAGATGGTGAAGGACGCCGAGGCCCACGCCGAAGACGACCGCAAGATGGTCGAGACGGTGCAGGCTCGCAACAGCCTCGACGCGCTTGTGCACAGCGTGAAGAAGTCGGTCGCGGAATACGGCGACAAGGTCGAGGCCGACGAAAAGGCCAAGATCGAGGCCGCGGTCAAGGACGCCGAGGAACTGCTGAAGCAGAACGACGCAACCAAGGAGCAGATCGAGGCCAAGGCCGAGGAACTTGCGAAGACGTCGCAGAAGCTGGGCGAGGTGATGTACGCGCAGGCGCAGGCGGCCGCCAACGCAGCGGGTGGCGCCGGAGCAGGCGCGGGCGCCGGTGCCGGAGAACATGCGGCAGGCGGCGCAGGTGGGCATCAAGGCGACGAGAAGGTCGTCGATGCAGAGTTCACGGAAGTCAAAGACAAATAACGATAGTCCGTCGCGTTTTCTATTGGCGACATCGTAGCGTTGGTGCGCGACGTACTATCTGGCCGGATTTGAGTGGTCGCCTTGGCGCCCCTCAGTCCGGCTTTTGTTGTTGTGGAAACATGAACGATTGATCATGAGCCGGCCCGCGAGGGCTTTTGTCGATTCAGGGGAAGTAAAGAAATATGGCGAAGCGCGACTACTACACGATTCTTGGCCTGGGCCGCGACGCCTCCGAAGAGGACATCAAGAAGTCCTATCGCAAGATGGCGATGAAGCACCATCCGGACCGCAATCCGGATGACAAAGCATCCGAGGAAAAATTCAAGGAAGCCAAGGAAGCCTACGAAGTACTGACGGATTCGGGCAAGCGCGCGGCCTACGACCAATTCGGCCACGCCGGCGTCAATCCCCAGATGGGAGGTCGTCCGGGCGGACCCGAGGGTTTCGGCGGTTTCGCCGACGCATTCGGCGACATCTTCGGCGAGATTTTCGGACAGCAGGGACGTGGCGGAGGCGGCAATGGCGTCTATCGCGGCGCCGACTTGCGCTACAACCTCGAGCTTTCGCTGGAGGATGCTGCCCGCGGCACGGAAGTAAAGATCCGCATTCCGGCGATGGAGGAGTGCGAGACGTGCCATGGTTCCGGTGCCAAGCCGGGAACGCAGTCCAAGACCTGCGGCACCTGTGGTGGACGCGGCGAAGTGCGGGTGTCTCAGGGTTTCTTTTCCATCCAGCAGACTTGCCCCACCTGTCGCGGCACGGGCAAAGTGATTCCCGATCCCTGCGTGACGTGCCACGGCGCCGGTCGCGTGAAAAAGTACAAGACGCTGTCGGTCAAGATCCCGGCGGGCGTCGATACCGACGATCGTATCCGCCTGACCGGCGAAGGCGAGGCCGGCCTCAACGGCGGCCCGTCAGGCGACCTGTACGTCGTCGTCAGCCTCAAGGCCCATCAGGTGTTCCAGCGGGACGGCGCTGACTTGCATTGTGACCTGCCGATCAGCTTCGCGACGGCGGCGCTGGGCGGCGAACTGGAAATCCCGACGCTCGATGGACACGCGACGATCAAGATTCCCGCGGAGACGCAATCGGGACAGACCTTCCGCCTGCGCAACAAAGGAATTCGTCCGGTCCGCGGCTCAGTGCAAGGCGACCTGTACTGTCATGTCGCGATCGAGACGCCGGTCAAGCTCACGTCGCGGCAGAAGGAATTGTTGCGCGAATTCGAGCAGATCAACGAGGAAGACCCCGGCAAGCACAATCCGCGCGCCAAAGGGTGGTTCGACAAGGTCAAGGACTTCTTCAGCGAATAGGACCGCGGCCGGCTGAGCCGAGTTCGGTTGGCACTATTCCGCCAGCCCATGCTTGCGCAGGAATAATGTGCTCGCGACCTGCGGCAGCCGTGCTTGAACGAAATGAGGCGGCGGGGCATCATCTGCGCTTCACCGTCCGAGAGAGTGACCATGAATCCAAACAAGGCGCTGTGGGAGAAGGGCGACTTCACGGCCATAGCGGCGCTGATGCGTCAGTCGGGCGACGCGTTGGTGAAGTCGCTCGCGGTCGTGCCGCCGCTGCAGGTCCTGGACCTTGGTTGTGGCGACGGCACCACTGCGTTGCCTCTTGCCCGCGCGGGTGCCGAGGTCGTTGGAATCGACATTGCGAGAAACCTGGTCGACGCGGGGAACCGGCGCGCCGCGGAGGCGGGTCTTGCGAATCTCACGTTCCGCGAGGGCGATGCGTGCAACCTGCAAGGCGTCGCCGACGGTTCATTCGATTTGTCACTCTCCGTGTTCGGCGCGATGTTCGCGCCCCAGCCGTTCGACGTGTCCCGCGAGATGGTGAGGGTCACCAGAAAGGGCGGCCGGATCGTCATGGGCAACTGGATTCCGAACGACCCGACGTCATTCGTCTCGCAATTGCTGAAGACAAGCTCGTCGTTCACGCCGCCGCCGCCGGAAGGTTTCATCAGTCCGATGCTGTGGGGAGTCGAGAGTCACGTCATCGAGCGCTTCGGCAAGGCTGGCGTACCCGCCGAAAACATATCGATGGTCAAGGACGTATTTTTGTTTGCAAGCCCGGAAACAAGTCCCGCGCAACTCATCGACCTCTTCCGGCGATTCTACGGACCTACGATGAACGCATTCGAGGCGGCACAGAAGAACGGCACCGAGGGTGACCTGCAGCGGCAGCTCGTCGAACTCGCGAAGACGCAAAACAAAGCCACGGGCGGCATTTCCATCCCGGCGACCTTTCTCCGAGTGACTATCCAGCTTTGAGTTCCGGCACCGTTTTCCGGCGTGGCCGGCATCAGTCAATGAGTTTTGGCCAATGAGCGTGGGCCAATGAGCGGCGAAATCGCGAAAGGCGGCTACTGGTCACTCGATGACATTCTCTTTCATGGCGTCGACGCGACGCGCGTCAGGTCGAACGAAGAGTTGTTCCTGCTGCTCGCCGGCGCGTCTTTCGTCGAGACGGCGTCCGACCTCTACACGCGCAACCTGATCGAGCAATTCCGCGGCGATACCGAAGTGGCTTCCTGGCTGACCGGGCAATGGGAACCCCAGGAACTGCGGCACGGCCGCGCACTGCGCGCCTATGTCAATGTCGTCTGGCCGGAGTTTGATTGGCAGGCGGAGTTCGCGGCATTCCTCGCCGAACACTCGCGGAGCAATACGCCCGACGAACTTGAAACGAGCCCTTGCCTGGAAATGGCCGCCCGCTGCGTCGTCGAGATGGGCACGGCAACCTATTACGGTGCGATCCGCTCCATCAGCGACGAACCGGTGCTGGGGCGACTGGTCCGCGCCATCCAGCGCGACGAAGTCGACCACTACAAGCACTTCTTCCGCTACTTCCACCGGTACAACGCCAGCGAGCGCAACAGCCGTGCGCTCGTCCTGGGTGCGCTCGCCCGTCGCCTGCGCGTGATCCTGCGCAGCGACGTGGAGCGGGGATCATGGTATCCGTATCGTGCTCTGCATCCGCACGCGTCGCGCGACGGGCGCGAGTTCCGCCGCGCCGTCGCGCGCACGACGACGCTGGTGCGTCGGCACTATCCGGCGTCGATGGCGGTCAAGATGCTGCTCAAGCCGCTGGCGCTGCCGCCCGCGCTCAACCGGCTGAGCCACAGAACGGTCAGGCTGGCGCAACGGCTGATCCTGCATTGACTTCTTGCGAAGTCGTCGTCATCGGCGCTGGCGCAGCCGGCATGATGTGCGCGGCGCAGGCGGGGCAGCGCGGTCGCAGCGTCCTCGTCATCGAGCACTACCACCTGCTCGGCGAGAAGATCCGCATATCCGGCGGCGGCCGCTGCAACTTCACCAACATCGGCGCAGGTCCGGGCCACTTTCTATCGCAGAATCCGGACTTCTGCCGTCTCCGCGCTTGCTCGCTACACGCCGCGCCATTTCATTTCGACTGGTGGAGCGCCACGGCATCGCGTATCACGAGAAGAAACTCGGCCAGCTGTTCTGCGACGATCACGGCGCAGGACATCATCCGCATGCTGAAGCTGGAATGTGATGGCGGAACGTGCAGTGGCGGATGCCGTGTCCCGTCGAGGGCGTCGAGCGCACGGCGGACGGAGTTTCGTGGTGGCGACGCCGCAGGCGACCGGTGCGCTGCGCGGCGCTGGTCATCGCCACCGGCGGCACTGTCGATGCCGAAGATGGGCGCCACGCCTTTCGGCTACCGGATAGCGCGAGCAGTTCGGCGTGGCGGTGGTCACCCCGCGCCCCGGCGCTGGTGCCACTCGACCTTTGCGCCGGACGCCTTGCGCGCTACGGCGAGCTCTCCGGCATCTCGGTCGATGCGGAGGTCGTCCTGCAACGGCGAGCGATTCCGCGAGAGCCTGCTGTTCACCCATCGCGGCCTCAGCGGCCCCGCGATCCTGCAGATTTCCTCCTACTGGCGGATGGCCGCGCGACGCTCGTCGATCGACCTGCTGCCGGGCACGGATGCGCTGGCATGCGCTGCGCGCGCGCGCCAGCACGCAGGCAAGCAGTCGCCGCACACGTTCCTCGCGCAACGCTGCCGCAGCGGTTGGCGCAACAGTGATGCGCCGACACATCGGCGATGCGCGGCGCCCTGGGCGAGCTGGCCGAGGCTCGAAGCTGCGCGACGTTGCGGCGCAAGTGAACGACTGGCGCATCCTGCCCTCAGGCACCGAAGGCTACCGCACAGCCGAGGTGACACTGCGGCGGCGTGGACACGCGCGACCTGGATCTCGAAAACCATGCAGGCGCGCGCCGTACCCGGGCCTTTATTTCATCGGCGAGGTGGTCGACGTCACCGGCTGGCTGGGCGGCTACAATTTCCAATGGGCCTGGGCGTCCGGACATGCGGCGGGACAGGTTGTCTAGTCGCCCCGGTTCGGCATAGCATTCCCGCTCGACGCACGTTCGGTGCGCCATTCAGTGTCTTTCTCCAGGAGTGCCTTGTGTCCGTTCGCCATCTAGTTGCTGCAATCTCCATGTGTTTTGCAATGTCCGTCCAGGGCCAGGTCAAGGTCGGGCTCATGGTTTCCGCCACCGGTCCCACCTCAGCCATCGGCATTCCGCAGAAGAATACGGGTGACATGTTGCCGAAGAAGATCGGCGACGCCACGGTGGAATACATCCAGCTGGAAGACGGAGGCGACACTACCCGCGCCGTTCAGAACATCAAGAAACTCGTGCAGGAAAGCAACATCGACGCGCTGATCGGGCCGTCGACCACACCGAACGCGCTGGCGATCCTCGACGTGATCGCGGAAGCCCATGTGCCGATGATGGCGACGGTGGGAACGTCGTCGGTGGTCGAACCGCTGGACGCGAAGAGGCGCTGGGTGTTCAAGACCACGCAGAACGACGACATCATCGCCGGCGCGCTGCTGAAGCACATGGTGAAGAACGGCGTGAAGACGGTCGGCTTCATCGGCTTCAATGACCCCTACGGAGAGAATTGGTACAAGGTATTCGGCGCCATGGCCGAGAAAGCCGGCAT
This sequence comes from uncultured beta proteobacterium, assembly GCA_963755545.1. Lineage (GTDB taxonomy): Bacteria > Pseudomonadota > Gammaproteobacteria > Burkholderiales > Casimicrobiaceae > VBCG01. Next base: position 150,694 of record CAVWKH010000009.1, on the reverse strand, counting down.
CGCCATCGTCGCCAACGAGCGGTACGCGCGCAATGACCAGAGCGTCACCGGCCAGGCGCTGAAACTGCTGGCGGCCAAGCCGGATGCCGTATTGATCGCCGCGGTGGGCGGGCCCGCCGTGCTGCCGCAAGCCACGTTGTTCGACCAGGGCTACAAGGGCAGGGTCTACCAGACGCACGCGGTGGCGACCGAGGACTTCATCAAGCTCGGCAAGGAGAAAGTCGAGGGGACCATCCTCGCGGCGGGGCCGATGCTGGTCATCGATGAAATTCCCGATTCGAACCCGACGAAGAAAGTGGCGCAGGCCTATATCGCCGCCTACGAGAAGCAATTCGGCGCGCGGCCGGCGACGTTTGGCGCCAACACATGGGATGGCGCAATCCTGCTCGAACGCGCATTGCCGGCTGCGCTGAAGGCGGGCAAGCCCGGCACGGAGGCCTTCCGCAGTGCATTGCGCGATTCGCTGGAAAAGGAGCGTGAGGTGGTGGGGACCCAGGGCGTGTTCAACATGTCGGCGACCAATCACAACGGCATGGACGACCGGGCGCGCGTTCTGATCATCGTGAAAGACGGCAAATTCCGCCTGCTGCAGGAATGAAAATTTCTCGTGCCGCCTTCGCAAGCCTCGACCGGGCGTCGACGCCGGCCGTGCGCCGATTTCTCCGTCGCGGCAAATGCGTCTAGTCGGCGTCCTGCTTGCCGCAGGCAAGGGGGCGCGCTTCGGAGGCGCCAAGCTGCTTACGCCGCTTCCTGCGGCTTCGCATGGCGTCGGCGCGGGAACGGCGATCGGCGTCGCGTCGTGCCTCCATCTGCTGTCGGCGTTGCCACGAGTCGTCGCGGTCGTTCGTCCCGGCGACTCGATTCTGGCCAGCCAGCTTCGCGCCGCGGGAGCGCAGGTGGTCGAGTGTGCTCGCGCCACCGAAGGCATGGGTGCGAGCCTCGCGTGTGGCGTGGCCGCGGCGCCGGATGCGGACGGCTGGGTGGTCGCGCTGGCGGACATGCCTTGGATCGCGCCAGCGACGATCGCCGTGGTCGCCGATGCGCTCCGTGAAGGCGCTGAGATGGTTGCCACGTCCCATATCGGCGTGCGCGCGCATCCCGTCGGGTTTGCACGTGTGCACTACGCCGCGTTGACGGCGCTTGTGGGCGATCAGGGTGCCAAAACCATCCTCGTCGCGGATCCCGGCGCGCTGCAACTCATCGAAGTCGCCGACAAGGGTGTGCTGCGCGACGTGGATACACCGGCCGACCTCGCCGGCTAGAGCCGGGCTATTCCTCCGCCTCGCGCTGCCAGAGGTCCGCCTGCCGGTCCCTGCCGTGACGACGCTCCTCCTGCGTGCGCCACCACGAGCGCAACTGCGCTTCCGGCAGCGGCCGGGCAATGAGAAAGCCCTGCGCTTCCTCGCAGCCGTGCGTGCGCAGGAAGTTGAACTGGGCGGCGGTTTCCACGCCTTCGGCGATGCAGCGCAGGCCGAGGGAATGCGACAGCGCGATGATGGCCTGCGCTATCGCCTCGTCGTTCCGGTTCTTCTCCAACCCGTGGACGAACCGCTGGTCGATCTTCACGCCCTGGATCGGCAGGCGTGCGAGGTACGACAGGCTGGAGTAACCGGTGCCGAAGTCGTCGATGGTGATCGACACACCCATTTGCTTCAATTTGACCAGCGTGGCCACCGCCTTCTCGGGATGCGTGATGATGACGCTCTCGGTGATCTCGAGGTCGAGATGCTGGGGCGCCAAGCCACTCGAAGACAGCGCGTCCTCGACGATGCCGAGCCAGCTGTCGTGCTGCAGTTGCTGCACCGAGAGGTTGACCGACAGCCGCATCTGCATATTGCTGCGGTGCCACTGCATGACCTGACGGCAGGCATCGCGCAGCACGCGCGCGCCCAGCGCCTGGATCATTCCCGATTCCTCGGCGATCGGAATGAATTCGGTCGGAGAAATCACGCCGCGCTCGGGGTCGCGCCAGCGCAATAACGCCTCGACGCCGCATGCACGGCCCGTCTTCATCTCGATCTGCGGCTGGTAGACGAGGAAGAACTCGTCGTCCATGAGCCCACGGCGCATGTCCGTTTCGAGCTGCAGTCGCAACTGCACACGCGCGTTCATGTCCGCGGTGTAGAACCGGTACGCGTTGCGTCCGGCTTCCTTGGCGGCGTACATCGCGGTATCGCGCCTGCTTGATGAGATTGCCGCCGTCGGCTGCGTCGAGCGGGTACATCGCCACGCCGATCGAACAGGTCAGCGTGGGCATCTGATCGGATAGGCGGAAAGGCGCCAGAAACGACTCGCGCACCCGGGTCAACACCGCCATGACCTCGAACGCGGCCTGATCCGGGCCGAGCCCCGGCAGCACGATGACGAACTCGTCGCCGCCCAGGCGCGCGACGGTGTCGCTTTCGCGGACCGCGCCGATCAGCCGCTGCGCAATGGACTGCAGCAGCTGGTCGCCGGCGTCATGGCCCAGCGTGTCGTTGATGCGCTTGAAATGATCGAAGTCCAGGAACAGGCAGGCGACGTGCGTGCCGTCGCGATGCGCCAGCGCCAGGATCTGCTTCAGGCGCTGGTTGAGGAGCGAGCGATTGGGCAGCCCGGTGAGGATGTCGTGCTGCGCGAGCTTGTACGCATGCGCGGTGGCGATTTCCAGCTCCTTCGTCCGCTGCGTTACCTTGTCTTCGAGCGTGCGCTGGTAGTTGGCTACCTGGGACTGGGACTCGCCCAGCTTTTGCGTCATGTGGTTGAACGTGTGGGTCAGCAGGCCAAGTTCGTCCGACGATTGCACAGGCACGTTGACGTCGAGTCGTCCCGCGCCCACTGCGCGCGCCGCGCGCATCAAGCGGTGCATGGGCGCCACCAGGCGGCGTGTCAGCAGCAGCGTCGCCAGGATGGCAAAGACCAGCAGCGCCAGGCCCACGGCGACGGCGCCGACCATTTGCTCCTGGAACTGGCGCCGCTGCACTTCGCGCGACATGCCGATGCGCAAGTATCCGTTCGGCGTCCTCGCTCCTTGCGCGCCGGCATCGGACTGGGCACGCCTTGCGGTCGGCGACGGAGGGGGAGTCAACGACGGACACGAGTTCGATATAGCGCCTGCCACCGATCGTGACCTCGCTCTCGGCGACTTGCCCGCGCTTGGGCAGGGATTGCAGGCTGGGCGGTGGAAGCGCCTCCTTGCCGAGCCCGGACCGAAGCGCCGCTCGACCAGCATCTTGCCGTTGCGGTCGAATACAGAGACGAAGGCGACGTCTGAATCATTGCTGACACTGTTCAGCACCTGTTCGAGATAAGGCTTGTCCGCGTTGTACAAGCCATATTCCGCGAGGTCGGAGATGACGCCTAGCATCGAAGCACCCTGGCTTCGCAATTGCTGCTCCCCGTCCCTCCATTGCTGCGCGAAGTGAAAAAGCGACACCGCGACGGCGGTGAGGAAGATGAGTCCCACCGTCAACACGTTCAGCTTGGTGAGCAGCCCCATGCGCACCGGCGGCAGGTCGAGCGTCGACACCGTATCGCCGCCGAGCGGCGAAATGCGGCGAAGCAGGCGGCTGCGGATCTTCATTGTGATTGGACAGGCATGAACATCTTTAGCACGCTCTGTCCATGGTCGCTACCCCGGAATGCGTGGCAACCCGCCGCGGCTCATTCCGTTGTGACGGGAATCTTGCCTATCCGTGCCTGCCATTCGCGGGGGGACGTGTGGTGGACCGACGTGCCCCTGGCGTCGACGGCCACGGTAACCGGCATGTCCTTGACCGTGAATTCGTAGATGGCTTCCATCCCGAGGTCGCCGAAGGCCACGACGCGGGACGCGCGTATCGCCTTGGACACGAGGTACGCCGCGCCGCCGACCGCCATGAGATAGGCGGCGCCGTGTTTGCGGATCGCCTCGATGCCGGCGGGACCGCGTTCGGCCTTGCCGATCATCGCGATCAGGCCGGTCTTTGCGAGCATCATTTCGGTGAACTTGTCCATGCGCGTGGCCGTCGTGGGGCCAGCGGGGCCGACGACTTCGTCGCGCACCGGATCCACCGGACCCACGTAGTAGATGACGCGATCGGTGAAATCCACACCATCCGGCAGCGCTTCTCCCTTGGCAAGGATGTCGGCAATACGCTTGTGCGCGGCATCGCGGCCCGTCAGCATCCGGCCATTGAGGAGCAGCGCATCGCCGGGTTTCCAGGTCGCCACCTCCTCTCGCGTCAACGTGTCGAGATTGACATGCCTGGCCGTCGGCGAGGGTGTCCAATGCACATCGGGCCACTTGCTCAAGTCGGGAGGGTCGAGCCTGGCCACGCCGGAACCATCGAGTGTGAAGTGGGCGTGGCGCGTCGCCGCACAGTTGGGGATCATGCCCACCGGCTTGGATACGGCGTGCGTTGGATAGTCGAGAATTTTCACGTCGAGCACCGTCGAAAGTCCGCCGAGGCCCTGGGCGCCGATACCCAACGCGTTGACCTTCTCGTAGAGTTCGATGCGCAACTCCTCGAGAATGCTGGCGGGACCACGCCGCAACAATTCGTGCATGTCGATGGGTTCCATCAGCGCTTCCTTGGCAAGCACCATCGCTTTTTCCGCGGAGCCGCCGATGCCTATGCCCAGCATGCCCGGCGGACACCATCCCGCACCCATCGTCGGGACCGTTTTCAGCACCCAGTCGACGATGGAGTCGGAAGGATTCAGCATCACGAATTTCGACTTGTTCTCCGAGCCGCCGCCCTTGGCCGCGATCTTCACTTCCACTGTGTTGCCCGGCACGAGGTCGAAGTGGATGACCGCAGGTGTGTTGTCGCGCGTGTTCTTGCGCGCACCCGCCGGATCCGCCACGATCGATGCCCGCAGGCGATTGTCCGGATCCATGTAGGCCAGCCGGACGCCCTCGTTGACCATCTGCGCCAACGACATCGTCGCCCCCGCCCACTGCACATCCATCCCGACCTTCACGAACGCGACGACGATGCCTGTGTCCTGGCACATCGGCCGATGGCCTTCGGCGCACATCCGCGAATTGGTGAGTATCTGCGCGATCGCATCCTTAGCCGCGGGCGATTCCTCGGCGCGATACGCGGCGCCCAGCGCTTCGATGTAGTCCAGCGGATGGTAATAGGAGATGAATTGCAGCGCGTCGGCGACGCTCTGGATGAAATCCTGCTGGCGAATGAGAGTCATGCTGGCAGCGTCAAGTGGAAGGGTGGGGCGGACGCGGCTCGTCGTGGCGCACCGGCGCGGGCATCACCCGATCGACCGCCGCGATGGCAAGTGCGGAAAACAGGAAAGTTACGTGAATGACGGTCTGGTAGAACAACGTCTTTTCTTCGTACGCCGCTGCGTTGATGAACGTCTTGAGGAGATGAATTGAGGAAATGCCGATGATCGCGGTGGCCAGCTTGACCTTTAGAACCGACGCGTTCACGTGCGATAGCCATTCCGGCTGATCCGGATGGTCGTCCAGGTTCATCCGTGACACGAACGTCTCGTAGCCGCCCACGATGACCATGATGAGCAGGTTCGAGATCATCACCACGTCGATCAGGCCCAGCACTACCAGCATCACCACAGTCTCGCGCGGCAGGAGGATGTCCTTTGCACCGGGGGGCGTGACGTTGCGGAGGATTTCGTCGATTGCTGCCTTGTAGCCGAACGCGGCCTCGACCAGGTGCAGCAGTTCGACCATGAAATAGTAGACGTACACGCCCTGCGCGACGATGAGGCCGAGATAGAGCGGCAGTTGCAGCCAGCGGCTCATGAACAGCAATCTCGAGATGGGCTGCTGGCGGAATGGGGGCAGGTCGCGGCGAGGGGTCATCGGGTTGTAGGGGTGGGGTAAGGTGGTGCGACGCAAAAGTCTACCATCCGAGCGGGGCCAACCATGACCTGCGTCATTGCGTCGCGGGCCACGGTTTGGTTAGACTCATGCGTTCAGGCGCACGCAAATCAAGAATCGTCTGCGGAGGAGTCACAGCCATGTCGTCAGGTATCGAATCGGTCATGCAGGAAAATCGCGTGTTTCCCCCTTCCGATGCGTTCGTGAAGCAGGCGAACATCTCGGGAATGGCAGCCTACAAGGCGCTGTGCGCGGAGGCGGAACGCGATTTCGAAGGGCTTCTGGGCGCGTCATGCGCGCGAAAATCTGCTGTGGCACAAGCCGTTCTCCAAGACGCTGGACGAGTCGCGCGCGCCGTTCTTCAAGTGGTTCCATGACGGCGAGCTCAACGCCTCCTACAACTGCCTTGACCGCCACCTGACCTCGCAGCCCAACAAGGTTGCGATCATTTTCGAGGCCGACGACGGCAAGATCACCCGGATTACCTACAAGGAGCTGTACCACGAGGTCTGCAGATTCGCGAATGCGCTCAAGGCGAGCGGGGTCAAGCAGGGCGACCGCGTGCTGATCTACATGCCGATGGCGATCCACGCGGTCGTGGCGATGCAGGCCTGCGCGCGCATCGGCGCCACGCACTCCGTCGTATTCGGCGGCTTTTCCGCGAAGAGCATCCACGAACGCGTCGTCGACGCGGGCGCCGTTGCGATCATCGCTGCCGACGGGCAATTCCGCGGCGGCCGCGAGATACCTCTGAAAAAAGTTGTCGACGAGGCGCTCGCGATGGGGGGCTGCGAAAGCATCAAGACGGTTTTCGTCTACCGTCGCACGGGATCCGACGTCCAGATGCAGGCCGGTCGCGATGTCTGGTGGCACGATGCCGTTGCCAAGCAGCCCGACACCTGCGAGCCCACGTGGGTGAGCGCCGAACACCCGCTGTTCATCCTCTATACGTCGGGTTCCACCGGCAAGCCGAAGGGCGTGCAGCACTCCACTGGCGGATACCTGCTGCAAGCCGTCATGACGATGAAGTGGACGTTCGACTACAAACCCGACGACGTCTACTGGTGCACGGCGGACGTGGGATGGGTCACGGGTCATACGTACATCGCCTATGGGCCACTCGCATGCGGCGCCACCGAAATCATGTTCGAAGGCGTGCCGACCTATCCTGACGCCGGCCGCTTCTGGAAAATGATCCAGGATCACAAAGTGACGGTGTTTTACACCGCGCCTACGGCGATCCGGTCGCTGATCAAGGCGGGCGGTGAGCTGCCCAAGAACTACGACCTGTCGTCATTGCGCATCCTTGGATCGGTCGGCGAGCCGATCAACCCGGAAGCCTGGATGTGGTACTACCAGACCGTCGGCAACTCGCGCTGCCCGATCGTCGACACGTGGTGGCAAACCGAGACTGGCGGCCACATGATCACGCCCCTACCCGGCGCGACGCCACTCAAGCCCGGCTCCTGCACGTTCCCGCTGCCGGGCATCATCGCCGACATCGTCGACGAGACCGGGCACACGGTCGAATTCGGCAAAGGCGGAATCCTGGTGATCAAGAGGCCATGGCCGGGAATGATTCGCACCATCTGGGGCGACCCCGAGCGCTACAAGTCCAGCTATTACCCGGAGGACTTCCAAGGCAAGTATTACCTGGCCGGTGACGGCGCGAGCCGCGATCTCGAAGGCTATATCCGGATCATGGGCCGCATCGACGACGTGCTGAACGTGTCGGGCCATCGCCTCGGCACGATGGAAATAGAATCGGCGCTGGTGGCCAATCCGCTGGTCGCGGAGGCCGCAGTCGTCGGCCGCCCCGACGACCTCACCGGCGAGGCGGTGTGCGCTTTTGTCGTGTTGAAGCAGACCCGTCCCGACAGCGCGGAAGCCGACAAGATCGCCAAGATGCTGCGCGACTGGGTTGCCAAGGAGATCGGCGCCATTGCCAAGCCGAAGGACATTCGCTTCGGGGAGAATCTGCCCAAGACGCGCTCGGGCAAGATCATGCGCAGGCTGTTGCGCTCGATCGCCAAGGATGAGGAAATCAAGCAGGACACCTCGACGCTCGAGAACCCGGCGATCCTCGATCAGCTGAAGCAGGTGAACTAGGCGGTCAACGACTACTTTGCAACGGTGCCCGTCGGATCGGGAATCCGGTCACTCATCATGCCGGCAATACGGCCCAGCCCTCATGTTTTGGGCGGGACGGACTCCTGGAACGATGGGCGCTTGGCGAGTTTTTCCGCGAGACGTGCAAGATTGGGATATTCGCGCCGCCAATCGAGGTCTGCATAACGCAGGTCGAGATAGCCGAGCGCACAACCCGTCGCCAGGTCGGCCAACGAATACGACTCGCCGTTGCACCATGCATTCTCGCCGAGCTCGCGTGAGAGTTCGGCCACGCCCGCGGCAATCTTCTGCCGCTGGCGTTCCGTCCAATCCTTGTTCTGCTGCTTCACTGGCCGCCGCGATTCGAGGACGATGGTCAGCGTGGCATCGCAAATGCCGTCGGCCAGCGCTTCCCAGCGTTTCACTTCGATCCGTTGACGGTTGGGCTCGGGAATGAGCCGCGACACCGGGCTCACCGTGTCGATGTATTCAACGATCACGCGCGAATCGAACAGGTGCGTTCCGTCGTCCAGCACGAGAACCGGCACCTTGCCCAGCGGAGACCACGCGTGCACTGGATTGCCGGCTTCCCATGGCGAGGCTTCCACCATCTGGTACTCGATTTTCTTCTCGGCGAGCGCAATGCGCACTTTGCGCACAAAGGGGCTCGTCGGCGAGGCGATCAGCTTGAGCACGGGCAGGCTATTCAGGGGATGGCGGAAGAAAAGTATAGCATCGCGACGCCCGGCATCGCGCATCGGTGTTCCGCCGCACGCCGGCGAGCGATCCCGCACTCCGCAGAGTGGCGCGCTGCACGTGTTAAACTCGAATCGCGTCGCGAAACTGCAGGACATTGCCCTATTAATTGCAAGTGGGATTGCAATCTGATGGGGCCCGGGCGACACCGAACCATCCAAACAGTCATGTCCGCCGAAGCAATCGCCCACGCGCTTACCGCGCTGTCGCCGCTGGATGGTCGCTATGCCGGCAAAGTCGCCGCGCTGCGCGAGCATTTCAGCGAATTCGGGCTTGTCCGTCATCGCGTGCGGGTCGAACTGGCCTGGCTCGTCGCGTTATCCGACGAGCCAGGCATCCCGGAGGTGCCGCCCTTTGACGCGGCCGCGCGTGCGGAACTCGGCAAAGTCGCGCAATCCTTTTCGCCGGTCGATGCCGCGCGCGTGAAGGAGATCGAGCGCACGACGAACCACGACGTCAAGGCGGTCGAGTACTGGCTGAAGGAGCGCTTCGCAGCAAATCCGGAAATCGCGAAGGTCGCGGAATTCATCCACTTTGCCTGCACCTCCGAGGACATCAACAATCTGGCGCATGCGCTGGCGTTGGCGGCGGCGCGACACGACGTGGTGCTGCCGGCGTTGCGGGACATCGCCGCCGCGTTGCGCGCGATGGCCCACGCGCAGGCGGCCGTGCCCATGCTGTCGCGAACTCACGGCCAGCCCGCCACGCCGACCACCCTCGGCAAGGAAATCGCCAACGTCTATGCGCGCGTCGAGCGCCAGATCGCGGCAATCGAGCGGGTTCCCATCAAGGGCAAGGCCAACGGGGCGGTGGGCAATTACAACGCGCATCGGGCCGCCTACCCCGATGTCGACTGGGAGCGTCTGTCGGCAAGGCTGGTGGCCGGCCTCGGCCTCGAGTTCAATCCCTACACGACGCAGATCGAGCCGCACGACTACATGGCGGAGCTCTTCGATGCCATTGCGCGGGTCAACACGGTCCTGATCGATTTCGACCGCGACATATGGGGCTACGTGTCGCTCGGGTATTTCCGGCAACGCGTGAAGGAAGGCGAAGTCGGCTCGTCGACGATGCCGCACAAGGTCAATCCCATCGACTTCGAGAATTCCGAAGGCAACCTGGGCCTGGCCAACGCGGTACTGCGCCACCTTGCCGAAAAATTGCCGGTCTCGCGCTGGCAGCGCGATCTCACCGACTCGACGGTCCTGCGCAACATGGGCGTGGCCCTGGGTTACGCGGTATTGGGCTGGTCGTCGCTGCGCCAGGGCCTGGCCAAGCTGGAAGTCGACGCCGCGAGGATGGCCGCCGACCTCGACGCCAATTGGGAAGTGCTGGCGGAGCCGATCCAGACGGTGATGCGACGTCACGGCATCGCCAATCCGTACGAGCAGCTGAAGGCGCTGACCCGCGGCAAAACGGGCATCACGCGCGAATCGCTGCACGCGTTCATTCAGGGGTTGGCGTTGCCGGCCGACGCCAAGGCGCGGCTGCTGGCACTGACGCCCTCCACATACATCGGAAGCGCCGTGGAACTGGCGAAGCGCGTATAGCGGTTGACGGAGGTGGTTTGCGCGCCTCGACCTGATGTCGACGAGCGCGGCCCGGTGCGTTTCAGCCCGGCGGCTTGCCGCGACGCTCGCGCAGGAACGTGACGATGGCAGGCATCAGCGACACGATGACAATGCCGATGACAATCAGCGAGAGGTTTTGCTTGACCCACGGGATGTTCCCGAACAGGAAACCCGCGTAGACGAGCGAACTGATCCAGAGCACGCCGCCGATCACGTTGAACGAAAGGAAGTTGCGGTACTTCATTCCGGCCACGCCTGCCAGAAATGGCGCGAACGTGCGGATGATCGGGATGAATCTACCGATGATGATCGTGACCCCGCCATACTTGTCGTAGAACGCCTGGGTACGCCGCAGGTGATCCTGCTTGAACCAGCGCGAATCGGGCTTGTCGAAAATCCTCGGGCCGATGTAGTGGCCGATGGCATAGTTCACCGAGTCACCAAGGATCGCTGCGGCGATGAGTACTCCGACGAGAACATGCACATTGAGGTCCGCCGTGGCCGTTATCGTGCCGGCGATGAAAAGGATGGAGTCGCCTGGAAGGAACGGAAAGACCACCAGCCCCGTCTCGGCGAAAATGATGACGAAAAGAATCGCATACAGCCACGGCCCGTATTGGCCGGCCAGATTCAGGAGCGACTGGTCGAGCGCAAAAAGCGTGTAGAAAAGCGTGGTCAGCATGAGAGGACCGCGGCGCGCACGCTAGGGAAGAATCTTTTCTCCACCTATTCCGGCTTTCTTCTCCGGCTTGACCAGGTCTTCGCGCGACACTCCCATCCACATGACCAGCGGCGCCATCACCAGCACCGAAGAGTAGATGCCGAAGCAGATGCCGATGGTCAGCGCCAGCGCGAAATAGTGCAGCGTTTCGCCGCCGAAGAACAGGATCGACAGTACCATCATCAAGGTGCTGCCATGGGTGATGATGGTACGCGAGATGGTGCTGGTGATCGCATTGTCGATCACATGCGTCACCGTGGCCTTTCGCATCTTGCGGAAATTCTCGCGAATCCGGTCGGCGATTACGACGGATTCGTTGACCGAGTACCCGAGCACCGCCAGGATCGCCGCCAGCACCGGCAGCGAAAACTCCCACTGGAACAGCGCGAAAAAGCCCAGGATGATGATCACGTCGTGCAGGTTGGCGACGATCGCCGCGATCGCGAAGCGCCACTCGAAGCGCAACGCGAGGTAAGCGACGATGCCAAGCGAAACGAGCAGCAGCGCCAGCGCGCCATTCTCGTAGAGCTCGCGGCCCACCTGGGGACCGACGAACTCGACACGCTGCTGGGTGGCGGAAGGATCGTCCACTTTGAGCGCCCCCATCACGCGTTCGGAAAGCTGCGCGCTGGAAACCCCTTCCTTCAGCGGCAAGCGGATCAGCGCGTTGTCGGAGCGGCCGAAACTCTGCGCCGAAAACTCGCCGAGGTTTAGTTTGTCCAGCGCATTGCGTACGCGGGTGAAGTCCACGGGATGCGCGTACGTCACCTCGATCACGGTGCCGCCGCGGAAGTCGACGCCAAGGTTCAGGCCGCGGGTTGCCAGGAAGAACACGGCGAGCAGGAACGTCACGAGCGAGATCACGTTGAACGTGAGCGCATGCCGCATGAACGGTATGTCGCGGCTGATTCTGAAAAATTCCATCGTTGAGCCTTTAGTCTAGATCGGTGCCGGTCTGTCAGCTGAGCGGGTCAGGTGCTCTTCGACAACGCGCCGGGCGCGACGCCGCCTTCCGGCCGCCACACCTGCCCGATCGATATCTTGTCCAGCTTCTTGCGGTTGCCGTAGATAAGCGAGACGATTCCGCGCGACACGAAGACCGCCGAGAACATGGACGTCAGGATGCCGAGGCAATGCACGACGGCAAAGCCGCGCACGGGTCCACTGCCAAAAATAAGGAGCGCGATGCCGGCGATTAACGTCGTCACGTTCGAGTCCAGGATGGTGCCCCACGCGCGCTCGTAGCCGGCCTGCAGCGCCGCGTGCGGCGTCGCGCCCCAGCGCAGTTCCTCGCGGATGCGCTCGTTGATCAGCACATTGGAGTCGATCGCCATCCCCAGCGCCAGCGCGATAGCGGCGATGCCGGGCAGCGTAAGCGTTGCCTGCAGCATCGACAGGATCGCGACCAGCAGCAGCAGGTTGAACGACAGCGCGATCGTCGAGATAACGCCCATCAGCATGTAGTAGACGCACATGAAGATGGCAAGAACGATGAAGCCATACTTGACCGAGTTGAAGCCCTTGTCGATGTTGTCCTGGCCGAGCGAGGGACCGACAGTGCGTTCCTCGATGATTTCCAGCGGGGCCGCAAGCGCGCCGGCGCGCATCAGCAGCGCGATGTCATTGGCCTCCCGCGTGGTCATCCGGCCGCTGATCTGCACGCGGCCGCCACCGATTTCCTCGCGGATCACCGGCGCTGTGATGACCTCCGCCTTGCCCTTTTCGACCAGCACGATCGCCATGCGCTTGCCGACGTTGTCGCGCGTCACTTCCTTGAAGATCCGCGCGCCGCTGCCGTCCAGGTTCATGTGCACAACGGGCTCGTTGTTGCGCTGGTCGAAGCCTGGCTGCGCATCGTTGATCCGGTCGCCCGTCAGCACTACCTGTCGCTTGACCAGGATCTGCTGTCCGGTGCGCTCGACAAAGAGATCGCTTCCCAGCGGCACGCTGCCCGTGCGCGCCGCTTCGAGCGCGCCGGGATCGTCGTTGACCATGCGGATTTCCAGCGAGGCAGTCCGGCCCAGGATGTCCTTCGCGCGCGCGGTGTCCTGGACGCCAGGCAACTGCACGACGACGCGCTCGGTACCTTGTTGCTGGATAATGGGTTCGGCCACACCCAGTTCATTGACGCGATTCCGAAGGATCTGGATGTTCTGCTGGACCGCGCCTTCCTGGATGCGCTTTTGCGCCTCGGGCTTGAGACCGGCGATGAGCAGCAGGTCGCCGCCCGCACCCACGCTTTCGCGCAGCGCCAGGTCTGTGTAATTTTTCTCGATGACGACCCGGGCCTTGGTCCGCTCGCCACTATCCTTGAAGCGCAGCACCACGTTGCCGCCGTCGCGCGCGATGCCGCCATACTGGATCTTCTCGTTGCGCATCAGCGACCGGATGTCCGTCGTGAAGCGGTCGCCGGCCTTGTCGAGCGCGGCCTTCATGTCGACTTGCAGAAGGAAATGCACGCCGCCGCGCAGGTCCAGCCCAAGGTACATCGGCAGCGCGCCGATGGACGCGAGCCATTGCGGCGACGAGGACAGCAGGTTCAGCGCGACGATGTAGCTGTCGCCCAGCTTTGCCTGGATGGCGTCCTTCGCCTTGAGCTGAGTGTCGGTGTCGGCGAAGCGCACCTTGATTCCCGTCTCGTCGAGCGTCGCGCCGCGATACGGGATGTTTGCCGCCTTCAACGCTTCCTCGACCAGGGCGAGCAGCGCCGTATCAGCCTTCACCTTCGGCGCGCTGACCTGAACCGCCGGCACCTCCGCGAAGAAATTGGGCAGCGTGTACAGCACGCCGACGACGAGCGCGACGACGATCACGATGTACTTCCAGAGCGGGTAACGATTCATGGCGATCGGCCGGTATCAGGTGGGTGGCGCGTGAAATCCGGCGCCAGTATTGTCAATGGAGGATGGGTGGGGACGTGAGGAGCGGGCAGGACGCGGGGAATCGACGACGGGCGCGGGCGCTGGCGTGGGTCCGGACGAGGCTCCGGCGGAACCAGGCGGGCGGATTGCCGCCTCGTTGGTCAGAGGCCCTTGATCGTGCCCTTGGGCAACAGCTGCGAGATCGAGCCGCGCTGCACGTTGATCTCGACGTTGGGCGCGATTTCGACGGCGGCATACTGGTCGGTCAGCTTGGCGATCTTTCCCACCAGGCCGCCCGCGGTGATGATCTCGTCGCCTTTTTGCAGCGCGTCGAGCATTGCGCGAGTTTCCTTCGCGCGCTTCTGCTGCGGCCGGATCAGGAGAAAATAAAACACGACGAAAATGGCGATCATCGGCAGGAACGTCATCAGGTCGCCGCCCGCGAAACCGCCGGGCGCTTGAGCATAAGCATTGCTGATAAACACGAAAACACCTCCTGTAGCATCGTGCGCCCGGGCCGTGGCGAGTCGCCATTGTGGCCGGACGAATGTTGTTGCTCTAATTTTGTGGCCTGAATTCTGCCGGGGTGTGGCCCCCTGGATCAGGCGTGCGGAAAGCTCACGATTCTACCATGCGACGCCGCTCGTCCTTAAACCGCAGCACGTAGGCCGGAAGGGCGTCGGCGGCGATGGCTTCGCGCAGGTCCGCCATCAATTGCTGGTAGTAGAACAGGTTATGGATGGTCGCCAACCGGGCACCCAGGATTTCGTTGACCCGGTTCAAGTGATGCAGATAGCCGCGACTGAAATGACGGCAGGCATGGCAGCCGCAGGTAGCGTCCAGCGGTCCGGTGTCTGACTTGTAGCGGGCGTTGCGGATCTTGATGTCGCCGAAACGGGTGAACAGCCAGCCGTTGCGGGCATTGCGCGTGGGCATCACGCAGTCGAACATGTCGATGCCCGCCGTCACGCCGGCGACGAGGTCCTCCGGTGTTCCCACGCCCATCAGGTACCTCGGCCGCGTTTCGGGCAACCGCGGACCGACGTGGGCAAGCACCCGGAGCATTTCCTCCTTCGGCTCGCCCACCGACAAGCCGCCGATGGCGAAACCGTCAAACCCGATTTCGGCGAGCCCTGCCAGCGATTCGTCGCGCAGGTCTTCGTACATGCCGCCCTGAACGATGCCGAACAGCGCGTTGGCATTGCCGGACGCAGCGAATTCGTCGCGCGAACGGCGTGCCCAGCGCAACGAAAGCGCCATCGAATCGGCCGCCTCGTCGCGCGTCGCGGGATAGGGTGTGCATTCGTCGAACACCATGACGATGTCCGAGTCGAGCGTCCGCTGGATCTGCATCGAAAGTTCCGGCGACAGGAACAGCTTGTCGCCGTTGACCGGCGACGCGAAGGCCACCCCTTCCTCCGCGATCTTGCGTAACGGACCTAAGCTCCAGACCTGGAAGCCGCCCGAATCCGTGAGAATCGGCTTGTCCCATCCCATGAAGCGATGGAGGCCGCCATGCGCAGCGATCACCTCCTGCCCGGGGCGCAGCCAGAGATGGAACGTGTTGCCCAGCACGATCTGCGCGCCGAGTTCGACGAGTTCGCGCGGCGCCATCGCCTTCACCGTGCCATAGGTGCCCACGGGCATGAAAACGGGGGTGTCTACCGCGCCATGGGCAAGTTCGAGGCGCCCACGGCGAGCGGAACCCGACGTGGCAAGGACGGTGAAGCGCATGGAGGAAGCCCGCGTAAAAATTGCTCGGGGTCCGCGAACGCGCGGATCGCCCGTGGTGGTGCTAGCGGCGGCGGGCGAAGCGTCGGCGCTGCGAGTATGCGAGCGCCAGGAGGAGCAGCGCGGTCAATGCGAGTCCGCCCTCGGACAGCGAGGGCACGGGCTTCACGTAGCCGCAGGCCGTGGCGCCGAAGTCGAAGGCGTTCTTCCAGACCAGATAGAAGTCGCCGGTGAAGTTGTTGCTTCCGTAACCTTGGCCGACGCCGACGGCATAGTCGGGCGCGATGCCGATCTGGATTACGCAGGCGGCGCCCGTTACCCGGTAGGCGATCACCGGATCCGGCAGCCCCCGATTGTTCGGCTCCGTCCAGGTCGCCACGACGAAGGTACCGGCCTTGGCCTGGTTGCCGCCGGCGAAACCGGTCGTGGCGCCCAGTGCAAGCACGCCCTTGGTCAACGGGTGCGGAACGAGTGTCGCAGCGTTGAGGACGCGCGGCAGATTGGGAAAGCCGGCGGCGTCGGTGCGGACGCCAATGCCGTCCGTGGTATTGGGGTCGATGTTTTCGAGCGCGCCCCATCCGTGCGGCGGAATGGCCAGCGCGGGATTGCTCACATCGCTGCGGTCCTGGTCGTAGAACGTTCCCAGAACAACCGGCCTGCCGGTATCCGCAAAGGCCGCGGCGACGTTGCCGATGGCGGTCGAATTGACGAACGCACCGTCCTCGAATATCAGCAGCACGTCATAGGCGGCCAGGAGCGCGGGCAACGTCGGCACGCTGACCGACGTGTCGACGCCGGAAAAAACGTGGCCAGGAACCTTGCTCGCGAAGTCGGTGGCGGTCGCACCGGCATTGTTGTTGGACAACACACCGACGCGCGCCGCCTGCGCTGTGCTCGCGGCCAGCATCGCGGCAAACAGCGCCAATATTCCACACACCGCAGCAAACCGGGAACCGGCAGTCTTCATGGAAATGCGGATAACCCGACCCTGAACCAAACTCAGGTGGTTTTCCGCTAGAAATTCAGTTGATGTGAGAGTAGCGCGTCCCCCCGATCTTGCCAAGACAAACCGGGCTGCCGAGGCGGTCCACCCATCGGATTTGTTGCACTGAAAGCAGACTTGACGACGTTTGTCGTCGACAGGCGACGCTTTTCGATGCCGGGTGTCGGGATTTGACGTCAGTCCGCGTCGATGGCGGGCGCGCGTTCGAGCAACATCGCGTCGCCGTAGCTGAAAAACCGGTACCTGTTGGCAACCGCATGCGCATAGGCGTCACGAATGGCTGCATGGCCCGCGAACGCCGACACCAGCATGAGAAGCGTTGACTTCGGCAGATGGAAATTGGTCAGCAGCCTGTCGACGATGCGAAAGTGAAAGCCGGGAGTCACGAACAACGTGGTCTCGCCCGCGCCCGACGGCAGTTCCCCCTGTCCCTGCAACGCGGCCGACTCCAAGGCGCGCAGACTCGTGGTGCCGACCGCAAGGACGCGGCCGCCACGCGCACGCGCGGCGGCAATCGCGTCCACCGTTTGCTGCGGGATGCAGTACCACTCGCGGTGCATGCGGTGCTGCGACAGGTCCTCGGTCTTGACCGGCTGAAACGTGCCCGCACCCACATGCAGCGTGACGAACGCGCGCGATACTCCACGTTCGGACAATGTCTCCAGCATGGCATCGTCGAAATGCAGCCCGGCCGTCGGCGCGGCGACGGCGCCCGGTTCGCGCGCATAAACCGTCTGGTAGCGCGTGGAGTCCTCCTGTTCGGCGACGCGGGCGATGTACGGCGGCAGCGGAACGTCGCCATGACGATCGAGCCACCCGAGTAGCGGGCCGGTGCCCGAAAAGCGGAGGCAGAAGAAGCGGTCGTCCCGCTCGTACACGATCGCGGTGGCATCGCCGGGCAGGCGCAACTGGGCGCCGACTGCGGGCGCGTGGCTAGCGCGCAATTGCACCCACGCCAGGTCATCGGCCACGATTCGCTCCACCAGCACCTCGACCTTGCCGCCGCTTGCCTTGTGCGCGAACACACGCGCATTGATGACGCGCGTGTCGTTGAATACGACCAGGTCGCCATCGCGCAGATACGATGGCAGGTCCGTGAATGCGCGGTCGGCAAGTCGTTCGCCATCGACGTGCAGCAGCCGGCTGCCGCTGCGCGTCGGCGCAGGCGATTGGGCAATCAGCTCCGCCGGCAGGTCGAACGCGAAGTCAGCGAGCGTGAATGTCGACACTGATTTTGGAGGCGGAGACGCAACCCCGCGGGGTGGAGATCAAACCACTGGTGCCCGGAGTCGGAATCGAACCGACATGACCTTGCGGCCGAGGGATTTTGAGTCCCTTGCGTCTACCAATTTCGCCATCCGGGCGGATGGGGGGCCGGGCGCCAGCGCGCCGCAGAGGCGGCATTATCCCGGAAACGCCGGCCTCCCGCACGATTTGCTGGGGACCGGTGTCCTGGGCGGCGGGGCGACGCGCGGTCAGATGTGTGCCAGCGCCAGGCCGGCCACGACGAGGCTGCCCAGTCCGGCGCCATAAGCCATCCACTGCAGCCACTTCTTCTTCGTCAGCAAGGTGATGGCCGCAAGCGCGATGGCAACCTGGATCAGCGCCATCGATTGCGCCCAGCGATGGTGCTCATGCATCGATTCCTCGCTCCTGCCGTCGGCGTCCTTGCTGGCCTGTTCCAGCGTTCTCGCGTCGGCCATGATCTTTTCCTTGTCTTTCTTGTAGCGCTCGACCTCGGCGCGATAATCGTCCGCAGCTTTGCCCGTGGCCAGCGTCGCGCCGAGTTCCGCGAGATTCTGCTTGTTGCTCTTGGCCTGGTAGTAGTTCCACTGATCGGACGCTTCGGTCTTCTTGATCGCCGCCTCGTTCTTGAACAGCAGCGCCGCGTTCTGCGTGGCGCCGCCTTGATAGCTGATCAGCGCACCGACGGTGGCCAGGATAGCCGTCATCACGGCGACGCGTCCCGCGAATCCATCGCCCGAATGCGCCTGGTGCTCGACTTCGTGGTCGTGCGGCCCGTGCACGTGAAAGCCTTCTGACATGATCCGATCCCCTGGTTGGCGTTGGAACAATGAAGTGATGGAGCGGGTCGGACGCCGTTTCACCGGCGTTCGAAGGTGACGAATGCATATCCGAAACCCGCTGGCGCGCGATGCTCTTCGCGCGACGTTTCGCGCCAGACCGAGCGGTCGATTTCGGGAAATCGCGTATCGCCGGCGAACTCGCTGTCGATCTGCGTGCAGTGCAACGTCGTGGCGCGGGGCAATGCAAGAGCATACAACTCGCCGCCACCGATGCAGAACGCGGGCGGCGGCAGCGTCACCGCGCGCAGCGCATCGTCCAGCGATGACACCACGGTGGCACCTTCAGCCGCGAAGTCGCGCTGCCGGGTGACGACGACATTCTGCCGGCCGGGCAGCGGGCGGCCGATCGATTCCCAGGTCTTGCGCCCCATGATCACCGCGTGACCGGTGGTCAGCGCGCGGAAATGACGCAGGTCCTCGGGAAGGCGCCACGGCAGTGCGTTGCCGGAACCGATGACACCGTTCTTCGCCACAGCGGCGATCAGCGCGAGTGCTGTCATAATGCAGCGAATTATATCGGTCGCCACCTCGGCACAGAGCCCGGTGGACACCCTCGACGCCACCTCATCGGGCCAATCCCGTGTACTACCCGCGTTCATTCCTCAAGTTCATCCTGCTGGGCTTTCTGCTGGTAAGCCTGCCGCTGCTCTATGCGCTGGGCGAGCTCATCTATTCGCTTGACCGGCTGGCGTCGGAAAGCCGGCAGGAAGTGCTGCAGGCCGCACAAGCCGGACGTTCGAGCCGGCTTCTGTTCGAGCAGGCGACCACGCTCGAGCGCCTTGCGCGCCAGCAACTCATTCTCGAGGATCCGGCGCTGCTCGAAGACTATGCGCGCGTGCGTCAGGATTTTCGCGTGACCACGAGCCAGCTCGGGCAATTGCCGTTGGAAAGCGCGCAACTCGCCGCGCTGTCCAAACTGGGTGAACTCGAAACGCGGCTGCGCGACATGCTGGCGTCGCCCACGCGCACGCCGGAAACGATCAGGGGCCTGGCCGACGGCTATTCGCAGCTGGTGGAGGGCGCGCAGGGCATGCTCACCGCGACGAACCAGCTGACGCAGCGGGCCATCGAACGGTTGCAGGAAACGGCAGACAAGGGGCGGGAAAAGTGGTTCTACCTCGCGCTGGCAACGGCCGCCATCGCGCTGGCGCTCGCCATATTCTTCGCCGTACTGATAGCGCGTCCCATTCGCCAGCTCGACCAGGCGATCCGTCAGATGGGTTCGGCCGACTTCACGCACACGATCGAGGTCAACGGGCCGCAGGACCTGCGCTACGTCGGGCAAAGACTTGAGTGGCTGCGCACCCGGCTGCGCGAACTCGAGGAACAGCAGAACCGTTTCCTGCGCCACGTGTCGCACGAGCTCAAAACGCCGCTCACCGCCGTGCGCGAAGGCGCCGAACTGCTGCGCGACAACGTCGGCGGCCGCCTGGCGCCCGAGCAGCAGGAAATTGTGCGCATCGTCCGGGAGAACACGCTTTCGCTGCAGCGCCTGATCGAGGACCTGCTGCGCTACCACCAGACCGGAGGCATGGAGCCCGCGACGCTGGGACCGGTGGCGCTGCCGGAGGTGATCCGCCGCGTCGTCAAGGAACAGAAGCTCGCAGCGCTGGCGCGAATCATCACCGTGGACGTGAACCTCAAGCCGGCGATCATCGTCGGCGATACGGAAAAAATTCGCACGGTCGTCGACAACCTTGTGTCGAATTCGATCAAGTATTCGCCGCGTGCCGGACAGATTCAGGTCACGTTAGGGCCGCACTCAGGGTACGCGGTGCTCGATGTGATCGACGAAGGGCCGGGGATCGCCGTTGCCGAGCGCGAACGTGTATTCGAGTCGTTCTATACCGGCAAGCCGCCCGCCGACGGCAAGGTCAAGGGTTCTGGATTGGGGCTCGCGATTGCCCGCGAATACGCGCTCGCGCACGGCGGGCGCATCGATGTTCTCGACCGTGCGGACGGCCGTCGCGGCGCGCACTTCCGGTTGTGGCTGCCGCTGGCTGTGGCAGCCACCGAGGCGCCGCCGCAGCAGATTTCGGGATCGCCGCTGACGATCGGCGGCCACAAATGATCTTCCGGTCGCCCGGAGCGGTTGCCGTTCTCGCGCTGACCCTGTGGATCGCAGGATGTGCCACTCCAACGACGCCCACCGTGCCGCTGACTGTGCAGGAGCAGTACGAGCCGGAGATCGTGCCTGCACCAACGATGCTCGTCGAGTATCCGCCCATCGACCCGGTCGAGCCGCCACCCGCCAGCGTCCAGGCTCCCCCCACCTCCTCGTCGCCAGCGCCACCAACCGTCGCGATGGCAGCGCCGCCCGCAGCGCCCGGTGTGGTACCGGCGCCGACATTGGCGGAAGCAAATTCGGATGATTTGCAACTGATCGCGCTGCTGGGCGATCTGCAGCGCTTTGGGACTCTTTCCACGGACGAACTCCGGCGCGAGTTGGCGATCGCGACGCAGAACCTGGCCAAGCAGCGCACGGATGCCAACCGGGTACGCCTGGCGGTGCTCTATTCGCTCGCGCGCGCAAGTCCCCAGGATGACCAGCGCGCGCTGCAATTGCTCGACAACGTGGCGAAGGCCAATCCCGGCGGGGCGCCCATAAAGCAGCTGGCGCTTGTATTGCAGGCGCAGATTTCCGAACGCATGCGCGCGGTGCGCGACGAACAGCAGCGCGCGGAAGCCGCCGTGCAGAAACTGGAAGCGCTTCGGCAGATGGAGCGCAGCCTGCTACGAGACCGTTTCCGCGGTGGTGGGGGTGGCGGCGGTGGCGGAGGCGGAGGCGGTGGAGGTGGCGGCGGTGGCGGAGGCGGCGGCGGTAACGGCGGCTAGGAGACAGAATGAGTTCCGGCGACATTCTTCTGGTCGATGACGACCCCGACCTGCTCAAGCTGATCAGCCTGCGGCTTTCGTCTGCGGGCTATCGAATCCGAACGGCGGAGAGCGGCGAAACCGCGCTCGCCGCCATTGCCGTCCAGCGGCCTGCGGCCGTGGTCACCGATCTGCGCATGCCGGGTATCGACGGCTTGCAGCTATTTGACGCGATCCACCGCCAGCACCCCGCGCTGCCGGTGCTGATTCTGACGGCCCACGGCACCATTCCCGACGCCGTCGCGGCGACGCAGCGCGGCGTGTTCGGATTCCTCACCAAGCCATTCGACAGCCGTGAGCTGTTGCAGTTGGTCGCGTCGGCGCTCAAGCTTTCCGGAGACGATACCGGTTCGGGCAACGCCGCGACGGGAGAATGGCGGGCGGGCCTCGTCACGAGAAGTCCGGGCATGGAAGACCTGTTGCGGCAGGCCAAGCTGGTCGCGGACTCCGACGCGAGCGTGCTGATTTATGGTGATTCCGGCACCGGCAAGGAGTTATTGGCTCGTGCAATTCATCGCGCCAGCCGCCGCCTCGACCGCCCGTTCGTGGCGGTCAATTGTGGCGCGATTCCCGGGGACCTCCTCGAATCTGAACTTTTCGGACATGCGCGGGGCGCGTTCACGGGCGCCGTGCAGGCGCACAAGGGACTGTTTCAGACCGCTGATGGGGGAACGCTCTTCCTGGATGAGATCGGCGACATGCCGTTGCCGCTGCAGGTAAAGCTCTTGAGGGTGTTGCAGGAAGGGGAAGTGCGGCCCGTGGGGTCGACGCAGTCGGTTCCCGTGGATGTGCGAATCATTTCTGCGACGCACCGGGATTTGGACGAACAAAAGGCGACCGGCCAGTTTCGCGAAGACCTGTATTACCGCCTCAACGTGGTGTCTTTGCGGCTGCCGTTGCTGGCCGAACGGCGGGAAGACATTCCGCTGCTGGCGACCTACTTCTTGCGCAAGCTGGCTGAGAGGTATCACAAGCCCGTGCCCACGCTGGCGCCCGAGGCCATGGCACTGCTCGTCGCTGCGCCGTGGCCCGGCAATGTCCGTCAGCTCCTGAACCTTCTCGAGCAGGCGTTGGCGCTGGCAACCACGTCGATGATCCCCGCAACGCTGGTCCAGAACGCACTGAAGGAAGATGCCGCAGCGCTCATTCCGTTCGAGGAGGCGCGCAAGACATTCGAGCGCGACTACCTGGTGCGACTGCTGAAGATCACGGGAGGCAACGTTACGCAGGCGGCGCAGCTTGCCAAGCGCAATCGCACTGAATTCTACAAGTTGTTGCAACGCCACAAGCTTGAACCGTCGATGTTCAAGGAAACCAAGGCCTGAGCCTGAATCCCGGCACATTGCCGGACGCGCTGTCGGGAACCGGCGACAGGATTTTTCCCGTCGAATCAGCGCTTTAATTCCATTGTCATTCTACGTGTCGGCTTTC
This sequence comes from uncultured beta proteobacterium, assembly GCA_963755545.1. Lineage (GTDB taxonomy): Bacteria > Pseudomonadota > Gammaproteobacteria > Burkholderiales > Casimicrobiaceae > VBCG01. Next base: position 127,726 of record CAVWKH010000009.1, on the reverse strand, counting down.
CGCGACACTATCGCGCGAATTACCGCAGCGCAACCTCTGCAAGGGACGTGCCTCCGCTCGGGCGCTGCGCTTTTTTGCCCTGCAAATCATTGGGTCGCGGATTGTCCAACGCGCGGTAGCGATATGTGGCACATGCATTGCTTATATGAATCCAACAGGATCACAGCCCACATCAAAGACACATCATGAACACGTTCGCCCCTGAATTCGCCCAGTTTTGGCTCGCCGGCCAACCAGGCGACACGGACGTTTCAAATGCGGGCGGCGACAGCCTGGACACGCCGACGCAACAGGCAGCATTGGTTGAGTTAGCTGAACGGGTCAACGCGGCGCGAAGCGTGGTCTGACGAATTTTTTGCGTCGGCGGAAAGGCGCCGGCGAGACAGGCATGAATGCGGGCGCTGCGATGCCGTGCCCCACGCAATCCGAATCCCCCTTGCCCGCCATCCTCCTCCCGGCGGGCTTCTTTTTTGATCGACGACAAGCGGGTGCTAAACCGCGACCGGCGCCCTCAACGCGGCATGGGACTGGTAGTCCGCGATCTCGAAGTCTTCATAAACGTAGTCGAACAGCGTCGGTGGCTTACGCCGGATCACCAGGCGCGGCAGCGGAAAGGGCGTTCGGGCCAGCTGCGTGTCCACCTGGTCCAGGTGGTTGAGATAGAGATGGCAATCACCGCCGGTCCAGACAAAGTCGCCCACACCGAGGTCGCATTGCTGGGCGACCATATGCGTCAACAGCGCGTACGACGCGATGTTGAAGGGAACGCCCAGGAAAATGTCGCAGCTGCGCTGGTAAAGCTGGCACGACAGGCGGCCTCCCGCCACATAGAACTGGAAAAGCAGATGGCAGGGCGGCAGCTTCATTCGCGGAATCTCCGCGACGTTCCATGCCGAAACGATCAGGCGCCGGGAGTCCGGATTACGCTTGATTTCCGCGACGACGTTGGCCATCTGGTCGATGTGAGTGCCATCCGGCGCGGGCCATGACCGCCATTGATACCCGTAGACAGGCCCCAGGTCCCCGTTCAGGTCAGCCCATTCGTCCCATATCGATACGCCATTGGCCTTGAGATAGGCGGTGTTGGTGTCGCCCTGAAGGAACCACAGGAGTTCGTGGATGATCGACTTGGTGTGGACTTTCTTGGTGGTGAGGAGCGGAAATCCGCGCGCGAGGTCGAACCGCATCTGGTAGCCGAAGACCGACAGCGTGCCCGTACCGGTGCGATCGTCCTTGCGGTCGCCGTGAAGCCGCACGTGGCGCATGAAATCAAGGTACGGCTGCATGAGCGAAAGCGGATTCCTTGAGCGAGGTGGCGATACGCGCGGCAGGAATGCCAGGCGCGATGCCCCATTGTAGCGGAGCAGGAATGCGGCGGATGCGCCGGACGAGGATGTCCCCGTCCGACCGGCGGTCGCTTCGCTTGTAGCCGTCACGCAAGATTCGCGAACACAATGCGCTGCGGTTTGATATGGTGCGCAATCTCAGCCGGCGCCACAGGGACGCGCGGATTGCCCGCACCCCCTTCGCGACGCGTCTGCCCTACCTCGAAACCGCCTGACGGGGAGCTTTCGGCCATGCACGAGCCCAATCAGTTCGATCTGCTCAAACAGCGTCGCTTTGCACCGTTCTTCTGGACTCAGGCGCTGGGTGCCGGCAACGACAACATCTACAAGAACGCGCTGATCATTTTTGTCGCTTACCGCGCGGCAAACTTGACGTCGATCGACGCCAATACGCTGGTCAACCTCGCGGCTGCGCTCTTCATCCTGCCGTTCGTCCTGTTCTCGGCCACGTCAGGCCAGCTCGCGGACAAGTTCGAAAAATCCCGGTTGATTCGCTACATCAAGATTTTCGAGATAGCGATCATGGTGATCGGATTCATGGGTTTCTGGTGGCAAAACCTCACGCTGCTCTTTGGCGCGCTCCTGCTGATGGGCGTTCACTCCACGCTGTTCGGCCCGATCAAATACGCCATCCTGCCGCAGCATCTCAAGCTCGAGGAACTGCTCGGCGGCAACGGCCTGGTGGAAATGGCGACCTTCCTCGCCATCCTGCTCGGCGCGCTGTTCGGTGGACCTGCACGGGCCGTGGCCGCGCCGGTGTCGGCGCGGCGATGATCGCGCTGGCGGTCGCGGCCTGGCTGTGCAGCCAGCGCATTCCGCGCCGCGCCGGCGTCTCGGCCGGACCTGCACATCGGCTGGAACCTGGCATCGACACCTGGCGCCTGGTCGCCAAGTCGCGCGGGCGGCCGGATGTGTTCTGGGCCATTCTGGGCATTTCCTGGTTCTGGTTCTACGGTGCGACGTTCCTTACCCAGTTTCCCAATTTCGCGAAGAACGTTCTGGGCGGCGACGAACACGTCGTCACGTTCCTGCTCGCCAGCTTTTCCATCGGCATCGGCATGGGATCGCTGTTGTGCGAGCGGCTTTCGGGCGGCCGCGTGGAGCTGGGTCTCGTCCCGTTTGGCTCCATCGGCCTGACGGTGTTCGCGGTGGGATCTCGACGGTTTGCGACCCATTCGATGCATGCGACGGAACTGGCCGGCGTGGGTGCATTTCTGTCACAGCCCGCCCATTGGCGCGTGACCGCCGACCTGGTACTGATCGGCCTCTTCGGCGGCTTCTACATCGTCCCGCTCTATGCGCTGATCCAGGAACGCTCGGAGTCCACGCATCGCTCGCGGATCATCGCGGCCAACAACATCCTGAACGCACTCTTCATGGTCGTGTCCGCCGGCCTGGCCATCGGGTTGCTGGCCGCCGGCATATCGATTCCGGGGCTTCTCCTTGCCACGGGCATCCTCAACGCGTTCGTCGCGCTCTACATCTACCGGCTGGTGCCCGAATTCCTGATGCGTTTCCCGCGGCCGATCCACACCGTCTATCGCGTGCAAAAGGAGGGACTGGCCAATGTTCCGGAGAAGGGCGCCTGCATCCTGGTCTGCAATCACGTGAGCTATGTGGATGCCATCGTGATCGCGGCCTGTGTGCGCCGCCCCGTGCGCTTCATCATGGACTACCGGATTTTCCGCGTGCCGCTGCTCAACTGGTTGTTCCGCACGATGAACGCGATTCCGGTGGCTTCCGGGAGGGAGGATCCGGTGGTCAAGGAAGCCGCCTTTGCATCGGCGGCGAGCGCCCTGCGCGATGGCGAGGTCATCGGCCTGTTCCCGGAGGGCAAGCTCACCGACTCCGGCGAGATGAATCCGTTTCGTGCCGGTATCGAGCGGCTGGTCAAGGACACGCCGGTGCCGGTGATCCCGATGGCGCTGCGCGGACTCTGGGGCAGCTTCTTCAGCCGTTCCTACGAAGGCAAGGCGATGCGCCGCTGGCGGGGCATGTTCCCGCGCATTGCGCTGGTCGTCGCGCCGGCAGTGCTACCCGAGCAGGTGACCCCCGAGGCGCTGCACGCGCGCGTGCTGGCGTTGCGCGGCGATGCGCGCTGAAGCGCGCGCAGTGACCGACGTGGACGGCTGCGCGTCGAATGGCACATGCTAAGATCAATTGCGACGCAATGAACCCGATCCAACTTCAATCCTAGCGGCAGTCCCTGCTGCGACGTTCCGCCATGTCCGGCAATACTTTCGGCACGCTTTTTTGCGTCACTTCCTTCGGCGAATCGCACGGACCCGCGATCGGCTGCGTGGTCGACGGGTGTCCGCCGGGCCTGGCGTTGGCCGAGGCCGATATCCAGCTAGAACTCGATCGGCGCCGCCCGGGTACGTCGCGCCACGTCACGCAACGGCGCGAGCCCGATACCGTCGAAATACTTTCGGGGGTTTTCGAAGGCCGCACCACCGGCACGCCGATCGCGCTGCTGATCCGCAACCAGGATCAGCGCAGCAAGGATTACGCGAACATCGCGGACACCTTCCGGCCGGGTCACGCCGATTACACCTATTGGCAGAAATATGGCATCCGTGATTACCGCGGCGGCGGCCGGCAATCGGCGCGCGAAACGGCAGTGCGCGTCGCCGCAGGAGCCGTTGCGAAGAAATGGCTGGCTGAACGGCATGGCGTGCGCATTCGCGGCCACCTCACGCAGCTTGGGCCGAATGCCGTGACGTTCGAAGCGTGGGAGCACGTCGCCGCCAATCCGTTCTTTGTGGCCAATGTCACGGCCGTTCCCGAACTCGAGGCGTTCATGGACCGCCTGCGCAAGGCGGGGGATTCCTGCGGCGCACGCATTGAGGTATGCGCCAGCGGCGTGCCTGTGGGATGGGGTGAACCCGTCTATGGCAAGCTCGATTCCGACCTCGCCGCCGCAATGATGAGCATCAATGCGGTCAAAGGCGTGGAGATCGGCGCCGGATTCGCCAGTGTCGCGCAGCGCGGCACCGAACATTCGGATGAAATGAGCCCGGAAGGATTCCTGTCGAATCACGCCGGCGGCATCCTGGGTGGCATTTCCACCGGGCAGGACATCACCGTGGCGATCGCGGTCAAGCCCACGTCGTCGATACGTCTCGACCGTCACTCGATCGACAAGGCGGGCAACGCGGTGACCGTGAATACGCATGGCCGGCACGATCCCTGTGTCGGCATCCGGGCGACGCCTATCGCCGAGGCGATGCTGGCACTGGTGCTCATGGACCACGCGCTGCGCCACCGCGCGCAAAACGCCGACGTGCGCACCGATACGCCGCGCATTCCTGCACAGGCGCCTGTGGATGTCGCGCAGAAACTGAAGCGCGCGGCTGCGGTCGAGGATCCGGATCCCGATGAAGCCTGAGTTCGGAAACCGCATCGCGGTCTTCGTCCACAGGCACGGATTTCCTAGGACTCCCGTCGCCTTGTCACCGTGGCGTCGGCACCGCCGCGTGCGAAAGTGAGCGCCACCGCGTCCCCAGGCCGCACCTGGCTCGCGTCCTGCACGATCGCGCCGTCGCTGCCCGCGACAATCGCATAGCCGCGCTCCAGCACGCCCTGCGGGTTGAGATGCGCCAGGTTCTGCGCGAGTCCGGCGAGCCGGTCAGTCCGCCGCGATATGCGCTCCCTTGCGGCGCGTGAAAGGATTGCCCGCGCAAAGTCCACGCGCTGCTGCTGCGGCAGCGGCATGCCAAGCTCGCGAAGCAGGCGCGCCTGCAGCGTGGCCGCGGCGGCAATGCGCAGCGTCGACTGCAAACGCCACGTATGCGCGATGCGCCGTCCGAATTCCGCAAGTCGCGCGGATTCCTGCGCAATTCGCTCCGCAGGATGGATGAGGCGGCGCGCGGCACCGTCAAGTCGCTGGATGCGCACGGCAAGGACGCGCTGTCCGCTGCGTTCGATGCGGCCGGCCACCTGCGCGACGCGATGCGAGACTGCGACGCGGTCCGGCGTGACAGCCGCGGCTGCGGCCGTCGGCGTCGGCGCACGCATGTCGGCGACGAAATCGCAAATCGTGAAGTCCGTTTCATGGCCTACACCCGAGACGACCGGCAGTGTCGATTCGAATACCGCGCGCGCCACGATTTCCTCGTTGAACGCCCACAGGTCCTCAATGGAGCCGCCGCCGCGGGCCACGACCAGCACGTCCGTCTCGCGGCGCTCGTTGGCGATGCGGATCGCCCGGGCGATGTCCGGCGCCGCGGCATCGCCTTGTACCGCGGTGGGATAGATGACGACGCGGGCCGCCGGCCAGCGGCGGCGCAACGTGGCCAAGATGTCGCGCAATGCGGCAGCGCGGGTTGACGTGACGATGCCGATGGCACGCGGATAGACTGGAAGGGGGCGCTTGCGCGCCTCGGCGAACCACCCGGCGGCATCCAGTCGAGCCTTCAGCTGCGCGAATTTCTCGTATAGCGCGCCGATGCCGGCCAGTCGGACGTTGTCGACGTTGAGCTGGAACTCACCTCGCGCTTCGTAGATCGACGGCGTAGCGCGCACCTCGACCTGCAGCCCGTCGCGCAATGCGAACGCGACATGCTGAGCTTTTTGCCTGAACAGCACGCAGCGCGCCTGCGCCTGCGCATCCTTGAGGTTGAAATAGCAATGGCCCGACGCCGCGCGCGTGAAGTTGGAAATCTCGCCGCTGACCCAAACCAATCCAAGATGTCGTTCGATCAGCAGTCGCGCGGACGAAACAAGCAACGAAACCGGCAGCACCGCCACCGCCGGCATTGCACCGGCGGAATCTCGGGGAACAGGCAGATCGAGTGTCATCGGTATCGCGGCGTGCGCATGAGTTGGCTGGCGGCCCAGACGTTATTCACCAGTTCGACAACGCAGGCGCAGCAAGGCGTTTGTCCAAGACACTGACTATGCGCGACATTGTCACGTTGCCGTCATCCGGGGCGACTTTTCACGCCGGAACGGGACCGCGCAGCCGTAGCGGAGAAATCGCAAACCATTGAAAAAAAGTAAGAAAAAGGCGGTGCTAATTTAGGCATCGCAACCTTTTTCCCTGCCCCCGCACTACTTAGCGCATCAATTTACAAGATATGCACACTTCTATCCACAGTAATTGTGGAAAACAGCGTGCGGGCGAACCGACTGCCTCGTCGCAAACCCTTATGCGGCGCGGCTTTCGGGGGTAGCGGCCGTATCCCCTAGTGCGAGCGCAATGACGGGCCCCTGCCTCCCGGTTAGAATGTGCACTGGCCACGGATTGTTCATGAACAAAACGAAATGAATGCTGCACCGCCACAAGGCTCTGCGAGCGACAGTTCGCCGGCTCCCGCAACGAAGCCGACAGGGGTTCAGGCACCGCTCGCGCCCAATTTCCTGCGGGCCATTCTGGCCGAGGACAGGCGCACCGACCGCTATGACGGTCGCGTGGTCACGCGCTTTCCACCCGAGCCCAATGGCTATCTTCATTACGGACACGCGAAGTCGATCATCCTCAACTTCGGGCTCGCCGCGGAAAACCACGGCACGTGTCACCTGCGTTTCGACGATACGAACCCGCTCAAGGAAGACGTCGAATTCGAGGACACCATTGCGGATACGGTCAAATGGCTGGGCTACGACTGGGGCGGCCATCGCTATCACGCGTCCGACTACTACGGCGACCTGTACCGTTTCGCCGAGTGGTTCATCGCGCAAGGCCTGGCTTACGTCGATAGCCAGTCGGCCGAGGAGATGCGCGCCACACGCGGCACGCTGACGCAGCCCGGTCGCGACAGCCCGTTTCGCAATCGATCCATCGCGGAGAACATGGACCTGTTCCGGCGCATGCGCGCGGGAGAATTCCCGGACGGTGCTCACATCCTGCGCCTCAAGATCGACATGGCCAGTCCCAATGTCAACTTGCGCGACCCGGCGATCTACCGGATCCGGCATGCGACGCATCACCGCACCGGCGACGCGTGGTGCATTTATCCGCTCTACGACTACACGCACGCCATTTCGGACGCGCTGGAACGCATCACGCACTCGATCTGCACGCTTGAGTTTCAGGACCATCGCCCGCTCTACGACTGGGTCATCGGCAAGCTCGCCGACGGCGGGCAACTCGAGCGGCCCCTCCCGCAGCAGCACGAGTTCGCACGCCTCAACCTGACCTATCTCGTGCTGTCCAAGCGCCGGCTGGTGGAACTGGTGGAAAAGGGCCACGTCGACGGCTGGGACGATCCGCGAATGCCGACGCTGGTTGGCGCGCGCCGCCGGGGGTTCACCGCCGAGGGATTTCACTTGCTGGCGGAGCGGATCGGCGTGTCGCGGACCGACTCCTGGATCGACATGAGCGTGCTCGAGGACTGCATGCGCGACGACCTCAATGCGCGGGCGCAACGGCGCATCGCCGTGCTTGACCCGGTGAGGCTCGTGATCGACAACTATCCCGAAGGCCAGAGCGAAGACTGTTTCGCGCCGAACCATCCGCAACAGCCGGAGCTTGGCCGGCGCGCATTGCCGTTGACCCGCGAACTATGGATCGAACGGGACGACTATTCGGACAATCCGCCGAAGGGTTATTTCCGACTGACGCCGGGCGCCGAAGTCAGGCTGCGTTACGGCTACATCCTGAAATGCGTCGGTGCGGAACGCGATGCCGCCGGAAATATCGCCGTCGTCCATTGCACCTACGATCCCGAAACCCGCAGCGGAACGCCCGGGGCGGATGCGCGCAAGGTCAAGGGCAACATCCATTGGCTATCCGTCGCGCATGCCGTCCCTGCGGAGGTGCGGCTCTACGACCGCCTCTTCAAGGTGCCGTTTCCGGGCGCAAGGAATCCGTTGGGTGTTCGCGCGGACGTCGCCGCGCCGGAGGTGCCCCTGCCTGCGCATACGACGGTGGTCGCGGGAGACGATGACGACATCGTCGAAGTCGTCGAACGCAATTACCTGGACGATCTCAATCCGGAAAGCAAGCGCGTGATCTCCGCCTTCGTGGAGCCGGCACTGGCGGCAGCCGCGCCCGAGGACCGCATCCAGTTCGAGCGTCACGGTTATTTTGTCGCGGACATGGTCGACCACAGCCGGGCCAGGCCCGTCTTCAATCGCGCGGTCACGCTCCGGGATTCCTGGTCCAAGCCGGTTCCCGGCTGAAAGGACTGCCGGGCAGTATCGGCAATATTCGCCGCGGCCCATCCGCGCTAAAATCACGGCGCGCAACTCATCTGGAATCCATTCATGAATCGCATTTTCATGTTTCTGATCACCAACATCGCCGTGATGGCGGTGCTGGCCATCGTGCTGCGCCTGTTCGGACTCGACCAGTATGCCGCCCAGTCCGGCGTCAGCTTCGGCGGCCTGCTCGTGATGTCTGCGGTGGTGGGTTTCACCGGCTCGATCATTTCGTTGCTGCTTTCGAAATCCATGGCGAAACGGTCCACGGGCGCGCATGTGATCACACAGCCGACAAACGAGGCCGAGGCGTGGCTGATCGAGACGGTGCGCAAGCTGGCGCAGACGGCAGGGATCAAGATGCCCGAGGTCGCGATCTACGAGGGCGCCGCCAACGCGTTCGCGACAGGCGCGTTCCGGAACTCGTCGCTCGTCGCCGTTTCGACAGGTCTCCTGCAATCGATGAATCGCGAGGAAGTGGAGGCGGTGCTGGGCCACGAGATCGCGCACGTCGCCAACGGCGATATGGTGACGCTCACACTTATCCAGGGGGTCGTCAACACGTTCGTGTTCTTCCTGTCGCGCGTCGTCGGCGGGATCGTCGACCGGGCGGTGTTCCGCAACGAACGCGGCACCGGGCCCGGTTATTTCGTCACGGTGATGGTTTGCCAGATCGTGTTCGGCGTGCTGGCGTCGATCATCGTCGCCTGGTTTTCGCGGCACCGTGAGTTCCGCGCGGACGAGGGTTCCGCGAAGTTCCTGGGGTCGCCCTCGCCGATGGTCAACGCGCTGAAGCGGCTGGGCGGAGTGGAGCCGGGCCAACTGCCACAGACGATGTCCGGGTTCGGAATCACCGACAAGGCCGGCATCATGGCGTTGTTCTCGACGCATCCGCCGATCGAGGAGCGCATTGCGGCTCTCCAAGCCCGCAAATGAAATTCAAGATCGAAACCGAGGATGACAAGGGCATCTGGAGCGACGTGTTCGGCGGCGACGGCAAGCTGCTCACGTTCGATTCCGAGCAGGATGCGCGCGCCGCGCTGCTCGAGCGCTTCCCGGTCCTGGTCAAGATGGAGCAGTACGCCGGCGGCAAGCGCACGCGCGTGATTCGCATCCTCGAGGACGAGGACGACTGGCCGAAGAAGAAGTAGCCGGCGCCGTTACATCGGCGGAACCAGTCCATCCTTGCCGACATTGACGCGGGTGGCGGTGAGCGTCCCGTCCGGCTGCTTGACCGCGCCGAACATCACGTGCGCGCCGGGTATGAGCATCGCGCGGTCACCGGGTTCGAATGTGACGATGGGCGCCTCCCGAGGCACCAGCACGACCTTTTCTCCGTCCTTGTACTTGAGCGTCATCCGGCGCGCGGCGTCCACGATGACCACGTCGGAAACGGTGGCGTTGGTCATCATGCTGCCCGGCTGCAAATCCCACGGATAGTGGCCTTCGCCGCTGCCACGAGCGGACTCGGGGAAAATCAGCACCTCGAGTGCCTGCAGCGAGCCATCGGGCCGAGGCATGGTAGCCGTGCCAATGAATGCGCCAGGCGTCACGGCGGCAAGGTCGCGCCGGGCGACGGCACTGACGCTGAAATTGTCCGCAAGCCTGACCGTCAGCGGTTCACCGGCGCGCGTCTTCACCTGCAATGTGTTGCCATCGAGCGCGACTACGTCTCCCCGGATGCGCTGGGCCGGCGTCTGCGCGACCGCCAAGGCGGCGCATCCCAGCCACGCCGCAGCCAGAAACAATCGTGTCGTTTGCATCATTTCCTCCGGAGGTTGGTCTTTGCAAACAGGCAAAGCATGGGAGTTGTTCCGCGTTTCGCGCAGGTCAGCGCACTAGTGCGACGTTTCGCGCAGCAGGCGATATTCACCGAATTTTCCCAATTCCGTCAGTTGGGCGCGGTCGACATCGGACCAGCCGCGGAGGTCGCTCTCGCGCACGGCAAAGAAGTCGGCGTTGGGCGTCGCGCGGTAGACGGCAAGCGCGTTCGCATCCGCCACCCGCACAGCCTTGCCGGCCGCATAGAATTCCGCCGATATGGGGCGCTGGCCGACATAGACCAGCCGGTCGCCCGCATCGGCGCGGGTCGCCACGTACTTCCGTACGAGCGCGCGATGCGAAAGGTCGACGTCGAATCGTTCACGCTGCGAAACGATCACGCTGACGAAGATCAGCAGCAGACCGGCACCACAGGTGGCCATCAGCTTTACCGCGAATCGCAACGTCTGTGCGTCGCCCGGCCGCGGGCGCCAGAACTCAGTGAGCAACAGAGCGAACGCCGGCATGCCCGGCAGCACATAGGTCGGCAGCACATTGCCCGAGACCGTGAAGAACAACATGGGCGCGAGCGCCCATGCCAGAAGATAGGCGCACCAGGGGTCGTGCAGCAGGTCACGACGATGCGCGGCCTGCTTTTCGCCGCGCACGGCAAACGTCTTGACCAGCCACGCGACGACCATCGGCGACCACGGCAACGCCGCCGCGAACCACCACACCCAGATGGTGCCGCGCGGCCGGGCATGCGCCTGGCCGTAGAGGTCGCCCTTCCAGCCGGACTCGACGAAACGTTTCCAGTGTTCTCCGACCAGAAAGTAATCGAGGAAGCCAGGGGAGGCGCGTTCGGCGGCCCAGTACCATGGCACGGCCAATGCGAGCATCAGCAACGTTCCGCCGAACCACGGGATGCGCGACCACGCCGCGCCCCATTGCCGCGTCCACAACGTCCATGCGGTCACGGGAAGCATCGTCAGCACGACCGCCACCGGGCCCTTGGCGAGCAGTCCGGCGGCGAGCCCCACGAAGAAGGCAATGCCCGCCATGCGGCGAGACGAGTCGGGCCCGTACAGTGCAATCCAGAACGCGGCCATCGCAAGTGTCGTCGCGAACATCAGCGCGGGGTCCGTCATCACGGCACCGGCGCTGATGAAAATCAGGCCGGTGGTGGCGAACGCCGCCACGGCCCACAACGCGAAATCCGCGCCCGCACGTTGCGCTGCCAATCGGTAAACCATGACGCCGCAGGCGGCCGTCAGAAGCAACGAGGGCAGGCGCACCGCGAACTCATTGACGCCGAACACGCCCATCGCCATCGCCGACAGCCACGTGGACAGCGGCGGCTTGCCCCAGAACGGCACGCCGTAGTCGACCTGAGGCACCAGCCAATCACCGGTTTCGAGCATCTTGCGGGCGATTTCCGCGTACCGCGACTCCGTCGGGTCCAGCAGCGGATAGGCGCCCAGCGTGATGATCCGGACTGCCACCACGGCGACCAGCAGGATCAGCAGCCAACGGCGCTCGCGCGACGTGAGGACCAGGGTCATCGATCGCCGGCGGCAATGCCTTGGGAAGCGGGCAGTGGACGCGTCGGCGGCAGCGCCTGCTGCACGAGATACAGCGGCCGTTGCTTGACCTCGATGAACATGCGCGCCAGATACTCGCCGATGATGCCCAGCGCCATCAGCTGCAGTCCCCCCAGGAAAAGCACGACGACGATCAGTGTCGGGTAGCCGCGGACGGCATCGCCGTACAGGAGCGTCTTGCCGATCACATACGTGCCATAGGCGAAAGCGACAAGCGCGGTGACGAAGCCGACATAGCTCGCGACCTTGAGCGGCACGACAGAGAACGACGTGATGCCTTCCAGCGCGAAATTCCACAGACGCCAGTAATTCCACTTGGTCACGCCGGCCTGGCGGCCATCGCGGTCGTATTCAAGTTCGCGGCACGGAAAGCCGATCCACGCGAACAGGCCTTTCATGAATCGGCTGCGTTCCGGAAAGCGGCGCAGCGCGGCGACGGCGCGCCGCGACAGCAGGCGAAAGTCGCCGACGTTCTCCGGGATGTCGATGGTGCCCATGCGGCCGATGGCGCGGTAGAACGCGCGGGCGGTCGCCTTCTTGAACCAGCTTTCCTGCGCGCGGCTGCGCCTGCGCATCAGCACCACGTCGAAGCCCTCGTGCCACGCGCGCACCATGTCGGGAATGAGCTCGGGCGGGTCCTGCAGGTCGGCGTCGATGACCACCACGGCGTCGCCGTGCGCATGATCGAGGCCGGCGCTCATGGCAATTTCCTTGCCGAAGTTGCGCGAGAGATCTATCAGCCCGACGCGCGCGTCGGTACTCCTCAGTTCCGTGATGAGCGATTTGGTCCGATCGCCGCTGCCGTCATTCACGTAGACCACTTCGGCGTCGGCGGAAAGTGTGTCGAGCACCGCGGCAAGACGTCGATGAAACTCCGGGAGCACCGCCTCCTCGTTGTACGCAGGAACGATGATCGAAAGCGAATACCGCGTTGGCTTGGGGACCGCCATTGCTTTCGCCGGCGTGCTCAGAACGTCCATGCGCGATTCGCAAGATAGCCGGCGACGAGCACGACCAGCGTGGCCACGACCTGCGCGACGAGGTAATGCGGGCCGACCAGCGCGAGCACGGCGGCCAGCACCAGCGCGTTCAGCACGATGCCGGCGATCGCGACGGCCGCAAAACGAGGCAGCGCGCGGCGGTGGGAGCGCTGGCTTGCAAATGTGAAGCGATGATTGAGCGCGTAGTTGATGCCCGCGCCGACGATCGCGCCGGCGGTGGATGCGATGACGGCGCCTGCGCCCAAACCCTGTACGAGCGCGACGAGCACCGCGTAATGCGCGCCGGTGCCGATTGCACCTGCGCCGGCGTAGCGGACGAAGCGGGGTAGCATCGGGGCGGCTGCCTTGTCGGGGACCGGTTGAGCGTGGGGAGAAGAGGGCGACATTGGTTCGGGTGCCAGGTCCGGGTGACGACCGCTTGAGCGCGGTACCGGGCAATCCGTAACTCTACCGCTTCCCGGGGAATTAGCCACGCGCCGCGAATGTGCGTGCGGCGCAAGCCATAGCGCGGAATGGGGTGCGGAAATGGATACGGAGTGAAGGAAATGAAACGGCCGGCAAAGCGCATCAGATGCGGGTGCCGGCCGTTGCGGCGCGATGTTGCGCGCCGTGCATGAGAAGAGCTTACTTCAGGTGATTGGAGACGAGTTTGGTCATCTCGAACATCGACACCTTGCCCTTGCCGCCGAAGACGGCGCGGAGCTTTTCGTCCGCATTGATCAGGCGCCGGTTGACTGCATCCTGAAGCTTGTTCTTCTTGATGTAGTCCCAGATTTTCTTCGTGACTTCGGTGCGCGGCAGCGGCGCGCTGCCGACGACCATCGCGAGCATCGCGGAAGGCGTCAGCGGCTTCATGAATGCCGCATTGGGCTTGCGCTTCGCTGCGGGTTTCTTCTTCGGTGCAGCTTTCTTCGGTGCAGCTTTCTTCGGCGCAGCCTTCTTGGCCGCAGGTTTCTTGGCGGCCGGCTTCTTCGCAGCGGGCTTCTTCGCAGCGGACTTTTTCGCGGCGGGTTTCTTCGCAGCTTTCTTGGCAGTTGCCATGGGTCTCCTTCCCTTCCTGTCGATTAATGCGAGCGGACGATGCCGTTCGTTCTGAAGCGGTCCGTCCTGTCACGGGTTACCACTCCATCGGCGGCGACTATACCGCATTTTCAGAGGAAGGGAATGCCGGCGCCATAGGAATGTTGCACGTTGTTGCGTAAACGAGAAACCCATCCACGGCCCGACCATCGGCCGACGCTACCCGCCAAGGAGCTTGACGAACGTCTGAAGCACGATCGCGTTGGAGATATCGACGAAAAAGGCGCCCACCAACGGCACCACGAGGAACGAGCGAGGCGAGGCCCCGAACTTCTTGGTCGTCGCGGTCATGATTGCGATCGCGGTCGGCGTGGCGCCGAGGGCCAACCCGAAGTAACCGGAGGAGGTCACGGCGGCGTCGTAGGTTCTGCCCAGCAGCCGGAAAACCACTTGGGACACCAGGAACCAGCAGACCGCCACTTGCGCGGTCAGGACAACGAACAGGGGAATCGCGACGCCGACCAGCGACGCGAGGTTCAATGTCATCAAGGACATGGCGAGGAACAGACCGAGCGAAACGTCGGCAATCAGCGCCAGCGGCGGCGATCCTGCGGGCCACCCGAGCCTTGGCAACAGGCGAGGCACGACGTTGGACAGGACCATGCCCGCAAACAGTGCGGTCACGAATTTGGGCAGCGTGAGGCCGACTGTGGCGAGCAAGACGTTGAGTTCGTCCGATACCGCGATGGCGATGGCGATGACCAGGATGGAGGCCAGCACGCCGTTGGCGTCGAGCTTGGGCAACGACTCCTGGTCGAACCTCACGCCGACCGTGAGCTCCTCCGCATCCTTGCTCGACAGTCGATTGCTTGAAATCAGGCGATGGCCCAGAGGCCCCCCAAGCAGGCCACCGGCGATCAAGCCGAAGGTCGCCGCAGCGGCGCCCATCGCCGGTGCGCTCGCGACGCCGAATTTCTCGCCGATGATCGTTCCCCACGCCAGTACGGTGCCGTGTCCCCCGGACAGCGCAGCGGAACCGGCCAGTAAACCCAACCCCGGCGGATAGCCCATCAGCGCAGCCAGGCCGACGCCGACGCCGTTCTGAATCACCAGGTTCGCCACTGCGACCAGCGTCAATATCAGCAGCATGCCTCCGCCCATCGCCAGCAGGCCCAGGTTGGCGGACAGGCCGACCGTTGTGAAGAAGACGATCAGCAGCGCGTCGCGCGCGGCCAGGTCAAACGTGACCTGCATTCCGGTCCCGGCGATCAGCAGCGTGAGCGCCATCGACGCTATGAGTCCACCGGTCACCGGCTCGGGAATTCCGTATTCGCGCAGCCACGGTATGCGGCTGTTCACCCAGCGTCCGAGAAACAGGACGAGGATGGCAAGAATCAGCGTGTGGTGCAGGTCGAGCGTCACGGATGGGCCATGGCGTTTGTGAGGCATTGCCGACGCATGTCGCAGTTTATTGCCGAACGTCGGCGCAACCCAAGAAGAAATTCCGACGGCCCGGGTTGGGTCCGGATGGCCCGGCGCCGCAATTGCGTGCCGGCAGACGGGCAGGAGGGTAAAATGCGTTCCTGCGGCGTGGCCTCGCTTCGGCAGTTCGCGCAGTTCGAATCCCGTCGAATCGCGTAGTGTCGCGTAGTGTCGAACACCCGCTACGTCCCCTGCATGAGCACCCCCGCCACGAATCCCGCCGACCTGCGCATTGAATATCGTCGCGCCGCGCTCGACGAGCGCGATATCGATCGCGATCCCTTTGCGCAATTTGGACGTTGGTTCGACGAAGCCGTCGCGGCAAGTCTGCCCGAACCCAATGCGATGTCGCTGGCGACCGTCGACTCCTCCGGCCGTCCTTCCGCGCGCATCGTGCTGCTCAAAGCGGTAGACGGGCGCGGCCTCACGTTCTACACGAATTACCGCAGCCGCAAGGCGAGGGAATTGCCGGATGGCGCGCGTGCGGCGCTCTTGTTCTTCTGGCCGGAGGTCGAACGCCAAGTTCGCGTCGAGGGCGTCGTCGAAAAGGTCGACACCGGCACGGCCGACGCCTATTGGGTCAGTCGCCCGCGTTTGTCGCGGCTCGGCGCGTGGGCGTCACCACAGAGCGAACCCCTGGCCGACAGGGCGGCGCTGGAAGCGCGTTTCGCGGAGGCGGATGCGCAGTATCCCGGTGAATCGGTGCCGCGGCCGCCGCATTGGGGCGGATACCGCGTCGTGCCGGATATGTTCGAATTCTGGCAGGGGCGCGCGTCAAGGCTTCATGACCGGATCACGTACCGGCGCGAGGGTGCAAACTGGAACATCGGGCGGCTCGCTCCTTGAATCCGTTTCGCATCGAGAATCGAACGCTGGCGGGCCTGGTGCTCCTCGGCATCGCCAATCACATCGTGCTCACGGGCAACCGCGTGACGGTGACGCTGGAAGCCATCAAGCAGGGACATTCGACGGCTGTCGTCGGTGTGCTGGTGTCGCTATTCGCCTTCCTCCCCATGTTGTGCGCGATTGCCGCCGGCCGGGTGTCCGACCGCATCGGCGCGCGCAAGCCGATGCTCGCGGGCTCGCTCGGCTTATGCGCGGGCGCGCTGATTCCGGTCGTCGTTCCGGGCCTCTTTGCGCTGTTTGCGAGCGCGGCGCTGATCGGCGTCTCATTCATGGCGTTTCAGGTGGCGTCGCAAAACGCGACCGGTGAACTGGGCGGTCCCACGCGGCGCGTCCACAATTTCAGCCAGCTCGCGCTGGGATACTCGATATCAGGTCTGCTGGGTCCGCTGATCGCGGGATTTACGATCGACCACGCGGGGTTCGCCGCCTCCTTTGCCGTCCTTGCGGCAATCCCGCTCCTGCCTGTCGTCGTTCTTGCCACCGGGCGCCTGGCACTCCCCGGTCCTCATCCTGCGCATTTGGATGACGCCTCGGGTGCGGCCTCCGGTGGCATGTTCGAACTCATCGCCCATCGCAAGCTCCGGCGCGTATTCATCATCAACGTGCTGCTGGCGATGGGGTGGGACTTGCACACCATCGTGATTCCGGTCTATGGCGCCGGAATCGGACTCTCGGCCTCGCAAATTGGTCTGGTACTGGCGTCGTTTGCCGCGGCCACGTTCCTGGTCCGCTTCTCGATGCG
The DNA here is from genome assembly GCA_963755545.1 of uncultured beta proteobacterium. GTDB lineage: Bacteria > Pseudomonadota > Gammaproteobacteria > Burkholderiales > Casimicrobiaceae > VBCG01. The sequence goes on along the minus strand of CAVWKH010000009.1, from coordinate 110,724 downwards.
CTGGATTGTCCGCCGCGCCACGCCGCACCAGGTGCTCACCGTCGCGCTGTTCATTGCCGGCACCGTCTACATGATATTTCCGTTCATGCGCACGGCGCCGGCACTGATGGCGATGTCGTTCGCGCTGGGATTGGGCCTCGGCATGAGCCAGCCGATGGTCATGTCGCTCTTGCACAGCCATGCGCCCCCCGGGCGAACCGGTGAGGCTGCCGGTGTGCGAATGTCGCTGGTGCAATCGATGGCCTGCGCGGTGCCGCTGGCTTTCGGCGCGCTGGGCGCGACCATAGGATTGACGCCGGTGTTCTGGTCCGTCGGCGTCTGCCTCGCCACCGGCGGATGGCTTTCCAAGCGGGGCAACTGAATCGACGGCGGCGGGTTCCCCCTATCGATAGAGGCAGTTTTCCTGCGTCTGCGATAATTCCATACCGATCAGTGCACCGCCCCGCCGTCAACACCGAGCCTTGGGACCCATCCGCTTTTTTCGCCGCGCCACAGAACGCCTGAACAGCGTCGGATGGTTTCGTGCCGCCGGCAGCCTGTCCTTCGTCACCTTGCTGGGACTCGTACCGCTCGCGACGGTGGCGTTTGCATTCGTCGCGCGCTTTCCCGTGTTCCAGGATTTCCTGAGAGTGCTGGAAACCTTCCTGCTGAGGCATTTGCTGCCGTCGTCGGCATCGAGCATCGTCCACCAGTACGTCGTGGTGCTGGCGGAGGATGCCGCGAACGCCGTCGGCCCGTCGATCATCTTTGTCGCGATCACCGCGACGCTGGCCGTCGACACCATCGAATCGGAGATCAACGAGATCTGGGGCATTCGAAAGAAGCGGCCGGTTGCACGGCGAATCCTTGTCTACGTGATCGGCATCACCGCCGGACCCGTCATGGTGGGTGCGGCCATTACGTTGATTCGCTGGGCGCTGGGCGAGGCGGTGACGAACGGCAACGTGGATTTGTCCGTGACCACTGCGGTATGGCGCGTAATGCCCATGGTCGTCGTATTCGCCGGATTGACATTACTGTATCGCTTCGGACCTGCGCGCTACGTGCTCTGGCGAGATGCGGCGATCAGCGGCGCTTTGGCCGCGCTCGCGCTGGCAGCGACCAAGACCGGCTTTGCCTGGTATCTGACGCACTTCAACAGTTACGAAATGCTTTACGGCGCGTTGGCGGCGTTCCCGGCGGCACTGTTCTGGATTTTCCTGTGCTGGATGATCGTGCTTGCCGGCGCGGCGGTGACCGCGACTATCGCGGAGGCCCGCGAGAGCCGGTGAACTAAGCCTGCGCTTGCTTGCCGAATCCCCACTGGCAGGCTACATTTCAACGTACTTTCGAAGGAGTCTCATCTCGTGTGGTCACTGATACAGGCAGCGGGCTGGCCGATTTGGCCGCTGATCGCGGCGTCCATCGTCGCGCTGGCATTGATATTTGAACGCTTGTGGTCGTTGCGACAATCGGTGGTTGCGCCACCGGGCATGGTGGACAGGATTCTCGTCGACTTCCGCCAGACCGGGGCAACGCCGGAACTGCTGACCCGGACTGCGGCGCAGGGCCCGCTCGGCCGCATTCTCGCGGCGGGTCTTGCCAACGTGAAGGCGCCTCGGCCGGTGATGAAGGAAGCTATCGAGGAAGTCGGTCGTGTCGTGACCCATGATCTCGAACGCTTCCTGACCACTCTCGGCACGATCGCCGCGATGGCGCCGCTCATGGGATTGTTCGGCACGGTGGTCGGCATGATCGAGATCTTCGGCTCGCAGGGTTCGGCGTCCTCCAACCCCATCCAGCTCGCCCAGGGCATCTCGATCGCGCTGTACAACACCGCGATGGGCCTGATCGTCGCCATCCCGTCCATGATCTTCTACCGCTATTTCCGGTCCCAGGTGGACACGCTGGTTGTCGAGATGGAACAACAGGCGATCAAGCTGGTCGATTTCGCGCACGGCGAACGCAAGTGAAGCGGGTACTGCAATGAACCTGCGCGGCTCGCGGGTCCGAGAGGACCCCGAAATCAACTTCATTCCGCTGATCGACGTGCTGCTCGTCATCCTGATCTTTCTCATGGTCACCACGACGTACCAGCGCGTCGCCGAACTCCAGATCACGTTGCCGGAGGCCGACGCGGAAGCTGCGAAGCAGCGCCCGAAGGAGATCAACGTCGGCATCGATGCGCAGGGCCGCTATGTCATCGACAAGAACGTATTCGCCTACACCAATGTGGCCGCGCTCGGCGACATGCTGCGCAAGGCCGCAGGCGATGCCAAGGATCCGGTAGTGATCATCAACGCGGACGCCAACGCGACGCATCAATCGGTCATCCATGTGATGGAAGCGGCACGCCAGGCGGGCCTCGTCCACATCACGTTCGCGACGCAGACACCCGTGAAGTAGTACCGGTCGTGACCTTTGCCGAGCGCCTCGCCGCGACCTGGTATACGCCGCGCGTCACCCCGCTCGCAGCCTTGTTGTGGCCGCTGTCGCTCCTGTATCGGGGCGTGACTGCGCTGAGGCGCGCGCTCTATGCGGCAGGGTTCCTGCGTGTGCAACATCTTCCGGTCCCGGTCATCGTCATCGGCAACGTCAATGTGGGCGGCGTTGGCAAGACGCCGTTCGCGCGCGCACTTGCGGAAGCGCTGGCGCAACGCGGCCGCCACCCGGGAATCGTCAGTCGTGGTTACGGCGGCAGCAATGTATTGCCGCGCGGCGTGGTTTCCGGTGACGATCCTGCCGTAGTCGGCGACGAGCCCCCGATTCTTGCCGAAACCGGATTTCCCGTATGGATTGCCCGTTCCCGGGTGGACGCCGCGCGCGGACTGCTGCGCGCGAATCCCGAATGCGATGTGATCGTCGCTGACGACGGCCTGCAGCATTACGCGTTGGCGCGCGACATGGAAATCGCGCTGGTCGACGCGGCGCGAGAATTCGGCAACGGCTTCATGCTGCCGGCCGGACCGCTGCGTGAACCCGTGTCCCGGCTGGCGCATGTCGATGCCGTGGTGCGGCTGGTTGGGCGCGACGCTGTCGATCCTCGTGAAACGAGGGCCCAGGGCGGCCGGCTTTTTTCGACGACTCACCGGCCGTTGCCCTTGCGCAACCTGCGCCGACCCGATATGGAAGCAGACCCTGCGTCGTGGCGGGGGCAGGAGGTGCACGCAGTTGCGGGCATCGGCAATCCGCAGCGCTTCTTCGACATGGTCGAGTCGCTCGGCATCGCGGCGACCTGCCACGCCTTTCCCGATCACCACGTCTACAGCGCCGACGAAATAGCGTTCCCCCGTGCGCGCGCGATACTGATGACGCAAAAGGACGCGGTAAAATGCGCCGGCATCGCCGACGAACGTTGCTGGTACCTCCCCCTTCGCGCAAGCATCGACCCGGCACTCGTCGCGCGGGTTCTGGAGAAAATCCATGGATTCAAAGCTGCTTGAACTGCTCGTCTGCCCGGTGACCAAGGGTCCGCTCACTTTCGATCGCGAGAAGCAGGAACTGATCTCGAAGTCGGCACGACTCGCGTACCCGGTGCGCGACGGAATTCCAGTGATGCTCGAGGAAGAGGCACGCAAGCTTGCGCCGGCCGAATACGAGTAGTGGCGCGGATGCGTGCCGGTGACGATGTCTCTGCAATGACACCGGCCGCGGGTGCCGGCCACTGAGGCCGCGACGACATCGATGAAGTTCTCGGTCCTCATTCCGGCGCGCTATGCGTCGACGCGCCTGCCGGGAAAGCCCCTCGCGGACATTGCCGGCAAACCGATGGTGGTGCGGGTCGCCGAGCGCGCGCTCGAAAGCGGCGCCGCGCGCGTTGTGGTAGCCACCGACGATGCGCGCGTGCGCGATGCAGTCCATGCTCACGGCCATTCAGCGTGCATGACACGCGACGATCATCTGACCGGCACCGATCGCCTCGCGGAAGCCGCAGAGCAACTGGGCCTCGCCGACGACGATATCGTGGTCAATGTGCAAGGCGACGAGCCGCTGCTCGATGCCGCGCTCATCCGGAGCGTTGCCGCATTGCTCGCCGCGCGGCCCGAAGCTGCGATCGCGACGGCCTGCCATCCGATCGACGAGGTGGCGGAAGCGTTCAATCCGAACGTGGTCAAGGTCGTGCTCGATGCGAACGGCTTCGCGCTCTATTTCAGCCGCGCAACCATTCCCTGGGCGCGCGACGCCTTTACGCAATCGCGCGATGCGCTGCCGCCGGGACTTCCGCTCTATCGCCATTACGGCCTCTATGCCTATCGGCGATCCTTCCTGCGCGCATTTCCTGCGCTGGCGCCCGCGCCTATCGAACGTTTCGAAGCGCTGGAGCAACTGCGTGCGTTGTGGCATGGCTATCGCATCGCCGTGGAAATCACGCACGGCACGCCCGCGCCCGGCATCGACACGCCTGCCGACCTGGAACGCGTGCGGGAGATATTTGCGCGGTCCGCGAGCTGACCGGTGCGTTGACCGCCCCGCCGATAACGGCGAGAATCGAACGCGCAGGCAGAGGGAGTCCGAAGCCGAGCTGTCAGAATGCGGCGATTCCCGGCAGTGAACCCGTTTACTTCCCCAAGAATCAGGTCCGACAGGTTTCCAGACCATGCGACTCATACTGTTGGGCCCGCCCGGCGCCGGCAAGGGCACCCAGGCGACATTCATCAAGGAAGCCTACGGCATCCCGCAAATATCCACCGGCGACATGCTCCGCAGCGCGGTCAACGCAGGCACGCCGCTTGGGCTTGCCGCGAAGAAAGTGATGGACAGCGGCGCGCTGGTCTCCGACGACATCATCATCGGCTTGGTCAAGGATCGCCTTGCGGCGTCCGATTGCGCGAAAGGCTACCTGTTCGACGGCTTTCCGCGCACGATCCCGCAGGCCGACGCGATGCGCGATGCAGGCGTCCCCATCGATTACGTGCTCGAGATCGACGTTCCCGACAGCGCGATCGTCGAGCGCATGAGCGGGCGGCGCGTACACGTGGCCTCTGGTCGCACGTATCACATCAAGTTCAACCCGCCGAAGAACGCGGGCAAGGACGACGTGACCGGCGAGGATCTGATCCAGCGCGACGACGACAAGGAAGCGACCGTGCTCAACCGGCTTGCGGTCTACCATGCGCAGACCGAACCGTTGGTCGCCTATTACGCGAAATGGGCGGCGGCGGGCGATACGCGCGCGCCAAAGTATCGACGGGTGGATGGCATGGGAACTGTCGATGCCATTCGCGACGCGTGCCTCGCCGCGCTCAAGACCTGAACCCTTAGCTCCGCATCTGCTTTCCATGCGCAAGCGCAACGCCTTTTACGCGCAATCGGGTGGCGTCACCGCCGTCATCAATGTGAGTGCCGCTGGCGTCATCGAGACGGCGCGAAAGCATCGCGACCGCATCGGGCGCGTCTATGCCGGGCGCAACGGCATCATCGGTGCGTTGACCGAAGACCTGATCGACACCAGCCGGGAGCCGGCCAGCGCCATCGCCGCGCTGCGCCACACGCCGGGTGGCGCATTCGGTTCGTGCCGCTACAAGCTGAAAGGGATCGACGAGAACCGCGCCCAATACGAGCGTCTGATCGAGGTCTTTCGCGCGCACGACATCGGCTATTTCTTCTACAACGGCGGCAACGATTCCGCGGACACGTGCCTCAAGGTGTCGCAGATCGCCGAAAGACTGGGCTATCCGTTGACGGCCGTGCACGTGCCGAAGACGGTCGACAACGACCTCCCCGTCACCGACAACTGCCCCGGGTTCGGCTCGGTGGCCAAGTATGTCGCCACGTCGATGCGCGAGGCCGCGTTCGACGTGGCGTCGATGGCAAAGACGTCGACCAAGGTATTCGTTCTGGAGGTGATGGGACGCAATGCCGGGTGGATCACCGCCGCCGTCGGCATGGCCGACAGCAAGGACACGCCCATCCCGCTCGTGCTGCTGTTTCCGGAAGTGCCGTTCCACGAGGACAAAGTTATGGCCGCGGTCGACGCCAAAGTAAAGCGCTTCGGCTATTGCTGTATCGGTGTCTCCGAAGGGCTGCGCAATTCCGCGGGTCAATTGCTGGCGGAAGCCGGCACGCGCGACGCGTTCGGTCACGCGCAACTCGGTGGCGTGGGGCCGCTCATCGCCAAAATCGTCAAGGACCGCCTGAGCTACAAATATCATTGGGCGGTGGCAGACTACCTCCAGCGTTCCGCCCGTCATCTCGCCGCCAAGACCGATGTGGACCAGGCGTACGCGGTCGGGAAAGCTGCCGTGGAATTGGCGTTGGCCGGACGCAATGCAGTGATGCCCGCCATCCAGCGCACGTCGGACAAGCCTTATCGGTGGAAAATCGCGATCGCGCCGTTGTCCGATGTAGCCAACGTGGAGAAGAAACTGCCGCGCGCCTACATCAGCGGAGATGCGCTGGGCATTACGCCGAAAGCACGCGCATACCTTGGGCCGCTCATGCGCGGCGAGGATCCACCGCCGTTCAAGGATGGACTGCCGCAATTCGCGCGCTTGAAGAACGTTGCGGTAGCGAAAAAGCTTCCGACCGGCTTTACGGTCTGACCCGACACGGGAACCGCCATGGCTCATTTGATCGACTACTATTTCGCCACTATTTCTCCCTTTGCCTATCTGGGACACGACCGGTTCGTCGCCATCGCGAAAAAGCACGGCGCGACGGTCGCGGCGAAACCGATGAACCTCGGTGACGTGTTTCCCGTTTCAGGTGGGTTGCCGTTGTCGAAACGCGCGCCACAGCGGCAAGCGTATCGGCTGGTCGAATTGCGGCGCTGGTCGCAGTTCCTGGACAAGCCCATGCAAATCCAGCCGCAACACTTCCCGGTGAACGGCGACCTCGCTGCGTTCTGGATACTTGCGGCCAACGAACTGGGTGGAACGGCTGGTCTCGATCTGGCCGGTTCCGTTGGGCGTGCCATCTGGGAGCAGCAACGCAATATCGCCGACGCGGCCACGATGGAGGCCATTGCCAAGGAATGTGGCCTGCCGGTCGATACGTTGAAGTCGCGCGCGCAAGCCCCGGATATCGCGGAGAAATATTCAGCAAACACGCAGGAAGCCATTGCCCGAGGCGTGTTCGGGGCGCCGACCTACGCGGTAGGCGACGAGATCTTCTGGGGACAGGACCGGCTCGACTTCCTCGACCGCAAAATGGCAAAATAGCGTGTTTTCGTCGGCCTAGGAGCGTCCGGGCCGGCTTTTGCGAGGGGATCGATTCGCGCCTGGGCGATGCGTTAGCGCAGTTTCAGGCGGGAATCGCGGAACGCACGAGGTCCAGGGCCGCTACCAGGGCTGTTACAAAGACCGCGGCGTTCCACTGCACATCACATCAGAAAGGGAGTACCAAGCCATGACCACAGGCATCATCTTCGCGCTCGTCTGCGCGGTGGTGGCGATCGCTGTCGGGTTCGTCTGGATCAGCTGGATCCTTGCGAAGCCTGCCGGCAATCCTCGCATGCAGGAAATTGCCGCCGCCATCCAGGCCGGTGCCAAGGCGTATCTCGATCGCCAATACCGGACGATAGCGATCGTCGGCGCGATCCTGTTCGTCATCATCTGGTGGGCGCTCGGCGCCCGCACGGCGGGCGGCTTTGCGCTCGGCGCGATCCTGTCCGGACTCACCGGGTACATCGGGATGAACGTGTCGGTGCGGTCCAACGTCCGCACGGCGGAAGCGGCGCGCACGGGCCTGAATGAGGCGCTGGCCGTTGCGTTCCGCGGTGGCGCAGTCACCGGCATGCTGGTCGTCGGCCTGGCACTTCTCGGTGTTGCAGGCTTCTACTGGTTCCTGACGGGCTCCGCGCATTGGGCGCCGAATGCGATGGGTGAGGGCCTGCACAAGACAATCCAGCCGCTGGTCGGCCTGGCGTTCGGCGGCTCGCTGATCTCCATCTTCGCGCGATTGGGTGGCGGCATCTTCACCAAGGGCGCGGACGTGGGTGCTGATCTCGTGGGCAAGGTCGAGGCCGGCATCCCGGAAGACGACCCGCGCAATCCGGCGGTGATCGCCGATAACGTGGGTGACAACGTCGGCGATTGCGCAGGCATGGCGGCCGATTTGTTCGAAACCTATGCGGTGACGATCGTCGCGACGATGCTGCTGGGTGCGCTGTTGCTGCCGACGATGGCGGAAACGGCGGTGACTTATCCGCTGGTGCTGGGCGGGTTTTCAATCCTTGCGTCAATCGTCGGCTGCTACTTCGTCAAGGCGACGCCCGGCGGCAAGATCATGAACGCGCTGTACAAGGGACTCGCCGTCGCAGGCATCCTTTCGGCGATCGGTTTCTGGTTCATCACCGACCGAATGATGGGTGGCGTGTCCGCCGTCGATCCGACGCTGTCGACGATGGGCCTCTACGGTTCGGCGCTGATTGGTCTCGTGCTGACGGCCGCCATGGTCGTCATCACCGAGTACTACACGGGCACTGACTTCAAGCCCGTGAAGCACGTGGCGCAAGCGTCGACGACGGGCCACGCGACCAACATCATCGCCGGTATCGGCGTGTCGATGCGCGCCACCGCCTGGCCGGTGCTCGCGGTCTGCGCGGCCATTCTCGCGTCGTTTGCGCTGGCTGGCCTGTACGGCATCGCCATCGCAGCGACGGCCATGCTGTCGATGACCGGCATCATCGTCGCGCTGGATGCTTACGGTCCGATCACCGACAACGCCGGTGGTATCGCCGAAATGGCCGACCTGCCGGATAACGTGCGCGCGATCACCGACCCGCTCGACGCGGTCGGCAACACCACCAAGGCCGTTACCAAGGGCTACGCGATCGGCTCGGCAGGTCTCGCCGCGCTCGTGTTGTTCGCGGATTACACGCATGCGCTGGACACCGCGGGCATCAGCCAGTCGTTCGACCTGTCGAATCACATGGTGATCGTCGGCCTCTTCATCGGCGGCCTCATTCCTTACCTGTTCGGTGCGATGGCGATGGAAGCCGTGGGCCGGGCGGCGGGTGCCGTGGTGGTCGAAGTGCGGCGCCAGTTCAAGGAGATCAAGGGCATCATGGAAGGCACGGCCAAGCCGGAATATGGCGTGGCGGTCGACATGCTGACCAAGGCGGCGATCCGCGAAATGATCATTCCGTCGCTTCTGCCGGTGCTGGTCCCGGTCGTCGTGGGACTGGTGCTCGGACCGCAGGCGCTCGGTGGCCTGCTGATGGGAACGATCATCACCGGCCTCTTCGTCGCCATTTCCATGACGACGGGCGGTGGTGCATGGGACAACGCCAAGAAATACATCGAGGACGGCCACCATGGCGGCAAGGGATCGGACGCGCACAAGGCGGCCGTGACGGGCGACACCGTGGGCGATCCGTACAAGGACACGGCCGGCCCCGCCATCAATCCGCTGATCAAGATCATCAACATCGTTGCGTTGATGATCGTGCCGCTTCTCGCGACGTGGGGCGTGAACCACAAGGCGCCGATGAAGGCGGCGGTACCGACGGCCGCAGTTTCCACCACTGCGCCTGCGATGAGCGCGCCGGCTGCGACCACCACGCCGCCCCCCGCAGTGGCTGCGACCTCCGCACCAGCGGCGGCCGCCGCGCCCGCGATCGTCATGATCGATGTGGTGAAGCTCTACTTCGTCACCGGCAAGGCCGACCTTCCGGCGGATGCGGCCAGCAAGCTCGCGCCGCTCACCGACAAGGTGAAAGGCGGCACGGGGAAGGTCAAGGTCTCTGGTTACCACGATGCGACAGGTGATCTCGCGCAGAACCAGGAACTGGCGAAGCAGCGCGCAATCGTCGTACGCGACTACCTGAAATCGGTGGGCATTGCCGAAGACAGGATCGAGCTCGCCAAGCCCGCGTTGACCACCGGCTCCGGCGACGAAGCCGAGGCACGGCGCGTGGAAGTCAGCGTCACGCCATAGTCAAGCAGCGCGCGTGGCGGCATGAGAAGGGCAGCGGAAATTTCGCTGCCCTTCATTCGTTTCGGCGTACGATGCGCAGTTTCAGACGCTTTAGCTGCCGATGCCCACCGCCGACATTGCCGCCCAACTCGAGACGCATCGTGGCTACCTGTTCCGCGTCGCACGGCTGCAGCTTCGCGACGAGGCAACCGCCGAGGACGTCGTGCAGGAGACGATGCTGGCCGCGCTTTCGGGAAGCGGGTTCTCCGGCAAGTCGAGCCTCAAGACCTGGCTGACGGGCATCCTCAAGCACAAGATCGTCGACGCGATCCGGCGCAAGCAGCGCGAGCCGTTGCTGGTGAGCACATTCGACGACGAATGCGATATCGAGGACTTCGACGCGCTGTTCAAGACGTCCAATGGCGCGTGGGAGGCGGAACCCGCCGATTGGGGCGATCCGGAACAATCGCTCAACCGAAGCCAGTTCTTCGACGTCATGGACTTCTGCCTCGAAAAGCTGCCGCCGAATACCGCGCGCGTATTCATGATGCGGGAGGTGATGGAACTCGAGACCGATGAAATCTGTAAGGAATTGACGATTACCGCGAATAATCTCTGGGTGATCCTGTACCGGGCACGCATGTCGCTGCGCGAATGCCTGGAGCACAATTGGTTCAAGGAAGGCGGAGCGACCGCATGAGCGTGCCGGCAAAGCGTTCGTTGTCGATCCTTTCCGGAGTCAACACGCCATGTGGTTAAGGCGTGCCCTCGGGCACCTCATCCTTTGCAGGGATGTCACGCGTCTCGTATCGCAGATGCAGGACCGGAAACTGGGTCCCATCGACCGACTGCGTCTCCGGCTGCATCTCGACTGGTGCCAGGCGTGCGCACGATTCACGAAGCAGGTGCGTTTTTTGCGGCACGCGATGCACAAGTACCGCGAATAGCCTGCTCGGCCCGTTCAGCTCCCTTGGACAATTGGGGCGCGCCAAGCGACGGTTAAGTCGCTCGGCGCCAATCCGAATCCCACGGGTTACTTGCTTTTTTTTCCAAGCACCGCATCCGCCTTGCGGTCGACCTGCGCCTTCTGCGCACTGCTGAGATGTCCCGAGTTGAAGGCCTGGGACGCGCGCGCCTTGGCATTGCGGGCGTGCGCCTTGTCCTCCACTGGATAGCGGTCGCCCGGTAGCGCGAACTTGGAATCCGGTAATTTCTTGCGTGACTCTGTTGTCAGCTTTGCCATGCTTTTCTCCACGGGGACAAAGAGCGATTCATCACTGGGCGATTCATCACTTCGTCGGTCCGCCGGTCGCTGGCATCTGGCTACCCTCGAGCTTGTCCGGGACCGCGGCAGCCGGGGGCGGCGTATAAGTTCCAGGCATGGGGAGGACCCACGCGGGCGTGTCAGGCGCTCGCTGCGACGAATCGTAATTGTTGCGCCATGAATTGCTGGTCGTGGTGCAAGCGGCCAACGCCGCCGCGGCGACTACCGACTGACGCCAGTTTCTGGAAGTTGTCCATTCGTTTCTCCTTGATCGGATGGCGCCACCGGCGCACGTGGAGAAACGTTATCAATGGTGCCGGCAGTGCACCATTCACGAGACGCCGAATGTGTTGTCGGAAATACCCGCACGTACATGGGAGATCGACCCGGAAATTGATTCCGCGACGCCGTCGGTCACTTCCTACGGCGAAAAAAGGAATGGACGATAGCGCCGCGCCCTTGTGTCGACGATCCTGAAGCATCACTGGAGGGTCGACATGAAAATACTCATTGGTGCATTGGCTGTCTCACTTGTCGGTATCGCATCGGCCACGCTGCCGCCGCCCACTCCGGACGCCAAAGCCAAGGCAGCGGAGACGGCCGCCAAGGCGGCATGGGACGACAAGGTGGGGCTTTACAAGCTTTGCCTTTCGATGGACCGCACGGCGGACGCTTATCGCCAGAATCTCAAGGCTTCCGGAAACGAGATACCGGCGCCGCAGGCGACACCTCCCTGCGTTGATCCCGGGCCCTACGTTGCTCAAGTGACGCCGACTGCTTCGAAGCCGCTCGAGGCTTCGGGAGCCCACTCTCCGCCAGGAGTTGCAATTTCACCGCCCAGCACCGCTATGCCCGCCGCGGAGGCTTCGGGAAAGGGACGCCAGGGAGGATAGCAACCGCGGGAAGTCCGGCTACGCAGGCGAGAGCGTGGCTCGCCCACCGGCTAGAATGGCAGCTCCAGATCGCGTCGGGGCTGCCATGCGTGGTGTTGTCGTAGTTGCGCTGTCGACGGCGTGCTTCTTCGCATGGCACGCGACAGCGCAGGATCTCGCGCCGGAAGTTTCCAGCGGCTGGACCGACCGTGAGCCAGTCACGGCGATGCATTGGATGGTGGCCGCCGCCAATCCGCTCGCAGTCGATGCGGGCGTGTCGATGTTGAAGCGGGGCGGCAACGCGGTCGACGCCGTGATCGCTGTCCAACTCGTACTGGGGCTGGTCGAGCCGCAGTCGTCCGGATTGGGCGGCGGCGCCTTCCTGTTGCTGCACGACGCTAAAGCACGAAAACTAATTGCTTACGACGGCCGCGAAACGGCGCCGGCTGCTGCGACGCCGGACCGTTTCATGCGCAATGGTGTGCCGATGTCGTTTTTCCGCGCGGTCACCGGCGGGAAATCGGTGGGCGTGCCGGGAACCGTGCGACTGCTGGAGACGGTCCATCGCGCGCATGGGCGGCTCCCGTGGCCCGCATTGTTCGCGCCGGCAATTGCGCTAGCCGAACAAGGCTTTCAGGTTTCACCGCGTCTGCATGCATTGATTGGTGCGGAGGGGAATTTTGCGCAGCCGCGCGCGCGGTCCTACTTCTTCGACGCCGACGGCAAGGCGCTTGCGATCGGCACGACGCTCAAGAATCCAGCCTACGCGGCGACGCTGCGCAGGATCGCTGCCGGCGGCGCCGACGCGTTCTATCGCGGCGAAATAGCGCGCGACGTCGTGGACACGGCGAACGACGTGCCATCCGATCCCGGCGATCTCAGTCTCGCGGACCTTGCCAATTACCGCGTCGTGGTGCGCGAGCCGGCGTGCGGCAGCTACCGCGCCTACCGAGTCTGCGGAATGCCTCCACCGTCGTCCGGTGGCATCGCCGTGGCGCAGATGTTGATGATGCTCGAGCCATTCAACCTCCAGGCGATGGGTGCGGCCACGTTCTGGAGCGTGCATTTCATCAGCGAGGCGGGGCGCCTGGCTTTTGCCGACCGCAGCGTGTTCGTGGCGGATCCCGCATTCTTCACACCGCCGGCGGGGCTTTTGGATCCAGCCTACCTGCGCGCGCGCTCCGCGCTGATCAGGCCGGACGCGAGCATGGGCGTGGCGATGCCTGGAGACCCTCCTGACGTCGTCCCGGCAGCACGCAGAGTGGCGCTGGGACAGGATACCGCGTTCGACTTGCCGTCGACGTCGCACATTTCCATTGTGGATGGATCAGGCAACGCGGTCGCGATGACGACGACGATCGAGTATGGATTTGGCAGCAGGCGGATGACGCGCAGCGGATTCCTGCTCAACAATGAAATGACGGATTTCTCATTCGCGCCGACCGACAACGGCAGGCCGGTCGCCAATCGCGTCGAGCCAGGCAAGCGGCCCCGGTCGGCGATGTCGCCGACCATTGCCTACGACAGCAACGGTCGGATTGCGATCGTAACGGGATCGGCGGGTGGACCTGCCATCATCAATCATGTGGCGAAAGCGCTGATTGCGATCATCGATTGGGACCTGGACCCGCAAGCGGCGGTGGCGCTTCCGAATTTCGGCAGCCGCAACGGGCCGACGGAGCTGGAACGAGGAACGTCCGTTGCCGATCTTGAACCCAAACTGAAGGCGCTCGGCGCGCCGGTGCGGGTGCTGGAGCAGAACAGCGGCTTGCAGGCGATCAAGCGCACGGACAAGGGCTGGATTGGTGGCACCGACCCGCGCCGCGAAGGCCTGGTCAAGGGTGATTGATCGTTTGCCCGGCGGCGCTCGTCGTTTGGCCGGCAAGCCACGCAGACGTTACCATTCGTGGAAGGACCAGCCACGATGACCCTTCCCATCCGGCGCCTCGGCGCAAACGCTGTTGGAGCGCCTGTCCAGCGTGTCGTCGTCGTGGGCGGCGGCGCCGGCGGTCTGCCGCTGGCGACGCGCCTCGGCGAGAAATTCGGCCGTCGTGGACTCGCTGACATTACGCTGGTTGACCACAACGCCACCCACTTGTGGAAACCGCTGCTGCACGAGGTCGCTGCCGGGCGCATGGATGCGGACGCCCACGACCTCGACTACTTGGCCATCGCGCACTGGCACCACTTCCGCTTCAAGCAGGGTTCGGTCACGGGTATCGACCGGGCGCGGCGCGAGATTGCACTTTCGGAAGTGCGTGACGAGGACGGCGGCGCGATGCTGCCCGCCCGCGTCGTGCCTTATGACACGCTCATCATCTGCGTTGGCTGCATCAGCAACGATTTCCGGGTACCCGGCGTCGCTCAGCACGCAGCTGTCCTCGATACGCTGCGCGATGCCGAACGTTTCCATCGCCGCCTGCTCGCAGCGTGTGTTCGCGCGGATGCGAATGCCGCGTTGGGCACGCCGACCGGGGTGTCGATCGTGATCATCGGTGCCGGCGCGACCGGTGTGGAGCTCGCAGCCGAAATTCGCCACACCACGGCCGCCCATGCTGCCTACGGTCTCGAGAATCTCGATGCGCGGCGCGACATCCGCCTCACGCTGCTCGAGGCGGCGCCGCGAATCCTGCCGCCGCTTTCCGAGAATGTCGCCGCGGCCGCCACCGATTTGCTGGAGCGGCTGGATGTGACGGTGCGCACCAACGAACGCGTCACCGGCGTCGCGGAGAATGGCGTTACAACAGCTTCAGGCGCGTTCTATCCCGCCGACCTGGTGGTGTGGGCAGCGGGGATCAAGGCGCCCGACTGGCTTGCCACGCTCGATGGCCTCGAAGTCAATCGCGCGAACCAACTGGTCGTGAAAGCGACGCTCGAATCCACCCGCGACCCGAATATCTTCGCCTTCGGCGACTGTGCGGCGGCGCCCTGGAAAGGCGCGCCGCTGGCGGGCGCAACGGTGCCGCCGCGCGCGCAGGCCGCCCACCAGCAGGCTACGCTGCTGTGCAAGAGCATCCGCGCACGCATCGATGGCAAGCCGCTTCCGGAATTTCATTTTCGCGATTTCGGTTCGCTGGTGTCGCTCGGCGAGCTGTCTGCGGTGGGCAACCTGATGGGCCGCCTGATCGGCGGCAACCTGCTGATCCAGGGGATGATCGCCCGCTGGATGTACGTGTCGCTGTACAAGATGCACCAGGTCTCGATTCATGGCCTGCTGCGGGTGATTTTCGATACGCTGGGGCGCGGTATGCGCGGTGGCGTCGAGCCGCGCGTCAAGTTGCATTGAGGGAGTTGGAACGGTGAGTGACCTCCTCGCCGGATTTACGTGGCTTCTGGTGTTCCAGTGCGCGGGCGAGGCACTCGTCCGCATCGCCGGGCTACCCGTCCCCGGACCGGTCGCGGGCATGGCATTGATGCTCGCGGCGGTCCTGCTGCGGGACAAGCCGCCAGTAGGCATGAGTATCGCCGCAGAAGGACTTGCCAAGCACCTGTCGCTGCTGTTCGTACCGGCGGGAGTCGGCGTGATGATGTACGTGGACCAACTGGCCGCCGAGTGGCAGCCGATTGTCGTCGCACTGCTGGTGAGCACAGTGCTGGCCATTGCGACGACCGCGCTGACCTTTGCATGGCTCGTGCGCCGGCAGGAGCGCGGTGAAACGGAAATCCGCCGTTGAGCGCGCAGCCGCTATTCGAACTGTGGGTATACCTCGCAGCGACGCCGCTGGCGGGCCTCACGCTGACGCTTGTGGCCTACGCACTCGCATGGAAATGCTACATGCGCTGCGGTATGCATCCCGCGGCAAATCCGGTTCTGATCTCCGTGGCGCTGATCGTCACCGCGCTGATGCTGACGCGCACGCCGTACCAGAAATACTTCGATGGCGCGCAGTTCGTGCACTTCCTGCTTGGCCCCGCAGTGGTCGGGCTGGCCGTGCCGCTGGCCCGCGAGTGGGGAAGCGTGCGCCGGCTGGCGGTGCCGATTGCCGGCGCGCTTGCGGCGGGGTCGGCAGTGGCGCTTTTGTCCACGCTGGTCGTTGCCAAAATGTTGGGCGCAACGCCACAAACGTTGTTGTCGCTGGCACCGAAGTCAGTGACCGCGCCCATCGCTATGGGCATCGCCGAGAAGATAGGCGGCATACCCGCGCTGGCGGCGGTCTTCGCCGTGATCACTGGTGTGATCGGCGCGGCACTCGGGAAGTACGTGCTCGATGCCGTTCGCGTGCGCGACTGGCGCGCACGCGGCTTTGCGCTCGGGTTGGCGGCGCACGGCATCGGGACTGCGCGCGCGTTCCAGGTGAACGCCGAAGCCGGCACCTACGCCAGCCTCGCATTCGCGCTGCACGGCTTCATCGCAGCCGTTCTGTTCCCACTGGGCTACGCGTTGCTCACGCGCGGCGGTTGACCCGCCGAGGTCACCAGATCGAGACGCGCTCCTTGGGCGGCCGGTACATCTTGTCGCCTTCCTTCAGCTTGTAGGTGTCGTAGAAGGCGTCGAGATTTGACAGCGGGCCATTCACCCGGAACTGGTCCGGCGAATGCGGGTCCGATTTCACCAGCACCACCGCGTACTCGTCGCGCATCTTGTCGCGCTGGTGCTGCGCCATGTTGAGAAAGAAGCGTTCGTCTCCGGTCATGCCATCGATGACGGGCGCTTCCTTGCCGTCCAGGGACAGGCGATACGCCTTGTAGGCAATGGCCAAGCCTGACAGATCGGCGATATTTTCGCCGAGCGTCAGCTTGCCGTTCACCGTGTAACCCGGCACCGGGCTGTAGGCGTTGAACTGCGCGACCAGCGCGCCGGTCTTTTCGTCAAAGCGCTTGTGGTCCTCCGCGGTCCACCAGTCGCGCAGGTTGCCGGTACCGTCGTATTGGCTGCCGGAATCGTCGAAGCCATGGCTGATCTCGTGGCCGATCGTCATGCCAATGGCGCCGTAGTTGGCCGCGTCGTCGGCAGCCGGATTGAAGTTGGGCGTTTGCAGGTAGGCGGCCGGGAACACGATCTCGTTCATTAGCGGGTTGTAGTAGGCGTTGACCGTCTGCGGGGTCATGCCCCATTCGCCACGGTCGATCGGCTTGCCCAGCTTGTCGAGATTGCGATTGAACTCGAAACGATTGGCGCGCATCACGTTGCCGACGAGGTCATTGGACCTGATCTCGAGCTTGGAATAGTCGCGCCACTTGTCCGGATAGCCGATCTTGATGTCGATCTTGGCGAGCTTGGCCAGCGCTTCCTTCTTGGTTTCCGGTCCCATCCAATCCAGCGTGACAATGCTTTGCTTGTAGGCAGTCATCAGGTTGGCCACCAATTTTTCCATCCGAGCCTTGCTCTCGGGCGGGAAGTTCTTGGAGACATAGACGTTGCCCAACGCTTCGCCGATGGCATCGTCGACCAGCCGTACGCCGCGTTGCCAGCGGGGGCGAATCTGTGGCGTGCCATACAGAGCGGTTCCGTAGAACGCGAAATTCTCGTCGACAATTGCCTTGTTCAGGAAGCGCGCATAGTTGCGCAGCGCCTGCCAGCGGAAGTACGCCTTCCAGGTGTCCAGCGGCGTCTTGGCGAAAAGCTCCGCAAAGGCCTTGATGTAGCTGGCGTTGTAGAGCACCACGTCACTGGACTTGGCCGACACGCCGGCGACAGCGAGATAGGATTTCCAGTCGAAACCAGGCGCATACACTGGCAGTTCGGCCAGCGAGATTTTCTGATAGGTCTTGACCGGGTCGCGGTTCTCCACCTTGGTCCAGTGGATGCGGGCGATGGCCGTTTCGAGCGCGACGATTTGCGCCGCATCTTGCCTGGCGGTCTTGCTGCCGGCCAGCGTCAGCATCCGTTCGACATACTGCTGATACTGCTTGCGGATGCCGACCAGGCGGTCATCCTTTTCATCGAGATAGTAGTCGCGGTCGGGAAGGCTCAAGCCACCTTGCGACAGGTAAGGGATATAGGCCGTCGAATTGCGCTTGTCCTGCTGGATGTCGAGATCGACCGGCGTGGAGACGCCAATCTGATTGAAATGCGCGAACAGCGGCGCCAGCGCGGACTTGTCCTTGATCCGGTCGATCGCGGCGAATTCGGCGGCGAGGGGCTTGACCCCCAGCTTCTCGATGCCGGCCTCGTCCATGAAGCTTCGATACAAATCGCCCACCTTGCGCGCCTCCGCCGATTGCGGCGCGGTCTTGGCATTGGCCGATTCTTCGATGATCAGGCGCAGTTTTTCCTGCGCATCTTCGTGAAGTACGTAGGTGGGGCTCCACGCGGGCTTGTCGGCGGGAATGGTGGTCGTCGCCAGCCACTTGCCGTTGGCGTGGCTATAAAAGTCGTCGGCGGCACGAACCGAAGGGTCGATGGTCGCCGATTCAATGCCGGAGACGGGAGCGGCTTGCAGCGTGCCGGAAAACGCGGCGGCACTGCATACGAGGGCTAGGAATTTCTTCACGAAGGACTCCTGGTCTGACTGTTCTGGACGCAAAGCCGCGAGGGCTCCGCAAAGCGGGGGAGTATGCCACCGCCCGGGGGGCGACGCCTGCCCGACGGGATATACTCCGCGCCGCGCCGACGAAATGCCGCCGGCGGCGACAAAGCGTCCCCATGAACGCCGAGCTCTTTTCCGCCACCATCCTGCTGATCCTGGTGCTCGACCCCTTCGGCAACCTGCCGATCGTCGTGTCGGTGCTGGCGCAAGGTTCCGCCCGAACGGCGGGCGCGCGTCGTTCTGCGTGAGTGCTTCTTTGCCTACGTCATCCTGATCGCGTTCATGGCGGGCGGCCGCACGTTCATGCAGTGGCTGCAGCTATCGGACGAGTCGCTGGCGATCGCCGGCGGCATCATCCTGTTCCTGATCGCACTGCGGATGGTGTTTCCCGCATCCCGACGGCGTATTCGGCGATGCGCGCGGCGGCGAGCCATTCCTGGTTCCCCTCGCGGTACCGTCAATTGCAGGTCCTTCCGCATTGGCGACGGTGATGCTGATGGCGTCGCGCGATCCCGCACATCTGCTGACCTGGGTCATTGCATTGTCCGTCGCCATGGCGCTGACGACCGTGGTGCTGCTCGGGGCGCAGCGTCTGCAAGACCTGCTGGGCGAGCGCGCGATCGTCGCCTTCGAGCGCCTGATGGGACTGGTACTGACTGCTCTCGCGGTCGAGATGTTGCTGAACGGCATCCGGACGTTCGTCGGCATCTGCCGCAGTGAACGGCGCGGCGGCCGATACCGTCAGAAGTCGCCGTCTGGGATTGGCCGGTGCGCGTCGTCCACTGGGTCATCGTGTTGCTGGTCGTGATACTGGTAACGACCGGCCTCGATGGCGGCGACGCCGACATGGTCTGGCACATGCGCGCGGGCGAGGCGCTGCTTGCGGTGGTGCTGTTCCGGATCGTCTGGGGCTTTGTCGGCAGCTGCAACGCGAGATTTGCGTCCTTCGTGCGCGGACCGGCGGCCGTCATGCAGTACGTCAACTCATTGCTGCACCCGCCGCGAGAGCTGCATGCCACTCACAATCCGGTCGGCGGCTGGATGGTGGTCGCCACTGTTGGTCGCCTTGCTTGTCCAGTGCTGCCTTGGCCTTTTCACGCACAACGACGACGACCATCGAAGGACCGCTGGTCAAATGGATAAGCGAGGAGCTGTCGGATGCGCTCTAGCCGGCTGCATCGCCGCGGCTGGTGGGTGATAGTCGGACTCGCATCCATCCATATCGTCGCGGTTGCGTGGTACGTCGTCGCATTGCGGGAAAATATCGTCGCAGCGATGGTCTCGGGCACGAAGCGACTGCCGCCGGCCACGGGCAAGTCCTACGGCGCAAAGGCCTCGACGCCGCGGGCACTGGTTCTGCTCGCGCTATGCGCCGTCGCCGTGTGGTGGATCGTCACCTACTAGCGTTCAGGTCGGCTTCACTCGTTCTCGAACTTGTCGTGGCAATTGTCGCAGGCTTTGGTGGCGGGACCGAGCGCCGCCTTCAACTGCGCCACGTCCCCGGTTTGCGCGGCCGCGACGAGTTTCGGCAATTCGGCCTGCAGCGCCTCGGCCAGCTTGTCGAACTGGGCCTTGTCCTTCCAGATGTCGGCCTTCGCCTTGGTCTTGCCGCCTTCGTGCGAAACGGGAACGAAGCCATCCCAGGGCATTTGCGACAACTCGGAAATGAACGATGCGCTGCGCACAGCCTTCTCCTTGTTGAACGGGATTTCGCCCTTCACCATCCGGCTCAGCACGCCCAGGTTCACGTTCATCGCGTACATGAAGCCCTGGCGGTATTTCACCGCGCGATCGGGCCGCATTTCCTGCGCCACAGCGACGCTGCCACCGCACATCCCACGAGCAGCCCAGCGGCAATCTTCGTTACTGGTTCATCGTTCCCGTTCCTTCATCATTGTTGACGTCGTGCCGTTCCATGATCATGCCGGAACGAGGTGCGCGTCAACGACGGCGATCGCGCCGGCGCGCGTCAGTTCGCGCACCAGCAAATCGGACAACTCTGCCGGCGATTAATTGCAGGCACGCCGCGTTGAAATCGCGAAAGACGCCGACGCGCTCGACGTAGAGCGGCAGGTCAGCGAGTGGCATGCGCTGGCGGTCGAGCAAATGAAATGTCAGCAATGCCTTCAGTGCGTGCCGCGCGACCCGTGCGTCGTCGGCCTCGAACGCCGTGGCGCGCTGAAAAGGCGCGATCGAGGGCGGGGGCGACTTCCGTGAACACCGTCGCCATGGCCCGGAATAACGATGCCCACGTCGAGCGCTGCGATCATTTCGAGCGTCGCGCGTGTCGCCGGCATGGCGGCGGGGTCGAGCGCACGCGGCATGACGAAGCCATAGCCGTTTTCCCAGAGCGCGTCGCCGGAGATCAGGATCCGGTGCTCGGGGTTGTAGAAAACCAACGCGCCCATGTCGTGGCCGGGCGCGGCAAGCGCCTGCCATTCGAGCCCACCCCACACGTGCGTCGTGCCGGCGACAATGATTTCGTCGACAGCAAATCGTTCTGCGCACCTGGTCGGCGTAATCGAGCAGCAATGCCTTCTGGTCCCAGCGTTCGATCAAAGGTACTTCGCCTTCCGGCAACGCGATGGGGCAACCGTAGGCGGCCTTGACCGACGCATTGCCGCCCATGTGATCGGAGTGGCAATGCGTGTTCACGAGCCGTGACAGCGGTTCGTCGCCCAATCCACGCGCCGAGCGCAGCAGCGCCAGCGTCAGCGGTGCATGCCGCGAGTAGCCCGAGTCGATGAGGACATGACCGTCGCGACTTTTGAGCAGGATGTTGTTGGCCGACAGCCAGTCACGCACGAACACATGAACTTGCGGCGGTAGGACGGATGCCGTCACTTGAGCTTGCCCAGGAACTCCCGCACAAGTCCAACCCGATCGACCAGCGTCGGCGCTCCCCGCTCGATGCGGATCCGATCCTGGCCGTGGAAGCGGATGCGGCCGTCGCGCTGCACCAGAAGGATCAGATTGCCGGGATCGAATGGCGGCTGCTTCACGAATTGCAGCGTCGTGCGCTCGGGACCGGCATCGATCTTGGTGACGCCCAGCGCCTTGGCGGTGAGGCGCAGGCGGTGGCACGAAAGGAGCGCTTGCGCGGATTCCGGCGTGGGGCCGAAGCGGTCGACAAGTTCCTCCTGGATCGAATCGAGTTCCGCCGGCGTGTCGGCGCTTGCCAGGCGCTTGTACATGACCAGCCGTTCGTGCACGTCATTGCAATAGAGCGCGGGCAGCAGCGCGGGAACGTGGAGGTTGATTTCGGTCGTCACGCCCAGCGGCTGCGAAAGGTCGGGCTCGCGTCCCGACTTGAGCGCTCGCACCGCCGCCTTCAGCATGTCGGCGTAAAGCTGGAAGCCGATCTGCTGCATCTCTCCCGATTGCGAATCGCCAAGCACCTCGCCCGCCCCCCGAATTTCCAGGTCGTGCATCGCGAGATAAAAGCCGGAACCCAGGTCCTCCATCATCTGGATCGCCTCCAGACGCTTCTTTGCCAACGCCGACAGCGCGTCCCCCGGTGGCGTCAGCAGGTACGCATACGCCTGGTGATGCGATCGTCCCACGCGCCCGCGCAACTGGTGCAACTGAGCCAAGCCAAAGCGGTCGGCGCGATCGATGATGATGGTATTGGCGGTCGGTACGTCGATCCCGGTCTCGATGATGGTCGAACACAGCAGCAGGTTGACGCGCTGCTGATAGAAATCGCGCATGACCTGCTCGAGTTCGCGTTCCGCCATCTGGCCGTGGGCAATGGCGATGCGCGCCTCGGGCAGCAGCTTGGCCAGAATCTCGGCTTTGGTGGCGATGGTGTCGATATCGTTGTGCAGGAAGTAGATCTGCCCGCCGCGCTTCAACTCCCGCAGCGCGGCTTCGCGGATGATGCCGGGCGAATAGTTGGCGACGAAGGTCTTGATCGAAAGGCGCCGCTGCGGCGCGGTGGCGATGACGGAAAAATCACGAATGCCTTCGAGCGACATCGCCAGCGTGCGCGGGATAGGCGTGGCGGTCAGCGTCAGCACATCCACTTCCGCGCGCAGTTTCTTCAGTTGCTCTTTCTGCCGCACACCGAAGCGATGCTCCTCGTCGATGATGACCAGACCCAGGTTGCTGAACTTGACGTCACCCTGCAACAGCTTGTGCGTGCCGATCACGAGGTCGATTCGCCCCGCCGCGAGGCCGGCCAGCGCGGCTTTCACTTCCTTGGTGCTCCGGAAGCGCGATAGCTCGGCCATGCGCACGGGCGTGTCGGAAAAGCGGTCCGAGAATGTCTGGAAATGCTGCTCCGCCAGCAGCGTGGTGGGCACCAGCAGCGCGACCTGCTTGCCGTCGGCCAGCGCCACCCATGCGGCGCGCAGCGCGACTTCGGTCTTGCCGAAGCCGACGTCGCCGCACACCAGCCGGTCCATCGGCTGTCCCGAAGTCATGTCCTTGATGACAGCTTCGATCGCCGCAGCCTGGTCGCCGGTTTCCTCGAATCCGAAGCCTTCGGCGAACGCTTCGTAATCGTGCGGATTGAAGCCGAAGGCATAGCCCTTGCGCGCCGCGCGTTGCGCATACAGGTTGAGAAGTTCGGCGGCGGTGTCATGCGCCTGCTGTGCCGCCTTCTTCTTGGCCCGATCCCATTGTCCGCTGCCCAACTCGTGCAGCGGAGCCGCCTCAGGCGACGCACCGCTGTAGCGGCTGATGAGGTGCAGGCTCGCAACCGGGACATAGAGTTTGGCGTCGTTGGCGTAGACGAGCTGCAGGAATTCGTTCGCGCCGTCGCCAAGGTCGAGCGTCACCAGTCCGAGGTAGCGGCCGATGCCATGCTGCTCGTGCACGACCGGATCGCCGATGCGCACCTCTGACAGGTCGCGCACCATCGCGTCGACATTCGAGCGCCGGGCCTGTTCGCGCGCGCTGCGCCGGACGACGTTGGCATAGAGCTCGGCTTCAGTGACGAACGCGAGCCTGGCGTCGGGCCACGCAAAGCCCGAAGCAAGCGGGGCCGCAGCGAGAGCGACGCGTTCAGCGCTCGCGGCAAACGACGCGAAATTGTCGACAAGTGCTGGCCGCAAGCCGTATTCCGCAAAATACTGCTGCATGGTTTCGCGGCGGCCGGAACTTTCCGCGACGATCGCGACCCGCGCGTCCGTGCTGGTCAGGAAACGCTTCAACGCAGTGAGGGGATCGGCCGCGCGGCGGTCGACCTGCACCGCGGGAACCGGCGCAGTCGGCCCCGTGCCACTGCGCGCGAGTTCGAGGCGCGCGAAGGGCTTCACCGTGCCGTTGAACTGGTCGGGCGGCAGGAACAGCTCGGTCGGCGGCAGCAACGGCCGCGCCTTGTCTCCGCGCAGCAGCTTCCAGCGGGATTCGGTGTCCTGCCAGAAGCGGTCGACCGCGCCCGCGACATCGCCGTGGAGAACGACGACGGCGGACGGCGGCAGGTAATCGGCGAACGTCGCAGTGGACTCGAAGAATAGCGGCAGGTAGTACTCGATGCCACCGGGCACGACGCCGTGGGAAATGTCCTTGTAGAGATCCGACTTGGACGGATCGCCTTCGAAGATTTCGCGGTAACGGCTGCGAAAGCGCGCGCGGCCCGCGTCGTCGAGAGGGAACTCGCGAGCGGGAAGCAGCCGGACGTCCCGCACGGGATACAGCGTGCGCTGCGTATCGACGTCGAAAGTCTTGATGGATTCGATCTCGTTGTCGAAAAGATCGATGCGATAGGGAAGGGGCGAGCCCATCGGAAAGAGATCGATGAGACCGCCGCGCACGCTGAACTCCCCCGGTGAAACCACCTGCGTGACGTGCGCGTAGCCGGCCAGTGCCAGCTGCGCCCGCAGACGCTCGACGTCGAGCTTCTCGCCCTGTTGCAGGAAGAACGTGAACGCCGCCAGATACGACGGCGGTGCAAGCTTGTATAGCGCGGTCGTCGCGGCGACCACGACGACGTCGCATTCCCCGCGCGAGACGCGATATAGCGTTGCCAGCCGCTCGGACACCAGATCCTGGTGAGGCGAGAAATGGTCGTAAGGCAGCGTCTCCCAGTCCGGGAACAGCGCGACGCGCAGTCCGGGTGCAAACCACGGAATTTCCTCGGTCAACCGCTGTGCGGATAGCGGGTCGCCCGTGACGATGGCGACGACACGCTCGGCGCGCGCGCATTCGCGCGCGAGCTGCGCCAGCGCGAGCGCATCGGACGAGCCGGCATACGGGCCGGCGGCGGTTTTACGGCCCGGTTCGGGAATTGCCGGAAGCAATGGGGGCAGCACGGGTTCCACCGTCGACGGCGGTGCGGCAGGGACTTCGGGCAGCGAATCGGGCGCGTTCAAGGACGCAATTATACGGGGGCGGCGACAGACGAATTTCGCGCTGCCGTCGCGAGTTCGTCCGAGTCCGTATACTTGAGCGATGTCTCCGCCTTCTTCGCCAAGCAAGGGCGCTTCCCCCTACTTGCTGCTCTCGCTTTCTCCGTTGTTCTGGGCGTGCAACTGGATCATCGGACGTGGGCTGCTACGCGGAAATTCCGCCGATGGCGATGACGTTTTTCCGCTGGCTTGTCGCGATCCTGATCCTGCTGCCGTTTGCGTGGCCGCACTTGCGCCGCGACTGCGCCTGTACTCCGTGCTCACTGGAAGACCATGCTGGTGCTGGGCGCGATCGGCGTCGGCACCCACAACGGATTGGCGTACCTCGGCCTCAACTACACGACCGCCACCAATGGCGTCATCCTGAATTCGTTCATTCCGATCATGATCATCGCGATGTCGTGGATCTTCCTGCGCGAACGGCTGGCGCCCGGTCAGGTCGCGGGCGTGGTGGTATCGCTGTCGGGCGTGCTGATCATCCTTGTCCAAAGGGAGCATCGACACGCTGCTCGGGTTTCATGTGAATGTCGGAGATCTCTTCATCATCCTCTCGATGGCGATGTGGGCGGCCTACACGATCGGACTACGCTGGCGGCCGCAGGGCGTCAACATGCTGTCGTTTCTGCTGGTGGTCGCGGTGATTGGCGACCTTTGCGTCGTGCCGTTGCTGGCCTGGGAGATGGCGCTCGGGCGCCACGTGCACTGGTCCTGGACGGTCGTCGGGGCGCTCGCTCGCCGTTGGCGTGTTCTCCTCGGTGCTCGCCTACATCTTCTGGAACCGCGGCGTGGAGGTTGTCGGCGCCAACGTCGCCGGCCTCTTCGTCCACCTGATGCCGGTGTACGGCGTGGCGCTCGCGTGGCTGTTCCTGGGCGAACGCACGGCGCCCTACCACCTAGCCGGCATCGCGCTCATACTAGCCGGCATCTGGGCGACGAGCCGGCTCGGCGGCAAGCGCATCGAGGCGGACGAGGCCGCGGCGGTGGGTACCGACTAGGAACGGACATGAGCAATGACACGGCACGACAACATCGGCAATCCGGAGCGCGTTGCATTCCAGCAGCGTATCGTCGAGCTGAAATGGAACACCGGGATCTCGATACGGCCATCGACCAGCTCGCCAGCGCGCAGACCCATGACGAACTGCAATTGCGCCGCCTCAAGCGCCGCAAGCTGCTGCTCAAGGATCAGATCGCGCGTCTCGAACGGGAGATCGATCCTGACGTGCTGGCCTAGACCTTCCGGATGAGAACCGTCGTCCCCGCTCATTTTGGTAACTGAGCGGGGACCCAGTGTCGTTCGCCCCAAGACGCTGGTTTCCCGCATTCGCGGGAATGACGACGAACTACGCGGGGACGCGCCCGTACTTGTCGTCGAAGCGGACGATGTCGTCTTCCTCGATGTAGTCGCCGCAGGCGATTTCCACGATGGCCAGCATCTCGGTGCCGCGATTTTCCAGCCGGTGGCGCGTCTCGACGGGAACGAACGTCGATTCGCCCTGCGGCACGTCATAGACGCGATCGCCGCAGGTGACATGCGCGGTGCCGCGCACGACGACCCAGTGTTCGCTCCTGCGATGATGCAATTGCAGTGACAGCTGACCGCCCGGCTTGACCTCGATGCGCTTCATCTTGAACCCCGGGCCTTCTTCCAGCACCGTGTAGGTGCCCCAGGGTCGCGAGACCGTCTTGTGCAGCTTGTAGGACGCGTGATCGCGCGCCTTGAGTTCAGCAACCACTTCCTTGACCCGTTGCAGGTGATCCCTGTGCGCCACCAGCACGGCGTCGCGCGTGTCGACAATCACCAGATTCTCGACCCCGATGGTCGCGACCATCCGGTCCTCGGAGTGGATGAATGTGCCGCGGGTGTCGATTGCCACGCGCTCGCCGCTGCCGCGATTGCCATGCGCGTCAGCGGGTGACAACTCCGAAATGGCCTGCCACGAGCCGACGTCGCTCCAGTCGAAATCGCCGCGCACGACGACAACCAGCCCATCGGCCGCGGCACGCTCCATGATGGCAAAGTCGATCGAGATGTCCGGCACCGCTGCGAAGGTCGCCGCGTCGATTTCCAGCGCGCTATCGTTTGTCTTCGCCGCCAGCGTTTGCCATACCGGACGCAGCGCATCGATCACCGTGGGCGCGTAGCGCGCGAACGTAGCCAGGATGGTGCCGGCGGTGAAAGCAAACATGCCGGAATTCCAGACGTAGTTGCCCGCCTCCAGGTAAAGGCGCGCGCGTTCGATCGGAGGCTTTTCCACGAAGCGCGTTGCGGCGAACGCGCGCTCGGCAATGGCCTCGCCGCATTCGATATAGCCGTACCCGGTCTCTGGATGCGCCGGAGTGATGCCGAATGTCGCGATGCGGCCCTCGCGTGCGAGGCCCGCGGCGATGGAAACCGCGGCGCCGAATGCGGCTTGGTCCTTGATCAGGTGATCCGCCGCCAATACCAGCATCACTGCGTCGGCGCCATGACGTGCCTGCACGAGCATCGCCGCCAGCGCCACCGCCGGCGCGGTGTTGCGGCCAAACGGCTCGAGAAGATAGACCGCATCCCGTGGCCCGTCGCTGCCGAGCCCCGCATAGACGTCCTTGGTGCGGAAGTAGTAATCGCGATTGGTGACCGTCACGACGCCCGTCACGTCCTTCAATCGCGGTTGCGCGGTGGACGGTCTTGGCAAGCAGCGTGTCGCCATCAGGCAGCGGCATGAAAGGTTTGGGCGCAGTCTCGCGCGATAGGGGCCAAAGGCGCGTGCCGGCCCCACCGGAGAGAATGACGGGAACGATCGGCGATGGTGAATTGCTCATGTGCGTCGTCGCTTGCAGGAATCGGGATTGAGGCGAATTCTAGCCTGTTCCCCGGACGAGGCCGCGGCAGGCCGCCCGGCGGGCATGCGCGTATAATCAAGGTGATATTGCAATTTCCGGGTCGCGCCACCATCTTGATACCGGACCCATCGATCACCGGGGGTGAACTGGTCTCGACGGGGGTAGTGAAGCAGCGCGGGGCATGCCGAGGCGTCAATCCTCGTAAATCTTTGGCAATCGCAAATATAACTGCGAACGACGAAAACTACGCTCTGGCGGCTTAACCCCGCCGGACCTTGCACCGGGCGGCGCTCAGCCCGGGTGAAGCTGGCAACAGTGTAGTCACAGCAAGGACATTTTGAGCGATCGCGCGCGTCCGGGTCACTTGGGCGATGCGCTAAATCTAGGTGACTGGTTCCGCCGTCGTATGTCAGTCAACGGCGTCGGGATGAGAGCACAATGACGCGACTAAGCATGTAGTCCTGACTGTGGAGCGCCTTCGGACGCGAGTTCGATTCTCGCCACCTCCACCAAACCAAGCAATGACGCCCTCCTTGCGAGGGCGTTTTGCTTTTTCGACGGGGAAAAGCCTACACTTGCGCCGATCTGTCCGAAGGGTGAGACGCCACATGATGTTCACCGCCATAGCGATAGCCGCGACAATTCAGGTCGCCACCGCCGGGGAAATATTTAAGTGTCAGTCTCCCGCCGGCAAGATCGAATACCGAGACCACCCATGCGACGGCGCGGCGCCGGGCGAGAAAATCGAGACCAAGGACAGCGCTGGTATTGGCAAGGACCTGGCCACGATCCGCGCCCAGGATGCCGCATTGAACGCGCGCCAGGCCGCGAGGCAGCAAGCGATCGACCAGGCGAATGCGGCCGACGAGTGGCAATGGCGTCAGGACCGAGCTCACTTGGACTCGCTGGCGGTTGAGCAAGCGATCCGGGACGCGAATACGCCATATTATTCCGGTTATGGCTACCCATACGCCGTCGAGCGGCCAAGGAAGAGGTCTGTAACGAAGATCGCGCCAGTCAAGAAGCCGGAGCCGCCTCCGTCTGTTACAGCGAAGCCAAAGAACCCGGCACAGTTGTGAGACTCCGCCCAGAAATTAGCCACGGACCCAGGGAAGGCGATATGCGCAGCGTTCGAATTCTGGTCATGCTCGTTCTAGCAGCATCTGCAGGTATGGTACTGGCGCAAACGACCACCCCATTGCCAAAGGCAATGAGCGGCCGCTGGACGTCCGTCGTGCCCGGTGGCCGAACTTATACAGATACCTGGTCCGTTATCCTGGATGTTGCCGGTGGAACCGGACCGGTCACCGGTCGCCTCACTCTGCATGGTGTAACTTGCGGTGCCTTGGATGAGCCGCTCACGGGGACGTGGGACGGCAGTGAGCTTCGAATGGAGTCGCAAGTTCGCCCGAACGTCAACGCACAGCGAATGAACGGCGAATGCGGCACGGGTCGACTCTCATTCAAACTCACTCGCAAACCGGGACAAGCTACATTCGAGGGCGAATCACTGCGCGATGCGGCGCCGGTTCCCAGCCAGGTTACGCTCGCGCCGTAATGGCATGGTGAACTTTGCAAGTCGTACGCCCGGTTTCGCAATCAGTCGGCCCTTTGGAATCATGTCCCGCGAAGAGACCTCCCTCGTGAAGGTTGTGTCCTTGAGACAGGCCGTTGCCTTGCCTGGAAGCATTGCAGGAGAGACCGATTGAACGCATCCCGTTTTGCCGCAACCTACCAGCGCACCGCCAGGGTCTTCGCGCTGCTCGTTTCGCTGTGGCTGGTTGACGTTAAATTTGCAGTCGCCGACGACGTTACTGGACCTTACCTTACAGCCGCGCTCGGAGCGGCTCGTTGGCACGGTGATTACTCGACGGGATGCATCGACAACTACGCCGGAAATATTCCCGGTATCTATTTCGGCGTCTACGCCTGCACTGGTGAGCTAACAAGGCGAGATACGATCGCCGGTCGAATCGGTGGCGGCTGGCAGTTGAATTCCTGGCTCGCGCTAGAGTCTGCTTACGCGATTTTCGATCGCGCGAGTATCGATCGGTCCGTCGGCTTTTCCGGGTCGCTTCCGGACGGCGGTGTTTCCGTGCCGGTGTTCATTCCCGAGACGGGACAGTATCTGCTGCAAGGGATAGATGTGAGTGCGATCGCAGCGCTTCCGTTGACTGCAAACATATCCCTGACCGGACGTCTGGGGGCATTCGGTTACTACCAGACTTACTCAGAATCGGGGCGGGGGACGCACAGCTCGACTAACCACTGGAATGCATCTGCAACCGGGGTCGCACCGCTATTCGGTGCGGGCGTTACTTACCGCGTCGACGAAGCGCTTGCTGTTCATGCTGAGTGGATCCGGATTCAGCGAGTTGGTAGCGTATACACGGGCTGGAACGGGTGGGGTGTAGTCTCAAGCGGCGGTGGTGGAAGTCCCGTCGGTGGACACTTTGATCTCGATACCCTTTGGGTGGGAGTTGTGTACTCTGTGCGCTAATTTTCGATTCTCGCTCAATCCACCACCTTGTACTATGAGAAACCGCCTTCCGGCGGTTTTTTGTTGTCGGTTCGCAGAATCTTCCCGAGAGCTGCCATTCACGTCAGAATTCTTGCGGGTTGGCGTTCGTCCCGGCTGTTCGGCCCGATTACCAGAGGCGCACGCGCGCCTGGGGCGCCAGATAGTACTTGTCCGTCGGCGCAATCGGAAAAGCGGCATACCAACCGTCATCGTTGCGAATGCAGCCGTCGACGCGGTAAAGCGGCGGCGCATGCGGGTTGGACAGCAACTGCGCGCGCAGTCGCCCTTCGCGGTCCTTTTGGCGCCAGCTCTGGCTGTAGGCGATGTAGAAGCGCTCGTCGCCTGTGTAGCCGTCGAGCAAAGGCGCACTCTTGCCCGCCAATGCAATCTGGTACGCCTTGTAGGCAATCACGAGCCCGGCGAGATCAGCGATGTTCTCGCCAAGGGTCAGCTGCCCATTGATACGAATGCCCGGCAGTGGCTCGTAGGTGTCGAACTGGTCGGCGAGAGCCTTCGTGCGCGCGTCGAAATTCTCGCGATCTGCTTGCGTCCACCAGTTCTCGAGCTTGCCGGTGGCATCGTATTTCGAGCCCTGGTCATCGAAGCCGTGACTGATTTCGTGGCCGATCGTTGCGCCAATCTCGCCGTAATTGACCGCATCGTCCGCGTTCGGATCGAAGAACGGCGGTTGCAGAATTCCGGCGGGGAAGACGATTTCGTTCAGCAAGGCGATTGTAATAGGCGTTGTTGGTCGGCGGCGTCATCTCCCATTCAGTGCGATCGACCGGATCGTCAATCCGCGCGATTTGGCGCTTCCATTCGAACACCGACATGTTCT
Organism: uncultured beta proteobacterium; assembly: GCA_963755545.1. Lineage (GTDB taxonomy): Bacteria > Pseudomonadota > Gammaproteobacteria > Burkholderiales > Casimicrobiaceae > VBCG01. The sequence goes on along the minus strand of CAVWKH010000009.1, from coordinate 79,743 downwards.
TGATGTTGCCGATCAGATCGTCGCGGCTGATCGACAGCGCCGAGTAGTCTCGCCATTTATCGGGATAGCCGACCTTCAACCTGATGTGGTGCAACTTGTCGAGCGCCTTGGCGCGCGTCGCATCACCCATCCAGCTCAACGTGCGGATGTCGGCGTCATATGCCTCGATCAAATTCTTGACGAGTTGATCCGCTTTGGCCTTCGCCTCGGGCGGAAAGTATCTATCGACATATAGCTTGCCGAGCGCTTCGCCCATCATCCTGTCAAGCAACTGCACGCCGCGAGTGTCGCGATCCAGTTGCTGCGTGTTGCCGTTGATCACCGTGCCGTAGAACGCGAAATCGGCGTCGTCGACCTTCTTCGGCAACGCTTCCGCGAAGGCGTGCAAATAGCGGGTCGTCAAATAGTCGCGCCACACGCCAACCGGTGTCTCGGCGAAAACAATGGCAAGCCTGGGGAAGGCCGATTTCTCGGTGACGATCAGAATGCGCTCTCCTTTGGGACCCTTGGGCGACAGTCCCATGCGCATCAACGCGGCGCGCCAGGGAAATTCCGGCGCAAACATCTCCAGTTCGGAGACCGTCATCGGGTTGTAGGTTTTTTCGGCATCGCGGCGGTCGGCGGCAGGCCAATGAGCCTTTGCAATTTCAACTTCGAGTGCGAAAACGGCGCCCGCGCGCCTGTCGGCGTCGGCGACGCCGGCGAATTCAAGCATCGTCGTCAGATATTTGACATAGGCAGCACGTGTTTCGACAATCTCCTTGTCGCTGCGCAAATAGTAATCGCGGTCAGGCAAACCGAGGCCCGATTGATACGGACGTAGCACATAAGTGTTCGGGTCCTTTGCGTCGACATCGACGTAGATGGCGAACGGACCATCGAGTCGGAGCGCGGGGTCGCTCATCGCTTCGGCGATCTGCGTCTTCGTTGTCAACCCGGCGATGATCTTCAGGTCAGCCTGCGCGGGCCTCATGCCGCTCGCCTCGATGGCCGCGATGTCGGTGTACGCCGTGAAAAAATCGCGCAGCTTACGCGCTTCCGGCGTCAGCGACGCATAGTCGCCCCTGACCATTTCCGCCATGATCGTTTTGAGGCGGTCCTCGTTCTGCCTGTTGAGCTCGTAATTGACGCCGGCATACGAGCGGTCAGCGGGGATCTCAGCAGTCTTCAGCCAAATGCCATTGGAGTACGCGAAGAAGTCATCGCCCGGCTTCACGCTCTTGTCGATCATCGAAAGATCGACACCCCATTTACCGATTGCGGCGTGCCCGCCACTGGTGGCGGCTGGAATCATGGCGTGATTGGCGCAGCCAGCAAGCAGGAAACCCACACACGCAAAAATTCTCCGGATCATCCAATCCCCTCGCCCAAACGGCTAGTCAGACCACAACACCGCCGAGCCCCTTGCCGGGCGATGCCCAGGGGTCTGTTGAACGCGTGGGCGGCGGTCGGCGATTCTGTAACACAACAAGCATTCTGGGATGAGGCTAGCACGGGCCTAAGCGGGTAGGCAACGCGGTGAAACGCTGGTTGAGTTCCTCGAACGCTACGACCTTGGCTCTTCCGGTTTCAGACCAATTCGGACTCTCGCATTTCACTGCGATCGGCCTCTCCTTGCCCATCCTCTATATGCGACCATCGCCCGCGATTCCCGCACCTTGCTGGCAGTCCTACACGCAGCTACGTGTTTAACCGATGGTGCAGGATCTTCCCAAAACACACTCTGTCGATTCCGTCACCAAATGGCTGCCGGGCTGAATCTAGCTTAAACTTTCCGCTCCAACCAACCCTTAAGGGAGCAGGCCATGGGTATCATCTGGACGATCGTAATCGGATTTGTTGCCGGCGTTATCGCCAAGTTCATCATGCCGGGCCCGAATGAGCCCTCGGGCTTCGTGCTTACGACGATCCTCGGCATCGTGGGCGCAGTCGTTGCGAGCTACCTTGGGCAAGCGCTGGGATGGTATGCACCTGGCGAAGGTGCCGGCCTCATCGGCGCGGTCGTCGGCGCAATTGTCGTGCTGTTCATATGGGGTGCGGTCGCCAAGCGGCGCGTGTAGAGAATCCAATCAATTGCCACGCAGGACATCGAGGAGAATGAAATGACCCGCGGAATGCCTTCCATGATGGCGCTTCTGGGATTACTCGCGGTCGCGGGTTACCAGAACCGAGACAAGATCGCCGAAGTGCTCGGCGGTGCGAAGCAAGGCCCCGGCGTTGCACCCGGGGCGAATGCTCAGCAGGACGCCCAAGGCGGCGTGCTCGGCAAGCTGGGCGGGCTTCTCGGCGGTGCGAGTGCGGGCAGTGTCCTGAGTGGCGGCCTTGGGGATCTGATAGAACGCTTCAAGCAGAGCGGTCATGGCCACGTGGCGGATTCCTGGGTCAACACCGGTCCCAATCAGCCGCTCGCCCCGCAACAGCTCGAGCAAGCAATCGGTCCTGATGCGCTGAACACGCTTTCGCAGCAAACCGGCCTCACACGGGAAGAATTGCTGTCCAGGCTTACGCGGGAATTACCCAACGCAGTGGACAAATTTACGCCGCAGGGCCGGTTGCCGACGGAAGCCGAGGCGGGGCATCTAGTCTGATTTTGTTGGCTGGCCCGTACTCTGGGGGCGACCGTTGTTGGCGAAGCCCCGCATGCGGATATTGAATCCCGGGCTGGGCATCATGGCTTTGATGGAAGCGAAGTAGGGAGCGGTTCCCGCGAGTACATGCCAATAGGGTGGCCCGCGGGGTCGATGACCAAGGCAACGGCTCCGCCACCGTCCGACAGATCGAACGGAAAGCCGTCGACGATCGTTCCACCGAGTGCCTTCGCCTTCTTGCAGGCGGCGACGATGTCGGTCACCTGGATATACACCACGCCGTTGAACGCGCTGATCGCGCCCTCCGCGGCGCGTAACGTCCCAATCGCTTTGCCCGCCGCCACGATCTCCACCGCGAGATCGGTGCCTCGCAGGGGGATAAATTTCCAGTCGAACAATTCGCCATAGAACGCCTTGGACCGTGTCAGGCTCCCCGTGCTGATATCGAACCAAGCCACGCGGCCAACTCCCACATCGGCCTTGGGGGTCGCCGCATCGACTTGGCCCGTGATGAAAATGGCAGCAAAGAGCACCGCTCTGATCGTGTTTCGCATCTTGTCCCTCCTTCATCCCGTTGGCACGGCGGCTGACGCCAGACCTGCACGGGCCACCCATTCGAATGGATTTACCTCACAGCGCGTCGACCCTGCACAGATAAGGTATCCAGGGATGCAGCCATGGCGCGGCGACAACGATCTGCGGCGCGAACAACGTGAGCGCCGCACTTCCCATCAGCACCACGCCCGCGAATCGCCTGCCAGATTTACCGGCTGCGAACATCGCCGGGCGTTGTGCCCCCAGTGCGACGGCAATCATCGCCGGTGCCGTGCCGATGCCGAACGCGACCATCGTCGCGGCCGAGCGCCATGCGTCATGCTCAAGCGAAGCGATGAGCATGACCGTATAGACAAATCCGCAAGGCATCCATCCCCAGACCATGCCGAATCCAAATGCGCGCGATAGGTTCGTGACCGGCAAAAACCGCTTGCCGATGGGCGCGACCCGCGGCCACACAAGGCGTCCGACACGCGACCCGGGATCGCGCAGCGCACCGAACGCGACGAGAGCCGCAAGGGCGAGCGCGATCGCCGAAAGCGCTCGCAGCCCCTGACGCACCGCGTCGAAATCGAGCCAGGTCACGATGAGGCCGAGGACACCTCCAAGCAGTGCACCGGCGATTGCGTACGAAAGGGTTCTCCCTGCCTGGTAGGCGACCAGCAGCGACACACGTGATCGTCCGTCGGCACGTTTCGCGCTGGCGAGGCCGAGCGCGCCGGAAATGCCGCCGCACATCACGAGGCAATGCCCGCTCGCTGCGATGCCGAGCATCAGGGCGGCACCGAGCGTGAGGCCGCCGATCATGGCAGCGTCTCTGCGGGACCCTTGGAATCGGCAGTCGTCGACTCGACTGGCCCGAAGTTGGGCGATGCCCGGTCAGCGTCAAGAAGTGGGAGGAGCGCCGGCGTCTCCATGTCTTCGAATTGTCCGTGATCGACTGCCCAGAACAGAACGATCCCGGCGCCGACGAGCAGCAGGATCGACAGCGGAATGAGCAGCAGAAGGGCGTTCATGCCGTCCCGCTTGGGCGAAGGCGCGCCTTGGGCAAGGCGGCCACTCGATCATGGTTCGGCGCCGAATTTGTCACGCGACCGATTCGCAGTGCGTTCAGCACGACAGCCAGCGAGCTTGCCGACATGCCGATTGCAGCGAGCCAGGGTGGAACGAAGCCCAATGCGGCGAGCGGTATAGCGGCGAGGTTGTAGCCGAGTGCCCAGCGGCGGTTCTGTCGCAGGATCGCCAGCATCTGCTGCGCGAGCGTTCGCGCATGCGCAAGCGCATCGAGCTTGCCGGTAAGCACGATATCGCTGGTCGCCTGAGCGATGTCGGCAGCCGAACTCACTGCGACCGCGACATCGGCGCCCGCGAGCATCGGGGCGTCATTCACACCGTCGCCGACGACGACGACACGCGCACCCGTTCGATGAAGCGACGCGAGCCACGCAAGCTTATCTGCAGGTGTCTGGCGACCAACCCAGGTCTTGACTCCCAGCATCCCAGCCACCGCCGCGACCTTCGCCTCGGTGTCCCCACTTGCTATCGCGACCGTAAGGCCGTCTCGAGCGAGTGCAACAACGGCGGCGCTGGCAGTCGGATGCAGGCGCTCGTCAATGTGAAATGCGGCGACCGGCCCATCGTCATCGGCGAGGACTACGGCGTCGCCCAGGTTGAATTGCTCGTGGCTGAACGCCAATGCGTAATCCGCTCGACCGAGGCGATAGCGGCGTCCGTCGACCACCCCGCCAATTCCAAAGCCCGCGACACTTTCACGCGCGTCGACCGAAGGTAGCGCGGCCGGCGCCGCGGCGGTGAATGCGCGCGCCAGTGGGTGGCGACTGCCTCGCGCAAGCGCTGCGGCGACCGCAAGTGCGGCATCAGCATCGCTGCTCCGCAGCATCACTGTGCGGGTCTGCGCTACGCTGGGTTCGGTCAACGTCCCTGTCTTGTCGAAGATGACGTGCGTGGCTGCGGCGAGATCTTCGAGCGCGTCAGGGCGCACGACGAGTACACCGCGTCCGGCGAGTACCGCGAGCGTTCGGGTGATGGCCGCCGGTGCCGCCAGTGCAAACGCGCAGGGGCAGGCCACTACCAGGACCGCAACTGTCGCGGAGAACGCGCGTTCCGGATCGGCGATTGCCCAGCCGATGGCCGTGCAGGCGGCGAGTATCAACAGCCGTGCGATGAAGCCTGCCGCCGCGCGCTCGCCAGCGCGCGCCAGGCGAGGCTTCGTGGTCGCGGCGCGTGCCGACAACGCAACGATGCCCGCAACGACTGTATCCGCACCCACTCGCGTTACGCGCATCGTCGCCGGATTGCCCAGGACGATACTGCCCGCTGTCAACATCTCGCCGCAATACCGGGTCACGGGTGTCGATTCGCCGGAGAGCAGCGTCTCGTCCACGCGGCACTGCGCACTTTCGAGCAGGCCATCTGCCGGAACGCCGGTCCCATCGGCAACGTTCACGCGGTCGCCAGGGGCGAGCTCGATTGCGCCCACGCGCACCAGCGATCCGTCGGCTTCGATGCGATCGGCGAATGCCGGAGACACTCGCGCCAAAGCGTCGGACAGGTCTCCAGTGCGGTGGCGCGCGCGCATCTCGAGGTAGCGGCCGACGCTCAGGAAAAACACGAACATGCTGACCGATTCGAACCAGACGTCGCGGCCTCCGACAACGACCTCGACGACGCTTCCGGCGTAGATGAGCGCGATGGCGAGCGCGACCGGCACGTCCATGCCGAGCCGGCCCGCCGCGAGAATTCGTTTCGCGCCTGCGAAGAACGGCGCTGCGGCATAGAACACGACGGGCGTCGCCGCGAGCAGCGTCAGCCATCTGAACAAGTCGCGCGTAGCGACATCGACACCATCGAATGCGCCGAACCATAGCGCGCTCGCGTACATCATCGCCTGCATCGCACCGAAGCCGGCGACGGCGAGGCGCTTTTGCGAATCGCGCGTCTCCCGGCGGCGGGTGTCGTCGAGCGCATCGCGGTCGAGCGGCAGCGCCCGATAGCCGACGCGTGTGAGCGCATCGATAATTTTGGTCAACGAGACGGTCCCTCCGTCGTACACGATGCGCGCACGCTGCGCACCGGCATTCAGGGAGACGCCGATGACACCGGGCAAACGGCCGAGGGACCGCTCGATCAGCCAGCAACAGGCCGTGCAGCGCACGCCGTCGATCAGCACGATCGCTTCGCTATTGCCATCGGCGAGCGGGCGCACGACATGGCGCGAGAGCTCGGCACGCTCGAACGCGGCCGAACTCCTTGCCCAATCGCCCGGGTCCGGCGGGCGAACAGCCGATTCGCTGCGCAGCTGATAGTAGCTGTCCAGTCCGAGTTCGCCGATCCACTCGGCCACTGCCCGACAGCCGTTGCAGCACACAGCATGAGTGATGCCGGCCACGTGCGCCTGTGGCGGTTTTGGCGGGCAAGTGGTTCGCCGCAATGCCAGCAGCTGCTCATGGGTTCTGCTGCGCCGGTGGCGGCGTGGCGGACGAGTGTCGAAGCGGGACTTTCAACACCATGCCGCTACCGGTTTCGACCGGCGTGTCGGCGTGCCGCGCCGCAAGCACGATCATCGTGACGCACGCTGCGATCGACGTCACAAGGATCGCCGCACCGAGCCAGACGATTGGTTGCTGGAACCACGCCTCCGCGGCGCGCGATTTCACGAAGTCATCGCGCGGCGGTCGCGGGGTGCGACTGCGCGTAGACCCATGCCGCGACGAGGAGGGCGTTGTCTTCACCGAGGCGATCGCGCCACGCGGGCATCACGCCATTGCGCCCCTGACTGATAGTCGCCGTGATGTCGGCGCGGTCGCCACCATAGAGCCATATGCCATCGGTAAGGTTTGGCGCGCCCAGAGCCAAGTTACCCTTCGCGTCGGCGCCGTGGCAGGCGGCGCAGTTGGAGAACAGGCGCTTGCCCAGTTGCCTTTCCAGGGAATCGCTCGGCCTGCCCGAAAGACTGGAAACGTAATGCACGAGCTCGTTGATCTCCTCCTGCGACAGCGTGCCCGCGAACGCCGGCATCGCACCGCGGCGTCCGTCCAGGACGCTCGCCAGGATCGACTTGCCGTCACCGCCATAGAGCCAGTCGCCGTCGGTGAGATCCGGCGCGCCCAACGCGACGTTGCCTTGGGCGTTGCGGCCGTGGCATGCCGCACAGTTTTCAACGAACAGCATTCCACCCGCCCGCAACGCTTCCGGGTCGGTGGCGATGGACTCGACCGTCTTGCCGAGAACGCGTTCGCGCAGCGGTGCTTCGAGCTTGCTGTTTGCGGCCTGGTCGCGTGCGAGCTCGTCGTGCGCGGTCCAGCCCAGAAAACCTTTGAATGCACCGAAGCCGGGATAGAGCGCAAGGTAGGCGAAGGCAGAGACGAATGCGATCGCCGAGATCACGACCCACCACACTGGAAGACGTCTCACACCTTCGCGCAACACGCCGTGTGCCCACACGTGTCCGCTCGTGCCGTCGGGCTGCGTCGGGATGTCGACCAACAGTCCGTAGACAAAGAGAAACAGCGAAGCACCGAGCGTCCAGAGGCTCAGCAGCATTACCCATCCCGACCAGAACTCGGTCATGGCGAGTCCTTCCGAGCGCCGCCGGGCCGTCCCAAGGCGCTCGCCCCCTGGGGGGAAGCGAGCTCGGCTCGCTTCGGGGGGATCTCATCTTCCATCGGAAGCGCGGCGAGGACGTCGAATTCCGGCTTGTGATGGGGAAGCCACGCCCACAACCAGATGCCGATGAAGGCGAGCATCGCAGCCAGTGTGACGATGCCGGCGATAAATCCCCAGAGCGGACTCACTTCGAGGGCTCCTTCGCGGGGTCGTTGGCAATGCCGAGCCCTTGCAGATACGCCACCAATGCGTCGAGCTCCGTCTTGCCGGCGACCGCTTTCGCCGCGCCGGCAATGTCGGCATCGGTGTAGGGGTCACCCAGCTTGCGCAGCACGCGCATCCGTGCCGCGATGTCGGCCCCGTCGAGCTTGTTTTCCTCCAGCCAAGGGTAAGGTGGCATGTTCGACTCCGCAACGAAGGCGCGCGGATCGATAAGATGACGATGCTGCCAGTCGTCGGAGTACTTGCCGCCGACTCGCGCGAGATCGGGTCCCGTGCGTTTCGAGCCCCACTGGAACGGGCGGTCGTACACGGATTCGGAGGCGACGGAGAAATGACCGTAGCGCTGCGTCTCCGCGCGGAGGGCCCTGATCATCTGCGAGTGGCACAGGTAGCAGCCCTCGCGCACGTAGATGTCCTTTCCGGCAAGGCGCAGCGGATCGTAGGGCTTGACGCCTGGCGGAGGTTCAAGCGTCTGCGCCTGAATGAACAGCGGCACGACTTCCGCAAGGCCGCCGAACGAAATCGCAACGAATATCAGGATGCCCAGCAGGGCCGCGTTCTTCTCGATCGCTTCGTAGTATTTGTAGCCGCGCGCCATGATCTGTGCCCGTCAGCCGTACGCCGGCAACGGCGTCGGCACTTGCCTGGACTCGGGTTCGGGGATGGGTACGGGGATCGGCTTGATCAGCCGGGCCCGCGCCGCGGCGGCGGTATGCCAAAGGTTCCACGCCATGACCACCATGCCGATCAGGAGGATGACTCCGGCGAACCAGCGCACCATGTACATTCCCTTGATCGCAATCAGGCTGTCGATGAACGGATAAGTCAGCGAACCGTCGGGGCTGGTGGCGCGCCACATCAGGAACTGAACGGTGCCGGCGATCCACATCGAGAATATGTAAAGCAACACGCCAATGGTGTGCAGCCAGAAATGCAGCTCCATCGCGGCGCGCGAATGCATGGCCGGCTGGCCGAGCGCACGCGGTGCCATTGCGTAGAGCGAACCGATGGTGATCATCGCCACCCAGCCCAGCGCGCCGAAATGCACGTGCGCGATCGTCCACTCGGTGTAATGCGTGAACGAGTTGACGGTCTTGATCGCCAGGATCGAGCCTTCGAGCGTCGTCCCTGCATAGAACACGAGCGCCATCACCATGAATTTCGCCGCGGGATCGCTCCGGAGCAGATGCCACGAGCCGTTGAACGTCAGCAGGCCGTTGGCCGCCGAGCCAAAGCTCGGCATCAGCAGGATCAGCGAGAAGGCCATGCCGAGCGACTGCACCCAGTCGGGCAGCGCCGTGTACATGAGATGGTGCGGACCCGCCCACATGTAAATCGATATCAGCGCCCAGAAGTTGACGATCGAAAAGCGGTAACTCCAGAGCGGCTGTTGCGCCTGGCGCGGAACGAAGTAGTACATCATCCCAAGGAAACCCGCGGTCAGGAAGAACGCGACGGCATTGTGGCCGTACCACCACTGCACCATCGCGTCGGCCGCGCCCGAATACACCTGATACGACTTGGTCAACGACACGGGTATCGCGATGTTGTTCACGATGTGCAACAGACCCACGGCGATGATGAGGGCGCCGTAGTACCAGTTGGACACATAGATGTGTCGGATGCGCCTGCGCGCGATCGTCGCGAAGAAGACGGTCCCGAAAGAAACCCAGACGACGGCGACGGCGATGTCGATGAACCATTCCGGCTCGGCGTATTCCTTGCTTTGCGTGATGCCCAGCGGCATTGTCAGCATCGCCAGCACGCAACCGAGCTGCCACCCCCAGAAAGTAAAATTGGCGAGCCCGCCCAATGCGAGCCGCGTGTGGCCGGTTCGCTGGACGATGTAGTAGCAGGTTCCTATCAGCGCCGATCCGCCGAACGCGAAGATGACGCCGAACGTGTGGGCGGGGCGAATGCGGCTGAACGTCAGCCAGGGCACGCCGAAATTGAGCGACGGCCAAACCATTTCTGCCGCCGCGTATACGCCGATCGACATACCGACGATGCCCCAGACCGCCGCAGCGAGTAGGAACAGCCGCACGACCTGGTCGTTGTAGGTTTCCTGAGCGCGCATAGGCCACTCTTCCGGCGATATTGAGTGAACTTGGGGCAGTACTCGGGTCTTCGTCGAAGACCCGACGATCATGAGGCGGATTGAATAATACCGCCGTTCCACGCCGCCGTACCAACCGAATCAGTGTTGGTCCTTGCCGAAATCCATCCCCCGTCCTACGTCATCGCTTACGGGATCGGCACAACATCCGATCTGTCCGCGCAGAAAGAAGTTGGGCCCATGCACTCTGAGCAGCGGGTAGCTGTACGGACACCCTCTAATCATCCTTCAAGGAACAAACATGGCCCTTACAGGAACCCCCACACCTCAACACCGACTCGATTCGAAAGACCCCAATATCGGTGATCTCAACCTTGATCCCATCACGGGCGAGCCTGGCTCCCATCCTGTTGGAACCGGTGTCGGTGCGACGGGCGGCGCATTGGCGGGCGCGGCTGTCGGCGCGCTTGCCGGTCCCGTCGGCGCTGCTGCCGGCGCGATCGTCGGCGCGGTTGCCGGTGGATTGGCGGGCCACGCGGCAGGAGAAGCTGCCAATCCGACCGCTGGCGGCGAGCCGGAACAGCATCCCGTTGGGACCGGCGTGGGCGCTACGGGCGGCGCGCTTACCGGCGCAGCAATTGGCTCCGCCGGCGGGCCGATCGGTATGGCGGCCGGCGCGGCGATCGGTGCTGCCGCGGGTGGTCTTGCGGGCAAGGGTGCAGCGGAAGTTGCAAATCCTGACTACGCAGACCGTCGTGAGGAACACAATTTGGCCAAGGGTACTGGCGCTGGCGTGGGCGCGCTTGCCGGGACCGCAGCGGGCGCGGTGGCCGGTCCCGTGGGCATGGTCGCCGGAGCGGCGATCGGTGCAGTAGCGGGCGGACTCGCGGGCAAGGGAGCGGGTGAAGTTGCCAATCCGCAAGCCGGTGACCGACTCTCGAACCATCATCTTGGAACGGGTGTGGGCGCAGGAAGCGGCGCTGCAGCGGGTGCCGCTGTCGGCGCCGTCGGCGGCCCGTTGGGAATGATTGCGGGCGCAGCGGTCGGTGCGGTGGCAGGTGGTGCGGCAGGAAAGGGCTTGGCCAGCACGGTCAATCCGGCCGCCGAAGACACCTACTGGCGCGGCGCCTATACGTCCGCACCCTACTACGCAGCGGCGCGGACGTACGACGACTACCAGCCGGCCTATCGCCTGGGTTATGACGGCTACTCGCGCATGGGTGGCCGGTTCGAGCACGCCGAAGATCGGCTGGCCAATGAGTGGAACTCGCTCAAGGGGCAGTCACGCTTGACCTGGAACGAAGCGAAGGTGGCGACTCGTGCCGCATGGGATCGCGTCGAACGCGCAATTCCCGGCGATTTTGATCGCGACGGCAAGTAACTGTCCAGCGCTGAGTCAGTTCAGGACATCACCTGATTGACGCGGTGTCGCTTGCCAGGGACATCGCGCCAATTCTCTCTAGGCGAAGGAACCGGAATGCCAGTCCGCAGGCGGCAAATGAAGACAATCGCAAGCAAGGCCGCGGATCTCGCCGTGGTGGTACCCCAAGTCGTAGCGCTCAGGCTGACCCGAATGGCGCTTGCTGGCCCGACGCCCAATCGACGCGACAGAAATGAGTTTGCCTTGATGTTTACGGAAAAGAATTCCGCGTTCAGGGTTGCTTGGCTGGCGATGGCAACGCAATCGCTGTTTTCCAGTCAAGCCATCACCTCCGCTTGGCTGCGATCGGCATGGGCGCCGGGGGGGTGGGGCGGCCCAACCGGTCGAAAGCTGATTGCGCAGACTCAACGAGCTGCTCTGGATATTTTTGGCGCTGCACTCGCTCCCGTTCATCGAACGGCCGTCGCGAATGGCAAACGATTGGCAAAGGGCAGGCGCCGCTAGCTCACATTCTGCAGACAATGCTGGCATTTTCTTGCGTTGCTGCGATAGATGCAACACAACCCCATGGAGAATATTCAATGTTTGGACTAACCCTATTTGGCGACGCAGACGCCATTGAATTGCTGAAACGGGACCACGATGAAGTCGAGTCGCTCTTCGATGAGTACGAAGCGCACAGGGAGCGGGGTTCCAGCCATGAAAAAGGCGCGATCGTCGCGAATATCTGCACCGCTCTGAGTGTCCATGCGACGATAGAAGAAGAAATTTTCTACCCGCGAGTCCGGCAGGCAAGCGCGGAATTGGGCGATCTCCTCAACGAAGCCGCGGTAGAACATCAATCCCTCAAGGACATCATTTCGCGACTGGAAGTAGCGCCCATCACGGACCCGCTGTACGACGCCGGCGTGCGCGTGTTGAGTGAATACGTCAAACATCACGTAAAGGAGGAAGAAACCGAGCTCTTTCCGAAGGTGCGACGGTCGAACCTGGACTTGGCGGCTTTGGGACAGGCAATGAAATCGCGGAAGGCCGAACTCGAGGGCATTGCGGTCGATCTCCCGGGGACACGCCAACCACGCGCGAATACAGCGAGACAACCTGAACTCTGAGACACGTGCGGCGCCATCACTCGGCAACTGCCAGGAATATTTGCCCGTGCTGACTTGCGACCTCAACAAAAACTGAGCACACTCGCTCGCTTCGCTCCCATTCATCTCGAACAGGTGCGAAGCGACCCATGGAATACGTCTACTTCGTAACACCGCAGCCGGCTGCCTTGATTCGTCCCGAGGATTCGATGCTTCCCGGACTCTCGGTCGGTGTGATGTTTGCGAGCCTGGCCGCAGCCCTTCGTGAGGGACTGCCAGAAGGTGTGCCTTCGGTCACCATTACCCAAATGGTCGGCTACCCTCGCGTGGGTCGTCTGGTTCTGGTGACGAGCGCAGATGAAGATTGGGTAGAGGGTCGGTTGACCGTGGCCCTCAACGATCATCAACTGATGATCACCGAGGACCCTCACAGGCGATCTTCGGAACATCGGTAGCGTCGAGCGCGATGCGTTGGCGACCGCCCTCATTTGGGCGCACCGACGAAAGAAAAGCCGCAACGCCTGGCCTGTAGTCCGCGGCCTACGATCCTATCCGGGAAGCACCGATGGGCCGTGGACAACGTCCACCCGATACTTCACGCGCTGAATGTCACGGCCGAACGCCCACACACTTCCCTCGAAAATATGGCCACTCTTATGGATACGAGAAGTACCCGCGACGTGTCGGTTAACTCCGTACACACGCTGGAAGCCGCGCAGGAACTCGCGCTGTCATGGCCAGCGATCCTGGCTGGAGCTGCTGCGTCAGCCGCGCTCTCGCTAATCCTGCTGGCACTGGGAACCGGTCTTGGACTCTCGTCCATCTCGCCGTACTCCTCCTTGGGCGCATCGGCGAAAATGATTGGCGCAGGCGCCATCATCTGGCTTCTGCTGATGTCAGGCATAGCTTCCGGCGTAGGTGGCTATATAGCTGGCCGGCTTCGCACCAAATGGCGCTTCGCGGATGCCGACGAAGCGCACTTCCGCGACACTGCGCATGGTTTCCTGGCATGGGCTGTCGCGACCATCGTCGCCGCGGGCATCCTCACCTCAGCAGCGTCGTCAATGGTGGGCGTGGCCAAGGTAGGCGTGGACGCGGCAGTTGTTGCCGCGGGCTCCGAAGCCGCGACGTCGTCGTCCGCAAGGGAATCGGGCGAACGCTATTTCGCGGACATGATGTTGCGCGGAAGCAAACCGGCAGACGTCGCGGACCAGAATGGCGCCCGCCGCGAAGTCGACGGAATCCTCGCCAACGCATTGACTTCTGGTGATATCGCGCAGGGCGATCGCGCCTATCTCGCGCAACTCGTCGCAAGCCGCACCGGAATGTCGGCAACGGAGGCCGAGCAGCGGGTTGCGCAGACGGTCAGCGCAGCGAAGACGGCCGCCGAATCCGCAAAGGCGAAGGCCAAGGAGGCCGCAGACACAGCTCGCAAGGTCACTGCCTACACCGCGCTGTGGGTCTTTATTTCACTTCTGGTTGGTGCGTTCTACGCCTCGCTCGCGGCCACATGGGGCGGCAGGCGCAGGGATGGCGCGGCCGGTTGATCATCACTCTGGAACCGAAAGGTAAATAAATCATGCGTTCTCTACTTCTTTGGGTACTCGGCGTTCCAATTCCGATAATTATCCTGATCGCGCTTTTTGCGCGATGACGTGGACAGGTGCGCTGACCCGGCACCGGCGTTTACGGCAGTAGTGCGAAACGGCTCTTCGCGCCCGCACGCGCGTTTGGCCAATTAATCGTTGTCGATCTCACAAGCGCCGGAAGGTTCGATGGTTCGGCGCCTTTCCTTGAAATGCACTTGCGATGCGCGTCGCATCGCCTCAACTGGAGAACTACCATGGTTATGCGCGCTACGTCCCCAGACGCGATTGCACTATTGAAGGCCGATCACCGGGAAGCGGCCGCGCTATTCGACCGGTTCGAGGCTTCCAAGAGCAATGCGGTCAAGGGCAAGATCGCGCGCCAAGTCTGTCTCGCGCTGATCATTCACACGATGATTGAAGAGGAAACGTTCTATCCGGCTGTCAAGGAGACGGTTGACGACGACCTGTATCAGGAGGCCTACGTTGAGCATGACGGCGCCAAGGCAATGATCGCTGAAATTCTGGCCCAGTCTCCGGGAGAGGACTTCTATGACGCAAAGGTGAAGGTCCTGTCGGAGATGATCAAGCACCACGTAAAGGAAGAGGAGCAGCCGAACGGCATGTTCGCGCAAGCTCGAAAGGGAGGAGCAGACTTGAAAGCGCTGGGAGCGACAATGAAGGCTCGGAAACGCGAGCTGACCGCGGAATTCAAGCGCACTGGGCCGCCGACCCCCGAGACAAAGGTGATGCGAGGCGGCAAGACTGTTCGCGGCCAGCAGCCGCAGGCTTGAGCGAATCATGCCTGCGTCGAATTTCAGCTGACTCCCGCACTGCGACGGCGCGGACCGCGATTCCCCTGGGGTCAGGTTGGTTTCGGCAGGAGATTCAGCAGCTGCGAAATATCGACCGGTTTCTTGAGAATGGTGGCGCCCCTGGGCACAACATCATCAGGCGTCACCTCGTGACCGCTGACCAGTATCACCTGGATGGATAGATGGCGGACCTTCACTACGCGGAGGAAGTCGAACCCGTCGAGCTTCGGCATGCGTATGTCTGCGATAACGGTCTGGATATCCGGCCGCCGGTCGAGCGTTTCCAGCGCAATACTCGCCTCGTAGGTTGGTATCGCTTCATATCCGTGAAATTCCAGCAGTTTGGCCAGCATGTCGACGGCGTCACGATTGTCGTCGACCAGCAAAATCGCATTCCTGCTTTTCGTATTCTCCATCATTGACTCTTTGCGCCCCCCCATTCGGCAGACCGGATTCTAATTCATTGGTGGCGCAGATGAGGGCTTCTTTTTGCCTTCAACCTGCGGGCCATTGCACGGATGTGCAATTGGGATCCGTGAATGAAGCGGCCGGCGGGCGACCCGGCAGAGCGTTTCCGGGGCTGTGGCAGCCCGCAGCCGTGTTGTGAGAAACTCCCGCCGTGGAATATGTCTATTTCGTCACGCCTCAGCCTCGTCCGGTCCCTTCGCTGGACGAAACGATGCTGCCGGAGCGATCGATAAAGCTCAGGTTTGCAGACCTGGCCGCGAGCATGCGCGATGCGTTGCCCGAAGGCGCCTCTCCGGTGGCGGTTACGCAACTGCCCGCGACGCCGCGCATAGGGAGGCTGGTCATCGTTACCAGCGCGGACAAGTCCACGGTGGACGACGCGCTGGCGGTTGCGCTGGTAGATGCGCTGCTGGTGCTGACCACCGACCCCTCGAGGGCCTAGCCGGACCGACGCTCTCTGAATTGCGGTCCGGCGCAAGGATTTGGCGGGATCCGGATGGATTTTCTCGATGCAAAAAAAGCGGCCACTTGCTCGCGGCCGCAGGGTCATTGCGTGGGGATATAGCTTCCAATGTCAGGAATGGGAAGCAACGCAACGACGCGTCGATTGTCTGCTTGCACACGTGCATTCTCTGTAGGACCTGACCTCCATTTGCCGTCAGAATTTCGACGACGATTCGAGCGACGGATGGGCGGTCCAGACTTCATTCATTCGTTCCGGGCCCATTTCTTTGGGCGGGACTTCGCACTGGGGTTTCAAGCGTATCAGGCGATGCGCGGGAAGCCTGGGCAACAGATTTCTCAGGAAGTCGTATATCCCGGGGTCAAACGGCGCGCCATGAAAGGCGCTACGCGCTTCCGCAACGTCGCCTTCCTGGGTTACCGAGTCCACATACCGCCAGTCATCGAAAATATGGGTCTTTGCGCGCTCACGAATGCCGATCGCGCTCGGATAGGGCCACGACTTGAGCTTCAGCGGCCCGATCGCACTGTAGAGCTTCGTGAGATGCCGGAGACGTCTGACATTTGAAGTGCATTGTGGAACGTTTCCCTCGCATGCCGCACAGGGCGACGCCTCGTGCGCCGTAATGCCCAACATCCCGTGACATAGGCGGTGTTGCTGCGCCAACCGCAAAAGCACATTCTTTGCTTTCCGTTCCGACGTGAATGCACCGAAATGCTCGCTTGCACCGTCGAACGTCGCATCGTCAAGGGATGCGAGCGCGAGCGGCGGAAACTGCGCGGGATCAAATTGCCAGGATTGACTGCGGATGCGACGCCGGGGGTTTGCTGCCTGAACGAGCTGTACATGGCTGATTCGCGCATCGATCATTCCCTGCGTGACTTTCCACCTGACTTTCGTTACGCGCTGCGCCAGTGCGAGCGCTTTGGCGGACGCGTGGCCCAATCGAAAATGGTCGAGCAAATGCAAGCGTAAATTGCTGGCTTCTCCGGTCCGCAGGAGCGTTCCCGCCCCGTCGAACAGCTGGTAAACACCAGGCGCGTCCGGCAGTCGCGTGAATTCTCCGATATCGAGCGAATCCGGAAAGACGGGATCCGCCAACATGGCAATGATCGTTTCCGTAAATTCTTCAGCCGACGTCGCTTCCCTCGCCTTGCGCCAGAATTGGTAGACGAGCCGGGCGTCGGGAAGCGCGCGATGGCGTGTTTCCTGATTCAGCGAGTGCCGGTCAAGCAAGGTATCGAGGTCATGATGCACTTCGTCGGGATAGAGCCGTCGGGAGAGTGCCAGACTGCACAAGACGTCGGCGCGAAACTCCATGCCCACGCGCTCGAACTCCGCCTTCAGGAATGAATAGTCGAAGCGCGCGTTGTGTGCGACCAGGATCCGATTGCCGAGGAGCGCATGCAGCGGACGCGCAATGTCGCTGAAGCAGGGCACGTTCGCCGGTGGTATTGACGCGTCCCATGCGCCCGATCGGGGCAGCCGGGCCGCCCCATTCTGTTGGGCCAGGAAGGTGGTCCATTCGAAAGCATCGTCGCCATCAACAGCAACGACGCCGATTTCCGCGATGCGATTGACCGCCGGGTCCAATCCCGTCGTTTCGACATCCACGAACGCGAGCCCGCGCGAAATCGGCGAGTCGGCGCACGCTGCCAAGGGGCAACCGCGAATTGGATCCTCTCCTTCCACTGTGCCTAAGCGGACAATGCCCACCAAAAAAACCAGGAATCAGGTCAATAGAACGAACGTTCGATAGTATACGGCGGGAAAAATACCTCCGCTACCAGGCGGCTTGCCGGATGCGGCAAATGTGACACCTGGCGCAAATGCCTGGTGTCGACGCTGGTGCGTTCGTTGCGGCGCCTTGGCTTTAGGCGGCAAAATGGATGCATGGACGACACCGACGATTACTTGGCGGAGGTTGCGGCGGCGATGCTGAAGGCGATCGCCGAAGCCAAGAATCTGGCGGAGCAGGGCGACATCGGCACGGAATTCCGCGAACTCCTGGACCAGGCGCGAGAACTCTACGACATCGCGATGAAGGAACTGGCCGCGCTGCCCGACGCCGGCGAATTCATCCTCGGTATGGCGAGAACCTACGGCGCCAAACTGGAAGAAATGCTCGCATTGACGGATGACTCCGTGCGCCAATAGGCGACCGGAGATCGAATTCATGGCGCAGGATTTCCTTGAAATCGCGGGGCTGACTGACGTCGGCAAAGTGCGCCAGTTCAACGAAGACTGCATCGGCATCGACGCCGAGACCGGCACGGTGCTGGTGGCAGATGGCATGGGTGGCCACCGCGCCGGCGAGGTGGCGAGCCGCATGGCCACCGACATGATCATGGCCGACCTGCATACGCAGATCGCCGAACTCGGGCCGGAAGCGGGTTCGATCACGCCGCTCTACGCAGCCAGCCAGGCTATCAAGCGTGCCAACCGCGCCGTTTATGCCGCGTCGCAGACGCAAGCCGCGTACCACGGGATGGGTACGACGCTGGCGCTGGCGATCTTCCACGACAACAATGTGGTGCTGGCGCACCTGGGCGATTCGCGGATTTACCGTTTTCGCGGAAACGTGCTGCAGTTGCTCACTCGCGACGACTCGATGCTGCGTGACCAGGTCGACCTGGGATTCATCTCGGCCGACGATGCCAGCGCATCGCACAACCGCAGCCTGGTTACGCGCGCGCTCGGCGCCGCTGAGAACGTGAAGGCCCATCTGCACGATGAGCGCGCGCTGCCCGGCGACATTTTCCTCGTTTGCTCGGATGGCCTGACCGACATTGTGGAGGAACGCGACATTGAGCTGATCTTGAGCGCACTGCGGGCCAACCTGCCGCTCGCCTGTCTTCATCTCATCCAGACGGCCAAGGACAACGGGGGGTTTGACAATGTGTCGGCGATCCTGGTCCGGGTGCGTGAGCAGTTCCCGGCCGGGCGGCGGTGGCGTTTTCTTGCCTGGCTGCGCGGGCTGTTCAACTAGGCTCCGAGGAGGGCGCAATGGCCAAACTGGTATTGAGCTCGGGCGCGGCCGTGGTCAATCAATGGTTTGTCGACCAGATGCGCGTGACCATCGGTCGCGACGTGACCAACCAGATCGTCATCGATGATCCACTGGTCAGCCGCGTGCACGCGGCCATATTGCAGGTCGGCAACGATCACATCGTCGAGGATCTGGATAGCGCGGCGGGGACGTCCGTCAACGGTGTGCGAATCCCACGCCGCATACTCCAGCACGGCGACGTGATGGATTTCGGCACGCACAAGCTGCGCTACCTCAACCCCAAGTCGGAAGAAAGCGAACTCGATCGGACAATGCTGATCCGCGCCTTGCCCAAGGTTCCCGAACAGGCGCGGCAAGCGTCGTCATTGAAGCCCGACGACGGGACGATCAACACGGCCCGCGCCATCAAGGTTCACCTGCCGAGCGCCCGGGTCAAGATGCTGGCAGGGCCGCGGTCGGGAGCGCAAATCGAACTCGACCGGGTCGTCGCCACATTCGGGACACCGGGCGAGCAACTGGCGGTAATCACGCGGCGTCCCCAGGGCTATTTCGTCACGCATGTCGAGGGTGCGAACACTCCGCAGGTGAACGGCAAGGCGCTGGATACCGAGGCGCACGCGCTGCGCTCCGGCGACACGCTCGAGATCGCCGACGAAAAATTCGAGTTTCATCAGGATTGAGGCACGACGACTTGGCCATGAGCGGATCCGCGACCCGGAAGAGCACCCCACCGGCCTCTCAGGCTTGATCGTGGTGTGGACAGCGGCCACCTCCCAGCCTAGCATCCGAGGACAATGAGCTTTCCGTCGCTTCTCAAGCGAATGTTCGCGCCAAAGGCCCGCGTACGACTCGACCGCGCCACGCGGGCGTTTCTGGACACGGTCGCCGAGGCACAAATGCGCGTCGCTGCCGGAGATAGCGGACCGGAGACGCCCAAATTGCTGGCGCATGCGCAAAGCCTCCTCGACATCATCGACGAGGAGATGCTTAACCTGGACTCCGTGAAGTCGTCCGAGCTGTTCGCGTCGGCCGCAAAGATGCGCTCTACATTGGCCAAATTGAACGACTCCGTGACGCGAAACGGCAATATCAAGGGTTCGGGGTCGTAAAGGACTTCGGCCGTTGGCTATTGCGGAGGCAGCGTCGTCGCAATGGTGCAGGCATGATCCTGCAATTCTTCGCCTCCCCCTTCCCGCGTTTCCAACAGAATGAATCCGGCAGCGCCGTCGTCAAAGGTGGCGCCGACGACGACCAGCGATTCCATCGCCATGTTGGCGCCGGGAGGAAGGAGCCCCGGCAGCAACTGAAACGGAGACCCTCCGGGTTGAACCAATGTGTCGAGGCGCATTGCGTAGTAGGTGTGGCCGGCAAGCGGTTCGGGAAACTTCGTCCATGTCTTCCCGATCTTCGCCCGATGCATACGGAGCGCGTCGCGCACATCGGTCCGCACGCAATCGACATGGATGTGCAGCTGATTTTGCGTACGTGTCACCGCCGAGTTGATCGCCAGTGACATTGCGTCGCGCGGCAATGGCCGATTGACCAGCGCCTGGACCAGGCGCGTCGCATCCCATGCCGGTTGCCAGTAATTTGGCGCAGCGGGCATCAGGATCAGGGGATCATCGATGCCGGAAATCCGCGCCGTTGGAATCAGCAGGAATTGGCTTGCGCCCCTGATGTCTTTCAGGATCGAATGATCCCGCGATACTTCCGCGCAGGGCAGTGGCGTCCCGAATCGTTCCTGGTGCGGAACGCACAGGTTGTGCACGATCTTCCACAGCGCATCGGGATCCTGCGCGTTAGCCGGGCACGCAACAATCAACGCCATGACCATCGCGGCAGGGGCGAGGAATAACCGTCCAAAAAGTCGCATATTCACGTCTCCCTTGAAACAACGCGCGCCCAGTCTAACGCCACATGGCCGGGAAGGGCGGACCACGCGCGCCGGCGCCCGCGCGCGTTCACCGTCGCGCGTTCATTTCGCCCGCAATGTGACCAGGATGGGATTGTGATCCGAGCTTGTGACGGGAATGGCGACCGCATGATCGACGGTCAAGTCCCGAATCAGGATGTGGTCCAGATGTCTCCCGAAGAATGTCTTGCGCTTGTCGTCCGCGAGTACGACCTCGACAAGCCCGAGACGGTCGGCGAGATCCTGCATCACTTGCGTCCTCGCGTCAGACCACGTGTTGAAGTCGCCGGCAACTATCAACGGCCCCTCATGGCTGGCGATGGTCCTGGCGATGGCGTTGAGCTGCGCTCGATAGATTGCCGTCGAAAGCGTGAAGTTGATCGCGTGGATGTTCACCACGCACAAGGTGTCACGACGACCTTCCAACGCGTACCAGGACATGACGGCAGACTTGGGCAAGCGAAGGATTGGCTCGAGGGTTCTTTCGGTGCACGTCGCGACGGGCCCCACGCGCGATGCAGACAGTACGCCGATATCGCTTCCGTCATAGGTGAAGGAGCTCGCCATCACCCAAACGAGCTGATTGCCTTGCAGGGAATTGCGCAGCGACTCGAGAAGCGTGGTCTCCTGCAGCAGTACGATGTCCGATGCGCGTCCGATTGACAGGAGATCGCGTTCCCATTCTGCGTCGCCTTCCTTGTGGATGTTCCAGGTCGCCAGACGAATCGCTGCCGGATCGAGTGCGGGGCGCCTCTCGTCTTCCCGCAGAGCGGGGAACGCCGGCGGGCAGGCCAGCATCAACGCTTGAGCGCTGCCGTCAGGAAGCAGAATCAAAGCGCGGGACTGGATGGTCAGCGAAATGCAGGAACACAGCGCCGGGAGGAGCGTCACCAACGCAAAGAAACTACCGAAACGTTGTCGCCACTCGCCCATCATTGCGGCGCATCCCTGCTACGTAACTCCGCCTGATGACGGACAGTTCGAAAAAATCTGCGCTAGCCCGGGGTCGACTCCAGGACCATTGCCGCCGGAGTTTCGGTCTCCAGTTCCTTCGGAAGCGCGCGCGATCGCCTTCCGGCTTTTCCGGCGACCTCCCATATGGCCAGCAGCAGCAGGGAAAGCATGAATGGCAACACATAGTACAGCAGGCGAAACAGCAGGAGACCCGCCAGTAACTCATCGCGTTCGAACTGCTTCAGTGCAACGAGCATGGCTGCTTCGAATACGCCCAAACCACCTGGAGAGTGGCTCGCAAATCCCAGCAGCGTTGCGGAAACGAAGATAACCGCCAAAGGCACGATGTCCATTGGCGGCCGGCCGGGAAGAAGCACATACATTGCCGCCGCGCACAGCAACAGGTCAATGACGCCGATGACGATCTGCGCGGCTGTAAGGGGACCGCTGGGGAGCTTGGTGCGCCATTTGCCTCGCGCGACAAAGCGAGGCGCCCGCCACACCCAAATGAGGTAGACGAGGAGGGCTGCCAAAAGCGTCATTGCAGCGCTTCGGTTGATGAGGGGCGAAAGCTTGTCGACTGCAGTCGCGGCTTCGGGGGCAATTGCAACCCCAAATCCGAGTACGGCCACATTGCCCAGCCAAAAGGTCAGGGCCGCCAGGAAGCAGACCTTCGTCACTTCAGTGGCGTTCAACCCGTGGGTCGAATAGATGCGGAACCTCACCGCCGCGCCCGTCAGCGCGCTTGCGCCAAGATTATGACCAATGGAATAGCTGCAAAATGCCGCCAAGGCTGCCGTGCGGTACCGAATCTTGCCGTGCCCAAGCGTGCGCAACGCGAAGAGGTCATAGAACGTCAGCGTGAGATAGGCCAACGTGACGAAAAATGCTGCGAGCCCGATGTCCTGCCATTGCTTTGCTTCAACCACCGCCAGGACGTCGCGCACCCGTACGTGGGCGAGAAGTTCGTACAAAACCACGGACGCGGCCACCACGATGCAAATGCTGGCGAAAACGCCGATGCGGTGCCAGCCCACCCGGTCACGTGCGAACCGCGCGATCGCCTGGACCGTCCTCATCATGTCGGTTGCGCTCCCGATCAGGGGGCGAGAGAGGCGGCGACCGAGGTCGTTATCGCCGCACTCCCCCTCGCGATGCCCCAGGGCATTTATAACCTGCCGGTGAGAAGCATGATGATCAGGATCACCACCACGACGCCCGCAATTCCGCTCGGGAAGTATCCCCAGCTCCTGCTGTGGGGCCATGCCGGCAATGCCCCGATCAAAAGCAGGATGAGGACGATGAGGACAATTGTGCCTATGGACATGGTGGACCCCTGAAGAAAGGAAGCGACGGTTTTTGGTTATCAGACATGTGTCGCAGACATGTATCGGTTGCGACTATGGGGGACGAATGAGTGAGAGTCAGGAGTCCGAATCACGAAACGGACGTAGGACCTCACCTACTCCGGGCTTTGCGAGGACGATCGCTGGTCGATGGCGCTACAATTGCGGCGGAGCCTTCGATACACAAAGGTCGCTACGCGCGTGCCGCCAATTCCTGGAGAAATTGCGATGCCGAAACATCTGACTTCATATGCGTTTGCCGGCCTGCTGGCGTTCATCCTGGCATTCGGGCAGGCATCCGGACAGCAGCCCGGAGCGATGGAAATCCGTCAAGGCGTGATCGAGCAAATCACACCTGTCCAGTTGCAGAGCAACCATCATCGCGGTGTCGGCGCGATCGTCGGCGGCCTCGGAGGACTGGGCATCGGCAGCCTAATCGGCGGCGGCACCGGTCGTGACGTGGCAATGGTCGCCGGTGCGCTGGGTGGCGCGCTTTTCGGGAACGATCTTCAGAAAAAATACGACCAGACGGTGCCGGGGCAGCAGATCATCGTGCGCGTCAATAGCGGGGTTCTGGTTGCCGTAACCCAACCCGTCGATGGAAATCTGAGATCGGGCCAACGCGTATACATCGAAGGCAGCGGCGAAGCGGCGCGCGTCGTCCCCCAGCAGTGACGGTGCTGTGGTCACGATTTCATGAAGCGGCGCATCCCGGGGAAGGCGTCCTCAGGTCCGCCTACGCAGACGTGGGCTTAGCAGTTCGCCACGTCAGCGAGGATTCATAACATGGTGAAAACCATACTGCTGTTGCGACATGGTGAAGAATGCGAGGCTTCGAACAGCCTCGATCTTTCCGGCGCTGGGCGAGTTCGCGCCGAAAATCTGGCGAAATATGTTCCGAAGACATTCGGAACCCCGGATATCATTTATTCGGCGGCTCCGACGGGTTCGAGTGTCAGGTGTTACCTGACGATGCGCCCTCTTGCCGATGCTATCAAGCTCACGATAAAGGCTTCGTACAAGTCAGTCGATTTTGGCGCGCTCGCATACAAGCTGTTCGCGGATCCGGCCTATTCCGGCAAGATGGTCGTCGTATGCTGGACGCACACCGAACTTCCGGCGCTCGCCGGTTGCCTCAACGTGGACATGAACGAATTCCCCGTCGAATGGGAAGACGCTGTGTTCGACCGGATTTACCGCCTCAACTATCGAGGAAGGCCACGCCCGAAAGTGAAGTTGATCAAGCAGCCATTTTGAAGGCCGCGGCAGAATAAGCATTTCAACCGCACTGACACACGATCAAGACGGTGCTGGTTTTGACCATATGCCGCGAATCCTTGCTGCCATGTCGATCGCGATTCCGGAAGGAGTGCTTTCAGGTTCGGGTAGATCGGCAGGTGGCGGCCAACTGACCTCATCGAAAAGGCAGCGCACTCCGCGGGGGAGAAATCGACTTGGCGACGCGTAGACGTGGTTGTCGCCATTGGCGCTTTGCGAGTGCGTAAAGAAGCGTTGCGGCATCACGAGCGCCAGATAATCCCTGGCTCGGGTCATGGCGACATACAGGATTCGGCGCTCCTCTTCGATGTCCTCGCCCCGACCGGTGGCCATGTCGGAGGGGATGCATCCGTCGACGCATTTGAGGATCTGCACGCTCTTCCATTCGCGGCCCTTGGCCGAATGGATCGTGGAAAGCGTGAGTTGTTCATTGTCGAGATGCGGGGCAGCGGACTCGCTGCTTGTCGCGGCCGGAGGGTCGAGGGTCAGCTCGGTAAGGAACCGCTCCCGCGAGGGGTAAGTGGCAGCGATGCGTCTCAATTGCTCGAGGTCCGCCAAGCGCGCTGCGGCGTCATCGTGGATTCTCTCGAGTTGCGGCGCGTACCATTCCAGCAGCAAGTCGATCTCGCTCGGCCATTCGCTGTCGCGCGCCCTTAACCGGCCCACGACCTTGTGGAATTCATGCCACCCTGCGACGGCGCGCGAAGGAACGGCCAACGTGGCGAACGTGGTTCCCGGATCCGCGCTGCTTTCCAGCGTGTCCAGCCAATTCGCTGCCGTCGCGGGACCGACGCCAGGAACCAGACGCAGCGCCCGCAACCCGGAAACGCGCGAGCGCGGATTCTCGATGAAACGGAGAACCGCCAACACATCCTTGATATGTGCGGCGTCAAGGAACCTGAGACCGCCGAACTTGACGAAGGGAATGTCAAGCCGGGTGAGCTCCAGTTCGAGCGGCGCACTGTGCGAAGACGTGCGAAAAAGTACCGCCTGATGCTTCAGAGAGACGCCAGCCTCGCGAAATTCCAGAATCTGCGATGCGACGTACTTCGCTTCAGTGAGTTCGTCCGGCACACTGACGAGTAGGGGCCGTTCACCTCCCGGTCGCGTGCTGACGAGATTCTTCGTGTACCGGTCCTTTGCGATGGAAATCACGGCATTGGATGCCGCAAGAATCGGCATGGTTGATCGGTAGTTCTGCTCCAGCGTAATGATCTGCGCAGGCTCGGTGAACTGACCGGGGAAGTCCAGGATGTTGCGCACTGTCGCCGCGCGAAACCCGTATATGGCCTGCGCGTCGTCTCCCACGACAGTTACTCCGCGACCGTCGGGCTTCATGCGTCGAACGATCGATGCCTGCAAGCGATTGGTGTCCTGATATTCATCCACAAGCACGTGATCGAAGCGGGCTCCGACATCGTTCGCCAATTCACTTGCTTCCATCATTCCCGCCCAATAGAGCAGCAGATCGTCGAAGTCTAGAACCTGCTGCGCCTGTTTTGCCTCAACGAAGGCGGCGCAAAGGGATTCCAACTGTGTTTGCCAGTGCGCACACCAGGGATAGAACCTCCCCAGGGTGTTCTCGAGCGTGCACTCGCTATTGACTGCCCTTGAGTAAATTGCCATGCACGTTGCTGCGGATGGGAATCGCTTGCCGCCCGTTTCGTGGGACGCGAACGGCTGGCGAATGAGAGCCATCAGTTCTTCGGAGTCGGCGCGGTCGTGAACCGTAAAATTCGCGGCAATGCCAATTCGCCCGGCGTAGTCGCGAAGCAGCCGCGCGCCGATGCTGTGAAACGTTCCGGCCCATGGGAGCGCCGAATCAGACGCATCGAATCGCCGTCCGGACGCGGCCGACAACACCCTCAACGCGCGTGCCTTCAGATCGGAGGCCGCGCGCCGGCTGAACGTAAGCAGGAGAATGCGTTGAGGATCCGCTCCAAGCTCGACCAGACGAGCCACGCGGTGCGCGAGGACAGCGGTCTTGCCCGAACCGGCGCCAGCGACGATAAGTAGGGCGGCCGGGCTGTCGCGCCCGCCAAATTCAACAGCTCGCGATTGAGCCTCGTTTAAATCTCCGCGCGGCATGAGAGTGTCGGACTTTCGTTGTATAGAACGAACGTTCGACAGTATATATCAGCGCTTTCCGCAGCATCGGAATGACGCATGAAGGCTGGCTCACCGATGGCATTGGGAAGGGGCGGAAGCCTGTGCAATGGGCCGCCCCGGAATTTGCGGCAGGCCCGCCGAATGCATGTAATCTGCGGAAGGGTCCAATTACACGAGAGATGGAGCCATTCATGTCGCATTGCCCCGTCAAGTGATGACCTGCTTAGCCGACGGTGGGATAAATTGGCCCATCTAGTCACCGACAAGGTCGTCGTCGCCTTGCAGTATTCAGGCGCGGTGCTCCTCGTGCTGCTGACCCTCAGCGTCGTAGCAGCCATTGGCTGGACCAAAGGCGCCGACGATCTTCTCGTCGCCGTCAAGGCTGCCGGGATTGCGTTTGGTCTGCCTGCGGTGGGCGTCTACGCGCTGGCGCATTGGGTTGAAGGACGCGCGGCGATTCTCGAAGGCCATCCTGGCGAGCGGCGGGTCATTCCCAAGGATTCCCCCGCGCGCCATCCGTTTCGCTCATCGGCCGCGGGATATCTTGTTGCCGTGATCGCAACGCTTGGGGCGTGGGGTTTGCGCGCCGCACTTGACCCTTACCTGCCGGGCGCCCCCTTCGTGATTTTCTTCCTGGCGATCATGATTGCTGGTTGGTATGGCGGGCATGGGCCGGCACTTCTATCGATCGCTCTGGGCGCCTTCGTGGCGCGCTTCTATTACATGGAGCCGATTCACACATTCCCGCTGCTTGATACGCCGAGCGCGGTCCGGTTCGGATCCTTCCTTTTCGTCGGACTTATCGTGGGTGGCTTGACGGCGGCGCTGCGGGCCGCGCTGCAGCGCGTGCAACATCTGGCAGATCGACTGTCGGCGTTGGAGGGTGGCGCCCCGCTCGTGAGTTCCCGGAAGGCAGGGGTTCCGTCACAAGGCGCAAGGGAAACACCGTAGCCGGCGTCAGGCAACCCTGCATGTGAGGGCGCCACCGACGCCGTAACTCAGGCCGCAACTTGGGGCTTAGTTCACGGCGCCAGACAAAATAAAACGGCCACCCTTGGGTAGCCGTTTTGTCGTCGACGCGGTGGAAGCAGTCTCCACCTCAACTTCCGCAAGGACTTGCGTTCGCCTGGTGGCTCATGGCAGTTCCTTGGTTGCGGACTTCGTTTTTGCATCTGCGACGATTGCATTATCCGCGCTTCGTTTCGGCCCGGAACTCGGCTTGGCGCTGATTGCGGTGTCGGGCTTGTCCTACAGCGCCCGGCTTGAGAGCTGAGGTTCGCCGAAGCGCGGCGAAGTGCGGATCCCCCCGAATCCCTTTATTCTTCGCTCCTGACCCATCGCGGAGCGTAGGAATGCCCCGATTCGCTCATCTGGCCCCTTGGCGCCTCCAACGATTGCTGGCCGCCGGCGCCACGGCGCTGATGCTCGTCACGGTCACGCCGGCGCAGGCGCAGAGCGATTCCGCAGAGAAGACGTTTCGGAAGTGGGCCTCGGAACGGGTGGAGGTGCTGAGGAAGAGCCGCAATGGCGACGAGCGCGCGAGCGCGGCGGAATATCTCGGCGGCTTCGAATATCCGGACGTCATTGCCGCGCTTGACGCCGCCCTCGCGGATCCGGATCCGCGGGTGCGCGCGGCGGCTGCCGGCGCGCTCTGGAAGTCAGGCAAGGCGTCGGCGTCCGCGCGTGCGAATCTCGTCAGGGCGCTTGACGATGCCGCGCCCCAAGTTGTCGTCCGCGCTGCAGGCGCGCTGCAAATGCTCGGCATGTCGCAAGCGGAGCTGGCGCCGGCTCGCAGTCGCATCCTGGCGATGCCCGGCGTGTCGATTACCGATCGCTACCTGGCGGCACGAGGACTCATCGGTTATGCACCGCCGATTTCGCTGCTCGCTCCAATCGCGGACTTTCTCGAGCGCGCTGCCACGCCGAATCGCTCGTCGACGCAGAGTATCGCGGAGCGTGAATCGCTCGAAGGCGCTGTCGATGCGATCGAGCGCCTTGCCAGGACCGGGGACCGTTCGCTCATCGCCCCCATGGTCGAGACAACGCGGAACGCGAGATACAGCCAGGTGGCACTGCTCAAGGCACTGGGTGAATTCGATCCGAAGCCCGATGGCTGGACCGCGATGCTGGTCGGATACCTTGATTCCCGCGATCCCAAGGTTCGCTATGCGGTACTTTCGCTGCTGAGCAAGCAGACCGGAGACCGCGAAATTGCGATGTGGGCGCCTCGGGCCGGCGCCGCATTGCGGGATCCCGACAGTGCGGTCCGCAGCGAGGCGCTGTGGGCGTTGAGCCGTGCAGGCGGGCTGGCGGCAGCGGAGATCGATCCGGTGGTCGCGATGCTTGGAGATCCCGATGCCGACGTCCGTCGGCGGGCGGCGGCGACCATCGGTGAAATGGGCGATCGCACGCAGGCCGTCACCGCCACCGCCAAGGTCAATGTTGCCGAACGCGCGCGGCCCGCCCTTACCGCCGTGATGGAGCGTGATACGGATGCGGAAGTGCGCGCGGAGGCTAAGCGGTCGCTCGCGAAACTTTCCGGCGACACGTCGGCCGCGACATTGCCCGGACCCTCGGCCGATCCAGCCATCGCGGCGCGCACCGTGAATCCTTCGGCCGAAGCGACCGGGGTTGCATTGCTGCGCGAGCGCAAGATCACGATGGATTCGGGATCATGGTTCCAGGCACTTTCCCGGACCGACGTTCCCGTCGTGCATGCATTCCTCGACGCGGGCTATTCGTCGTCGGCGTCTGTGGCGGACAGCGGACCGCCGCTGGTCGTCGCATTGCAGGTCGGCGCCGCGTGCGCGCCCAATGTACGCCCCAGCAAGGCCGACACCAAGGCATTGATCAAGCTGCTCCTGGAGCGTGGCGCCGACGCCAACGGTGCCGGCGCGAATGGCTTCACGCCGTTGATGGCGGCGGCGATGATGGGCTGCGACCGCGAAGTGATCAAGACGCTCGTCGTCGCTGGCGCCAGAGTGGGCACGACGAATCCGGCGGGGCTGTCGGCGTTCGACATGGGTCTCTATTCGGGCCATGACGGACTCGACGAACTGATCGTGGCCGGCTATCGATTGCCGCCGGAGAGAGTGAAGATCTACGAAAAAGCCTACGCCGACAAGCCGGCGGTGCTGGCGCTGGTCAGGAAGGCCGGGAGGGACAACAGATGATGCAGATCGCGAGACGAGGAAAATTCGTTGCATCGGTCGCGGCCATCGTCGCGCTGGCAGCCGTCGGCATCAACGCGGCTGCTGCCGACGGGACCGCTAGCGGAACATTGACCTATGCGGCGAAATCGGGCTCCATCACGATGACACCCAGGTACGCGTATCTGGTCAAAGGCCCCGATGCCGTCGACACCAGCAAGATGATCCGCCATCTGATCCTGTCGCCGGTCGACCTGGGTGCCCGCATCGCCGCATGCAAGACGATGAGTTGCACTGACGCCGACCTCAAGAATGGAATGACCGTCGACCTGGATGTCGGTCCGCGACTCAACTACTGGGTCGTGCTGAATGACCAGCGCGTACAGTATTCGGGCACGGCACGGCCCGCGGCACTCGAATTGACCGCAAACACGCCGACGCGGCTCGCCGGCAAGCTGGTGATTGACGATTCGGCAGCCGGCGGCCCGAAGGCCGAAATCCTGTTCGACGCGCCGCTGCTGAAGGAAATCAGGTAGCCGCCGCGCCTGCAGACGGCAAATGGCAACCGGCCCCGACGCGGGGCCGTTCGTTTTTGCTGCCAGGCTAGGGTGCCGGCAACTTGTTCAGCAGATGGGCGTTGGCCAGTCCCTTGTCGGCGACGGTCAGCTTGCCGTCCACGTTCACGTCAAGCTGAAAATTGCCGTTGGTCAACGTCTGCAGCAGCGATGCGTTGACGATGCCGACATCCGCCACCGTCACCTGCCGGCTCTGGTTCACATCGGTGTACAGGAAACCAACGCGGACCGACGCAGCGCCCGGACCGCCGCCGGTTCCCATGACGTTGCCGACATTCACCGTCACGTACTGCATATTGCTGACCAGCGTCAGCGGCACGGACATCTCGTTGCCGCTGAAGGTTGGGGTGCCAACTGTCGCGGTTCCTTCCGACGTCGATGCAGTGCCCGAAACGACCGCCTTGTCGAAGACGAACACAATCGTATGCGACGGCCCGCTGCGTGGCTCCGTGCTGGGACTGAGCGGCGTGTTGGCGAGGTTCAGGTCGAACGTGCCCGCCGTGCCGTGGGTCTTGCGCGACTTGACGGCGGACAGCAGCGGCGTCGTCGTGCTGCAGGCGGACGTCGTGAACGTTGCGTCCAATCCATTGGCGTTACCATCGGCGTTCGAACCCGCGACCCGGAAATGGTATGTGGTGTTGCAGGTGAGGCCGGTGATCGCCGCCGTCACTGGTGCGTTGGCCGACGCCGCGGACAACGGGCTTTGCGCCGCGGTCACGCTGGTGCCGTAGGCGATCGTTGTTCCATAGTTGAACGTGACGGTGGTGATGGCACCGTTGCCGCTCGCGGTCCCGTTGAGTGTTGCGCCCACTGTCGAAATGCTCGTCGCGACACCAGTCGTCACGCTGGGACCGGACGCGGCATTGATCGTGAAATTGGCGTCCGAGATATCGAAGAAGACATTGTCACTGCATTTGACCTTGATGCGCGCCGTGGTGGTGGCCGTGTTGGGGATCGTCACCGACTGCGAACCGTCATTCGGGGCACCCGCCAGCAGCGTCGTGGCAAACGTCTGCCCGCCATCGGTCGAAAGCAGGATGTCGACATTG
Source organism: uncultured beta proteobacterium (assembly GCA_963755545.1). GTDB lineage: Bacteria > Pseudomonadota > Gammaproteobacteria > Burkholderiales > Casimicrobiaceae > VBCG01. The sequence continues at coordinate 48,510 of CAVWKH010000009.1, read as the reverse complement.
GCGCAGCTCACCGGTGCTGCGTTGGTGCCCGCCACGTTCCATGTGACCGTCTGGGAACTGCCTCCCGCGAAGGTAATGGCGGCATTGGGCGAAGTCACCGCGAAGGGGCCCGCGAGCGTCGTCACGTTGAAGCCCAGCGTTCCGTACACCACGCCGCCACCGCCGACGCGATTGTCACGCACCGTCATCCGGAAATTGAGCGCGTGGGTAATGTTGGGCAGGATCTCGCCAATCGTGGTCGTGTTACCCAGCAGGCTGCTCAATTTTGGAAACGTGCGCGTGGGGTTCGTCGTTGCGTTAAAGGACCGGAAAAACGGCGGATTGGTGGCGACATTGGGCGGTCCCGCGGTGCCCAGGTCGTACTCTTCCCAGTTGTAGGTCAGCGTGTCGCTGTTGGCATCGGTCGCGGAACCGGTGAGCTCGAACGGCGTGTTTGCGGGAATCGTAAAGCCACCGGCCGGCACCGTGACGACGGGAAGGGTATTTCCTGTGGCGGTGATCACCGGGCAGCTATTGCCAACGTCCAGCGTCGTATAGGTGACGATCTGGTCGAAGCTCGTCGAATGAAAATAAGGGTCGCTGTGCGGCTGCAGGTCATCGGCGCCGCAGATACCCGCGTACGCCATGATCGTCGAGCCGCTGCCCGGCTCGTAGGCGGTAGGCGCATTGCCGTTGCCGCTGCAAGCGCCCGCGTTGCTGTTGAACGTGTGATCGCCGCCGAACTGATGCCCCATTTCGTGGGCGACGTAGTCCACATAGAACGCATCGCCGACCGGAGACGAGAGGCCAGTGACGCCCCGTGCCTTGAAGTTGGGGTCGCAGGTAACGCCCAGGTAGGCAACGCCGCCGCCCCCGGTGCTGAACACGTGGCCGATGTCGTAGTTGGCGGCGCCGATGAGGGCATCCACGTTCGTCTGGTTCTGGCCGAGCATCGCGTTGCCATTGTTGTTCGAATAGGGATCCGTGGTTCCGTTCGTATAGACCAGCAGATTGTTGTTGGCTACCAGCTGCATTCGAACGGCGACTTCGACCTCATAGATGCCGGTGACGCGATTCACCGCGGTCACGATGGCCGCCTGTCCGAGCGCCACCGTCCCACCTTGGAACGTGGTGTATTCCCCGGTTGCGGCGACCGCGAGGCGATAAGTGCGCAGCTGGGTACCGGACGTTCGCTGCGATGCCCCCGCCATGAGGCCGCGGATTTTCGCCGACCGCAATCCGCTCGGGTCCACCGGCGGCTGTGGCTGGAATGCCGACGCGCTCCGCGAGACATGATCGCGCGTGTAATAGCTGATGTAGTTGGTGGTATCTCCGCGGCTGTAGGGATCGATGAAAATTCTGCCGTTGACGGCGGACAGGACCATCGCGTGAAAGCCCTGGGGCGTCCAGTCCAGCTTGACGGTGGCCGAGGGATCGTCGATGCCTTGTCCCGACCAGGTCCTGATCTCCGGAAACTTGGCGGCGAGCTCAGGCGCCATCACCTGGCTCTCCACGATCCGGAAGTGCGCCACGCCGCCATAAGGCAACGGTAGCGCGACGACCGCGGCGTTGTCGTTTGCGGCTGTGCTGCCCTCCATCGGCGCGGAATGGAACAGCGCCGAAAACATGTTCTGGTCGAGTGCCACCAGCCGGTAGCGCTCGGGGACGATCAATCTTTCACCCGCCGCGACGAAGTTCTGCTGCGTCACCTCGCGCCATACACCGCCGCTGGCGGACGACAAGTCCGCGACGCCAGCCGTCGCGGCAACAGTCCCTGCTGTCGATTCCTGTCCCTGTCCCGCCGCCGTGGAAACGCCAGCGGCGACGATCATCGCCAGCAGCAAGAGTCTCAGCGCGACCCGGGCCGAGGTGAATGCGGTGTTTGTCGCTGTAGTGTTCATCTCGCATTGCCTGGACGTGAATGGGTCAACATCGGGTCAACATCGGGCCAACATCCGGTGCGACGACGCTACCCGCACCGGCAAAGGGAAACGATATACCACGAAATGCAGAAATGAGAGATGCGGCCCGCCGCACTTGGCATGCCCGGCATGTTGCTATCAAAATCGCAAGTTGCGTGAATGTTGCAAAAGGCGTGCCTCAAGTCGGAATTTCGCGCCGTCTGCGCGGCGGGGCGTTGCCAATTGCGCGGTGACTAAACATACTGGTGTGGTCTTACGCGACACCGGGTACGGCGATTAACGGCAATTCCACATTGGGGGATGTGGAGAACGGCGAATGAGGTTCAATGAAGAACGATGTCCAGCGAATCAAGCGTCGCCGCATCCTTGCAGGTTGCGTGTTTGCCTCCATGCTGGTGTTGGCCAATGGCGCGCCCGCGCAGCGCATTGCCGAACCTGCCAACGGCATCGATGCGTCGCTGCCAACACTGGTAGGCGCCGCGTCGCGCAAGCTTCATGGCGCCGCCGGAACTTTCGATTTGCCGCTGGCGTTGAATGCGGCCAATCCGACCACGGAACCGCGGAGCAGCTCTACGGCCTCCCTCGTGATGACCTTTGACCAGGTCATCGTCAGCGCGCAGGCAACGCTCACTGAGGGGATCGCGACACTTGGACCGCTGACATTCAGCGGCCAGGACGTCGTCGTTCCGCTGAGCGGCGTCGTGGACGGGCAATATCTCACCATATCGCTCACCAACGCGGATTCCGCGACGAGCACGGGTGGCGCGGGTGCCGTTCGCGTGGGTATCCTGTTCGGCGACACGAATCAGAACCGGCAGGTAACGGTGGCGGACGTTGGTGCCGTCAACGCCGCACTATTGCAGCCCGTGACCAATGCCAATTTCCTGCTCGACGTCAACGCCGATGGCAAGCTGACGGTTTCCGACAAGGGCCTCGCCAACAGCAGGCTCCTGAAGAAACTTCCGCCGCCGGTGGAGATCGCGCCGTCCGTGACGTCGACAATCCCCGCCACCAACGCCACCGGCGTCGCGCCGAACACCAATGTCAGCATCGTTTTCAGCGAAGCGGTGACGACGTCCGGCGCGTGGTTCCAGATGGCCTGCGCAAGCGGTTTGCGCACGCCCGCCAATACGGCGGTGAACGGGGATCAAGGGACTAATGTCGGCACCACCTTTACTCTCGACCCCAATGTCGACTTCACGCCTGGCGAGACTTGCACGGTGACAATCTTCGCCGCCGGCGTCAGCGACGTCGACTTGGTCGATCCGCCTGACGCGCCGTTGGCCGACTACGTGTTCGCGTTCACCGTAGGTGTGCTGCCGGGGCTCTTCGAGCGGCCGCACGCATGGAACAAGGACGTGACCGCATTGGCGCCATCGTCACGATCGGCGGCGATTATCGCCGCCCTTCAAGGCATGGGCGGCTGGGGCAACGGCAACGTGCTCCAGATCGACTTCGCGATCGCCTTGCTCACCGCAGACGGCACGACGCCGCGCAAGACGATCGCGGCGCCGGCGAATGGTTATTGTTTCGGCGGTCCGGACTGCGACCCCGTGCCATTCCAGATGCCGATTCCCGTCAACGGCAATGCCGAAGGACAGAGCGGATACACGTGCCCGAGGGCGACGGAAGACTGTCATATTCTCGTTGTCGAGAAGACACAGAAGAAACTCTACGAGCTCTATAACGCGACGGCCGCGGCAGGCGGGCTCATTGTGGCCACGGGTGGGTTCATCTGGGACCTGACGAAGCAATATCCACCCGAGTTGCGCGGCGAGCAATGCACGTCAGCGGACGCCGCCGGACTGCCCATTTCCGCGCTGCTTCCCACGGCCGACGAAGTCGCGGCCGGCGACGTCCCCCACGCACTACGATTCATCCTGCCCAATCCGCGGATGAAGGCTGCCGTCTATGTTGCTCCGGCGACGCACGCTGGCGCTCCGTCGAGCGCCAACACCGACGCGCCGCCTTATGGCGTGCGCTTCCGGCTCAAGTCGACTTTCGACGAGACGCCGTACGGTGCGAACGCCCGGGTTATCCTCCATGCGCTGAAGAAATACGGGATGATCCTTTCCGATGGAGGCAACATCGCGCTCACGTTCGCCGACGATCGGCTGTCGACGGCGAAGTGGGCCGCGCTCGGCATCGATTCGCACACGCTCAACTCCATCGGTGTCGGCAACTTCGATGTCGTTGACCTTGGCGCCGAAATTCCGCTGACGTACGACTGCGTTCGCGCGCCGTGAAATAGCAGCGGTACGCGGCGGAGCCGGCACGCCAGCCGCCTGCTGCGCCGATGGCGACCGGCAAGTCCGCCCCGGTACTCGGCCACCCCTTGAACGAGTTGAATTGCCGGACTCTCGCAGGGCCGCCATAGATCGTCTTAGTCCTTCCTAAAGCGAACCGACCTATGGTCTACTGCCGGAACGCACTCTGGGAGGAGTCGCCGGGCATGCCCTCGGGAAGCCTGGAACTTAAGGGGAGGCGATCGCTTATGTGTAACCTGGAATCGCACGCCGGCGCGGGTCGCCGGAGTCGCGGACCGAAGTGCGCTGGTTGGTCTGCAGGGATATTCGCGTTGTTTGGTCCTTTCGCGACGGTCCTGGCCGCCACGCTCACCGTTCCCGGGTCGAGTCCGACGATCCAGGGCGCGATCAACCTGGCATCCGCTGGCGACATCATTCTTGTGAGCCCCGGGACCTATTCCGAGGCGATCGTATTCTCCGGCAAGAACGTTACCGTGCGCAGTGCCGGTGGTCCCACCGTGACGACGATCACGCCGCCATTGCCGTCGATGTCACCGGCTGTTCAGTTCACCAATGGCGAAAGCCGCAACGCCGTGCTCGACGGCTTCACGCTCACCGGGGGGCGGCCCTCGTTCGACCCGCCCTACAATGGCGATGGCGGCGGTATCTACATCGGCGGCGGAGCGAACCCGACCATCGTAAACAACGTCGTCACGGGCAATGTCGCGTGCAATGGCGGAGGCATACAGGTTCAGGGATCATCGCCGTTGATCTCGGGCAATGTGATTACGGACAATCGCGCGGATTGCTCGCAGTTGGGGTTCAGCGGAATATTCTGGGGTGGCGGCATTGCATTGTCGGGTTTTGGCAGCGCGGTTGTCAGCGGCAATACGATTTCGGGCAACACCGCGGACAGTGGCAGCGCCATCGGCATGTTTGCCGCAGGGACGCCGGTCATCATCGGCAACACGATGACCGGCAACAGCGCGGTTGCCGGCGATTGCAGATTCGACGGTGGCGCCGTCTGGATGGTCAACCAGTCTGACGCGGACATCGTCCAGAATGTCATCGCTGAGAATGAGGCGATCTGCAGCGGCGGTGTCGTATTCCTGGTGCCGAGCGGCGCGCGCGGGCCCGCGTTGATCAACAACACCATCGCATTGAATGGAGGCACGGCGTCGTCCGGTATTTTCGCGGAAGGCTTTGACGACCAGACCCGCGTGGTCAACAACCTGGTTCTCGCTCGTCCCGGGACGACCGCGCTGTCGTGCGGCAGTATCTACGCGACGGCCCCACCGGTGCTTCGCAACAATCTCTTCTTCAGCAGCGGGGGAATCGCGGCGGACGGCTTCTGCGCGCCGGAGATCGGCATTCATGGCAATCTGAGCGCCGATCCAGCCTTGGTAGCAGCCGGTACGGGTGACTACCACCTGACGGCGACTTCCCCGGCCATCGACGCCGGCTTGAATTCCGAGACGCTTGTTCCGGCGGCCGATTTCAGCGGCGCTCCGCGCGTGCAGGATGGAAACAGCGATGGCACTGCGAGTGTGGACATGGGCGCCTTCGAAGCGCCCGGTACGGTGCCTTTGCCGCCTGTCCTGACCAGCGCCTTCGTACGCAAGTCCCATGGCACCGCCGGAGTCTTCGACCTGCCTCTCTCGCTGGTCGCGTCGGCGCCGACGACCGAACCTCGCATGGGGGGGTTCCACACGATCGTGCTGAATTTCGACAAGCCTGTATCGTTTGCGTCCAGTCCGACCGTCATCGAAGGCACGGCTGCGCTGTTGACGATGGTCACAACCGTCAATGAAGTCATTCTCGATTACATGGGTATCCCCGACGCGCAATATCTGACGGTCACTCTCGCAGATGTCCGATCGACCGATGGCGGCCGTGGCAGCGGATCCATAAGGGTTGGCTTTTTGTTCGGCGACGTGAACAAGAGCCGGCAGGTGACGGTCGCGGACGTGGGCATCGTCAACGCGTCGCTCCTTGCGCCCGTGACGGCGGCGAATTTCAGGCTTGACTTGAACGTCGACGGCCACTTGACCGTCGCCGACAAGGGCCTCGCCAATGCGAGCCTGTTGCGGAAGCTTCCTCCGCCATAGCAGCGGCAGTGAACCGATGCTACGGCGCCGCGGCGAGTTTGCCGATCACGTCGGCAATATCCTGACTCATTCGCGCAAGCGCGCGGCTGTGCGCAGCGGCAAGTGCCTCGAAGCCGGCGGCGCTTGTGGGTTCCCGCAGCGTGGTGCGGCCCGTTTGCGCCCGGCCGTCCTTGGTCCTGCGCACGATCCACACGGCGTTCAGCGTCGCCGCATCGCCCGGCGCCGAATCGAAGCTCTGCACTTCGATGGCGACACGGAAATCCGCATCGGCATTCAGCGACTGCTGGAACTGGGAGACGCGCGGCGTGCCGAGCATCGCGACCAGGTTCTCCGCCACCACGCGTGAAATGTTGCTCTGCAGCGGGGACGCCCAGCGGTTGAATTCGTCAATGGTCACCTCGTGAGCGCCCGTGCTCACCACGATCTGCGGCAGATCGACTACGGCAGGAATCGAGACGGGCCCGACCACCACGGAAATCGTTGACGTCGCCGCGGCCGGGGCGACGCTGGATGGAGCGCCGGGCGGCGCCGAGCGGCTCAGCGTGTAGAAGTGCGAGGGCGGGGTGGAGCACCCGGTCGCGAGCACTGCGGCGGCGCACAGTACGCTGAAGGGAACGAATCGGCGCATCACTTTTTCTCCTCGGTCTTGCCGCGAATCAACATCTCGGGGTGTCGCTCCAGATAGTCGACGAGGATGCGAACGGAACGCGCCGCGCGCGTGACTTCCTGCAACGTGTCGCGCAGGTCCTGTGGTGCCGGCGAATCCTTGCCGAAGAGCGCCGCGTCGGTGTTCTTCAGCACCGCGTCGGCGCTTCCGATCGCGCGGCGAAGGTCCTCGAGCGTCCGGGTGCCTTCGGGCACCAGCTTGACGTCGACGTTGCTGACCAGCTTGTCCGCATCCTTCAGCGTCTGGTTGAGCGTCGCCAGCGCGTCCTTGACCTCGATGCCGATGGCATTCAGCGGCATGTTGTCGATCTTGGTCAGGATGCTGGAGAGCTTGTTCTCGATGTTGGCGAGCGCGCCGGCGACCACGGGCAACTCGGCAGGATCCTGGTTCCAGTCGATCTTCACCTTGGCAGCGTTCGGGAAGTATTCGAACGCCACGAATTTTTCGCCGGTGATGAGGCTGCCGGTTTGCAATTGCGCCCGCAAGCCGCGTTCGTCGACGAGGCGGCGAAGCATGCGCAGTCGCGCTTCGGGAGTTATGTCGGTCAACGCCTTACTGGTGGCCGCCTGCTGGTTTTGGGGCAGGCGGTTGATCAACCGCTCAGGGAAGAACGTGATGAGGACCCGCGGGCGAAACACGCTCGTCGCGGCGTCGAAGGTCATGCCGACTTCGGCGACTTCGCCCACGCGCAGGCCGAGCAATGTGACCGGCGCGCCGACGCGCAGTCCGCGTACCGATTCGTCGAAATAGAGCACGTAGCGCCTGCTGATGGGGTCGGGCTGCTTCATCGCAGTGAGCCGGTCCCGGTACAACGTAAAGGCGCTGTCCGCGTTGGCTTCCGGCGCATTCTGCGGGGCGAAATCCGGCGAATCGAACGCGAGGCCGCCCGCAAGCAATGCCGCCAGCGATTCCGTATGCACGTCCACGCCGTCGGCACCGACGCTGACATCGATTCCACTGGCATTCCAGAAGCGTGTCTCCGTCGTGACGAAGCGGTCGTAGGGCCAGTCGATGAAGATCGTGATGTCGACCGACTTGCCATCCGGCGCGAGGTTGTAGGCCGATACCTGTCCGACGTTGATCTGCCGGAAGTAAATGGGCGAGCCGTTACCCAGCGACCCCAGCGAACGGGCCTTCAGCACGAACCGGCGGCCCCCCTGGTCCTTGATGATCGGCGGCTCGTCGAGGCCGATGAAATCGCGTTGCGAAACATCCGAATTGCCGGCGCGAAACGCGATGTAATTGCCGGAGAGCAGCGTGTTCAGTCCGGAAATGCCGCTGAGCGAAATGCGCGGCTCGACCACCCAGAACTTTGCGTCGTCGACCATCAACCCGGATGCATGCTTCGCGATCTTCGCCTTGACCACCACCTTGCCGTAATCCTCGGACAACTGGACCGCGGACACCACGCCGATGCGGACGTCCTTGTACTTGATGAATGTCTTGCCCGCCTCGACGCCCGACGCAGACTTGAACGTTATGGTGATGGTCGGGCCCTCGCTCAATGCGCGCTGGACGGCGATACCGATCGCCACGGCTGCCGCAAGGATCGGGATGATCCACACGACAGAAAAACGCAGGCGCCTCTTGCGCACCACGGTCGCCTGCGGAATGTTGTCGAGTTCGGGTTCGTTAGCCATGGCGCGCAGGTTGTAGGTAAGGATGCGGGTAGGAGGAATCCCAGATCAGGCGCGGATCGAACGTTTCGGCCGCGAGCATCGTCAGCACGACCACCGCCGCGAAGAAAAGTACGCCGGGACCAGGCGCCACCGACATGAGCGGCTCGAGCTGCACCATGGCGACGGTAAAGGTGTCCACGAACACGTCAAGCATCGACCAGCGGCCGATCACGTCCACCAGTCGATACAGGCGCGTGCGGTCGTGGTTGCTCTTGACCGAACCTCGCTGCACCGTCACCAGCAGGTACACCAGCGCCGCAAGCTTGCCGAGCGGAATCATCACGCTGGCGATCAGCACGATCAATGCCAGCGGCCACGATCCCGACCCGTACAGAAATGCCACGCCGCCCAGGATCGTGTCGCCTTCGGTGTCCCCGAACGTCGTCGTGTTGAGGACCGGCAGCAGCATCGCCGGGAAATAGCAGATCGTCGCAGCAATGACGAGCGCCCAGGTTTTCTCGATGGAACCCCAGCGGCGAAATTCGAGTTCCTCGCCGCATCGGCGGCAGCGCGGAGACTCGTCGGTTTCGGCCGGCCGCGAGAGCAGCTGGCACGCGTCGCAGGACATGAGTCCCCGCTGCGCGGCAGTGGGGGCGGTATCCGTCATTGAGCCAGTCGCTCCGCGGACGCGACAGCGGCTTCGGCGGCCGCCTGCGGCGGCATTTCACCGTCGTACCATTCCAGCCGCTGCCAGAGGTCGCGAGGGTCGAACGTCACATAGATCGCTGGATAGAGGAGGATCAGGATGCCGACGGCGTACATGCCGATACCCGCCTCCACGGTCGCAACTTCAGCGATCTTGATCAGCGCCACCAGGATGCCGAGCATCATCACCTCGAGCATCGACCACATTTCAAAATGGTGTACCCAGCGCAGCATCAGGCCGACCCAATGCGGGACGGGCGCCCGCCGCGCCGCGATCAACATCGTCAGCATGAACAGGAGATAGAAGCCGGGCGCCAGGACCACGCAGAACGCCACCAGTGCACCGGTCAGCCGCTGCCCTTCCAGCCACATTTCGAGCGCGCCGCCGGCAATGGTCGTGCTGGCGGTCCGGCCGACGACGGAGAGGTCCATCAGTGGCGACGTATTGGCGATGATGAACACGACCAGCGCGGCAAACGCCAGCGCGAGCGGGAGTTCCTCCGGACCCGGCGGGTTCCTGGCGAGCAGGCATCCGCAGCGCACGCAGCGCGCCTTGCCGCCTTTGGGAATGTCGGTGATGTTCTGCAGAAGGTCGCAGTCCGGGCACGCCACCGTCGACGCGAGGAAGCGGTCGTTGCGTGCAGGGCTACTGTCTGCGGTCATGACTACTTGGTGCGGCGGGTCATTTCCCCGACGATCGCGGCAAATTGCTCACCGACTTCCTTCTCGACGAATTTCTTCGACATCACCGCGGCGGCGAAGAGACTCGGAACGATTTCAAGATGGTAGACGATGCGGGTGCCATTGGCCTCCGGCTCGAGGGCGATCGCCGACTCGACCCGGCGCATGTTGCCCTTGAGCTGCATCGTCTTGATGCCCGAGGTCGGCTTCAGGTCGATCTTGCGTTCGGTGGTGTACGGAATGCTCGCGGCGCCGTACCGGGCGGTGCCACGCTGCTGGACGGTGACCGACGTATCGTCGCGCTTCAGGACCTTGCTTTCGGCGACATTCGGCACCCAATTCTGGAGGTTCTCGAAGTCCGTCAACACGTCCCACGCGATTTTCTGCGGGGCTGGCGCGAAGAACACGGCATTGACGACATACGCTTCGCCGTCGAATGAGACATCGAGGCTGCGCGTCGGCGACTCGGCCGCGGACGCCGGGGCGCAGGCAAAGGCCAGCAGCGTGAGCGCCAGGCGCATGCGGCCCTGCAAGTTCAACATGTCTCGCATCATCGCCATGGCGGAAGGGTTTCTGTTTGTGAATCCAACGGGAAATATCGGTGTCGCCACGGATTCTTACTGAAATACCCGCCAGAGGCAATTGCCGGGAACCTTCGCGCGGTGTTGAGCGCGCGCACAAAATTCGCGCGCACGGTGGCGTGCGGGAATGTCGACACCGTAGTAGACTACCGCATATCCATACGGTTACTCCATGCGATTCAGCGTGCTCCGACTTCGCCATCGCGGGCGGCCCCTTCTCAAGCGCGAGTGGGCCAATCGAACGCCCGTCATGGGAGAACTGCGGGTGGAGCAACTCTTCGACGAAGAGCTCAAGCGCCACGTGCGCATCGCCCGTTTGGCGAGCGTGACCCGCGTCATCGGCCCGGAGGAGTTTCCAGCGCTTCTCGATCCCAAGCTGGTTGCAATGAGTCCGCAGGCATTCACGCTGGCCGGCTTCGAGCGCATCGAAGGCGTGGATTATGCGCAGTCGTGGCTGGTCGTCGCCCCATGAGGCGTCGCGATCATCGCGACGGCGATGTCCGATCCGCGGTTTCGTCAAGCACTCGGGAGGGACTTTGTCGCGGGACTGGAATTTTCTGTATTGGCAGCGCAATGGGTTGAGCGCAAAATGCACGGTCGACCGTCCGCCTTGGCGGACCCTCCAGATTTATCCACGCATGGGAAGCCAATGAGCACCAGAAAGTTTGATGTTGCGTATCGCGCGCCGACGTTGCGGGTCGCCGCATGCGCAATTGTTGCCGCCGCCGCGATTCTCGCGGGCTGCGCCACGCCGCCGCCCGCCGCCGACCCCGCGGTGACAGCGCCGAAACCCGCTCCGGCCCCTGCACCGGTGGCCGCTCCCGTGGCCCCCGTGCCGGAATTGTCCCCGGCCCAGGCCAAGGCACAAGCGCAGCGCCTTGCGCTGGACGCGGTGGACCAACTGCAAAACGGTGATGAAACCGCGGCGCGTGTCACGCTCGACAAGGCGATGGCACTCGACCCCACCAACGACCTGGCGAAGAAACTCCAGGACCAGATCAAGGCCGACGCTCAAAAGGAACTCGGTCCGGTGTTCTTCCGCTACACGGTGCAAAGAGACGATTCACTCTCCAAGCTCGCGCAGCAATACATGGGCGACCGCTTTCGCTTCTACATACTCGCCAAGTACAACGACATGGCCAGCCCGAACAAGCTCGCCGCGGGACAGGTGATCAAGATTCCGGGCCGCCAGCCGGCCACGCCGCCGCCGGTCGTCGCGCCCCCGGCACCCGTCGCGGAACCTGCGGCCACGCCTCCGCGCCGGAAGCCAAGCCGCGCGACGACGTCGCCGAGCTCATGCAGAAGGGCAAGGATTTCGAGACCGCCGGAAATCTCGAAGGCGCGTATGCCGCCTACAGCGACGCCGCCCGGAAGACGCCCGTCAATCCCGAGGCGGTGCGCCGTCGCGATGCGTCCCGCACCGCGCTCCTGCGCAGCCTCGATCGCGAAGGCACGCAAGCGTTCCAGCGCCAGAATCTCGACCTCGCGATCACCAAGTGGGACCGGATCCTCGAGATCGATCCGAATAACCAGAAGGCCAAGCTCGAGCGCGAACGCTCGCTCGAGCTCAAGAAGAAGATGGCCGACAAGTTCGGCGGTGCGGCGCCGGCTGCGGCGCCAAAGTAAGCGGTAGACGAAGGAGCCGAGGGGCTACTTCGCCGGAGCGATGTTCTTCAGCTTTTCCTGCGCGGCGCGTGCGTCGCGCAGGCGGGCGGAAGCCTTGAGGTTCTGCGGGTCGTAGCGCAGGCTGGTTTCCCATTGCTTGATTGCCAGCGCCACGTCCGTCCGGTACGCGCGTTCCCCGTTGCTGTAGTACTCCTCGGACAACCCCTTGCGCAGCGACTGCATCTGCGCCGTCCATTCGGGCGTCGTTTCCCCGCGCAACGACACCGCCTGCTCGTAGAGCGCGTAAGCCTGTTCGCGTGACCCTTTGCCCGCGAGGTCCCGCGCGCGATCGGCGACCGCGTTGCCGATTCGCTGGCGCGCCGCGCGATTCCCGGGGTTGGCATCGACATACGCATGAAGTTCGCGCAGTCCGCCGTTCACGTCGCCGGCTCGCAGCATTTCCAGCGGCTGTTCGAGGTCGTACAGCGCGACCGCCTCGGTGGCCGCATTCGCCGCCGCGCTCGACGGCGCCTTCAATGCATTGACGTCCACCGGGCGCAACTTTTGCGCTCGGTCGATCTGAATTTTCGCGATGCGCTGGCGATCGATTTCGCGCAGCGCCTTGGCGGCTTCGTCGTTGTTCGGTTCCAGTGCCAGCGCACGCAGCATGGCCTGCGACGCCCGGTCGTTGTCGCCACTCTTGAGCGCCGCGTTGCCGATCTGAAGCTGCTCGCGCACGCCTTGACGGATCGCAGCGTTGACCGCGTCCTGCTCCTGGCGATATTTGGGTTCGTCCGGCGCCAGGAGGACGACGATGTGCCATTCCACCGCGGCAGTGGCCAGGTCGCCCGCGTCGCGCGCCTTTTGCGCCAGTTGCTGGTGCCGGGCGATCGCCTGGCCGCGCGCGGCGTCGGCCGGATTCGCTCGAGGCATCATGTCGGGCGCCCGAGTGGTGACGACGGGCGCTTGCGCGCATGCACCAAGCAGCGCGACACCCGCCAAGGCCACTGCGTCGCGAAACCGCCCAGTCATGGTCAACGCGGGGGCGCCTGAGAAAATGTGGCGAGCTTCGACTTGAACACGTCGATGCTGTCGCCGCCAAACACCATGCTCCGCCGCAACATGAACGGATAGGCGAAGGAGGCGTTGCCTCCAGGCGTCACCGTCACGCCCAGGTGCACGCCCTGGCGCTTGAGCAGTTCGACCACCGTCTCGTTGACGTCACCGTACGGAAACGCATAGGCGACGCTGGGAACGGCAAGCCGCTCCTGAATGGCGCGGATGGGGGTGTCCACTTCGGTGCGCAAACGGTCGCGATACTTCGCCTCCGTTTCTCCGGGCAGGCGCGCCGTGAGATTGGAATGCGACTTGGAATGCGGCTGGATGTCGATCAGTCCCGAGGCTTCCAATTCCTTCATCTGGGGCCAGGTGAGCGCGTCGGGGGCGCCGACAAAGTCGCTGTAGAGAAACACGGTTGCCGGGAAGCCGTATTTCTTCAGTATCGGGTAGGCCACTTCGAACGTCGACCTGTATCCGTCGTCGATGGTCAGCACCACGGATTTGCGTGGAATGGCCTCGCCGCGTTCGAGGAATCCCGCGACTCGCGCCAGCGAAAGTACGTGGTAGCCGTTGCGCGCAAGGTAATCCATCTGCGCCTCGAACGCGGCCGGCGTCACGGCGAGCTGGCTGGGCTTCGGTCCGAAGCGGTGATAGCAAAGTATCGGGATCGTCGCGAATCCGTTTGCGTATACGCCCGAAGGATTGACCGGCTTCAGAGGGATCACCACTGTCTGGCCGCTGCGCACCTCGTCGATGTTGTTGAATTCGGCGATCCACCACCGCTTGCTCCGGTCGCCAAGATAGCGTTGCGCGAGCACACCGAGATTCTCGCCCGGACCGGCGACGACGATCGCAAACGCGTCGTCGCGCGCGAGGAGCATGCCTTCCTCCACATAGGGCGGTTCAGGCGCGGGCACGGGCGCGGGCGGCACCTCCGCACACCCGAACGACACGATCGTCGCGACGACCGCGGCTACGATCATTGCCGTCCGCACCGCTAGTCCTGCTTTTGCACCAGGTTGGCCGCGGGTATCGCCACGGTTTCGTCGTGCGAGGTGAGCGGCGGCGGATCCACTGGCTTCGGCGGGTCGTGCCTTGCCTCCAGCGCCGCGGCGGTGCGGTCGAATTCGGCATAGAGTTCGCCGAGTTCATCCTTGCGCTGGTCGTTGATGCGATAGTCGTAGCGGCCGTTGGCAAGTTCGTCCAGCGAATTGCGCAGAACGCGCATCGGGGCGGCAAGCCCCCGTGCCAGGAGGTAGGTGCCGCCGCCCACCGCCGCGATGGTGACGAGCGTCAATATCGCGAGCATGGCGAGCATGAAATTGGCGACCCTGGACAGCGGCGCTTCGTAAATCCCGAGGTGGACCTGCCCGATCTGCTTGCCCTGAAAAAGTATGGGCGTGGCGAAATCGAGGACATCGCGCCCGTCGGCGATGCGGTGGCTGCCGACCTTGACCTCGGCATCGGCCGGCGAAAGAGGCTTGGCCTCCGGCGGCGCGTACTTCTGGTTCACCTGCGAGGCCTGGTTGCTGCCGCGCACCTGGCCCTGGTGGTCGACGATCGTGATGTAGTTGAAGTCCTGTCGGCCCAGGGTTTCCTGAATGAACACGTCGAGCGCCGTCCAGTCCTCGTCCAGCAACGGAACCGCGCTTTGCGTGGCGATGAATTTGGCCAGCGAACCGCCGTAATCCTGGACCTGGTCCATCATCGCCGAATATTGGCGCTGATACAGGATGGTTCCCGTGATTGCCATGGTTACCGCAACCAGTGCGGCCATCATCAGTGCCCAGCGGATGCCCAGCGGAATGCGCCCGGTGCCCTTCTTGCTCTCTTCCTCGTTCAATTCGCGCGCGACGGAGATCAGCGCCTGCGCAAATTCCTCGCCCGTCTGGAAGCGCTTTTCCGGCTGCTTCTTGAGCGAGCGCTCGACGATGCGGCGCAGCGAGAGCGGAATTTCAGGGCGAAGCGTCTGCACCGGCGGCGCTTCGCTCTTGGCGATCTTGTAGGCGACGCTGATCACCGAGTCGCCCTCGAACGGAAGCGAATTGGTCAGCAGCTTGTACATGACGACGCCGACGGAGAACAGGTCCGAGCGCGAATCCACCTTCTGCCCGAGCACCTGCTCCGGCGACATGTAGTTGGGCGTACCGAGGACATCGCCGAGCTGGGTTTGCTGGTTCTGCTCGCCGCCGTCGGGATCGTCCATGCGGCAGATGCCGAAGTCCGCGACCTTGACCGCGTTGGTTTCGGACACCAGCATGATGTTGCCGGGCTTGATGTCGCGATGGATGATGCCTTTCTTGTGTGCATAGTCCAGCGCCCGGGTCAGCTGGATGCCGATCTCGACGATTTGCTTGACCGAGAGGCGGTTGTCGGCGCGCAACACGTCACCCAGCGTCATGCCGTCGATCATCTCCATCGCGATGTACGGATGCTTGCCATCGACGCCGACGTCGAAGATCGTGACGATATTGGGGTGCGACAGCACGCCGGCCGCTCTCGCTTCGCGCAGGAAGCGCAGTCGGTACTGGTCGTCGTCAGCAAGCTGCGCCTTGAGCAGCTTGACGGCAAGCGTCCGGTCGATCTCCGGGTCGTAGGCCTTGTAGACGCGGGCCATGGCGCCTTCGCCGACGATTTCCCGGATTTCGTATCGCCCTAGTTTTTCCATCGAGTCGAACTCCTTCGATCCGCGCCCCAAAATCGTGCGCGCGGTCGCGGGCAAAAGACGCAGAACATACTGCGCCAGTCCCCGTACCGCAAGCTCCGACTATGCTGTTGTACTATACTTTCCTATTTTCCGTCACGCTCGAGGCATGGATTCCGCTCCCCGCAAGCTCGCCATACTCTTTGCAGACGTCGCGGGCAGCACCAAGCTGTATGAAACGCTGGGTGACGCCGAGGCGCTCCAGACGATCGGCCGCTGCCTGGACATCATGCGGACTGTCTGCGAGGAACACGGCGGTCGCGTCGTCAAGACGATAGGCGACGAAGCGATGGTGGTGTTTCCGTTGCCGGCCAACGCCGCGTATGCGTCGATCGCCATGCAGAACCAGATTTCCGCGCTGCGAACCAGCAAGGGGTTGCCGCTCGCAATCCACGCAGGGTTCCATTTCGGTGCGGTCATCGACGATGGCGTCGATGTTTTCGGCGATTCCGTCAACGTCGCTGCGCGCCTGACGTCGCTGGCGAAGGCCGGACAGACGCTGGTGTCCGGAGAGACCGTGCAAATTCTGTCGCCGTCGTTGCGAGCCCGGACGCGCGACCAGGATTCCCATACGGTGCGGGGCAAGCAGGACGACGTGCATACGTTCGAACTGATCTGGCAGGAGTCGGAAGAGGAATTGACGGCGGTGACGACCCGCCCTGCGATCAAGCCGATCGGCATCAAGTTGTCTCACGGCGCACGGGAACTCGACCTCGACCAGAATTCCGCGCCCATCACGCTCGGCCGCGACGCCCAGAACGATCTGGTGATCATGGACCGCAAGGCGTCGCGCCTGCATGCCCGCATCGAACGCCGGCGCGACAAGTTCGTGATCGTGGATGTGAGTTCGAACGGAACGTTCTGCACGATCAACGACGAGCCCGAGCTCATGCTTCGGCGGGAGGAGTTGATCCTGCGGGGCAGCGGACGAATCAGCTTCGGCCACGCGTTTTCCGAGGATGCGGCCGAGGCGGTCCTGTACACCTGCCTCTAGGGATTTCCCGGCACTTGTGCTTCGCGGTTGGTGGCGAGTGCGCGCTCCAGCACCCTCACGACATGCAACGGCTTGCGCTGGCTTGGACCACGCGTTCCATCGCTGATCTGGTGACGGCAACTGGTGCCGTCGGCGACGATGAGTGTGTCGGCGCTGCTCGCGCGCACCGCCGGCAGCAGCGACAGTTCCGCCATCTTCATCGACGTGTCGTAGTGCTCGCTCTCGAATCCAAACCCGCCTGCCATGCCGCAGCAGCTCGATTCGATCAGGTCGACCTGCAGATCCGGAATCCATCGCAGCGCAGCCAGTGCGGGCGATAGCGCATCGAACGCCTTCTGATGGCAGTGGCCGTGGAGCAGCGCGTGCGTCTGCGGCAGCGGTGCCAGCGGAAGCTCAAGACGCCCGGCACGCTGCTCTCGCACCAGGAACTCCTCGATCAGCACCGCGCTGTCCGACAACCGCTGCGCCGTATCGCCCAGTCCCATGGCCAGGTATTCATCGCGCATTGTCAGCAGACAGGAAGGCTCGAGGCCGACGATCGCGGCACCGCGCGTGACGTGGGGCGCCAGCGCCGTAACCACACGGCGCGCCTCGCGCTTTGCGGCGTCGACGCGCCCCGCCGCGAGATAGGTCCGGCCGCAACACAAAGGTCGTGCCGGCTCGGGATCGTCGGCAGCGGCGCGTGCGACCTGCACTGACATGCCGCCAGCACGCAGTACCGCGAGCGCGGCACGGGCGTTTTCCGGCTCGAAATAGTTGGTGAACGTGTCGACGAAGAGCACGACGTTGCCTGACGCTTCGGCGCCACTCCGGTAGCCGGCATCCTGCAGGAACGTATCGCCGGCGCCATCGCGGCAGCGAGCGACGCGCGGAGATTCCCAGAAATTTTTCGCCCAGCGCCGCCGCGCCGGGCACGACGTCGCGCAAATTGGCGAGCCACGGCATCCGGGCCGCGTGGGGCGCCCAGCGCGGCAGGCTGGCAAACGCGCGTTCCCGCCATGTAAGGCCGTGCGCGCGCTGCCAGTGATGCATGAACTCGATCTTCATCCTTGCCATGTCGACACCCGTCGGGCATTCGCGACGGCAGCCCTTGCAGCTGACACACAGGTCGAGCGCGGCGCGCACGGACTCTGATGCAAAGTCAGGCCCCAGTTGGCCGGAGACGGCCAGCCGAAGCGTGTTGGCGCGACCGCGCGTCAGGTGCTGCTCATTCCCGCTGACGCGAAAGCTCGGGCACATCGTCCCGGCGTCGAATTTCCGGCAGTGCCCATTGTTGTTGCACATTTCCACGGCCTTGCCGAACCCCTGCGCCGGATCGCCTCCCGTGCCCGGCGCGGAAATTGTTTCGGTGAGCGGATCGTTGCGGACATTCCAGGCTGACCAGTCGAGCGCGGTTTGCAGTGGCAGCGTGGCATAGCCAGGCGGATAGCGAAACTTGGCCGCATCGTCCATCCGCGATGGGCGCACGATCTTGCCGGGGTTCATGAGGCCGGCGGGATCGAACAGCGCCTTGATTTCCTCAAACGCGCGCGTAAGGCGCGGCCCGAACTGCCACGCCACCCACTCGCTGCGCACGAGGCCGTCGCCGTGTTCGCCGGAGTACGCGCCCTTGTATTCGCGCACAAGCGCGCTGGCCTCCTCGGCAATTGCGCGCATCTTGCCGGCGCCATCGCGGCGCATGTCGAGAATGGGGCGCACGTGCAGCGTGCCGACCGACGCGTGGGCGTACCAGGTGCCGCGGGTGCCATGCTTGCGGAATATCTGGGTGAGGCGATCCACGTAATCGGGAAGCTGCGGCAGCGGCACTGCGCAGTCTTCGATGAACGATACCGGCTTGCCGTCGCCGCGCAGGCTCATCATGATATTGAGACCCGCTTTGCGCACCTCCCACAACGCCTTCTGGGCACCGGCGTCGGTCATCCGGACGACACTTTCGGGGAGCCCCAGGTCGCCCATCAGCGCGACCAGGTCATTCAGGCGGCGCGAAGGCACCTCGGCCGTTTCGCCCGTGAATTCGACGAGGAGAATGGCCTCGGGGTTACCGATCAGCGCGGCTTCGATGACTTTGCGAAAGGCAGGATTGTTGCGCGCCAGGTCGATCATGGTCCGGTCGACCAATTCAACGGCAGACGGTCCGAGTTCGACGATATGCTGCGTGCATTGCATCGCCCGGTACAACGTCGGAAAGTTGACGACGCCGAGCGTCCGGTGCGCAGGAATCGGGCGGAGTTTTAGCGTGAGTTCGCGCGACCATGCGAGCGTGCCTTCGCTTCCGACCAGCAGGTGGGCGAAATTCACACTGCCATCGGCCGTATAGGGACGCTCGCTCTGCGGATGGAAGACATCGATGTTGTAGCCGCCCACGCGGCGCAGCACTTTCGGGACCTGGCGCCCGATTTCATCGTGTTCGCGCGCGCCGATGGCGGAAAGCGCCGTCACCAGGTCACGCATTCGCGGTGACTCCGATTGCGATTGCATTTGCGCCATCGGTCCGAAGCGCGCCTGCGTGCCGTCCGACAGCAGCGCGTCGATCGCATGGACGTTGTGCACCATGTTGCCGTATGCGATGGATCGCGAGCCGCAAGAATTGTTTCCGGCCATTCCTCCGATGGTCGCCTGCGCCGAGGTGCTCACATCCACCGGGAACCACAGGCCGTGCGGCTTGAGCCAGGCATTGAGCTGGTCGAGAACGACGCCCGGCTCGACCGTCACCGTCATGGCGTCGCGGTCGAAGGCGCCGATCCGGCGCAAATGCGCGCTGTGGTCGATCACGAGCGCCGCGCCGACCGTTTGCCCGCACTGCGAGCTCCCGGCTCCGCGCGGCAGCACGGGCACACCGAGGTCGCGACACACGTCCAGCGCCGCCCGGACGTCGTCATCGCCCGTCGGAATCAGCACGCCGACGGGATCGACCTGGTAGATGGATGCGTCGGTGGCGTAGCGGCCGCGCGATGCTGGATCGACCAGCACGACACCTCGTACGGCGCGCCGCAGACGGGCCGCGAGATCGCCGTTCCCGGAAGCGGGGTGGAACAGCAGCGGTCGCGAAGTCTGCGTATGCAAGGAGAATCCGGATGGCGAGCGAGGAACCACAATGAGTGACGACGGCGGGGAACCACTCTGAGGACTGCGCGGAGCAGCCGCACTGAGGAACCGCCCGGAGAACCCGCGCTGAGGAACCACAATTTCGCCAGCGCGTGGCGGCACCCTCGGTACCATGCTATTTTGTCCACCCTGCAAGTGCCGCGCAAGACTTTTTCCGTTGCGCGACTAGCGAGGCGCCTCATGCAAACGCTCGATACCCATCCGTCCGGACGCCACTTCCTGCAGATACCGGGGCCGACCAACGTGCCCGACCGCGTGCTGCGGGCAATCGACCAGCCGACGATCGACCATCGGGGTCCCGAATTCGGCAAGCTGACACTGGAAATTCTCGATGGGTTGAAGGACGTCTTTCAAACGACATCGCCGGTAATCATCTACCCGGCGTCCGGCACCGGCGCGTGGGAAGCGGCGCTGGTGAATACGCTGTCGCCAGGCGATCGCGTGCTGATGTTCGAAACCGGCCATTTCGCGACGCTGTGGCGGGTGATGGCCGAGAAACTCGGTCTCGTCGTCGATTTCGTGCCGGGGGACTGGCGCAGTGGCGTCGATCCCGCCGCCGTCGAAGCGCGGCTCGCAGACGACCGCGCCAGAGAATGCAAGGCCGTCCTGGTCGTTCACAACGAGACGTCGACCGGCGTGACAAGCAGGATTGCAGCCATCAGGGAGGCGATCGATCGGACCGGCCATCCTGCGCTGTTGATGGTCGACACCATTTCCTCGCTGGGTTCGATCGAGTATCGCCACGACGAGTGGGGCGTCGACGTCACCGTGGCCGGCTCGCAAAAAGGCCTGATGCTCCCTCCGGGTCTCTCGTTCAATGCGGTGAGCGACAAGGCGATCGCCGCCAGCAAGCAGGCACGGATGCCCCGCGCCTATTGGCGCTGGGACGAGACCATTGCGATGAACAAGCAGGGTTACTTCCCGTCCACACCTGCGACCAACCTGCTGTACGGATTGCACGAAGCGATTTCGATGCTGCGCGAGGAAACGCTGCCCGCAGTGTTTGCGCGGCACCAGCGCCATGCCGAAGCGACGCGCCGTGCCGTTCGCGGTTGGGGACTGGAAATACTGTGCCGCAATCCGGACGAGTACAGCAGCGCGTTGACGGCCGTGATGATGCCGGAAGGCCACGACGCGGATGCGTTTCGCCGCGAGGTGCTCGCGCGCTACGACATGTCGCTCGGCACCGGATTGGGCCGTCTGGCCGGACGGGTGTTTCGCATCGGGCATTTGGGATACTTCAATGACCTCATGCTTTGCGGGACGCTTTGCGGCGTCCAGATGGGCTTGGCGGTGCGTGAGGTTCCGCACGCCAAGGACGGCGTCGGAGAAGCGCTCGCGTATCTGCAGGAAGCCGGCAGCCACGCCAACACAAGTACGCAACGGCGCGCCGCATGAGCGGTAGGGAATCCAACGGTCGAAGGAGGAGAGGGCAATGAACAAGCGGGTCAAGACTACGTGCGCCGCATTGGCGCTCATGCTGGCAAGCGCACCGGTTGTCGCGTGGGAGCCGACCAAGCCCGTCGAGATCGTCGTCGCGGCCGGCGCCGGTGGCGCCTCCGACCAGATGGCGCGCATGATGCAGGCGGCGATCCAGAAAAACAATCTGATGAAACAGCCGATGGTCGTGTCCCTCAAGGGGGGCGCATCCGGCGCTGAAGCGCTGATGTACATGAAGGCAAGCGAAGGCGACCCCAACAAGGTGCTCATCGCCTATTCACTGATCTACATGCTGCCGCTCGCCGCCAAGATTCCGTTCAATTGGCGCGACCTGACGCCGGTCTCCGTCATCGCGATGGACCAGTTCGTGCTGTGGGACAACACGACACTGCCCTACAAGTCGGTGAAGGAATTCGTGGCCGCGGCCAAGGCGGCGGATCCGCCGTTCAAGATGGGTGGCACCGGCTCGAAGCGTGAAGATCACGTGCTGACCGTATTCATGGAGAAGAGGACCGGCGCCAAGTTCGCGTACCTGCCGTACAAATCGGGCGGGGAAGCCGCGACGCAGCTCGTCGGCAATCACACCGCCTCCAACGTCAACAACCCTTCCGAGAATCTCGAAGTCTGGCGCGCCGGGCAGGTGCGGGCTCTCTGCGTATTCGACAAGGAGCGCATTGCCTACAAGGCCAAGGTCACGGACACGATGTCCTGGAACGACATTCCCACGTGCAAGGAAGAAGGCCTCGATGTCCAGTACCTCATGCTGCGCGCGATGTTCCTTCCGGGAAAGGTCACGCCTGAGCAGACGGCGTTCTACGCCGATTTGTTCAAGAAGCTGACGCAGACGCCGGAATACAAGGACTACATGGAGAAGCAGGCGCTGAAGCCGGTCTTTCTCACCGGCAAGGACATGGTGACGTTCCTGGAAGAGGACGACACGTTGAACAAGGGTCTCATGACCGAAGCCGGCTTCGTCGCGCCGTAGTTCAAGCGCAATGGCAGCGTCCGACACCGAGATCGTCGTTGACGATCCCACCGCGCCGGCGAAGGATTCGCCGGCGGTCGTCAGCGTCCGCACCATGGAACTGGCCGTCTACGTGGCGCTGCTCGCGCTGGCGCTGCTTCTGGGCTACGACAATTGGCGCAGCGGCATGGGGTGGGCCAAGGACGGCCCGCAGAGCGGTTACCTGCCGTTCTACCTGTGCGTCATTCTCGCCGGCGCCTCGCTGTTCGGAATTGCAACGGTGCTCATGAGAAAAGCTGACGCCGCGACGACCTTCGTCAATCGCGACCAGCTTCGGCGCGTGCTGCAGGTCTTCATTCCTACGCTACTGTTTTGCGCGGCGATGCAGTGGCTCGGCCTGTACGTGGCAAGCTTCCTGCTGGTTGCCGGATTCATGGCGCTGATTGGGCGCATCGCGATATGGAAGGCATTGCTTACGAGCTTCCTGTTCGCGTTCATCATGTTCGCCACGTTTGATGTCGCCTTCGACGTCATCATGCCCAAGGGCCCGATCGAAGCGCTGTTCGGGCGCTAGACGCAAAGCCCATGGAAGCGCTCCCACTTCTGCTGCACGGATTCGCGGTGCTGTTCACATGGAAGATCCTGGCGCTGATGCTGGTCGGCCTCGTGCTCGGCATCTTTGTCGGCGTGCTGCCCGGATTGGGTGGGCCGAATGGTGTCGCGATCCTGCTTCCCCTCACGTTCACGATGGACCCGACGTCGGCGATCGTGATGCTTTCATGCATCTACTGGGGAGCCTTGTTCGGGGGCGCCATCACGTCGATCCTGTTCAACATTCCCGGGGAAGCGTGGTCGGTGGCGACCACCTTCGACGGCTATCCGATGGCGCAACAGGGCAGGGCCGCGGAGGCGCTCACCGCGGCGTTCACCTCGTCATTCATCGGTTCGCTGGTGGCCGTGCTGCTGATCACGTTCCTTGCGCCGCGGATCGCGAGCTTTGCGCTGCGTTTCGGGCCGCCGGAATTCTTCGCCGTCTATCTGCTGACGTTCTGCTCATTCGTGGGCCTCGGGCGCGACGCCAAGCACAAGACCATCATTTCGATGACGCTCGGCCTGCTCCTGGCCGCCATCGGCATGGACACCGTCTCCGGACAGTTGCGCATGACTTTCGGCTTCGATCCGCTGTTGCGCGGCGTCAACTTCCTGGTTGCCGTCATCGGCCTGTTCGGAATCAGCGAAATCCTGCTGACGATGGAGGAGCGGCTCGCGCTGCGCGGCCACTCCGCCAAGATCAGTCTGCGCGTCGTTCTGAAGGTGTGGAAGGAAATGCCGCGCTATTGGGTCACGCTGTTGCGTTCGTCTGCGATCGGCTGCTGGCTCGGCATCACGCCCGGCGGCGCGATCGCGGCGTCGTTCATGGGATACAACCTGGCCAAGCGCTTTTCCAAGGACCCGGAGTCGTTCGGCAAGGGACGCATCGAAGGCGTGTTCGCGCCGGAGACGGCCGCGCACGCATCGGGAACTGCCGCGTTGTTGCCCATGCTGGCGCTGGGCATCCCCGGCTCGGGAACGGCGGCAATCCTATTGGGAGGATTGATGGTCTGGGGGCTGAACCCCGGCCCGTTGCTGTTCGTCGAGCACAAGGATTTTGTCTGGGGGCTCATCGCTTCGATGTACCTGGGCAATGTCGTCGGGCTGGTGATCGTGCTGACAACGGTGCCGATCTTTGCAGCCGTCCTGCGTGTCCCGTTCGCCGCCGTCGCACCGATGATCATCGTGTCCTGCGCGATCGGCGCCTATGCGATCCAGAACGCGATGTTCGATGTCTGGCTCATGCTGCTGTTCGGCGTCGTCGGCTACGTGTTCAAGAAAATCGGCATACCGCTCGCGCCATTCACTCTTGCATTGGTTCTCGGCAACCGCGCCGAGGACGCCTTCCGGCTGTCGATGATCGGCGCCGGCGGCGACATGCGTGTGTTCTGGTCCAACGGACTGGTCGGCTCGATCTCGACGCTGGCGTTCGTTCTGCTGCTGTGGCCGATGCTGGCGAGGATTTTCGCGGGCGCAGGACGACTATTGCGCCCGGCCAGGACCTGACAGGGGAGCGCGGCGCAGCGACGAGGGCCTCACTCCAGGTTGATCTCGCCGTCGAACACCACGTTCACATTCAGGCCGGCGATGGTGAGCGTCACCTTCGCGGGATAACTCTCGTTGCCCTTCGCCGCGCCGCTGGCGATTGCCTTGGCCACCGCCTGCTCGATCTCGCGCTGCGAGCTGATGCCCACCATCTTCAGGAACTTGCGGATGCTGAGGTTGAATGCTTCTTCGTTCATGGTGGCCTCCGGTAATGGCGATGCGCAGGCATCGATCGAGCAATTTTACGTTACCTCGACACCGAACTTCCCCGCCTGGTAGTCCTGCACCGCCCGGATCAGCTCATCCCGCGTGTTCATCACGAAAGGTCCGTGTTGTGCGATCGGCTCGGCCAGCGGCATTCCTGCGATGAGCAGCGCGCGCGTCGGTTCGGTCGCACGCAATTCGACGCCGTCGCTGCCCGCAGTGTTCCTGAGGATCGCCATCCGCTGCGCAGGCACGTTCGTGTCGCCAATCCGCAGCGCGCCCTGATAGACGTAGACGAATGCGTTGAACTTGGGCGGCAATGACTGGGCGAACGTCGACGCTGACGCGAAATTCAGGTCGAGGTAAAGGGGCTCCGTCACTTCCCGCTGCATGGCGCCCTCCACGCCATGACTGCGGCCCGCGATGACGCGCGCGGTCACGCCTTCGGGCGTCGTGAACTCCGGAATCTCCGTGCTCTGGATGTCGCGATACCACGGCGCGCGCATCTTGTCCGTCGAGCGCAGGTTGAGCCAGAGCTGGAAGCCTTCCATGCGCCCGTCGGCCTGTTCCGGAAGTTCGGAGTGGATGATGCCGCTACCGGCCGTCATCCACTGCACGCCACCGTTTCGCAGCAGCCCTTCGTGGCCGAAGCTGTCGCGATGGCGCATCTGCCCGGCGATCATGTAGGTCACGGTTTCGAAGCCGCGATGCGGATGATTGGGGAAGCCGCCGATGTAATCCTCCGGATTGTCGGTGCCAAACGCATCGAGCATCAGGAATGGATCGAGGCGACGCTGGAATTGCTGCGTCAATACGCGGGTCAGTTTCACACCCGCGCCATCCGATGTTGCCTGCCCCGAGACGAGCTGCTCCACGGCGCGCGGCTGCGTGACGCTTTCAATCGCGAGCGAGGGAGAGGTTGTCGTGTTCATTGCGATTTCCTTTGCGTGTTTGTGAACGGGCGCGACTGTCAGGTCAATTGGCGCTTCAGGCTGCGACGAGCTCCTCGATTTGCGACTGCGCCGACGCCAGGCCATTTTGCAGCGCCTCCGGTCCCATCGCCAGACCCTCGGCGTAAACGAAATTCACGTCCGTCATGCCCAGGAAGCCAAGAATGGTCTGGAGATAGGGCACTTGACTGTCGCTCGGCGTGTTGCGGTACTGCCCTCCGCGCGTCAACGCCACATAGACCTTCTTGCCCTTGAGCAGGCCCTCGGGCCCGCTGGATGTGTAGCGAAAAGTCACCTGGGCGCGCGAAATCGCATCGATCCAGTTCTTGAGCTGCGCCGACACCCCGAAGTTGTACATCGGCACGCCGAGCACCACCACATCTGCGGCCGCGATCTCGGCAATCAAGTCATCGTCCTGCGCCACGCGCGCATCTTGAACGGGCGTGCGCTGGCTGGCCGGCGTGAACAGTGCCGCCAGCGCCGATTCGTCGAGCGGCGGGTGCGGCGCACGCGCCAGATCCCGGACGGTCACCGTGGCGGTGGAATTTTCCTGGCGAATGCGTTCGACCAAAGCGTTTGCGAGCTTGGTCGAGTGGGATCCGTCGGTACGGGCGCTAGAGTTGACTTGCAGTATGTTCATGATCACTCCCTGGATTGACGTGGATGGTGGAGTGAATATAATTGTCCCGATATCGATGCGTAAGACATGAAAACGGATAACATTGTTGCTGTGTTGGGACAATAAGGCGAGCGACGTGCGTCAATGAGGAGTAAATTATTGATTTCAAAAGATATTGAGCCGAACGACTTGCTCCTGTTCGCGCGCGTCGCAGATGAAGGAAGTTTCACCCGGGCCGCGGAACGCCTCGGATTGCCCAAGTCGACGGTGTCGCGGCGGATGGCCGCGCTGGAAGGGCAACTCGGCGAACGCCTGCTGCTGCGGACCACGCGCAAGCTCGCGGTCACGGACTTCGGGCACAGCGTGCTGGAACACGCACATCAGGTCGTCGCCGAAGTCGAGGCGACGAGCGAGCTTGCCCAGAATCGCCAGGTCCGGCCAAGCGGCCGCCTTCGGGTTTCCATGCCGAGCGACTTTGCGACGGTGGTCATGGGAGCGATGCTCGCGGAGTTCATCGCCCGTTACCCGGCCATTTCGCTGGAGGTTGACCTTTCTCCAAGGCGGGTGGACCTGATCGGCGAGAACTTCGACGTCGCCATTCGCATGGGCGAATTGCCGGATGACGCTTCTCTGGCCGCCCGCCGCCTGGCGGTGTTCTCATCCAGCCTCTACGCGGCACCGCATTACGTTGCGCAACGCGGCGCGCCGTCGGAGCCGGAGGCGCTGATGGAGCACGATGCGTTGCGATTGCTTCTGCGCAACGGCGAACCCATGACATGGGTCCTCACCCGCGACGGGCAACGATGGGAAGGCATACCCCCGGGCCGGGCGACTGCAAATTCCCCTGAATTGCTCATACGCCTGGCGCGCGCGGGTGCAGGGATTGCAATAGTGAGTGACCACTTCGCGGAGCCCTATATTCGCAGCGGCGAATTGGTGCCGATCCTCGCCGATTGGAACCTGCCCACGACGGCCGCGTGGGCCGTGTTCCCCGGTCGGCGCCTCATGCCAGCGCGTACGCGAGTCTTTATCGATGCGCTCGCCGCGGAATTTGCCGGCCCGCGCTGCCAGGCCGAGCAAGACAAACTGGCGGCGACCAAGAGCAGGATGCAGCGCGACGCGCGGGCGCGCAGTGCCGCCTGAAAACGCCACCGTGCCGACGCCACTGAACACGACTGAATCAAACCACGTGACGGGTTCGCCATGACATTCCTGGTCGAAGCGGCTGTACTTCTTGCTACGGCGGTCATCGTCGTGCCGCTGTTCCGGCGTTTCAAACTGGGCGCGGTACTGGGCTACCTGGCCGCCGGCGCGATCATCGGACCCTGGGGACTCGGCGTGGTCCCGCACGTCGAGGCGACACTCGACTTTGCGGAACTGGGCGTCGTACTGCTGCTGTTCCTGGTCGGGTTGGAACTCGAGCCCTCCCGCTTGTGGGCATTGCGGCAACCCGTGTTCGGATTGGGCGGCGCGCAGGTACTGGTGACAGGGTTGGCGCTCGCGGCCATCGCGCATTGGCAGGGCTACGGATGGCAGGCGGCAACGGTGATCGGTTTCGGCCTTGCGATGTCGTCTACCGCGATCGTTCTGGCGTGGCTGGGCGAGCGCGGCGAATTGAGCAGCCCCAGTGGACGCCGTGCGTTCGCCATTCTCCTGTTCCAGGATCTGGCTGTCATTCCGCTGATCGCGCTGTTGCCGTTGCTGGCGCCGGAAAAGACTGGGATGGCGAACCCGTGGGCGCTCGCGGGCAAGGGTGTCGCCGCGATCGTGCTGGTCATCTTCGTCAGTCGCGTGCTGGTGCGCCCGATTCTCAAGGTGG
The DNA here is from genome assembly GCA_963755545.1 of uncultured beta proteobacterium. Taxonomy (GTDB): domain Bacteria; phylum Pseudomonadota; class Gammaproteobacteria; order Burkholderiales; family Casimicrobiaceae; genus VBCG01. Next base: position 20,403 of record CAVWKH010000009.1, on the reverse strand, counting down.
TCGCGCGATTTGGCGGTCGCGAGATTTTTACCGGGGCCGCGCTGCTGGTCGTGATCGGTGCGGCGCTGCTGATGGAAACGATCGGACTCTCGATGGCGCTCGGCGCTTTTCTCGCCGGTGTGCTGTTGGCCGACTCCGAATTCCGGCATGAGCTCGAGGCCAATGTCGAGCCGTTCAAGGGGCTGCTCCTCGGCCTGTTCTTCATGGCCGTCGGGATGAGCGCCAATCTCGCCTATTTTTTTGCGCATCCTCTCCCGGTACTGGGCGTTGCGATCGGAATGATGCTGATCAAGTCCGTGCTTCTTTTCGCGGTCGCGCGTGGCGCCGGAACGGCCAACGACGAAGCGCAGCGAATCGCAGTTCTGCTGGCGCAGGGCGGCGAATTCGCGTTCGTGCTCTTCACAGCCGCGCAGACCACCGGGATTCTCGCCGGCGAAACCGCGGAGTTCCTCGTTCTCGCCGTCACGATCTCCATGCTGCTGGCACCGCTGTCCTTCGTCGTGCATGAGCGATTGCTGACGCGCTGGCTGGAGCGGAGGAAGCCGCCGGATTTCGATGTGATCGACGGCCCCGGCAATCCGGTGATCATCGCCGGCTATGGCCGCTACGGCCAGATCGTTTCACGCGTGCTGCGCATGGCGGGCATCCCGTTCACCGCGCTGGAGGTGAGCTACCAGCAGGTCGACTTCGTGCGGAAATTCGGCAACAAGGTCTATTACGGCGACGCATCGCGGCTGGAGCTGCTCGAATCAGCACGGACGCGGGACGCGAGGCTGTTCGTGCTTGCGATCGACGATGTCGAAGCGTCCGTGAAAACGGCGGCGCTGGTCAGAAAGCACTTTCCGGATCTGCCGATACTCGCCCGCGCGCGCAATCGCGTGCACTATTACCGGCTGCGCGACCTGGACATCGAGGCCATTGAACGCGAGACCTTCCTGTCGAGCCTCGAGACATCCCGCCAGGTGCTGGAACGGCTGGGACTGTCTCCTGCGCAAGCGCTGCACGCGGTCGACCTCTTCCGCGATCACGATCGACGCCAGCTTGAAGCGCAATACGCGGTGCGCCAGGACGAAGCACAGCTGATCCAGACTACCGCGCAGGCAGCGGCTCAGTTGCAGGAACTGTTCGAGTCGGACGTCAAGGAGTCACAGAAATAGGGACGCCGTCGGCAGGCCACGTGCTGGGCCCAGCATGGACTGCCGATGAATCAGGGTCGCGAAGCGGCGCGCATTTGCTTCACCTGCCACGCAACGCCGATCAGGAACAACAGGACAAGCACGCCCGTCGCGGTCTTGAGTTCCGGCGCGTCGGCGTTGGGAAGTAGTGGCGCGCCATAGGGAAGGCGAGTCGAACCTTCCGTGATCGTCGGGATCATGTGGAAGAGGAACGTTGCCGTGTAGCTGATGGTCTCGACATAGGCCGACGCTCGGCCGAACAACGTCGTCCGCCCGGCAAGCGCCGCCACGCCGAGCACCAGGAGCGTGAGGATGCCCAGCATGTGCGGCTTGCCGAAGCCGCCGTGCTGGAAAATTCCGAAGCCCGTGAGGCACGTCAGGATGGTGGTGATCACATAGACTTTTCCGACGGTCAACGCGGGTGGAATCCTGCCGTAGCGAAAGAAGGCTATGGCGCCCGCAACCACCGCAATGATACTGATTGCGGTGTGCACGACACCGAGCTGCGTAAGACCGTAGAACATGGAAAGGACTCCTGGTTACGAGGACTTGCTGCTGACTTCGCGCAGCGCCGCGGTGAATCGGTCGACGACGATCCGCTCGCACACGACGAACAGCACAAAGAAAAGAATGCTCAGGAATGCGGTACCGAGGATTTGGGCCAGCTGCAGCAGCGCGCCGTCTTCGATGACCTGCGCGCCATATTTCCGGAAGAGGTCGACGTTCGCCTTGAGTACGACATAGAGGTTGATGGAGGTGATCCCGGACAGAAGGAAGAATGCGCCCATCAGCACAAACGTCATCAGCGTGTGGCGGCGCAGGAACGCGACGCAGATTCCCAGACGATGCATCCTCGGCATTCCCTCGCTTGCTGTCGAACAAGCATGTTACCCCGCGAATCTTGACAGCGCGAATGCACCAAGATTGTGCCGGCTCGTGCCGTCGATCACACGCTCCGCGAGCGCCTCGCCTATGGCGGCCGAATGCTTGAACCCATGTCCCGAGCACGGCGAAGCAACCCAAATCCGTCCAGCGCCGGGAAGGGTGTCGACGATGAAGCCGAAGTCCGGTGTCACCGTATAAAGGCAGGTGGCCGCCTTCACGCATCTGCCGCTCAAGCCCGACAGATACGGCCGCACATATTCCTCGAAAGTGCTCTGGATTTCGCCGGCCGAAACCTGCCGGTCAACGGTTTCGGGCGTCGTCGTGGCGTCGTACTGCTCCGTGGCGACTTTCAATCCTCCGCGCGCGCCGTCGATCGCCGGAAAGCCGTAAATCCCCTGCCGTTTTCCCTGCAGCTCCCAGATGAACACGGGAAAATTTTCCGGCAGGTACGGCTCGACCGGGCCGTCGATGTCGAACCAGAGCAGCACCTGACGATGGATGGCGAGATGCCGGCGCACTGATGGGAGCGAGAATTCCGGAAGCCACGGTCCGGCGGTGATGATCAGCGCATCCGCCGCATAAGTTTCGCCCTCGGTATTGACGGTGACGCCGGCGTCCGACGCGTCGAACGAGATCGCGCGTTCGCCACGATGCAATTCCGCGCCATGTTGCGTCGCCAGCGCCAGTTGTACGCGAACGCATTCCTCTGGCCGGAGGAACCCGGCGCTCGGCTCGTAGTAGCCTATTTCATCATCGGCGACACGAAATCGAGGAAAGCGCTGCCGCACTTGGCGGGCGTCCAGGATCTCGTGCGGAATTCCATACTGCTCCGCCGCAGCTACCGTGTTGGCGAAGAACGCGTCCGAGTGGCTGCGCGAGGTTCTCGCGTCGCTGGAAAGCACGAGGCCGCCCGGAGTCGAGAGCAGCGTTGTTCCCGTTTCGCGTTCGAGCGCCCGCCATATCTCGTGCGAGCGCATCGCGAGCGGCGTGTACTGCGCGCCCTCGCCGATACCGAGCCGGGTGATGCGGGTATCGCCATGCGTCGAGCCGCGATCGTGCGGCGGGGAGTACCGATCGATGCCGAGCACGCGATTTCCCCGCTTCGCCAGTTGATACGCCGTCGCGCTGCCCATCGCCCCAAGGCCCAGCACGATGGTGTCGTATCGCATCATCGGTTGCCCGGGGTTCTCAGACCTCGAGACTGGACGGCGCCAGGTATTTCTGGCGAAAGACTTCGAAGGGCAGCGTGTCCGCCGCCTCGATCTCGCGCTGCGTTACAAGCGAGGATTCGGCCATTTGCGCAAAATTCTCTGCAGTGGCAGCGGCGAGGGGCATCTTCAATATCGTTTCGCGATGGCCGGACGATTGTGCGAGCACAAACCGCGTGTAGTTGTTGGCGTGGTCTCGAGCCATCGCGCCCAGAACGCGGGCCGAAGGCGTAGCCGACGAGTCGCGGAGCGCGTGGACAGCGGCGGCAAGCGCCTCGCGGTGAGCCGTGGTTTCGCCGGCAGCATCGAGCGCGTCTGCGATTGGTGCGCATTCATCGAGCAGCCTGCCCCCCCATTCGACGAGAGGCCGTGCCTGTCCGCTCTGCGCAAGGCGCAATCCGGGCTCGCGGCCTCGCGAGGCGACCGTCTGCATGTTGCGCACGATGTCGCCGAGCTCGTCCGGCGTGTCGGGCGGGCTGTCGCGAAGCAGGCAATTCAGCAGAAACATGTCGAGGAAATGCAATGTGCCCGGCGTAATGCCGACGGGACAGAAGGGATCCAGATCCATGAGCCGCACTTCCACGTATTCGACGCCACGCTCGCGCAATGCATGCAAAGGCCGCTCGCCGGCCCGGATCACCCGCTTGGGGCGAATCGTGCCGTAGAACTCGTTCTCGATCTGCAGCAGTGTGGTCGCGAGCTGGCGATAGTCGTCGCCGGTGTGGATTCCGATGTCCTCGTAGGGAGGATAGGCGCGTCGTGAGCGCATCCTGCAACGACGCTGCATAGCTCTCCAGGCAGTTGTAGCTCACCTTGAGCGAGCCTTGCGCGTCGCTCTGATAGCCGAGGCGCCCCATGCGCAGCGACGTAGCGTGCGGCAGGTACAGCGTTCCCTCGCTCAATTCCTGAAGCTCATGCGCGCGGCCGGCGACGAAGCTCGAGCACACTGCCGGTGACGCGCCGAAAAGATAAAGCAGAAGCCACGAATGCCGCCGGAAGTTGCGGATCAGCGAAAAATACGCGTCGTTGGACTGTGCGCCGGGAAGCGAGAAGTTGTAATGAATCCCGGAAATGGTCTGCATTCGCCGGCCGTAGCGATACGACAGGCCGGTGCGGTAGACGTGCTTGGCGCGGCCGACGTTGGACGTGCCGTAGCGGCCGATCGGAATCGATGCATCACCCGGCAGGCCGCAAGGCATGCTGGCGCCCCAGAGCAATTCGTCGCCGATGGCCCGATAGACGACCTGGTGTATCTCAGTCAGTTCATCCAGGCATGCCGCGGCGGTCGAATGCACGCCGGTGATGAGCTCGAGTTGCGATTCGCTGAAATCGGTGGTGATGTGAGGGTGGGTAAGGGCCGAACCCAGCGCCGCGGGGTGCGGCGTGGTCGCGAGCTTGCCGTCCGGCCGCACGCGAAGGCTTTCCTTTTCAATGCCCCGGTGCAGGCCGCGCAGCGTCTCGGGCGGCAGCGCATTCAGTCGCTGCTCAAATGACATGGCGCGCCCTGCGGAGTTCGCGCGCGATACCGCCACGGTCGGGCAGTGCGAAGACAGCGATGTTTGCGGCAAGGTGCATTGGTCGTCCGGTCGGGCGCGGGACGCGCATTGTATAACGAGCACATTGGGCAAACGCGGCGTGCAGTTGGACGAGGCGGCCGAATCGGGCGCGGCGGCGAGTCGGGCAGCGCGCGGCGGTTGCTCTATCCGGAATATCCGGGTGGCGCCCCTCCCCAAGTAGTGGCAGACTCGATTTATGCAAGCCGATTCCGCGCGAAGCGCAATGAATAACCTGCCAACCGGCACCGTCACCTTCCTCTTCACCGACATCGAAGGTTCGACGCAGCTGATGGAGCAGCATCCCGCCGAAATGAAGGCCGCGATCGTCCATCACAACGGCGTGCTTCAGGATGCCATCGGCGCACATGGCGGCCAGGTATTCCAGGTTCTGGGTGACGGCTTCTGCTCGGCCTTCCAGGATGCGGATGCGGCGCTTGCCGCCGCGCTGGAAGCGCAACGCGCGCTGCACCGGCACGATTGGGGCGAGCTCGGTGAAGTGCGCGTACGCATGGGCCTGCATACCGGGACCGTCGAGGCACGCGGCAATGAATACGACTCCTCGCTTACGCTGGCGCGCGCGCAGCGGGTGATGTCGGCCGGGCATGGCGGCCAGACACTTTTGTCGGCCGGCGCGGCCGAGCGCGTTCGCGACAGGCTGCCGGGCGCTACGACGCTGCGCGATCTGGGCCAGTTCAAGTTGCGTGGCATCGCCGACGCGGAGACGATCTACCAGTTCGTCGCCGCAGACTTGCCATCCGCCTTTCCCCCCTTGCGGGTGGAGGATACGGCCGCGGCCGAGACTGCGCCGCTGCAACAACTTGTCCGAGGTCAGCTGGTCGGACGCGGGAACGAGCAGCAGCAGCTGCAACAGCATTGGGCAAACGCGCAGCAGGCGCGCGGTCAGCTTGTGCTGCTTTCGGGAGAGCCCGGCGTCGGTAAGACGCGCCTCGCGCAGGAGCTGGTGGCGCACGCGCAGCGCAGCGGAGCGACGCTGTTGCGTGGTGGCTGCTATGAATACGAGGCAACCACACCCTACCTGCCATTCGTCGAGGCCTTTCGCGAATGGACGCGCCGGCAAAGTGCAGACCAGCTGCGCTCTGCGCTCGGCGCCACCGCGCCGGAAATCGCCAAGCTCGCGCCGGAGATCGAGGCCAAGCTGGGAGTACTGGCGCCCAACACGCCGTTGTCTCCGAGCGAGGAGCGCATGCGCCTGTTCGACAACGCCGCCCGTTTCCTGCAAGGCCTGGCCGCGGAGCGAGGCCTGCTGGTGTTCATCGACGATGTGCATTGGGCGGATCAAGGCACGCTGTCGCTCTTGCACTATTTGCTGAGACATTTGCGCAATGACCGCGTGCTGTTCCTGGTTGCATATCGCGAAATCGAGCTGGACCGCGCGCACCCCCTCGCTTCCGCGCTGGTCGAGTGGAACCGCGAGCGCCTCGGGACGCGCATTGCGCTGGGACGGCTGACCCGCGCGGATACCGGAACGCTGCTCGCGACGCTGTTCGGGGTCGCGAACGTATCGGACGACTTCATCGCGGCGCTATATCGCGAAACCGAAGGCAATCCGTTTTTCATCGAAGAAGTCATCAAGTCGCTGATCGAACAAGGGCAGATCTACCGCGACGGCGACAACTGGGGCCGCAAGGAAACACACGAGCTCGCTATTCCGCAGAGCGTCAAGGAGGCCATTGGCCGTCGGCTTTCCCGCCTGTCCGAACCGGCGATGGACGCGTTGCGCACGGCGGCGGCGCTCGGCAAGATTTTCCCGTTCCGGGAGTTGGCCGCGGCATCCACGATCGGTGAGGACGCTCTGCTCGATGCGCTGGATGAAGCTACTGCGGCGCAGCTTGTCCGGGCGAACGCAACGGGACCGGGTGCTTCGTCCTCGGGGGCCGACGAGAACTTCGCGTTCACCCACGACAAGATCCGCGAGGTGCTTTACGAGGAACTGAATCCGATCCGCCGGCGCCGGCTGCACCAGCGCATTGGCGAAACGCTGGAAAGACTCCATGACGCCGGGGTCGTCGACGGCGTAGTTACGGGAGCCGGCGCGGACGAGCACGCGCAGGACCTCGCGCACCATTTCATGCAGGCCGGGGACATGCCGCGCTCGTTCGCCTACGCACGTCGCGCCGCGCGCAACGCAATGCGTGTATTCGCGCTTGACGAGGCGCTGACGTTTCTTGAGCAGGCACGCGAGTCGGCGGAATCATCGCACCGCGAAACCGACGTTTCCGCCATCGACGAGCTTATTGGCGACACACACGATGCACGCGGCGTGGTGCAGCCGGCGGTGGAGAGTTATGAACGGGCGCTGGCACGCCAGGACACATCGGAAGCGCGCGCCGCGCTTCATGCCAAGATCGGCTCCGTGTATTGCCAGGTTGGCGATGCGCGCGGACTCCCACATCTGGAAAGTGCGCTCGCCGGCCTCGATCCGGCGACCCAGGCCAATGAACTGGCGCTGGCGACGGCCTACACGGGCCGCTACTACCATTACCGCAGCGAGCACCGCAAGGCGCTGGAATTCCTGAATCGGGCGCTCCATTTGGCGGAGCCGCTGGAAAACAGCGCCACGCTGGCGGCCATCTATTCCTTCCTGGCGGGCACGAATCAGCACCTGCTGGATTATGCCGAAAGCGATCGCTGGTCGCATATGAGCATTGCTTACGGCGAGCGCAAGAATTTCCCGCATGCAATCGCCAACGGCTACGAGTTCCTCGCGGAGAATGCAGCTGGAAGAGGAGAGTGGGACGCCGCGCTCGCCTACGCGCAGCGGGATCGTGAATTCGGCGCGAAAAGCGGCTCCCTTGCGCGCGTGGCGTGGTCGGGGTTTGCCGCCGTCCAGGGCCTTCTCGGCAAAGGCCGGATCCGCGAGGCGCGTGCAGCCGCGCAGGAATCGATGCAACTGAGCGCGCGGATCGGCGAGACCCGGCTCGCGACCTGGCTCGATCCGGTACTTGCGACGATTGCCGCGGATCTGGGCGACGACGACGCCGCGCGCGAGCACGCCGATCGCGGCCTTGAGCGCGCTCAGGTGCTGGGGCAATTGGTGCTCAGTGCATGGGCTCTCCACGCCGCGGGTCACGCAGCCATGCAGCGTGGCGACGTTGACGCTGCCATGACGTTCTATGAGAAATATGTGCCGCTGGTCCGCGACACCGAAAATGGCGTGGCGCGCAACCTGATCATGGGCTACGCCGCCGAGGCGTACATGCGCGCCGGCAAGCTGGATGACGCGGAGAAACTGGTCGCGCGGGCGATCGAAGTCGCAGAATTCGCGACGGCACCGCATTTTGGTGCAGTTGCGACACGGGTACGCGGCGACATCCGGGCCGAGCGCGGCGATTACGAAGGGGCGCTAGCAGACTTTGACACGGCGATCGGTGTGCTCAAGCGCAGCGGCAGCAACCTGGAACTGCAACGCGCCCGGTCTCACCGTGCGGCGTTGCGCCTCGCGCGCGGTGACGTCGCGGCACAAACGGTGGGCCGCGCGGAGGCGATAGAGGCGCGGAATGCCTTTGCGGAAATGGGTACGGCCCACGACGTGGCGCTGGCGGAGCGCCTGCTGGCAAGCTGACGGAAGGGAGATTGGCGTCAGGTCGAGCGATTGCCGATCAGGCCCAGGAATTCCTCGCGGGTCGCAAGGGACTCGCGGAACTGGCCCACGACCGACGACGTGATCATCACTGAGTTCTGCTTTTCCACGCCGCGCATCATCATGCACAGGTGCTTGGCCTCGATCATCACGCCCGCGCCGGCGGCACCTATCGTCTCCATCACCGCCTCTGAAATCTGCTCGGTCAGCCGCTCCTGCAACTGCAGCCGCCTTGCGTACATGTCGACAAGCCGGGCGAGCTTGCTCACGCCGAACACGCGCCCGTTGGGTATGTAGCCGATGTGGCAGCGCCCGAAGAATGGGAGCATGTGATGCTCGCACAGGCTATAGACCTCGATGTTCTTCACGATGACCATGCTGTTGGTCTTTTGCGTGAAGATCGCGTCGTTGACGAGTTCGTCGATGTCCGTGCGGCTGCCGGAGGTAAGGAAAGCGTAGGCCGCCGCGACCCGCTTCGGCGTGCGCTGCAGGCCTTCCCGATCCGGATCCTCGCCGATCTCGACCAGCAGTTCGCGAATCAATGCTTCGATGCGTTCGGTATTGGGTTCTTTGGCGATGGGGTCCATGGGTTCAATCCTCGAAAGCGGTCAACGCTATCATAGGCTACCTGCGGACACACTGACCCGCGATGGCGCGATGTGCGGCCGGGTGCCGCAGGCCAGCCGCTGCGCCAAACAGCGTCAATCCCGCGGACGCACGCCGATCAATCGGGAAACACGGATGGGCACGTCGGGTCTTTGCTTTTCCGAGACACGGTCCTGCAACTTGCGATCGGCCATTGTCATTCGCGTTCTCAGCCGGACGTACTCGGCCCATGACGCGATCACGTAGCGTTCGACAAAGCGACCCTCTTCGGCGACGTCGCGGAACACCCGCCAGCTCGATGCGCCATTGCGGCGGCGCGTCAGTTCCACCGCATGGATCGCGCGCAAAAACTCCTCGCGATCGTCGGGCGCGATCTGGTATTCGATCTGGATCAGTACCGGCCCGTCGTCGGGCAGTGGAGGAACGGCAATTGCGAGGTCGGGCAACTGCACCGCGGGCGTGACGTCGGCCTCGTTGCCCATGGCAACTTGAATGCGCCGGTTCATGATGTGCAGCAGGAACATCAGTGTCGCCGCCACCGCGAGCGCCACGCGCGTGCCGCTGATCGACGCAAGCGTCCCCCAAAGAATGCTGCCGAGCGCAAGGCTCGCCTGGACCGCGACGAGATTCATCGCCACCGCCCGCGCGCGGACCCATGCCGGCGCCGTGCTTTGAGTTCCTGCCGAAAGGCTGGCGAGTACGCAGACCCACGCCACGCCGGCGCCGAATGCACCCGCCAGCGCGATGAACGTCATGTTCGCGGCGGCGATGAGCAGCGTGGCGGCCGTCCAAAGCAACACGCCCGACGTGACCACCGCGTTCAACGTCCGGCTCTGCAGCTGCCGTGGAATCGACAGCGCGCCGACGACCGCGCCGATGCCGAAACTCGCCGACAACAGGCCGTAACCACCCGCACCGAGGCCAAGCTGGTCCCGCGCGATTACCGGAAGCAGCGCCCACAGGCAACTCGCGCACACGCAAAAGCTCAGGTTGCGCACGATCAACGAGCGCATCGGACGCGAGTGGCGCGCGAATCGCAAGCCGCTCAGCACGCCGGAGAAAAGCGTCTCGGGAACGCCGGGCAGCGCGAGTTCGCGCGCCTTCCACTTGCGCACGGCGACGATCATCACGATGAAGAAAAGCGCGCTGGCGATGAGCGCGCTTCCCGTGCCAATCCATGCGGCGAGCGCGCCGGCGATCGCGGGGCCGACGGCGCGCGCGACATTGAATGCGACGGCACCCAGGGCAACGGCGCGAGGCAATTCGACGCGTGACACGAAGCCGTTGATGGACGCCTGTTGGGCAGGCATGTAGAACGTGAAGGAAGCGCCGATCACGAAAGTCAGAGCCAGAAGCGACGACGGACCCGTATGGCCCGTCAGCGTGGCCACGCCGAGCACCACCGTGGTCAGGAACAGGACGATGTGCGTGCCGAGGATGATTTTCCGGCGGTCGACAATGTCGGCGAGCGAACCTGCCATCAACCCCAGCAGCAGTGACGGCGCCGTACTCGCCGTCTGCACCAGCGCCACCATCAGGGCCGACGGCGTCAGAGTCGCCATCAGCCAGGCCGCGACGGTCGCCTGCATCGTGTAGCCGACGGCTGAACCCACCGAACCCATGTAGAACAGGCGAAACGGGGCGTGTCGCAGCGGCGACGTCGCGAACATACCGGCAAGGAGCGAAGCCACGCGGCGGGTCACGCTGCAAGTCTAGCAGCAAGGCGTCGGGCATTTTCTGCTCTGTCGAGGTTGCTTGCCTCGTCCGGGCGGGCGCTTCATGATGCGCATCCCGGCCATTTGCAAAAGGCACCTCCGCATGACGGCGCAAGACGAAGTCGACTATGTCTCCGGCAAGACGCGGCTGTACGGAATCGTCGGGCACCCGATCGAGCAGGTTCGGTCCCCGGAAATGTTCACCGCGGAATTTCGTCGGCGCGGGCAGGATGCGATCCTCGTGCCGCTGCATGTGCTGCCTGATGCCTTCGATATCTTCCTGCCGCAACTGCTCGGTTTGCAGAATCTGGGTGGGCTGGTGTTCACGATCCCGTACAAGGTACGCGCTTGCGCGTTGGCCGACGACCTTGGCGAGCAGGCGCGCGTCGTGGGGGCCATCAACGCGCTGACGCGTGCGGCCGACGGACGCTGGCATGCGGACATCTTTGACGGACTCGGCTGTGTAGAGGCATTTCGGCGCCGCGGAATCGGCTTCGCGGGCAAGCGCGTGATGCTGCTCGGTGCTGGCGGCGCCGGGTCGGCGATCGCCGTGGCCATCGGCTTCGAGCGGCCGGCGTCGCTGCGAATCTTCGACGTCGACAGGGAGCGCGCTGAGGTCCTGGCCACCAAAGTCGCGCGCGCGAATCCCGGTGTTCCGGTCGATGCGGCGGATCCGATCGATCGAGGGAATGGACATGCTGGTCAATGCGTCGCCCGTCGGCATGCTCTCCGATTCGCGCTTGCCCCTTGACGTTGACCAACTGCCACGTGAGCTGGTGGTCTTCGATGCGATCGTCAAGCCCGAACGAACGCCTTTGCTGACGCTCGCGGAGAATTGTGGTTGCGTGACTGTCTACGGCCGGGAAATGATGCGCGGACAGATCTCCCGGATGGTCGACTTCTTCATGCCGGCAAGCTTTCGCGCAAGCGTTTAGCCGCGCGGTGCCGTTTTCAGGCGGCGGCCGTCCTCGCGGGCGACCGCAACAGCCGCATCATGCGAATCGCCGTTTCGCGTCCGGAATAGTAGCCGGGCAAGCGCAGCGTTTCGGCAAAGCCGGCACCAAGGTACAGTGCTTGAGCCGGGGCGTTCCCCGCGCGGAGTTCGACGTGAACCGACACGACGCCGGCCGTGGCGGCGGATTCGACCAGCCACTGCACCATGCGCCGAGCGATGCCGCGCCGCTGATAGGCGGGACGCACTGCCAGCAGAAGCAGGTGCGCGCGTTCTTCGCCAATTTTCATGATTCCGAAACCTGCCGGACCGTCCGCGCTGCGTGCGACAAGCGTGACGGTATCGGCGTCGCCGATGAGCCTGCCGATCGAGTCTGACCGATAGCGCCAGCCCAGTCCCGCTTCGATCAGGTCGCGGGACATCTCGGCCAGCAACGCTGCGTCACGTCGGACGGCGAAATTCAGCGTGATGTCCTGCGTGCTCATTTGGCGATTCTGCCATGGGGCCGGTCCGTCGGCGAGCCCGACAGGCGACGCGGCACCCATTGCCCACATCGTGGATAATCGTCGGACCTCGAAGTATTGGATGCCCTGGACCGGGGACCGGATTCCAGTCGCCAATCGAGCCGATGCGCGACGACGCTGACTTCTACTCCGATCTGCCGATTTTCGAAGGGTTCGCCAACATCATGGACCCTTCGCGGTATCGGGCATTGCCCGACGACTGGATCATCGGACTTACCGACGTCGTCAGCTCGACCGACGCGATTGCGGGAGGCCGCTACAAGGCGGTGAACACGGCAGGTGCGTCCGTCATCGCCGCAGTGACCAACGCGCTTCCCGGCCGCACGTTTCCTTATGTCTTCGGTGGCGATGGCGCCAGTTTCGCCGTTGCCTCGCGGGACGGTGAACGGGTGCGCGAGGCGCTATCCGCCACGGCCGCCTGGACGCGCGACGACCTCAATCTCGACCTGCGTGTCGCGATGGTTCCCGTGGCCGCAGTAAAGGAAGAGGGGCTCAACGTGAGCGTGGCGCGATTTGCACCGTCGAAGAATGTTTCGTTCGCGATGTTTTCCGGCGGTGGCTTGGCCTGGGCGGAGCGCGCAATGAAGGCGGGCCGGTTCGCGATCCCACCCGGGGCTCCCGGGGCGCGCCCGGACTTGAGCGGACTTTCCTGCCGGTGGAACGACATTCCGGCCACGCGCGGCCTGATCCTGTCACTGGTCGTGGCGCCGGTCACCCACGGTGATCCCAAGTTCCGCGAACTCGTGGAGGGTCTGCTTACCGAGCTGGAGAGCAGTCCGGACGTTGCGCGCCCGGTCCCCGATGGAGCTCCCGGCGTCGGCTGGCCACCACCGGGCTTGGACCTGGAGGCGCAAGCTTCGCGGCGGGTGGGCGAGTCGTTCGCGATGCGCCGGCTCAAGCTGCTGTTCGGTACGCTGATCGCCTATTTCGTATTGAAATTCGGCATCCGCCTCAAGAATTTCGACCCCGCAATCTATCGGCGCGAGGTCGTCGAGAATTCGGACTTCCGCAAGTTTGACGACAACTTGCGGATGACGCTCGACTGCACGCCGGCGCTCGCCGATCGCATAGAAAAGCGGCTGAGCGAAGCGCGCGTCGCCAACGTGGCGCGCTTCGGCATGCACCGGCAGCCGGCGGCGATCATGACGTGCATCGTGCCGTCGATCAGCGACAGCAACCACGTGCACTTCGTCGATGGCGCGGCCGGCGGTTACGCGTTGGCCGCGCGGCAGTTGAAGCAGGACGCCTGATCCGTCTCCACGGATTCGTTGCTATTCGTTCAGCGCGCGCCAGACGCGCTCCGGCGTAAGCGGCATTTGCATGCGCAGCGCGGAGGATTGCTTTCCCGCGCGCGCCAGCGCGTCGATGACCGCATTGACTACTGCCGGCGTGGCGCCGATGGTGCCGAGTTCTCCCACGCCCTTGACGCCCAGCGCATTGTTGCGGCAGGGCGTGGACTCGTCCATCGTCATGTGGAAGTGGTGAATCATGTCGGCGCGTGGAATCGCATAGTCCTGAAAGCTTGCCGTGACCGCCTGGCCGGACCCGGCATCGTAGACGACCGCCTCGCACAACGCCTGGCCGATGCCTTGCGCCGCACCGCCTTCGAGCTGGCCGACGACGATCATCGGGTTGACCACTCGACCGACGTCGTTGACTGACCAATAGGCGGCGACCTCGACGGCGCCGGTATCCGGATCGATTTCGACTTCGCAGATATGGCACCCATTGGGCCACGTAGCCCCATCGACATTGCTGGTGGAATCGAGAACGATGCGCTCCTCGGGCTGCCGTTGCGCAAGTTCGAACAGGCCGATGCTGCGGTCGGTGCCGCCGATCCTGAACACGCCATCGCGATACTCGATGTCGCCCGCCGCGGCTTCAAGTTCCTTCGCGGCGAGATCCTGCGCGCTCTTGACCGTGCGTTCGGACGCCACTTTCACGGCGGATCCGCCGACAAAGAGCGAGCGGGACCCTGCGCTGCCGAATCCGGTACCACGATCCGTATCCCCCTGCACGATCCTGATCTTGTCGATCGGCACGCCGAACACGTCGACGGCGAGTTGCGCGAACGTGGTGGCCAATCCCTGGCCCATCGCCTGCAGCGCGTTGAAAATCTCGATCTCCTGACCCGTGACCGTGACGGTCACGCGCTCCTCGAACAGGTCGACACCGGTCCACTCGAGGAATGTCGCGATTCCGCGTCCGCGCAGACGCCCGCGCGTTTTCGCCGTCGCGGCGCGGGCGTCGAATCCGCGCCAATCCGCGAGCGCGGTGGCCTGGTCCATCACCGACGCGAAGTTGCCGCTGTCGTAAGTCTTGTCCATCGGATTCGTGTACGGCATCTGGTCCGGCCGAATCATGTTTCGCCGGCGCAGTTCCAGCGCGTCAATGCCAGTTTGGCGTGATGCCGCATCCATCAGGCGTTCGATGGTGTAGACCGCTTCCGGCCTGCCGGCGCCGCGATACGCGCCCGTGGGCGTGGTATGGGTCATCACCGCCTTGATGCGGATGTCGATGGTATCGATGTCGTAGACGCTGGTGGAAACCCAGGGGCCGATCATCAGCTGGATGACCACGCCCGCCGGCGTCGCATAAGCGCCAACGTTCGCGAGCGAATCGATGCGCAGCGCGAGCACGCGCCCGTCACCGTCGAGCGCGAGTTGGGCGTTGCTTTCCAGGTCGCGGCCATGGGACGCCGCGAGGAATTCCTCAATCCGTTCGGCGTTCCACTTGAGGGGCCGTTGCAGCTTTCGCGTGCAGTACGCAAGCACCACATCTTCCGGATAGAGTCCCGTCTTCATGCCAAAGCCGCCGCCCACGTCGCCTACCTGCACGCGGACCTTGTCGTTCGCGATGCCGAGGACTGCCGAACAAAGTTCGTCGCGCAAGCCCGTGGGCGTCTGGTTGGACACGCGCAACGTGATGCGGTCGTTGCACGTGTCGTAACTCGCGAGAATCGCACGGGGCTCGATGGGCGAAGGCGCCAGCCGCTGGTTCACGAGGTCGAGGGAGACGACGTGCGCGGCCTTCGCGAACGCAGCGTCCGTCGCGGCCACATTGCCATGGCGAATTTCGCAGGCGACATTGCCGGTGGCGTCTGCCCAGACCAGCGGCGCGTTGTTGGCGGTCGCCGCCGACAGGTTCACGACGCTGGGTAACGGCTCGTACTGCACGTCGATCGCCTCAAGGGCATCGCGGGCTTGCGCGCTGCTTTGCGCGATCACGGCGGCGACGGGTTCGCCCACAAAGCGAACGGTGCCCACGGCCAACGCGTGGTGCGGCGCGGAAGAAGTATCCGTGCCGTCGATGCGTTTGAAATCCGACGATGAAAGCAGTGGCTTGACGCCGTCGCGGACCAGGTCCTCACCAGTGACAATCGCGATCACTCCGGGAAGCAGCGACGCCGCCTTCGTATCGATCGATGCAATCCGCGCGTGGGGATGTGGCGAGCGCAGGAAATGCACCATGGCCTGGTTGGGCAGCGACGCATCGTCGGCAAACAGTCCGGTCCCTTTGAGCAGACTCTCATCTTCAACGCGGCGCACGGACTTGCCGCTGCCGAAACGTGCTGGATTTGATTCAGTCACACATTGCCCTTCCTGGTACGGTCATTTGGAATTTTGCGCCATGAAGCGCGCCAGAACGCGCTCGCCATTGCGCAGTTCGAGCATGTCGCCTGCGATCCGGTAATCCGTCGTCATCGTGAGTGCGGTCAGGAAATCGTTTTCCTGGTCCATGAGTTCCTTCGGGCACGCCATCATCGTCGTGCCCGCCGGCGCAATCCTGAGCGTCCCCGCGGCGACATCATAGCTTCCCACCAGCCGGTTGCAGCCACCTGAGCCCGACAACCGGCGATCGCCGGCGTGCAGGTTGATCCCCGCGTCGCGCCCAGCGGGAAGCGCGACAGCGGCCGCATTGCCGATCGATACCAGCTTCCACTGCGTGTTTTCCAGTGCAACCGGCGCAGTGGAAGCGGCTTCGGCTGCGGGGACGCCGACAGGTCCATCCTTGGGCAGGATCATGAATACCGCAATGGTCGCTTCATTACCGCCGCCCTGCGTCAACACCGGGTATGCGGTGGTCGAGGTGAAAAGCAGCCGATCGCCCACGGTGATCGTCGCTCGGACCGAATAGCTGTGCGAAGGGTTGATCGCCGCCGGATCGTACTCGATTCGAAAGGGAATCGGCACTTGCGCCCCTGCGGTTGGGATGATGGCGTGGCCGAGCGTCCGCGCTGACGCGTCCGCGCGCGACGTGTCTTGCAGGCGGACCTCCACGATGGCATCCGGGGGCAGCGCCACGCGTTGCCGGTAGGTCACCGTGCCGACGATCGCGCCTGGCGTTGCGCCATGGGCGGGCATGGATTCAGTCCACGGAGACAACAACACGATGGCAAGCAGCAACAGGCGGGTCATCTTGCTCTTTCGACATTGCACTTTCGACGAGTACTGCCCTTGGTTCCGGCGGCGTGGCG
Source organism: uncultured beta proteobacterium (assembly GCA_963755545.1). Taxonomy (GTDB): domain Bacteria; phylum Pseudomonadota; class Gammaproteobacteria; order Burkholderiales; family Casimicrobiaceae; genus VBCG01. Next base: position 3,704 of record CAVWKH010000009.1, on the reverse strand, counting down.
ATGCCCGTCCGCCAGGCATTATAGGCGGGCATCCCGGGCGGTACATTCCGCTAGAATCGAGTGATGACGGCCGTGAAAAAAAACAAACCCATGGAGCGCTGCTGGTGGTGCGGCGACGACGCGCTCTACGTTGCATATCACGATCGCGAGTGGGGCTTTCCCGTCGCCGATGACCGGCGACTGTTCGAGAAGGTATGCCTCGAAGGCTTCCAGGCAGGCTTGAGCTGGCTCACGATCCTGCGCAAGCGCGAGGCCTTCCGCGAGGCGTTTGCCAATTTCGACTACGAGCGCGTGGCGCGGTTCAAATCCCGGGACGTCGAGCGCCTCGTGGGTAACGCGGGCATTGTCAGACATCGCGGCAAGATCGAATCGACGATCAACAATGCGCAACGCGCGCGGGAAATGACGGGAGAATTCGGCTCTCTCGCCGCCTACTTCTGGCAATGGGAGCCTGCGCGCAACGCCCGTAGCAACACGAACGACGAAGTACATGACATAAACATACACACACACCTCCATCACCGTCCGCCGCCGGGCATCCGGTTGCCATGCGCCGGCAGCGTGACTCCACGTTCAGTGGTGGTGATTAGTTATGCCAGAGGCCAGCGTCCGGCATAGTCGCCCCAATATGTGAACCAGTTCTGCGGCTCGTCCGACGCCTTCGCGATCCGGGTCAGCCGCTTGAGCACCAGGGCCTCCACTTCCACCACGGCTGCAGGAGCTGTACCGTCCAGCCTCTTCAATACGCGACATCGTCGATTTCCGCGGCGCCCAGCCGCGTTCCGAGTCCGCCGGCATCAGCGACCGCTGCTCGGCATCAGGCTCTTCGACTACTTTCTTGAACACGTAGGTGCCCTTGGTGTCCACCAGTCGGATGGAAAGAAACGTCTGATCGCGGGTGCACCGCTCATCTGTCTTGCCGTCCTGCGTCACCCAACATAGGTGCTCGAGATGCGGAACTTGTTGCCACGGCGCTTGCCGACCGGCTGGGACGGTTGCGTTAACGATGAAGGTGTGCAGCGCGTCACTGGTTGCTCCGGCAGCCGACAAGTTGGTCTACAGCCGTGCCCTTGCCGTACACCTGATGGCAATTGACGCAACCGCCCTTGCCATTGGAGATAGCCGCGCCCGCCGCCGCGTCGCCCGTGGCTACTTCCGGTTCACGGAAGTCCCTGTGGCCGAAACGCTGCGGATAGAAACCAGTCGCCAGCCCTGATCGGCCGGCAAGCTTCGAAAACGCGGGCATCGCCGACCCGGCAATTCCCCCGCGGATATTTCTCTGACCTGTTCGCTGAGCTGCTTCAGCGCCCCTACCAGCGATGGAGCCCGCTCGCTGCCCCGTGCGTCCTCGCGCCACGGCAACCAAGACAAGCCTGCTATAGAGCTTGCGACCGGCAGCGGCGGGATCGCCTGGCCAGTTGCCGACCCTCGCCCGCCGGATTCTTGTCGTTTTGCGGAACGTGCTGGGCGAACGCGGGGCACAGCAAGGCCTCACTGCACATCACAGGGAAGCAGTAATCATCCACACAGAGGGTAGTCATCAGGTACGGTTCGATAATGGATTCAGGAATGCCGAACTATCAAACGCCTGACCTGCTTTCCGGCCGCGCCTCGGTCTATGGGTGGTACCGCCCTGGTTATCCGGGCAACTGCGGCGATCGCTCGCTCGCCAAACGCGCCCGTTGGACGCCGGAGCGTGAGTAGCCGATATCGGCGCGGACGGGCATTTCTTCGGAACTCTTCCTGCGCCACCACGGGGACTCGTCTGGGCCGTGGAGCCGAACGCCGACATGCGGGCGGAAGCCGCGTTGTTGGTTGGCCACTATCCGGATCGCTTCCGGCTGTCCGACGGTACGGCCGAGGCTACAGGGTTGCCGGACGCGTCGGTCGACCTTGTTGTCGCGGCCACGGCTTTTCACTGGTTCGATGCCGCGCGCTGCCGTGCCGAGTTTGCCCGCATCCTCAAGCCCGAGGGCCGTGTGGTGCTGATGTGGAATCTGCATGCTTCGCCTGAGACGCCGTTCGTCCGCGCCTATGAGCAGTTGGCCGCGCGCTTTGGCGACCGCTTCCGCCACGTCTGGGGACGCGAACGCCACAATATTGGCAATGCGACGGCTCGCCTGTTCGGGGACGCGCCGTATGCGCGGCAGTATTTCGACTATCCTGAGCAGCTCGATTATGAGGCGTTAGAGGGTCGCCTGCTGTCGGCGTCCTACGTTCCGCGGCCCGGTGAGACAGGTTACGAGGAAATGCTTGCCGCACTGCGCGAGCTATTTATGGAATTTGAGACCGACGGCAAGGTTGACATGAAGTACCAAACCGTGGTCTATTACGGGAAACTCTCATAAGATTGAAAAAGTAGGGGGCGTCCGCCTATTTCGGACCCTTACCACTGTCCTTTACCGGGCTAGACAGTCTCCCCGAGCGAGCTTCCCCAAAATCACCCCCCAGCCGAGCCCCCGTTGCACTCGGCAAATTCCCCTCCCACCCGTGCCGCGTCTGATATGCCAACACCGCAAACGCCACGGCCTCCTTCGAATCCGGGTCCACCCCCACCTTCTTCGAACTCATCACCTCCAGCGCCGGCAGCAATCCCTGCAACCGTCGCATTAGCACGCGTACTACGGCACCCTCCGCCCGCCAACGACATCGTGGAACACCCCCCGTACCCCCTCCACCGCCAGCGCAATCGACCGCGCCGTGAACTCCGTCGCCGTCGCGACCAAGTCCACCAGACTCACCCCCGTCGCCATCAGCCCAGTGACAAACTCCGCCCATACTGCTCCCGCCCCGTAGTCTTCGGCGGGACCAGGCGGATCGGTCGCCCAGCATCCCCTTCAACAACGCCTCATGCACCACGCCATTCGTCGCAATCGCCCCGCCCTTGTCGAACTCCTGCGCGCCGAACGTCAGCTTCCGCACCAGCGGATCGATAACCATATTTCCCGGACCCGTGTCGAATGCGACCATATCCCCCGGTTTCGCCCCCGCCGGAATCGACCGTGATGTTGGCGATGCCGCCGATGTTGACCGCCACTCGCCCGCGCTTCGCATGCCGGAACAAGAGGTAGTCCACAAACGGCACCAGCGGCGCGCCGCGCCCGCCCGCCGCCATGTCGCGCGGCCGGAAATCGCTCACCACCGGAATGCCCGTCCGCTCCGCCAGCACCGAGCCGTTGCCAATCTGCAGCGTGCTCCCGCCGTCGTGATAGATCGTCTGCCCGTGGCAGCCGATCAGCTCCACCTCTTCACTGCGATCCGCCGCTGCTTGCACGCCGCGAAGAACGCCTTCGCATACAACTCCGGCAGCAGAAATTCAGCCGCGAAATCTCGGACGTGTGCGTCTCGCAGTTCGACACCTCCAGCAGCGCCTCGCGCACGCTCTTCGGATACGGCGTCGGACGCCCAGCCGATCGTCTCCATGCCATTGCCCCGCAGATCGACCACCGCCACGTCGATCCCGTCCAGCGACGTCCCGCTCATGATGCCAGCGACTCTCATTCGGCGTCGCCTCGCTTGGCGAGCGTTTCCAGCATGAGTGGATATTGCTCGTTCCAGCCGATTTGTTCAACCGTGGAGGTGAACCCTCGGGCCACGCACTCCGAGCGCGGGAATCCTGGAAGGTGATGATGTAGTGGGTCATGTTTTCGAGAGACAGTCGCCGGATAGCAAGACAGGAAACTGAACGAGTAGACGACAACATA
>CAVWKH010000008.1:0-84411 GCA_963755545.1 uncultured beta proteobacterium | reverse complement strand
GCCAGCACCACCACATTGTCAATCGGTGCTCCCGATCCATCGACCACCCAACCTTCGATCGGCTTGGCGGAAATGGACATCGCTGTGCTGTGAGGCGACCAGCAGCCAAGTGACAACCCAGCCACGACCGCGAGCGTTTTCCCCGAACCCAGAAGGTCACGGATGCTAGTTGCCATATAGGCGATACAAAGCAAGGAGCGGCCTAACGAAACAAGCTACCGGCGGCCCGCTGCGTCGGGCGTGAGCCCACGCATGCGGGACGTCCGCGTTGAGCGACATGTTAGGGAGCATAACTTGACAGCAGATCGACGAGATCCTTGCGACCGGCCCGCTCTGCATAGTATTCGGGCATCCTTCCATCCGCGTTTCTTACTTTCGGACTAGCGCCAGCGCGAAGAACCAGGCGAGCAGCCTCAAGGTGTCCGTAAATTATCGCCTTATGAAGGCACGTGTCCCCATCGTTCTCCTCAGGAGGACGGGGGGATATCCGGTATGGAAACGATGAGTCGACCACTGCTCCGTGGGCGAGCATGAGAATGATCATATCTAGATCACCTACGCTGCACGCACCTATAAAGGGAGACATGCCAAACACGTTCGGTTTGTTTACGTCCGCCCCCTTCACTATCAGGTATTTCGCCAACTCCGTAGCCAATTGTCTATCCGGAAGAATCAGTGCCTTAATTAGCGCTGTGTCCCCGACTGGACTTGTGCCGTTTAGATCGGCACCCGCATCTACGAGCATTTCGACGATCTGACGTCGTCCCAGGAACGCGGCGTACACAAGAGGCTTGCAATTGAAATTCGGTCGACAGGCTGGCTCAAGATCAACGCCCTTGGCGAGCTTTGAGCGGACTGCCTCAACGTCACCTTGTTTAATCGCAGCGTGCAAGCCCTGGTCGAACGCCGCTACAGACCTGCCACATACACAAGCAAGCCCCAGAAAGGCCAGCGCGAGTGCCCACCTTTGCATGCCGGAATGCTCCCTAACGTGCAAGGTAACCGGCGCGCCGCGATGACGATCGCCAAGTAGAAGCCATGAATCGGCGCGTCCGGTTGACCCCCGGGTTAGGCATCATTGGGTTCGCACCAGAATGCTGTGGGCTTGGAACGAGGACTGCCGGTCGGTTGCTCCGCCGGATGACCAACTATCATCGCGACAACGGGCTCAAACCCCCGAGGGAGTCCGAGTTCTTCTGCGACGCCCGGGCTATGAAGCCACGGCAGAGGCGCGCCGACCCAACAGGTGCCCAGCGAGCGGGCGTGTGCAGCCAGCATGAAGTTCTGCGCAGCTCGGCAGCAGTCAAACGGCGTTTCCGCGTTTCCGGTTTGCGCGCAAAACAGAACCAGTGCAGGTGCGTCCCAGAAGACTTTGAAGTTTGGCCGTTCAGTCCAAGACCATGGACGCCCTTCAGGTTGATGATCGAGGGCATACTGCTTGGCGCGAGCGCCGTAGCTCGCAAGACGCTCGACGCCCTCAACCACGCACATAGCCCACGGCGTTGTACCGCTTGCTGGTGGCGTCGGCGCCTGCACGGCCGCGTACAACAGCTCTTCCATCAGAGCTCGATCGACCGCATCGGGCTGGTACCTGCGGATGGACCGCCGAGAGTGAATGGCTTCGAATACATCCACGACCGTCTCCGATTTCGTGACGCCTAACGAATCAAGCTAACCGGCGGCCCGCTGCGTTGGGCGTCAGCACACGCATGCGGGACGTCCGCGTTGAGCGACGGGTTAGGCCGCACACGCGACAAGTTGTCAATTCACAAAATAGAACCAACTTGGCAAAACGATTGGTCTAGTGCCATGGTTTGGCAGTTTCGGCGATGACCGAGTGTGGTGCTAGGCTCAGCGTCTCCGCCGACTCGTTTCGCTCACCAGGCCTCTTGAAACACCCGCATCCAGTTGCCGCCGAATATCTTTGCGATGTCGCTGGCAGAGTAGTGGCGTCGCGTTAATTCCGCGCGAAGGTTAGGGAGGTCCCTTACAGACTCGAAATTCTTCACGTACGTGAGTCCGTTGACTTCGTTGTATCTCATCTCGGGCGGAAACGAAAAGCATTTGGTTGGGACAGGTAGCATTGCGCCGCCTGCGCCCCAGTCCGTGCCCAATGCAATGTGGTCGACGCCCACTCGGCGCCTGATGTAATCCATCACATCTACATAATCCGAAATGCTTGCCACGGGAGGAAAGGGCCCTTTATCCGGATCGGTACGGAGGTGGTCTCGCCTGCTCCAGGTCAACAAGACGGTCCAGGCGTTTACGCCAATGAGGCCGCCACTTCGGGCGATGCCGTCAATCACGCGGTCACTGATGTTGCGCGGATTGTCGTTCAACCCGTTGACGTTGGAATGCGACGCTACCACCGGCCGCTTCGCCATGGCGAGAATATCCAGGCAGGTCTGCTCCGAAGAGTGGCTGCAATCGACCAGTATGCCGATTTCCTGCATTGCGCCAATCAGGTAGCGGCCCGCACTGCTCAATGGCGTCGACCGGTCCATGCCGCCGCCTCCAAAATAATTGGACTGGTTATACGCCAGGTTCGCCATCCGCAGCCCCTTGCCGTAGGAGGCTTCAAGGTTGGTGATGGGCGGATTGACAAGCCAATTGTTGGGACCCGGGATGTAGGTATTGCTCGGAACATCGTGGTCCGCCATTCCCCATTCTGGCTCCAGCGGCGTGCACTCCTGGCAGCCGACCACGAGAGCAACCTTCCCCGCGCGCTTGGCGGCGAAGATGTCATTCACGGACTTGACCAGCACGACCTTGGACGAATTGGCGTCGACAAAATCTCCGATGTAGTCCAGATAATTCAGGTCGATGATGTTATCGGAAAACTGAAAAACATCGGCGCGACTGCTCAGGTACGCATTGAGGATTCCCTCCTCCAGGGGAGAACCGTCGACGCCAATCACGGTAACCGCCGCAGAACCACCCGTTGCGCGAGATTCTGCTTCCGTCAAGGCTAGCGCCATACTTCCGAGTCCGGCTTTGACGAAATTTCGTCGCGTCATTGTCATGCAGCATCTCCCCGATTAAGTGCCCGCGGCGCGGACCAAACGGATCGTAAACGCGGCGTCACGGGCGCGCAAGAGTCCAACGCAAAGGGTTCGGCCTAACGAAACAAGCTAACCGGCGGCCCGCCGCGTGAGGCGTCAGCCCACACCTGCGGGACGTCCGCGTTGAGCGACGGGTTCTGCCGCTGGTTGACCATAAGGCGATGTCTCGAATGCGTGATTGACATTGCGAAGAAGGGCGCTCTCGTTCACTGCTTCATCGGTGCGCACCTCAATTAGACAACCGACACCTAACGGGCCGCGCGCCGCGTGCTCATTGAACTGTACCAACAACTGGTCAAGCGAGCGCCTGCCGTCGAGATGACCAGGGTGCCGGTTGCGTGCGAGAAAGCGCCCAGCTGCAACGAGCGGGCCACATAGACAGTAGACCTCGACCAAGGCACCAGGGAGTTGTTGAGATCAGCATCGCTCATTTTGAGTAATGCCTGAAATCGACGGTCAGCCATGAAGCGATCTGTCGTACATCGGCATGTAATCTCACTCAGTTTGGCTGTGTCGATGAACGGCAGTTGGTTTTTGATTCTCGGCGCCATGCCCAACATCATTTGGCCGCAAGCGCCGGAAATGCCGGCTTCCAGGTCGACGATCGACAGATGGTTCGGCGTCGATGTTGGCGCGGGCTGCCCCATCGTACGGGGTGGAACGGTCGCGTCCGTAGCCTGTGACTTCACAAGATCTGTCCGAACGAGCAAACCAAGAGCCACGATCGCAGGTACCCAAAATCTCAAAATATGCATGATCACTCCCTCGTTGAACAGAGCTACGCGTTAGGCGGCATTTTGTATGCAAATTGGACTGCCGGATGCATGGACTCAGACCCAGATGAAGGTGACAAAGGCGTAGAGCACCGAAGCTCGCAACTTGCGCGGCGCGAAAACGCCAAACGCGATGGCGCCGATTCCAACAATGGCCAGGACCCAGACGAACACAGGTGCGTCGGCGGCGAAAGTTGAGCGAAGCGCGACAGCAAAACAGAGTACACCGCCACCAAAGACGACAAGGAACCACCCGGCCATGCGGTTGGCGAGTTCCGTTACTGGCTCACGCGTGGACATGATTGCTGCCTAACGAATATAGCTAACCGGCGGCCCGCTGCGCGGGCGCAGCCCACGCATGCGGGACGTCCGCGTTGAGCGACGGGTTAGGCACCCAATGGCAGAACATGGATATGACGACACCCGTTAGTAGAAAAATTGACGGCATATAGGCTGAGCGAAGAAATAGTAGCCTCGCGTGCTGGGATTGGAAAGGCCGCCATGGCAGCGCGAGCGGCTGGAGGTGCCAGCTCGGACAACGCTGCAATAGTGCAGTGTGGCTTGTAAGAGAACTCGGTGGGTTCGAAATCTAGTGGAGAGGCGGCCAGTGCGCGCTGAAACGAATGGAAGGGCTCTTCATTCGCCAGCGCGAGATAGAAGACTTGCGACTGAGGAAACATCTCGATGCGCGAGATGCGCATTGAACGGTGGAACTGTTGCGCGATTGCTCGCACATGCGCGGCGATTGTGTCGAGAGTCTGCCCTGGCGAGAGCCAACCCAATCCAGACGAGCCTGCAACCGTGATTTCAATCGGGAAATGTGCGCGAGCGTTGTCGTAAGCGAGGCGAATTTGACGGACGTCGGCCATCCACTCGGCTTCGGGTAGATCAAAAACTAGCCCTAATACCTCGCCATTACCCACTTGAAGGGTGCCCAACGAATACTAGCTAACCGGCGGCCCGCTGCCCGGCGCGCAGCGCCCGCATGCGGGACGTCCGTGTTGAGCGACGGGTTAGGCTGCATGGGTACGCCACGCGGCGACAGCATTGATCGTGATGCCAGCGACGAATGACGACAATAGTGGTGTTTGAAGCAGTACGGGAAACACTTCCGGCTTCCGATAAAGAAAGGCGAGTGATACCAGAAACGAAATCAGGAAAGTCGGCCACACAACGGTGGGCACTTGGCGAAAAAAGAGTGAGGCTGGCTTGTATAGCAGCACGGCCAAGGAAAAGCCCCATAGGTACTCAAGAGCCGTTTGGACAATATCACTAATGTTTGCCACGGCAGCGATGTCAGACGAGCTGTGCCCATCGCCCCACCAACTACCGGGGACAACGAACGGGCGGCCAAAGTATTGATGCACTAAAACGAGCGCGTAAACCAATACCCACGGCGCCACGGCGCCCAACACCGCAGAAATGAGGACTTCGACACCTTGCCGAGGCCGGTTGATTTCCAAATGCAGCCTAACGAATATAGCTAACCGGCGGCCCGCTGCGTCGGGCGCCAGCCCACGCATGCGGGACGTCCGCGTTGAGCGACGGGTTAGGCATACAAGACAATGGTCAGCAATGTGATTGGGATTAGCGCAAGCAACAACATTACCCCGAAGCAGCCGCGATTTGAACTAGAGGGTACACGCCTGGCCCGGGCATTTTGACCTTGTAAGGGTCGCGATTCGAGCCATTTGCGATGGCATGCGTCGCAGAACAGCTGCTTCGCATTTTGGCGCCAAGCTTCGGAAGTACGTTTGCTGTGGCGGGAGATTGAACTACAACGGGCGCACTTGAAAGTGGCCGCGGGCGGTTGCTTGGGACGCAGGAAGAGGCGGACCAGGAATGCGACGACGGCCGCGAGAACCATTGCGACAATTGCAGCACTCGGCGACTCCATGTATGCCTAACGAATATAGCTAACCGGCGGCCCGCTGCGTCGGGCGTCAGCCCACGCATGCGGGACGTCCGCGTTGAGCGACGGGTTAGGCCGCAATGGTTTCATTCTGAACCAGCGAGCCGCATACCGAGAGCAAAGACGGCAATGAAAGCGACAATTAAGAGGCCGAGAAAGCTGATGACCTTACGCAAACGTTAGGTCGCGCGTGACGAAACCAAGGAGCCACGCCGCCCGATCCGAGTCACGACTCAACCCAAAATCCTCGCATGAACGTTTCGAGGTCTCGAAGTAAAAGCGCCTACGGGCGCAATGAGCGCGCAGGCGATTGCGACGGCTAGCACCAAGGGTGATCGGTCCTTGCATGCGGCCTAACGAATACAAGCTAAGGGGCTACCCGGTGCAGTGGCGAAGCCGCGCAGGGAGTCCCTGAGCGCCGGGTTAGGCCGCAGTGTTATGAATGGAGCAACCAAGACGTTTGCCAAGTGGAAGCCGATCGCATACGCCAAAAAGGTGACGCGCTGGCAACCACCAGCCTTCCGGGATGATGAGCCATGGTGCGACCAGAATGGGCAAGCACACAGCGCCAAAAGTACAACGCACCAGATCGCAGCAATGCCGGAACACCAACGACTCGAACGAAGAGAACTCCGAGAGGACGAGCAACGAAGGCAAGAACTCGATTCGTAGGCCTACGCGTTAATCCGGAAAGTACGTCGCGGTGGCCTGCCAGGGCAAAACCAAAGATCGTGCCGATGATCGCTCCAGCGCTGCCACCTGCGATTACTGGCAATACGGCGAGATATTCGGAGTGCCGCCTAACGAATATAGCTAACCGGCGGCCCGCTGCGTCGGGCGTCAGCCCACGCATGCGGGACGTCCGCGTTGAGCGACGGGTTAGGCATGCCAGATATTGCGACCAAGCATGGCGCCCAGCAATAGCCCGACCGCGAGCATGGCGCGCCAAGAAGGGCATAGTTGGAAAGTGCCCACACCATGCCGCCGACGTCAGTTGCGATGGCCAATTGCAACGCGCACATCATCAGCCCGCCCCAGTAGGGCGATTCGGACAGGGTGTCTTCGCTCGCAAGCGCTCAAGACCAGACCAGAGAAAAACCCGGACGCGACCGCGATCGTTGCAAAGGCAGCCAGAAATCCGGCACGATCTCCATTGCGGTGAAGGAATCTGAGACGGACGATGATGCAAAGAGTCGAAACGACGGGTAGACAAGTAGCACGCACATTATGCAGCGAAGCCGCAACAATGCTTCGCGGGTGATGCTGCCGTTGCGATTCGGTGAGAGGGCATGCCTAACGAATACAAGCTAAGCGGCTACCCGGCACGGTGGCGAAGCCACGTGCCTGGGGAGTCCGCTTGAGCGACGGGTTAGGGCACAGATTCGCTGGCATACCTTAGCGGGCGAGAAGATGTTGCAATGCCTTGGAGAGTACGGTTTGAAGGACGAGCAACACGATAAGGGCGACATAGAACCGAACGAGTAGCGTGGAGTCCAGTGAGGCGCCATCGCCGGATGAGCCCGCGGGGGCAGCAGCGATACCAATGCCTTGCAATGGGGTAATTTGCCAAATAAAGGCAGCAATGGCCGCGACGATGCCCACGACAGTTGTGATCGAAAGGAACAGTGCCACGCGAGGGATGCCTCCCGGCCACACCAAGGCGTAGACGAATGGAATTGCAATAGCGACGCCGACAAGCGATATCGCAGTGCCGAAGAATCCGAGCGGCATGTGGACTCCTGTGCCCTAACGAAAAATGGAGCGCCTAGAACTGACGGGAAAGATCACGTCAATAGGGCATTTGGCCAATATCAAGGCGGTTCGGATGTCGCACAAAATCAAAGCTGGAGGAACCATAAAAGGGTGCCTAAAGGGTTTTGTGAATGGACTCATCGGCTCAACCACGATTGCTGGATCAGGTCCGCGAAAAGATTCGCCTCAAGCATTACAGTCTGCGTACCGAGCAGGCATATTTGGACTGGATTAAGCGCTTCATACGCTTTCATGGCAAGAGGCATCCCCGGGAGCTCGGCGCGGGGGATATCGAGGCGTTCCTCACCCACTTGGCCGCGGTAAGGAACGTTTCGTCGTCCACGCAAAATCAGGCCAAGAGTGCGCTGCTGTTTCTCTATCGCGATGTGCTGGACGTTGAACTGCCGTGGCTCGACGGAGTCACCCAGGCACGCATTCCGCATAGGCTCCCCGTCGTATTGACTCCACAAGAAGTCGCGCAAGTTCTCGATCACCTTGAAGGCACGCATCGACTGATTGGAGGACTGCTGTACGGCACGGGAATGCGCATCATGGAAGGGGTGCGTTTGCGGGTGAAGGACGTCGAGTTTTCGCGGCGAGCCATTCTTGTCCGCGATGGCAAGGGACACAAGGATCGGATTGCGGTTCTTCCTGAGGCTCTTGCCGACGTCATGCGTACGCATATCGATCGGGTAAAGGAAGGCCACGAGCGCGATTTGAAAATGGGCTACGGCCGCGTGTGGTTGCCTGACGCCTTGGCGCGCAAGTTCACTTCAGCGCCGCGGGAGTGGGCGTGGCAATACGTGTTTCCGGCGCTCCGGCGCTCGGTCGATCCGCGCGGCGGGCACGTCCAGCGCCACCACGTAAGCGACCAGGCCTTTCAACGCGCCATGCGCCAGGCGGTGCAGGACGCCGGCATCCACAAGCCCGCCACGCCGCACACCTTGCGCCACTCGTTTGCGACGCACCTGCTGGAATCGGGATACGACATCCGTACGGTGCAGGAACTGCTCGGCCATTCCAACGTGAGCACGACAATGATCTACACCCACGTTCTCAATCGCGGAGGCCGCGGCGTGGTGAGTCCTTTGGACCGTTTGCAACAGTCGCAATGAAGGGGCGGCTATCGAGGCGTCGCCACGGCAACCGAGCGCCTGAGTATTTCGGCACGGAATTCCTGCCATTGTGTGCGAGTTCGCTGCTCGATGATCGCCGGCCCCACTCCGGGTGGAATCCACATGTCCGGGACCACGGTCCCATGCTGAACGATGCGTGTCTCGCCGGCAGCCGCAACGATCGTGGTCACGAACTGCGAGGACTTCATGCTGCCGTCGGTCACCGTCGTGCGAATTTCGGTGTAAGGCACCAGTTCGACGTGCCGCACGGTGGCGAAGGGGAAGTCCAGGAAACCGAAATGCACGATGCCGTGCTGCGTCACTTGGAGTTCGTTGCCCGATCGGCGCACGATCTCGCTCGTGGTCAGCGTCGACACGAATCGCGTCATGTGGTCGTAGTCGGTGAGAACGTCCCACACTTCCCGCGGATTGGCGCGCACGCGCAGTTCGGAGTCGACGCGCATCGTGGCTCCGTCGCGCACTACCGTCACGGTAATGTCCTGGTCATCGGCCGCCGAATGGGCCAGCACCGCGTACGTGGCCATCAATGCAGCCATCAGCCAATGTCGGATCACGATTTCGCTGCTCAATTGCGGCGGGCACGGCGTGGTGAGTCCTTCGGACCGGCTTTGACCGCATCCGCGGTTCGCGCCTCCCACAGTGCTTCGATCGCCGGTCGGCCAGCGTGGAGGGAATGCGCACGCCGGAGGAGCGCACGCCCCATCGAAATCGCGCGAAGGGCGGCACGCGCCAGGTCGTCGTAGGTGACGGGCGGCAGCGGATACAGCGACTCGAGACGCAGCGTCAGCCGCTGCTGGACGGCGCCCACCGCGGCTTTCTCCGGACGCCAGTGCGGCGTCGGCAGCGGGCGCGGTCAACGTGTAGCCGGCGCCGAAGATGCCCTTGGGCGGCACGCCCACGCGGATCAGGAACGCGCGGCTGCCGACCTCGATGTTGCGCACGCGGCCGGAATTCCACTCGGTGTCGTAGTGGCCTCGTCGCTTCAACCGCCGGATGTCCTGCGGCAGTTCCGGCCAGTTCCACAGCGACGGGTTCCAGGCGAAAAGATAGGTGGCCACTTTGTCGTGCATGCGCGTTCGCAATGGTAGATTGTGGGCCAGAATGCCGATCCATCGCCGCTGCGCCTCCTGTGCGTTCTGCGCCATGCTTCTTGCCGCCTGCAGCAGCGCGCCGAAGAAGGAAACGGCGCCGCACCTTCCGCCGGGACGGCCCCGTCGGCGCCGCAGGCATCGACCAAGTACTACAAGGACGACGGCCCGGGTGACAACCCGCCCGCCAATCTCGATTCGATCCCCGACGCCATGCCGCGCCTCGAGCCGCTGCGCCGCTTCGCCAATCGTCCGTATACGGTGCTGGGCAAGGACTACGTGCCCGCCACCACGCTGCGCGCCTACAAGGAGCGCGGCATCGCGTCGTGGTACGGCCGCAAGTTCAACGGCCAGAAGACGTCCAATGGCGAGACCTACGACATGTACGCGATGACCGCCGCGCATCCCACGCTGCCGCTGCCCTCCTACGCGCGGGTCACCAATGTCGCGACGGGCAAGAGCGTCGTCGTGCGGGTCAACGATCGCGGACCGTTCCTGCACGACCGGGTCATCGACCTGTCCTACGCGGCGGCACACCGCATCGGCGTCGCCGCCAAGGGCAGCGGCGAAGTGATCGTGGAAGCGATCATCCCGGGCGAAGGCGGCACGGTCGTCGCGGCTGCGCCCCACCGTCATCGGCAACTCCTCCGCCGTCCTTGGCGGGAATTCCCTCGGCGACGTCGGCGACTGCCTCTGCGCCCTCGGCGGGAACCAGCGTCGCGCCTGCTGCAGGACCTCCGTCATCGTCCGGCTGACGACGACGCCACCCCGACCGGCCGACACTCCGCAGGCCGCGCCGATAGCGGCGATCCCTCGGGCGGATTCGCCGTGCAACTGGGCGCTTTCCAGAACTACAACAACGCGCAGAACTTCCTGGCGCACGTGCAGACGCAACTCGCGTCGGCGCAGGTCGAGCCCAAGGTGCGGGAGCAGAGCGGGCTCTATCGCGTCTATGTAGGACCGTTTCCGGATCGCGACGAGGCGCGGCGGGTGGCGGATCGCCTGACCAACGCCTTCGGCTTTGCCACGTCGGTATCCGCGCACTAGCGCGTCCGATAGCTTCCCAATGCACGCTCCGGGTCGCGCTACCTAATTCGCAACATCGCGGAACTCTCGCCCCCGGGTCGCGGTCAACCGTTCGCGCCGATCTCTTCGTTATAATCGACACTTCTAAATGGAATGGCTGCGCTTGACGGCGAACGGATCTTCGAAATTCATGTCTTTGAACCGCTCGCTTCCGCCTCCTCTTCGCTTTCGCCGCGCTGCCTGGCGTTCCTGGCGCCCGCTCGCGCGCAACTGACCATCGACATTGTGGGTGGCGCGGGCACCGCGGTGCCCATCGCCATGGTGCCGTTCGACGGCGAGCCTGTCGGTCCCACCAGCATCTCGTTCATCGTCGGCTCCGACCTCGCCGCGGTCGGGACTGTTCAAGCTGGTCGACCCCTCGGGCATCTCGCCCCGCCCGACGCGCATCGAGGACGTGCAGGCTGCGGCCTGGCGCGCCAAGGGTGCGGATGCCGTCGTCGTGGGTTCGGCCCGGCCACTGGCCGACGGCCGGGTCGAAGTGCGCTTCGCGCTGGTCGACGTGGTCAAGCAAACGCCCCTGGTGGCGATGGTCTACTCGGTCACGCCCGCGCAGTTTCGCGCCACCGCGCACAAGATCGCCGACGTCATCTACGAGAAAATGACCGGCGACCCGGGCGTGTTCTCCACCCGCATCGCCTACATCACCAAGCAGGGCACCCGCTACCAGTTGCTGGTCGCCGATGCCGACGGCTTCGATCCGCAGACCATCGTCACGTCCAACGAGCCGATGCTCTCGCCGCGCTGGTCGCCGGACGGTAACCGCATCGCCTACGTCTCCTTCGAAAGCAAGAAGCCGGTCGTCTACGTTCAGAACCTCGCGACAGGCGGCGTTCGGCCGTGGCCAATTTCCGTGGCAGCAACAGTTCGCCGGCATGGTCGCCCGACGGCCGCACGCTGGCAGTCACGCTGACCAAGGATGGCGGGTCGCAGCTCTATCTCATGAACGCCGACGGCAGCAATCCGCAGCGCATCATGAGTTCCCCGGGCATCGATACCGAAGCCATGTTCATGCCCGACGGCAAGTCGATCCTGTTCACGTCGGACCGCGGCGGCAGTCCGCAGATCTACAGGTTGACGCTGGCGGGTGGTGCGGTCGAACGGCTCACTTACGATGGCAGCTACAACGTTTCGGCGCGGCCATTCCCAGACGGCAAAGGCTTCGCGTTCGTGCGTCGGGATGGCAAGAATTTTCAGATCGCGGCGCAGGATATCGCGTCGCGGCAGGTGCAGGTTCTCACGACGGGACCGCTCGATGAATCACCGAGCGTCGCGCCGAACGGCAAGCTGATCCTCTACGCAAACGAGGTAGGGGGGCGTGGTATATTGGCCGCAGTTTCCAGCGACGGCCGCGTGAAGCAGAAGCTCTCTGCTCAAGCGACCGACGTGCGCGAACCTGCGTGGGGGCCGTTCCCGCGGCCATGATCGCAATCGTGATGTTTCTCTCTTCGCGCCGTGCTTCGCCAGCGCCCGCGCATCCAACGCCGGAGGCTCCAATGAAAAAATTCCTGATCGCCGCATCCTTCGTGGCGTTGTTCGCTGCCTTTCTTGGTGGCTGTTCCACGCAACCGACGGCGCCGGTCGATGACCAGTCGACGGCCGCTCCCGCGGCGACGACAGACAAGATGGGCGCCTCGACCAGCGGAGCGACCACCTCCGGCGTCACGGGGTCCACGACCGGTGCGGGTGGAATGAATCCGCTGCGCGACCCGAACAACGTGCTGTCCAAGCGCAGCGTCTATTTCGAATTCGACAGCTTCGTGGTCGAGGACAAGTACAAGGCGCTGATCGAGGCGCACGCCAAGTACCTCTCGAACAACCGGACCGCCAAGATCACGCTGCAGGGCCACACCGACGAGCGCGGCTCGCGTGAATACAACATCGCGCTGGGGCAGAAACGCGCCGAGGCGGTGAAGCGCGTGCTGATACTGATGGGCGCGCAGGAAGTGGTGATCGAGACGGTCAGCTACGGCAAGGAAAAGCCGAAGCGTGAAGGCCACGACGAAGCGGCGTGGGCGGAAAATCGCCGCGTCGACATCGTCTACTTCGGCGAGTGATGCGCGGCACGGCATTGCGCCGCGCGGCGCCATTCGCGGCGTTGGCGCTGTTCGCGCTCATCTACGTCGGCCCGCACGCAGCGCACGCCGGTGTCTTCGACGACGACGAGGCGCGCAAGCGTATTACCGCGACCAACACGCGACTGGACCAGCTCCAAAAGGATCTGGACGAGCGCGTCTCACAGCTCGAGCGGCAACTCAAAAGCGGCGCGCTGGTCGACCTCGCCAACAACGTCGAAGGATTGAAGAGCGACGTCGCCAAGATCCGCGGCCAGATCGAAGTGCTGACCTACGAACTCGAACAGTCGCAGAAACGCCAGCGCGACCTGTACGTCGACCTCGACGCGCGCATGCGCAAGCTGGAAGGCGCCTCCGTCGAGGGCGCTGCGCCTGCCGACGCCGCGGGCGCGGCGGCTGCGACCGGCGCTGCCGGGGCCACCGCTGCCGTCCACCGTCACCGAGCAGAAGTCCTACGACGCGGCGCTCGACCAGTTCAAGCGGGGCGATTTCCAGAGCGCGATCACCGGCTTCACCGCATTCGTCAAGACGTACCCGAAGAGCGCATTGGCGCCGTCCGCGCAATACTGGATCGGCAATGCGCATTTCGCGCGCAAGGACTACAAGGCGGCGATGGCGTCGCAGCGGCAGTTGCTGCTTGCGTATCCCGACAGCCCGAAGGTGCCCGATGCGCTGCTCAATGTCGCGTCTGCGCAATCGGAGCTGGGTGACAACGCGGCGGCGCGGCGCACGCTCGAGGAATTGATCGGCAAGTTCCCGCAGTCCGACGCCGCCATCAAGGCCAAGCAGCGGCTCGGGCAGCGCTGATCTCGCGCCGGCGTCTGGCCCCTCGTGGTCAAGACACCTGTGCCAACATTGCAGGGACGGCGCGTTCCGTCCTTCGCGACACGGCTCATCCGCTGGCAACGCACGCACGGCCGCCACGGCCTGCCGTGGCAACGCACGCGCGATCCCTATCGCATCTGGCTGTCCGAAGTCATGCTGCAGCAGACGCAGGTGACGACGGTCATTCCGTATTACGAACGCTTCCTGGCGGAATTTCCCGATGTTCGCGCGCTCGCAGCCGCGCCCATCGGCCGCGTTCTGGAACACTGGAGCGGGCTCGGCTATTACCGGCGTGCGCATCACCTGCATGCGGCCGCGCAAATGGTCGTGGCAAATTTCGGCGGTGAATTTCCGGTCGACGCGGTCGCGCTGGCAACCTTGCCCGGCGTGGGGCGCTCCACCGCTGCGGCGATTGCGGCATTCTCGACTGGCGCGCGAGTAGCGATTCTCGACGGCAATGTGAAGCGCGTGCTGGCGCGGCATCGTGGCGTCGACGGTTTTCCAGGCAGCGCAGCGGTTCAGGCAAAGTTGTGGGATGTGGCGGACGCGCTGCTTCCTGCGCGACGACATCGAGACATACACGCAGGCGCTGATGGACCTGGGCGCAACCGTGTGCACGCGCTCGTCGCCGGATTGTGCGGCGTGTCCTGTCGCGGACGACTGCGTGGCGTTGCGCGAAGATCGTATCGCCACGCTGCCCACTCCCCGGCCCAGGAAAGCGTTGCCGCACCGCGAACTGCGCGTGCTGTTGATCGAGCGCGGTGGCGAAATCCTGTTCGAACGGCGGCCACCGCTGGGGATCTGGGGCGGTCTTTGGAGCCTGCCGGAACTGTCGCTCGATGCGGATGTGCGCGCGTCGATCAAAAGTCGCTACGCCGCCGAGGTCGTCGTGCGCGATTCGCTGCCGACGATCGCGCACGGCTTCACGCATTTTTCGCTGACGCTGCATCCGCAATGCGTGACGGCCCGCCATTGGCCGTTGCACGCCGAAGCGCCGGGCATCGCTATGGCTGACGCCCGCCGATGCGCGGGGCGCCGCGCTGCCTGCGCCGATCAAGAAACTGATGCGGTCGCTGGAGCGCTAGGCCCCGCTACGTCATTCCCGCGAATGCGGGAATCCGCGCGCCCACCGTCATTCCCGCGAAGCGCGAGTGTCGAACGCTACGGCCCACCGCCGTCATTCCCGCGAAGGCGGGAATCCAGTGTCTCGACGCACGCCGCTGGGTCCCCGCTTGCGCGGGGACGACGAGTCTCGCGCTCCCGCCGTCATTCCCGCGAAGGCGGGAATCCAGAGTCTTTCGACGGACGCCGCTGGGTCCCCGCTTGCGCGGGGACGACGAGGTTTTCGCGCGCCCGCCGTCATTCCCGCAAAGCGCGAGTGTCGAACGCTACGGCCCACCGCCGTCATTCCCGCGAAGGCGGGAATCCAGTGTCTTACGACGATCGCCACTCGTCTTACGACGACCCCCGCTCCGTCTCCGCCTGCACGACAAGCTTCTCGACCTCCCGCTCCCACTTGAGCAGCGCGTCATCGTAGATCGTGTAGATGCAGCGCACGCATCCGGACCCACAGCAATCTTCCGGCCGGGGCGGCGTGGGGCGTGGTGGCAGTATCACCGCAGGCGCTCTCTCATTGCTGTCGTTCATGGCTTGACTGTCGCCGCCCAGGCGCGCAATTCGGGCGGCAGGCGCAGGTCCGCATCGAAGACCGCCGCGCGCAACGCGATCAATTCCTTCGCTGCATCCGCAAGCCTGCCCTCGTCGTGCAATTTGCGAATGCGCAGGATCGACGCATCGATATCGACTGCCTTGGCCGTCGCCGCGTCCTGGCGTGCCGAGGATTTGGCCAGTGCGGCAACACCGGCGCCCGACGGCGCGAAGGATTGCGTCTCCTCGCTGCGTTGCCGTACTTGATCATGCTCGGCGACGCTCGGCGCGGCCGCCGCGCGAGCGCGTTCAGGTGGGCGCGACGCAGTAGCCGCTTCGACTTTCTTGTCGGCGGGAAACGCTTGCGGTGCCGCAGGCTGCGGTGGCGCAGCCATTGGCGCCGGCGCGGTGTTCATGTTGTCCATGGTGGCGGCGGCCTCCGCGGGACGAGCAGGCGCCATCGCGGGCGCAGGTACGGTACTCCGATTGTCCTTGCGATCCGTCGCGGCCAGTTTGTCTCGCACGGCCGGTGACGGTTTCGCGTTCGCGGTGTCGGCAGGAAACGGTTCGGCAATTGCACGTGCGGCGCGGGTCGGCGGCGAGCCTGCTCACGCGTGGAACTGCCCGGCTGGGCAGGCGTGCCTGTGTCGGGCGCAACCTTGCCGACTTGGCCTTCCACGGCGGGACGAGGTGCCGCCGGCATGCGCGACGCGGCGGATTGGGCAGGCATGTCGCTCACCGACGGCGCGGACGCCGGTTCATCGCGCGGCGCGGTTTGCAGCACGCCGAGCGCGACGGCGCCGATGGTCGCGGCAGCCGCGATCGGCATCCACCAGCGCTGCGGGCTCGTCGCTTCGCGCGGCCGCTTGCCGGCGATCTGCGGCCCGCTGCCGACGGCGCGGTGCGCGGCAGCGAGAATCGCGGCGTCGAGACGCGCGGGAGGCAGTTCGGCCGAATGCTCGCGCCACGCAGCGGCAAGTCGCGGATCGCGTTCGGGCGTGTCGGGCAGGTTGCTCATAGGGATTCCTCGCCCAGCGAATTTTGCAGGGACGCCAATGCGACGCGCAGCTTGGCGACCGCATAGCGCAGCCTGCTCTTCACCGTTTCCATGCCCACACCCGTCAATTCCGCAATTTCTTCCAATGAGAGGCCGCCTTCGTGCTGCAGCAGGAACGCATCGCGCTGCGCGGCGGGCAGCGTGGCCAGCGCCGTCCGCAATTGCTCGCCCAGCTGGCGCGCGTCGAGGCGCGCTTCCGGCTGGTCGCGACGCGATGCGGGCAGCGCCTCCACGACGGCGCGCGTCCCCTCGTCCCCTTCGTCGTCCATCGACATGAACTTGGCCTTGCCGCTGGCGCGCCAGTAGTCGATGACGCGATGGTGGGCGAGCGTGTAGAGCCATGTCGTGAATTTGGCCGTTGGTGCGTAGCGGTCGCGGGCGCGGATCGCGTTCATCCAGACATCCTGGAACAGTTCGTCGGCGGTGCCGGCGTTGCCGCAGTGGCGCAGCAGATAACGGTACACGCCGCCTTTGTGCCGCGCATAAAGTGTGTCGAACGCCGCCGCGCGGCCCGCGGCATAGGAGAGCATCAGCGCTTCGTCGGAATCCTCGGCGGAACTTGCAGTGGCGGCGGGCGACGCGAGCATGGCCGGCCCAGTATGCGAGAGCGCCCGACGCTTTTCAACGCCGGGCGCCTTCGCATGCATGTGGCGCGCAAACATCCTCCGCGGCGCCGCCTAGCTGTTGCAACGTCTCATCGCGGCGGGTCC
Organism: uncultured beta proteobacterium; assembly: GCA_963755545.1. Classification (GTDB taxonomy): domain Bacteria; phylum Pseudomonadota; class Gammaproteobacteria; order Burkholderiales; family Casimicrobiaceae; genus VBCG01. The sequence continues at coordinate 67,291 of CAVWKH010000008.1, read as the reverse complement.
GGCGCGAAGCGGATGGCTGCCGGGAACGGATCGGGCAGTTGCCGTTGCGCATAGTAGGGCCGCGGCAGCACGCCCATGGCGATCAGGTTTTCGCGGCGATCGTATTGCAGCGCGACGGTTTCAGCGGGCGACTCCGTCGCACGCTCGAACGCGGTCGTCGTCACGACGGAGGTTTCGCTGCGACCGTGGCCCGTGCCCAGCTTGCCCAGCGATTTCCTGGCGGAGTCCGGTGCGTCCTTGTAGTCCAGTTCGCTTTGCGCGCGGTCGGCGCGTTCGCGCGGCGCGGCCGGGTAGGGCTGGCTCGCGCTATTGGCTGCGGCTTCCTGCCTTGGCGCGGGCGCCGAGGAGGGCGCGGGAACCGCACGCCCATCGGCCGCTTGAGACTCGGCCGACTGCGCGGCGCTCAACCGATCGCGCATCAGATCCTGATATCCGCGCCATACGACAGGCGGCGCCTTTTCCTGGAACACGGCAACACCCACGACGCCGACGTTCAGCGGCCGTCCGGTGCGTGCGGCGTAGGAATCGCCCAGGTCGGTGAAGTAGAACGCCGCTGTGCGATCCATGCTCTTGCGCCAGCCGGTGATTTCGACGGAGCTCCAGGGGTCGAGCACGTAGCCGGTTTGCGATGGCGAAGCCGTTTCGCCGGAGACGACGTTGACGCCGTCCACGCTGGTGGCAACGAGGATGCGGCCGCTGGTGCAATTGCGGATGCGCACCGCGTATTCGTGGCCCGGCGTGCCGATGATGTAGTTGCGCCCGTTCTTGGAATAAACCGGCAATGCGGCGCCGTCCACGCGGTCGTAGACGTCGACCTGCACCAGCCGCCCCTTGATGTAGGGCGTCTCGTATGCATTGGCGTCGATGCCGCACGCCGCCAGTCCCAATGTCATCAGAAGTGCGGCGAATCGCATTTGCCAAAGCCTGTGCCAGGGTGCCTGTGTGCCGTCCATTGCGTCGTCCTCCTTGGGGCGCCGGCCACGATGGCCGGTTGCTGAGGCTGTAAACGGGGGATGCGGGCGGGCGGGGTTAGACCTGCGGCCGCCGTGACGCCTTCGGTCCGCGTGAGACAATTTCCCGCAATGGATACCTCCCACTTGCCGCAACTCGTCGCGGGGCTCGCGTTTGCGCTGGCGTTCGTGTTCGGCGCTGTGGCCAATCGGGTCAACTTCTGCACGATGGGCGCGGTCGTCGATATCGCCACTTTCGGGGACTGGCGGCGGATGCGTATGTGGGTACTCGCTATCGCCGTAGCCACTGCTGGGACTGGCATTCTGGTTGCGACCGGCCTCATCGACACCGCCAAGACCATCTACACCGTGCCGCAGGTGCGCTGGGTTTCCTGCCTGGTCGGCGGCCTCTGCTTCGGCTTCGGCATGACGCTGGCGTCGGGATGCGGCAGCAAGACGCTGATCCGTGCGGGCGCCGGCAACCTCAAGTCCGTGGTGGTCATGCTGGTGCTGGGGATCTCGGCCTATATGACGTTGAAGGGCCTTTTCGCCGTCTGGCGCGTTGGCGCGCTCGACCCCTGGCGCTTCGACGTCTCCGGATGGGGCGCCGCGACGTCCGACCTGCCCGCGCTGGCGGCCGCGATGGGCGCGCCGGCCATCGCCCGCCTGGTGCTGCCGCTGCTGGTGGCCCTGGCGCTGACGGTGTTTGTGCTGAAGGACAAGGAGTTCCGCGCGACGCCGGAGATGATCGTCGGTGGCATTGTCGTGGGCCTGGTCATCGTTGGCGGCTGGTATGTGTCGGGCCATATTGGATACGTGGCGGAGGACTCGGCGACGCTGGAGGAAAAATTCTTCGCCACCAATTCCGGCCGCATGGAATCGTTTTCCTTCGTGGCGCCGGTTGCGTACACGATCGAATTGCTGATGTTATGGAGCGACACGTCGCGCATCGTGACGTTCGGCGTTGCGGCGGTGCTTGGCATGCTGGCTGGGTCGGCCACTTATGCATTGGCGTCCGGGAAATTCCGCTGGGAAGGCTTCGGTTCGGTGGAGGACGTCGCCAATCACCTCGTCGGCGCGACATTGATGGGGTTCGGCGGCGTGACGGCGCTGGGCTGCACCATCGGCCAGGGCATCACCGGCGTGTCGACACTGGCGATCGGCTCGTTCCTGGCGCTTGGGGCGATAATCCTGGGATGTGTCGCCGCGGTCCGCTACCAGGTCTGGCGGCTGGATCGGATGGCGTAAGCCGCCCCATGCCTTCGAACGTTAATACCCAATGATCGTATTCGACCTCCTTTGCGCCACCGGACATTCGTTCGAGGGCTGGTTCGCCTCCGGGGCGGAATTCGACCGCCAGAAGGCGGCCAATCTCGTGTCCTGCCCGATTTGCGATGGCAGCGACGTCTCGCGCCGTCCTTCGGCCAAGGTGCGGGTAACGCGGGCGACGAAGCCCGTGAAAACTGCGAAAGCCGAGAAAGCAATGGTCCCGGTCCCTGCGTCGCAGGATGCCATCGCCGGCATTTCGCCCGAATTGCTCGCCACGTTGCGCGAGGCGGTGCGCAACAGCGAAGACGTTGGCGAACGCTTCCCGGAAGAGGCGCGCAAGATCCACTACGACGAGGCGCCGGCGCGGTCCATACGCGGCAAGGCGTCGCGGGAAGAAGCCGACGCGCTGACCGAAGAAGGCATCGATTTCTCGCAGCTTCCGCCGTTTCTCACGCGCGATTCCCACTGAACCGCCACGACGGTTCGACCTGCCTGCGGGTTTTGCCGGGGCAACGACTTCGGCTATAATCCGCCCTCTTTTGCTGCGGGGCGTTAGCTCAGTTGGTAGAGCAGCGGACTTTTAATCCGTTGGTCGTGGGTTCAAGTCCCGCACGCCCTACCAATCTCCAACGGCCGTCCGGCGGAGTACGCAGCATGAGAAGCCGTGCGTCGAGTCTTGCAGGAATGGGTCGTTAGCTCAGTTGGTAGAGCAGCGGACTCTTAATCCGTTGGTCGAAGGTTCAAGTCCTTCACGGCCCACCATTCCACGGCAACGTCTTCAGTCGTATTGCACCAGCTCTCCCTCGACCCCGTCGCCCCGGGCACGCGTCAACGCTCGGCGGGACCGGCGCGTACTTTCCGGCAGCGCCTGCACCGTTGCGGGCGCGATGAACTAGCGGCCCGCTGCAGGCGAGCGGCTACGGAACCATCGCCTTTGCGTCGGCGAGGAGTTTCTTGCCAGCGCGTCAGTCGGCGACGTCGCGGCGCTCGTCCTGGATATCCATCTCGGACGCATGTCGGGAATCGAACTTCGTCGTCATCTCTCGGCCGCTGGAAAAGCACCTCCGGTAATATTCATTACGGCGTTCGGCGACTAAAAGACCCGCGCAGGGGCATCGCAACCCGAGCGAATAACGCGGAGCATGCGTGCACACTGGTTGACTCAAGCGGGCTGCCCGAAAGGTCGCCCGTTTTCCTGAAGAAAATAGAAGGAGAAATTGGGATGAAGCGTCGCACATTTTGCGTTGGCATGCTGGCTCTGACTGCATCGCTGGCCCTTGTTCCGCCAGCACTGGGGCAGTCCGATCCTCTGCCCTCCTGGAACGAGGGCGCCGCGAAGAAAGCGATCGTCGACTTCGTGCAGGCGACGACGACGCCGAGCAGTCCGCAGTTCGTCCCACCAACCGAGCGCGTCGCCACCTTCGACCAGGACGGCACGCTGTGGGTCGAGCACCCGATCTACACGCAGGTGATGTTCGTGCTGGAGCGCGTACCCGCGCTGGTGAAAGCCAAACCCGAATTGGCCAAGGTCGCACCGTATTCAACGGTACTGGATTTGTTGAAAGGCGACCGGGCGGCGATGGAGAAGCTTACCGAGGCCGACTTGTTCAAACTCCTCGCTGCCACCTCGACCGGCATGCCCGTGGAGACGTTCCAGGCGGAAGTGAAGAAGTGGCTGTCCGAGGCCAAACACCCGCGCTGGAAGAGGTCGTACACGGAACTGACCTACCTGCCCATGCAGGAAGTGCTCAAGTATCTGCGCGCCAACGGCTACAAGACGTATATCGTCACCGGCGGCGGCCAGGACTTCGTGCGCATGTATTCCGAGGCGACCTACGGCATACCGCCGGAGCAGGTGGTCGGCTCGGCTGGCGGGACGAAGTTTGGCTACGACAAGGACGGCAAGCCCTTCCTGACCAAGGAGCCGAAGCTCTTGTTGAACGACAACAATGCGGGCAAGCCCGAGGGCATTCACCTGATGATCGGGCGACGGCCAAACATGTCGGTCGGCAACTCGACCGGCGACCGCCAGATGCTGGAGTACGCGAAGGCCGGCGACGGCGCACGGTTGGCGATGCTCGTGCTGCACGACGACGCCAGCCGCGAGTATGCGTACGGACCCGCGAAGGGCCTGGCGGCCACGAAAGTCGGAACCTTTCCGCAGACTCTGTACGACGAGGCGACGAAGCAGGGCTGGATCGTGATCAGCATGAAGGACGACTGGAAGAAGATCTTCGCATTCGAACCATAGCCGGAATTCAGACGAGGGTTATGCGAGCAAGCCGACCTTGCCGATGATCCCGAGGATCGTGTCGATGAAGCCCAGCACCTTGACGGCGCCATCGATCGCCTGCTTCGCCGTCGTCATCTCGCGCCTCACCTTGGCGATTTGATGCGTGAGCGTGGAAAGCTGCTGTATGGCGGCCACGATCTCCGGATCCTGGTCGATCACGTTGAGGTCCCGCAGCATGATCTTCTGCTGGCGGCTGACGAGCTTTTTGTATTGAGCGAACAGCTCGTCGCGCTTGTCGCCCGACGCATCGAGCGCCTGGCCGCGTATCGTGGCCAGCGTGTCACCCAGTTCGTCGCTCGCGCTCGTCAGTAAGTCGGACGGAAGTAACGCGTCAGAGTTCGGCATGGCAAATCTCCGAGTAAGCGCCCCGCGGGCGCTGCGTGACATCGTTTACTAATCGGTCTTCTTCGCTTTCTGTACCGCGTCGTAAGCGGACTTCGCCTTGTCGGCGAAATCCTCGACGGCCGCCTTGACGGACTCGTACTGCCGGTTCGGGTCGACCAATGCGAGCGTGAGCTGGTGGTGCGCCTCCGCCATTGCCTTGAATACGGATGTCGGACTCGTTGCGAACACCGCGAGGTAATCCGCGCGCGCCTCGCGTGCCTTCTCGTAGGCTTTGATCCACGCGTCCGCGTCGGCGGCAGGTTTGCCCGCATCGAGTACCGACTGGAAATAGGCGTCCCCGGCATCCTGCAATTCGATCGCGGTCATCGGCATCGCGACGTTCGACAGGATCATCGCTGCCCTCGCGACGACGGGATCGGCACCCGCGGTGACGTCCTTGAGGGCCTGATAGCGACGCTGATCGAGAATGAGCACGAGAGCCGTGCCGACAAGATCGCTGACAGGTCCGATGGCGGCGACATAAGGCGAGGTCTTTCCTTCCAGGCCGTCGATCGTGGTGCCGAGCTTGACGACCTCATCCTTCGCTTTGCCGATGGACTCCCGCAAGGCCTCGCGATCCGAGGAGTCCGCAATGCCGGCCAAGGCCGTCGCGTAGCCCTGCAAGGCAGGCAGGAGCTTCGGCGCGTTCGTCACCCAGACTTCGGCATTGTCGATCGCAGCCGTATTGATGCCGCCGCCCTCCTTCTTGATGCCCAGCTTGCATGCAACGGCTTCTTTCCCGGCGACGGCGTCGAGGTCATAGAAGGAATATTCGCCCGTTCGCACCGATTCGCTCGCGCCGCGGCACGCGGGCTTCGGTCCCCGCTTTGCTTCCGGAATCGCGCGATAGTTCGCCCAGGCGGCCAGGCAACGCGTGTCGGCCGGCAACTGTTTGTGAATCGTGTCCGTGCAGTCGGCCGACACCGAAACGACCGCCTTGTTCTCCGCGAGCTCCTCCAGCTCCTGGCGCGTGTATCTCGCCAGCATCTTGGCGCGCAGTGCATCGAACGCGGTGGCGCTCTCGTCGACGCCCTTGCTGAACAATGCGATGTCGTCTTTGTAGACGTAGGGCGTGCAACCGGCGAAGAACATCGCCGACGAGACGGCGACGCAAGCCAGGACGATCGCAGGACGCGAGTGCGGAAGCATGCTCATGCAGGCTCCTCCTCAAGGCAGCGCGAGCGATCGCCGATGAGCGACCCGCTCCCCGTCACCATCGTCGACCTTACCTTGCCCATCGTCAAGGCCCGGCGTCACGCGGCGCGCGAACCCTTACTCGCGCAGGAATCGGCGTGGAATTCGAGCAGGTCGCCGGGCTGGCAACCGAGCACGTTGCAGACGGCCTCGAGCGTCGAGAAGCGGATCGCGCGCGCCTTGCCTGTCTTGAGGATCGACAGATTGGCGAGCGTGATATCCATCCGTTCGGCGAGTTCCGTCAGCGTCATCCTCCTGTCGTGGAGAAGGTCGTCGAGCTTGACGACGATCGCCATGTCACACCGTCCCTTCGAGGTCCTCGCGCATCAGCGCGCCCGCAGCGAACACGCGCGCAAGGATGAACGTCAGGAGCACGGCCAGCCAGCCGCTGGTTGAAAAGCCGGCGTCCAGGTGGAGCGGATGCTCAGGGGTCGAAATCGCGTTGCCGATGCCGCCGATGACCATGCTGAGTAGCTGTAGAGCGAGCAGCACCCAGGCGATGGCTTGCAGACGAGTGGCGTTCGCAGCGACGAAGGGATCCCCGTTGCGCACCGTGTCGACGATCGCCAACAACCGCTGGAGGACGGAATCATTGAGCGGGACGGCGGCCACGCCGAACACGGCGATCGCGCGCAACCAGGTGACCGTTTGCGGAATGCCGGAGGACGCGGAGAAGCCCAGTGCGGCCAATGTCCATTGTTCCGCGACGAGGGTCGCCACCAGCAGCGCGAAGATGGCCCCGCCGACCAGCCAATTCAATACAATCAAGGCGAGCAACGTGATCCGGGCAACAGGGAGTACTGCGTAGTTTTTCATGGGGGACTCCAAAACAGAACATATTGATAAACGATATATCAATTATCGATTATCAGCAAGCGATTTTTAACGGCCTGGAATTCGAATAGGCGCCCGAGGGTGAACAAATCCGAACGCATGACCGGCCCATCATGTCGGTCCTTCCGGAAGATCGCCGCATGACGTGGCGCGCCCGCGGGCGCGAACTCATGCCCGGCGTGTTGCTTGCGGGCGTGGTCGCGTCGGCATCGGCGTTCGTCGCCGAGGCGCGCGGCGGACCGACACTTCTCTACGCGCTGCTGATCGGCATGGCGCTGAACAGTGTCGCGGGCGAAGGCGTGGCCAAGCCCGGGGTGGATTTCGTCGCACGCCGAATTCTCAGGTTTGGTGTCGCGCTGCTCGGTGCGCGTATCACTTTCGAGCACATCGGCGGACTGGGATGGCGCAACGGAATCATGTTGGTCGCGGGGGTGGCCGTTACGATCGCATTCGGTATTCTGATGGCGCGAATGCTCGGTCTCTCACGACGGCTCGGCGTGCTGACCGGTGGCGCCACGGCAATCTGTGGCGCGTCCGCAGCGATTGCCATCGCTTCCGTGCTGCCGCGCTCCGAGAATTCCGAACGCGAACTGATCTTCACCATCGCCGGCGTCACCGCGCTGTCGACCGTGGCGATGGTGCTCTATCCGCTGCTTGCGAAGGCGCTCGGCCTCGACGCGCTGCAGACCGGAATTTTCCTTGGCGGGACGATCCACGACGTAGCGCAGGTCGTCGGGGCGGGCTACAGCATCGGGCCCGAAGTCGGCGATCATGCTGTCGTGACCAAGCTCCTGCGGGTCGCGCTGCTGCTGCCCGTGGTGATGGCCATTTCGCTCGTTGTACGGCACCGCTTACAGCGCAGGGAGGTGCGCAATGGCGAATCGCTGTTGCCGCCCTTCCTGCTTGCGTTCGTCGGACTGGTCCTGCTGAGCGGCTTCGGCCTCATCCCCAAGCCTGTCGGCGCAACGCTGGACCTGGTCGCGCGGGCGTGTCTGGTCCTGGCGATCGCCGCGGTCGGACTCAAGACGTCATTGCTCGAAATGAAAAAGGTCGGCAGGCGGGCACTCATCCTGCTTGGCGCCGAGACCGCGTTCCTGGCGGCGTTCGTACTGGCCGCGCAAGCCGTGGTCCGCGCGGTTTGAGCGAAATTTTGCAGGCGTTATCGCCGCCAGCGCTGGTCGCCGCCATCGAGGCAAACCAGTGCGAATTTGTTTCCCGGCTCCGTCATTGGCCGCCGGCTGAGGTCCATGACGATCCGGAAGTGCTGTGGTCAATCACCAATATTCCGGGCGCCATCTTCAACAGCGTGCTGCGCGCGCGGATTTCTTCAGGACGAGTGGACGCGGTCATCGAGGAGACGATCGCGCGCGGACGGGAGCGAAGCGTGCCCCTGTTGTGGTGGGTGGGCCCAGACTCCCGTCCCGCGAACCTCGGGCCCCGCCTGCTGGCGCACGGGTTCGCTCTCGACGCCAGTTTGCTTGGCATGGCGGCCGAGCTCACGATGCTTGACCCAGCGCCGGTCGGGCCGATCGGGCTGGCGATCGAGACGGTCGCCGATGACGGAACCCTGCGCACGTGGTGCAACGTGCTTGCGGCCGGATTTGGCATGCCGGATTTTCTTGCCGATGCATTCTTCAGCTTGTTCCGGTCGCTGGGGTACGCGATGCCTTCGCTGCGTAACTACATCGGGTGGCTTGACGGCCACGCGGTTGCGACGTCGACGCTGTTTCTCGGCGCGGGCGTTGCCGGCATCTATGACGTTGCGACGATCCCGGGCGCACGTCGAAAGGGAATCGGCGCCGCCGTCACCGCACGAGGGTTGCTTGATGCGCGTGCGATGGGCTACCGGACGGCCGTCCTGCAGGCGTCCGCGCTGGGTGCCGGCGTGTATCGCAACCTGGGATTTGTCGAGCAGTGCGTCACCGAACACTATGTGTGGGGAGGCGCGAGCGCCCAAGCGTCATAAGGCTTGACGACGAGTGACTCATTGCCTCCCCGGCGAGGCGACGTGTCCTTACCGCGTTGCGACTTTACATCCCCGTGAGTGCATTGATTTCCATCACCTCGATCGAGGATTTGGGAATCTGCAAATGCGGATGGCCGATGAACGCCTTCGCCGCCGCGTCGTGTGACTCCGCCGAGACGATGCCGTACAGCATGATGTCGTTGCGAATGTCGGATTGACCTTCCGCCGTTACTTTCTTGGTCTTGCCCGCGCCTGCGCCCGGCTCGACGAACATCTTCGCGTGCGCGTCCATCCATTCCTTCCATTCGGCCTGCATTTTTTCTTCGTCGGACTTTCGCTTGTCCGCCGGGGTCTTCATCCATTCGTCGATGACGCTCACGGGCGCCATGAATAGAACCAGGAATTTCTTCATTTGGAATCTCCGTAAGTAGCGGATTGATCCGAAGGCGTGCAAGGACGATGGTGCCGCGAGTCGGTCGGGCTGGCAAGCGTCTCCATTCGCGGTCTCCGGTAGGTAACGGCCTACGCGCCCGATGGATTGCCGCGTTCCGCAACAGACATTCCCCAATTCCTACACGGGATTCAGAAGAGGCCTATCTTCGCGCGGCCCGTCAACATCGAAAATGTAGACGCTGTAGAAAAGACAATGCATTACCCCAGACTTGAAAGGATACGCGATGAATTTGCCCATTGAACCGATGCGTTTGGATCCCATCTCTGGCGTTCCTATGGATACGCTGCCCCCGACGACCGCCCGGATGGACCGTGAGGCCGATGCCGGGTACTGGTCGGACAAGCATGGCCCCGGGCCGAAGGTGATGGCTGCGGACACGTTGCAGGGCGACGACGTCCGCAATGAGGCCGGTGAAAAGCTTGGCGAGCTTTCCCACATCATGATCGACGTTCCGTCCGGCCGTGTCGCGTACGGCGTTCTGACGGTTGGCGGCTTTCTCGGCATGGGTGAAAAGCTGTTCGCAATTCCTTGGCGCGCGTTGCGAATTGACCCAGAACAGCACGGCTTCAAGCTCGACGTGTCGAAGGAGAAGCTCGAAAACGCGCAAGGGTTCGACAAGGACGCGTGGCCGAGCATGGCGGACCAGCGTTGGGCCGAAGGGCTGCATGAATATTATCGCGTGGACCCCTACTGGCTTTGACGCCGGTGGCAAGGACCGAAACGCGATTGTCGCGGGAGCAGTCGATGCCATATTCCCACGTAGCGCAACTGCCGCCCGCGCAGACCGACCAGTACTCCCAACACCAGAAACGCGCGTTCCTGAAGGCGTTCAACAATGCATTCAAGGAGTATGCGGGCGATGAGGCGAGGGCATTTGCTGTCGCACACACGGCGGCCAAGCGCGCCAGGAGGAAGGTCGCGCGTTGACGCGGCACGTGCCTGCATGGCTTGCGGGACCATGGGACGTGGGTCGCACTCATTGCATGTCGGCCGTCCGTGATTTGATTGCGCCGCCCGGCGCGCGCACTTCGCGTGGCGCGCGCGCGTGATGAGCTTCTATTGCCCCAGCCAGCCTTTCACGCGACCGCCGTAGACATTGACGGCCAATCCCGCGAACACGAGCAGCACGCCGGCGATCTGCAGCGTCGCAAGCGATTCGCCAAGGAACAACGCACCGCTGGCCAACCCCGAGATCGGGATCAGCAGCGCAAACGGCGAGATGAGCGCGGTGGGATAGCGGTGCATCAATCCCGCCCACGAGGCGAATCCGAACAGTGTTGCCCCCCACGCCAGGAAAAGCACGCAAGCCCATACGAGCCAGGTTGCGTGCACGACTGAGTCCCACGACGCCATCCCGCCTTCGAACAGATACGACAGCAGCGCCAGCGGCAACGGCGGCACGAGGCTGGACCAGACGACCAGTGCGAACATGTCCGGTTCGTGCTCGCCCGCCGCGCGCTTGGCGACGACATTGCCCACGCCCCACGACAGCGCTGCCACCAGCACCAGCACAAAACCAAGGAAGGTCGCCGACGCTCCGCCCGTCAGCTTGTAGGCGGCGAGAAGCGCGATGCCCGCCGTCGCAATGGCGGCTCCGACCAGGTTCTGCGCGGATACGCGATCGCCGAGATAAAGGACGCCCAGGCCGATGGTGAAGAACACCTGGACCTGGATGACGAGCGATGAGAGCCCGGCGGGCATGCCGAGTTTCATGCCGAGAAAGAGCAGGCCGAACTGGCACACGCCGATGGCGAAGCCGTAGGCGACGACGAAGTGCCACGGCATCTGCGGGCGCCGGATGAAAAAAACGAGGGGCACCGCAGCGAAGAAGAACCTCAACGCCGCGAGCGCGAACGGCGGGATTTCACGCAGGCCGAACTTTATCGGGACGAACGAAAAGCCCCAGAGCGCGACGATGGCGATCGTCAGCGCGAAATCTCGCGGCGAAAGGTGGGCCTTCAGCGGGCGACTCTAGAACCGGATGGTCGCCGGCAGGTACTTGGCCATCAGGTCTTCGTAATACGGCTTGAGGTCGGCCAGGCGCGGACGATCGGGGCTCTTCGAGTACAGGTCGTAGGGATTGAACTTCTGCACCCACGGCAGCATTGCGCGGTCCGTGTCATCCAGCAGGTACCCGTAGGCGCCTTCGCGATGCCACGCGTAGAACGAATGGTAGCGGATCATGTATTGCGCGGGCTGCGGCAGGTAATCGCGCGTGAGGTGGTACAGGTACTCGTCATGGCCCCAGGACATCTGCACATTGGAGAGGCCGCAGCCTTCGCTGTAGATACCGGTGCCGGTCTGGAATTCCTTGCGCGCCATGTCGGGATTGGCGGCGAAATACTCGCTGTAAACGACCTTGGGCGAATAGGGGCAGCCGGTTGGAAACGTATCGCCCACGACCGCCCATTGCGGCTCGCCGAACAGGCACAGCACCTTGCCCAGGTCGTGGATGAATCCGGTCAGCACCATCCAGTCCGGTTGACCGTCGGCGCGCATTGCCTCCGCCGTCTGCAGAAGGTGGTCGACCTGGGGCAGCGCAATGTCAGGGTCGGAATCGTCGACCAGCGTGTTGAGATAGTCGAGCGCCTGCCACCAGGTCATTTCGCGCCGGTTGCGGCGCAGATAATCGGTCTTCTTCGCCACCACGAAATCGTAGGTCTGCCGCGCGTGATTCAGCCGGTAGAACTCTCGCACGGTGTCGCGCGCGGGGGCATCGTAGTTGCGGAACGCGTCCTGGGACTTCGCGGCGGTAGTTTCCATGGCTTGCGATCAGACGGGGGTCCGAAAGAGCCAATGATACATCGTCACTTTTTCTTCGTGAATTCACCTGCGACGACATAGCCGAATTCCTCCGGCTTGATGAATTTGCGCAAGGTCGCGTTGACGTCGGCGGTCGTCAGCTTCTCGATCGCTGCATCGATCTGGCCCGACGTCGACCACGTGCGTCCGAGATAGGATTGGTTGGCCAAGGTGCCTGCAACCTGTCCGTCCTCGTTGCGGCCGAGGCGGCGCTCCTGCATCAGCGCTTCCTTGGCGGTCTTGACCTCGGCGTCGGTGAAGCCGTCCTTGAGCGCGGCGGCCATCTCCTCCGCGAAGCCAAGGCGAACACGCTCCAGGTTTTCGGGCGCAAAAATGGCGTAGATGCCGAAGCGGCTGTTGGCTTCGAACGAATTGGGCTGGTAGAAGCTTCCCACGCCGTAGGAAAGGCCATCTTTCTGGCGAAGCCGTTCGAACAGGCGCGATTGCGGCGCATCGCCCAGCACATGGTTGGCCACGAGCACTGCCGGATAATCCGGACTCAGGTCGTTCAACGGCAGCGCAAGCCTGCCGATCAGGAATGCGTTGGCTTTGTCGGCGAGCTCGAACTTCAGCGAGTACGGCTTCTTCGCCACGAAGGGATCGGGCACGCGCGCGTAAGCGGCCGGCGCCTTCCAATTGGCGAAGAGTTCCGTGATCAGCTTGCGCATCTGGTCTGCGTCGAAATCACCGACGATGGCCAGTTCCGCTTTGCGCGCGCCATAGAACTGGCGGTGGAATTTGAGCAGCGATTCCTGTGTCACCGGCTCGGCCCAGGCTATCTCTTCATCCAGCGTTGGCGTATACCGGGGGTCGCCCGCGGGATAGGGATTGCCTTCACGCCGGCTGGCGCGCACCGCGACTTGCTGCGGATCGAGACGCGACTCTTCCAGCGCCGTTGCGCGCTCGCGCTTCAATGTTTCCAGTTCCTGCGCCGGGAACGACGGATAGCGCAGCACCTGCGCCACCAGGCGAAGCGTTTCCGGCAGTTCCTTGCGAAATGTCTTGCCGGACGCCGTTGCGCCGACCTCGTTGCCGCCGAAGCTGACCTGGGCGCGCAACTGGTCGAAGCCGTCCTCCAGTTTTTGCCGATCGGTTTTGATCGTTCCACGCATCAGCATCGCGCCCGTCAGCTGTCCGTCCGCTTGCTTGCCGAACGCCGACTTTTCATCGGCAAAATGCAGCGCAAGGGAGAAATTGACGCTTTGGCCACGCGTCTTCTTGGGCAGCAGCGCCACCTTCATCCCGTTGGCCAGCGTGAAGCGCTGCGTGCGCGCATCCAGATTGGCGATGCTGGTATCGAAGCTTTCGCCCTGCGAAGCGCTCGCGTCGCCTTTGTAATCCTTCACCAGCGCCGCGATGTCGACGGTCGGGGGTGTAGGCGCGCGATCGGGAGCGGCTTCGGGGATGAATTCTCCGATCGTCACGTTGGAGCGCTTGAGGTACTGCAGCGCGACTCTCTGCACGTCGGCAGCGGTCACGTTGCGATAGGCGTCGCGCTGCAGGAAGAAAAGGCGCCAGTCCCCAACGGCAATGGCGCCGGAAATCGTCACGCCGAACTGCTGCGGATTGGACATCACCTGGTCAAAATACTTCGCCTCCCGGATGCGGATGCGCGCGACCTCGGCCTCGGTGATCGGATTCTTCTTCAAGTCCTCGATGGTGGCGAACATCGCATCGCGCACCGGAGCGATGGCATCGTTTTCGGGAATCTGCGCAAACAACGTGAGCGATCCCGGATCGCGCTGCGCCTCGCCTATCGATTCAACTGCCGACGCCATTTTGGTCTCGACCAATGCCTTGTACAGACGGCCGGCTGGCTCGACCGTCAGCACGTCTCCCAGCACGTCGGTTGCGACATAGTCCTTGTCCGCGCCGCGCACCGTGTGGAACGTCATTCCCACGAATTTGGAATTGCCGGCGCGGCGCAGCGTCACGCTGCGCTCGCCATCCTGCACCGGGTCCTGCGTGTAGATCGCGGGAAGTGTCCGGGTGGGCTTGGCGATCGCTCCGAAATATTTCGCGATGGTCGCCAGCGTGGCGTCTGGATCGAACTTGCCCGCCACGATCAGCACGGCGTTGTCCGGCTGGTAATACATCCGGTAGAACGCCTGCAGGCGCTCGATGTTCACGTTCTCGATGTCGGAGCGCGCGCCGATCGGCAGGTGTCCGTAGTTGTGCCACTGGAACGCCGTCGACAGCATCTTGCCGTAGAGCACGGAATGGGGGTTGTTCTCGCCGCTTTCGAATTCGTTGCGCACTACCGTCATCTCGGAGTCGAGATCGCTCTTGCGGACGTACGAGTTGACCATCCGGTCGGCTTCCATGCCCAGCGCCCAATCCAGGTTCTCGGGATTGGCGGTGAACGACTCGAAGTAGTTCGTGCGATCCCAGCCGGTGGTGCCATTGAACTGCATGCCGCGCTTCCCAAGCTCGCTGAACACGTTGCCGCGGTTCGGCGTGCCTTTGAACATCAGGTGTTCCAGCAGATGCGCCATTCCCGTCTCGCCGTAGTTTTCATTCGCGGCGCCGACTCGGTAGGTGACGTTGACCGTCGTCGTCGGCTTGGACGCGTCCGGAAACAGCAACACCGTCAGGCCGTTGTCCAGCCGGTACTCGGTGACGCCTTCGATGGTCGGCCCTTGCGTGATGCCCGCGGGGAGCGCTGCCGAGAGGGCAGCGGACGTGGCGACAGAGGCGCTTGCCGCGACGAACAGCGGGATAAGGAATGCAGCAAGGCGGCGCAGTAAGGTTTTCGCAGAAGACATGGGGCTGGCCTAAGCGGGTTGGAAGAGGGAGCGGACTATAAGGTTGCCAAAAAACGCTAACGGGTGGAACCGGGACTAAATTCGGGGACCTAATCCGGCTGTTACCTGATGGCAGACCGGCCGAATAGCAAGGAGCCCGGGCGCCATCTTGCCGCCATGGACATTAAGGCGACCTGAAAGCCACAGGATGCCCCCGCGGGCTGGTTCCGGTAAAGTAACCGTCCGCCCGAGGTATGCGATGAACGATCAGAGCACGCGCCATCCGCTGGTCTACAAGCCCGTCCACAAGATCCGCTTTGTCACGGCGGCAAGCCTGTTCGACGGCCACGATGCGTCGATCAACATCATGCGCCGCATCCTGCAGGCGTCCGGTTGCGAGGTCATCCACCTGGGCCACAACCGGTCGGTGGAGGAGATCGTCAACTGCGCGATCCAGGAAGATGCGCACGGCATTGCGATTTCATCCTACCAGGGCGGGCACGTCGAGTTCTTCAAGTACATGCTCGATCTGCTGCGCGAGCGCGGCGCCGGCCATATCAAAGTCTTCGGCGGCGGTGGCGGCGTCATTGTCCCGACCGAGATCGCCGAACTCCACGACTACGGAGTGGCGCGCATTTTTTCGCCCGAAGACGGCCAGAAACTGGGCCTGCAGGGGATGATCAACGAAATCCTCGCGGCGGCTGACGCCGACCTCGCGCACGATATGCCCGTGTCGCTCGCGGCGCTCACCGGCGACGACCGCGAAGGTGACCGGTTTGCGCGGACCCGCGCGCTGGCGCGGCTCATCACCGGCCTGGAAGTCGGCGCGGTGCCGGCCAAGCTGCGCGACGAACTGCTGGCGGCTGCGGAAAAAGCCAGCGTGCCCACGCTGGGCATCACGGGCACGGGCGGTGCGGGCAAGAGCTCGCTCACCGACGAGCTGGTGCGCCGCTTCCGCATCGACCAGCGCGACGCGCTGAAGATCGCGATCATCTCCATCGATCCGTCGCGGCGGAAATCCGGCGGCGCGCTGCTGGGCGACCGCATCCGCATGAACGCGATCGAGCACCCGAACATCTACATGCGCTCGCTGGCCACGCGCGACGCGGGGAGCGAAATTTCCAAGGCGCTTCCCGACGTCATCGCGGCGTGCAAGGTCGCGGGCTTCGATCTCATCATTGTCGAGACCTCCGGAATCGGGCAGGGCGATGCAGCCATCGTGCCGCTGGTCGACGCGTCGCTGTATGTGATGACGCCCGAGTTCGGCGCCGCCAGCCAGCTCGAAAAGATCGACATGCTGGACTTCGCGGATTTCGTCGCGATCAACAAGTTCGACCGCAAGGGCGCTCAGGACGCGCTGCGCGACGTGCGCAAGCAATACCAGCGCAATCGCGAGCGGTTCAAGGAGGCGCCCGACACGATGCCCGTTTTCGGCACGATGGCGTCCCGCTTCAACGACGACGGCGTCACGGCGCTCTACCAGGCGTTATTGTTGGAGCTGAAGGCAAAGGGGCTCAAGGTCGCATCCGGAACGTTGCCGGCCGTCGCCACCCGGCAATCGACCGCACAGCACGCGATCATGCCGGCAAACCGGGTTCGCTATCTCGCCGAAATCGCGGACACTGTGCGCAACTACCACGTGTGGACGCAGGCGCAGACGAAGATCGCGCGCGAGCGGCAACAATTGGCCGGTACCAAGGCGATGCTCTTGTCGTCGTCCCCGCGCCCGGAGGCGGCTACGTCATTCCCGCAAACGCGGGAACCCAGTGGCGTTGCGGGAGAAAAGACACTGGGTCCCCTCCCCGCTTTCGCGGGGACTAAAGGCCGCGGGGACGACGAAATCGACGCGATTGATGCCCTGCTCGCCGACCGCGACGCCAAGCAGGATCCGCGCGCGAAAAAACTCCTCGACATGTGGCCACAGACCAAGGCTGCGTATTCAGGCGACGAATACGTCGTGAAGATCCGCGGCAAGGAAATCCGCACTGCGCTGACCAGCACCTCGCTGTCCGGCACGCATGTGCCGAAAGTCGCGTTGCCGAAATTCGACGACGCGTCGGAAATCCTGCGCTGGCAATTGCTGGAGAACGTGCCGGGCAGCTTCCCGTTCACCGCCGGCGTGTTCGCATTCAAGCGCGAGAACGAGGACCCGACGCGCATGTTCGCCGGCGAAGGCGACGCGTACCGCACCAACCGGCGCTTTCACCTGCTTGCCGACGGCATGCCCGCCAAGCGGCTGTCGACCGCGTTCGATTCCGTCACGCTGTACGGCAACGACCCGGCCATCCGCCCCGATATCTACGGCAAGGTGGGCAATTCCGGCGTGTCGATCGCCACGCTCGACGACCTGAAGGTGCTCTACGGCGGCTTTGACCTCACCGATCCGACGACGTCGATTTCGATGACGATCAACGGACCGGCGCCGACGATCCTCGCCATGTACATGAACGCGGCGATCGATCAGCAGGTCGAGAAATTTCGCAGCGACAACGGACGGGAGCCGACCGACGACGAAGCGGCGAAGATCAGCGCGTGGACGCTGTCGACGGTGCGGGGCACGGTCCAGGCCGACATCCTGAAGGAAGACCAGGGCCAGAACACCTGCATTTTCTCGACCGAGTTCAGTCTGAAGGTGATGGGCGACATCCAGGAGTATTTCGTCCAGCACGACGTCAAGAACTTCTACTCGGTGTCGATCTCGGGATATCACATCGCCGAAGCGGGCGCCAATCCGATCAGCCAGCTCGCGTTCACGCTGTCCAACGGCTTCACGTTCGTGGAGGCTTATCTCGCGCGCGGCATGCACATCGACGACTTCGCGCCGAACCTGTCGTTCTTCTTCAGTTACGGCATGGATCCGGAGTATGCGGTGATTGGCCGCGTCGCACGGCGCATCTGGGCGGTGGCGATGCGCGAGCGCTACGGTGCGAACGAGCGCGCGCAGAAGCTCAAGTTCCATTCGCAGACGTCCGGCCGCAGCCTGCATGCGCAGGAGATCGCGTTCAACGACATCCGCACCACGCTGCAGGCGCTGATCTCCACGTACGACAACACCAACAGCCTGCACACCAACGCGTACGACGAGGCGATCACCACGCCGACCGAGGAGAGCGTGCGCCGCGCGATGGCGATCCAGCTCATCATCAATCGCGAGTGGGGCATTGGCAAGAACGAGAATCCCAACCAGGGCAGCTTCATCATCGAGGAATTGACCGACCTGGTCGAGGAGGCGGTGCTGAAGGAATTCGAGGCGATCTCCGAGCGCGGCGGCGTGCTGGGCGCGATGGAGACCGGCTACCAGCGCGGCAAGATCCAGGAGGAGTCGATGTACTACGAGCATCAAAAGCACGACGGCTCGTACCCGATCATCGGCGTGAATACGTTCCGCAATCCCAATGCAGACCTCCCGCCGCAAAAGATCGAACTCGCGCGCTCGTCGAACGACGAAAAGCAGTCGCAGTTGCAGCGCCTTGCCGATTTCCAGGCGCGCCACGCGCAGCAGGCGCCCGCCGCGCTGGCCCGGCTGCAGCAGGCGGTGATCGATGACGGCAACATATTTGCCGAACTCATGCGGACCGTGCGGGTCTGTTCGCTGGGGCAGATCACGAACGCGTTATTTGAAGTGGGGGGCCAGTACAGGCGAAGCATGTGACATGAGATGCAGCTGGCCGCCTGGCACACGCCGGCCCCCAAATCTGCAATGTTTAGGCCATGATGTAGCCTACTAAAGCAGTTTATGCTAACGTCATGGTCCGGGGGAGTGCGGAGAGCAGGCGATGAATGGTTTTCAGCTGGTCACGAGGCACCTTTATTTCGGCATCGACGCGATGCGTCTTCGCGATGCTGCCGGCAGGGTAATCATGCGGCTTCATGGCCAGCCGCCGGAACGCGCCACGGTGAGCCTCGACGTGCTCGCCCGCGATTTCCAGATGAGTCCGCGAGAGAGTCTCGCCATGGTCGAGCAGATGGTGAAAAGCGGCCTGCTCGAACGGCGGCGCACCGACTCCGACCAGTACGCGATCACCGATAAATTCCTCCTGTACGCGCAGGCGCGCATCGTGGAACCGCTGCCGCGAGTCCGCGCGCAACTGCTGGTGTCGCACATGGCCGACCTGGCCGAGCATTTCAATCTCACCGCAACGCGCAACAAATATGAGATCGAGGAGCTGGCGGTGTATGGCGAATTCATGAGCCGCGAGCCCGATCTTGCCGAGCTTCCGATCGCGGTCACCGGGCGCCGCCGCGCGCCGGACACCCGTCCCGTCTTCGGCCGGGCAACGTTGCCCACCGGCGGGCACGATCAGATCCGCGTTCTGTTCGAGGGCCTGTCGAGTTTCATACACGTGAAGTTCGTGCACCGGTTGCAGGACGTGCCCCGACCCTTCAGCGTGTTCTTCCGGGACTGAATCTGAAAGCGGCAGATCACCAGTTGCAACCGCCGTTGCCCACGGAGCTTGCGACCAGCGGCACCACTGCGAGCAGGCCCAAGCCCCCATAGGCGGTGCGACAGTCGGGCTTGGCAGCCTTGGCGATATCCTCGGCCAGCTTGTCCTTGCGTTCGGGCGGCGGCGGCACCAGGTTCAGCACACCGCGCGAACCTGACCCTTCGCTGGCGATTTCCCGCACACGCTTCCGCATCGCCTCACCAGTGATGCCGGGGGGTGCGGCGCCGGCATCCGCGGGTCCCATCGGCGCGTCGCGGCGCGAACGGAAAACTTCGTCGTCGACGTCGGGCGCGCCGAGGCGCAGGCGCGGCTGCTCACCGGCTTTCGCCGGTTCGCCGCGCGGCGTGGCGGGCGCCGATGAGGGCGTGGTTGCCTGCGCGGCGGGCCTGCCGGGCGCAATCACCGCCGGTGCCGGGATGTCGCGCGCTGGCGCCTTTTCGATCGCTTCGCTGCGCGGCGGCGCTGGCGCGGATTCGCGTTCGACACTCGGCGCCACCCGGGGCGCTGGCGTGGTCTCCACGGGCGTCTGGCGTTGCGCAGGCAATTCGACGGCCGGCGCCGACTGCCGCTCGATCTGCGGTGGAGCGATGCGTTCGAGCGGCACCGGAAGAGGCGTCGGCGGCTCGCGCGGTTTCACGTCCACGGGCGCCACCGGCTCGTGTTCGACCTTGGCGGGCGCCACGGGAATTTCGCGCGGCCGCACATCGACGGGAGGCGCCATGCGTTCGATGCGGGCCGGCGCGATGCGCTCGAGTGGCTGCATCGGGGGTAGCACCGGTTCGCGCGGGGGCGCGGCGACGGGTGGCGTGATCACCGGAGGCACGTCAATCGGCTTGTCGACCTCGATCGGCGCGTTGAGGTCGAGCCTGGGCAGTGCTTCGGCGGGTGGCGGTCGCACCGACAACGCAGCCTCGGGCACGGATTCGCCTGCGGGCGGCGTTGGCGGTGTCGCGGCGCTCGCCGGTTCTGGCGGCGCACCGGAGGTTGGAGGAGACGGCGCCGCAGTCGATGCGGCGTCAGGGTGGACCGAGGGTGTGGGGACAGGCGCCGGCAAACCCTCCAGCCGACGCAGCAATGCGGCGCCGGGAAGTTGCGTGTCTGCGCCGGGAGCGATCGTAAATCCGCTGCCCTGCTCCGACGTCAGATAGCGCAGCGACACGTCGAGCGAACCCAGCAGGCCATCGCCCCGACGAACGCCGCCGTAGTTGGACGTGCCGAACAGCAACACCAACAGCATGTGCAGCAGCATGGACAGGACGACAAACTGCAGCAGCGACGGCGGTGCGATCGGCGGCGTTGCGAACGATCGACGCGGATGATACGAATGACGATGCGATTGCATAGTCAATCTTAAACCTTCTCAACCTGCTCCTTTTGTATCGGGCCCGTCGTTGGCAAGGCCGCGATTTGGCTGTCGCGGGAGCGCGGCTTTGTGCAGGACGGCGTGCGTGATGGCGTGCGCGGTGGCGTGGGCGAAACGCGCGTCGTTTGACAGTTCGGGGCAATGTCCCCAATCATCACGCTCCGACCGGGAGCGAACCGGCACAAAGTCCGCGTCAAGTCTGGCGGCGCCACAATCAAGTTCATCGAGGAGGAAACACCATGCAAGCGTCTGGTCATTGTCTCGTTGCCATCGTTGCCGTCATGATGGCATTGCCTGCAGCCGCCGATGTCGCGGTGCCGGCGCCGGGCGCAAGTCCGCGCATCGATGCCATCAAGAAGGCCGGCGTGTTGCGCGTCGGCGTGCTGGCCAACGCGCCATGGCTCGTCGAGAACATGTCCGGCGGCGGCGGGGGCCAGTGGAGCGGACCGGCGTGGATGCTTGCGAACGAATACGCCAAGCGCCTCAACGTGAAGCTCGAAGCGGTGCCTGTCAGTCATGAGACCAAGGTGCCGGTGCTCGCGTCGAACCAGGTCGACATCTCGGTCACGCCGCTCGCGGAAACGCCCGATCGATTGAAGGTGATCGACTTCGTCATCTATTCCACGACCAGCGTGTGCATGTTCGGGCTCTCCGCCAATCCGAAGTTCGCGTCCGCGAAGAGCGTTGACGACTTGAATCGTCCCGACATCACCATCGCCTACTGGACCGGTGCTGCCGAAGAAGGCTGGGTAAAGGAGCGCTTTCCCAAGGCGCAATTGCGCGGCGTCGCCGGCAATGGCGTGGCGCCGGTCGAAGAGGTGCTTGCGAAGCGCGCTGACGCAGTGCCAATCAACCGCGTGCCCTGGGTTGCGATGGGACGGAAGTTGCCGGCGTTGGGTGTGCTGCCCAAGGACAACAATTGCCAGAACAGCACGGAGAAGGCAGCGCCCGTCGGCATGGCCGTCGACAAGAACCAGCCTGCATTCCTGGCCTGGGCGCGCGCCGTGGAAGGAGAAATGGAAGCCAAACTCAAGGCCGATGAAGCGCGCATCATCGACACGATGAAATAGCGGCATCACGCGGCTTCTCGTAAAGAACCGCCCGTCAACGCACGAGCCGCCGCGTGGATTACGACTTCTCCGTCATCACCGGGCACTGGCGTTTCCTGCTGTCCGGCGTCGGCGTCACGCTGGCGCTGGCGCTGCTGTCGGGTGCGACGAGCCTCGCCGCGGGCTTCGTCATTGCGCTGCTGCGCCTGTATGGTCCGCGGTGGCTGCGGCCCCTGCTCGTGTTCTACATCGATTCGATGCGGTCCATCCCGGTGCTCGTCGTGCTGGTGTGGACGTTCTTTGCGCTGCCCATCGTCGCGGGCATCACGATGTCGCCCTTCTTTGCGGCGCTTCTCGGCTTGACCGTACACCTGGCGGCCTACGCGGCGGAAATCGTGCGTGCCGGCATCGAATCCGTGAGGCCTGGCCAGACGCGCGCGTCGCTGGCGCTCGGCATGTCGCGAGCCCAGATCCTGCGGCGGATCGTGCTGCCGCAGGCAGTGGTGCGAATGCTTCCCGCGTTTGGCTCGCTGCTGTCCATCACGATCAAGGACACCGCCATTGCGTCAGTCATTGCGGTGGCCGAGTACATGCGGCAATCGGAGACATTGGCCGGCCAGAGCTTCCAGCCGATCGAGGTCTACACATTCGCGATGCTGGTCTACTTCGTGATCCTGTTTCCGGTCACGCGCGGCGTCGACATGATCTATCGCCGCGTTGCGCACCTGGGCCGCTCGTGACGTTCGACTGGAGCGTGGTGTGGCAGCATCGCGAGGCGCTGGCTATCGCGACCGGCACCACGATCATGCTGACGGTGGTCACCATGCTCATCGCGGTACCCTGCGGCATCGTCGTGGCGGTGCTGCGGCTTTACGGCTGGAGGCCGGTGCGGGCCGCCGCGATGGCCTACGTTGAATTGTTCCGCAACCTGCCGCTCATCCTCGTTGTCTACTGGGCGTACTACGTGCTGCCGATCTGGACCGATATCGGATTGCCGGCCCTGGCCACCGGCCTCGCCGCACTGGTGTTCAACGTGACGGCATACAACGCGGAAACGTTTCGTGCCGGCATCAACTCGATACGCCGTGGTCAGGTCGAGGCGGCGATGGCGCTGGGCATGAGCCGCACGCAGGCATTGCACCGGGTCGTCGTGCCGCAGGCATTGCGGCGCATCCTGCCCGTGCTCGCGAGCACATGGGTTTCGCTGTTCAAGGACACGTCGCTGGTTTCGGTGATCGCCGTCACCGAGCTGGCCTATGTGTCGATGCAGATCCGCGCGCAGACCTACCGTGTGCTGGAAATGCTCACGGCCATGGCGGCGATCTACTGGTTGCTGGGCTATCCGCAGGCCAAGCTGGTGGACTGGATCCAGCGCCGCTATGCGGTGACCGAATGAGCGCGATGGCCGGCCCTCCGGTGCGGGAAATGAGTGCCGGCGCGACCATCCTGCGCTACCGCGGCGTGGTCAAGACGTATGGCGCGTTTCAGGCGCTGGGTGGCGTCGATCTCGATGTGCATGCCGGCGAAGTGGTATGCCTCATCGGACCTTCGGGTTCCGGCAAGTCCACGCTGCTGCGTTGCACGAACGGCCTGGAATCGATCGAAGGCGGGGAAATCGAATTCGAAGGAGCCGTGCTCCCCCGCGACGAACGCGCATTGCGCGCGGTTCGCCAGCGGATGGGCATGGTGTTCCAGAGCTTCGAACTGTTCCCGCACCTCACGGCGCTCGAGAACGTCGCGGAAGGACCGCGCACGGTCCTGCGGATGAGCCGGGTGGACGCGATGGACCGCGCGACGGCGATGCTCGCAAAGGTCGGTCTCGCCGACAAGGCGCCCAACCATCCAGCCGCGCTGTCCGGCGGCCAGCAGCAGCGCGTGGCCATCGCGCGCGCGCTGGCGATGCAGCCTGACGTGATGCTGTTCGACGAGCCGACGTCCGCGCTCGACCCCGAGACGATCGGCGAAGTACTGAATGTGATGAAGACGCTGGCCGACGAAGGCATGACGATGGTGGTGGTCACGCACGAAATGGCGTTTGCGCGGCGTGTGGGTGACTGGGTTGCCGTCTTCGATGCCGGACGCATCGTCGAGCAAGGGCCGCCCGCGCAGATCTTCGATGCCCCCACCACTGAGCGCACGCGCGACTTCCTGGGCCACCTGGGCTGGACCGGTTAGCACGCAGCACGCCAAATGTGCATCGCAGCGCGTGCGAACGCAGTCGCGTAAAATTGGTCGAAGGTGTTCCGGACTTGACTGTCGCTTCGGGTCGAGTCCAGCCGAGTCCCGCCGAGTAGTTCCGGCCCCGAAATTCACGGAGGCAATTTCCGCCTTGGCCGAATCCACGAATTGGTCGTTTCCGGCAAACCAGCAACCCAAGGCCGAAGGCCTGCGCTTCGACCTGTCCGCTGCGCTGCGCTCGGTCGTCATGTTGCGCGCCGCAATTCCGGAAGACGCCTTTACTGCGCCTATCCTCGGCACCGAGCGCTTCGGCAATGCGGTGGTGATTCGCGACGACGGGCTGATGCTCACGATCGGCTACCTGATCACCGAGGCCGAATCGGTGTGGCTGACGACGGGCGACGGCAGGATGATTCCCGGACATCCGCTGGCCTTCGACTTTGCCTCCGGACTGGGGCTCGTGATGCCGCTCGGCACGCTTGGCGTGCCGCCGTTACAGCGCGGGACTGCGGCCTCGGTGGACGTGGGCGACGGGGCCATCGTGATCGGGCACGGCGGGCGCGCGCATGCGCTGCAGGCGCAGGTGTTCGCCAAGCGCGAATTCGCGGGATTCTGGGAGTACGTGCTGGATGAAGCTCTGTTCACGTCGCCGCCACATCCGGAATGGAGCGGCGCCGCACTGGTCGGGCTCGACGGCCGACTGCTCGGAATCGGGTCGCTTTTCGTGCAGGAGGCCGCCGGCGACAACGTCGTGAAAGGCAACCTGTTCGTGCCGGTGGACCTGATCGAGCCGATCCTCGACGACCTCCTTACGCGGGGCCACACGTCGTCGCCTCCGCGGCCGTGGCTCGGCATGTATACCGGCGACGACAGTGGTCGCCTGGTGGTAGGCGGCGTCGCAACCGACGGACCTGCGGATGCGAGCGGCGTGCACCCCGGCGACGTGGTGGTCGAAGTCGCTGGCAAGCGCGTCACCGGCCTGGCCGACCTCTTTCGCAACATCTGGCAGCAGGGTCCCGCAGGCACGACCATTCCGCTTTCGGTGTTGCGCGAAGGTGCGCCTCTGCGGGTGGACGTGATTTCAGGCGACCGCAACGATTATTTGCGAAAGCCGTTGCTTCAATAGTGGTGCGGCGGAGCGCTCGCCTGCCGCCACCCCGCTACCGCTGTTGAATTGCCGCCGAATTTCCGCGGGGTCGCATCAACACGGATCGTAATGCAGGTAGCCCACGAGGTTGCCGGTGCGCCCGTTCACGCGCTCGAGCTTGCCGCACCTAACCATCGGTGGCGGATCCCGCGCCGGATAGAACAACGGATTGCCCGATCCCGCCAGCGGCGGATCGGCGGAATTCACCGCGACGATCTTCGCTGTCCCCTTTCCGGACATTTCCGCTTCGCAGTCGACGCTTTTTCCCGACGACTGGAACATACGCACGGTGACGATGCCGTTGCCCGCCGGTCCGGCCTTCGCGATCGACCGCGCGTTCGCGTCGGCGCTGCCGAGACATTGGTCGATGGCAGGCAGGAGCTCTGGCAGCGCGCGCGCCCAGTCTTCCAGCGGTTTTTTCGCGGGATTGGCCACGGGCGCGACCTTGACGTCGTAGCCCGCGAGCACCGTGCAGCATCCGGTCATCGCTTCGCCGGTCTTGAGCGACAGGATGGCGCGCCACGGCAACGGGGCAGCATCCGCCATGGTCGAGCGGCAGGCTTCTTCGCGCATCGTGACGACGAGCGTTTCGCGCGGCAGGTGAGTCGAATCGCCGCGCCAGACGACTGCCGCCGGCGCGACAAACATGAAGGCCTGCGGAGCGCCGTGGAAGATGACTTCGCGGTTGCCCTTGTTGGCGAGGCGATTCAACACGGCGGTCGTGCGGCTGGCCTCGAGTTGCCAGAACGGCTCCTCGCCACGGCACAGCGCGCCCTGCACGACCACGGCTTGCTCCGCCGCCGCCGCGGGCGCAAACAGCGACAGCGCGATCGCCAGCACGTAAGGCAAGTAAGCACCGGCGTTAGCGGCGGTTCGGCTCGTCATGAAAGTCTGCAGGAAGCGGCGACGTGCCTATCTTCGCACAGCCGCGGCGGCGCCGGAACGGAATTGCAGTGTGTTGCGACGGCGCCGGAACGGAATTGCAGTGTGTTGCGACGGCGCCGGAACGGGATTGCAGTGTGTTGCGACGGCGTCGACCGACGCGCATTCCGGGCCGTTGCAAACCATCCTACGGTGTCGTTCCCGCGGACGCGGGAACCCAGTGTCGAAAGTCCGTGGATCGCAGCGTTCGCCGGGGGCGACATGTTCAGGCCAGCAGGCGTTTAAGCCATCGAGGCCCGCGTCGGACTCAGGCGCCGTGAATCTCGCGAGCGACGTCCCGTACGGCGTCGAGCAGGTCGCGCTGCGCGAGCGTCGTCGCCCCGGCGCTGCGCGTGATCATCCCGACCGGACCGGAAGGCAACGGAAGGTCCACATCCAGCACCGCGAGTTCGCCTGCGGACTCGTAATGGCGCGCGACGTTTCGCGGCATGACGCCCAACATGTCGGAGCCTTGCAGCAGCGCCTTGTTGGTCAGGATAGACACGGATTCGACCAGCCGCAACGGAGGCTCGACGCCGCTTTGCCGGAACGCGGCATCCACGCGCTGCCGGAACGCGGCGTCGGGTGTCGGCAGGATCCACGCGTGGCCGGCAAGACCGGAGAGTTGTAACGCCGCCGTCCCGCACAAGGGATGGCCCACCCGCACGACGACGCACATCGGTTCGTCGTAGCAAAGCTCGAAATGCAAACCTGCACTGTCGAAGTCTGCGGTTAGCCTGCCGACAACGAGGTCGAGGTCGCCACGATGCAGCGCGGGCAGAAGTGATGCAAGGTTGCCTTCCTGCACCAGGACGGTCGTGGTCGGATGGCGCTCCTTGAAGCGCAGCAGCGCTCGCGGCACCAACACAGGCGCGACGACCAGCAGCACGCCGATCTTGATCTTGCCTGCCGCGCCGTCGCTGATTGCCGCGAGTTCCTCGCGGGCGTGGTCGAGTGTGCCCAGGATCGCCTGCGCGTGCCGGACCAGGCTTTCACCGTGGGGTGTGGGCACCAGCCCCCGGGTGGAGCGCTCGAAGAGGTGCAGCTCGAGCAGCGCCTCGAGGTCGGCAAGCAGCTTGGTCGCGGCCGGCTGCGTCATGTGGAGACTCGTCGCCGCCTTGTGGATGCTGCGATGCTCGTCGATGGCCACCAGCAGCTGGACATGACGCATCTTGAGCCGCGAGCGCAGGTACCAGTCGGGCGTGAGGGCATTGCGCATGAGTCGGGGCGGAGCCGGTGGAAAGGTGATCGTGATGAAGGGCGACGGATGGTGATACGGGTTTCGGTATGAATGCCTGCCATTATTTCATTACTTCAGCGGCGCTGTATGGCCATAGACTGGCGGCAAATGCAAACCGAAATCCCCTGTGTGCTGATGCGCGGCGGTACGTCGAAAGGGGCGTACTTCCTGGCGGAGGACCTGCCGCAGGATCGCGCGCAGCGCGACCTGGCGCTGCTCGCCGCGTTCGGTTCGCCGGACCCGCGCCAGATCGACGGCGTGGGGGGCGCTCACCCGTTGACCAGCAAGGTGGCGATCGTCGAGCGTTCGCGGCGACCAGACGTTGACGTCGATTATCTGTTTGCGCAGGTCGTGGTCGACGAAGCGCGGGTCGATTATTCGCCGACGTGTGGCAACATCCTGGCCGGCGTCGCGCCGTTTGCGCTCGATGCGGGGCTGGTGAAGGCTTCGACATCCGGCGAGACGACGGTTCGCATCTGGATGGCCAATACCGACAGCCTGTGCCGATCCACCGTGCGGACACCGCAGGGAAAAGTCACCTACGCCGGAGAGACGGCGATCAGCGGCGTTCCGGGGTTAGCGGCGCCTGTGCTGCTCGAATTCGACGCGATCGAAGGCTCGAGCTGTGGCGCGCTGCTGCCGACCGGTCATGCGCAGGATCTGATCGACGGAATCCCGGTGACCTGCATCGACAACGGCATGCCTGTGGTGGTGATCGAGGCCGCCAGTCTGGGCCGCACCGGATACGAATCGCCGGAACAGCTCAACGCGGACACGGAACTCAAAGCCCGCCTCGAAGTGATTCGTGCGATCGCGGGCGAGCGCATGAATCTTGGCGACTGCAGCGGCCGCGTGGTGCCGAAGATGACGCTGATTGCGCCGGCGCGCGAGGGCGGGGCGATCTGCACACGCACGTTCATTCCGCGCGTCTGCCACGAGGCGATCGGTGTTCTCGGCGCCGTATCCGTAGCGACCGCCTGCGTAGTGCCAGGCACCGTGGCTGCCGCGCTCGCGTTGCTGCCGGACGGCGAGCGCAAGCGCGTTTCGGTCGAGCATCCGACAGGCGAATTCACTGTCGAGCTGGAGGCGCGAATCACTGCAAACGGCGTGGAGCTCAAGCACTGCGCGCTGGTGCGCACGGCGCGCGCACTGTTCCGTGGGCAGGTGCTGATTCCGGCGTCGATCCTCCATCCTTCCCCCGATCCATCCCCTGCCACGCACCCCGCGTGACATCCACTTCAACATCGGACCAGGCGATGAACAACTCCAGCCCTCCCTCGATTCTCGTCGTCAGCGCGCATGCCGCTGACTTCGTCTGGCGCGCAGGCGGCGCCATCGCGTTGTACGCGTCCCGTGGTTCGCGCGTGAAAGTCGTGTGCCTGTCCTACGGCGAGCGTGGCGAGTCCGCCAAGCTCTGGAAGATGCCGGGAATGACGCTGGAGCAAGTCAAAGCCAATCGCCGCGAGGAAGCTGCCGCCGCCGCGAAGCTGCTCGGCGCCGAGATCGAGTTCTTCGATTGCGGCGATTACCCGATGCGCGTGGGCGTGGACGTGGTCGAACGGCTGGCCGACATCTATCGCGACGTTCGCCCGGCGTTCGTGCTTTCGCATTCGCTGGAGGATCCCTACAACTTCGATCACCCGCTGGCCACGCACGTGGCGCAGGAAGCGCGCGTCGTCGCGCAGGCGCATGGCCACAGGCCCGGCGAGGCGGTGCTGGGCGCGCCGCCGGTGTTCCTGTTCGAGCCGCACCAGCCCGAGCAGTGCAACTGGAAGCCGCAGATGCTGCTGGACATCACATCGGTCTGGGAGAAGAAGAAACAGGCGTTCGAGTTCATGGCCGCGCAGGAGCACCTGTGGGAGTACTACACGCGCGTGGCGCTGCAGCGCGGCGTCCAGGCATCGCGCAATTCGGATCTCAAGATCAAGTATGCGGAGGGCTACCAGCGCGTGTTTCCGCAGGTCGGCGGAGCGTTCTCATGATCGGGCAGTCGGGGATCGTCGTGCGAAACATCGAGCGCGTGGAAGCGCCTGTCGTCGCGGCACTGTCGGCGTTCGGCGTGGCAACCGTGCACGAGGCGATGGGGCGGTGCGGGCTGCTGCAGCCGTGGATGCGCGCGATCTATCCGGGTGCACGCGTCTGCGGGACTGCGGTAACGGTCCTCGCGCACCCCGGTGACAACTGGATGCTTCACGTAGCCGCCGAAATGCTGCAGCCGGGCGATGTCGTCGTCGTTGCAACATCCTCGGAAAACTCGGACGGCATGTTCGGCGAATTGCTCGCCACGTCTTTCCGGGCTCGCGGCGGGAAGGGGCTCGTCATCGACGCCGGCTGTCGCGACGTCCGCGAACTGCGCGAGATGGATTTTCCGGTCTGGTCGAGAGCTGTGAACGCCAAAGGCACCGTCAAGGCGACGGTGGGTTCGGTCAACGTGCCCGTCGTTTGCGCGGGCCAGCTGGTCCATCCCGGCGACGTCGTGATCGGAGACGATGATGGTGTCGTGATCGTGCCGCGCCGCATGGCCGCCGAGGCAGCTGCCGCCGCGGGAGCGCGCGAATCGAAGGAAGCCAGCGAACCGGGCGCAAGCTCGCCGCCGGCGTGCTTGGGCTCGACCTCTACGACATGCGCGACAAACTCGCGAAGGCAGGCTTGCGCTACGTCGAACGGATGCCGCCTGACGAATGAAACGGGAATGTTCAGGCAATCCCCGTCAACGCAAGGGATCCACATCATGGCGAGAATCGTAGGCGCAATCGCGACGTCGCACACACCGACCATCGGGTTTGCGTTCGACAAGAAGAAACAGGACGACCCTGTGTGGGCGCCCATCTTCGAGGCGTTTCGCCCGATCCAGGCGTGGCTGGCGGCAAAGAAGCCCGACGCGCTGGTTTTCATTTTCAACGATCACGTGACGTCGTTCTTCTTCGACCACTATTCGGCGTTCGCGCTCGGGATCGGCGATTCGTGGCCCGTCGCCGACGAGGGCGGCGGCCCGCGCGCATTGCCGCCGATCGCCGGCGCGCCCGCGCTGGCGCAGCACGTCGGCGAAGTGCTGATGGCGGAGGAGTTCGACATGTCGTTCTTCCAGCGTCGTGCGCTGGACCACGGATGTTTTTCGCCGTTGTCGATGATGCTGCCGCATGAGCCGACTTGGCCCGTCGCGCTGGTGCCGCTGCAGATCGGCGTGTTGCAGTTCCCGATTCCGACGGCCCGCCGATGTTTCAAGCTGGGCCAGGCGTTGCGTCTGGCGATCGAAAGCTTTCCGGAGGATATCGCGGTGGCGATCGTCGCCACCGGCGGCCTCTCGCATCAGGTGCACGGCGAGCGCGCAGGTTTCAACAATACACAGTGGGACGCGGAATTCCTCGAGTTGTTCGAGCACGAACCCGAGCGGCTTTGCGCGATGACCCATGCACAGCTGGCAACACTGGGAGGATGGGAAGGAGCAGAAGTCATCATGTGGCTGGTGATGCGCGGCGCCATGTCGCCGCGCCTTCGGCGCCTGCATCGAACCTACTACCTCCCTTCAATGGCCGGCATTGCCACCGCCATCTACGAAAACGAGGCGGATGCTGTTTCGACCACGGAAGTGGAGGCAACGCTCGCACGCAAGAACGCGCAACTCCTGGGCGCGGAGGCGCTCACCGGCACGTACCCGTTCACGCTGGCCACCAGCGTCAAGGCGTATCGCCTGAATGCCTTCCTGCATCGGCTGATCGAGCCTGCCCATCGTGCGCGCTTTCTCGCGGATCCGGAGGCCGTGTTCGCCGAAGGCGGATTGAGCGACGAGGAGCGCGACCTCGTACGCCGGCGCGACTGGCGCGGCATGATTCATCACGGCGTAATTTTCTTCATGCTGGAAAAGCTGGGCGCCGTGATCGGTGTATCCAACCTGCACATCTATGCCGCCATGCGCGGGGAAACGCTGGAAGCATTCCAGAAGACGCGCAATGCGCCGGGAGCGCTTTACTCAGTCGCCGGCACCGAAGCAGGAAAGCTGGACTGGGATCGCGACCGCAAGACCCCGTCATGAGCACCCGCAAGCGCGAGCAGGAAGCCGGTGATCGAGCAATCGCACATGCAAGCGGAGTGAAACGATGAACGATACGCCGCACGACAAGCGTCCCGCGCCCGGAATGTCATCCGGAAACGAAGTCGACGTTGCGCACCTGCGTATCGCACTGATCGGCTACGGCGAGGTCGGCGGCATTTTCGGCGCGGCGCTCGCGGCCCGGGGCGTGCGCTCCATCACCCTTTACGACGTGCTGCTCGGACACGCCGCCAGCGGCGAGCACATGCGCAACCGGGCCAGGCGGGACCGCCTCGCCGTTGCGGACAGCCCCACCGCCGCCGTTGCAGACGCGGACCTCGTGATTTCAGCGGTCACCGCCAGCGCCACCCACGCGGCCGTCATGAGCACGTTGCCTTCGCTTAAGCGCGGCGCGTTTCTGCTCGACGTCAACTCGGCCTCGCCCAAGGTCAAGGCTGCGTGCGGTCCCGCCGTGGCGGCCGCCGGAGCGCGCTATGTCGAGGCTGCGGTGATGACATCGGTGCCGCCGTACGGGATACGTGTGCCGATGCTGCTTGGCGGACCCGATGCGCCTGACGCCGCGCCGATACTGACTGCATTGGGCTTTGCCGCAACCGTGGCGTCACCGACGCTCGGCGTGGCGTCGGCGATCAAGATGTGCCGGAGCATCATCATCAAGGGCATGGAGGCGCTGGCGATCGAGAGCTTCATGACCGCGCGTCGCTACGGCGTGGAGGACGCGGTGCTGGCGTCGCTTGCGGAGACGTTTCCGGGGCTGGACTGGGAAAAGAACGGCAGCTACTTCTTCCGCCGGGTCGTCCAGCACGGCAAGCGGCGCGCCGAGGAAATGCGCGAGGCCGCGACCACCGTGCGCGAGGCCGGACTGGCGCCGTTCATGGCTGCCGCCACGGCCAACCGGCAGGCGTGGATGGCGGAGCTTGCGCGCGCCGGCACATTCGACGGACTTGACCCGGACGAC
This sequence comes from uncultured beta proteobacterium, assembly GCA_963755545.1. Classification (GTDB taxonomy): domain Bacteria; phylum Pseudomonadota; class Gammaproteobacteria; order Burkholderiales; family Casimicrobiaceae; genus VBCG01. Next base: position 35,049 of record CAVWKH010000008.1, on the reverse strand, counting down.
GGCTGGCGTGTCGTCGCCGACCGCACGAATCAGGGATCGCTGAAGTAGGACCCGACGCTATCCGGCGTATACGATTCCGGTTTCCAGCCGCCGCCGATCGACCTGGCGAAATCGACGATCGACAGGCGCGCGTCGCGCGCGGCTTCGAGACGAAGGGTCTCCGCGGCCAGCAGCGTGCGCTGCGCGTCGAGCACTTCGAGATACGAGGTGCGACCTGCGTTGTAGCGCAGGTTTGCCATGTCGAGCGCGATCGCCAGGTCGTTGCGCCGGTCCGTTTCCGCCGCCAATATGTCGCGCGCCGAACGGTTGACCACCAATGCATCGTGCACTTCGCGGAATGCGGTCTGCACGGCCTGCAGGTACTCGACGCCCGCGCGATCGTTGTTGGCCTTGGCCAGCGCCACCTGCGCGTCGATCGATTTCACGAACAGCAGCGGCTGCACGAGACCGAAGCCGATGCCCCAGATGCCCGCCGGCGACGTGAACAGGTTGCTGATTTTCGCGGCGTCGGTGCCGATGTTGCCGGTCAGCCCGAGACTCGGAAAGTAGTCGGCGCGCGCCTGCTGGATGCGCAGGTCGGACGCCGCGAGCAGGACTTCGGCGCGCTGGATATCCGGCCGCCGTTCGAGGAGGCCGGAGGGAAGGCCGGACGGCAACGAAGGCACCTCGGTCGCCGCCTCGATGCTTTGCCCGCGAGCGATCTCGGGTTCGAACACGGCACGCGGCGAACGGCCGGTCAGCGTTGCGAGCGCCGATTCCAGTTGCCCGATCGCCTGCTTGGCGCGTGCAATGTCGGCCACGACGGCAGAGCGCTCAGCCTGCGACTGCTTGAAGTCGTAGTCGCCGATCAGGCCCGCGTCATACCGGTCGCGCTGCAGCTGCACGGCCTCGGTGCGCGACTTCAGCGTGTCGTTGAGGACCACCAATTCGGCGTCGGCGGCACGCAGCCGGAAATAGGTGTTGGCAACTTCAGCGGCGACCGTGATGCGCACCGTTTCCCGGTAATAGCGGGACGCCGCAAGATCGTTGGCGGCCGCCAGCGCGCCGCTGCGATACTTGCCCCACACGTCGAGCTCGTAGGACACACCGAGCGAAAGGTTGAAGTCGTTGCCCGTGAGCGGGTAGCCGGCTGGAAGTGGCGTGGTCGTAACACCCGAAATGCGATTGCGCGCGGCGTTGACGTTGAGATTGACGTCCGGCGCAAGGTACGACTGCGCCTGCAACACGCTCGCGCGCGCGGCATCGACCCGCGCCAGCGCAATCTTGATGTCGAGATTGTTCGCCAGCGCCTCGGCGACGAGCTGGTCCAGCACGGGGTCGTTGAACAGCGTCCAGTACTGTGCGAGCGCGGCGTTCTGCTCGGGCGTGGCAGAACCCGGCGGCATGTCGACCTTCGGCGGCAGCGGTTGCGTGACAGCACAACCGCCGACGATCAGCGCCAGCACCGCTGCGGAGACGAATCCCGGGATGCGAATGTGACGATCAGACATGGCTGGCTCCCGGTGCATTGCCCGGAGGAATCGCGGTTCCGATGCGAATATGCTGCGCCTCGTGGGCCCGATCGAGTTCGTCGAAAATTTCCTGCGTTGAACGTTTTTCCACGACATGACGGTCGAAGATCACCTTGAAGAACATCGGCACGAAGAAGATGGCGAGGAAGGTCGCTGCCAGCATTCCGCCGGCGACGCCGGTGCCCACCGAATGTCGCGCGCCTGCGCCGGCACCCGTCGACAACGCCAGCGGCAGCACGCCGAAGATGAACGCCAGCGACGTCATGAGAATCGGCCGGAACCGCAGCCGCGCGCCGTCGACCGCCGCCGCCGATGGCGACAAACCCTCTTCGTGCTTGTTCAGCGCGAACTCGACGATCAGGATGGCGTTCTTCGCCGCGAGGCCCAGCAGCGTCACGAGACCGATCTGGAAGTAGACATCGCTCGTCAGGTGGCGCGCCCACACGGCCACCAACGCGCCGAACGTGCCGAATGGCAACGCCATCAGCACCGCCAGCGGCAGCGACCAGCGCTCGTACTGTGCCGACAGGATCAGGAACACCATGATGACGGCAAGGGTCAACGCAAACGTCGATGCGCCCCCGGATTTCTTTTCCTGGTACGACGAGCCGCCCCAGTCATAGCTGAAGTCGGGCGGCAGCACTTCCTTGGCGATCTGCTCGACTCGCGCGATCGCCTGACCGGACGAATAGCCCGGCGCCGCCTGACCGATGATCTTCACGGCCGGCAGGTTGTTGAAGCGATCCAGCGAATCGGGTCCGGACGTGTACTGGATCGTGACGAGTGAGGACAGCGGCACCATGTCGCCGGATTTCGCGCGCACGTACACGCCGGCAATGTCGTCGGGCTTCTTTCGGAATTGTTGCTCGGCCGACATCAGCACCTGCCACGTGCGCCCGTATTTGTTGAAGTCGTTGACATAGTAGGTGCCCATCGTCGCCGACAGCGCGGCGAAGATGTCGCCGATCGGCACGCCGATTTTCTTGGCCTTGTCGCGATCGACGTCGACATAGAGCTGCGGCACGGCCGCATGCCAGAGTGTCTGCGCGCCGCCCAACTCCTTGTCCGAGTTGACGCGGGCGAGGAACGCGTCCTTCACTTCGTTCAGCCGTTTGGAGCCGCCGTCGCCGCGGTTCTGGATGTAGAACTCGTAGCCACCCGTGGTGCCGAGTCCGAAGATCGGCGGCGGATTGAACGCCAGCACCAGCGCTTCCTTGATATGCGCGGTCTTGCCGTACAACTCGCCGACCAACTGCTGCGCCGTTGTCTCGCGTTCATCCCAGGGCTTCTGGATCACGAACAGCGTCGCCGCGTTGTTGCGAAAGCCGCCGCCGATGAAATCGAAGCCAGTGAAGGCGACGACGTCCTGGTTGTTGGGATTGCTGCGTATGGCCGCTTCCACTTCTTCAACCACTTTCTGCGTGCGTTCGAGCGTGGCGCCGTCTGGAAGAATTACCGCCGAAATGTAAAAGCCCTGGTCTTCGTCGGGCACCAGGCTGCCCGGCGTGATGCGCCACATCAGCACCGCCGCCACGACCATCAGCGCGAACAGCGTCAGGCCGAGGGCCGCACGGCGGATCAACCAGGCGACGCCATGGGTGTAGCGGTTGACGACCTTGTCGAACGTGCGGTTGAACCACGCGAAGAAACCACGGGGCGCGACGTGGGGCTTGAGGATCAGCGCGCACAGCGCCGGCGACAGGGACAGCGCGACGATGCCGGAGATCACCACCGAGATCGAAATTGTCACGGCGAACTGGCGGTAGAGTTCACCGGTGAGTCCGCCCAGGAATGCGATGGGGACGAACACCGAAACGAGCGTCAGCACGATCGCGATGATCGGCCCTGTGACCTGTTCCATCGCCTTCACCGCTGCATCGCGCGCCTCCAGGCCCTCTTCTCGCATGATCCGCTCGACGTTTTCCAGCACGACAATCGCATCATCGACGACGATGCCTATCGACAGCACCATTGCGAACAGCGTCAGCGTGTTGATCGAATAGCCGAGCATGGAGATGCCCGCGAACGTGCCGATCAGCGCCACGGGTACCGCCGCGAATGGAATGATCGCCGCGCGCCAGCTCTGCAGGAACAGATAGACGACGAGGAACACGAGGATCATCGCCTCGCCAAGCGTCTTCAGCACTTCGCGGATTGACACCTCGACGAAGCGCGTGGTGTCGAAGGCGACGTTGTAGGTCAGCCCCTCGGGAAAGCGTTGAGACAGGTTGGCGAGCATCGCCTTTGACGCCTTGGCGACGTCCAGCGCGTTGGCGCCCGGCGCCAGAAATATTCCCACCAGCGTCGCGGGCTTGCCGTTGAAGCGGCCGTTGAATTCATAGTCCTTCGCGCCCAATTCCACGCGCGCCACGTCGATCAAACGGACTGCCGAGCCGTCCGGGTTGGCACGGACGATGATTTGCTCGAATTCCTTGGGATCGGCGAGGCGGCCTTTGGCTGTGACGGTGTAGACGAGATCCTGACCCTTGGAAATGGGTGACTGCCCGACCTTGCCGGCGGCGAACTGCGCGTTCTGGTCGTTAACCGCCGTGATTACGTCTCCCGGCGTAAGCTTGAGTTGCGCAAGGCGGTCCGGCTTGAGCCAGATCCGCATCGCATAGTCCTTGGCGCCGAAAATCTGCACGTTGGTGGTGCCGGGCAGGCGCTTGAGGTCATCCAGCACGTTCAGCGTCACGTAGTTGGATGTGAACAGGTCGTCATAGCGGCCGTCCGGCGAATAGAACGCGACGACTTGCAGGAACGACGAGCTGCCGCGTTCGACGGTGACGCCCTGACGCCGCACCTCTTCGGGGAGCCTCGGCTCGACTTGCTTGACGCGGTTGTTCACGTTGACGGCGGCGATATCGACGTCGGTGCCGATTTCGAAGGTCACCTGGATTTGCACGACGCCGTTCGACGCCGAGTTGGAGCTCATGTACATCATGCCGGGAATGCCGTTGATCGCATTCTCGAGCGGTGCTGCAACCGTCCGTTCGACCACTTCCGCTGAGGCTCCCGGGTAGATCGCCTGTACGGTGACGACCGGCGGCGCGATTTCCGGGTATTGCGCGATCGGCAATGTGCGTATCGCAGCCAGCCCGGCGATGATCAGGAATATCGAGATGACGGCCGCGAAGATCGGCCGGTCGATGAAGAAGCGCGAGAGCATGTGGAGGTTCGCCTTCGCGTGGGTTACGACTTGCTGGCCGCGGGGGCGGGCGCAGCGGGCGCGGAGCCGCGGGTGCCAGCCGCCGGGGGGCGCGCCGCCCAGCTTGATCGGCGCGCCCGGACGAAGTTTCGAAACGCCGTCGGTGATGACCTTGTCGCCGGCCTTCAGACCCGATTCGATGATCCACAGATTCGTGTTGTCCTGGTTGACCCATTGCCCGACGGTCACCGGCCGGCTGGCGGCGATGTCCTTGCCATCCTTGTCCTTGTCCACCACGTAGACGAACTTTCCCTGGGGTCCATCCAGCACTGCGACCTGCGGCACGGCCAGCGCGTTATTGCGCACGGCGCCGTCCAGGCTGACCCGCACGAACTGGCCGGGCTTCAACACGCCGTCGGCGTTGGGCAGTTCGGCCCGCATCTCGAACGTTCCCGTGGAAGGGTTGATACGCGTGTCGGCAAAGTTGATGCGCCCCTTGCGCGGGATGATCGTGCCGTCGGACAACTTGACGGTGACATTGAATGCGTTGTCCTTGGGCAGCGTGAGGCGGCCTTCGCTCACTGCCTTGTTGAGGACCAGCTGTTCATTTTCGGAAATGGAAAATGGCACCCATATCGGGTTGGCCTGTGAGATCGACGTCAGCAGCGTGTCGTTGGCCGTGACCAGGCTGCCTTCGGATTTCGGCGCGCGGCTCGACAGGCCGCTGATCGGCGCGACAACGCGCGTATAGCCCAGGCTTAGCTTGACCTCGTCCAGCTTGGCCTGGGCTGCCTTGACCGAGGCGGCGGACAACTCGGCATTGGAAGCGGCGTCATCGGCCTCCTTCTGGCCCACCGCACGCTTTTCGGCCAGCGGCTTCAATCGTGCCAATTCGCGATCGGACTGCGCCTTGGCGGCCTGCGCGCGGGCCAGGTCCGCTTCAAGGGCAGCGGCCTGGGCGGCAAGGGGCTTGGGGTCGATGACGAAGAGCACCTGGCCTGCGCGAACGGGCGCGCCTTCCTGATACAGCTTCTGTTCAAGGATGCCCGTTACCCGAGCGCGGACCTCGACCTCCTTGGAGCCCGCCGTCTGGCCCACGTACTCGTAGGTGACCGGCAGGTTGCGCGGCGCGACCGTGACCGTGGTTACTTCGCCCGGAGGAAATCCGGGGAAGCCGCCTTGTTGCTGCTGGCCACAGCCGGCGAGGACGAGCAGGATGGACGTGATCGCCACCAAGGGCAGTAAGGGGCGGGCAATACGACGTGCGGGGACGCGCATGGATGACTCCGGACTTGATTTGCAGCAACGTTGCTGCAGAAAGGACTTGCCAAAACGGTGAAGGTTACATACATTCACGTATGTTTGTAAAGCGGGTTTTGGCTCGACAAGCTAAAAAAGGCGGAAAACCGGGAAATGGCACGCAAGACCAAGATGGAAGCGCTGGAGACTCGCGGACGGCTGCTCGACGCCGCCGAATGCGTTTTCCGGCAACGCGGCGTCACCCGTACATCGTTGGCCGAGATTGCCAATGCCGCTGGTGTGACACGCGGCGCCGTGTACTGGCATTTCAAGGACAAGGCCGCATTGTTCCATGCAATGTGCGACCGCGCGACGTTGCCGCTGGACGAATTGTTCGAACGCGCCAACGCGACGGTCACGACCGATCCGCTGGCCACGCTGCGGGAGCTTTGCGTCGGTGCGCTGCAACGGCTCGCCGTGGATGCGCGAACGCAAGTCGTATTCGAAGTGATCTTCCACAAGACGGAACTGGTCGACGAATTGGCGGGCATCGCAACGTCGAACGAGAACAACCGCTGCCAATGCCTGGGACAGATCGAGGCGATCATTCGTCGCTGCGCCGAGGTGGGCGAGTTGCCGCCTCAAATCGATGCGACGTTGGCCGCGCACGGACTCAACGCGCTGATGGTCGGCATCATGCATGAATGGGTGCTCGACCCTTCCGCCTATGATCTTTCCGCGGCGGCACCCGCGCTGATCGACGCGTTCCTCGCGGGACTGGCCACGCGTCCGCCGCTTCGGCCGCTGCGCGCGATGCCGCGGGTCCGGGCAAAGACGACGTTCGCCCCGGTCTGAGCTAAGATACCTCCGCGCAGCACGCTTCAGTCGCCCGCAGGAAAAACGGCGGCGAGCGTGTTCGCCTCGGAGGAGCGGATGGAGGAGAAGCTCGATACGTTTCCGAAATTGCTGCTGCACCACGCGAAGGTGCGGCCGCTGCATCCGGCGACGCGCGAAAAGGACCTCGGCATCTGGCAAACCTGGACCTGGGCGCAGGTCGCCGCCGAAGTTCGCGCCATCGCCTGCGGCCTTGCGGCGCAAGGGTTCAAGCGCGGCATGCACCTGTCCATCATCGGCGACAACCGGCCTCGCCTGTATTGGGCGATATGCGCGGCGCAGGCGCTGGGTGGCATCCCGGTGCCCATGTACCAGGACGCGCCCGCCGCCGACCTCGTGTTCGTGCTGAACGACGCGGAAATCGCGTTTGCACTGGTTGAAGACCAGGAACAGGTGGACAAGTTGCTGGAGGCGCAGCCGCAAGTTCCCACGCTCGCGCACATCTACTTCGACGATCCGCGGGGCTTGCGCAACTATGCGCAGGTCATGAGTTTCGACCGCCTGGAAGAACTGGGTCGCGCATTCGACGCGGCACGCCCGGGGTTCTACGACGCGGAAATCGCAAAGGGCGCCACCGACGATGTGGCGATCATGCTGTATACGTCGGGCACGACAGGCAAGCCCAAAGGAGTGTGCCAGACGCACGCGGCGCTCATCGCCGCTGCGCGGGGCGGCATCGAATTCGACCACCTCACGGCCGACGAGAACATCCTGTCGTACCTGCCGATGGCGTGGGTCGGCGACAACCTGTTCAGCTATGCGCAGGCGTTGGTGGCGGGCTTCACCATCAACTGTCCGGAATCGGGCGACACCGTGATGACCGATCTGCGCGAAATCGGCCCCACGTATTACTTCGCACCGCCACGCGTGTTCGAGAATCTGCTGACGCAGGTGATGATCCGGATGGAGGACGCGGGCGCGCCCAAGCGCGCGATCTTCCATCACTTCATGGCCGTCGCGCGGCGCTGCGGCGCCGAAATCCTGGACGGCAAGAGCGTTCCTTTCGCGCAACGGCTGCAGTACTGGCTCGGCAATCTGCTCGTATATGCGCCCCTGCGCAACGTGCTCGGCATGAGCCGCGTTCGCGTCGCCTACACCGCCGGTGCGGCGATCGGGCCGGACCTGTTTCGCTTCTATCGCTCGATTGGCATCAATCTCAAGCAGTTCTACGGCCAAACCGAGACTTGCGCCTACGTGTGCATGCAGCCCGATGGCGGCGTGTTGCTGGACACCGTCGGCTTGCCCGCCCCGAGAGTCGAGGTGAAGGTCGCGGACAATGGCGAAGTGATGGTGCGCGGGCCGATGCTGTTCAAGGAATACTACAAGCGGCCGGATGCGACGGCGGAGTCGATCGATTCCGAAGGATTCTTCCATACCGGCGACGCGGGGTTCTTCGACGAGGGCGGTCACCTCAAGATCATCGATCGCGCCAAGGACGTCGGACGCCTTGCTGGCGGCGCGATGTTCGCGCCCAATTATCTCGAGAACAAGCTCAAGTTCTTCCCGCACATCAAGGAGGCGGTGGCGTTCGGCAACGGCCGCGATCACGCGTGCGCGTTCATCAATATCGACCTGGGCTCGGTCGGCAACTGGGCCGAGCGGCGCGGTCTCGCCTATTCAGGCTATACGGACCTGGCGCAGAAGCCCGAGGTGATTGCGCTGATCAAGGAATGCGTGGAGAAGGTCAACGCCGAACTTGCGGCCGAAGCGGGACTTGCCGAATCGCAGATCCGGCGCTTCCTGGTGCTGCACAAGGAGCTCGACCCCGATGACGACGAGCTGACGCGCACGCGCAAAGTGCAGACGCGGCTTCGTGGGCGAGAAATACGCAGTGCTGATCGACGCGCTGTACAGCGAGCGGAATGTCCAGCACATCGAGACGCTGGTGCGGTTCGAGGACGGCCGCACCAACATGGTGGCGGCCGACCTGCACATCGAGGACGCGCGAACCTTCCCGTCGCTTTCGGACAAGGCGGCCTGACGGTGCTACCGCGCATGGCCATGACAACAGCGACCGCACGGTCGGCGACGTGATGCTCAAGCTGGACAACATCTCGCTGGCGTTCGGCGGCGTGAAGGCACTGACCGACATCAGCTTCGACGTGCGCGAGCGCGAGATCCGCGCGATCATCGGTCCCAACGGCGCCGGCAAGAGCTCGATGCTCAACGTGATCAACGGCGTCTATCGGCCGCAGCACGGGACGATCACCTTTCGCGGCAACGTGCGTCGCGACATGAACACCCACGATGCCGCTGCCCACGGCATCGCCCGCACGTTCCAGAACATCGCGCTGTTTCGCGGCATGAGCGTGCTGGACAACATCATGACCGGCCGCAACCTCAAGATGAAGGCCAATTTCCTCGAGCAGGCGATCTGGTTCGGCCGCGCGCGCCGCGAGGAATTCGCCAACCGCCTGAAGGTCGAAGAGGTGATCGACTTCCTCGAGATCCAGCATATCCGCAGGACGCCGGTCGGCCGCCTGCCCTATGGATTGCAGAAGCGCGTCGAGCTCGCGCGCGCGCTGGCCGCGGAGCCGACGCTCCTGCTGCTGGACGAGCCGATGGCCGGCATGAACGTCGAGGAAAAGCAGGACATGTGCCGCTTCATCCTCGACGTCAACGAACAGTACGGCACGACGATCGTCCTGATCGAGCACGACATGGGCGTCGTGATGGATATTTCCGACCGCGTGGTGGTGCTCGACTACGGCAAGAAAATCGGTGACGGCTCGCCCGAGGACATTCGCGGCAACCAGAGCGTGATCGATGCCTATCTCGGCGTCGCCCACTAGGAGCCAAGGCGATGCCCGGCTTTGACTGGTCGATTTTCTTCGAGGTCCTCATCGCCGGCCTGCTGTCCGGCGTCATGTATTCGCTCGTCGCGCTGGGCTTCGTGCTGATCTACAAGGCATCCGGCGTCTTCAATTTTGCGCAGGGCGCGATGGTGTTCTTCGCCGCGCTGACGTACGTCGGGCTGCTGGAGAAGGGCACTGCCGTTCTGGCTGGCGGTGCCGGCAACGCTCGCCGTGATGGTGATCCTGGCGCTTGTCATCGAACGAGTCGTGCTGCGACCGCTCGTCAATCAGCCGCAGATCGCGCTGTTCATGGCCACCATCGGCCTCGCGTTCTTCATCGAGGGTCTGGCGCAGATCATGTGGGGCGCCAACGTGCGCGGCCTCGACCTCGGATTGCAGGACGAGCCGTTACAGTGGACATCGGAGCACTGGGGAATAAACATCTCCAAGTTCGACCTCGCCGCGGCGGGCGTGGCGGCGATCCTCGTGACGTCGCTGGCGCTGTTCTTCAATCGCACCCGCATCGGGCGCGCATTGCGCGCGGTCGCTGACGATCACCAGGCCGCGCTTGCCGTCGGCATTCCGCTGCAGCAGATCTGGGCGATCGTGTGGGCGGTTGCCGGTGCGGTCGCGCTCGTGGCGGGACTGTTGTGGGGCGCGCGCAACGGCGTTCAGTTCGCGCTGACCTTCGTCGCGCTGAAGGCGCTGCCGGTGCTGATACTGGGAGGCTTCGAATCGATCCCGGGCGCCATCGTGGGCGGCCTCATCATCGGCGCGACGGAGAAGCTTGCGGAGTTCTACATCGGCCCCTTCGTCGGCGGCGGCATCGAAGGCTGGTTCCCGTACGTGCTCGCGCTGGTGTTCCTGCTCATTCGCCCCGAAGGCCTGTTCGGCGAAAAAATCATCCGCCGGATCTGACGAGACATCCCGATGTTCTATCGCGAAGCAGGCCAGTTCAAGCCAACCTACGTTGCCGACTCGGCGATCTTTCCGATCCGCCAGGACCGCATTGCGATGGCCGTCATCCTGGCCATCGCCTTCATCGCGATCCCGCTGTTCGCCACGCCTTACCTGTTCTCCGCGATCCTGATTCCCTTCCTGATCGGCGTCGCTGGCCGCGATCGGGCTCAACATCCTGACCGGTTACTGCGGCCAGCTATCGCTGGGCACGGCGGCGTTCATGGCGGTCGGCGCGTTTGCGTCGTACAACTTCATGTTGCGCGTTCCCGGCATGCCGATCCTGGTGGCATTTGCGGGCGGCGGCCTCATGGCGGCGGCCGTGGGCATCCTGTTCGGCCTGCCGAGCCTGCGCATCCGTGGCTTCTACCTCGCCGTTGCGACGCTGGCCGCGCAATTCTTCATCCTCTGGTTCCTGACCAAGGTGGGCTGGGTTTCGAACTACAGTTCGTCCGGCGTGATCACCGCGCAGAAGATCGTCATCCTGGGCTACGCGTTCGAAACGCCGCAGGCCAAATACCTGCTGGTGCTGTCGATCGTCGCGGTGATGGCGCTGGCGGCGAAGAACATGGCGCGCGGCAACGTCGGCCGGTCGTGGATGGCGGTGCGCGACATGGACGTCGCCGCCGAAGTGATCGGCATCCGGCTCATGCGCGCCAAGCTGCTGGCCTTCGCGGTGAGCTCGTTCTACTGCGGCGTCGCCGGCGCGCTGTTCGCCTACGCGTTCCTGGGCACCGTCGAGCCGGAGGCCTACAGTCTCGATCTCTCCTTCCGCATCCTGTTCATGGTGATCATCGGCGGCGTGGGCTCGATACTGGGTTCGTTCCTGGGTGCCGCGTTTGTCACGCTGGTACCGATCATTCTTAGCATCATCGTGCGTTTCCTGGACAGCAGCATCGGACTCCACATCCCGGAAAGCGCGATTTCCAATCTGGAGCTGATGGTTTTCGGCGGCCTCATCATCTTCTTCCTGATCGTCGAGCCGCATGGCCTGGCCCGACTGTGGCAGATCGGCAAGGAAAAGCTGCGGCTGTGGCCGTTCCCGCATTGACTTCGATTTGCAGTTTGCGGGGCACGACGCGGTCCGGAAAGGTAGTATTGCGGTTGATCGGACCCGCCAGCCCGGGTGTTGCGCGTTGGTCAGGCAGAGTCCGGCGAGTTTGCATATTCTTCTGGAGGAGTAGCGACATGAAGGCAATAAAGGCGGCGCTTCTGGGCGCAGCGCTGTTCGCGGCGGCTTCAGTGGCCACGGCACAGAACGAGCAGTTCATTCCGATTCTTTCCTATCGCGTGGGTCCGTATGCCGCCGGCGGTTCCGGCTACTACGGTGGCGCCATCGATTACTTCACGCTGGTGAACATGAACGGCGGCATCAACGGCGTGAAGCTCAAGTGGGAGGAATGCGAGACCGAATACAACCCTTCCAAGGGCGTTGAATGCTACGAGCGCCTGAAGAAGAAGAACGGCGGCGCGACATCCTTCGAGCCGCTTGCCACCGGCATCGCCTACGGGCTGTTCGAGCGCGTAGCGCAGGACAAGATTCCTTTGACGACTTTCGGCTATGGCCTTGCCAGCGCCGCAGACGGACGCGTCTACGACTGGGTGTTTCCCCTCGGCACGACCTACTGGGACCAGATGGCGGCGATGATTGCCTACCTCGGGCAGAAGTCGGGCGGACTCGACAAACTGAAGGGCAAGAAGATCGCGTTCCTGTACCACGAGTCGGCGTACGGCAAGGAGCCCATCCCGGTGCTCGACGCGCTGTCGGCCAAGCTCGGCTTCGAGACGATCAAGATTCCCGTCACGCCACCCGGCACGACACAGGAGTCGCAATGGCTGCAGATCCGCCAGGCCAAGCCCGACTACGTGATCATGTGGACGTATGGCGTAATGAGCACCGTCTCGCTCAAGACCGCCGCGAAGACCGGCTTCCCGCGCGACAAATTGCTCGGCGTGTGGTGGGCCGGCTCGGAGGAGGACGTTGTCCCCGCCGCTGAAGCGTCCAAGGGTTATGTGAGCGCCTCGTTCACTGCGTCCGGCACCAATTTCCCGGTGATGCAGGAGATCAAGACCAAGGTCTATGGCGCGGGCAAGGGCAATCTCGAGGATCCATCGCGCCTGGGCAACGTGATGTACACGCGTGGCGTCGTTTACGGAATGATCCTTACCGAGGCGCTGCGCGTCGCCCAGGCCAAGTACGGCAAAGGCAAGGTCATGACGGCCGAGCAGGTGCGGTGGGGCCTGGAGCACCTCAACCTGACCGATGCCCGCATCAAGGAACTAGGCGCGCCCGGACTCTTCCCCGCGATCAAGACGAGCTGCGCGGATCACGAAGGCTCCGGCATGGTGAAATTCCAGATGTGGGACGGCAACGGCTTCAAGCAGGTCACGCCGTTCATGGCCGGAGACCGCGAAATGGTGCGCAAGATGGTCGAGGAAACCGCGGCCAAATACGCTGCGGAAAAGAAGATCACGCCGCGCGATTGCAGCAAGGAAAACTAGAAGGGCGTCATGTCCGCGTCCGCTGCCGCGCAAGCGGCGCCTCACAAGTCGTATCTCTCGGTGAACAACATCGAGGTGATCTACGACCATGTGATCCTCGTGTTGAAAGGGGTGTCACTGGAGGTGCCGCGCGGCAGCATCGTGGCGTTGCTGGGCGCCAACGGCGCGGGCAAGAGCACGACGCTGAAGTCGATCTCGAACCTGCTCCGGGCCGAGCGCGGCGAAGTGACGAAGGGCACCATCGAGCTTGACGGCCAGCGCGTCGATCGCCTGACCACCAACGACCTGGTGCGCATGGGCGTGTGCCAGGTGATGGAGGGGCGGCATTGCTTTGCGCACCTCACCGTCGAGGAAAACCTGCTCACCGGCGCGTTCACGCGCAAGGTTCCGCGTGCCGAAATCGCCACGGCGCTGGAAAAGGTCTATCACTATTTTCCGCGCCTCAAGACCCGCAGGTCGAGCCAGTCGGGCTACACGTCCGGTGGCGAACAGCAGATGACCGCAGTCGGCCGCGCGCTGATGGCGCACCCGTCGATGATCCTGCTGGACGAGCCGTCGATGGGGCTTGCGCCGCAGATCGTCGAGGAAATCTTCGAAATCGTCCGCGACTTGAACACCAAGGAAGGCGTGTCGTTCCTGCTCGCGGAACAGAACACGATGGTGGCGCTGCGCTTCGCCAACTATGGCTACATCCTCGAGAACGGCCGCGTCGTGATGGACGGGGAGGCCAAGGAACTGTCGGCGAACGAAGACGTGAAGGAGTTCTATCTCGGGCTCTCGTCGGGCGGCCGCAAGTCGTTCCGCGACGTGAAGCACTACCGCCGCCGCAAGCGCTGGCTGTCCTAGCGCCGGGAAGCGTGGCCCACGGTGGCTGAGCATTTCGACTCGCTGGAAACCCGCGACCCCGCGCTGCGCGAGCGCATGCAGTTCGCCGATTTGCCGCGTCAGGTCGCCTACGCGCAGGCCGCCTCCAGCGCCTTCGCGAAGATACTCGCGGGCGTCGACGCCGCCGCAGTGAATTCGCGCGACGCGCTTGCCCGCCTGCCGGTGACGCGCAAGTCCGCGCTGCTGGAAATGCAAAAGGTGCGAGCGGCCGTTCGGCGGCCTGGCCACGGCTGCCTGGGGTGTCGCGCGGCGCGTGTTCGCGTCGCCCGGTCCGATCTACGAGCCTGAAGGCGCACGGCCTGACTACTGGCGACTGGCGCGGGCTTTGTTTGCCGCAGGGTTTCGCGCAGGCGACCTCATCCACAACTGTTTTTCCTACCACTTCACGCCGGCGGGCTCGATGCTCGAAACCGGCGCGCATGCGCTGGGATGTACGGTATTTCCCGGTGGCATCGGCCAGACCGAGCAGCAGGTTCAGGCGATGGCCGAGTTGCGACCCGCGGGGTACGTCGGCACGCCGTCGTTCCTGCGGATCATTCTCGAGCACGCGGACGAACATGCGGTGTTGTTGCCTTCTCTTCGCAAGGCGCTGGTTTCCGGTGAAGCGTTCCTGCCCAGCGCGCGCGACGCGCTGGCCGCGCGCGGAATACTCGCCTACCAGGCCTATGCGACAGCGGACCTGGGCACGATTGCGTATGAAACGAAGGCGCGCGACGGCCTGGTTGTCGACGAGGGCGTGATCGTCGAGATCGTGCGTCCAGGTACCGGCGACCCGGTGGCACCGGGCGAAGTCGGCGAAGTCGTGGTGACTTCGCTGTACAACAGCGACTATCCGCTGATCCGCTTCGGCACGGGCGACCTGTCCGCGCTGCTGCCCGGGCTTTCGCCCTGCGGCCGCACCAACATGCGAATCAAGGGGTGGATGGGCCGCGCCGACCAGACGACCAAGGTCAAAGGGATGTTCGTGCATCCCGAGCAGGTCGCGGCGATCCTTCGCCGCTTTCCTGAGATTCAGCGCGCGCGGCTCATCGTCGACAATCCCGACGGCAACGATCGCATGACATTGCACGTCGAGACAGCGTCGCTCGCGTCAAAGGATGACCCCGCGGTGGTCGAGGCGATCCGTACCGCGATCCGTGACGTCACCAAACTGCGTGGCGACGTCGTGTTCAGGCGGCCCGGCGAGCTTGCCAATGACGGCAAGGTCATCGACGACACACGCAAGTTCGCGTAGCAGTCCGCCACGGCATTCGTCGTAGGGTCGAGGCCGGCCCGCCGGGCGCGTGCTACGATTCCCGCGTTGCTCGAGGATCACAATGCCGTGAACGCTCCAACCTCTCCCGATCCGTTCGCGCCGCTCGCGGAAGAAACGCTGCGCGCAATTGCCGCCACCGGCGTCGTGCGCCAGTTTCCGAAGCAGACGGTTCTGATCCATGACGGCGACACCGGCGATGCGCTCTACATCATCCTGGTCGGTCGCGTGAAGATCTACGCGAGCAACGCGGCGGGGCGCGAAGTCGTCATCGATTTCCACGGCCCGGGGGAATGCATAGGTGAGATGTCGCTGGACGGCTCGCCGCGCTCCGCGTCGGTGATGACGGTCGAGCCGACCACCTGCGCGATCGTCAATCGCGCGCAGTTCCGGGACTTCATCCTGGCACATCCGGAATTCGCGATGTACCTGATCGAGAAGCTGATTCATCGCGTCAGGGTGACCACGGAAAATGTGAAGAGTCTGGCGCTGTCGGATGTCTACGGGCGTTTGGCGCGCCTGCTCAATGCACTGGCCACCGAAGCGGACGGCAAGCACGTCGTGCACGAAAAGCTCACGCAGCAGGATATTGCCGATCGCGTAGGCGCTTCGCGCGACATGATCGGCAAGCTGATGAAGGACCTGGTCGCCGGCGGCTATCTTGCCGTCGAGGACCGCACCATTTCGATCCTGCGCAAGCTCCCGACCGGCTGGTAGCGGCCGGCAATGCCCGGCGTCCTCCGCCGGAAGTCGATGTTGGGCGAATATTCCCCCCGGACGCCTGCGATTGCTCCCATGCCCGCAGGGCTCACCTTGCCTAGACTGGGCTCCATCGGCAGTGCCTGACGGAGTCTCCGGATTCCTCGCCTGCTGGTCCCAAGCGAAACCGGAAGGAGATTCAAGAATGCGCAGAACCACCCCTGATGACGATCCCGAGCACGGCTTGGCCGCCGCGCTCAAGGCGTTGGCGGTCGTCGCCGCGGTCGGCATGTTGGCGCTGGTTGCCGGCAAGTCGGCGTATACGACGGGCGCTGCGACGGAAGCGTCGCCGACGTACCAGATGCTTCACCCCGCACGTGTCGAGTCTCCCAAGGTTGGCGCCGCCCAGCCAGGCAATTCTTCGCCTGTACAGCCGTCGTCGAAGATGGCGCCCAATGGGGCTATCGAAGGCGCCCGGAATGCAGGCGCAGAAGTCGGCGCGCGCGCCGGTCGCACCGTCGCCTCTGAACACGCCTGTCGCAACGTTCTGAATCGCGAGTAAAGCGGCGCGCGTCGGGCGGATCAGACCGGGCGCGTCGGCCGTCGCGGCAGCGCGTGGTTTCATCGTCACGAGCATGACGCCGCCCAGCACCAGCGCCGCGCCTGCAAGCTGGATCGCGTGCACGGTCTCGCCCAGGATCATCGCGCCCATGCCGATGGTGAAAACCGGCCCCAGCGACCCGACCAGTGATGCCGAATTGGCGCCCATGCGGCGGATGGATTCCGCGATGAGCCACGTCGGCAGCACCGTCGAAAAAATCGCCATCGCAACCGACAGCGCGTGAATATAGCCCGGCACCGCGAGCGCCGACAGCGGACGCGTGAGCAGGAACTGGATGACGATGAATACCGTCGATGCCAGCATCGCCCACGAAATGAAACGTGACGATCCCAGGCGCGCGATCACGCCGCCCGCCTGAACGAGATACAGCGCATAGAGGATTGCGCTGGCGAAGACCAGCCCGCCGCCGGCCAGCGTGGCGCCCCCGTCCGTGGTAAGTCTGAGATCGTGCCAGAACACCAGCGCGATGCCTGCGTACGACAACACCAGCGCAACGACCGCGCGGCGGGTGATCGGTTTCTTCAGCATGAGTGCCGAGAGCAGCACGACGATCGTCGGGTACAGGAACAGCACCAGACGCTCGAGAGACGCTGTGATGTACTGCAATCCCATGAAATCCAGCAGGCTCGCGAGGTAGTAACCGATGCACCCGAGCCAGACCAGCCGCAGCCAGTCCGCGCGGGAGGTCGGCGCGGCGCGCGCTCCACGCTGCGCCCACGCGGCCATCAGCATGAACAGCGGCGCCGAATAGAGCATCCGCAGCGTCAACAGCGTGATCGCGTCGACCGGGTAGGATCGGTACGCGAGCTTGATCAGGATCGCCTTGAACGAAAAACCGAGCACACCGAAGACGGCGCACAAAGGACCGATCCAGCGGTGCGATGGCGTCGTTGGGTCAGGTGGCGTCAGGGGCCTCAACTCCAGCTGACCCAGCCGGTCGCGGCCGTCGCGAGGATCACGATGCCGAACGCGATGCGGTACCAGGCGAATGGCGTGAAATCGTGGTGGCTGACGTAGCGCAGCAGCCAGCGCACGCACAGGAATGCGGAAACGAATGCTGCGGCGAAGCCGACGCCGAATGCGGGAAGGTCGGCAACGGCGAGCAAATGCCGGTTCTTCACGGCTTCGTACACGCACGCCGCCAGGAGCGTCGGAATGGCCAGGAAAAACGAGAACTCGGTGGCCGCCTTGCGCGACATGCCGAACAGCATTCCGCCGATGATCGTGGCGCCGGAGCGCGACGTACCGGGGATGAGCGCCAGCGCCTGCGCGCAACCGACCTTGAGCGCGTCGGTCCAGCGCATTGCGTCCACGTCGTCGATGCGCACGCTTTCCGGATGCAGGCGTTGCCGCCGCTCGGCCCACAGGATCACGAATGCGCCCAGGACGAACGCGCACGCCACCGGAACCGGAGCGAACAGCGCCGCCTTGATCAGATTGCTGAATGCGAGACCGAGAATGGCTGCGGGAAGGAATGCGACGAACAGGTTGAGGACGAAGCGGTTGGCGCGCGCGTCGCGGCCAAAACCCCGCGCCACCGCCCAGAGCCTCACCCGGAATTCCCAGCACACGGCGAGGATCGCGCCGGCCTGGATGACGATTTCGAAGACCTTGGCCTGTTCTCCCGTATAGCCGAGCAGCGACCCGGCGACAATCAGGTGGCCGGTTGAGGAGATCGGAAGAAATTCCGTGAGGCCTTCGACGAGGCCCAACAACAGCGCGACGAGTAGAGTGGGATGTTCCAACGCGGATCCGCAGGCGCGCCATGAGCGCGGAGGGGCGAGACAACGACTATCGCGGCGGATTGTCGCATATCCGCGCTGGCCTGCGCCGGCGACATCCGATCCCGCGGGCCGCCGTCGGAGATCGAAGGTGGTTAGAATCCCTCATGCAGCACGATCGGATATCCGGAGATTTCGCATGCCAACCGAAGATGTGACAGATCACGCCGCGATCCTGGCACGGGCGGAAGCGCGGGCGAAGGCAGAAGGTGTTCCGTTCCGCGGCTTCCTCACGCCCGCGGAAGCCTGGGCGCTGATCGATGCGGGCGAGATGGCGCTGGTGGACACGCGCACGCGCGCCGAGCGCGACCTGATTGGCTATGTTCCGGGGAGCATTGCCATCGAGTGGTACGACTACCCGGCCAAGAAGCGCAACGAGGATTTTCTCCAACAGTTGCGGCAGCAGTCCGGCGCCGATCGGCCGGTCGCGTTCATCTGTCGCAGCGGCGTGCGCTCGAAGCACGCGGCGAAGCTCGCGGCGGAGAATGGCTACGCGTCAGCGTTCGACATCCTGCACGGCTTCGAAGGCGACAAGAACGCGCAGGGCCAGCGCGTCGCCAACGGCTGGCGTGTCGATGGCCTGCCCTGGCGGCAGGACTGACCGTCCGCGCCGTTCAGGCCTGCCGGCCCTTTTGAAGGATCGCCAGCGCCTGCGCCACGAGGTCGTTATGTTCCGCGGGAATCTCGCCGCTGGGCGTCATCTGGTCGACCACGTGGGGAAGCGCCTGTGCGAGGCCACCCGCGGCTTCTTCATGCGACATGCCCAGCTGCTGCGCGATCTGCCCCATCTGACCCTGGCCAAAAATCTGGGACAGCGCGTCGGCGGAAATCGGCATGTTCTGCCCGGTGCCAACCCACGATTGCGCCTGCTGGCCCATGCCCGCCTGCTGGAATTTGGCGAGCAGGCCCTCGATGCCGCCATTTTGCTGCAGCATTTGCAGCGCCATCTGGATCATCGGGTTCGCTCCACCCGCGCCTTGCGCCGATTGGTTGCCACCCATCATCCCGCCCATCATGCTGCCGAGCAATCCGTCGAGCATACCCATGGTGCACCTCGCTACAGGAGTGAAACGTCGAAGTCGCGCGTCGCCTGACGCGACGCGCGTCGTTCAGGCCGATTTCTGCCGCACGAATACATGCGCTTCGGGCGCTGGATACCCTGCCGCGCCGAAGGTGTCGCGAATGGTCTTGTTGGTATCGAAATACACCTGCCAGTAGTGATCGGTATGGACGTAGGGCCGCACCGCGAGAACCGGGCCGCGTTCCGTGAACGTGATGATCTCGACGTCGGGCTTGGGCTCGGCGACCACGTTGGCGATCTTCGGTAATGCGTCCTTCAGGCGGCGGACGGCGTCCTGCGGGTCGACCGTGTGGTCGAGTTGCGCGGTCAGGTCGACACGGCGATACGGATTGTGCGAGAAATTCTTGATCGTCCCCGCCATGATCTTGCCGTTGCCGACGGTGGTGAGCACATTGTCTGGCGTGTCGATGCCCGTCGTGAACATGCCGACCGAACGGACGGTGCCCTCTACCTCGCCGGCAAGCACGTAGTCGCCCACCTTGAATGGCCTCAGAACGAGGATGAATGCACCGGCCGCAAAATTGGCCAGCAGACCCGACCACGCGGCACCCACCGCAATGCCGACGGCCGCGAGCAATGCGGCGAACGACGTCGTCTCGACGCCGAAGTATCCAAGAATGCCGACGACCAGCAATACGTTGAGCGCCACATTCACCGTGCTGGCGACATAGCGAACTACCGTCGGCTCGATCTTCTGCCGCTCCATCGACCGGGTCACCAGCGTGCCGACGATGCCGATCAGCCAGCGGCCGATGATGTAGAGCGCGAGCGCGCCGATTACCTTGAGGCCGAAGGCAATGACGACAGGCCGGGCGTTGTCGACGAAGTTGGTTAGTTCCATGTTGTTATTGATCCGGAAAGAGGTCGAAGGGAAATTCCCGCCGACGCGGCGGGACGAACATTCTCGCCTACGCGAAACGGATAAGCAATGTCAGCGGTTGATTGCTTTCACTGTGCCCCGGGAGGCGCGATGCCCAACTCCGCGCACAGCTTGGACACCGTCGAGCGAAGAACCTCGAGTTCAACTTGCAATTCGCTGACGTTGGCGCGCAACGCCGCCAATTCCGATACGGTGACAACGTCGCCTTCAATGGTCGACGGCGCCATTGCCGACAACGCAGGCGTGCCGCACAGCAGGTGCGTCCAGCGCGTTTCGCGCGCGCCCGGCTGGCGCGGCAGCTCCACGACCAGCGACCCCGCCGCCCGCTCGGCCAGCTCGTGCAGGAAGCCCTCGACGGCGGAAATGTCGGCGAAGTGATGGAGGCGTTCGCAGTTGATGCGCAATTCGCCGGTGGTTTGCGGACCGCGCAACATCATGGTTGCCAACAGCGCCACCGATTGCGTGGGAATGGCGAGCACGCGGCCCACATTGTGCGCGTAGCGCATCACCCGGCCACCGCTCGATTCGACGGTGAGGGACAGCGTGCCGAGGTGATCGATCACCGCCTGCACCTCGGCTTCGGTGGCGCTGAGAATCGGATCGCGGCTCGTCTTCTGATTGCAGCCGGACACGAGCGAATTGAGCGTCAACGGATAGGTGTCGGGAACGGTGTGCTGCTTTTCGACCAGTACGCCGAGGACACGGGTCTCGAGCAGAGATAGCGTGGGTAGCGAAGTAGTGATAGGAGGCATGACTTCGAAGCCGGTGATTTGGAACGTTCGTGGCGCAATATTAGCCCGGAAGGGGTTGCGGGCGCCGTAACCTACCGCGTAGACGTACCCGACACTGGTATCGTGACGGGTTCCGTTCCCAGGATTAAGCGGATTTCCCATGGCCCATGCCCCTGAAGTCACCAACATGGCGCTGTTCTGCGATTTCGAGAACATCGCGCTCGGCGTCCGAGATGCCAATTACGAAAAATTCGACATCGCCAAGGTGTTGGAGCGCCTGCTTCTCAAGGGGAGCATCGTCGTCAAGAAGGCTTACTGCGACTGGGACCGCTACAAGGCGTTCAAGGCGCCGATGCACGAGGCGTCCTTCGAACTGATCGAGATTCCTCACGTGCGCCAATCGGGGAAGAATTCCGCCGATATCCGCATGGTTGTCGATGCGCTCGATCTTTGCTACACCAAGGCGCACGTGCAGACGTTCGTCATCATCAGCGGGGATTCGGACTTCTCGCCGCTCGTCTCGAAGCTGCGCGAGAACAACAAGGTGGTGATCGGCGTCGGCGTCAAGAACTCCACGTCGGATCTGCTCATCGCCAACTGCGACGAATTCATCTTCTACGACGATCTGGTGCGGGAAAAGAAGCGGCCGGCGGCGCGGCGCGCCGTGTCGAAGCCGGCGGTCGCGGCCGAATCGAAAGCGGCGGCCAAGCCCGCTACGGGCGACGCGAAGGCGCCGGCGAAGAAGGGCGATGACGAGCGGCGCGCGGAGGCGGTCGACCTCATCGTGGAGACGCTCGAAGCGCTCGCCACCGAGCGCGGCGGCGAGGAAAAGATCTGGGGCTCGATGGTCAAGCAGGCGCTGAAGCGGCGCAAGCCGGGATTCAACGAGTCGTATTTCGGCTTTCGTTCATTCAATTCGCTGCTCGAAGCCGCGGAGAAGGGCGGCGCAATAGCGCTCGAACGCGATGAGAAGTCTGGCGGCTACATCGTGCGGCTGCTCGCTAATGATGACTGAGGACGACTGAAGATGGCAATGGTGGGCGCCACCAACGCGGACCGCGTAAAATCAGCGGTTTTGCGAAAAGCGGGAGCAATGAGATGCAACGACGTGAATTCCTGAAGTCGACCGGCGCCGCCGCCATTGGCGCCGCGCTGCCGTGGACATTGCTTACCGACGCCCACGCGGCGGACGGCTGGCGCGAATTCGAGGTAACTACTGAGATCGACCTTCAGGATGGAGGACCGGGCAAGGTGTGGGTGCCCATGCCGCTGAGCGGCGAGACGGCCTACTTCAGGCCGGGCGCGAATGAGTGGAAAGGCAATCTCGCCCGTGCGGGATTCAGGCAGGACCCAGTGTATGGCGCAAACGTGTTCTACGCTGAATGGGACGCGGCGACTCCTTCGCCGAAGGCCGTTATCACCAGCCGTTTCGCGACGCGCGACCGCGCCATCGACCTGACAGCGCCCGCACGCGATATCGTCGCGCTCAACGCCCAAGAGCGGGAACTCTATCTCGCACCGACAGAACACGTACCCACCGATGGCATCGTCGGCGCCACGGCGCGGAAGATCCAGCTGGGGGCGGCAGGACCCGGGACCATGGACAAGGCGCGCGCGATCTACGAGTGGATCGTCGACAACACGTATCGCAATCCCAAGACACGTGGCTGCGGAACCGGCGACATCCGCTTCCTGCTCGAGTCCGGCGACTTCGGCGGCAAATGCGCCGACCTCAACGCACTCTTCGTCGGTCTGGCGCGGGCGTCTGGAATTCCGGCGCGCGATGTCTACGGCGTGCGCGTCGCCAACTCGAAGACCTACAAGTCGCTGGGCCGCGCCGGTGACATCACCAAGGCGCAGCACTGCCGTGCGGAGTTCTACCATCCCTCTTTCGGCTGGATACCGGTCGATCCGGCCGACGTGCGGAAGGTGGTGCTGGAGGAAGAGGGCGCGGTGATTCCGCTCGGCAATCCGAAGGTTGCCGCCGCACGCGCCAAGCTTTTCGGCGCCTGGGAAATGAACTGGCTGCCTTACAACACGGCGATGGATGTCGTGCTTCCTCCGACGGCGTCGACGCGCGTGAACTTCCTCATGTATCCGTACGCCGAAACGCCCAAGGGAAAGCCCGATCCACTGGAACCGGACTTCTTTGCGTACAAGATCTCGTCGCGCGAGATCGTGGCGTAGAAATCGTGCCACGCCGATTCCCGTCGTGCGGCGCCGTGAGCACCTGCCGCATGGACGGGTCGGTGGCGAGCAGCCTCCCGGGACTGATCGCCTTCGTGGCAGGCGCGGGCTTGGTTGCCGCCCCGTGGTGGTCGGCGACGTTGCCCAGGTCGGACTACCCGCTGGTGGTCATCCTGGGCATGGTGTTCGCGGGCATCGGTCTGTATGCGGCCATTCCCGAGGATCGCCTGCCTCGTTTGCGCGCGTTGGCCATGGCGCTATTTCTCGGCGCCTTCGGCATCATTTGCGCCGCGCTGGCGTTGACCCCGTTCCACCCCGAAACCGACGGCGCGTATGCGATTGGCGGTGTTCATGGCTTCAGGGTGAGCGAGGCGATGCCATGGTGGGCGCGCATCGTCGCTGGGTTCTTTGCGTTGCTGCTGGGAGGGCTGTCACTCCTGACGCTCTGGGGGCTCGTCCGCGGCGCGTTCCGGCCCGGAGACGACGGGCCGCCGCGCGTGCCTTGACTGCTTGTGCCGACGATCGAGTTCGCGGACTGCTACTTCCTCCCGTAGAGCGCGGTGAATTCCGCGGTACCGAGCTTGTTTGCATTGAGCATGTACCCGACCAGCGCGCCCGATGACGACGCATCGAGATCGAGCTTGTCGGTCTTCAGCGCAAACACTTTGAATATATAGCGGTGCGGCTTGTCGCCTTGCGGCGGACACGGGCCGCCATAGCTGGCCTTGCCGAAGTCCGTGCGGGATTCAATCGCCCCTTTGGGCAACTTGCCGGCAGCAGCGTCGCTGGCGCCCGCGGGCAGCGACATCACGTCGGCCGGGATGTTGAACACTACCCAGTGCCACCAGCCGCTGCCGGTTGGCGCATCCGGATCGTAGACGGTGACGGCGAAACTTTTGGTGCCAGCCGGCGCATTCTTCCATGCGAGCGAAGGCGAGACATTGCCGCCTTCGCAACCAAAGCCCTTGAAGACATGCGCGTCGGCGATTTTCTGGTTCGGCTTGACCTCGGCGCTTGTGAGCGTGAACTTGTCGGCGGCGAGCACGGTCGCGGGAAGGAACATGGCGAGCAGCAGCAGGATATGACGGCGCATGGGCGACTCCTGGATTTGAGCCGCACAACGCGGCTTGGGTGATCGGGTGGTTTCGAGATGTTGAAGGCCAGGACCGTGCTAAGCCTTGGAGTAGATCTCCGCCCCTTTTTTCACGAATTCCACTGCCTTCACT
The DNA here is from genome assembly GCA_963755545.1 of uncultured beta proteobacterium. GTDB lineage: Bacteria > Pseudomonadota > Gammaproteobacteria > Burkholderiales > Casimicrobiaceae > VBCG01. The sequence goes on along the minus strand of CAVWKH010000008.1, from coordinate 10,659 downwards.
TCCATGCCCTTCTGCAGTGCCTCCTCGTCGGATACACCGAGCTTGGCCGCGTACTCGCGCACATCCTGAGTGATCTTCATCGAACAGAAGTGCGGCCCGCACATCGAGCAGAAGTGCGCGAGCTTGGCGCCATGCTGCGGCAGCGTCTCGTCGTGGAACTCGCGCGCCTTGTCCGGGTCAAGGCCCAGGTTGAACTGGTCCTCCCAGCGGAATTCGAAACGCGCCTTGGATAGCGCATTGTCGCGGATCTGTGCGCCGGGATGCCCCTTGGCGAGGTCCGCCGCATGCGCGGCGAGCTTGTACGCCATGATGCCGTCCTTGACGTCGGCCTTGTTGGGCAGGCCCAGGTGTTCCTTCGGCGTGACGTAGCAGAGCATCGCCGTACCGTACCAGCCGATCATCGCCGCGCCGATTGCGCTGGTGATGTGGTCGTAGCCGGGCGCAATGTCGGTGGTGAGCGGTCCCAGCGTATAGAACGGCGCCTCGCCGCAGAGCCGCAGCTGCTCGTCCATGTTGTGCTTGATCATGTGCATCGGCACGTGCCCGGGACCCTCGATCATCACCTGCACGTCGTGCTTCCACGCCACCTGAGTCAGCTCGCCGAGCGTCGCCAGCTCGCCCATCTGGGCTTCGTCGTTGGCGTCGTGGATCGAGCCGGGGCGCAGGCCGTCGCCAAGGGAAAACGCCACGTCGTACGCCTTCATGATCTCGCAGATTTCCTCGAAGCGCGTGTACAGGAACGATTCCTTGTGGTGTGCGAGGCACCACTTGGCCATGATCGAGCCGCCGCGCGACACGATACCGGTCATGCGCTTGGCGGTGAGCGGGATATAACGCAGCAATACGCCCGCATGGATCGTGAAATAGTCGACACCCTGCTCGGCCTGTTCGATCAGCGTGTCGCGATACATCTCCCACGTCAGTTCCTCGGCCCTGCCGTCGACTTTTTCCAGAGCCTGGTAAATGGGAACCGTGCCGATGGGCACGGGGGAGTTGCGGATGATCCACTCGCGCGTCTCGTGGATATTCTTGCCGGTGGACAGGTCCATCACCGTGTCCGCGCCCCAGCGCGTCGCCCACGTCATCTTCTCGACTTCCTCGCCGATCGACGAGGACACCGCGGAGTTGCCGATGTTGGCGTTGATCTTGACCAGGAAATTGCGGCCGATGATCATCGGCTCGCTTTCCGGGTGATTGATGTTGTTGGGAATGATCGCGCGGCCGCGAGCGACTTCATCGCGCACGAACTCGGGCGTAATCGAGGGAGGCATCGCGGCGCCAAAGTTCTGCCCGGCGTGCTGGCGCATCACGATTTCCGGCATGGTCGCCAGCATCTCGTCGCGTTTCTGGTTTTCGCGGATCGCGATGAATTCCATTTCCGGCGTGATGATGCCGCGCCGCGCGTAGTGCATCTGCGAGACGTTTTTTCCGGGCTTGGCGCGTCGCGGCGTTCGCAGCAGGTCGAAGCGGAATCCGGCCAGTTCCGGGTCGGCCAGGCGCGCGCGACCGTAGCCCGACGTCGGGCCGTCGAGTTCCAGCGTGTCCTCCCGCTCGGTAATCCATGCCGCGCGAAGCGCGGGCAAGCCCTTGCGAATGTCGATCCTGGCCGAAGGATCCGTGTACGGACCGGACGTGTCATAAACCGCCAGCGGCGGATTCTTCTCCGCGCCATCCGGCGAAAACGATGAGGGCGTCTCGGACTGGCTGATTTCGCGCATCGGCACGCGAAGGTCGGCGCGCGAGCCATGCACGTAGATTTTTCGGGAGGCCGGCAGCGGCGCCACTGCGGCGGCGTCCACTTGTGCGTCGCGGGCAAAGAACTGGTCGTTGGCGTTCATGAAGCTCCTCGTGGCCTTAAGTCAACTGAGTTCAACTTGTGGCGACGGGAAGTCTATGAGGAGCTGGAACGTGCCGCTCACGCTTCCCTGCGCCGGCATTATCCGAACAGGTTCCAAGGGTTTTCTCTCACCCGGCAACACCGCGCGTGAACTGCGGCGGCCAGGACCCCTAGCGTTGGCATCAAGGTACGCCGAATCCTCCCCCCGGGCAACCGGCCACAACGCGGATCGGCCCGATGCGTCGAACAACCGGCAACGGAGAGCATCCGTCAGGAGTATCCGACCGAAGGCCGGGCTATCTTCGTTAGCCGGGGAGGCCATTGGGAGAATTCGACCCAGTTTCCACATGGCACAATGTTACGAGGTCGCTGTTGCGTCATTGCGCGACCGGAAGGAGCACGGTCGCGATGCCGCCCGATTCGCCCGTTTGTTCGAAGTGCGCGACGACGCTGCCCGCGGACGCGCGGTTTTGTCCGCAATGCGGATCCCCGGTGGGGGAAGGATCAGGAGCGGGATCGGGGGCGCCATTATCCGCGACAGGAACGCTCGCACCGCTGGCAGAACGGCGGCAGGTGGCGATCATGTTCGCCGATCTTTCCGGCTATACGAGGCTGTCGAGCACCCTCGATGCGGAAGAAGTGCATCGACTGCTATCCCGCTTCTTCGAGCTGGTAGACGGTGTCATTGTCCAACTCGGCGGCACGATCGACAAGCACATCGGCGACGCCGTAATGGCGGTATTCGGCGCGCCGGTCGCGCACGGCAATGACACTGAACGCGCGCTGCGCGCCGCAGGCGAGATTCATGCGGCGATGGCGACGCTCGCTCGGGAATTTGGGCGGCCGCTCGCCGCCCATGTCGGCATCGCCAGTGGCGAGGTCGTGGCCGCGGACACCGGCAGCGCCACGCACCGCGAGTACACGATGACTGGCGATGCAGTAAATCTGGCCGCGCGCCTGGTGGAGATGGCGCACGCAGAGGAGACCGTCATTTCGGACGACGTCCATCGCGCGCTGGCGCACGTCATCGACGCGGAGCCGCAGGGAACCGTTCCAATCCGCGGACTCGGGCGCGAACTTCCCGTATGGAAATTGCGCGCACTGCGTGCGCCGGACGCCGCGCAGGGCGGGCTGATCGGACGGGACGAGGAGACGCGGCGATTCGCGGACATTCTTTCGCGTGTCGATGCCGCGGAATCGGGCGCCATCGTGCTGATATGCGCGGATCCCGGCATGGGCAAGACGCGCCTGGCCGAGGAGTTCCTGACCATGGCGGCAAAGGCGGGCTGTGGATGCCATGCGGCTGCGGTGCTCGATTTCGGCACGGCGCAAGGTCGCGATGCAGTTCATCGCATCTATTGCTCCGTTCTCGGCATGCTCACCGACAACACAGCGAACGAAGGAAGGCACGCGCTCGACCGGGCGGTTGCCGACGGTCGTATCGACGCTGCCGACGAACCATTTGCGGCAGACCTGCTCGACGTTCCACAACGCCTCCACAATCACTACGAGGCGATGGACAACGCTGCGCGCACCAAGGGCAAATTGCGCGCACTGGTCGCGGCGGTCGAGCGTGCCAGCACTGAGCGCCCGGTTGTGCTGCTGGTCGAGGACGTGCATTGGGCGTCGAACTGGGAATCGGCGTGCCTGCTCGAACTCGCAACGAGTTCGGCAGCGTTGCGCTGTACGTTGCTGCTGACTTCGCGTCGCGAAGGCAGCGCGCTTCTGCCGGGCTGGCCAGTTGCCGGCGCAATCCGGTTCGATCTTTCGCCGCTGGCCAACACGGACGCGATTGCGCTGGCGAAGACGTTTCTCACCGCGAATCCAGACGTTGCGCTGCGCTGTGTCGAACGCGCGCAGGGCAATCCGCTGTTCCTCACCCAGCTCTTGCGCAGCGGCGCTGATGGCGCGACGATTCCCGGGACGATCCAGAGTGTCGTGCTGGCGCGTCTCGACGGACTGCCGCCACGGGACAAGGCCGCGCTACAGGCCGCGTCGGTGCTGGGGCAGCGCTATCAGCAGGACGTGCTGCGCCACCTGATCCAGGACCCTGGTTACGACGGGGCAACGCTGCAGGCGCGCGATCTCGTCCGGCATGACGGTACCGCGGGAGGCCACTGGATGTTCGGCCATGCGCTGATCCGCGACGGCGCCTATGCGTCGCTGCTGCACAGTGCGCGGCGCGTGCTGCACTTGCGCGCCGCGGATTGGTTCGCGACACGCGACGCCGTTCTCCATGCCGAACATCTGGACCGCGCCGACGATCCACGCGCGGCAGCTGCCTACCTGCGCGCGGCACAGGTGGAAGTCACGGCGTTGCGCATCGATTCCGCGCGACGGCTGCTCCATCGCGGCGCCGAACTCGATGCGCCGCAGGCGCAACGGCATGCGCTTGCGGCGCTCGAAGGCGAGATTTGCCTCGACATTGGCGAGGCGGCCGACGCCATCAATGCGTTCGCGCGGGCGCTGCCGCTCGCCGGTGATGATCCGCAGCGCTGCGTCGCGTGGATCGGAATCGCTGCCGGGCATCGAGTGACCAGCACGCTGGAACCTGCGTTCGCGGCGCTCGAGCAGGCACAGCAATTGGCCGAGCGCCAGCGGGCTCGACATCGAGCGCTCCCGCATCCATTACCTGCGCGGCAACCTGCATTTTGCTAAAGGCGAAGGGCAGGCTTGTCGCGACCAGCACGAACTCGCGCTGACGTTCGCGCAGCGCACCGGCGACGACGAATCCGAAGCGCAGGCGTGGAGCGGCTTGGGCGATGCGCATTACGCGCAGGGCCGCATGCGTTCTGCGCACACCGCGTTTTCGCGCTGCGTCGAAATTTGCGAAAAGCGGGGCCTGGTGCGCTTCGCCATCATGAACGAGGCAATGCTGTCGATCATCGACACGTGGATGGGCAACGTCGACCTGGCGCTGGAGCGACTGGCGCGATCCCGGGCTGCCGCCCGGGAACTGCGGCATCGCCTTGCCGAAGCCGTGAACGAGGAAACCACCGGCTGGTTGCTCGTGTCGCACGGCAGGTTCGACGAAGCCGAGGCCCATCTTCGGCGCGGACTGGACATTGCACGCGAAATCGGGGCACGCCGCTACGAAACAGTATGCCTCACCAACCTCGCTCGCGTGGATTGGCAGCACGGGAAACACGAGGAGGCGCAGGAGCATCTGCGGGCGGCCTGGGCGATGTCGGCGCAGACCGGCCACGGATTCGCCGGTGCGATCGTGCAAGGCGCCATGGCGGTCATTGCCGACAACGAGGCGCGACGCAAGGAGGCACTGGCCGCCGGCGAGGCGATGCTCAACCAGGACAGCCTCAGCCATAGCCATTTCTGGTTCACCCTGGATGCAATGCAGTGCTCGCTTCGTGCCGGCGCGTGGGACGAAGCCGAGCGATTTGCGGCCGCGCTCGAGGAACACACGCGCATCGAGCCGCTGGTCTGGACGGATTTCCAGGTGGCAACAGGACGCGCGCTGGTACGTGCCGGGCGCGGCAGCGCGGACGCGAGCGTGCTGAAAGCGTGCCGGGAGCGTGCTCTAGCGCTCAAGGACGCCACGTTCCTGCCCGCGCTCGACGTGGCGCTTGCCCGCGCGGGAACGAAGTAACTCCCTGCGCCGCGTTTCGCCGTTTGCAGCGTTCTCTTGTATCCTTGCGGTCAAGGCCGATCGTCACTAGAGCCGCCCGTGGGATTCCAATTTTCGATCTGCGAAGCCGATCGGGAAAATGATAGGAGGAGTGCAATGTCCATTACACGTCGTCGTGTCGTACTCGGCGCGGGCGCTACGCTGTCCGCAATGGCGCTGGGTCTGCCGTCAACCGGCCGCGCGCAGGCCGCAACCACGCTCAAGATCTCACATCAGTTTCCCGGCGGTTCGCTGACCGAAGGCGACTTTCGCGATCGCCTCTGCCGTCGCTTTGCCGCGGACGTCGAAAAGCAGACCAAGGGCGCTCTCAAGTTCGAGGTCTATCCCAATTCGTCTCTGATGAAGACCATTCCGCAGTTCTCGGCGATGCGCAAAGGAGCGCTCGACTTGTCGTTGTATCCGGTGTCGTATGCCGGCGGCGAAGTCCCCGAGACGAACATCGGTCTGATGCCCGGCCTCGTCACGAACTACGATCAGGCCTATTCGTGGAAGAAGGCTGACGTCGGCAAGCTGCTGACGCAGGTGCTTGCGGACAAGGGGATCGTCATCGTCAGCTGGGTCTGGCAGGCTGGTGGGGTTGCCTCGCGGGCGACGCCGCTGGTGCAGCCGGAAGACGCCAAGGGCATGAAGGTTCGCGGTGGCAGCCGCGAGATGGACATGATCCTGAAGCAGGCCGGCGCGTCGGTGTTGACGCTGCCCTCCAACGAAATCTATGCGGCCATGCAAACGGGTGCGATGGACGCCGGCATGACTTCTTCGACCAGCCTTATTTCGTTCAGGCTGGAGGAGGTGTCGAAGGCACTTACGACCGGTCGGGGCCGCGCGTACTGGTTCATGCTTGAACCCCTGCTGATGTCCAAGCAGATCTTCGACGCGCTGCCCAAGGATCAGCAGGCGGCCATCATGGCCGCCGGCGCCGCCCAGGAAGCGTTCGCGCTCGAATCGGCGAAGGCCGACGACCGCGCCGTGGCCGACGTCTATGCCAAGGCAGGGGCCAAGGTGTTCGACCTCGACGATGCTACGGTGAAGAAGTGGCAGGCGATCGCGCGCGAGACGGCGTGGAAGGATTACGGCGAGAAGAACGAGAACTGCGCGAAATTGCTCTCTGCGGCAATCAAGACGTTGTGAGCGGCTCCGTCGACGCGTCCGGAGCCCCACCGGACCCGTCACCGCCGCAACCCGCTCCTCGGGCGCCGTTGCTCGCGCCTCTCGACCGGGCATTGCGCGTGGTCAACGGCGCGGCGCTCGCGGTCGGCATGGTCGCGCTTCTGGCCTCGGCCGCCGTGCTGACCTACAGCGTTTTCTCGCGCTATTTCTGGAAGTCGGCAACCGACTGGCAGGATGAGGCGGCGGTGTTCCTGCTGGTCGGATCCGTCTTTCTCTGCGGGGCCTATGTCCAGTCGTTTCGCGGCCACGTGGGAATCGAGGCAATCGCGAGCGTGCTGCCGCCGTCGGTCAATCGTGTGCGGATGTTTTTCGTCGACGTGTTCACGTTCCTGTTCTGCACGTTCTTCGCGTGGAAGTCCTGGACGCTCTTCCACGAAGCGTGGGTGGACAAGCAAACGACGTCGTCGACATGGGCGCCGCCCCTGTCGATTCCCTATGGCCTGATGGCATTTGGAATGTCGTTGCTCGCGCTGCAGACGCTGTTGCAGGTCGCTGCGTATTTCGCGAAAGAGAAGGACTCCCGTTGAGCATGCTCGTGCTCGGGCTTCTTTTCGGAGGCGTGACGTTGATCGTCATGTTCTCCGGGATGCCCATCGCGTTTTCTCTGGGCACCGTGGCGGTGGCGTTCATGTTCTTCTTCATGCCCGCCGCATCGCTCGACACTGTGACGCAAAACGTCTACGAAGAGATGGCGAGCATCACACTGCTGTCGATTCCATTGTTCATCCTCAAAGGCGCGGCCATCGGCAAATCCCCCGCCGGCCGCGATCTCTATCTCGCACTGCACGTCTGGATGAACAAGGTCCCCGGCGGCCTGGGCATCGCCAACGTGTTCGCGTGCGCACTGTTCGCGGCCATGGCCGGCTCGAGTCCGGCCACGTGTTCGGCGATCGGCAGCGCGGGCATCCCGGAAATGCGCCGCCGCGGCTACTCGCCCGGATTCGCTGCCGGCATCATCGCCGCGGGAGGCACGCTGGGAATCCTGCTGCCGCCGTCGATCACGATGATCCTGTATGCGGTCGCCGCGGAACAGTCATTGGGCCGCCTGTTTCTCGCGGGTATCGGTCCGGGCGTGCTGCTGGTGGGCCTATTTGCCTTCTACGCGGCGTACCGCTACCGCAAGGAACACCGGGCGGCGATCGTGGCCTTTGCCGCGCATGGCACCCAATCGGCGTACCTGGATGACACGGTCTACACGACGCGGGAAAAATTCGAGATGCTGCCGCGCGTGGTGCCGTTCGTCGTGCTGCTGATCGGGGTCATGGTGGCGCTGTACGGCGGCTATGCGACGCCGTCGGAAACCGCGGGGACTGGGCGCGGTGCTCGCGCTGGTGCTGATCGCGGTGGTTTATGGCATCTGGCGTCCGCGCGACCTGTCGCCGATCCTGTCATCCGCGCTCAAGGAATCGACGATGCTGATGTTCATCATCGGCATGTCGCTGCTCTATTCCTACGTGATGAGCTACCTGCATATCAGCCAGGCATCGGCGGCGTGGATCGTCTCGCTGCATCTGGGCAAATGGCTATTGCTTGCCACAATCCTGCTGCTCGTCGTCGTGCTCGGATTTTTCCTGCCGCCGGTATCCATCATCCTGATGACGGTGCCCATCCTGCTGCCGCCGATCAAGGCCGCGGGCTTCGACCTGATCTGGTTCGGCGTCCTGATGACGATCGTGATGGAAATGGGACTGATCCATCCGCCGGTCGGACTCAACATCTTCGTCATTCGCAATGTCGCGCCCGACATTCCGCTGCGCGACGTGATCTTCGGCGTGCTTCCGTTCGTGGGGCTGATGGCGCTCGCGATCCTCCTCATCTGCCTCGTGCCGGGAATCGCGACGTGGTTCCCGAATGCGTTGATGGGGCCGGGCCGCTAGATCGCGTGTGGCCGGATCGTGCTCATGCGCCGGCCGATTTCCATTCGCGATACCACTGCTGGAACAATTGGAGCTGCGTCCGTGCGAAATGCTTCTGGCTATCGCTGAGTGCGTCGGAGGCATTGAAGTGCAACGTGTATTCCGGATTGCCGGTGAGCACCATCAGATACTTGTAGTAGAGGACCAGGTCGACGCCTTCGTCGAAGCTCGACAACATGGCCAACGCGCCGTCGAGTTCGACAGCCCGCTTCCTCGCACCGGCATCGCCCTTGGCGGCGGCTTCGCACAACGCGACCAGATCGAGCACCTCCTTCGGCAACACGTTGCCGATGCCGGTGATGGCGCCGACCGCGCCGCAGTTGATGAAGCCGTGAACCACCGGGTATCGACCCCGACCATCAGCGCGATATCGGGCGACTGTCCCGTGATGTGCTCGGCGGCATAGCTCAACGCCTGTGCACCGATGATCGAGGTGTGGGCCGATCCGAAGCTCACGCGCAACACGCATCGCATTGAGGTGGACGCTGACAGTGCCTCTTTCAGTATGATGATCGAGAACATTCCATCGGAAAATCCAAAAACCGGACGCATTACGGCTCTCAGCATCATTTCCTGTTTGCGCAAACTGACGGCGCCGCTATGCGTCGGTTGTTGAGTGCGAGACGGCCGCTTTGTATTTCCGGCCGCGGACTACCCCTCTTGCAATGTTTGTAGAAAGGAGCCCCGCATGAACGACGCAGCACCGGGTAGGGAAGCAATTCGAGTTCGCTTCCTGAAAGTCGATACCTCAAACGTCGCCGACGTCCTCGACGATATGGGCTTCCCTCATCAGGGGCTGGCCGCAGATTTCAAGCCATTTCCCGAGTTCGCCGGAAAGCTTGCGGGTTGGGCCTACACGATCCGAGGCCAGATGACCCCGTATGCGGGAAAGGGTGACCCTGAAAAGATGAAGGCTTGCCAGGGGCTCGCGCCGGGCGATGTTAGCGTCTGGAGCGGCGACGGCGAAGGAATTTGCTACTTCGGCGAGCTGATCGCGGTGGGGATGAAGGATCGCGGATCCGTCGGAGCGCTGGTCGATGGCGGTATTCGTGATATCCGCTGGATCGGCGCGCTTGGATTTCCCGTATACGCCCGATATCGAACACCTGTGCAATCGATCGGGCGCTGGAAAGTCGTCGAGTGGCAGCAAAACGTTTACTTGCGAGGGGCAACGGCGAAATGGGTCCTCGTCTCGCCGGGAGATTTCATTCTCGCGGACGAAGATGGAGCGATCGTTATTCCACAAGCGGTGGTGAGCGAAACGCTGGCGCGCGCGGAGCAACTGACCGAGCAGGAGACTAAGCTTCGCCTGGAGTTGCAGAACGGCTTGGGGCTAGAACAGGCACTTGCCGAATTCGGACATGTTTAGAAAGGCGAGACCGTAGTCGTTCGTCGCGGCGTTCAGCGCCGCGACTGAGATCGGCGAATAGTTCATTGCTGAGACGACGTGTTCAAAGAACAGGCGGTAGGCTGCATCGCATGGCACTTACAATCGCCCGATGCTCTCTTGATGCGCCCTTTAAGGCATCTCGCCGGTTGAGCTGGGATGCCCAATATGGAGCCGCTCGCTGGAGAGCAATTAATCGGCTACCGCCTCGAAAAGCACCGAGCGTCGCATAGCCTTCATGGTCATCAACATGCCTGAAAATTTTATGACGCTCTTCGACGAGGCGCCACTCAACAGACGCTATTGGCTTATTTTCGCCTTGATGGCGGCGGTGTTTGTATTTGATTTCTTCGATTTTGTCATAGTCGGTTATCTTTTGGCGGCTGTCGCGCCTGAATGGCACCTGACCTATGGTCAATCTGCGGTCATTCTCTACAGCGGGGGGATCGGCGCCATCGTTGGCGCGGTATTGTTCGGCGCATTCGCGGACGCGTGGGGTCGCAAAAGGCAGGTGGTAATCGGGACCTTAATGTGCGCGATAAGCTCTGGGCTAATCGCGTTCATTCCAAACGGGTCATGGTTCCTATTTGGACTTTCTCTTCGCTTTTTTGTTGGCGCAGGGCTTAGTGCAGCCGTTACCCCGTCGATTACGATCGTCGTAGAATTCTATTCACCCGACACCGCACTATGGCGACAAGCTTTTACCTCG
>CAVWKH010000007.1:0-82218 GCA_963755545.1 uncultured beta proteobacterium | reverse complement strand
CGATCATTTCGCTTCTGTTGCTGCCCGCAATAGTCGCCCCTTACGCGGTCGCGCTGGCCAATGCGCTTTGGATCGCAGGCACCGTGGCCATGATCTGCTTTGCCTGGCTGGTCGTCAGTCGATGGATGAGTGTTCGCCAACACGTTGCCCACGCCACGCCAGCGTGGATGCTTCCCGTTGTCGGCGCGCTCAACATTGCGATCGCTGGCGTCGCGATGGACGTGCCGGGCGCGCACGCCATAAGCGCCTTCGGCCTCGCACTGGGGCTGTTCTTCGCGATACCGCTTTTCACGATGATTCTTTCGCGGCTGATCTTCGAAGAGCCCATGCCCCAGTCTCTGCAGCCTTCATTGATGATCCTGGTGGCGCCTTTCGCCGTCGGCTTCTCGGCCTATCTGAGTGTTGCCGGAGAGCTCGACCTCTTCGCGAGCTCGCTTTTCTATCTCGCCGTGTTCATGTTCTTCGTGTTGATACCGAAGCTCATCCGGTTGCGCAGCACGGCGGCCTTTGACATATCGTGGTGGGCAGTGGGCTTCCCGCTCGCGGCGATGACGAATGCCGCTCTGAAGTTCAACCTTCATCAGCCATCGTGGTTGGCGCTCGTGTTTGCATTCGCGATGCTGGCGTTCACCACGTTGGCGATCCTGTCGCTGAGTGTGCGCACCGTCGCAGGCATTGCCCGAAGCGGTCTGCGCGCCTTGGCACCGTGACGCGAGGCACCTGCATCGCGACGCGCGGAGCTGGGGGGCGGCGGCGCTCTCGCACGCGTCCGAATACGATATGCTTATCCACTGATGCCCGAAGGGTCGCGTGCTACCCGACTTCGGGCGCTGTGCTCGCGTACGCGCGAAGCGCACGAACTGGAGGCTGACATGCAACTCCCACACATTCTTACGCGCTTGTGTCCCCGCATGGCAATGTGTCTGCTGGCTGCCTGCGTCTTGCTTGGCTTGGCTCCGGCCGGACATGCGCAACAGGGGCAGGGCGCCCAGGCGAAAGCGGAGGGCGGCGCCGTAACGGTGTTCCAGAACGTGCGCGTCTTCGACGGCAAAAGCGGCCGTCTTTCGGCACCTTCCTTCGTGCTCGTTCGCGGGAACATCATCGAGCGCATCTCGGCAACGCCGATCGCTACCGATCGCCGGGCGGATACGGTGCTGATAGAAGGTGGTGGACGCACGTTGATGCCGGGGTTGATCGACAACCATTGGCACACCATGCTGGTACGCCCGACACCCGCCCAGGCGATGAGCGCGGACATCGGCTACACCACGCTCCTCGCCGCGGCAGAAGCCACCACCACACTGATGCGTGGATTCACCACGGTCCGCGACCTTGGCGGACCGTCGTTCGCACTGAAGCGCGCCATCGACGAAGGGCTCGTCGCAGGGCCGCGCATCTTCCCCTCTGGCGCGATACTCACCGTTACCGGCGGACACGGCGACTTTCGCGAGCACACCGACCTGCCGCGCGTCATTGGCGGCCCGCTCTCCCGCATGGAGGCGCTGGGAGCCAGCATGGTGACCGACAGCCCCGACGAGGTTCGTCTCCGCGCGCGAGAGCAGCTCATGCAGGGCGCTTCGCAGGTCAAGCTCACGGCGGGCGGCGGCGTCGCGTCGCCTCACAGCCCGCTGGACGTTGCGACGTTCACGACGCCTGAGCTTCGCGCCGCCGTCGAAGCTGCCGAGAACTGGGGCACCTACGTCACCGTGCATGCGTACACGCCGGAAACGATGCGGCGATCGGTCGAGGCCGGCGTGAAGGTCATCGAACACGGCCACCTCATGGACGAACCCACGGCGCGGCTGTTGGCCGAACGGGGGATCTGGCTCAGCATCCAGCCGTTTCCACCGCAAATGGCCGACGTCTTTCCGCGTGGCTCGGACGAATGGCTAAAGTTTCAGGAGGTGATCGCCGGCATGGACACCGCCTACAACCTTGCGAAGAAATACAAGATCAAGACGGCGTTCGGCACCGACGTCCTCTTTTCCCAGGCGCTCGCGGAGCAGCAGGGCGCGCTGCTCGCCAGCCTGACCCGCTGGTACACGCCCGCGGAGGCGCTCGTGATGGCCACCGGGACCAACGCCGAACTGCTGGCGCTGTCCGGCAAGCGCAGCCCCTATCGAGGCAAGCTCGGCGTGGTCGAGGAGGGCGCGCTGGCCGACCTCGTGCTCGTCGACGGCAACCCGGTCGAGAACATCAATCTCATCGCAGATCCGGCGCGCAACTTCGTGGTAATCATGAAGGATGGCAAGGTCTACAAGAACTCGCTATCCAGATGATTCCGCGTGACGGCGAGGCATCGTAGCCACCGCGCGCCGCTTGCCGTCCGCGCTGTTTCACTGCGCGAGGCCAATATCCTTCGGCGGGTATTTCTTGAAGGTTGCGGCGTGCGCCTTGAGCTCCGCCGCCATCGACGCCAGCCACGCATTCATGCGATGTCCAACCGGGTACTCTTCCTTCGGGTCGATGTACAAGTTGAACAACCACGGTGCAAGCCCGACGTCGGTGATCGTCGACATGTCCGTCCACAGCCATTGCGCCTTCGCCTCGACGACCTTGACGTGGACCTTGTACTCATACATGCGCATCGCCATCAGGTCCGACTGCGCCCAGATGTAGACCTTCTCGCGCTTGGAGCGGCCGTCGTCGACGAGCAGGAACGAGGTCTGGTCGATGCCGTCGATATAGCGGTCGGTCGGGATCTTGTCGGCGATGCCAGCGAGCGCAAGCGACGTGTTATACAGGTCCATGAGGTCGAACAGGTCGTCGCTCTCGCGGCCGGGCTTGATCATTCCCTTCCAATACGCGATCGCGGGAACGCGAACGCCCGCTTCCCAGGGCGTCGTCTTCGCGCCGCGGAACGGCGAGTAGCCGCTGTCGGGCCAGCTGTCCATCTGCGGCCCGTTGTCGGACGTCACGAAGATGAAGGTGTTCTCCAGCACGCCGGCATCGGCGCAGCGCCTGGACGATCTCGCCGATGTACGCGTCGACTTCGACCACCGAATCCTTGTACGGATATTTGGCTGGCGCTCTTGCCTTCGAATGCCTTGGACGGAAACGTGTCGGCGTGCACCTTCATGAACGCGTGCTCGAGAAAGAACGGGCGATCACCCTTGGCGAGTTCCTTGATCCTCGCGACGGTGAACTCCTTCAGCAGCCGGTCGCCCTCGGCCATCGCGTCGATGCTGTCGACCTTCTGCACCTGTGTCGTTGCGCCGCCCTTGAAGCCGCGGTACAGCCCGTCGCTGGCGCCCGTCTTGCGGAGCATCTCCAGGCGCTCGGGATTGAGCGCGAGATCGGGATAGCGGCGCTTGTCGAAGGCTTGCGTCAGCTCCTTCTCTGCCTGGTAATAACCGTAGAACTCGTCGAAGCCCACATCGTGCGGGCGCATGCCTTCCGCCTCGCCGACATGCCACTTGCCGGAAAGAACCGTGTAGTAGCCGGCGGCGCTCAGCAGCTTCGGCAGCGAGATTTCGTCGGCCCACGGATTCTTCGTGAGCTTGTCGCCGGCCAGGATGGGACGCGTCAGACCGGTGCGCACCGGCAGGCGACCGGTGAGGATCGCCGAACGCGTCGGTGTGCACGTAGGTTGCGAGTAGGCCGATGTGAGCTTCAGCCCTTCGTAGGCAAGGCGGTCGATATTGGGCGTGGACGCACCGATGGCGCCGCCACCGCCGTATACGCCGGGATCTCCCCAGCCCATGTCGTCGATCAGCAGCCAGACGATATTCGGTCGCTTGCCGGTTCTTGACTTGAGGTCGGCCAGGCTCTTCGCGGCCGCGCGATCCTGCTCGGGGCGCGCGAGCGCGGGTTCCATTGCTCTCGCTCGTGCGAACGGCCTTGCTCAGCACGCTCGCCTGGGCGAGGGCCGCGCAAGATATCGACGAAAGCGCAATGGCGGCCGCGAAATGCATGACCGTTTTCATGTACGAAGTGGACATCGCAGACTCCCGGAAGGACTGAGGTCGAATGCTAGCGCACAATCGTCTTCCAGTTCGTGCAGCAGGAAGTGGGGAAGGTCGCGCAGACGGCGATCGAGTTCCCGCCGATGCAGCCGGGTGCCAGCTTCAATCTCGAAGCCGTCAAGGCGCAGATCGAGAAGGCGCGCGCCGCGCACGGCCAGTAACGTAGTCCCGCAGTTCCTTCGACGCCGCGCTGTTGCGAGACAGCGCGGCGTTTTTTCATTCCGGGTCCTTGAAGACGCGCGGCAACGTGACCATGAATACGGTGCCTTCGGCGCCCGACGATTCGACCTTCAACGTGCCACCGTGCCCCATCACGATTTCCCTGGCGATGAACAGCCCAAGACCGAGGCTTGTGGATCGCGGATCAGGCGAACCGCCCTGGTCGGTGCGCAGCTGCACCAGCGGATTGAAGATTACCTGCAGCGAATCTTCCGCAATGGCGCCCCCGTGATTCTTGACCTCGATTGCCACGACGTCACGCTCGCCGCGAGCCGAAAGCGTGATCGGAAAGCCTGGCGCACCGTACTGAACAGCGTTGTTCAGCAGGTTGGACAGGACTTGCCCCAGGCGGGCAGCGTCGACCTCGGCGCGCAGGTCGCCGTCCATCTCCAGATCGAAGACGCGGTCGGGATGCGCCGCTTGCACTTCGTCGTGTGCGGCTTCGCAAACGTGTCCGACGTCGCAGGCCAACGGCGTGACCGGAATGCGCTTCCCGAGCCGCGTGCGCGTGTACTCGAGCAGGTCGTTGATCATGAGGCTCATCGTAAGCACGCTCTGCCGGATGCGCACGAGCGCGGGCTGCCCATCGGCAATCACCCTGTCCGAATTCGCGAGATACTGCGCTGACATCGAGACGGCACCCAGCGGGCTTCGCAGATCATGGCCGAGGATGGCGAGAAACGTGTCGCGCGACCTTGCAACTTCCACCGAATAGCTCGCGATCGATTCCGCCAGCGCCTGGTCGACCGCCTCGTTGAAGCGAGTGACTTCGGTAAGCAGCGGGCTTTCCCGCACGGAGTGATGCTCGCGCCACAGCTTGAGCACGCTGGCCCGCAACGCGCGATATTCCGAAGCCAGCTGGCGCAGGTCGAATCCCACCAGGTGCCTCAATGCGCCATGGGTCGCCGCGGCCGTTTCTCTGCCCTCCAGAACCGGCGCCCAACCCTTTGACTTATCGGTCTGTTGCGCATCGGTCTGCGCGGCCTCGAGATCGCGCGCCATCGCCAGAAGGATCTCTTTCGCGTGGTTGCGCAGCGCCAGCGCCGACATGGTTTCCGCCGCGGGCTGCATCGTCAGCGCGAACGATTCCCATTCAGCCAGGATGGCGTCGATATTCTCCTTGATGAACTGGGCGAGCGTCATGGGATCGGATGCCTGCGCACCGTGTGGGCGCGATGGGCGAGGCGGCAATACCTGCCACCAACACCCTCCGAGGCCGGATTCCTTCTCGCTACCGCTGAAGGGCAAATTTTAACAGAGACGGGCAGTCGGGTTCTGGAAGCGCTCACTTCCGGGTGCCCATTTGCGTGCGCTGATTTGCGTGTTCGTACTTGCGTGCTTACTTGCGTGCTTACTTGCGCATGAACACAACCTCGAATTTCTGCTTCGCGACGGCCTGATAGTACGTGCCCCGCAAGCGATCGTTCGCGGGATCGTAGGTCAGATCGTACGTCGAGCCATCGTAACCACCCGCTCGCAACTCGAAGAATGCGCGCAGCGTTACGCCCCGTGACGCTTCCGCCTTAGCGAAAGGCAGCGGACTCGGGTTGAAGTACATCGCGTCGAGCTTCCCGTCCGGCCCGACGCCCTTGATGGCGATGATGTATCCGCCGTCGGGCCGAATCCAGGCCCCTTTCAAGACGTCGAGTGCCGCCTGTTTGGCCACAGACTTAGCCGGCGCCGCATCTTGCGCCAGTGTGTGGCCGACCAAAGTCAGCGCCAGCGCGCAAGCCAGAAGCAGCGCGGCACCCGCGCGGTACGTTCCACTAGCGTTTGCAACATTGAACGCTGTGGTCACCAAGGCGTCCCCTTGTCCGCACGCCATGCCCAGACGAGCAACAGCGCAACGATGGCATGCAGTACCACGGCTGGCCACAGCAGCACGCCGCCGACGTGCTCCACCAGCGAGAGATAGGCGAGGAACAGCGCGACCAGCGCGTTGTACGTCACCATTCCCCTGAATGCGGGCGAACGATCGGTGCCGCTTTGTCCGCTCGGCCAGCAGGCGAATCCCAAGGCGAGCAGGGCGATGCCGGCGAAGCTTGCGAGTGGCATCCCCTCGCCGGCGGCATTTCCTCCCAACAGCAAGCGGACGACGATTTCCGGAACGATCATCAGCGCGAGGCCGGTGGCCATTTCGACGAGCGCCGAAAAAGTCAGGAGCTTGCGGAGCATCGCTGAATGCCTAGTCGCGCGCCTTGGCCACCGCCTGCTGCACTGTCTTGTGTTCTTCCGCAGTCAGCTCGGTCGGCCCCAGCTTGAACGTGAGCTTGTTGATCCTGCCGTCGAATCGGAAGGGAATCTGGTAACTGCTGTCGACCGCCGTGCGGGTATCCACGCCGACGTCGAACGTCTCGTCGGGCGGCAGCAGGAACGGGATCGTGTGCTCCATCTTCTGCGTCGCCAGTGTCCGTCCGTCGACCGTCAGCACGCCGGTGCCGCCTTTGGCGATTCCGGGGCCGTCGTATTTGAAGTCGAACACAATGGTGTGCTTGCCGGCGGAGAGCGACTTGCCGAGCCAGTCCGGGCCGCCGACACCGCCTTCCCAGCGAGACCGCTTGAGGTCGAGCAGGTTGTACACGAATACGGGCTTGCCCTTGAGAATATAGAGCGCGTAGCCACCGAAGCGTCCGCCCGCGGTGACGAGCATGCCGTTGCCGCCGTCTTTCGGGACCTCGATGTCGGCGGTGATCGTGAACGACTTGTTGAGGATGCTGGGCGAGTTGCCGACCGGAATGCCGGCGTTCTCCCCGGAATAGGTGAAGAGGGTCTTGCCGGCCACCGCGCTGGGCCGCGGCGTGATCGCGCGCTGGAACTGCGAGTTGTCGATCGGCAGCACCCCGTACTTCTCCGCTTCCTGCTGAAACAGCGCCTGCATCTGCTTCAGCTTTTCCGGATTCGTCGCGGCGAGATCGTCGTTCTGCGAATAGTCCTGGGCGAGGTTGTAGAGCTCCCACCGGTAGTCGGCCACGTCCGGGAACTTCGCGTTGAGCTCCCACGGCGGAACGGGCGGGTGCGTGTTGGCGTACCAGCCGTCGCTGTATATCCCGCGGTTGCCTGCCATCTCGAAGTATTGCGTCTTGCGCGTCGAGGGTGCGTTGGCGTTCGCGGAATTGAACGTGTACGCCATGCTCACACCTTCGATCGGCTTCTGGGCGATGCCGTCCACCAGCTGCGGCGCCTTGATGCCCGTGGCTTCGAGAATCGTTGGGACGATATCGATGATGTGATGGAACTGGTGGCGGATGCCGCCCACGTCCTTGATGTGGCCGGGCCACGAGATCGCCATGCCTTGCCGCGTTCCGCCGAAGTGCGACGCGACCTGCTTCGTCCACTTGAACGGCGTGTCGAACGCCCACGACCACGCCACCGCCATGTGCGGATACGTCGTCGACGAGCCCCAGTCCTCGTAGTGCAGCAGTTGCAGCGGCTCGGGAACATCCAGAATGCCGTTGTAGGCAGTCATCTGGTTGAACGTGCCGGACAGCGTGCCTTCGGGGCTCGTCCCGTTGTCGCCGTCGATGTAGATGATGAGCGTGTCCTCGAGCTTGCCCATGTCCTCGACCGCCTGGATGACGCGGCCGATCTCGAAGTCCGTGTACGCCGTGTAGCCGGCATACACCTCGGCCTGTCGCGCATAGAGCTTCTTTTGCAGCAGCGTCAGCGAATCCCACTTCGGAAGCTCGGCGGGCCACGGCGTGAGCTTGGCATTCGCCGGGATGACGCCGAGTCGCTTCTGATTCGCGAAGATCTGCTCGCGCAGCTTCTCCCATCCCATGTCGAACTTGCCCTTGAACTTCTCGATCCATTCCTTCTTGGGCTGGTGCGGCGAGTGGCTGCCGCCCGGAACGTAGTAGACGAAGAACGGCTGGTCAGGCGCCGCGGCGTTCAGGCTGCGCATGTGCCGGATCGCCTCGTCCGCGAGGTCGGTGGTGAGGTTGTAATCCTTCTTGCCGATCCACGGGAAGATCTGCGAGTGATCCTTGAAGAGGTATGGCTGCCACTGGTCCGTTTCGCCGCCCATGAAGCCATAGAAATACTGGAAGCCCATGCCCGAGGGCCACTGGTCGAACGGACCGGACACGCTGTACTGGAAGCCGGGCGTGTTGTGATTCTTGCCGAACCACGACGTCGCGTAACCGTTGTCGCCAAGGATCCGCCCAATCGTCGCGTTTTCCGTGCCGATGATCGAGTCGTAGCCTGGATAGCCCGTCGACAGCTCCGAGATCACGCCGAATCCCACCGCATGGTGATTGCGCCCTGTGATCAGCGCGGCGCGCGTGGGCGAGCAAAGCGCGGTGGAGTTGAACTGGGTGTAACGCAGGCCGGCCTTCGCGACGCGATCGAGGGCGGGCGTCGGGATCACGCCGCCGAAGGTGCCCGGCACACCGTAGCCCTGGTCGTCCGTCATGATGAGCAGCACGTTCGGCGCGCCCTTCGGCGGCACTACGCGCGGCGGCCACCACGGCTTCGAATCCTTGGCGCTCTCCTTGATCACGCCGCCGAACTTCGGCGCAGGCGGCGGAAGTTGGTTGCCCGGAATCGTCGTCGTGGCGCTGGGTGAGCCGAGCTCGCCGGTGACCTGCTGCGCAAAGGCGGGTGCGATTGCAAGCGTGCCGCCGAGTACGAATGCGGCGACGGCCGCGACGATGCTCGATGTTCTCGAAATCCACTTCATGCTGGTGCTCCTTGGCTCGGACGAGTCGGATTTGTTCTTATGCCGCCAGGCCGCATGACGCGCTGCTGCGGCACGGTGCGGGTTCAGGGGGCTGCGACGACCTGGTAGTACACGCCATTGGCGCCATAGGCGGGCTGAAACCACGTATTGCCGTTCAGGTAATACGTGCCGCCGTTCTTGTTGATCATGATGGAACCTGCGGGCACGGCAGCGTAGTTAATCCCCATCGCGTACGTCGTGGTAGTCGTCACCGTGGTCGTCGTTCCCGCGACCGGGGCCGCGACGACAACGGCCGCGGGTGCCGCGGTCGTGGCGCCTGCCGCGTAACCGGACGAATAGGCCGCCGTGGTATTGGCGCTGCCCGTAGCAACGCCCGCGGCGTACGCAGTCGATGTGGCGGCGGCGGTGTTCGCCGACGCGACCGCGGCGCCTGCGGCCATGCCGACGACGGCCCCTGCGGCGGCTGCACCGCCGCAGTTGTAGCAACCGGCCGCGTAGTATGGGACGGCCACCGGCGGATGGTAGGGCGCGTAGGCGGCCGTCGCCGGATACGGCGGGTGATACGTGCTGTATCCATCGGCAGTGGTGTGGACGGCGCCCGCGCCTTCAGCGCCCGTCGTCGTGCCGCCTGCCACGTTCGTGTGTGTGGTGCCTCCGTCCCAGCCGTGCGCGGTACTGCCTCCGTACGCGTTGGTGTGCTCGGTGCCTTCGCCATACGCGTGCGACGTGCTGCCGCCGTATTCATTAGTGTGACTCGTGGAGCCGTAGGAGTGCGACGTGCTTCCGCCCATGCTGTTGGCGTGAGCCCAGGCCGCTGCCTGACCCGACAGCGTCATGGCGACCAATGCGGTCAACCCAGTGATGATTGCCTTCATGTCCGGTGTCCTTAGGGTTTGGCGGCGGCGGTCGACTTGGCCGCGGCGACTGGTTTGGCAGCGGACTTGGCCTTTGCCGGAGGCTTCAGGCTTTGCGTCGGTTGGGTCGGCGCCGCAAACGCGATCTTCATGGCATTGGCTGCTTTGGAAGACGTGAACACGTCGGCCGCCAGCACGGGATCGAGCTTCCAGTTGCTGAGTTCCATCTGATGGCGCAAATGCTGCGGGTCGTCGCGATAAATGGCGCGCAGCATGCGCGGCAGCTTGTCCTCGGCACCGATCCACGCCTGCACGAGCACATTATCGTTGACGAACGCCACCATGTCCGTCGTCACGCCACCGATCACTTTCGACTGGCCGATGTAGAAGGCGACCTTCAGCCCTTCGGCGATGCCCTGATAGGGATCTGCCACCACAACGTCGGAAAACGGGAAGTAGATCGCAGCGGTGTCGAACGCCGCCTTCAACGTCGCGTCGATGGTGGGTGGCGCCGCTGCCACGGCGACCAGGTTCTCCGCCGGCGCGAACGCCATCATCGACTTTCCGTCGTAATAGAACTCCGACGCCGGGCCGTCGCCCGGCGTGATCACGCGAAGTTTGTCCGGCCGCTGCATCACGACGTCCGACGTCGTCGTGTATGCCAGCGGAGGACCCAGTCGGCTCGGGCTCTCATAAGTGACCACCGCCGTGAACGACATGGCCTTCGCCGCCGCGAGTTTGGCGCTCATGGCCTTGAGGATTTCCATAGCCTTGGGTTCCAGCTCGGCGGGTGCCGGCTTCGATACCGCCTTGGCAGCGGGCTTGGAGCCAGGTTTGGTGACCTTGGTCGTGGGTGCGGCCTGTTGCGCATTCACGCCCCCGGCCAATGCCATGCCCGCGGCGAGCAACAATGCGCGTCCGAGAATCCCGAGTCCGATCATCACATCTCCTGAAATTTGGTCGAACCGGATGCCTTGACGCCGTTCGATCAGGGAATCATTCCGCATTCGAACATCTTGTTGACGACCGGCCCGGCGACCTTGTTGATGAACTCGGTGCGCGCCTGCGGATCGTTGCGCAGGAATGTGACTGCCCGCTGCTCCTCCTGCGACTTCGGCTGGCCTTTCTGTTGCCACAGCTGCTCGCAGCTTGCGGTCTGGTATTTGGTGATGACCTTGTTGGCAACCATGTTCATGATCGCTTCCTGGCCACCGGCCAACCCGGCCACGCACAGTGCGGACACCGCTATCGTGATGCTGACTCGCTTGTTCATGTGCTGCTCCTCTAAACACCAACGGGTGGAAGAATTCGCATCAGGACCGTCTTCCTGGTCCGGACACGCTGTCGATCGCTGCCAACAACGCACTGCCGGCAAACGGCTTTGCAAGGTAGGCCGCGGCGCCGTGGCGCACGGCATTGTCGCGCACTCCGGGCGCATCGTGCGCGGTAATGACGATCACGGGCGGACGCGTGCCGCGCGAGCGCAACTCGTCCAGAAGCGCGATCCCGGACATGGCCGGCAATTTGATGTCGCTGATGACGCACAGTGCTTCTTGAACACCTTCGACGGCCAGCAGCGCCTCCGCCGACGTGTAGACGGTGCTTTCGAAGCCCGCCGCATCCAGCAGGCTTTCGATCGCCTCGCGCATGCTCTCGTCATCGTCGACCACGAGTATCCTCCCGCCTGTGCCCATCGCCATTTCCGATCTCCGTGTAGCCTGACTGCCTGAACGACGGACCGGGCTTTTCGGCGTGAATCCTCACATGGGCACGCGCGAGGGCGTAAGTGTCCCTAGGTGCAGCGTCGTTGCACCAAAGGGCAACACGCGGTTAGCGCAGGTCGAAGCAGGTAGAGCCGGGCGGAACGTGAGCCGTCAGGGCGATGGGACTTGTGGATCTCCGGCGAGCCGCCCGAGTTCGGCCGCCGAGCTGACGCCGAGCTTGATCATCAATTGCGCACGGAATGCCTTGACGGTGCGCAGGCCGATGCCAAGCTCATCGGCAATCTGCTTGTTGAGCTTGCCTGCGACGACTCGCTCGAAGACTTCGCGCTCGCGAGTCGTGAGCACGGCGAGGCGTGCACTGCGGCGGAGCACGTCTTCACGGCTCTTGCGTTGCGCGGCGTCGCGCGCGAGCGCGCGTTTCAACGCATCGAGCAACGTATCGCGGTCGACCGGCTTCTCCAGGAAGTCCACCGCGCCCGCTTTCATCGCACGCACGCTGGTGGTCACGTCCGCGTGGCCCGTCAGAAAGACCACCGGCAGCGTCACCTTGTATCGTTGCAACGCCGCCTGAAGGTCGAGACCCGAGGGCCCGGGCAGGCGCACGTCGAGCAGTACGCAACCGGGACGATCGGATGGCGGATGCAGGAGAAATTCGCCGGTCGACGCGTAGCCGCGGGCCTCGAAGCCTGCGGCATTCAGGAGGTCGAGCAGCGCATCTCGCAGCGACTCATCGTCATCGACAACATGAATCAATGCCTTCTCAGTTGCGTTCTCGGTCATGCGGGGCTCGCCACGGCAATGGCCGCTTCGTGATGCGCGGGCAGTTCGACATGGAATACTGCCCCATCGACGGGGCCATTCTCGGCCCAGATGCGCCCGCCATGGGCTTCGATGATGGTGCGCGCAATCGACAGCCCCAGCCCCATGCCCCGCTGCTTCGTGCTGAAGAAGGAATCGAAGAGCTTCGGGAGCGAATCGGGCGCGATGCCGTGGCCGCGATCGCGCACGGTCACCGACGCGCCGTGGTCGGTGCTCTCGACCGCGACGACGACAGTACGCCTGTCATCGGGCATGTCGGTCACACTGTCCATCGCATTGAGCACGAGGTTGATGAACACCTGCTGGATCTGGGTCCGGTCACCCGCCACAACGGTCGGCATCGACGCGGGCCTGTGTTCGAAACTCACCCGCCGATGCCGAGCCTCGGCCGCAAGGATCGTCGCCACTTCGCCCGTCGCGGCGTTGAGCTCGAACGGCTTTCGCTCCGGTTCATGGCGAGCGAGGAGCGCCCGCAACCGGCGAATCACATCGCTGGCGCGCAGATTGTCCCGCCGAATCCGCGTCACGATTCGAACGAGATCGTCGCGCCGGTCCCCGCCGGCCTGGAGGATCAAGTCGGCCGCGTCGGCGCTCGTTTGAACTGCCCCGAGCGGCTGGTTGATTTCGTGCGCGATCGACGCCGTCAGTTCGCCGGCGACCGCCAGACGCGACGCATGCGCAAGCTCCGTGCGCTGCTTTTGCACCGCCGACTCGGCCGCGCGCCGGCGGCGTCGTTCGATCAGCAGCGAGGCGATGAGTGCCGCCTGCAGCAGGATCACCACCAGCGTGACAATCGCCTCGTTCCGATACATCTCCCAGAACGTAGGCTCCCGAAACTGCACGAGTGTGTCGGCGGGGATGTCGCGTTCGTCGATCCCCCACCGCTTGACCTGTCGCCAATCGACCCGAAGCTTCGTCGGCGTCGTCTCGGGCAGTCGCAGCGACGCAGGTGTCGCGCCGGCGAAAATCTCGTTGACGATCTTCCCGGCCTGGTCTCCCATGGCTTCGAAGCTCGGCGTACGACCCCCGACCACGCCCGCGCCGATCAACGTGTCGAAGGGCCCGTAAACGGGCGCGCCGCTCGCCTTGGCGATCAAGGCGGCGGCGGCGCGCGGGTTGAACAGCGTGCCATCGCCGTCGCGGAAATAGCCGGGCGTGAACACCACCGAGTCGCTGCCGAGCTTGGCGACCCGCTCCAGAACCGCGGGGGTCGGCAGACCAGCGACATATTCGACCTTCACATTGCCTGCGATCGGTGGAATCTCGCGGCGCAGCCGCGCTTCGCGCTCACGGTCCCGCTCGGATGCGCCGGTGACGACCACGAGTTGGCGCGCCGCCGGATGCCAGCGCAACGCCTGGACGATGGTTCCCGAAAAATCGTACTCGACGGGAACGCCGATGACGTCGGCGTCAAGTGCCGGATAGGAGCGCAGCAGGGCCGTAGAGACGACCGCATGGACCAGGGGCACGCCCGGGAACAAATCCGCGCGGTTGCGGACCAGGAAGTCGAGCGCATCGTCGGACACGGCGACGATCGCGTTCGGAGGACGTGCCGCGTATTTTTCGCGCAAATACGATTTGATCGTGGCTTCATACGCCGGACCGCTGAATTCCGGCCGGTCGAGGAATTCCGAGAAAAGCTGCACCGGACGGTCAGGCGAACTCTTGATCGCGGCGACCAGCCCGCGATCGACCGCGACGTTGCCCGGCACCAGCCTATTGCTCGAATAGAGGACGAGGACGTTTCTGGGTTCGTTAGCCGTCGCCGCCTGCGCGTCGAAAAGCCACGACACTCCCAGCAGTACGCACAGGATGAAGCACGCGGTGCGGTTCAGAAAGGTCCCTTTCGCCGAGCGACGTCGGCGCCAGACATTGCGGAACGGAATCTTACCGCGGGCAGCGTCTCCTGTTCGAGCGCCGCCGCGTGCTTTCCATTTAGTGAAACGCGTTGCCCAGCTTCACCGTCCGCAATGGCATTCTCGTATACGTTTCCTGCACCAGCCCGCCCGCGCGCAGCGCCTCCGTGAGTCTCACCAGCGCCTCCTGATCGCGGCACGCGACGCGCAGCATGTAATCGAATGCGCCGGTCATCAGCGTCGCTTCGAGGATCCCCGCGATGCTTTGCAGTTCGATCTCAAATTTTTCCGCCGTGGTGTTGGGCGAGAGCTTGACGTCGATGATGGCGGCCAGCGGCATGCCCATGGCGCGCAGGTCGACCCTGGCTTCGTACTTCTCGATTACGCCGGATTCCTCCAGGCGCCGGATGCGCTCGGACACGGCGTTTGGGCTCAAATGGACGCGCTCGCCCAGTTCCTTGTAGCTGGTGCGGGCGTTCTCCCACAGCGTGGCGATGATTTCTCGGTCGAATTTGTCCACGGGTTAGATTTCCTCTGCAATATGTCTATATAGGCTAATAATAACGCCAAAAACTCGCCGTCGGCGCTGTTATTCTCGTGGCATCGACCACTGTCCCAGAAAAACGCTCCATGGACTCCAAATTCGTTCTCATTTCTCCGCTGCTCTTTGGACTGGCCCTGGGCGCCGTGGCCCAGGCGCCGCCGACTGACCCACCCGTCTCTGCTGCGGGCAAAGCCAGCGTGATTCAGGCGCTGGGGCAAAAGATGAAATCCGGTTACGTGTTCCCGGATGTCGCGGCCGACGCGTCGGCCAAACTCGAACAAAAGGCGGCGCAGGGTGCCTACGCGGACGCCATCACGGTGAAGGCTTTCGCCAAACTGCTATCAGACGATCTGCGCGCAGCGGGCAACGACAAGCATCTGATGGTGCGCTACGCACCGGATATGATCATCGACGCCACGCCAGGCGGACCGCCGAGTCCGCAACAGTTGGCCCGCATGCGCGAAGAAGTGATCCGCGACGGCTACGGCATTGCTCGCGTCGAGCGGCTGCCGGGCAACGTTGGCTATCTCGACCTGCGCGGTTTCGGTCCCACCGAAATGGTTGGCGATGCGTACACGTCCGCGATGTCGCTGCTATCCGGCACCGACGCGATGATCCTGGACCTGCGCCAGAACGGCGGCGGCGAACCGGCCAGCGTGTCGTGGCTGATGAGCCACTTTTTTGCCGAGGGCGACGAGCGCCATATCAACGACATCTACGACCGTCCCAAGGACGAGACGCGCCAATACTGGACCAGCGCGTCCGTCAAGACGCGTTACTTGAAGCCGGTCTATGTGCTGACTTCCGGCTATACATTCTCAGGCGGCGAGGAATGCGCCTACGACTTCCAGACGCAAAAGCGCGCCACGTTGGTAGGCGATACGACGGGCGGTGGCGCCAATCCGGGCGACGTTGTATCGCTCGGCAATGGCTTTATCGCGTTCATCCCCAATGGGCGCGCGATCAATCCGATCACGAAGACCAACTGGGAGCACGTGGGTGTCAAGCCGGACGTCGCAGTACCGGCTGCGAAGGCGCTGCAGACGGCCTATGCGGAAATCCTGCGAACGCTCGTCGGCAAGGCGAAGGACGCCGAGTCGCGCGAGGAACTCAACAAGATCCTCGCGCGCGTGGAGAAGGGTGAGGACGAGAAGGTGCAGTACCCGGCGGCGCGGTGATGTGATCAATGAGGGACCGCAACGAAGGGAACCCCTATTTCTCCACGATCACCCGTCCCTGCGCATTGACGTAGACGTGGTAGCGATTGCCGTCCTTGCACACCGCCATGTGATCGTTGTCGGTCTTCGTCGTGTAGCTGACCACTTCTCCGCAGGGCAAGCCCTGCAGCGTGATCACGGTGAAAAGGTCCTTCCTGACCGCAGCGTCGTTGTCGGCCGCGAAAGAAGGCGCCGCGAAGGACGCCCCCGCCAGAATCGTGATCATCCATCCCGCTCTGCGTGCGTTCATGTTGTCTCCTGCGTTAAATCAGATGGTCGCAAATTTCTTGGGATCCGAAAGGATGCCCCAGATCGCGTCGCGTGAAGCCACGATGTCAGTCGCAAGTGGCGGATCGGTGTCCTGCAGAAGCGCCAGCACCTTCTGGACCAGCAGATCATACGATCGCTGAAGCTCGGCCAGCGTGGTCTTGATCTTCCCCTGGTAATACCCTCGGAATCGATCGAGGAGGTCGTCGACCTGATTCTTGAGCGATAGCTTGGTCATCACGCCGATGGCCTTGGTGTCCTTGAGCCGTTGTTCCAGCGACGCGAGGTTAAGCGTCGGCGCCTTGGGCTTTGCGACGTCAGCGGCGGCGCTCTCGGCCTTCGGCGGCTGTGCGGTGGACGCGGGCGCCTTCGTGGGAGGAGGCGCGGGCGCCTTGGCAGGTGCGGCCGCGGTGGGTGGAACGGGGGCCCTGGTCTGCGCGGTCGGGGCGGGCGACGGGAGGGGAGGAGCGGGAGGCGGCACGGCTTGAGACGCGCTTGGGCCGGGCGGGGGCGCGACAGTTGCCGAACTCTGCGCAGGCACGGCACTGGCCGCGGTCTGGGTTGGCGCGGTTGGCAACGGAATGGGCGGCGGTGCCGCAGCTGTCGGCGCCGGCAGCGTCGTGGTTGCGGGCGGCGTCGTCGCCGCGCAACTGGCCAGCAGCGGCAACAATACGAACACGACTAACCGCACTCCTTGCATCCGAGGTTCCTCAGCAATCAATGTCTGCTCATGTGACTGGTCGTCATGTTACTGGTTCCCAACCCGATGCACATCACGGATGGCGTAGGACGGAGACCGTCAGTACATCGCGGCACACGTCACCTGCATGCTCATGCTAAATTAATTTCATGACCCGACCGACCATCGGTTGGCGCCGAGCACGCTTGGGCGCGCCGGACTCGCCAACCGCGCTTTCGTCGCATCCGATCCAACGTTTGACATTGGCGACCCTGCTCGTCGCGCTTTCGCTCACGCTGAATTTCGCGTCCGCGTTCGCGTTGCCGACCGGCGCGGGTGCCCATCTTTGCATCGACAACGACGTCATCCGTTTCGACAACAAATTTGCTAGGGACGACCACGGTTGCGAACGTCACCGTGATGAATTGCGGCGACCAGCCGCTGTCGTTCACCGATGTCAGCGTGCATGAGGCGACGGGTCCGGCATTTCACGTCAGCACGAATTGCGCGACCGGCCTGGTGCTGGCTCCCGGCGGAAGTTGCCCCGTCACAGTCCAGTTCGCGCCCCTTGTCACCGGGCAGACGTCGGGCGGCCTGTGGTTGCGCAATACCTCCGGCAATGAGCCGGACGAACTGCTGACCTTCTACGGCCGCGGTATCGACGCGCAAGCCGGCACGGCGGCGATTGCGTTCATTCCGTCCATCGTGGCGTTCGGCCCAGTATTTCTAACCGCGGAATCCGCAGGCGTTCGTGTGGAACTCCACAATCCCGGGCCTTCGGCGCTGACGCCCACGCGATTCGTCCTCAATGGCCCAACGCCCTACGATTTCCACGACATGCTCGACTCTTGCGGCGTCGGATTCACCATTCCGGCCGGTCAGAGCTGCTTCCTGACGCTTTATTTTCGTCCGGGTGCCGCCGGCAACCGCTTCGCGAACCTGGTGATCGACGCGCCACAACTCGCGTCGCTGGCTATCCTGCCGATCTCCGGGTTTGGCGCTACGGTCGCGCCGCAGGAAGTCGAGGTCGTCGAGTACTACAACGAGGCGTTGGGCCACTTTTTCATGACGGCGCTGGCGGGGGAAATCTCGGCACTCGACAACGGAATCTTCAGCGGCTGGAAACGTACCGGTAATTCGTTCAATGCGCAATTCGCCGCCACCACGGATTCTTCACCTGTGTGTCGCTTCTACCTGCCACCGGGATATGGGGATTCCCATTTCTATTCGGCCTCGCCCGCGGAGTGTGCCGACGTAGCGGTCAAATTCCCATTCTTCGTGCGCGAGTCCGATAGCGAGTTCTACGTGGCGCTGCCTGACGAGGTGACCGGGGCATGTCCTGGCGCGACGACGCCGGTCTTTCGCGTCTGGAATGGACAGGTCGATACCAATCACCGTTACACGACGAGCACCGTGGTCGTCGACCAGATGCGCGCACTGGGCTGGACGGTCGAAGGCTACGGTCCGGGTCCGTACTACCCGATCATGTGCGCGCCTTAGCGTCGCCGGCCATCCAAGCGGCCATCGCGTCCGCCATTTCGCCCCGAACTTCCGGATCCTTCTTTCCCGTGCGCGCCGGCACGTGGAAGGAGTGGTCGGCGTCGTCGAACAAGTGGAGTGTCGCGCGCGCGCCCAGCTCCTTGACGACTCCTTCCAGCAGCGAGAGCTCGGCCAATTCATCGCGCGTCCCTTGCAGGAACAGCATCGGCACGTTCACGTCGGACAAGTGCGCAGCGCGTTCAACGCCTGGCTTGCCCGTCGGATGCAGCGGAAATCCGACGAACACGAGGCCCCGGACGCCCGGCAGAGGCGATGCCGCCTGCGCCTGCGACGTCATGCGGCCGCCGAACGACTTGCCGCCGGCGAACAACGCAACCCTGGGCAGAAGGCGAAGTGCTTCACCGACTGCAGCGCGAACCGCTGCCTGCGCGAGCTTGGGCGCGTCGGGGCGCTTCGAGCCCCGTTCCATGTACGGAAACTGGTAGCGCAGCGTGGCCACGCCGCGTTCGGCGAGATCGTTGGCGAAGCTCACCATGAATGCGTGCGTCATGCCCGCTCCGGCGCCGTGCGCCATCACGTAGCACGCTTGCGCGTTGGCCGGCGCCTGCAGCAAACCGGACACGCGGGTCTCCGCATCGACAGTAATGGTCACCGGTGTTGCAGCGGAAGACGCAGTGCTGTCGGGCCCGGCTCCCCGCGCATTCATGAGGCGAACTTCATCAGTTTCAACGCATAGCCCGGCGCAGTTGCTTCGTGCATGAAATAAACATGGATGTCGCGCCAAGCCGTGTCCTGCAGCTTGCGCGCCCACTTCTTGAGATCGGCGTCCGAGTAGGTTTCCAGCCGCAGGCGGACATAGCCCCAGGGCGCCGTCTCGACCAACGGCGGCGGTTCGCTGTCTTCGCGTTCGGACAGGCACAGCGCAGCGCCGGCCGCTTTCAGCGCAGCGTAGACCTCGTCGTCGAACCATGTCTCATTGCGAAACTCGAACGTCGCGTTGTGTTCCGGCGGCAGCAGCGCCAGGAATTCGCCGAGACGCGCAAGGTCCTTCTTCATGTTGGGCGGCAGCTGGAACAGCACCGGCCCACGCTTGGCGCCTGAGCGCCCCCAGGTTCTTGTACAGATACGCAAGCGGCTCGGCCGCCGTTTCCGCGCGCAGTCGCGACATGTGGGTGATCCGCTGCGACGCCTTGATCGAAAACCGGAAATCCTCGGGGACGGTGGCCGCCCAGTGCTCGATCACCGACGTCCTGGGCATCCGGTAGAACGTATTGTTGATCTCGACGGTGGGCAGGCGCGCCGAATAGAACGCGAGCATGTCCTCCGCCTTGACGTCGTCAGGATAGAAGACGCCTTTCCACTCCTTGAAGGAATAGCCGCTTGCACCCGCAAGCAGCTTCGCAGTTGTCGCCTCAGTTGCCCCAGTTGTCATTGCGCGGCGCCTCCGTCAGTATGTTTCCCGAATGGCCAGGAACGTCCTCAAAGAATACTCGGCGAAACGAACTTTCACGGCGACGCCGGAGCCGCCGCCGGCCGTGCCCGCCGCGGGCGGAGGTCCGCTGCTGTTCGTCGTGCAGATGCATTCCGCCACGCGCCTGCATTACGACTTCCGGCTCGAATGCGACGGCGTGTTGCTGTCCTGGGCCGTACCCAAGGGTCCGTCCCTCGATCGTAGCGAAAAGCGGCTGGCCGTGCACGTCGAGGACCATCCGTACGACTACGGCTCGTTCGAAGGCGTCATTCCCGCCGGTCAGTACGGCGCGGGCGAGGTGATTGTGTGGGATTGCGGTGTCTTTTCTCCCGATGAAGGCGGCGTGACGTACTTCCACGACCGCGCGCAAGCTGAGCGCGAGATTCGCGAGGGAATGGAGAAGGGCAAACTCAGCATCCTGCTGCGTGGCGAGAAACTGAAAGGTTCATTCGCGCTGGTCAAGACCAAGGAAGCGAAGCAATGGCTGATGATCAAGCACAACGACCGGTTCGTGACGACCAAGGACGTCACGCAGCGGAATCGCTCCGTACTTTCTGGGAAGACGGTGACGGAGATGAAATTCCTGCCGGTCACGCGCATGCCTGCCGCGCAACTCGCGCCTGCGGGCAAGGTCGAGCCGATGCCCGCGAAGATGAGTCCGATGCTCGCAGAAGCCGGTGACGCGCCGTTTCACAAGGCCGATTGGATGTGGGAACCCAAGCTGGACGGCTACCGCGTCCTTGCGTTCATCGACGGGAGCGGAGTCAAGTTGCGTTCGCGGCGAGGGCTGGAACTGGCGTCGAAATTTCCGCGGCTGGTCGCGGAACTCGCGCAGCAGACGGTGAACGGAATGATCATCGACGGAGAGCTGGTGGCGTTCGACGCCAGCGGTAAGCCGTCGTTCGCGGCGCTGCAGGATCGAGCGCAGTTGAAGACCGACCGCGAAATCGCGGCGGCCGACCAGCGACCTGCCGGTCGTTTTTTTCTGTTTCGACCTGCCGTATTTCGCCGGCATCGACCTGCGACAGTCGACCTACGCGGATCGGCGGCGTTACCTCGCGCAATGCCTGTTGCCGTCGCCGCGGGTGCAACTGGTGCATGCGCACGACGACGGCGTCGCGCTGAGCGCCGCGGCGCTCGCGAGCGGATTCGAAGGCGTGGTCGGTAAACGCATGCAAAGCCGTTACGAAGACGGCCGACGGTCGCAGGCGTGGCTCAAGGTGAAGCCAACGCAGACTGCCGACTTCGTGGTCGGCGGGTACACCAGTGGCAAGGGTTCCCGCGCTGCGCTTGGGTCGCTGCTGGTGGGATACTGGGAAGGCGAAAGCCCGGATGACAGGCTGCGTTTCGCGTCGCATGTCGGCTCCGGCTTCGACGAGCGCGCGTTGAAGCAGGTGAAGACGAAATTGCTGCCGCTGAAGCGGGACACCAATCCCTTCGCCGACGAGCCGGAACTCAACGCGCCGACGACATGGGTCGAGCCGCAAATGGTGGCGGAAGTGAGCTTCCAGAGCTGGACCGACGACGGCCACCTGCGTGCACCGGTTTTTCTGCGTTTGCGCGATGACATCGATCCCGTGACCGTGCGGCGCGCCGAAGCGGGTCCCGCCATGGCAACCGCGGGCGGCGAAGTCGACGCGGTGATGACGCAGCTCGCGGGCGCGAAGGCGACATTGGCACTTGCCATCGGCCCGCATCGCATCAAGCTCACGCACCTCGATCGCGTGTACTGGCCGGCGGATCCGGCGCAGGACTTTCCGGCCTATACCAAGCGCGACCTGCTGGCATACCTCGCGCAAGTCTCCCCGTACATGCTGCCGCACCTGGCAGACCGTCCGCTGACGATGATCCGCATGCCCGATGGCATCAACGGCCAGCGTTTCTTCCAGAAGCACTGGGAGCAGGAGCGGCCCGACTTCGTCGAGTCGATCACCGTGTTCTCCAGCAGCAAGGACGAGCAACACGACTACCTGTTGTGCAACAACCTGCCGACGCTCCTGTGGCTTGCGCAGTCGGGCACGCTCGAGTTCCACATCTGGCATTCGCGCGCGAAGCTTGGCCCCGATGCCATTTCGAAGAGTACCGACTATTCGAGTTCGCTCGAAGCGCTGGAGGCGTCGGTGCTCAACTACCCCGACTACGTGCTGTTCGACCTCGATCCGTACATCTACTCGGGCAAGGAAGGAAAGGGCGCGGAGCCTGAACTCAACACGATCGCGTTCGAGAAGGGCAAGGAAGTCGCGTTCTGGCTGCGCGATTTGTTGCAGAGCATGTCGCTGGAAGCGATCGTCAAGACGTCGGGCAAGACGGGCCTGCATGTGTTCGTTCCGATCCGCAGGACCCTCGATTTCGATGCCGCGCGCCATGTGTCCGAGCTTGTAGGACGGCATCTGCAAAGGCCGCATCCGAAGGACATCACGCTGGAGTGGAGCATCCCAAAGCGCACCGGCAAGATCTTCATGGACTACAACATGAACGTCCGCGGCAAGACGCTGAACGTCGCCTACTCGCCGCGCGGCGTGCCCGGCGCGCCGGTGTCGATGCCGCTGACGTGGGACGAGCTGGCGGGCGCGCATCCGCTCGACTTCACGATGGGCAACGCGCCGCAGCGACTGGCTCAGGTCGGAGACCGCTGGCGGGATGCGTTGCAGAAGAAGCAGGATCTGGAGGGTGCGCTGTCGCGAACCTCGAAGTAACGCTTGCAAATTACGGAAAAGATTGACATATTTCACGGTTCACGCCTCGTGAACCGGGGCTCGAGGAGGCATCATGGCTGCACGATCGATTGCAAGTCTGACGGTTTCGTTCGGGCTGGTGTCCATCCCGGTGAAGCTCTATTCGGCCACCGAGGCGAGCAAGGCCGTGTCCTTCAACATGCTGCACAAGACGTGTGGTTCGCGGTTGAAGCAGCAATACATCTGCATCAAGGAAGAAGTGGTCGTTCCACGCGAAGAGATCGTGAAGGGTTACGAATTCGCGAAGGACCAGTACGTGATGTTCACGCCGGAAGAACTGAAGGCGATGGAAGAGGCCGGCACGCACATGGCCGAAATCACCGAGTTCGTGCCGCTCGAAGCGGTCGACCCGGTGTACTTCGACAAGGCCTATTACCTGGCACCCGACAAAGGCGGCGCCAAGCCTTACGCGTTGCTGGCCGCTGCGTTGCGCGAATCCAACCGCTGCGCACTGGGTCGCTGGGCCGCGCGTGGCAAGCAGTACATCGTGATGATCCGCCCGGTCGAGGACGGTCTCGTCATGCAACAGCTCCTCTACGCCGGCGAAGTACGGGCGATGAAGGACCTGGAGATTCCCAAGACCGACGTCAAGCCCGCGGAGCTGAAGCTCGCGCAACAGTTGATCGAGCAGCAAACGTCCGCCACGTTCGACCCGTCGCAGTACACCGACGAAGTCGCCGCGCGCGTGCAGGCGGCGGTCAACAAGAAGGTCGAAGGCCAGGAGATCACGATGTCCGAGGCGCCGGAAGGCGGCGGCGCGCAGGTCATCGACCTCATGGAAGCGTTGCGCGCGAGCCTCGAGAAGAAGGCACCCGCCCGCGTCGCCAAGGCGGCGCCTGCGGCGGCAGCCGAGCAGCCACCTGAGCAGCCAGCAGCCCGCAAGCCCGCCAAGCGAGCGCAAGAAGTCGCAGCGCCGGCGCCCGCCGCGCGCAAGGCAGCCAAGAAATAAGCGAAATCGGAGGCGGACCGAGGCCGTGAATTCCTACGGCATCCGGGACGTCGAGAAATTGCTGCGCCTGTCGCGCAGCACGATCCGCTCGTTGATCGCGTCAGGTTTCGTCAAGCCCGCGCGCGGACCGCGTGGCGCGTGGCGCTTCTCCTTCCAGGATCTGATCGTGCTGCGTACCGCGCAAGCGTTGGCCGACGCCCAGGTGTCGCCGCGCCGGATCATGCGCTCGATGCGCGAACTTCGCCGCCTCCTGCCTGAAACGATGCCGCTGTCCGGACTCAATATCGGCGCCGTGGGAGACCACGTCGTCGTCAGCGAAGGCGGCACCCGGTGGCAGGCGGAGTCCGGCCAGTACGTGCTGGGTTTCGATGGCGATCCGGCCGACGGCTCGTTGAGCGTGATCGAAACCGGCGACACGGGCCAGGAATCGCGCACAGCCGAAGCCTGGTTCATAAAAGCCGCGGCTCTCGAGGCCGAGGACGTCGATGCGGCGCAGGCGGCGTATGAGCAGGCGATCGACGCGGACAGAACATATCTGGACGCCTACATCAATCTCGGCCGTCTCCTGCACGATGCCAAGCGCCTGTCAAAGGCCGAGGACGTCTACCGCCAGGCGATCAAGGCCTGTGGCGATGATCCCGTGTTGCTGTTCAACGTCGGGGTGTTGATGGAAGACATGAAGCGCTGGCCAGAGGCGATGCGGGCCTACACGGCCGCGGTGCGCGCCGACCCGGCGCTGGCCGATGGCCATTACAACCTCGCGCTGCTCTACGAAAAATTCGGCAAGCCGACGGATGCGATCCGGCACATGGCGCGTTATCGCGTGCTGGCGGGGAATCGCAATCGCTAACCGCACCGGGCCGTCCTTCCGAAGAGACCGATGGAAGACCTGACGACGTTCGCTCTGGCCGTACTTGCGGTGCTCGTCACCCCGGGCCCCACGAATACGCTGCTGATGACGTCGGGGGCCATTGCGGGCTTCCGCCGGTCGGTGCCACTGCTGGTTGGCGAGTTGCTGGGCTATAACGTTTCTATCGCGGTGATCGGGATTGTTCTCGGCCCGGTAATCACCGCCGCCCCGCAATTTCGGATCGGGATCCGCATTGCGGCGGCTGCCTATCTGGTATTCGTCGGGGCCAAGTTGTGGCGCGCCGCGCCTGCGCGTAGTGTCACGACAATTTCGGCGCGCGCCGTGTTCCTGACCACGCTTACTCAACCCCAAGGTCCTTATTTTCGCGCTTGTCATCATTCCCGTGCACGCGCCCAATGCGCTCACGTATTTCCTGATCTTCTCGACCATCGTCATCCTCGTCGGAAGCGCGTGGGTTGCCTTCGGGGCCGCGGCAGGGCGCCGAATCGAAACGGCAAGGCTGAAAGTCATCTCCAGAATCGGTGCGGTATTCCTGTTGGTCTTTGCCGCAGTGATCCTGGGGTCGCTGCTCAACTGACGAGTCTCCCAATACCCAGCTGCTGCCCTGGGTTGTAAGCTAATGTAACTGCCCGCCCCCCTCTCGGCCAGGGAACTCCGCTGA
The DNA here is from genome assembly GCA_963755545.1 of uncultured beta proteobacterium. Classification (GTDB taxonomy): domain Bacteria; phylum Pseudomonadota; class Gammaproteobacteria; order Burkholderiales; family Casimicrobiaceae; genus VBCG01. The sequence continues at coordinate 57,209 of CAVWKH010000007.1, read as the reverse complement.
CGCCTGGAGGGACTAAGATTCCGTTGGCGACTCCGCGTCCCTAAGGAGACATCCGCAAATGAGCTCGGAACAAAACCCCGTCGATGGTTTGCTGGAAAGAATGTTCTCCGGAATCGCGCACGTCAGCGAGATCCGGCCTGCGCCCGCGCCGCATCCTGCGGTGGATCCCTACCGTCCGCTGCGCCAGTCGAAGGCGGACTCGGGCGTCACCTACCGCCTGCAAAGCCGAGCGCCGGAGCTGCGCGTCCAGGCCGACTCGCCGGCGACCGATGTGATGACGGACTTGAGCCACGTCGCTGCCGTGACGATCACGGTCGGCGCAAACCTCGATGAAGCGCACCAGGCGATGCATTCGCATCGCGTCCGGTCGCTGTTTGTTATCGATGACTCAAAGGTCATCCGGGGCATCGTGACCGCGAACGACATTTCGGGAGAGAAACCGATCCAGATCGCGCGGGATCGTGGCTTGCGCCACGCCGATATTCTGGTGAGCGAAGTCATGACGCCGGCGGACTTGCTGGAAGCGATGGAGTTTCAGGACGTGCGGCAGGTTCGCGTCGGCGACGTCGTCGAGACGTTGAAGCGTTCCGGCAGGCAACATGCGCTGGTGATCGAATCCGCACCCGCCGACGCGCCATCGGCAACCCGCCTGGTGCGCGGCATCTTTTCACTGACGCAAATTGCGCGGCAGCTCGGACTGCCTCCTCAAGTGGGGTACAACGTCGCGCGTACGTTTTCCGAGATCGAGGCCGCCATCGGCAAATGACCAGGCGGCATCAGCCGAGCGGCGCTTCAAGCGCGATCAGGTGCCGCAGAACGTGCGATAGCAGGCCGTCACCTCGGCTGGCGCCGGCTCCGCGTAGCGTGCTGTCTCGGATGTCTCGTCGTAGGGCTGTTTGAGAACGGCGAGCAATCGCTCGAAGGGATCGAGGACGCCGAAGTCCGACGCGGCAGCAAGCGCCTCTTCGACGCGATGGTTGCGGGCGATGACAATCGGACTCACGCGGCGCATCCGCTGTGCACGGTCCATTCCCGCTGTCGCTTGGTCTTGCGTAGCGTTTTCGCTGGCAACGCGGGCCCGCCAGCGGGCCAGCCATGCGTCCGGCGCACGGGGATCGGCGAACAGCGCGCGCAGCGGCACTTCGTCGCCGCCGGCGGCATCGGCAAGCCGTCGCCACCCGAGCGTGAAATCAACGCGCTCCTCGTGCAGCAGCGCAAGCCAGTCATCGGCCAACGCGGTGTCGGCGCTGTCGTCGTCCGGCAAATGTCGCTCCAGGCCGAGCTTCATGCGCTGGCCGCGCAGCAGGTGCGTGCGGTACTGCGCCGGGAACGCGACGATGACCTCAGTGGCCATGGCGATTGCCCGCTCCTGGTCGTCGGAGAGCAGAGGCAGGAGCGTTTCGGCGAAGCGTGTCAGGTTCCAGCTCGCGATTTCGGGCTGGTTGCCGAACGCGTAGCGACCGTGCTCGTCGATGGAACTGAAAACGGCCGCGGGGTCGTAGGCCTCCATGAATGCGCATGGGCCGTAGTCGATCGTCTCGCCCGAAACAGCCATGTTGTCGGTGTTCATCACCCCGTGGATGAAGCCCACGTTCATCCATTGCGCGATCAGCGCGGCCTGGCGCTCGGCCACGTTCCGCAGCAGTCCGAGGAAGGGCTGGTCGGTATGGACCAGTGCGGGATCGTGGCGCGCGATCGTGTAGTCGGCGAGCTTCCGCACACTGTCGATGTCGCGTCGCGCCGCATAGAACTCGAAGGTCCCGACGCGGATGTGGCTTGCGGCGACGCGCGTCAGGACGGCGCCGGGCAGGGCGCCTTCGCGGAACACTTGCTCGCCGGTCGCCGCGACCGCGAGTGCGCGCGTCGTCGGGATGCCGAGCGCATGCATCGCCTCGCTGATCAGCACCTCGCGCAGCATCGGACCGACGGCAGCCTTGCCGTCGCCGCCGCGCGCAAACGGCGTGCGGCCCGATCCCTTGAAGGCGATGTCGCGCCGGTTGCCCTGGCGGTCGATCACCTCACCCAAAAGCAGCGCGCGGCCGTCGCCAAGGCGCGGCGAAAAGCCGCCGAACTGGTGGCCCGCGTAGGCCTGCGCCAGCGGCTCGGCGCCCTCGGGCAACGTGTTGCCGGCGAAGATGGCCGCCTTCGCCTGGTCGTCCAGCGCGCTCAGGTCGAGGCCGAGCTCGTCGGCCAAAGGGCGGTTGAGAAAGAGAAGCTTGGGCGCGCGCGCGGCTGCGGGTGCCTGGGATACATAAAACCCGGGCAGTTCGCGAGCGAACGTGTTGTCGAACCGAATTGCAACGGTCGCGGGAGACGGCGCAAGAATGGTAACCATGGCCAAGTTTGCCACAACGCGTCGCGGCCGTTTTCGACCGCAGGCGAGCGTGGGGTTTGCGCGAACGACGCGAAGCCCTGCCCGGCGAGATACCACCCCTCGGCCATTCGAGTTCAGTGCGTGTGAACACTTCTCGCAAGAAATTAATACTAAGGTATTGACCTTAGTATTGCCTCGAGGTATTGTCGACGGATGCGCAGTCATTCCATGCACCTCAATCACGTCTTCCAGGCGCTGGCCGATCCAACGCGCCGGGCCGTGCTGGAGCGGCTGAACCAGGGTCCCGCGGCAATGAGTGAACTGGCGCGGCCATTCGACATGGCGCTGCCGTCGTTTTCGCAGCATCTCGACATGCTCGAAAACTGCGGCCTGGTGAAATCCCGAAAATCGGGGCGCGTGCGGACGTTTCGTCTTGCGCCGAGGACGCTGAAGGCTGCCGAGCACTGGCTGGCTCACCAGCGGACGATCTGGGAAAGCCGCCTGGACCAGCTGGATTCCTATCTGATCGATCTCAAGAAGGAAAAGCGATGACAAATCCAATCAAGCATCAAGCCCGACCCTAAGCTCGACCTCGTGCTGGAGCGCGTGGTGGACGTGCCCAAGGAGCTCGTGTGGCTCGCGTGGACGAGCCCGGAGCACCTGAAGAAATGGTTCACGCCGGCGCCGTGGCAGACGACCGACTGCGAGATTGACCTTCGCCCTGGCGGCATATTTCGTACGGTGATGCGCGGACCGGAGGGTCAGGAATTCAACAACTCGGGTTGCTACCTTGAGATTGTCGAAAGCGAAAAGTTGGTCTGGACCGGCGCGTTGGGTCCCGGCTATCGGCCGCGCCCGCACCACGAGGCAATCGGCGATCCGTTTCTCATGACGGCGGTCATTTCACTGGAAGCGCAAGGCAGCGGTACGAAATACACGGCGCTCGTCATCCACGGTGATGAGACCGCGCGCGAGAAGCACGAGAAGATGGGCTTCCACTACGGTTGGGGGAAGGCACTCGACCAGCTTGTCGCGATGGTCAGGAAAATCTGATAGCGAAGGCGCAAAATAGGGGCTCCTGGCAGACGTCTCCTGGGAGGCAGTACCGAAATGCCTGAGTACCTTGCGCCGGGGGTCTACGTCGAAGACATCCCTACCGGCCCGCATCCGATCGAAGGCGTGAGCACGTCAACGGCGGGGTTCGTCGGACCGTGCCGCTATGGAAGCGTGTTCGGCGCGCCCGTTCTGGTAACCGGGTTGGCCGCGTTCGAGCGGGCATGCGGCGGAGGTGAGACGCTGGAGTTTGCGACATCGACGGCACCCACGTCAGCCACGCTGAACTACATGTGGCATGCGGTGCGCGCATTCTTTGCCGAAGGCGGAAAGCGCCTCTACATCTCGCGGGTCTTTCGTCCGTTGGCAGGGGAGTATTCACCGGCGAGCGCCGCGACGAACGTCGGAAGCGCTGAAGCGCCGCTGTGGTCGGATGGTCATGGGCGTTTCGCGAGCGGCACGGTGGGTATTCGCGCCCGTTTCCCTGGCGCGGCAGGCAACTTCGTCGTGCGCCTGACGCTGCTGGCGCGGGCGCCGGAGGATGCGACGCAGGACAGGATGGTGACAGTCGAAGTGGCGACGGCTGCCGCGACGCAGATTATCGGTCGCTGGGGTCCGCTGTCGCTGGGCGCAGGTCCCGCCGAGGCCGGTGGGGCGGATTCCCTGTTCAGCTGTTTCTCAGATGCACGTTCAGACAGTGATCCGACGCATCTGCCACCGGTGATCTTCGATCCGCCGGTCGGCCCGGGTGTCAGCGCCGCCGATCGGGCCGCCGAGTGGTTCTCGCTCGATCCCGCATCGGATCCAGCAAATCTAGCTGTCACGCGGGAAGTTCGGTTGACCGGCGGCAACGACGGATTGTTGCCGCGCACGGTTGAATACGCGGGCATCGTGGACGCGAACGCGCGATTCAGCACCGGTCTGATGCGGTTCGAGGACGTCGACGATATATCGATCGTCGCGGCGCCGGGAGCTTCTGCACCCCATGCGGATGACCCCGTCGACGCGGTATCGATCACGGGTTCGCTTATCGCGCACGCGGAGCGCATGCGCTATCGCATCGCGGTCCTCGATTCACCGCCCGGGATGAGCGTCGGCGACGTGGCGCATTGGCGTGCGCCGCTCGATTCGAGCCACGCCGCGCTCTACTACCCGTGGGTCACGACCAAGAACCCGGAGACGGGGAGCGACCTCAAGCTGCCGCCGAGCGGCTTTATCGCGGGCATCTACGCGCGCAATGACATCGAGCGCGGTGTTTTCCGGGCGCCGGCGAACGAGGTCGTCACGCTCGCCGTGAATTTCGAACGGCCGATCACGCAGGCCGACCAGGACGTGCTCAATCCGCTGGGAATCAATTGCCTGCGTTTTTTCCCGGGCCGTGGATACCGCGTGTGGGGCGCGCGCACGATCTCCAGTGATGCGGAGTGGAAATACGTCAGCGTCCGTCGCCTCTTCATCTTTCTCGAGCAGTCGATCGATCGGGGCACGCAGTGGGCGGAGTTCGAACCCAACAACGAGGCGCTCTGGGCAAACATTCGGCGGACGATCACGGACTTCCTCATCCGCGTCTGGCGCGACGGCGCGCTTCAGGGCAGGACGCCCAATGAAGCGTTCTTCGTGAAATGCGACCGCGAGACGATGACCCAGGATGACATCGACAACGGGCGGCTCGTCTGCCTGGTCGGCGTGGTGCCATTGAAGCCTGCCCAGAGTTCGTCATTTTCCGGATCGGCCAGTGGACCGCCGATCACCACAATTGACTCCGGGGGCGTTGCGTTGACTCGGGCTGCGACTACTTTGCCCCGGGCAATGGACTAAATCAGGCCGCTGCTACGCGCTACCAGCATCGCGTCCGCGTAGGCGTAGGCGATCTCTGCGTACCGCGCAGGAAGCTCGTCGTTCGTTCCCGTGCGAGGCGTGGATAGCAATGCATTCAGGGCTGCCGCCGCGAAATAGTCGCGCATGGCGGGGCCGGGCTCGGTGTCAACTTGCAAAACAGGTTCGGGCAGCAAATGTGCAGGCATGTCGTCTTCCTTTCAGTTTCAACATTTCGATGCTCGGAGAAATTGTGTTCCGCCGGATGTCCGACTCCAGGATGTCATCACTCCTCTTGCGGGCGATGTGGCAAGCGCTAGTCGTCACCGCTGACGAAGGCACCGCCCCCCGGGGGGGGCGGTGGCATGCCTTAGCTCACCTTTATGTCAATCCGGCGCGGCTGGGCATGCTCGGCCTTCGGAATGCGCAGGCTCAGCACGCCATGCTTGAATTCGGCGGACACCTTCCCGGTATCGAGTTCCTTGGACAGCGTCAATACTCGCCGGAAGCGGGGTACCCCGACCTCGGCGTAAGTCGCCTGCATGCTTTCCGGCATCGAAATGCTCACCTCGCCCTCTATCGTCAGCGTGCCGGCCTCCACCTGCAGTTTGAGCCTGTCTTTCGGCACGCCCGGCAGATCGGCGCGTAGCGTAATGCCGGTGCTGTCTTCAATTACGTCCACCGGCGGTATCAAAGCCGCGTCGCTGCGTTGCGCCGCCTCGGTGCGCGTCGCCGCATCGGCGCGCGACGCCTGTTCGTTCCTGCTGACTGCAGTCGTATCGTTCATGGTTGATCCTCCGAGATCATTGGACGGTGATACGGCGGGGCTGGGCTGACGCGTGGCGCTCCATGTGGATGTGCAGCACGCCATCGCAATACTGGGCAGACACGCTATTGGGGTCCACGTCGTCGGCCAAGGTCACCACCCGGCGGAACCGGCCGCCGAAACGCTCATTGATGTGCACGGCAGCTTTTTCATCTTCGTCGGAAGGCAGGTTGGTGGGCCGCTCGCCGGCGATGGTCAGCACGCCGCGGTCCAGATTCACTTCCATCGTGGCGGGATCAATCCCTGGTGCAAAGGCGAAAATCTCGACGGATTGCGGCGTCCCGCCGACGTTCAGGGCCGGAAAGCCGCCGCGGCCGAAGCCGCGGATGCTGGGGGACAGATCGAACGCGTCCTGCATCTCGCGCTGCAGGCGGTCCAGCTCGGCGAACAAGTCGCGGCCAAACAAGGCTCGGTACATAACGTTCTCCTCTCTTGAGATTGAACCAAACGCCCCGGCACGCGCCGCGGCGCCTCGGGTCTCTGATTTAGGAATCGGTCCAGAAATTTTCAAGAGCCTGACCGTCGGCAGGACAGCCACAACACGCATTCGACCTTCTGCAGGCAAACGCCCGAGATTCCCGGCCATCTTGGCGGGATTTCCAGCAGCACCGCGCGGGCGTCGGCGGGGCGCCGCGCGCCCGGGCTCCGTTCGATACCGTTAGACGGCGTGGAGGCAGCGTGTCCGTCTTAGGCAGTTTCCCCGTCAGCACACCATCCCGATGGGAGACTTCGGCTTGGTCCGGATCGACTCCGTGAGGCAGAGGGATGGGTTCCCTGATCTTCAATCCCGGCGGAGCATTGGGAGCCCCCTCCGTCGTGGGAGATCAAATTAAGTGGCAGGCGCCCATCGTATGGGCGCGTAAGGCCGGCAGCAGACCTGCACCCTGCGCCGCCGGTGATCAGCCGCACGCGCCCGTGAATCCGCAATCGGTGCAGAAGTCGCAGCCGTCCTTGCGAATCAGCGCCTTGTTCCCGCAATCCGGACACTTCTTCCCGGGCAGCACCTTCAGCGCGGACTGCGATTGCTCGGCGCTCGGCACCGCGAGGATGCCCGCATGTTCCACCGGATACCCTTCCTCCGTGAGGATGCCCAGCATCGCATAGCGATGAATCATCAACTGCGCGAGATAGGCGATCGTCGACGGGTACGTTTGCGACTTGACCGACCCCGGGGTGCGCGCCATGAATGCGCCATTGGGCTCGCCGTAGTTCAAGAGCTTGCGCAGCTTCATGCCGATCCATGCAGGGTCGTACACGCGCATGTCGAGCGACAGCGCCTTGCACAGGCCATCGAGCACGCGAGGATATTCCCCTGACAGCCACATCGAGTACGGCCGGCGCTGGCCGTCGGGCATCACCAGCTCTTTCAGGAACAGAACGAAGTCGTCGCCGGTGGCGTGATTCATCACGTCGACCGTCCAGCTCAGCGTGCCGTCTGGTCCTGCCTTCGGCTCCTTCGGCCCCATCAGTGCATCGACCACCGGCGTCTTTCCGGCGTGATCGCCGGCGAACGCACCGAGTTCGTTGCAGCGGTAGCGGATCAGCTGCGCGAATCCGGACACAAGGCTCGGCACGCGCACTTTGCGTCCGTCCGGCGGCATCGCCATCTCGAAGCCGTCGTCGCCGGCCGCCTTTTGCAGCGCGGAGAGTTTCATGTCGAGCCACGCGCGGTCGTCGGTGCGCATGTCCATCGACAGCGTCTTGGCAATGGCGCCCAATCCTCGCGGCTGCTCGGCGCCGTTGATCCAGACTTCGAACGGGTACGACTCCTGGTTCTCGATGTGTCCGACGAAGACCGCAAAGTCGCCTAGCGGGTGCCGCACGACATAGGTCCAGCACGGATTGCCGCTCGGCAATTCGGGACGTCCGGGCCAGCGCAGGCTGGCGAGCGGCGGCTGCGTGGTGCGGTCGAGGCGTATGCGCCGGTCAGGGTCGGCTGAATCGAGATCCTCGGGCGCAGCGGGGGTCACGGAGGCCACCTCGAGCACAGAACCCAGCACGTCGTTGGGGCGATACGTGGCGATACCTTTAAGGCCGGCCTTCCACGCCTCGAAGTAGAGATCGGCGAACGCGTCGAAAGGATAGTCGACGGGAACGTTGACGGTCTTGCTGATCGCGGTATCGACGAACGGCTGCACGGCGGCGTTCATCTTCATGTGGTTCTGCGCGCTCATTTCCAGCGCGCTCACGAATGCAGGCGTGAGCATCGCGCGGCGCTTGCCGTCGCCGTCGTTCCATACGGTGCCGGGGACGCGGTTGGCTGCCACGTCGAACTTGACCAGTTCCACGTCGTCGTCGATGCCATGCTGGTGCTTGAACACGCGGTAGGCGTGATCCTCGACCAGGAACTCCTTCATCGAATCGTCGGGCATGCGCTTGCGGCGCTTGTAGTACCAGCTGAATGCCGGCTCGATGCCGTTCGACGCGTTGTCGGCGAACGCAAGCGAGATCGTGCCAGTGGGCGCGATCGACAGGAGGTGGCTGTTGCGGATGCCATGACTGCGAATGGCTTGCTTGATCGCGTCAGGCAGCCGCGACGCAAAGCGGGGGGAAGAGAGGTACGCGTCGACGTCGAGCATCGGGAACGCGCCTTTGTCCTTGGCGATGTCCACCGACGCTGTGTACGCGGCGTCGCGCATTTCCTCGGCGATGCGCGCGGCCATCGCGCGCCCTTCGTCCTCGTCGTATTTCAAGCCGAGCTCGATCAGCGCGTCGCCCAGGCCGGTAAAGCCCAGCCCGATGCGGCGCTTGGCGGTCGCTTCCTGCTGCTGCTGCGGCAGTGGCCACGCGGTTGCGTCGAGAACGTTGTCGAGCATTCGAACGCCGACGGCAACCGTCGCCGCAAACCCATAGAAATCGAAGGTGGCACCCGGCGTGAACGGATCGCGCACGAAACGCGTCAGGTCGACGCTGCCAAGGTCGCAACACCCGTATGAAGGGAGCGGCTGCTCCCCGCAAGGATTTGTCGCCTCGATCGTTTCGCAATAGGAAAGGTTATTGTCGCGATTGATCGTGTCGATGAACACTACGCCCGGTTCCGCGTGGTCATAGGTCGAGCGCATCATCTGGTCCCACAGCGCGCGTGCGCGCACCGTGCGGTACACCCACAGGTCGTCCTCACGCTGATGGCCGCCGGCGGCAAGCACATCGGGTGCCGGCGGCGCCTTGTGCACGAGCTCCCACGACTGGTCATCACGCACCGCTGCGACAAAGGCGTCGGTGACCGCGACCGAGATATTGAAGTTCGTGAGATCCCCGCCGTCCTTGGCGTGGATGAATGCTTCGATGTCCGGATGATCGCAGCGCAGGATGCCCATCTGCGCGCCGCGGCGCGATCCCGCGGACTCCACGGTTTCGCAACTCTCGTCGAACACGCGCATGTAGGAGATCGGGCCGCTCGCCTTGCTGTTGGTACCGCGCACGTGAGCGCCCTGCGGCCGGATGTGCGAGAAATCGTAGCCAACGCCGCCGCCCCGGCGCATGGTTTCGGCCGCCTCGTTCAGCGCGACATAGATGCCGACGCCGTGCTCGTCGCCGGAGATGCTGTCACCCACGGGCTGGACGAAACAGTTGATCAGCGTGGCCTTGAGGTCCGTGCCCGCCGCCGAATTGATGCGGCCGCCCAGGATGAAGCCATTTTCCTGCGCGCGATAGAACGCCGCTTCCCATTGCTCGCGCTGTGCCGGTGCCTCGACGGCCGCGAGACCGCGCGCGACGCGTCGGCGCACCGCTTCGATGGTTCGCTCATTGCCCTTCGCATATTTCTCGAGGAGGACTTCCTCGGAAATTGCTTGCGCCGGCAATGCGCGGGAAAGCACCGGCTTCAGGGTCTTGGGATCGTCGATTTTCATGGGATTAGCGATGGCGCCGATGCGTGGCGCATTGGCGCTGGGCCGAACCCTGTATTTTCGGCTTTTTTGCGAGCCTCGCCAAGTATCGGATCAGATTGGGTCGCACAACCGTTTTCTCAATTCGAGGCCGGTTTTTCGAATGTCCAGCGGCAACACGACGTTCAATTTCGGCAATGCACCGGTACCTCCAGGCAGCACCGTGACGTTCACGCAAGTGCTCGTGTCCGGCCCGGTCGTGATTGCGGTTCTCTTCTTCGATGTTGGCTCCGGCCCGTACGATCATCGCGGGGTCGGTCCGAACCGCCGCAATGTCGTTTTGGGTTGGGCTGGAACGCCGGCCAATTTTTCGCCGGCCTCCGCGTCGCGCGTCACGACGCTGCCGGCGCCGATGAGCACATCGGGGGCGGTGGTGACATTGTCGATGATGGTCGCACCGATGCCGATCAGCCCTCGTTCGCCGACATGTGCGTGCCCCGCAATCGATGTCGCCGCGGATATCCAGACGTTGTCGTCGATGATCGCGCCATGTCCCATGTAGACGAGGCTGCCGACCTTCACGTGATTACCGATTGTCGTGTCCGACAGGATTCCCTGGCACACGCAGGCATTGGCACCGATGTCCACCCCGTTGCCGATACGCACGCCGGCCAGATGCGGGAAGAAGCGCCGGACGCCTTGTCCATCGTCGTGATAGGCCAGCCCGACCCACCCGATCACGGTTCCGGGACCAATCACGCAGTTCGCGCCGATGACCGAACCCGAATAGATGACCGCGCCGGGTCCCACGCGCGTTCCCGCGCCGATGCTGACACATCCACCGATCGAAGCGCTGCCGGCGATACGCGCGTCCGGGTGAACGTCTGCGTGCTGATGAATGCCTACGGCAGGCTCAGGCGGGCGCGCTACATCCGGCAACAGTACTGAAACCGCCTCGATGAACGAGGTCCTGGGATCTTCCACGACGATCAGCGTTCGCGTGTCCGAGGCAGGCAGGTCGGCCGAAGGCGCTGCGATCACCACCGGCGAATGGGACGCCGCGATCCGCTCCACGGAGGCGCCTGCATCGCAAAACGACAGGGCGTCGTCGCGGCCCGGGCCGAGCGCCGCAATGCCGCGAATGATCCGGTCGCCTTTCCCGATGACGCGCACATCGCCCGCAACCTGCGCGACCAATGCGTCCACGGTGACGGGCGCCGGCAGCACGCGAAAGAAGTTGCCCATGTTGATGGCGGAGCGCGTCAGCGCGTGGCACCCGCAGGCGATGCGGCACTGGAGCCGCCCGCGCGGGCGGCGCCAGGCTTCGTCGCTTGCTCGGCGTCGGGCATTGCGGTTCGGGCGGCCCGAATGTCAGGCGAATCATGCTTTGCGCATTCCGCCCACACAGCGTCATCGGGGATGGCGTTTGGCGGCAGGAATCGCGCGAGATCGACGCCGGCGCACTTGAACTGCCAAAGCAGATAGGGATGCTGGCCGCGCAGCGGCACGCGATAGTTGACCGTGTGTGCGTTGTTGCTTCCCCACGGGCGCGCAAGGAGTCGCTGCAGCACCTGCCGGTCGCCGCCCGTGCCGTGAGCGAAGCGCGTCATCGCCCACTCCGGAAAGACGTCGAAGCATTCCTGCGCGTCGATCAGGTAGCAATTGGTATCGACGAAGCCACCCTGCACCCCTGCATACACGCCGCGCGCAGGCCCCATCGATTCCCACAGGTCAGGGCAGAGGTACTCGCCACTGTCGCGATCGATGAAGTGGCGCAACGCGAACGCCCAGACCTTGCCGTCGATGGCCCGCCGCATCGAATCGACGTGGTCGGTGTCGTACCAGTTGTCGTCGTCCAGATAACTCACGTAGCGGCTGTTGGCAGCGAAGCTCAGCAGCGTCTTGAGCGAGCCTCCGAAGCGGCTGGGATACATGCCACCATGTCGCTGCGATGTCGAATAGCCGAGATCGATGACGGTGACTGCAACGTGCGAAGGGCATTCCGCAATGAGGCCGTCCAAGATCGCGCGCTCGCCCTGCCACTGATCGATGCCCACCAGTACCTGGATCCGGCCCGCGAATTGCTGCGCGTAGACCGATCGGATGGCTTGCTGGATCGACGGGCGTACCACCGTGGTCATCACGATGGCGACGTCGAACGGCGTTTGCAGCGAGGAGGTCACGATTTGTGTCGCAGCACCCGATCGAGACTCAAGGGTCCGCCACCGGCGGCCGCAAGATACAGAAAGACAAAGCAGTACATGACCGCCAGTTCGCCGCGATTGACGATGGGCCAGAAGCCGTTCGGTGCGTGCGCGATGAAATAGGCAAACGCCATCAAGCCGGAAAGCACGAATGCGACGGGACGCGTGAACAGGCCGAACAGCAGCAGCAGGCCACCCGCGAACTCGAGCACGCCTGCCGCGCCGCTCAGTGACCAAAGCACGGTGGGCTTGGCAGGCGGAACCGGGAAGGAGAGCCACTTCTGCGTCCCATGCATCGTGAACATGAACGCGGAGACGATCCGCAGGACGCTCAGCAGGATAGGGGTGCTGCGGACAAGAAATGTTTTCAAGGCGTGGATTCAGGGAAGGTCGCGGAGCAGCACATTTTATTACATCGCCACGCGGGCGCCCGCAGCCCGCGCCTTGGCTACACGCCGTTCATCCTCCACGCGTGCCCATCGCGCGCGAGCAGGTCGTCAGCTTCCCTTGGGCCCCACGAGCCGGCGGCGTAGTTGGGAAACGAGCGGGGTGCGAGCGCCTGCCACACGTCCAGCACGGGATTGATGATGCTCCACCCGGCCTCCACCATGTCGGCGCGCTGGAACAGCGTCTGATCGCCGATCATGCAGTCGTATAGCAATCGCTCGTAACCGGTCGACGGCGCCGCGCCGAAATAATCGGCGTAGGAAAAATCCATTTCCACCGGCGCCTGTTGCATCGTCGGGCCGGGTACCTTGGTGCCAAAGCGCAATGAGATGCCTTCGTCCGGCTGGATGCGGATCACGAGCTGGTTCGTCGTCAGGTTTTCCATCCCTGCTTTGCGGAACAACTTGAACGGAGGGCGCTTGAACTGGATCACGATCTCGGTGAGGCGCTTGGCCATGCGCTTGCCGGTGCGCAGGTAAAACGGCACGTCCGCCCAGCGCCAGTTGTCGATGCCGAGCTTCATCGCGACAAAGGTCTCGGTGGGGGAATTCGGCGCCACGTTCTCCTCGGCGCGATAGGCAGGCAGTTTCTGGCCGTTGACGACGCCTTCTCCGTACTGGCCGCGCACGGTGCGCGTAAGCACTTCTTCCGGTGTCGGAACCTGGATGGCGTCGAGGATCTTGGTCTGCTCGTCGCGCACCGAGTCTGCTGCAAAGGAAATCGGCGGCTCCATCGCAGTCAGCGATATCAGCTGGAAGATGTGGTTGGGCACCATGTCTCGCAACGTGCCCGAGGTTTCGTAATAGCCGCCGCGTTTTTCCACGCCGAGTGTTTCAGCGGCCGTGATCTGCACGTGATCGATGTAGCTTCGGTTCCAGATCGGCTCGAAGATGCTGTTGCCGAAGCGGAAGACCATCAGGTTCTGCACGGTCTCCTTGCCGAGGTAGTGATCGATGCGGTAGATCTGGCGTTCGTCCAGCGTCTTGCGGATGTCGACGTTGAGTGCGCGCGCGGATTGCAGATCGCGGCCAAAGGGCTTTTCGATGTTGACGCGGCGCCAGTAGCCGTTCTCTTCTCGCGCGAGCCCCGATTCGCCCAGATGCCGCACGATTTCACCGATGAACTGCGGCGCCACCGCCAGATAATAGAAGTGGTTGTTGCCCGTCGCGTGCGCCCTGGCGGCGGCTTCGATCTGCGTTCCCAGGCGCTGGTAAGCGGTCGGGTCTTGCAGCGAACCGCTGACGTAATAGATGCGTTCCCGCAACCACGTCCAGATTTCCGTCGCGGTGGAGCCTTTCGCCTGTTCCTCCATCGCTTCATCGAAGTGGGCACGCAGCGTATCCGTCGTCCAATCGCGCGTCGCAAAGCCGACCACGGCAAAATTCGGCGAGAGCAGCTTGTCCCGCGCCAGGTTGTAAAGCGCGGGGATGAGCTTGCGCTTGGCCAAGTCGCCGCTGGCGCCAAATATCACCATCACGCAGGGGTCCGCGGGCGCGCTGGCCGGGGTGGGAGTAACGACGGTGCTCATGGAGCCAGTTTCCTTTCCGGGAGCCGCCAGCTTATTGCAGGATTGCCGGGGCAATATGACTTTGCTGCATTGCACATATAATGCCTGTCTCCCCGAAATTCTTCACGCTTTCAACTCCTTTCGATGGCCAAGCCCCGCAAGTCCCCAGCCAGCCGGCCGACGTCAAGGCTCGGCAACCACGACCACACGGTTCTCGTGCTGCAGGGCGGCGGCGCCCTCGGCGCCTACCAGGCGGGCGTTTACGAGGGCCTGCACGAAGCGGGCATTGCCCCGAATTGGGTCGCCGGCGTGTCCATTGGCGCGATCAACGCGGCGTTGATCGCCGGCAATCTGCCGCAGGACCGCGTGCCGCGCCTGCGCGAGTTCTGGGAGCGCGTGTCGTCGAGCAACCCGTTCATTCCACCGTCGTCGCTCGACACTGCGCGGCCGGTGTTCAATCGATTGAATGCGGCGGCGGTCGCCACGTTCGGCGTGCCCGGCTTCTTCGCGCCTCGGATTCCGTCGCCGTTGCTGGCGCCGGATGGCAGCTATGAAGCGCTGAGCATCTACGACACCCGCCCACTTCTCGCGACGCTGGCCGAACTCGTGAACTTCAAGGTCATCAACAAGAAGGCCGTGCGCCTGTCCGTCGGCGCGGTCGACGTGCACACCGGCAATTCGAAGTACTTCGATAACGCAGAAATTGAAATCGGACCCGAACACATCCTCGCCAGCGGCTCGTTGCCGCCGGGCTTTCCTCCGGTGCCCATCGAAGGCAAGTGGTACTGGGACGGTGGCATCGTTTCCAACACGCCCCTCTGGTATGTCCTCGACGATTCGCCGCGCATCAGCGCGCTGATACTGCAGGTCGACCTGTTCAGTGCGCTCGGGGAAATGCCGCAGAACCTGGACCAGGTGATGGAGCGCGCCAAGGACATCCAGTACTCGAGCAAGACGCGCTTCAACACCAAGCGCGCCAAGCAACTCGACGATTTGCGCGAAGCGTTGGGACGCGTGCTGGACAAATTGCCGCCGGCGTTGCGCAAGGACGCGGACGTTCAGCGCCTGTCCGAGACGTGCGACCAGGGCAACATTTCGCTGATTCACCTCATCAACCGGCGCTACTCCCATTCCGCGTCGTCTAAGGACTACGAGTTCTCGCGCGCCACGGTGATGGACTTGTGGAACAGCGGTCTCGATGCCGTGCGCCAGTCCATGGCCGATCCGAAGTGGATGGACGCGGTGCGGACGGAGAACGGGATGCGCGTCTACGATCTAGCTAACTGAGTAACAAACGAAAGCCAACTGCGAACGTCGTCCCCGCGAAAGCGGGGACCCAGCGACTGAGACGCAACTGTGAGCCAACTGCGAACGTCGTCCCCGCGAAAGCGGGGACCCAGCGACTGAGACGCAACTGAGACGAACCGAGTTGCCGGCCGAGAGAGCAATGAACTTCCGTTACAGGACAGGACGACATGACCGAAAGTGAAGTCAAGGCGCGCGCGTTCGCGATGCCGCTGACCAGCCCCGCCTTTCCGCCGGGTCCGTACCGGTTCGTCAACCGCGAGTTCTTCATCATCACGTACCGGACCGATCCGGCGGCGCTGGCCGCCGTGATTCCTGCGCCGCTGCAGATGACCGATCCGGTCGTGAAGTTCGAATTCATCAGGATGCCGGATTCGACGGGCTTCGGGGACTACACCGAAAGCGGGCAGGTCATCCCGGTGCGCCTTGGTGACCAGGTGGGCGGATATGTGCACGCGATGTACCTGGATGACGGTCCGCCGATATTTGCGGGACGCGAGCTATGGGGTTTTCCGAAGAAGCTTGCGGCACCCAAGCTCAGCGTCGAAAAGGACACGCTGCTGGGCGTTCTCAGGTACGGCCCCGTGCCGGTGGCCGTCGCGACGATGGGCTTCAAGCATCGCGCGCTCGACAGCGCCCGCATCAAGACGTCGCTGTCGGCGCCCAATTTCCTGCTCAAGATCATTCCTCACGTCGACGGCAGCGCGCGCATCTGCGAACTGGTTCGCTATTACTGCGAGGAAATCACCGTGAAGGGCGCGTGGGAAGGTCCCGCGGCGCTCGAACTGTTCCACCATGCGCTGGCGCCCGTGGCGTCATTGCCCGTACTCGAAGTGCTGTCCGGCGTCCACATTCAAACCGACCTCACGCTGGGGTTGGGCACTGTCGTTCACGACTATCTCGCGAAATAAAGGAATCCCCATGGCAACCACAGGCAAACTCGAAGGCAAGTCCGCCATCGTCACCGGCGCCGCCAGCGGCATCGGCAAGGAAATCGCGCATCTCTACGCCCGTGAAGGCGCCCGGGTCGCGATTGCCGACCTCAATCTGGACGCTGCCAATGCCGCGGCGGCTGACATTCGGGCATCGGGCGGCCAGGCGATGGGTGTCGCCATGGACGTGACCAATGAAGAGCAGGTGAATGCCGGCGTGGCGGCCGTAGTCGCGGCCTATGGCGGTGTGGACATCCTGATCAGCAATGCCGGCATCCAGATCGTGCATCCGCTCGAGGAATTCACCTATGCGGATTGGAAGAAGATGATGGCGATCCATGTGGACGGTGCATTCCTGACCACGCGCGCCTGCCTGCCGCACATGTACAAGGCGGGAAGCGGCTGCGTGATTTACATGGGATCGGTGCATTCGAAGGAGGCGTCGCTGCTCAAGGCGCCCTATGTCACAGCCAAGCACGGTCTGATCGGCCTTGCGAAGGTCGTCGCCAAGGAAGGCGCCAAGCATGGCGTCCGCGCCAATGTGATCTGCCCGGGCTTCGTGCGCACGCCGCTCGTCGACAAGCAGATTCCCGAGCAGGCCAAGACCCTCGGCATTACCGAGGACCAGGTCATCAAGAACGTCATGCTGAAGGAAACCGTCGATGGTGAGTTCACGACGGTCCAGGATGTCGCGGAAACGGCGCTTTTTTTCGCGGCATTCCCTTCCAACGCGCTGACCGGCCAGTCGTTGGTGGTAAGTCACGGCTGGTTCATGCAATAGCGTCGACGCACTTCGTCCTCGCGCAGGTAGGAAACCGATAACGCGGGCTTACGTCGTCCCCGCGCAGGTAGGAAACCGATAACCCGGGCTCACGTCGTCCCCGCGCAGGCGGGGACCCAGCGGCGTTCGTCCAAAGGCACTGGGTTCCCGCTTTCGCGGGAACGACGCAGTTTCTCCCGCATTCCGTTTACGCGGGAACGACGGAATTGAGTGGCTCTTCCAGCGCCAACTCACGTCGTCCCCGCAGATAGAGATCTGATGCCGCGAGCTCATGTCGTCCCCGCGCAGGCGGGGACCCAGCGACGTTCGTCCAAAGACACTGGGTTCCCGCTTACGCGGGAACGACGGAGTTTCTGCCGGTTCTCGCCTTACGAGGAACGACGGAGTTACTAGCCGAATTTCGGCCGCCTTGAAACGCGGACAACCCGGCGCCATCTGCCGGACATGCCGCTCGACAATCCTCGTTTCGCCGACGATGCGGAGGCGCCCGCGCCATCGCCCGACACGGCGCCGGATGCTTCACTCCACGATGCGTACTCGCGCGCCGTGATGGCCGCAGTGGCGCGTGTCGCGCCCGCCGTCGCCCATGTTCGCGTCGAACGCGCGCACGCAAATCGCGGCGCCCGGGAGGGCGCCGGCTCGGGGTTCATCATCACGCCGGACGGCTTCCTCGTTACCAATAGCCACGTCGCAGGTAGTGCCACCAACATCGAGGTGACGCTCTCCGACGGGCGCACTGCCGGCGCCGAGATCGTCGGCGACGATCCCGATTCCGACCTGGCCGTGCTCAAGGTCGCCGCCAACGATCTCGCATCGTGTCGCTTCGGTGACACCGCCGAAGTGCGGGTGGGACAGGTCGCCGTCGCCATCGGCAGCCCCTACGGATTCCAGCACACGGTGACGGCGGGCATCGTCAGCGCGCTGGGACGCTCGATGCGCGCCAGCACGGGCCGCCTGCTCGACAACGTGCTGCAGACGGACGCGAGTCTCAATCCCGGCAACTCAGGCGGTCCGCTGGTGAATGCGCGGGGTGAAGTGATCGGCGTCAATACGGCCGTCATCCTGCCGGCGCAGGGCATCTGCTTTGCGATTGCCGCATCCACGGCGGAGCGCGTTGCCGTGGCGCTGATTCGCGACGGACGCGTGCGCAGGGCCTGGCTCGGCGTAGGCGGGCAGACCGTTCCGCTGCTGCGGCGCGTCGTCCGGCATTTCGCGCTGCCCAATGAATCCGGCGTGCGCGTCGAGTCGCTCGAACGCGGATCGCCCGCGGCGGATGCCGGAATGAAGACGGGTGATGTCATCGTCGGCATCGATGGACATCCCGTGACCGACGTCGACACGCTGCAAAATTGCCTCGGCGCCGGCGCCATCGCGCGACCGCTTCCGGTGCGGGTGGTGAGGCGCGACCAGAGCCTCACGTTCATCGTGACGCCGCGCGAATCGCTGGCGCGAAGCCCCCGCTGACCCTGGCCGTTCAACGTCGCCGGATTCCCGCTCAGTTACCAAAATGAGCGGGAACGACGTAAACAAGTGTGGGTTTCCGTCGCCTTTGCAGGGCGGCG
This sequence comes from uncultured beta proteobacterium, assembly GCA_963755545.1. GTDB lineage: Bacteria > Pseudomonadota > Gammaproteobacteria > Burkholderiales > Casimicrobiaceae > VBCG01. The sequence goes on along the minus strand of CAVWKH010000007.1, from coordinate 38,636 downwards.
GCAACTGTGCAACAATCGTCCCAACTATATTTGCATCAGGGTGACACCGATGCTGGATCGTGACGGCTATCGCCCGAACGTCGCCATCGTCGTCGTCAACGGCAGGAACCAGGTTTTTTGGGGCAAAAGGATCCGCGAGCACTCGTGGCAATTTCCGCAGGGCGGCATCAATCCCGGCGAAACACCTGAGCAGGCGATGTACCGGGAGTTGCACGAGGAAGTCGGGCTCCATCCTCATCACGTCAGGGTTCTTGGCCGAACGCGCGACTGGCTGCGCTACGATGTCCCGCAACACTGGATCAAGCGCGAGTGGCGGGGCAGTTACAAGGGCCAGAAACAGATCTGGTACCTGCTGCGTCTGGTCGGGCGCGACAACGACGTGTCGCTGCGCGCCACCGAAAAGCCCGAGTTCGATGCCTGGCGCTGGCATGACTACTGGGTCCCGCTCGAAACAGTGATCGACTTCAAGCGCGAAAGCTATCGGCGGGCGCTGCTCGAACTCGAGCGCTTCCTTCACGCCAAGCCACAGACTCGCCGCCAGCGGCTGTACGGCGTGCCGCATCCCGAAATGCCCGACTCCTACGCCGATCCTGCGCTAGGGGCGGGCAAATAGCGGTCGTCCCGGCAGCCGCCGGGGCATGCGTTACATAAGCGTTTCCCGCACTTCATCCCCTCCACAGTGCATTGTGTCCTGCCGTGCTGGAGCCAGGGGGTGTCCGTGGCTATGCTGGTCCTGGGACAAACAGACACGAAGACGACTTCCAGATGACCACCGAACAACCTGGCAAGGGCACCGGCCCGGCAGCCCACGGCACCAATGCCCAGCCCACTGTGCCGACGTCGGCTTTCGGGCAAGCCTGGCGGGACCTGGGGAGCGCGTGGTGGCGCTTTTTCGACTGGCTGGCGGTGGTGCCGTGGAAGACGTTGCTGATCGTCTTCGCGCTGGGCCTCATTCTCTTCGCCGGCATCCTCAAATACGGCCACGCCTATTTTCTGTTCGTACTCGTGTCGATCATCATCAAGGTGGTGGCGGGGGGCAAGCGGCGCGCGGAAGTAGTTGCCACCGAGGCGACCACGCGTGCCAATACCGAGCAGGTCGAGCGCACGGTGCTCGAGGCGCGCATGGAAGCGTTGCAGGCGCAGATCGAGCCGCACTTCCTGTTCAACACGCTGGCCAGTATCGACCAGTTGATCCTGACCGATCCGCCTCGCGCATCCAAGATGCAGCAGAGCCTCATCCGCTACCTGCGCTCCGCCATGCCGCAGATGCGCGATGGCAGTCGTCCGACGCTGGGTCAGCAGGTCAACCTGTCCAGCGCGTTCCTGGAAATCATGTCGGTGCGGATGGAAGATCGCCTCACATCCCTGATAAAGGTGCCGGAAGGCTTGAAGACGGCGGTCTTTCCGTCAATGATGTTGCAGACGCTGGTGGAGAACGCGATCAAGCACGGGCTCGAACCGAAGGCGGCCGGCGGCACGCTGGAAATCGATGCCGAAGTCGACAACGGCCAGTTGGCCGTTCATGTCCGCGACGACGGCATGGGCTTCATGCCGAAATCCAGCGATGGCGTGGGTTTGGCCAACATCCGTGAACGCTTGCAGGCCTTGTACAACGGGCGGGCGGAGCTGATCATCAGTGTGCCGCCCGCGGGCGGCACCTGTGCCACGATCAAAGTACCTTACGAGATCGCTCCCATCACTCCGTGAGGCAAAAGATATCGCCATGACCGCCCGATCCACCCCCACTGCCGTGATCGCTGACGACGAGCGACTGATGCGTAACCAGATTGCAGGTCGCCTGAAGGAGGCGTGGCCGGAACTGGAGATCGTCGGCGAAGCCGGCAATGGGCTGGAGGCCGTAGCCATGGTGCGAAGCCTCGAACCCGACATCGTGTTCCTCGACATCAACATGCCGGAAATGGACGGCATCAAGGCCGCTCAGGCGCTCGCGGGCGAGGTGCACGTCGTCTTTGTCACCGCGTACGACCAGTTCGCCGTCACCGCATTCACCCAGGGCGCGATCGATTACCTGTTGAAGCCGGTGGAGCCGGAGCGGGTTGCGCTCACCTGCCAACGGCTGCGCGAGCGCCTGCACGACAAGCCTGATCCGATGCACGACCTGCTGGAGCAGCTGTCGCACCGGCTCGGCGGCGGCGCTGCCAAGCCGCGCGAATACCTGCGCTGGGTGCAGGCGAGCGTGGGCGCGAACATCCGCATGATTCCCACGACGGAGGTGCTGTTCTTTCGCGCCGAGGACAAGTACACCCGCGTGCAAACGGCGGGATTCGAGGCGCTGATTCGCAAGCCCATCAAGGAACTCATCGACGAGCTCGACCCGAACGAGTTCTGGCAGATCCATCGCGCCACTGTGGTGCGGGTTGACGCGGTCGCGCAAGTCAGCCGCAATCTGCGCGGCAACCAGGTGGTGCACGTGAAGGGCCGCGACGACAAGCTCGAAGTCAGCCGGTCCTTCAACCACCTGTTCAAGCAGATGTAATCGCGCCTCGTTACTTCGTGCAGTCGCCCACTCGCCGGGCGTTGATCATCACGTTCATTGGCGTGTCCGACTTGCCGGGTGCGCTGAGGATGAAATCGGCCATGCCGTCGTAGGATTCGCGGGTGACGACGAGTTCCATGCGCCCTTTGCTCGAAACGTCGTCGCGCTGGCACGCAATGTCATAGGTCATGCGGTTGCCGGTGGTCGTGATGTTGGACAGCGTGCAGTTGCCGTCGGGCTTTGGAAGCGTCCGGTTTCCCTGATCGAGATCGCTTTGGGAGATGCATTCCTTGGTTCCCTCCGGTGTCTCGGCCTTTTTGTTGAGCGTGGTCGCTGCCCGCAGCTCCCACATGCCCGGCTGTATCGGCAACCCCGCAGAGGCCCAAGGCGCCGCGCAACTCAGCGCCGTCGCCGCCACGCCGAGACCGACGCGCAGAAATCCAATGCAATGCTGATGCATGACAACGGTTCCTCATTCGGGATGAATGTCCGATGGTACTGCGCGTTCCCCGCGATGCCGCCGCCGGTCGTCAGCGCAAGGATGCCGGATGCGCGGCCCGGTTTGCCACCGATTCCGCCTGCGATCGTGCAATGCTGACGTTCCAGTTCGTGGCGAGCGCATTAGAATAGGGAACCCGCCAAGGCAAGGAACTAGCGAATCATGAGCGACGCGGTGGCGAGATAACCTCCATGGCCATGCACCCGGCATTGCGACATCTGATCGACACCAAGCTCGCCCACACCAAGGCGCCGCAATGGAAACTTCCGATCGCCGAGGTGCGCGCGAGCTTCGCCGCATTGTGGACGCCGGCCATGACAGGGGCGCCGCTGCCCGTGAATCGCGTCGATGACATCTTGATTGCCGCCGGCAAGGCGGTCATCCCGGCGCGTGTCTATGCGCCCGAAAGGAACCGGGCGTATCCGGTCATCGTCTATTTGCACGGTGGCGGCTATGTGAAAGGTGGTCTCGCCGATTGCGACGTATTTTGTCGCAACCTGTCACAGCTCGCCCAGCACATGGTGATTTCCGTCGACTATCGACTGGCCCCCGAGCATCCCTTTCCGGCGGCACTGGATGACGCGATCGCCGCCACTGCGTGGGTGTGCACGCATGCCGGCGAACTCGGCGCCCAACCCGGGCCGGTGGTGATCTGCGGTGAGAGCGCGGGCGGCAATCTGGCGGCGGTCACGACGCTGCAGGCACGTTCGGACCCGCGGATCTCAATCCGCTACCAGGTGTTGCTGCAGCCGGTCGTCGACTTCGCGCTCAGTTTCCCTTCCATCGCGATGGCGCCATCGGAGTGTCTCGTGCCGCGGGATGATCTCGCGTGGTACTACCGGACCTATGCGGGCGAGAGCCACGACGTGAAGGATCCACGCCTGTCGCCGCTATACGCGGGCGATGTGGCGGGATCGCCCCCCACGCTGATCATCGCCGCCGAATACGACACGCTGCGCGATGAAGCCGCCGCCTACGCGGAGCGGCTGACCTCCGCGAACGTCCACACCCGTTATGCATGCTATCCAGGAATGATTCACGGTTTTCTGCAGATGGGTGGGCTCGTCGCGGATGCGCATGCCGCGATTGCGGAAATCGCCCGCGCCATCAATTGATCCAGAAGACCACCTGCTCACCAACCGAAGGAGATAAAGAGATGAGAACTCAATGCCAGCCGTTCGCGGCGTTGCTGGGAATCGCGTCGTTGCTTGGAATGGTTGCAGCCGGTTCGGCACTGGCGCAATCACCAGCGCAGGCACCCGCCGCACCTCCTGCCGCCGCCGCGCCCGCCGCTGTGTCCGCACCTGCCGCCGCGGCCCCTGCTGCGGCAAGGGCCGGCGACAACATGGACGGTCTCGCGGCTGTCTATTCCGACAAACTGGTCGGGCGCAAGACCGCGAGCGGCGAAGCTTTCAACCAGGGCAAGCTCACGGCCGCGCATCCTTCGCTGGCATTCGGAACGATGGTGAAGGTCACCAACACCAAGAACAGCAAGACGGTCGACGTGAGAATCAACGACCGGGGCCCGAAGCAAGCGGGGCGGGTGATTGACCTGACGAGCGCCGCCGCGGCGAAGATCGGCATCGGAAAGAACGCGATGGCGCCCGTCAAGCTCGAAGTCGTCGGGGACGCGCCGGCCAGGAAGGGCGCCAAGTAAGCCCAAACGCGCGGGGAAGCGCTGTCAGCGGTGGAGCACCAGATTGTCGCGGTGTATCAGCTCCGCTTCATCGACGTAACCCAGGATCGCTTCGATTTCGGATGACGGCTTGCGCAGGATGCGCGCGGTTTCCTGTGCGCTGTAGTTGACGAGGCCGCGCGCAACTTCGCGACCGTCGGGTGTCATGCAACCCACGACTTCGCCGCGTTCGAAGGTGCCCTCGACCGCCGTCACGCCAATCGGCAGCAGGCTCTTGCCTCCGCTCGCCAATGCGGTCACCGCACCGGCATCCAGCACCAGCCGGCCGGCGAGCTGCACGTGATCGGCAAGCCATTGCTTGCGCGCACCCAGCGCATCGGGCGGCGCGAGCAGCGCCGTACCGATGGCTTCGCCTGACGCGAGCCGCGTCAGCACGTTGTCTTCGCGCCCACTGGCGATGATGGTCGATGCGCCGCTGCGCGCCGCCCGCTTGGCGGCGAGGATCTTCGTGAGCATGCCTCCCCGTGCAAGCGCGCTCCCAGCTCCTCCCGCCATCGCTTCCAGTGCCGGGTCGCCCGCGCGCGCTTCGCGTACCAGCGTGGCCGCCGGATGCCGGCGGGGATCGGCCGTATGCAATCCCGTTTGATCGGTGAGCAGGATCAGCACGTCTGCCTCGATAAGATTGGCTACCAGCGCGCCGAGCGTGTCGTTGTCGCCCACGCGAATCTCATCGGTGGTGACCGTGTCATTTTCGTTGATGATCGGAATGACGCCGAGGTCGACCAGCGTGCGCAGCGTGGTCCGTGCGTTGAGATACCGCCGGCGATCGGACAAGTCGTCGTGCGTCAGCAGCACTTGCGCGGTATGCAATCCAAACTTGGCGAAAGCTGCCTCGTAAGCCTGTATCAATCCCATCTGGCCCACTGCCGCGGCTGCCTGCAATTCGTGGATGGCCTTGGGGCGCACTGTCCAGCCGAGGCGGGCGATGCCTTCAGCGATCGCGCCGGACGAGACCAGCACGACCTCGCGTCCGCCGCGCTTCAATTCCGCGATTTGTTCGGCCCACCGCGCAACGGCAACGTGGTCCAGTCCGCGCCCGTCGTTGGTGACGAGGCTCGAGCCGACTTTCACCACCAACCGCTTGGCGTTACTGAATAGACTAATCATTCTTCCGTGCGCGGCCGGCGCTGACTGATCGGCGCCGGTGACACCACGACGGGCGTCGTGTCGGCATCGACGTCGGCGGCCAATAGCGCAGCCGGCGATGGATTGGCGTCGAGCCAGTCCTGGATCTTGAAGATGAGCTCGCGGCAGCCTTCGCCGTTGATCGCGGTGATGGCGAATACCGGACCTTTCCAGCGATATTCCTTGACGAACGCCTTGACGCGCGCGGCGCGCTCTTCTTCGGGAATGAGGTCGAGCTTGTTGAGCACGAGCCAGCGCGGCTTGTCGTGCAGCGCAGGGTCGTAGAGCTTCAGTTCCTTAACGATCGCACGCGCGTCGTGCACCGGGTCGGACTCGGTGTCGAGCGGCGCCAGGTCGACGAGGTGCAGCAGGAGCCGCGTCCGGGCGAGATGGCGCAGGAAACGATGGCCCAGGCCCGCGCCGTCAGCGGCGCCCTCGATCAGGCCGGGGATATCAGCGACGACGAAACTGCGCGCTTCGGATGTGCGTACCACGCCCAGGTTGGGCGCGAGCGTCGTGAAAGGATAGTCGGCCACTTTCGGGCGTGCGGCGGAGATGGCCCGGATCAATGTCGACTTGCCCGCATTGGGCATGCCGAGGAGGCCGACGTCGGCCAGAACGCGCAACTCGAGCTTCAGCTTGCGCTGCACGCCTTCCTCGCCCTTGGTGAACTGCTTGGGCGCGCGATTGGTGCTCGACTTGAAATGCAGGTTGCCCAGGCCGCCCTTGCCGCCCTTGGCGACCAGCGTGCGCGCGCCGTCCGTCGCGAGGTCTGCAATGCGCTCACCGGTGTCGGCATCGCTGATGACGGTGCCTACCGGCATGCGCAGGATGATGTCGTCGGCACCGCGTCCGTACTGGTCGGCGCCGCGGCCGTTTTCGCCGCGATGCGCGCGATGGATGCGCGCGTAGCGATAGTCGATCAGCGTGTTGATGTTCCGGTCGGCCAACGCCCAGATGCTGCCGCCCGACCCGCCGTCGCCGCCATCCGGTCCGCCGCGGGGAATGTACTTCTCGCGCCGGAACGATGCCGCGCCGTTGCCGCCATCGCCGCCGATGACCTCGATGAGTGCTTCGTCGAAGAATTTCACGCTTTGCTCACTCGATCTTCATGTTGCGGTTTCCTGGATTTCATTTTGGCTGCCGCATGTAGAGAATATAGCGTTCCGTGTCGTCGCCGCGGCGGTGGCCGTCCCAAACCGGCTTCCAGCCCGCGGGCGGCGGCGCCTGGGTGAGCTGGCGACTGTACTGGACCAGCAGCGCGGCGCACTCGTGATTCGGCTGCACTTCCTCGCGGGTCGTGGACAGGCCGGAAAAATAATAGAACAGCGCTCGCTGCGGCTCGGTCAGGTCGCGGCTGGCGACGCATCCGCTGCGCGGCATGCGCATCGCCGCGTCCTCGACCATGTTGCGGTAACTGCGCCGGGAATCGATGTAAGGGAGCCAGATCGTCGCGGCCAAGCCCCAGATCAGCGTCACGCCCGCGGCCCAGTTGAGGATCGCCCGGCGATTGGAACGTCGCGCCGGCCGCACCAGCAGGATCCAGAGCAGCGTGAGCGCGACGGCCGACAACATGGCGCCTAAATGGAACGACGGGTGATAGCCCGCCTCCGTGTCGCGGAACAATTGCGCGACGCGCGGTGACATGCCGTGCAGGTAGGCGTCGATCCAGAATCCCCACGCCAGGAAGGCGACCAGTCCGAAAGTGAGGATCCCGAACCAGTCGAGCGCGCCGGAAGAGCCGCGTTTCAGCGAATCGACCTCGAGCGCCCCAAGCAGCGCGAACGGCACCAGCAGCGGAATGGCGTAGGCCAGCTTGGGATCGGGCATCAGGAGCAGCGAAACCAGGATGACCAGCGCGACGACGCCGGGTACCTGCACGCCGGGGTCGCGCAGGCCGCCGTTGAAGCCTCGCCCGCGCGTCCAGAATGTCCAAATGATCAACGGCAGCGACGGCCACGCGAACCACAGCAGGTTCTTCATGTAATAGCCGGGGGCGAACTCGCCGTCGCTGCTGAAGAACGCGATGTAGTTGCCCAGCGTTTCGCCTTTCCACCAGAGCGCAAACAATGCGGGATCCCGCATGTGCAGCGCCAGCGGCCAGCTCAGCGCCAGCGGCAACGCGACCGACAGCGCGACCAGGAGCGTGAGGGCGTATGCGCGCGTGCGCCACGGCTTGTCGACCAGCGGCAGCAACAACGCCGACAGCACCAGCCACACCGGGCCCAGCATGCCGCGGCCGAGAAATGCGAGTGCGACGCCGATGCCCAGCACAATGCCGCCTGCGATGGGCCGCCGCAACGCCAGTGCGAATCCATAGAGCGCGACTGCGACGCCGGCAGTCGTGCCGAGCTCGGGCGACAACGCATGCGCGCGGTCCCAGAAACCCACGCTGCCGATCAGGATCAGCACGGGCAGCCAGCGCAACGCACGGCCGTTCAATTCGCGGCTTGCCTGCGCCGTGACCAGCAGGATCACCGCGAGCGCCAGACCGACGACCAGCCGCGCCGCATTGTGGCGTTCGAGCGGCGGCGAAAATGCCTTGATCGCCAGCGCACCCATCGCGTAAATCAGCGGTGGGCGCGCGAGGTAGGGTTCGCCCGCGAGAATCGGCAGCACGATGTCGCCGCGATTCGCCATTTCGAACGCCACGCCGATGGACGTCGCATCCTCTGTCTTCCACGGATCGTGCCCCACCAGCCCCATCGCCACCCACGCGGCGCACAGAAGGACCAGTCCGAACTGCTTGAACGCGCGCAATGGTCCCGACGGGCTGACCTCTTCAGGATCGACCGGCTCGGGTGTGTAGGGTCTGGGGGCGCGCATGCGAATACCGGAAATCCTGCGAGCTTAGTGAAAATCGGGAGAAAAATGCGAGGAAATTGCGGGAAAAATCGGAGGGTTGGCGACGATAAGAAAAAAGGCAGCCGAAGCTGCCTCTTTCGTTGCGGCCGCGCGGTCCTTTGGGATCAGGCCGCGGGAGTGGCCGGCTTGGCGGCGCCCTTGTTGCCGTAGCGCTGCTTGAACTTGTCGATGCGACCGGCAGTGTCCATCACTTTCTGCTTGCCCGTATAAAACGGATGGCAGGCCGAACACACTTCGATGTGGATGGGTTTGCCGACCGTCGAGCGGGTGGCGAACGTGTTGCCGCAGCTGCACGTGACCTGCGTCTCGGCGTACTTGGGGTGGATATTCTCTTTCATTTCGTCCTCGTTCTTCGTTGGGCCCGCTTGCGCTTAATCGCCGTTGGTTGGCAATAGCGAACGTTTCGCCGGCACGCTGCCCTGGTTTGGCTGCTCATTTGCCTACTTAAAGTGGCTGCTGCAATTTCGCCACCGGCGAGGCCAGATCGACCTCGGTGGCGGAAAACCCAACATTATCCGGGTTTTACCGCTGCTCCGCAAGATGGGGGCGGCGCGGCCAATAGCCAAGCCGGCCCGCGGAAACCACCATGAATCAGTGGCTTAGCCGCGACGCATCGAGTCGAAGAAGTCCGAATTCGACTTGGTCTGCTTGACCTTGTCCAGCAGGAATTCCATTGCCTCGAGCTCGTCCATCGGATAGAGGAGCTTCCGCAGGATCCACACTTTTTGCAGGATATCGGGCTTGAGCAGGAGTTCCTCGCGCCGGGTGCCGGAGCGATTGACGTTAATGGATGGGTAAATCCGCTTCTCGGCCATGCGCCGGTCGAGGTGGATTTCCATATTGCCCGTGCCTTTGAATTCCTCGTAGATCACGTCGTCCATGCGCGAACCGGTGTCGATCAGTGCAGACGCGATGATCGTCAGCGAGCCGCCTTCCTCGATGTTGCGCGCCGCGCCGAAGAAGCGCTTGGGCCGCTGCAGCGCGTTGGCGTCGACGCCACCGGTCAGCACCTTGCCCGACGCGGGCACGACGGTGTTGTACGCGCGCGCGAGGCGCGTAATCGAGTCCAGCAGGATCACGACGTCCTTCTTGTGCTCGACCAGGCGCTTCGCCTTCTCGATCACCATTTCCGCGACCTGCACGTGGCGCGTCGCGGGCTCGTCGAAAGTCGAGGACACGACTTCGCCGCGCACCGAGCGCTGCATTTCCGTCACTTCTTCCGGGCGCTCGTCGATCAGCAGCACGATGAGCATCACGTCGGGATGATTGGCGGCGATCGAATGCGCGATGTGCTGCAACATCACCGTCTTGCCGGATTTCGGGCTTGCGACCAGCAGGCCGCGCTGGCCTTTGCCGATGGGCGCGACGATGTCGATGATGCGACCCGTGATGTTTTCCTCGGCCTTGATGTCGCGCTCGAGAATCATCGGCTCGTCGGGAAACAGCGGCGTCAGGTTCTCGAAGAGGATCTTGGTCTTGGCGTTCTCGGGCGCTTCAAAGTTGACCTTGTCCACCTTGACCAGCGCGAAGTAACGCTCGCCTTCCTTCGGGGTGCGAATTTCGCCCTCGATGGTGTCGCCGGTGTGCAGGTTGAAGCGGCGGATCTGCGAGGGCGAGATGTAGATGTCATCGGTGTTGGCAAGATACGACGTGTCCGGCGAGCGCAGGAATCCGAAACCGTCCGGCAGCACTTCCAGCACGCCACCGCCGAAGATCGACTCCCCCTTCTTGGCCTGCTGCTTCAGCAGCGCGAAGATGAGGTCGTGCTTGCGCATCCGGTTGGCACCCTCGATTTCATTCGAGTTGCCGAGCTCGATCAGTTCGGAGACGTGTTTGGCTTTGAGGTCGGATAGATGCATGGTGCGAAGGGGATGGACTCGGAGAATGGAACTTGGAAGGGCAAGCCGGAACGGCTGGGGAGGGCAGGCCGGGTGTTCCGGCTCGCGGTGGACCGCAAAAAAGATGGGAGTCGGATTTGGTACCGGCGCGCCGCAAACGTCTGCGACCGGCGCCGATGGGCGCTACTGACGACTATGGGTGACTTTGCTGCTCAGGTTCACTGCGTTGCGGCCGGCGGCCTGGGGATTTTCAAGCATCAAGTCACCCAGGGACGCGCCCGGCTGCAAGCGGCCGGCGCGGGGCCTCTGTTGGGGCGTAGCGCCGTGCTTATGGAACAACAGGTTATAGCGGTTAGATGTTGCTGTCAATCCACGCGGTCAACTGCGACTTGGTCAGCGCGCCGACCTTTTGCGCATGGGCCTGGCCCCCCTTGTAGAGGATGACCGTCGGAATGCCGCGAATGCCGTATTTGCCGGGCGTCGATGGATTGGCGTCGATGTCGAGCTTGGCCACGGTGATCTTGCCGCCATACTCCTTGGCAACTTCGTCCAGCACCGGCGCGAACATCTTGCATGGGCCGCACCACTCCGCCCAGAAGTCGACGAGCACCGGATGCCCGGATTGCAGCACATCCTTGTCGAAGGTGGCGTCGGAAACGTGTTTGATCGCAGCAGACATGGAAAATCCTCTCGGGGAAAACGCGCCTCTTGTACGGTTGCGGCGCCTCGTTTGGGCTAACGGTAGCCGAAGCGTCAAATTCACGCAAGCGAACACCCCATCTCGTCTCAACCGCAGCCAATCCGAGGGGTATCGATTTTGTGTTCCTGCAAGCGACGATGGGGGCTGATCTGCTAAAATTCAAGGATTCCGCGCCGTGCTCTCAAGAGCCATTTTATGACCTACGTCGTCACCGAAAGCTGCATTCGCTGCAAATACACGGATTGCGTCGATGTCTGCCCGGTCGATTGTTTCCGTGAGGGTCCCAATTTCCTGGTGATCGATCCAGACGAGTGCATCGATTGCACGCTCTGCGTCGCGGAATGTCCCGTGGAAGCCATTTTTGCCGAAGACGACGTGCCGGCCGAACAGCAGCAGTTCCTCGCGCTGAATGCGGAATTGTCGAAGATGTGGAAGCCCATCATCGAACGCAAGCCGGGGCCGCCGGATGCGGACGACTGGAAAGACGTCAAGGAAAAGCTCAAGTACCTCGAGCGTTGATCGCAACCGACCGGGCCGTTTGACCGCACGGCCCCAATCCCCCTAAAATCGCAAGGTTTTTGACGCCGGACCGGTGGCCTCGTGTTGCCACTCAGATGATGCTGACCGGCAACGATAATCCCAGGGCAACGAAAGACTTCACCAAACCATGACTCGATTCACGTTGCTCGCAGCGCTCACCGCCGTTGCGTTCCATCCGGCGTTGGCCAGCGCGCAAGCTGCAGCGCCTGCCGCACCGCCTGTTGCAGCGCCTGCCGCCGCGCAAGCCGCGGCGCCCGTCGGCGACGCACAAAGGGGATCGCAGCGGGTCCAGATGTGCCAGGGCTGCCATGGCATCCTCGGATGGCGCACGGCGTATCCCGAGGTCTATCGCGTGCCAAAGATCGCCGGCCAGCATCCCACGTACATCATTGCCGCCCTCAAAGCCTATCGGGCCGGACAGCGCAGTCATCCGTCGATGGACGCCATCGCGGCTTCATTGACCGACCAGGACATGGCGGATATCGCCGCGTATTACAACCAGGCCCCGCTGCAAACTGCCGTCAAATGAAAACGACCCCGAAACTCGTCATCGTGCTAGGTATCGCGTCCGCATTCGCTGCGGGGCACGTGTTTGCCGCCGACACCGAAGCCGGCAAGAAAAAGGCGCAGGAAGTGTGCGCCGCCTGCCACAACATGGATGGCTTGAGCACAGTGCCCGACTATCCGAAGCTGGCCGGCCAATATCCGGACTACATGGCCAAGGCGCTGCGCGACTACAAGTCGGGAGCGCGCAAGAACCCGATCATGGCCGGCATGGCCGCAGGCCTCACGCAAAAGGACATCGACGACGTCGCCGCCTATTACGGGTCGCTGCATCCGGTGCTCCAGACACGCATGTGAGATTGGAACGGCGCCGCATTGCGCCGGAACGACGAAAAACGGGCGCCTCGCGGCGCCTTTTTCCTTCCCTTAAGACCTTTCGTTCCCTTAAGACCTTACCGCCTGATCCTGAAATTGCGGCGCGATTGCTGAACGCGCAGCCAGCCCGCCAACTGAATCGAGCCCTCCATGACGACCGCCTCCGCCGCCAAACTTGAACAATTGTCGCTTGGTTTTCGCGACCGATTTCTCTCCTATGACGAACTGACGCGGCAGGTGCGCGGATGGGCCGACGCGTTTCCGGACCTGTGCCGATTGACGTCGATTGGAAAGACGCCGGAAGGCCGGGAAATGTGGCTGTTGACGTTGGGGCCGGACCCCGACCGCACGCGGCCGAGCGCCTGGGTCGACGGCAACATGCACGCAAGCGAGATCAGCGGCTCGAACGTGGCGCTGGCGATTGCCGAGGACGTTTTGCGCCTGCACCTCGGGCTGCCTGGCGCGGATGCGAAATCGCCGCTCTCCGAGACCGCCGTCGCACGTTTGCGCGGCGTGCGGTTCTACGTATTACCGCGGATGTCTCCTGACGGCGCGGAAGCAGTGCTTACGTCGGGCCGCTACGTGCGTTCGATCCCGCGCGACGAGCGCCCCGCAAAGGCACACGCCTATTGGCGCGGCGAAGACGTGGATGGCGACGGGCTTGCGCTGGCGATGCGCGTTCGCGACGACGGCGGCGAAATGGTCGAGTCGAAGGAATTTCCAGGACTGCTGCTGCCGCGCGGAATCGACGATCCGCCGCCGTACTACAAGATCTATCCCGAAGGCGTGATCGAGAACTTCGACGGCGCGAACGTGCCGTCGCCTTATTTCCTGTCCGACAACCAGACCGACCTCAATCGCAATTTCCCGTATGCGTGGGCGCCGGATTCAATGCAGGAAGGCGCCGGCGCATTTTCGCTGAGCGAAGTCGAATCGCGCTCGGTGGTGGAATTCACCGCCAAGCATCCGGAAATTTATCTCTGGCTCAACCTGCACACGTTCGGCGGTGTCTTCATCCGGCCGCTGGGTGACAAGCCCGACACCAAGATGAATCCGTCGGATCTGGCGCTGTATCGGCAATTGGGCGCGTGGGCCGAGGAACTCACCGGCTATCCGATGGTGTCGGGCGCGGAGGAATTCCTGTACGAGCCGGACAAGCCGCTCAATGGCGACTTGACCGACTACGCCTATTACCAGCGTGGCGCAATTGCCTACGTCGTCGAACTGTGGGACCTGTTCAAGCAAGTGGGTTTCGAGCGCAAGAAGCGCTTTGTCGACGCCTACACGCAACTCACGCGCGCAGACATGGTTCGCATTGCCGAGTGGGACCGCGACCACAACGAAAGTCGCGCGATGCGTCCCTGGCGCCGCTTTACGCATCCGCAGCTGGGCGAAGTCGAAGTCGGCGGCATCGATCCTCGCATCGGTCTGTGGAATCCGCCGCCGTCGGCGCTGCCCGGCGTGTGTTCCTCGCAAACGGCGCATTACCTGCGTGCCGCCGCGCTGGCGCCGGCCATTTCGATCGACGCCATCGAGACCAAATCGCTTGGCCAGGGCATGACGCAAGTGACGGTAACGGTCGCCAATCATGGCTACCTGCCCACGTACATCCTGGACTCGGCCAGGAAACTCACGCATAACGAGCCGTTGTGGGCCGACGTTTCCGGCGAAGGTTGCGAACTGGCCGAGCCCTCGCTCGCGCATCGCGAGATCGGTCACCTCGAAGGTTGGGGCCGCGGTCTCTTCAGCGGCGCGGGGGCGCTCTACTACATGCAGACGAGCGGGACCACCGGCGCGCGCACGCTGTCGTGGGTGGTGCGCGGCCGCGGCGCGGTCGACGTTCGCGTCGGTTCGTGCCGCGTGGGCTGGATTTCGCGCCGGATCGACATCGCCTAACGCTGTCGCGCGAGGCAGTCCAGGTACAGCGCGGCGTCCGGCGCCGCGCGCAGGCGCTGCGCGCTCCAGATCACTTCGCCCAGGCATTCGAGCACCGCATGCAACGCGGCGTGCTCGTCGCCGCGTGCCTCTTTCAGCCTTGCGAATTGCGCGCGAATGCCCGGCGGCTGGTCGATCGCCAATTGCTCGGCAACCGCGAGATGCAGCGACAGGTGAAGGAACGGATTGATGTCGCCCGACTCGGGCGCGTAATCGCGTTCGACGTGGCGGTCCGGATGCTCGAGGGTCGGGTGGTATTCGGGATGCATCGCGATCAGCGTGGCCGCGACGTCTTCCAGCGCCGTCAGCGGCTGGCCTGTCCGCTGCTTCGCCCAGGCGTCGATCAGGAAGCGCCGGGCCTCGTCGCGCGATGGATTGAACACCGTCGAATCAGTCCCGCAACGGCGCGAGTGCCGATGGAGGCGCGCCTTTGGTCTTGCCGCGGAATTCGCACAGGTCGCGAATGACGCATTCCGGACATTTCGGAGTCCGCGCCACGCAGGTATAGCGGCCATGCAGGATCAGCCAATGATGCGCGTCCTGCTTGAACTCATCCGGGACGAATTTCATGAGGCGGGCTTCGACTTCTTCGACGTCCTTGCCCGGCGCCAGGCCTGTGCGGTTGGCCACGCGAAAGATATGCGTATCCACAGCAATCGTCGGCTGCCCGAACGCCGTGTTCAGCACCACATTCGCGGTCTTTCGGCCGACTCCCGGCAGCGCCTCCAGCGCGGCGCGGTCGGCGGGGACGGTGCCGCCATGTTCCGTGACGAGGATTTCCGACAGCGCGACGACGTTCTTGGCCTTGTTGCGGAAAAGACCGATCGCGCTGATGTAGGGAATCAGGCCGTCGACGCCCAGCTTGACCATCGCGGCCGGCGTCTTTGCAACGGGGAACAGGCGCGCGGTCGCCTTGTTCACGCTCTTGTCGGTGGCCTGTGCGGAGAGCACGACGGCGACCAGCAATTCGTAGGGCGACAGGTGCGCGAGTTCGGTCGTCGGGTGCGGATTGAGCGCGCGCAGGCGCTCGAAGATTTCCCGTCGCTTGGACGGATTCATTTGGATTTGGGGAGGGTCGACTTCGAGTCGCTGGACTTGGAGTCGCTGGACTTCGGGACGCCGCTGCCGAGCTCGGCGAGTCGCTGCAGTCGCGCGGCTTCGTTGGCCTTGAGGTAGCCGTCGTCCTTGAGCAGCGCATAGGCCTTGGCCGCCCAGGGCGCCGCCGCGGTCTTGTTGCCGCGCGCGACGGCAATTTCCGCGAGTTCCTCGTACACAAAGCCATCCGGTTCGCTCGCCTTTTCCATCTCGGCCAGCAATGCTTTCTGGATTTTCTCTGCGTCGTCCAGCTTTCCCACGGCGCGATAGCCTCGCGCCACGGTCCATTTAGCCACCCTGATGGCCTCGGGATCGCCCGCCGCCTGACGCAGCGGGAGCGCCTTCTGCCAATTGGCGAGCGCCGTGGCCGGATCGCCCGAATCGAAATAGGACCAGCCGATGTTGTTGAGCAGCGATGCGCGCCATCCGCGTGCCCGCGGATCGGAGGACGCCTCCGCGGCTGCCAGCGCCTTGTTGTTCCAGACGAGCTGCTCCGCGGGTGGCGTGGCAATACCCAACATGTGCAGCGCATCGACGCGATAAAAATCGGCACCGGGAAGCGTGTCGCTGTTCCACAGCGTGACCGCTTCGTTGAACAATGGAATCGCCGCTGCCTTGTCGCCACTCGAGTTGCGCGTGCGGCCGCGCTCCAGCAGGTAGCGGACGCGAACGCGCACGGGAACCTTGTCGAGCGAAGGCGCGACAGCATCGAGCGTCGCGTCGGCTTGTGCGAATTGGCGCTGCAGTGACTGTGTGCGAGCGATTTGCGTTGCGGTTTCAAGCGCCTCGCGCGAACCCACAGGATAGAGGGCCAGTTCCGCGGAAAACCGCGTTGCCGATTCCGCCGGCTTGCTGAAGTCCCACAGCTTGTCCAGGCGCTCCGAGAAATCGATTGACAGCGTTTGGCTCATTACGGGCACGGCCTTCAGGATCAATATCAACAGCGTCAACGCCAGCGAGATGCGGCCAGCCCTGCACACGCGCGGCATCATGAATTCCCTTTTGTGCCGGCAGCGCGGCGCGCTCGCGCCCGCGCCAACGCAGCCGCAACCGCGGCCTGCCGGCGGCGGCGCTCCGCCGACACGGCGTCAGTCTGTGTCGGTCCCTGCTCGGGCGCCGCCAGCGCATGCGCGCGCCGGGCGATGCGTTCGCCGCGCGACAGTCTCGATGTGCGTGCGCCGTAGCGTTCGCGCGCCGCGGCGGCATCGTCCGCGGTCCACGCTTCCGCCACGGGAACCAACGCGATGCAATCCACGGGGCAGGGCGGAAGGCACAGCTCGCAGCCGGAACACAGCGACGGCAGCACTGTGTGCATCCGCTTGGGAGCGCCGAGGATCGCGTCGACAGGACACGCGGCAATGCACAGCGTGCAGCCGATGCACAGCGCCTCGTCGATCACCGCGGCGACGCGCGGACCCGGCAGTCCGCACTCCGGAGCCAAAGGCTTTGGCGCGCGTCCGGTCAGGGCCGCCAGCGCCATGATCACGTCGCCGCCCCCGGGCGGACAGCGATTGATGTCGCTCGTACCGGCAGCTACTGCGTCGGCGTAAGGCCGGCACGCCGCATATCCGCAGCGCTTGCATTGCGTTTGCGGAAGCAACGCGTCGATGCGATCCGCGAGCGTGGCAACCCCGGGCAGCACCGAAATCAAAGCGCGAGTAGGAACTCTGCTGGCCATGGGTGCATTTTACCGTCGGCGCGATCGCGCGAGTTTGTTAGACTTTGCAGGCGCCGAACGGGCCGCTGAGAAGACCCTCCGGTGTCGTTCCGTGGCCCCGACCTCCACCCCCAACCCAATCCCGCCCGCGCCTTACGTCACCGCGCCGCTCGTGCCCGGAATCCGCGCGCGCTTCGCCGCCTGGGTGCTACGGCTCGCGGGTTGGCGGGTCGTCCTCGCGCAGCCGGTGCCGATGCGATGCGTCGTGGTGTTCTATCCGCATACGTCGAATTGGGACTTTCCCTGTGGCCTGATGGCCAAGTGGCTCGTGGGCGTCCATTTTCGCTTCATCGCCAAGGAATCACTGTTCGCCCGCCCGCTTCTCGGTCCACTGATGCGGCGCTGGGGCGGAATCCCCGTGAATCGCAGCGGCGGCACCGGCGTCATTGCGCAGCTCACCGCACAATTCGCGGCCAACGAGGATTTCCGCCTGGTCGTGGCACCTGAAGGCACGCGCGGCCTGACCACACGCTGGAAAAGCGGTTTCTATCATCTGGCGCGGGCCGCCAACGTGCCCGTCGCGTTGTCGTTCATTGACTACCGGCGGCGGGAGACCGGCGTCGGCGGCTATGTCGATCTGACCGGCGACATTGCGGCAGACCTGGCCCGTATCGCCCACTTCTATGCGGACAAGACGGCGCGGCGACCGGAAAACGCGAGTCCGATCCGGTTCGAGGAGACATGAACCAACGCGGTCGCAGGCGGCGGTGGCGTACGCCGCAGCAGGCGGGGCACAATAGCGAGGCGCCTCGAGCCTTCCCATGAAGCGAGGCGCCTCGAGCCTGCCCATGAAGCGAGCGCCTCGCGCCGATATGATGAACCCACCCGGACCTTCCGCTGCCGCGCATTCCCATGGTCACGACCATGGCGCGCATGCCCACGCTGCCGCCCAATGGCGATCCGCGCGTGCAGCGCGCGCTGTGGGCCGTGCTTTTGCTCACCGGCGGCTTTGCGCTGGTCGAAATAGTCGCCGGTTTCCTCGCGGGGTCGCTGGCGTTGTTGTCCGACGCCGGGCACATGGTTACCGACGTTGCCGCGCTGGGGCTCGCGCTGTTCGCCAACGTTGTCGGCCGGCGTGCGCCGTCGCAGCGCGCGTCCTACGGGTATGGACGGGCGGAAGTACTGGCGGCGTTCGTCAACGCGGTGGTCATGCTGGCAGTGGTCGCCGTCATCGCCATTGAGGCCGTGCGGCGATTGCTCGAACCCACGCCGGTACAAGGTCAGGCGGTATTCGCGGTTGCGCTGGCCGGACTGGTGATCAATATCCTGTGCGCGTGGCTGTTGTCGCGCGTGTCGGGATCACTCAACACGCGCGGCGCGATGATCCACGTGCTTGGCGACCTGCTGGGTTCGCTCGCCGCGATCATCGCCGGCGGCGTCATCATGGCCACCGGCTGGATGCCGATCGATCCAATCCTTTCGATCGTCGTATCGCTCCTGATCCTGCGCTCGACGATCGCGCTGCTCAAGCAGTCGACGGGCGTGCTGATGGAAGGCGTCCCGACGCATCTCGATTACAACGCCATCGGGCAGGCGCTGGCGCGATTGCCGGGCGTGACCGGCGTGCACGACCTGCACGTGTGGAACATGACCGCGGAACGCCCGGCGCTGTCGGCGCATATCGCTTTGGCCGATGGCACCGCGTGGCCCCAGACGCTCGCGCGTGCGCAGCGAATGCTGGCGCAGGAATTCGCGATCGAGCATGTGACGCTGCAGCCCGATTGGCCCGCACTGCGGACTGGAAAGAAAGTGATACCTGTGGCGGCGCTTGAGTCGGCGGCTGCGCCGGACACCGGCACTCGACCGCACTAGATGACTACAGCCCGCTAGCGGACTACAGCCCGAACTACGCCCGAATTACAGCCATTTCACTTTCTTGAAGTTCCAGTACAGCGCGACGTCGATGATTACCATCACGGCGACCGCCGCCGGATAGCCCCACGCCCAATCCAGTTCCGGCATGTTCTTGAAGTTCATGCCGTAGATGCCGGCGACCATTGTCGGCACAGCGATGATGGCGGCCCAGGCGGCGAGTTTCTTGGTCACCTCATTCTCTGACAGCGAGATCATGCCGAGATTGACCTGGATGGCGGTGGTCAGCATTTCCCGGATGCCTTCGATGGCGGCGTGGATACGATGCAGGTGGTCGTACACATCGCGGAAATATTCACCCATGCCGGCGCAGATCACCGGCACCCGACCGCCATAAAGTCGTCCGGTAGCCTCCATCAGCGGGTCGACCGCGTGCTTCAGCACCATCAGCTTCTGCTTCAACGCATACAGCGATTCGATGTTGGAACGCGCGGCGTTCTTGACGAAGATCTGTTCCTCGACCTGTTCCAATTCGGTTTCGAGTCCATCGAGGATCGGGAAATAGCGGTCCACGACGTTGTCCATCAGCGCGTAGAACACGTAGCCGGAGCCGAACTTGAGCAGTTCGGGCTCGCGCTCCGCGCGGACGCGGACGGCGGAGAATCCGACTTGCGTGCGCTGACGGATCGAAAGCACGTAATTGGGACCGACGAAGATATCGACCTCGCCGGACATGAGTTCCTCATCGCCGCCTTCGTTCTTGACCTGCTCGACGGTGTGCAACACCGCGAACAACGAGTCTCCGTACTCCTCGATCTTGGGCCGCTGATGGCCGTGACGCGCGTCGTCCACCGCCAGTTCGTGGAGTCCGAACTCGGCGGCCATTTCGTCGAGTTCACTTGGCGTGGGCTCGAACAACGCGACCCACACAAAGCAGTCCGGCCGGCTTACATACTCGCTGATGTCCTCGATCGGAATATCGGCGAGCTTGCGGCCGTTTTGGTACGCGACGCAGCTGATGAGCATTGGGGCGGGCGCTTTGGAATGGAACCTGACGACGGACCGGACAACGGAGCTTCAGGCTGCCGCGGGCGTTCGCCGCTGGACTTTGCCTGCTCCGGTCGCCGCATGATAGCCGTACGGACGCCTTCGCTACCACCCGCGAGGAGTTCCACCCGCATCCCGCGGCTGGCAGTGCGTCTCCTGACCGATGATATACTTCAAATGACCCGCGGTCAGTTAAAGCACTCAATTCAATCAGTCAATTGGCCCGCGCTGACTGCACAGGAACTGCTTCCAGAATGTCCAGCCCAGGTGCAATTGCAGTGACTGCGCCCGACGCGCGGCATCCGCGCGAACTCGTCATCCTGCTGACGCTGGCGGCGATGCAGTTCACGCACATCATCGATTTCATGATCATGATGCCGCTTGGTCCGCAATTCATGCGGATCATGGCGCTCGACCCGCAGCATTTTGCTTTCCTGGTGTCCGCGTACACGTTCGCAGCCGCCGCGAGTGGCTTCGTTTCGGCGTTCTGGATCGACCGCTTCGGACGCAAACGTGCGCTGCTGACCGTTTACGGCGGCTTCATCGTTGCCACTGCGTTGTGCGGCCTGGCGCCGAATTATGCGCTGCTGCTGCTCGCGCGGATCGTCGCCGGATTGTTCGGCGGCGTGATCGGGGCGCTGGTATACACCATCGTCGCGGATGTCGTCCCCTTTGTCCGCCGCGCGCGTGGAACGGCGCTCGTGGCGGCGGGATGGTCGCTGGCCGCGGTCATGGGCGTCCCGCTGGGATTGTGGATCGCGGCCATGTTTTCCTGGCGCGCGCCTTTCCTGGTATTGGCGGCATTCAGTGTCGCGATCGGCTTGCTGACCTGGCGCATCCTGCCGGCGCTCGACGCCAATCTGGGGGACGCGCCACGACGGAATCCGGTAGCGCAACTGCGGGCGATCTTCGGCGTTCGCAATCACCTGACGGCCTTCGCATTCACGGTGGTGCTGATGCTTTCGGTGTTCACCGTGGTGCCCTTCATCGCGCCGTACAACGTCGCCAATGTCGGCCTCACCGAGGCGCAACTCCCCCTCATGTACTTTGCTGGAGGGCTTACCACGCTGTTCACCGCGCAGATCATCGGCTATCTGGCCGACAAGTACGGAAAGAAGCGCGTGTTCACGATCATCGCGATTCTGTCGCTGGCGCCGCTCATCGTGACGACGCACCTCGGGCGCGTGCCGCTCGCCTGGGTCCTCGCCACCACCGTCCTGTTTTTTGTGATGGTGCCCGGACGCTTTGGACCCGCGATGGCGCTGGTGACGGGCAGCGTGTCCCCGAGGCTGCGCGGCAGCTTCATGAGTTTCAACGCGTGCGTGCAGCAATTGGGGTCCGGCGTGGCATCGCTGACGGCCGGCTTGATCATCGGCCGCGCGGCGGATGGCAGCCTGACCAATTACGACTGGGTTGGCTGGCTCTCGGCCGGTTTCACGCTGGTCGCTGTCTGGCTGGCGTGGCGCATCCACATCGTGCCGGATGGCAGCCGTGGGCCGGAATAGCGCGCCAGTCTTTGGACTTGGCCCACGTGGGCGGGTAACATCGCCGCACTGTTGCCTCATTGTGGATGCACACGCGCGCCGCCCTAGCCGATGATCATCGCATCGCTCCTCGATACCGACCTCTACAAGTTCACGATGATGCAGGTCGTCCTGCATCATTTTCCCGAGGCCCAGGTCGAGTACCGCTTTCGCTGCCGCAATCCCGACGTCGACCTCTCGCCCTATGTCGAGGAGATCGAGGCCGAGATACGCGCGCTGTGCGCCTTGAGCTTTTCCCGCATCGAGCTGGACTACTTGCGCAGCTGGCGTTTCTTCAAGAGCGATTTCGTCGACCTGCTCGGCCTCTTCAACCTGGATGAGCGTTTCATCAAGGTGACGCGTGTCGCCCAATCGCCGCGCGAAATCGACATCACGATCAAGGGTCCCTGGCTGCACACCATCCTGTTCGAAGTACCCGTGCTGGCGATCGTGTCGGAGATCTACAACCGGCACGTGCATCCGCAGCCCGACCTGGCCGAAGGACGCAAGCGCCTCGCGGCGAAGATCGCGCAGGCCAGCACGGTGCCTGACATGGAGTTCCGGATCGCCGATTACGGCACGCGCCGCAGGTTTTCGCGCGTCTGGCAGGACGAGGTCGTGGGCACTTTGAAAGCAGGGTTGGGCGCGCACTTCGTCGGCACCAGCAACGTGCGTTGCGCGCTCGAACACGGGCTGACACCGCTGGGCACGATGGCGCACGAGTACCTGCAGGCGTGTCAGGCGGTGGGACCGCGGCTGCGCGATTCGCAGGTGTTCGCATTCAACATGTGGGCGCGCGAATATCGAGGCGACTTGGGGATTGCGCTCTCCGACGTGTGCGGGATGGACGCGTTCCTGCGCGACTTCGACCTGTTCTTCTGCAAGCTGTTCGACGGCGTGCGCCACGATTCGGGCGATCCGTTCGAGTGGGGTGAAAAGCTGATCGCGCACTACGAGAAAATGCGCATCGACCCGCGCAGCAAGACCATGGTGTTCTCCGACAGCCTCAACATCCCGCTGGCGATGCGCCTCTTCGACTACTTCAAGGGCCGCGTGCGGACATCCTTCGGCATCGGCACCAACCTGACCAACGACCTGGGCTACGAGCCGCTGCAGATCGTGATCAAGATGACCCGCTGCAACGGCCAGCCGGTCGCCAAGATCAGCGACGAACCATCGAAGGCAATGGACTACGACCCATCCTACGTCGCCTACCTGAGGGAGGTCTTCCAGGTGCCGACCGTGTCTCCGGTAAAGCGACAGGCAGCGGGCGAATGATCCGAAACGCGGCGACCGCGGTGTAGGAACCGAACCTTCGGTGTAAAGTATTCGCATGGCAACACCCATTTCAGGCGCCAAGGCGCCGCCAACTCCCGTTGCCACGCCTCCGAGCAAGCCGGCGGCTCCCCTTGTGAAGGGACAGGACCGGCGTCTGCGTCTGGACGACATTCTCAAGCTGATGCTGGCCGACGGGCTGGTGCCGGCGCCGGAAGCCGAAGCGCTTGCGCGATCGCGCACGCACCGCTTCGAGCACCCGCTGGAGGCGATCGCCGACCGCAATTGGAAGTCGCTGAAGCCCCCGCACCGGCAGATGTCGTTGGAGTGGCTGGTCGAATGGCTGGCCGGGAAACTGGACATACCGTATTTCCACATCGATCCGCTCAAGATCGACCTGGGCGCCGTGACGGCGACCATGTCGATTGCCTACGCCGAGCGCTACCGGATCCTGCCCGTCGCCGTCGACCGGCGAACGCTGACGGTGGCGACGAGCGAGCCCTTCATCCGCTCCTGGGCCAACGAGCTGGAAGACATCATCAAGCTCGACGTGAAGTTCGTGTTCGCGAACCCGGCGGACATCAAGCGGTTCATGGGCGAGTTCTTCAATCTCGCACGCTCGATGAAGCGCGCGCATACCGCTTCCAAGGGACAGCTCGCGCTGACCGGCAATTTCGAGCAGCTGGTCGAACTCGGCAAGCACGGGAACCTCGACGCAAACGACCAGCACGTCGTGCATATCGTCGACTGGCTGTGGCAATACGCATTCGAGCAGCGCGCGTCGGACATCCACATCGAGCCGCGGCGCGACTTGGGGCTGGTGCGCTTTCGCATCGATGGCGTGCTGCACCAGGTGTATGCGATTCCCGCGCCGGTGCTGATCGCGATGACGTCGCGTATCAAGCTTCTCGCGCGCATGGAAATCGTCGAGCGGCGGCGGCCGCAGGATGGCCGCATCAAGACGCTCGCGCCCGACGGCCAGGAAGTCGAGTTGCGGATCTCGACCATGCCAACCGCATTCGGCGAAAAATTGGTGATGCGGATCTTCACGCCGGAAGTGCTGGTGCGCGACTACGCGGACCTGGGCTTTACCGAGGACGACCGCGACCGCTGGCGGAAAATGATCAAGGAGCCGCACGGCATCATCCTCGTCACCGGCCCGACCGGCTCCGGCAAGACGACGACGCTGTATTCGTCGCTGAAGGAACTCGCCGTGCCGGAAGTGAACGTGTGCACGATCGAAGACCCGATCGAAATGGTCGAGCCATTGTTCAACCAGATGCAGGTACAGCCGACGATCGGCGTCGATTTCGCCAGCGGCGTGCGTACGATGCTGCGGCAGGATCCGGACATCATCATGGTGGGCGAGATCCGCGACCGCGAAACTGCCGACATGGCCGTCCAGGCAGCACTGACCGGACACCTCGTGCTGTCGAGCCTGCATACCAACGATGCGCCGACGGCGGTCACCCGACTGCTGGACCTGGCCGTGCCGCCCTATCTCCTCACATCCACGCTGCTCGGTGCGATGGCGCAGCGGCTGGTGCGCACGCTGTGTCCGCATTGCAAGCAGCCCGGCGAGCCGCCGGACGACGAGACCTGGCGCGCGATCACCGCGCCGTGGCGCGGCGAGAAGCCTTCCAAGGTGATGATGCCGGTGGGCTGCCTGGAATGCCGGATGACCGGGTTCCTCGGTCGTATCGGCCTCTACGAAATCATGCTTATGACGCCGGCGCTGCGCCGTCTGATGACGCACCAGGCGGACGATCGCGCCATTCGCGAGCAGGCGTTCAAAGACGGCATGCGGCCGCTGCGGGTGTCCGGCGCGATGAAGGTCGCCGCCGGGCTCACGACGGCGGAGGAAGTCGTGAAAGTGGCGCCGCTGGCCTAGATTGCAGCGGCGCTGCGGACGCGGAATCCTGCGTCGCCGGCTATGCCGGGATGAATTTCACGGCCACGCCGTTCTCGCAATAGCGAAGTCCCGTGGGCTTGGGGCCGTCGTTGAACACGTGCCCGTGGTGCCCTCCGCAACGCGCGCAGTGATATTCCTGGCCGAAGATGGGGCTCCCATCCTTGCTGAATTCGAGGCTGCCGGGGATGTAGTTGTAGAAACTGGGCCAGCCGGTGCCACTGTCGAACTTGGTCGCAGAGGCGAAAAGTACCAGGTCGCAGCCCGCGCACGCGTAACTGCCTTTGCGTGACTCCTTCAGCAGCGCGCTCGTGAACCGCGACTCCGTTCCCGCTTCGCGCAACACATGGAACTGCGCGGGCGTGAGCAGTTTGCGCCATTCGGCTTCAGTCTTCTCCACCTTGCCGACGCCGGCTCCCTGCGCGATGACGCGCGGGGCGAGGGCTGCCGCGACGGCGGTCATTCCAAATTGCATGAACAGGCGGCGCTTCATGGGTTCTCCTGGCGAAGGTAAGGGAACATCGGGAACATGGCAATTGGTCGGATAACGCAAAGGCACCTTACACCAACGCCTTTGGCCTCTATTGCGGCGCGCACATGTTGACGTGATTGACCCCGAATCCGCCGTCAGCGACCCAACCTGAGGCCTCCATGGTCGCGCGGAGGGCAAGGCTCGTCATGTAGCGATGATTCGTCGCCGGCAACTGGTTCCACACTCTATAAACGGGAACTGTGTTGGCGGGGCAGGTCCCGGCCGCATCGGGCACCGCGACGTAGAAAGCGGCGGATGACTCCAGCTCGAAGTAGGGCCACGTCACCGGGACGATCGCGCAATCACTTTGCAGCGCCGAGTAGAAGTGCGAATCTCCCCACGCGGGCGGAATGTAGAACCGGCACACGGGCCCGAATCCTGGCGCCGGCGTAAGGTAAGCGTTGAACGTGTAGCCGGTGCGCTGCCATCCGGAGAAAAGGCCCGCATCGAGCGCGGCGATATCGGTTGGGGAGGCGGACATGAAGTAATGGTTGAACGCCTGGTGGTAATACTCCACCACCGGGACGGCCGTCGGACCTGCCACCGTGGCCTGGGCTGCCTTCACCGCGCCGAACGCGTTGAGGATGCCGGGGCCGCAGCCCTTGCTCGGACAATCGCTGCCGACCGCAAAAGGCGACGCGGTCTGCGCCATCAGCGACTTGATCTGCGCCGGCGTCAACGCCGGGTTGATGGCCAGCATCAGCGCGGCCACGCCCGCAACTTCGGGCGTCGAAAAACTGGTGCCGTCGGCGATCGCGTAATTGGGGCTGACGGCGACCGTGGATCCGGAATTCCACGTCGTGGTGATCGTATCGGCGGTGCCGTTGCGATCCTTGTCACCGCCGGGTGCCGCGATGTCCATGCTCTGGCTGAAATTGCTATAGCTTGCACGCGCGCCAAAATAATCGGTAGCCGCCACGGTGGAGACTCCGCTGCAACTTGCAGGGACGTAATTATCGGCGTTCTTGTTGTCGTTGCCCGCCGAAACCGCGATGAAGACGCCCGCATCCAGGATCTGATCGAGGATCGACTGCATCTGTCCCGTGCAAACGCCTTCTCCGCCAACGCTCAGATTGATGACTTTTGCCGGATGAGGATTGGCGGGAACGCCGGGTACCGGCAAACCGGCCGACCAGGTCATCGCGTCGAGAATGTCCGAGAAATCGCCTCCGCACCGGCCGAGCGCGCGCGCAGGGACGACTCGCGCGTTCCAGTCGACGCCGGCCACGCCGATGCCGTTGCTGGTGTCGGCGGCAAGGACACCCGTGACCATCGTGCCGTGCCAGTCGCTGTCGGTGGCCTTTTCCCCTGCGCCGCATTCTCTCGCCGTGGTCCAGTCGCCCGGGTCCGTCGGATCGGCATCGCGGCCGTCGCCATCATTGGCGGTCGGGGAATCGCCAACGAAGTCGTAACCGGGGAGAATGCGGCCGACCAAGTCCGGATGCGCAACGATGCCGGTGTCGACGACCGCGATCACCATGCTCGCCGACCCCGTGGTGATATCCCATGCGTGGGTGGCGTCGATGCCTGCCAGGCCCGTGCTGGCTGCGTCCTGCAGATACCACTGATCTCCCTGGGCGTAGTACGGGTCGTTGGGCCGGAGCATCGTATGCACGCGATAGTCGGGCATCGCGAAACGAGCGGCGCCAGTGCTCACCAGCCGGGCCGCCGCGGCTTCCGCGGTCGCCGCGTCCACTGCCGCCGGAAATTCCACGAGCCACGCGCCGCCAACCGTTGCCCGCGCGACGCGCAGCGGCGTGGCGGCAGCGTCGGAAATCGCTGCGTCGCGCTCACCGCCGGGCCTGTCGTTGCGCCGCGACGCCTGAATCGAGGAGGTATCTCCAAACGTGACAATGAGGCGGCGCACGTTGGCCGGGCCCGCGCCCGCGACCGTCGTCGACTTGAGCTGGGCAGGCAGGGCGGCCTGACCGCGCTCTACTTCGGCCCACACGATGTCGCCGCGCATCCGCAACGTGTTGGCGAGTTGCCGCGCCTCGGACACACCAACCGGGCGCGCGAGTTCGATCACCTGATTGCCGGCGGCTGTGACGCTTGCCCGCGTCAACGACACGCCAAGAAAACTCGACAGCGCTTCGAGCGCGTGGCTGGAGAGCGGCTGGCCCTCCGCTGGCCGAGCTTCCGGCCGAAAGCGCAGAACCAGTCGCGTTATCGCGGCGCCGTCCGCGTCGACGTTAACAGCCGCCGGATCGGCGGTCGTTTGCATCCCGGCGGCGCCGACAGAAGGCGCCAGCAGGACGGCGAGAAGCAGGGCCGTCAGGCGGCCGAAGCGATTTGCAATAAATTGTTTCAATTGGGGGTCGTCGTCAGATTCGGCCCGACGCGGAGGTGCTCCCGTCGTCGCAACGCGGGATTGGACATGCCGATGTGCGCCGAGTTCAGGCTGCCCAGTCGAGGATCACCTTGCCGCTTTGTCCGGAAAGCATCTTGGCGAAACCGGCCTCGTATTCATCCACGCCGAAATGGTGGGTGATGATCGGGGACAGGTCGAGGCCGCTTTGCAACATAGCGGCCATCTTGTACCAGGTCTCGAACATTTCGCGTCCGTAGATGCCTTTGATCTCCAGGCCCTTGAAGATCACCTGGTTCCAGTCGATCGCCATGTTGGCCGGCGGAATGCCCAGCAGCGCGACCTTGCCGCCGTGATTCATGTGCAGGAGCATGTCCGAGAATGCCTGCGGCACGCCGGACATCTCCATGCCGACGTCGAAGCCTTCGGTCATGCGCAGGTCGTCCATCACGTCGCGCAGTTTCTCGCGACCGACGTTGACCGCGCGCGTTGCGCCCATTTTCGTCGCAAGTTCCAGACGGTAGTCGTTCACGTCGGTGATGACGATATGGCGCGCACCGACGTGCCGCGCAATGGCCGCCGCCATGATCCCGATCGGGCCTGCACCCGTGATGAGCACATCCTCGCCGACCAGGTTGAACGACAGCGCGGTGTGTGTCGCGTTGCCGAACGGATCGAAGATCGATGCCAGGTCGTCGGAAATGTCGTCGGGAATTCTGAACGCATTGAACGCCGGTATGACCAGGAACTCGGCGAACGCGCCCTCGCGATTGACGCCGACGCCGACGGTATTGCGACAGAGGTGGCGACGGCCGGCGCGGCAGTTGCGGCAGAAACCGCAGGTGATATGGCCTTCGCCCGACACGCGATCGCCGACGGCAAAGCCGCGCACTTCCTGGCCAACCTCGACGATCTCGCCGACATATTCATGGCCGACGTGCATAGGCACGGGAATCGTCTTCTGTGCCCACTCGTCCCATTTCCAGATGTGGATGTCGGTGCCGCAAATCGCCGTTTTCCGAATGCGGATGAGGATGTCGTTGTGGCCGACTTCAGGAACCTTCACCTGCGTGAGCGTGAGACCCGGCGCGCGTTCGAGTTTTGCGAGTGCTTTCATCATGCTGATCCGCTTTCAATGAGTGCTTTGGAAGTGCTCTGAATGGCTGCGTGGATTATCGGTCCGATCGCGGGCTTCAGCGGATCGCACCCAGGCGCTTGCCGACCCGCTCGAATGCTGCCGCCGCCTGGTCGATCTGCGACGCCGTGTGCGCCGCGCTCATCTGCGTGCGGATGCGCGCCTTGCCGCGGGGAACGACGGGGAACGAAAATCCGATCACGTAAATGCCTTCCTCGAGCAACGCGTCGGCCATGCGTGTGGCCAGGTCCGCATCGCCCAGCATCACGGGAATGATCGGATGCTGTCCGGGTACCAGGTCGAAGCCCAGCGTCGACATCGCTCCCCTGAAGCGCTCGCCGTTTTCCCGCACCCGCTGCCGCAGATTCGCGCCTTCATCGCTGCGCAGCAGCGCCAGCACTTCAAGCGACGCGGCCGCGATGCATGGAGCCAGCGTATTCGAGAAGAGGTAGGGCCGTGACCGCTGCCGCAGCAACTCCACGATTTCGCGTCGCCCGGCAGTATAGCCGCCCGACGCGCCGCCCAGTGCCTTGCCTAGCGTGCCGGTGATGATGTCCACGCGCCCCTCGACGCCGCAGAACTCGGGCGTGCCCCGGCCGCCCGCACCCACGAAGCCGACCGCGTGGGAATCGTCGACCATTACCAGCGCTCGGTGACGGTCGGCCAAGTTGCAAACTGAGCGCAGATCGGCAATGGTTCCGTCCATCGAGAACACGCCATCGGTCGCGATCATCTTGAATCGCGCGCCCGCCGCGTCGGCTTCGGCGAGCTTGGCGGCGAGGTCGGTCATGTCGTTGTTGCGATAGCGGTAGCGCTTGGCCTTGCACAGGCGAATGCCGTCGACGATGCTGGCGTGGTTCAGTTCGTCGCTGATAACAGCGTCTTCCTCGCCAAGCAATGTTTCGAACAGGCCGCCGTTGGCGTCAAAGCAACTGCCATAGAGAATGCTGTCGTCAGTGCCGAGAAAACTGGCGATGGCGGCCTCGAGTTGCTTGTGCACGCCCTGGGTTCCGCAAATGAAGCGTACGGAGGCCATGCCGAAGCCCCACTGGTCCAGGCCCTCCTTGGCGGCACGCACGAGGCGCGCGTCGTCGGCCAGGCCGAGATAGTTGTTGGCGCAGAAATTGAGGACCTCGCGTCCGCCCGCGATGCCGATGCTCGGCGACTGCGGACTCTCGATCACGCGTTCGGACTTGTAGAAGCCATCCGCGCGAATCTGGTCGAGCGTTGCATGCACGTGCGTGAGGAACGCGTCTGACATGGAGGTGGTCCTGGTTCGCCGGCAGGTGCCCGGCGATGGTCGTGTCCGCCTATTTTACCGGGCGGGGGCGGAATTCCCGGGCGGGGCTGTCCAACGGTACTCGACGTCCGGCTCAAGCTCCGGCGCCGGACTGATTCCGAAGGCCACGGGGGCGAAACCGTGCTTCTCGTAGAACGCGCGCGCTGGCGTATTGCGCTGAAAGGTGAACAGGCGCAGTTCCACAGGCGACAGTTCGCGAGCTCGTTGCAGGAGGAGGGTCCCGATTGTCGTAGCGTGTGCCTCTGCTGTTCCTCGTTGTACGGATAGCTGGCGAGGTTTGTCTCGTGCCACCTCGCAACGAGCGGTTCGAAATCGTCGTCGACGTAAGCGCGGATCGCAAAATCTCGTGCGATGGCCAAACTCCCTGCAATCAGCGAAACGGCGCCAGCCTGCCTTGCAGAGTCGCCGGCAGGAAGCCCAGCACCCAGGCGCGCGTCGGATGCCAGAATGCCGACAGCAGCAGCAACGCGGCACCGATGGCGAGCGCGGTGATTGCGAAGCCCAGGCTCACGACGCCGAATTGCTTCAGCAGCGCGCTGAACGCGAACAGCACATAGGTCAGCGCGGACACCATCAGCGCACGACGGTCGGCAGCAAGCGATACCAGCGCGATGGCGACGTAGAGGGCGACGACCGCGATCGCTTGTCCCGCGTCGGCATGACCGCTGGTCACGCCCAGCGCGGTGAAAATGGGATGAACGATCAGGGGTGCGGCCAGGAGGTGCAGCCAGAACGCGACGTCGGAGCGTCGCGTCTGGCGCTTCGTATCCGACGCGTCCCACCGCATGGCGAGGCCGAAGACGATGATGCCGGCAATGAACGCGACGGCGTTCATCCAGTTCCTGGCTTCGGGCACAGCCTGAAACAGCATGGCGAACACGCCGCCGACCACGGCGGCGGCCCCGGCCGCAACCGTGATCGGCACGCGAAATCGGAACCAGTGCAACCCGGCGGCACAGGCGCCGAACGCGCTGCCGAGGGCGAGGCCCCCCGGGGATTGGCTCGGAAGGAAGAAGTACACGGTGGCTACGACGCCGCCGACGAAGGAAAGCAACAGCACGATCGACGGGAGCGCCATGCGCCGCTTGCGCGTAAAGAATTCGGCCAAAAGCCACGACGCGACGGCGACTCCGAATGCGCCGGCCCAGGTGGCGTAGGTCGCGCCGATCCCCGCCAATGCGACGAGCAGCAATACGCAGGCAATGACCACGAAGATATCGTTGAAGCCCGTGATCAGGCGGAAATGCTCTTCGTCCACCGCGGGCGCCAGGCGGAGTTGCCCGACATGGGAGCGAAAGGCGGCGGCGGCCTCTTCGCTCAGCACGCCCGCCGCCACGGCGGAAGCAAGATCCTCTTCGCTGTACATGGTTGGCTAACCTTTCCGGAATGGGCCGGTTTACGGACTTGCGCGTCGGATTCGCAACGCGTTTCCAAGGCCGCATCATACTGCCATCGAACCGTCGGCCGGCGGTGGGGCGGGGGATGATTGAGCGTGTCGCGACCCCGCCGCAAGGCCTGAATCCAGAAGCCGCCTGCCGCGCATCTAAACGAATGCCGTCCTGGCCCATGCATGGAGTCCGACATGATTGCTGCCCATCGTTCCTCGCCCGCCTCCCGCGCAAATGTCCTCGTCCTGGCCGCCCTGATGGCGTGTCTGCCCGGCTACGCCGCCGCGGACTTCTGGGGAGGGGAAAAGATCGTCGGATCAGGCACGCCCAAGACCGAGGCCCGCGAGGTGACGGCCTTTCAAAGTATTGCGCTGGACGTGGCGGCGACCCTGGAACTCCGCCAGGGCGATACCGATGGGTTGACGATCACCGGCGATGACAACATCGTCCCGCTGATCGAAACCGTCGTGGAAAATGGGACGCTGAAAATCCGCTGGGCCGGCAACAAGCGGAACTACTCGCTGCACTACAAGAAGCTGCAGATCGTCGTCAACGCCCGGACCATCAACAGTCTTTCGGTCACCGGGTCGGGTGATATCCATGCGGCCAAGCTCAAATCCCAGGATCTGCGGACGACGATCGGCGGCTCGGGCGACATCACGATCGACATCCTGGAGGCCACGTCGCTCAAGGTTGGCCTGACCGGCAGTGGCGACGTCACGGTTGGCGGGAAGGCGGATACGCTCGATGTTTCTCTTACCGGCTCAGGAGATGTAGCGGCCGCGAAGCTCGACGTCCGGTCGGCGAAAGTCTCGCTGCAGGGCTCCGGTGACGTTTCCGTATGGGCTACGGAGAGCCTCAAGGCATCGGTCGCGGGCTCGGGCGACATCATTTATTCCGGGAAGCCCAAGGTCGCCGGATCGGTAACCGGCTCCGGAAGCGTCCATCCGGCTCGCGGCGGCTCCTGAGAGTGTTCCTTGCGCACTCCAGCAGGGATGAATCAGGCGTTCAGAATCCCTTGCCGTCGAAGGCGTAGCGGAATCCGGCCCAGATCATCCGGGGGGCACCCGGGGCATAAAACGTAGCGTGCTGGAGTGCACGTTCCCCGTCGATTACCGGAGTGGGGAACGGACGAGCGATGAAGTTTCCGCTGCCGTCGAATCCGGTAGGTCCGAGCTGCGCAGCGGTGTAGTACTTCGTGTCGAACAGGTTGTTGACTTGCATGAAGAGCTTCCAGCCAGGCGCCGGCCGATAGGCCAATCCCAGATTGAATATGGCGTAGCCCGGCGCGTTGCCCGGTCCGAGATAGTAGACGCCGTCGGGTTCATGCTGTCCGTTCTCGTTTCCGCGCGCAATCGTTCCCGAGAAGGCCTGCATGTCCATGTTCACGGCGAACTGCGGCGTGACGGCGAGGCTCGCGTAGACCTTTGCCATGTTGCGCGGAGTAAGCGGCAAGCGATCGCCGGGGCGCACGAGAATATTGCCGTCGAATCCGGGCGCCGGCCCGTCGTTGCTGCTGTTGCTGCCGCCGTTGATGAGTTCCTCGGTCTGGTAGGTTGCGTCGAGGAACGTGTAATTGACGCCGTAACTGAGGATGTCGTATTGGCCGTTCAGTCCTGCCTCGATGCCTTGCCTCCGCGTCTTGCCGAAATTCCTGAAGTAGCCGAAACCCGACTGATCGTCGGCGACAAACAGGATGTCGTCATAGTTCTGCGCGCGGAACACACCCAGGTTCCATTGCAGGTTGTCAAACGCGATGCCGCGGATACCGGCCTCGAACGTCTTGGCAACGACTTGCTTGAGTGGCGGGTCTCCGGCCATCGCGTTGGGAAGCTTGCACGGATTCGCAGGATCCGCGCAGCCGAGTTCGATGGAAGACGGCGCGCGGCTGCCTTCGTTGTAGCCAAAATACGCGGAGAACGTGCGATTCGGCGCAAATGTAACTCCTACCGCCGGGTTGAATCGCGAGTACGTGCTGTTGCTGTTGAGCGAACCCGGTTCGCCGTCCGGAATGAGGTTGTCAGTGTTCTTGACGTTCGTACGATTGTAGCGGCCGGAGAAAGTCACATTCCACGCCTTGGCCAACGTCAGCGTGTCGGTCGCGTAGAAACTGTACGTATAGGTTCGACCATCGAGGTCCACGCGGCCGTCGTCCGCGTTCTCCGAGTCCTGCGACCCGTCGGCGAAAACCCCGACAGGCGTGACGCTGCGATCAGGATTGAGATAGCCGAATTCGGTCGACTGCGTGAAATGCACTTTGCTGCCGTCGTACGCCGCGCCCGCGGTCAATTGATTGCGATTGCCGGCGAGGTTGGCAGACCACGTCAATTGCCCGGATACGCCGTAATTCTGCTGATTGGTATTCGTGCGGTTGAGCAACCCGTTGCACTTTTCATTGGGTTCCGTGTTGAGCAGCGCATTGGCAATGCACCGCCAATAGGGGAACGGCGCATTACTCGCATTCTCTCCGCTGGTCGGAAATCCAGCGTAGCCTGCATCGGCGAGCGCCTGCTGCTCGGCCGCGTTAGGCTGGTACACATTCTCGGTCAGCGAATCGTCATTGAGGTCACCGTTCAGCGTCGATGTCCTGATGTTGCGATAGTAGGTATTGCCCGAGAAGAGCAGGTCATCGCTGAAGCGATGTTCGCCCAGCAGGTTCAGGAACGTGCTCTTGTTCTTGGTCGTGTCGGGCTTGGTGTAGACGCTGGCGTAGTCACGATCGAGAAAGCGCTGCTCCTGCAAGCCGTTCCCGGTCAGGTCAGTGTCGGCGTAGGCTGCCGTCAGCGACACATTGGTCCTTGCACTTTTCCAACCCACCTTCCCGAAGATCTGGCCGACCTCCGATGGTGAATCCACGCGCCAGCCGTCTTCGCTGAAATAATTTCCGGTGAAGTACCAGTTGAGCCCGCTCTCCTGGCTGCCACCCTGCTCGAATTCCACCGACCAGCGCGAATTCATCCCGTAATACGCCTGCACGGATGTTCCCGGATTGCTGAACCCGTCCTTGGTTTGGATTGACAGCGCGCCCCCCAGTGTATTGAGTCCGAACAATGGATTGGAGCCCGGCATCAATTCGAACGAGGCAATGGCCGCCCGCGGAATCAGGTCCCAGCTGACGACGTCGCCGAATGGCTGATTGAGACGCACGCCGTCCAGGTACACGGAAAGTCCCTGCGGTGTGCCGAGGAGCGGCGACGCCGTGTAGCCGCGGTAGCTCAAGTCTGCCTGGAAAGGATTGTTCTGGATGTCGTTGACGTAGACGCTGCCGAGGAAGCGCAGCAGGTATCCGGGCAAGTCGATGGCATTGCTGCGTTCGATCTGCGTCGAGTTGCCGGTTTGCACCGGCGCGGCGATTTGGTCCTTGTCGAGTCCGACTCCTGGCAGAGGCGTCGAGCCGATCACGGTGACAACCGGCAAGGTCACGGGCTCGTCGGCCGCGAAGACGGCACCGTTGGCCAGGCATGCCGTCATGAGGCAGACAACGGCAATCTTCCGACCTGCATTCCGGCCTCGCCGCGGCCGGAGTGTCCTGGCGAGGACAATCATGATCGTGGTCTCCTGTTTTGTCTTATATTTCGACCGGGGACGCAGGCGGCCGCATGTCGGCCGCAATGCACGAAGAATCGCATTCCAGATCGTGTTCGGGGCTGCCGCGCTTCCCGATTTGCACCGGGAGTTTTTCCCGATTTCATTTCACGCGATGCTAAGAGCAGGAGGAGGAAGGGCCATGACACCTGGGGACGGCAAGCAATCCAAGGCGTTGCGTGAAGGAGTGTGGATCGTGGTTGCGACGGTCGCGTTTGCGATTTTTTCGGCAAGAGTCGAGCTATCCGAATCCATATTGGCGTGGACGCGACCGCTGGAGCGCTTGCAGTTGGACGAACTACCTGGAGTGCTGCTGTTTCTGGCGCTGGCGATGTCGTGGTTTGCGTGGCGTCGCACAGGAGAGGCGCGCGCCGCGTTGACGCTGCGCCTGGGCACAGAGGCAAAGTTGCGCGTCGCGCTGGCCCGCAACCGGGAACTCGCCCATGCCAACGTAAGAATCCAGGAGGAGGAACGCCGCATTCTTGCGCGTGAACTTCATGACGAGCTTGGCCAATGCCTCAACGCAGTCAAGATCGACGCTGTGTGCCTGCGCGACGGCGAAGCGGGTCATATTCCAGAGGTCAAGGCCGCGGCGAACGCGATCAAGGACGTGACGGATCACCTCGAAATCGTCGTGAGAGATATGGTGCAACGACTACGGCCCCCGGGGCTGGACGAACTTGGGCTCCCTGCGGCGATTGAAAATTGCGTCGAAGGCTGGCGGCGACGGCTTCCGCAGATCGATTTCGAGTTCGCCATTGGCGAAGACATCGGAACGTTCGACGAGGCGACAAACAT
Source organism: uncultured beta proteobacterium (assembly GCA_963755545.1). Classification (GTDB taxonomy): domain Bacteria; phylum Pseudomonadota; class Gammaproteobacteria; order Burkholderiales; family Casimicrobiaceae; genus VBCG01. The sequence goes on along the minus strand of CAVWKH010000007.1, from coordinate 2,638 downwards.
CACGCTGTACCGGCTGGTCCAGGAGGGTCTTACCAACATTGCCAAACACGCGCACGCGAGCCGCGTCGAAATCGAAGTGCAGCAATCTCTGCCCGGGTCTCCCGGCCATGCAAGCGTAGTGCTCACGGTCCGGGACAACGGCATTGGAGTGCGGAAGGATGGACGAGGCGCCGGGCTGGGAATCGCGGGCATGCGCGAGCGTGTCGAGGCATTGGCGGGCCGCCTCGACCTGATCCCGGTACGTGAAGGTGGATTTGGCTTCACCGCCCGATTGCCGATTCGGACGGTGGCAACGTGAACGCTACCGAGGGCATAGACGTGCTGCTGGTTGACGATCACGCTGTGGTCCGGGAGGGCTACCGACGACTTCTCGAACGATCCGGCGAAATCCGCGTCGTCGGGGAAGCGGCTTCGGCGGCGGAGGCATACCAGGTGTTCAGCGTGGTCAAGCCGGACGTTGTCGTGATGGATATTTCGTTGCCGGATGTCAGCGGCATCGAAGCGCTGAGACGCATGCTCTTGCGCGAGCCGCGCGCGCGAATCCTCGCATTCAGCATCCACGATGAAGCGATATTTCCGAATCGCGCGCTGAAAGCTGGGGCCGCCGGATACGTCACCAAGTCGAGCGCACCCGACGTGCTGGTCGAGGCGGTGCGGACGGTCGCGCGCGGCGAATTGTTTCTTAGCCCGGACATTGCGCGGACTCTCGCCTTGCAGGGCGTATCCGGCAACGCTTCCGCGCTTGGCGGGTTGTCAGCGCGGGAGTTCGAGATCGTCCGACTGCTCGCCGCGGGAAATTCCGTACGGGAGATCGCCGACAAACTTTGCCTCAACTACAAGACCGTGGCCAATCACCAGTCGAATATCCGACAAAAGCTGGGTGCGCAAACAGCCACGCAGCTGATCAGGATTGCGATGCAGAACGGCTTGCTTGCCGATGCGCAGTGAATGCTGACATAGCTACGCACCAAGTTGCACGATGGGGATGAGCCGGTCCAGTTGGCCCAATGGTCGAAGCCCCAGCATCGAAGCCCGCATGAGTCGGGTGCCGGCAATGCGATTGTCGCGCTCAGCGGTTGGGCCGAGCGCGACATGATCCGTGTGGCCCCGATAGCGGCGCCGTTCAGTCGCCGTTCGCCACGGCCAGATTTTTTCCGGTGGCAATCTTCTCGACATAGAAGCGCTGCATCTGGCTGGAAATATAGTCGAGGTGATCTTCCACCGCGAAATGCCCGGCGTTGAGCCTGTGCATTTCCGCCTTGGGTAGATCCGCCAGGAACGCTTCACCTCCCGCCGGCGTGAAGAAGATGTCGGTCTGGCCCCAGAAGATCAACGTCTTCGGCTGCCGCTCGCGAAGCAGCGCCTGCCACGCCGGATAGAGGTCGACATTGGTGCGGTAGTCGTAGAAGAGGTCGAGGTTGACGCGAACGGCGTTGGGCCTCTGCATGTAAGCGGAATCCGATTCCCAATTGTCGGGGCTGATCAGCTCCGGCTTCTCTGCGCCGTGAAGATAGATGCCCTTGATTGCATCCTTGGTCAGGAACCCGGCCAGCGGTTTTTCCGTTTCCGGCGAACGGTTCTTCCAGAGTGCGCCCCGGAAGCCATCCCAGGCGGCGGTGAATCCGACCTCGTACGCGTTGCTGTTCTGGATGACCAGCCAATCGAGCGCGTCCGGGTTGCGGCTCACGATCCGGAAACCCACCGGACCGCCGTAGTCCTGCACGAACAACCCATAGCGATGGAACCCCTTCGCCGCGAGGAAATGCTCGACGACGAGGGAGATGCCCTCGAATGTGTAGTCATACGTGGCGGGATCGGGAATATCGCTTTCACCGAAGCCCGGGTAGTCCGGAGCGATGACGTGGAACTTGCCGGAGAGCGAGCGGATGAGGTCGCGGTACTGATGTGAACCGGCCGGAAAGCCGTGCAACAACACGAGCTTTGGGCTCTTGGGATCGCCCGCCTCGCGGTAGGCGATCTTCAGCCCGTCGACCTGGATGCTGCCATACGAGACGGTTGACGCACCGGGCGAAGGCTTGCTCGCTGCGAGGGATTCGACGGAACGGATGCTGGACTGGGCCATGGAGGACTCCTGGTGGATGAACGGGTTCAACGCGTTTTCCCGGTGTGTCGGACGGGCAGACGCACTGTGTCCAAGTTGGATCGAGTTGAGAATCACCACAATTTCCAACACACCGTTTCACCGGGAGAAATAGTCGAGCGGGGTAGGCGCGCCCACAACGTCATTCCAGACTTCGGTGGGCGGGCACCAAGCGCTTCGGATCGGACACGGTCCCGATTGTTCACGCAGGCGAAATGGTGTCTTGAAGGTCGTAGTGATTCCCGGCGAAGTACAGATGGAGGACAGTGCTGCTGCGCGTTGCGGCTATCCAATCGTTTCCGCGTCCCCAAACATCAATTCCCACAAATTGCTTCGGACCTCGGCGTTCCCTCAATTCTCTATGAGCCGTGCCTACTACGACATTGCATTCACACCCGCGGTGCGCGCCATGCAAACGCGGATGGGAAGCCGCTCCACCTACGCGCCGCTGGACGACGCAAACGATCGCCGCGACGACCTGACTGCAGACGAAGCCGAGTTCATTCGCGGGCGCGACGGCTTCTACCAGGCAAGCGT
>CAVWKH010000006.1:0-124763 GCA_963755545.1 uncultured beta proteobacterium | reverse complement strand
GTCGGACATGGTCTGCCGCACCACCGCAAGGTCCTTGCCCTGGACCTGCAGGCGCAACGCCTCTTCATCGAGGTCCGGCTGCTTCATCAGCCAATGCGACATCCGCCGCAGCAGATCGAGATGCGGTCCGCCGCCCTCATAGCCGCGCGCCCACAGCCAGATATGATCCGACAGCAACAGCGCGACGCGGCCCTCGCCGAAGCGCGCCAGCAGCAGCAGCGGCTTGCCGTCGGCGCCGGTCATGACCGGCGGCCGTGATGGTGTTGCGCGTATCCACCGTGCGGAAGAACCGGCTCCAGCGCGGCGGCTCGCTGGCGGAGCCTTCGAGGCCGCGCGTGACCGGATGGCGTTTGCCGGCGTCGCTCAAATGCGCATAAAACGGTTTCTCGGTGACGCCGACCGGCTCGGCCGGCAGCACCGAATCCAGCGGCGTGCGCCAGATGCTGGTGGTCGAGGCGTAATCGGGACCGGCCGACACCAGCACCGCGCCGCCGGCGCGGACATAGCGCGCGATGTTGTCGAAATAGGCGATCGGCAGCACGCCCTGGCGGGCGTAGCGATCGAAGATGATCAGCTGGAATTCGTTGATCTTCTGCTGAAACAATTCGCGCGTCGGGAACGCGATCAGCGACAACTCGTTGATCGGCGTGCCGTCCTGCTTCTCCGGCGGGCGCAGAATGGTGAAGTGCACGAGATCGACGCTGGCGTCCGACTTCAGCAGATTGCGCCAGGTGCGTTCGCCGGAATGCGGCTCGCCCGACACCAGCAGCACCCGCAATTTGTCGCGCACGCCGTCGATCGCGACCACGGCGCGGTTGTTGACCAGCGTCAGTTCGTTCTCGAGCGGCGAGGCCTCGATCTCGACGATGTTGGGCCCGGCATGCTTGATGTCGATCTCGACATTGGAGGTCTGGCCGCTCTGCAGCGTGCGCTCGGTGATCACCTCGCCGTCGCGGCGCACGACGATCTTGGCGCGCTCGCCGGTGACGCCCTGGTCGTCGAGCCGGTAGGTGATGGTCTGGGTCTGGCCGACGATGCCAAATCGCGGCGCCGCCGAAATCGCGATGCGGCGGTCGCGCTCGTCCTTGCGTCCGGTGATCAGCGCATGCACCGGCGCCTGGAAGCCGACCGCCGCGGCGTTGGCGGGAATGTCATGGACGCGGCCGTCGGTGATCAGGAAGGCGCCGGCGACGCGATCGACCGGCACGTCTGACAGCGTCGACGACAGCGCGCCGAACAGTTTGGTGCCGTCGGTTTCGCCGTCGGCCTGTCCGGCCTCGACGACGCGCACTTCCAGTCCCTTGATCTTCTTCAGGCTGTCGACCAGCGCCTCCTGCGCCTTCGCGGTCTCCTGGTTGCGGGTGCCGAAATTCTGGCTCGGGCTCTTGTCGATCACGACGGCGGCGACCGAGGACAGCGGCTCGCGGTCCTCGCGGGTGAAGGAGGGGTTGGCGAGCGCCAGCAGGATCAGCGCCAGCGCGGTGACGCGCACCGCAGCGCCGCGCGCGCGGCCGAGCAGCAGCAGCGCCGCGATCACGACGATCGCGGCGAGCGCGATCCACAGCACGAGCGTCGGGAACGAGGGGGGTGAACGCGATGCCGTACTGCATGCTGCTATTGCCCCAACCGTTCGATCAGCGCCGGCGCGTGGACCTGGTCGGCCTTGTAGTTGCCGGTCAGCGTGTACATCACGATGTTGACGCCGGCGCGGAAGGCGAATTCGCGCTGGCGCGGCTCGCCCGGCGTCAGCGGCAGCATCGGCTGGCCGTCGGGACGGATCGCCCAGGCGCCGGCGAGATCGTTCGAGGTGATGATGATCGGCGAGACGCCGTCGCCGCCGCGCGCCGGGCGCGATGCCGCCTCGTCGTCATCCTCGCGCGGCAGGGTCTCGACCCAGGTCTGGCCCGAGTTGAAGCGGCCGGGAAAATCGCGCAGCAGATAAAACGTCTTGGTCAGCACGTGCTCGCGCGGCACCGGCTCGAGTTCGGGCACGTCGAGCGAGGAGAGAATTTCGCGCAGGGTTCGCATGCCCGGCGTCTGCGTCGCGCCGTTGTCTCCCGGCGGCGCCTCGATGGCGTCGCGGGTGTCGAACATGACCGTGCCGCCCTGCTTCATATAGGCGTCGATGCGGTTGATGGCGTCCTGCGGCGGCTTCGGCGCGCCCGGCACCACCGGCCAGTAGATCAGCGGGAAGAACGCCAGTTCGTCGCGCGCGGGATCGACGCCGACGGGATCGCCGGCTTCCAGCGCGGTGCGCTGCGCGAGGAACAGCGTCAGTCCGGACATGCCGGCCTTGACGATGGAATCGACGTCGGCATTGCCGGTGACGACATAAGCGAGCCGTGTCTGCGACACCGACTTGATGGCGAAGTCGTCATTGTTGTCGGCGCGCGCCGGCCGGGGCGCGATCGACGTCGCGGCCAGGATCAGCGCCAGCACCAGCGCCGCGGGCGCCGCGCGCCGCCGCCACAGCGCGGCCAGGCCGGCGCCGAGCATCGCGACCACGATCGCATCGATCAGGAACAGCGCCAGCGACGACGACAGCAGGATGCCGCGCAGATCGCGCGGTTCGGCGTTGGTGTAGCTGGCGCGGCGCGCGCGCAAGCCGCGTCGTATCGAGCGGCGCGATGCGATCGGCGGCCGCCAGCGTATTGACGGCGATCGGACCTTCGGCCGCGCCGTAGAAGCCCGGCGGATGATCCGCGGTCGCGCGGTCGCGATAATCGGCCGGCATCGGCTTTGCGGTCGAGGGCGGCGGCCCGAACGCGCCAAAGCCGTCGAGCGTGCGCAGCGGCGCCACCGTCTCGACATTGGTGGCTTCGCTGGCGACGCCCGCGCCGGGCTTCGAGGTGTAGCCGGACATGTCGACCAGCCGGCGCAGCATCTCGACGAAGCTGCCGGACATCGGCAGATCCGACCAGCGCAAGTCGGCGCCGACATGGAACAGGCTGACGATGCCCTTGCCGCGATGCTCGCCGGTGACCAGCGGCGTGCCGTCTTCCAGCGACGCCCAGCTCTTGGTCGCGAGCACGGCATCGGGCTCGGCCAGCACCTGGCGGTTGACGGTGATGTCCTTCGGCACCTGCAGGCCCGCGAACGGGCCGTCGGCGGCAAACGACGCCAGATGCTGCGGCTTTTCCCAGGTCAGGCTGCCGCCGAGGCTGCGGCCGCCGCGGCGCAGCTTCACCGGCACCAGATCGTCGTCGGCCTGCGCGAGACGGGGACCGGCGAACCGCACCAGCACGCCGCCCTGGTCGATCCAGGCGTTGAGGCGCTCGCGGATTTCCGGCGACAGCGTGCCGACATCGGCCAGCACGATCATCGGCAGCCGCTGATCGAGGAACTGCGCGATCACCTGCTGCGGCGCGCCGCGATCGCCGAGCCGCACGTCGGCGAACGGCGACAGCGCGCGGGTGAGATAGAAGGTCGATGCCAACAGCGGCTGCGCGGTGTCGCTGGTCGCTCCGGTGACGACGCCGATGGCGCGCCGCCGCCATCGCTTGTCGAGCAGCTGCACCGCGCCGGCGGATCGCTCGCCGGCAATTTCCAGCCGCGAGATGTCGTTGCGCAGTTCGACCGGCAGGTCGAACGCGGCCTCGGTCTCGCGGTCCTGCGGCCCGAAGGCATAGCGGGCCTCGCCGATCGGCGAGCCCTTGGCGTCGATGGCGCGCACCACGCCGGCGGCGATGCCGCTGTTGGTGCGCAGCACCTTCACCGTCATCTTGGCCGCGGCGTTTTCGGCGGCGACCAGCGCCAGCGGCGAGGATGCGCCGCCTTCGAAGATCGTCAGCGTGCGGTCGCCGATCGTCTTGCCGAGGCTTTCCGTGAATTCGGTGCCGCGCCCGGTATCGACGCCGTCGGACAGCCAGGCGATCTCGGCGTCGCCGGTGGCTTTCAGGAAGCGCTCGAGCGCGGCAAGCGTTTCGACGCGCTCGATCGAATAGGGTTTTGGCGCGATCTGGCGCAGCGCGACGCGCGCCGTGCCGCCCGGCATCAGCGTGATGTCGCGCGCCGGCTCCGACAGCGGCACCAGCGCGACGCCGCGGCGGTCATTGTCGGCATTGGCGATCAGTTCGTCGGCGGCCTTGATCCGGATGTCCCAGCTCGAGGCCGCGCTCCAGCCGTCGTCGAGCAGGATCACCAGCGGCGCCTTGCTGCCGCCGGCGCCGGTCTGCGGATTCCAGATCGGACCGGCGGCGGCGAGGATCACCAGCGCCGCGGCGGTCAGGCGCAACAGGGTCAGCCACCACGGCGTCCGCGACGGGGTTTCTTCCTTCGGCTTGATGTCGAACAACAGCCGCGTCGGCGGAAACTCGATCCGCTTCGGCCGCGGCGGCATCACCCGCAGCAGCCACCACAGCACCGGCAGGCTCAACAGGCCCATCAGCAGCAGCGGTTCGGCAAAGGAGAGGGGCAGGCCCGCGATCATGCGCTTCGCCCCGCTTTGACGGTCGAGGTGCGCGCGGCGCCCTTGCTCACCATCATGCCCGAGTGCAGGAACAGCAACAGTTCGGCGGCGGAGCGGCTGGTGGTGTGGGTCGAGAACAGCCAGTCGAGCTTGTTGGTCTCGCTGCGGATCTGCTCGCGATGCAGCGCCACGCGCGCGACGTAATTCACCGCGCCTCCGGCCGACTACGACGCGTTGGCGTCGCTTGGCGATGACCTGCGCTTTGTCACGATCACGTCGGCAGCCAGCGTCGTTCCGGGCGACGCGCTGAAAGTTCGCGTGACTCCGAGCGGGAATCCAAAGTGCGAACGCTGTTGGCACTGGCGTGCCGACGTCGGCGCCGATGGTGCCCATCCGACGCTGTGCGGTCGTTGCGTCGCCAACCTCTTCGGTGCGGGCGAACCGCGCCGGTTCGCGTGAGCGCGATGGCCGTGCCTGCGATTTCGAACCAAGGCGCCGGCTGGTTGAAATGGCTGTGGCTTGCCGCTGCCGTGTTTGCCGCCGACCGCGTCACCAAGATACTAATCGTCGCGACGTTCGCGCGCGGTGACGAATTACCCATCACGGGTTTCATGAGCCTTGTTCTCGCCTACAATTCGGGCGCGGCATTCAGCTTCCTGGCGGGACAGCCCGGATGGCAGCGGTGGTTCTTCACAGGGATCGCGATAATCGCCAGCGCGTTCCTCGTCTACATGCTGAAGCGTGGAGGCAGCCGCACGCTGTGTGCCGGATTCGCGCTGATACTCGGCGGCGCGCTGGGCAACCTGTGGGACCGCATCGCAATCGGCAAGGTCGTCGACTTCCTTCTGTTCCACTATGCAGGCTGGTCGTGGCCCGCGTTCAACGTTGCCGACAGCGCGATCACCGTGGGGGCGGCGTTCCTCATCATCGACAGTTTCCGGCAGAAGCGCACCGACGTTCCGCTGACTTCGGCCAAGGACCTCTGATCATGGAAATCATCCTCTCCAATCCACGTGGTTTCTGCGCCGGCGTCGACCGGGCCATCGCCATCGTCGAGCGGGCGCTGGAGCAGCACGGCGCGCCGATCTACGTCCGCCACGAAGTCGTCCACAACAAATTCGTCGTCGACGATCTGAAGCAGAAGGGAGCCGTGTTCGTCGAGGATCTTGACGAAGTGCCTGAAGGCGCGACCGTCGTGTTCTCTGCGCACGGCGTGTCGCAGGCAGTGCGCGCGGAGGCGATCGCGCGCGGACTCGACGTGTTCGACGCGACGTGCCCGCTGGTGACGAAGGTGCACGTCGAAGTCGCCAAGATGCGCGAGCAGGGACGCGAAATCGTGATGATCGGGCACGCCGGGCACCCCGAGGTCGATGGGACGATGGGTCAGGCTCAGGGGGGAATCTACCTAGTGGAATCGGTCGACGACGTGGCGCGCCTCTCTGTCCGCAATCCGGAATTGCTGGCATACGTCACGCAGACGACGCTGTCCATGGACGATGCGGCCGCCGTGGTGCTGGCGCTCAAGACTCGCTTCCCTGGCATCGTCGGTCCGAAGAAGGATGACATCTGCTACGCCACGCAGAACCGGCAGGACGCCGTCAAGGCAATGCTGCCCAAGGTCGATGCGGTGATCGTGGTTGGAAGTCCGAACAGTTCGAACTCGAATCGCCTGCGCGAGGTCGCTGCCAATCGCGGCGTGCCAACCTACATGATCGACCGCGCCGACGAATTGCGCCCCGAATGGGTTGCCGGCAAGCTGCGTGTCGGCGTGACCGCGGGCGCATCCGCACCGGAAGTGCTGGTGCGTCAGGTGGTCACGCGCCTGAAGGCGTTGGGTGCCATCGGTGTCAGCGAATTGTCGGGCATCGTCGAAAACGTGACGTTCCCGCTGCCAAAGGGGTTGGCGGGAACCGCCACGACCAAGGCGCCGGAAATCGGACCGGCCCGGAGTTGACGTCGCGCGAGCGTGCGACTTACGCCACCGTCGCCCTGGGGTCGCCGCCTCGCTGCCTCAGGCTGGTTTCAAGCTCGTCTAAGGTTATTTTTGGGTTCGTCTCAGTTTTCTATCCCGGCGCATTCCGCTTTTGCGCCGCGCGCTCTGCGCGAAACCACATGAGCAGCGCGATGAATGTTGCCGCAGCGATGGCGGCGGCCATCGCTGCTACCAGCGCGTAGCGCCCGTATTCGCTTAGTGCGCGGGTGAGTGCCTCGGCGAAATAGAGCGGCAGCGCCAACGCCAGCCATTGTCGCGGCCGGCGTGAGCCCCGCGCGACGCCAGGAAACAGGAGTGCCAGCGGCACGGCTTTAAGCGCGAGCAATGCGCCAGAGCCACGGGCAGGGGCCAGCACTGTTTCCCACAGGAGTTCGAGCAGCGTCAGGGCGGCCAATCCCAGGATGGTCCAGCGCGCGCCGAACGCAGACATCAGGCTGTTTTCGCGCAGCGACGGGCCACGCGCGACGCGTTAGCCAACCGCGACAAACTCGTACAGCTCGAAGCCGGGGCCTTGTTCGATAAGCTTTGTCAGCACCGCGAAGCCGGTATTGGCGCCGCGCCTTAACGTAATGGCTTGCTCCAACGCGAACGCGCCGGTCGGGACCAGGATCTGCGGCGGTGCGGCTTCGGGTGCATTCCCTTTTTCCTCGGGTAACACGACGACCGGCGTGACGGAACTTGCTGTGCCGTCCTCCATCGCGGCTGCGGCGGCTTCGGGATTGTCCGACATGAGCTCGCAGCCGAATTCAAGCCCGCTACCCGTAAACGTATTCCGGAACCATCGAACCATTGCGACCTGGAGGCCATTGCGGCCTTCGATGCGCAATGCGATGAGTTCCCCGATACGCAGCGCGGCGGGTGCGGGATCCGTCTGGCGCAATGCATAGCCGGCGGGCGTGTGGTTGATGACCTGGCAATTCGCCATCGGCGGCAAGCCGGCGGGAGGATTGGGAATACCTGAATGAAGGCCGCGGCTGTACTGCCAGATGCCCGTCAGGCCGGAGCACATGACCACGCGCGCGCGTGAAGGCAGGCGATTGAACTGCCGTGCAGGGGGGATCGCCCATTGCCGCAGCAGCCGCTTCAAGAGGCCGATGTATTGCAGGCGCGCCACGGAATCCCGGCCAATGCCTGCGGGCACATCGCCGCCGGCCTCGAGCGCGCGCAGCTGCTCCTGGATCTGGAACGCCAGATCGAACGTCAGCAGGAATAGCTTGCTGCCATCGATCGAGCCGCCCTTGTTGGCCGAAAACGGCGGGAAATCGTGACCCACGGGAACGATAGCCACTGCCTTGGCCATGCGGTGCACCGGGACCACATCCGTCAGCTTGGCCCAATGCGCGTATTCCTGCACATAGCGCAGCACGATCGGCAGTTGACCCGGAAGGAAGCCATAGGGATTGGCCAGCGCCAACAGCAGCGATTGCACCGTCAGCCGCTCTGGCGTTGCTTCGGGCTGGTCCGGCGCCACCGGCGTCAGGTGGATCCCGCGCTGGCGCGCGAACTGGTAGATGAGGTGCGAGTCGTGCCAGGTCCGCGGTGGCACGGGTGCGAACGACAGGTAGCTGTTGACCAGGATGCGGGCCGTGCATTGCAGGCAGCGGTGGACCAGCGCGACCATCAGTCGCTGGCCGCCCAACGAGATGCGCTTGTCCGCTTCGTTGACCAGCAGATGCTTGTACGCGGTCGCCAGCTCGCTCGCGAGCGTCAGCGCTGCCTTCGCCGACTCCAGCGCTTCGCCTGACAGGGGATGCGACGCGCGCACGAATTGCTTTTCCAGGAGCGGCCAAAGCTTGCTGGCCGCTTCCCAGTATTTCTCCGCAAGCTCCAGCCGCTTGCCGTCGCTCATCGCGACGCGATTGGTGGCGGCGAGGGCGTCGCCGATCAGATGGGCGGCGGCGGCGGGTTCGCGACGTGCGGTCTCCTCCAGCCACGGCCCCACCTTTGCGGGGCGGATTTCGGGCGGATTCGCAGGGCTCGAAACGACGGGTGGCAGGGAAAGCGCGAGGGGCATGGCAGCCGGAGTGGAAATGTATCGTCGTCTATGGTCGCAAATGGCAGGGCCGCCGCGCGATTGTAAGCGATAGCCCGCTTCGGAGCCTGCGATACCGATTTTACTAGCGGAAACCGTGCCAGTTCCCGACTTCGCAGTCGAGTCGATCAATCACTCGCGCGCAGGAATTGCACGACGGGATCGTACTGGACGGGCTCGAGCAACATTGGCGCGTGTCCCACGCCGGCAATCTCGACGACGCGCGCCATGGGTCCCTGCGCGCTCATCCGGGTGGCGACTTCGCGCGACAACAGGTCCGATTCGGCCCCGCGCAAAACCAGCGTGGGGCAGGTGATCGCATCCCAGAGGGGCCACAGGTCAGGCGGCGCCGGGGCATGGCGAAAGGGAACCGCGATGCCGGGATCGTAGACGATTCCCCATCTTCCATCGCTTCGTTGCCGTACGTTGGTGCGCGTGAGGAATGCCCATTGCCTGTCAGTCAGCGCGCCAAACGGCGCGGAGATTTCCCGCAGGTAGGCTTCGATTTCCGCGAACGTGGCAAACGTCGGGTCCTTCCCGAAGTAGCTGCCAATGCGCTCGAGCGCCGCCGGTTCGACTTGCGGTCCGACATCGTTGATCACCAGCCGGCGAATGGGCGACTTGGGCTGCGCAGCCGCGACAATGCCCAGCAGGCCGCCCATCGACGTGCCGATCCAATCCACCACTTCCGCGCCACTGCGTGCAATGAGCGACGTGAGCGTCGTGAGGTAGGTGGGAAAAACGTAGTCGTTGGCGTCCGCCAGCCAATCGGAGTTGCCGCGACCCGGCATGTCGACGGCAAGGACGCGATGTGTCGACGCCAGCGCTTCAGCGACCACGTCGAAGTCGCGGCCGTTGCGGCCGACGCCGTGAACGCAGATTGCCACGCGCGGATTCTGCGCATCGCCCCATTCGTAGTAGACGACATCATGAAAGCCGTGCGGCGACAGGCTGCGCAAGCGCCTGGTGCTCGGCTCGGATTGCGTGAGCAGATCCATAGGGGTGTTCGCGATGAGAGATGGAGGGTTCAACCGATGCCGGGTCGACGCTCATTGTAGGGGATCGTCTGCCGGTCGCGCCCGACTTCGCGAAATCTGCAATAATTCCACGACGTCCCGAAGTTCAATTCCGCATTTGAGACTTCTACCTCGCCATGACCCGACACCTTGCACGCTTCGCCATCTTTCTCATGTTCGTGCTGTCCGGCTGTGCGCCCGACGCCTTGAACAACCGCCAGGCCACGGGATTCAACGCATTTCTCAAGACGATCCAGGTGGACTGCTCGCCGCTTCTGCTCGGCGGGCAGGAGATGTCATCGGCGCTGCAGACTGGCGCAGGCGACAATAACTATGTGTATTTCCTCGACCAGACATCGAAGCTTTACTATCGCACGATAGGTCCAGGAGGGTACCGTGAGAGCCTCACTGCGTTCTTCGGACCCGGGTACGACCGCGCGATCAACTGCATCCTCGCCAAGCTTCCGCCGCCAGGCTAGAGCATCGGAGGAATCAGTCGGCGTCGCTCTGCGGTAGCGGCACAAAGGCCGCCGCGTCGCCTCCGAGGAACGCTTCGAGTTCATCGCGCCGCGCCATCGCATCGTCGAAGCCCAGCGCGAGCAGCGCGCGACAGAAGCCCCGATCGAACAGCAGGTAGGAAGTAAGATTGGCGCCCGTGCCTTGCGTGCTGCCGAACCCGCGCAGCACTGCGCGAACTGCGGTGGGCAGATTGGCAACGTACTGTAGCGCGAGACTTGCCACGTCGCGCGAAGGTGACAACACGAACGCATCGACGTGCCGGACCGGAATTCCGTTCACATGCCGGGATTTTTCCGGCAACCGGTCGATCAGTCGGTTGTACTGGGTAAGGCGCTCGATGTCCGCGCCCATGTTGTCCAGGAACACCGACGACAGCGCGTGGCCCGCAACCTGGGCAAAGGATGGGTATTGCGGCGGACCGACCGCGCCATTGCGACTTGCCGGCTGCCCCGAAAATTGACCCACGGCCAATACCACGATGCGGTTGGCGCCCAGATGCAACGCGGGTGACAACGGCGCGATTTGCCGGACGGACCCGTCCATGTAGAAATCCTCGTCGATGCGGCCGGCCGGAAACACAAAGGGAATCGCCGTCGATGCCATCAGGTGATCGGCAGTGAGTCGGGTGGGTTGCCCACGGCGGCGCAGGCGATGCCATGCCTGAATGTCGGGCGAACCTTCATAGAACGTCACCGCGTGACCCGACGTGTAACTGGTGGCGTTGATGGACAACGCGCGCAGGTGGCCGGCGCCGATCTGACGGTCGAGCTTTGCGAATTCGAGCTCGCGTGCGAGCAGATCGGTGAGCGGGCCATTGTCGAACATCGAGGCGGCCTTGGCGGGCACCGTGCCACCGGTAAACACGCTGGCAAGGAACCGGGCGCTGTGTCGGGCCAGCGTGGGCAGATCACCGTGGTAGATGTCGCGCACCGTCACCCGCCGCCACCAGCGTGTGAGACGCGCGACGCCGCGCCGGAAATCGTCGGCGTTCACCGCCAGCAGCGTTGCGTTGATCGCACCCGCCGATGTGCCGCAGATCACCGGAAACGGCATGCGTGCGTTGCGACCGACGATGTGCGCAATCGCGCGCAGCGCGCCGACCTGATAGGCGGCGCGCGCACCGCCACCCGAGAGGATGATTGCGGTGGCGGGGGGCGAGGGCTGCACGCGACCGACCTTTAGTCGGCGCGCAACGTGCGGTCGAAAATCAGCAGCATCGCCGCGGTGGCGCCCCAGATATAACGGTCGCGCCACGGGATCGCCCAGAAGTCGCGGCGCAAGTCGCCCAGCATCCGGAAATGACGCTGCTGGTTCGCTGGATCCAGTATGAACGACAACGGAACCTCGAACGCTTCGGCCACCTCGACCGGATCCGTCGTCAGCGTGAATGGCGGCTCGACCCAGCCGACGATGGGCGTGACCCGATACCCGGTGACCGTTTCATAGGTGGCCAGCTCGCCCAGCACGTCGACGCGATCGGCGGCGAGGCCAACTTCCTCCGTGGCTTCACGCAACGCCGCAAATGCCAGCGTCGGGTCGGTGGGCTCCACTCGGCCGCCGGGAAAGCTGATCTGACCCGGATGGTCGGGCAGGTCAGCGCTTCGTTGCGTAAGCAACAGCGTGAGACCATCCGGCCGATTGACGATCGGCACCAGGACAGCCGCAGGCGTCGCTTCGCCATCGCGTCCCGGCAAACGGAAGCCATCGCTCATGCCGCGCGCGGCACTTGGCGCCGGACGCGCAAGGCGTTGCGCGATCCAGTCCTTCTGGCGTTGCGGGGGAAGTTGGAAGAGCGGCAGCTGCATCGAGGTTTGGGGCACCGCTGACACTCACGGACGCCGGCGCGATTGTAACGCCGGGCTATTCGATTCATGTGCATTGGCCGGAAAAACCCTCATCCCGAATTCGATGATTCCGATTTCGGATCTCGGCATTTATGGATGCGAATTCGTGCGCTGCCGATTGGGGGTTCACGACGCGCGAAACCATAGCTGCATTCGCAAAAGTATCCACGCTATGCTAATGTCATGGATTCCGATGTAGGGCAACCTTGATCTGCAATTCGCCGTGTCATTTTTAAGCGCGGCGGACGCGGGATTGCTTGGCCGATTGGACTGGGGAGCGACAGGTGAAACTTTGCAATCGATGGTTGGCGGCGCTGTGGCTTGGCCTGCTCGGTTCCGCGCTTTCTGCAAGCGCATTGGCTCAGATCACGACCCGCCTGACGGTTCCCGGCGGAATCGCCACATCGACCAAGATCGTGGCAGGGAGCCCGGTCTCGTTCGACATCCGTGTCGACGCCACCGTCGCAACCATCGGTACCGCGTACTACCTGAGCCAGGGGGCGGGCGCGTCTTTCCCGTTCCAGCTCATCGGTCGCAGCCTGACCGGCAGCCCGTACAACGATCCCGACTCGATTGTTCCGGACGCCACGATACTCGCTGTTCCCTCCGCCTTGCTCGCTCCGGCCAACGCCAGCAACCTTGGAACCACGTTCCTGGCCGGCACGCCCGCCGCAAACAACATCCTGGTTTCGACCATTACGCTTTCTTCCAATCCGGCAGCGCCGCTCGGCGTATATACCGTCAGGCCGGACCCGACCAATGCCTTCATCTCCGACACGTCCTTCATGGATTACGACATGGGCGGGTCGTTCGATATCACCATCGGCCAGCGCCTCTCTGTCGTTCTGGCGGGATCGGGCAGCGGCACGGTGACCGCGAATTCGGGGGCAATCAACTGCCCGACCGTGTGCAGCGATATTTATCCTGGCACCACTGTCACCCTGACTCCCACGAATGGCACAGGCACGTTTGCCGGCTGGAGCGGAGCGTGCAGCGGCACCGGAAGTTGTGTGGTCACCGTCGACGCCGCCAAGTCGGTCACCGCCACCTTCACGCTGCCGACGTTCGCACTGACGGTCGCCAAGGCCGGCACCGGTGCCGGCACGCGTGACCAGCAGTCCCGCGGGAATCAACTGCGGAGCCACCTGTACAGCCAACTACTCGAGCGGAACCGCGGTCACGCTGACGGCGACACCCGACCGCTCCATCGACCTTCACCGGCTGGAGCGGAGCGTGCAGCGGCACCGGCAGCTGTGTCGTCACCGTGGACGCCGCCAAGTCGGTCACCGCCACCTTCACACTGCCGACGTTCGCACTGACGGTCGCCAAGGCCGGTACCGGTGCCGGCACGCGTCACCAGTAGTCCCGCGGGAATCAACTGCGGTGCCACCTGTACCGCCAACTACTCGAGTGGAACCGCGGTCACGCTGACGGCGACACCGACCGCCCCGTCGACCTTCACCGGCTGGAGCGGAGCGTGCAGCGGCACCGGCAGTTGTGTCGTCACCGTAGACGCCGCCAAGTCGGTCACCGCCACCTTCACGCTGCCGACGTTCGCACTGACGGTCGCCAAGGCCGGCACTGGGGTAGGTACCGTCACCAGCAATCCCGCGGGCATCAACTGCGGAGTCACCTGTACCGCCAACTATTCAAGCGGCACCGCGGTCACGCTGACGGCGACACCGACCGCTCCATCGACCTTCACCGGCTGGAGCGGAGCGTGCAGCGGCACCGGCAGTTGTGTCGTCACCGTCGACGCGGCCAAGTCGGTCACCGCCACCTTCACGCTGCCGACGTTCGCACTGACGATCGCCAAGGCCGGCAATGGGGTAGGTACCGTCACCAGCAATCCCGCAGGCATCAACTGCGGAGTCACCTGTACAGCCAACTACTCCAGTGGAACGGCGGTGACACTCACAGCCACGCCCACCGCGCCATCGACCTTCACCGGCTGGAGCGGAGCGTGCAGCGGCACCGGCAGTTGTGTCGTCACCGTGGACGCCGCCAAGTCGGTCACCGCCACCTTCACACTGCCGACGTTCGCACTGACGATCGCCAAGGCCGGCAATGGGGTAGGTACCGTCACCAGCAATCCCGCAGGCATCAACTGCGGAGTCACCTGTACAGCCAACTACTCCAGTGGAACGGCGGTGACACTGACAGCCACGCCCACCGCTCCATCGACCTTCACCGGCTGGAGCGGAGCGTGCAGCGGCACCGGCAGTTGTGTCGTCACCGTGGACGCCGCCAAGTCGGTCACCGCTACGTTCACACTGCCGACGTTCGCACTGACGGTCGCCAAGGCCGGCACCGGTGCAGGCACCGTGACCAGCGCGTCCCGCGGGAATCAACTGCGGAGTCACCTGTACCGCCAACTACTCGAGCGGAACCGCGGTCACGCTGACGGCGACACCGACCGCTCCATCGACCTTCACCGGCTGGAGCGGAGCGTGCAGCGGCACCGGCAGCTGTGTCGTCACCGTGGACGCCGCCAAGTCGGTCACCGCCACCTTCACACTGCCGACGTTCGCACTGACGGTCGCCAAGGCCGGTACCGGTGCCGGCAGCGTTACCAGTAGTCCCGCGGGAATCAACTGCGGAGTCACCTGTACCGCCAACTACTCCAGCGGCACCGCGGTCACGCTGACGGCGACACCGACCGCTCCATCGACCTTCACCGGCTGGAGCGGAGCGTGCAGCGGCACCGGAAGTTGTGTGGTCACCGTCGACGCCGCCAAGTCGGTCACCGCCACCTTCACGCTGCCGACGTTCGCACTGACGGTCGCCAAGGCCGGCACCGGTGCAGGCACAGTGACCAGCGCGCCCGCGGGAATCAACTGCGGAGTCACCTGTACAGCCAACTACTCCAGTGGAACGGCGGTGACACTCACAGCCACGCCCACCGCGCCATCGACCTTCACCGGCTGGAGCGGCGCGTGCAGCGGTACCGGCAGTTGTGTCGTCACCGTCGATGCGGCCAAGTCCGTCACCGCTACCTTTACACTGCCGACGTTCGCACTGACGGTCGCCAAGGCCGGCAATGGGGTAGGTACCGTCACCAGCAATCCCGCAGGCATCAACTGCGGAGTCACCTGTACCGCAAACTATGCGAGCGGAGCCGCGGTCACGCTGACGGCGACACCGACCGCCCCGTCGACCTTCACCGGCTGGAGCGGAGCGTGCAGCGGCACCGGTAGTTGTGTCGTCACCGTGGACGCCGCCAAGTCGGTCACCGCGGCATTCAATACTGCTCCGATATTGGTATCCGCGAAGTCACGCAACGTCCACGGTACCGCGGGAACCTTCGACCTGTTACTCAGCAACGCAGTCACAAGCCCGACCATCGAGCCGCGTGCTGCGCCTTTCATTATCGTGTTTACGTTCGACAGGCCAGTGGTTGCGGGGAGCGTGAGTATCACCGAAGGTGTGGCGACTGCCGGGCCGCCAACGTTTAACGGCAACGAAATGACCGTGCCACTGACCTCGGTTACCAATGCGCAATACGTGAAGATTGCGGCCACCAATGTGGTGCCCGGCGGTGGCGGGAGCAACGGCGCCGGTTCAGTACGCCTCGGGTTCCTGCTCGGCGACGTCAATCAAAGCGGACAAGTGTTGGTTTCGGATGTCGGCGCCGTCCGCGCAACGTTGCTGCAGACGGTGACGGGGGCAAACTTCCTATTCGACGTAAACACGGATGGAATTCTGACCGTGTCCGACGTGGGCATTGCCAACGCCAACCTGCTCAAGCAATTGCCGCCTCCGTAACCCGACCTGGCGTTTTCTGTGGCGGTGTTGCGCTGCCTGGTTCAGCCGGCGGCGCCCTGCATCGCAGCGCGTGCCATATCTTGCGGTCAGGTCGGCGGCGCGAACTGGTGCTGCCGGGTCGGTGTCAGGTAGGCCAATTCGCCTGCGCGCAACGCCAGCTCGCGAAATCGTTCGCGGGGCAACTCGACGTTGATCGTCTGCGCCGAGGGCTCGAGCGCGAATTCGAGGCGGGCCACCGGTCCGATGGCCGACCCGTGCACGAAGCGCGCGGGCAGCGCCGACTCCGCGGGAATGCGCGCCACCGCGATATCGTGCGGACGCGCGAAGGTGTCGGTCCCCTCCGCCGATTTCGAAGGCATGCGATTCACGTGTCCCAGGAACTCGAACACGAATGGCGTGGCCGGGTGGTCGTAGACGTCGGCGGGCGCGCCGATCTGCTCGATGCGCCCGTGGTTCATCACGACGACGCGATCCGCGACTTCGAGCGCCTCTTCCTGATCGTGTGTCACGAACACGCTGGTCACGTGGACCTCGTCGTGGAGCCGGCGCAGCCAGCGTCGCAATTCCTGGCGTACCCGGGCGTCGAGCGCGCCGAAGGGTTCATCCAGCAACAGCACGCGCGGCTCAACTGCCAGCGCGCGCGCCAGCGCAATGCGTTGGCGCTGTCCGCCGGACAACTGGTGCGGGTAACGGTCGGCCAGCCAATCGAGCTGCACCAGTTGGAGCAGCGAGTTCACCTTCCTGGCGATTTCCTTTTCCGGCAGCCGCAGCTTGCGCGGACGCACGCGCATGCCGAAGGCCACGTTCTCGAAGATGGTGAGGTGCCCGAACAGCGCGTAGTGCTGGAACACGAAGCCAACCTGCCGATCGCGCGCGTGGGTGTCCGTCGCGTCCTTGCCCTGGAACGAAACGCTGCCTTCGTCCGGCATCTCGAGTCCGGCGATCATCCGCAGCAGCGACGTCTTGCCGGAGCCGGAGGGGCCAAGCAGCGCAAGCAGTTCGCCGGTCTCGATGTGGAGGTCGATGTTGTCGACCGCGACAAACGATCCGAAGCGCTTGGTGATGCCTTTGAGTTCAATGCTCAATGTAACCTCCGCGTTACGCACTTCGTGGCAATTCGCACTTGGGGACGGCCCGGCGCGCTCACGGACCCTGCTCCAGCGACTCATGGCGGGAATGTGTGTTGCGCTCGACGATGACCTTCAGCGCCAGCGTCACCAACGCGAGCAGCGCCAGCAGCGAGGCCACCGCGAAGGCGGCGGAAAACTGGTATTCGTTGTAGAGGATCTCGGCCTGCAGCGGCAGCGTGTTGGTGGCGCCGCGAATATGACCGGAGACAACGGACACCGCGCCGAACTCGCCCATCGCCCGCGCGTTGCACAGGATCACGCCGTACAGCAATCCCCATTTCACGTTGGGCAGCGTGATCCGCCAGAATGTCTGCCAGCCGCCGGCGCCAAGCACCGTCGCCGCCTCTTCCTGCTCGGTGCCCTGCGCCTGCATCAGCGGGATCAACTCGCGCGCCACGAAAGGAAAAGTCACGAAAATGGTCGCCAGTACGATGCCCGGCACCGCGAAGATGATCTTGACGTCGTGTTCGCGCAACCACGGTCCGAGCCAGCCTTGCAGACCGAAGATCAGCACGTAAATAAGTCCGGCGATAACGGGCGACACCGAGAACGGCAGATCGATCAGCGTGGTCAGGATATTCTTGCCCGGAAAACTGAACTTGGCGATCGACCATGCGGCGGCCAGGCCGAAGACCAGGTTCAACGGCACGGCGATGGCGGCCACGAGAAAGGTCAGCTTGATGGCGTCGACAGCGTCAGGGTCGGTGATCGCGGCGAAATAGACACCCAGGCCCTTTTTCAGCGCTTCGTAGAACACGAACGCCAGCGGCACGAACAGGAACATGGTCAGGAACGCGAGCGCCAGCGCGATCAACAGACCGCGTACCAGCCGCGGTTCGCCGCTTCCAGCGTCGCTGCGCGCCGTGCGGGTCGGCGCTGAGGGCAGGGCCGTACTCACGCCAGCGCTCCTTGTCGCCGCCGCGTCCATGCCTGCAGCGCGTTGATGGCCAGCAGAAGCGTGAAGGAAATCACCAGCATCACTACCGCGATGGCGGTGGCGCCGGTGTAATCGTATTGCTCGAGCTTGGTGATGATGAGCAGCGGCGTGATCTCGGACACCATCGGCATGTTGCCGGCGATGAAGATCACCGAGCCGTATTCGCCGATCGCCCGCGCGAACGCCAGCGCAAAGCCGGTGAGCAGCGACGGCAACACGACCGGAAAGACGACGCGGCGAAAACTGTCCCAGCGCGTGGCGCCCAACGTGGCCGCGGCTTCTTCCAGTTCGCGCGGCAACTCTTCGAGCACCGGCTGCACGGTCCGCACGACGAAGGGCAGGCCGATGAACGTCAACGCCACGAGGACGCCGAGCGGCGTGAACGCGACGTTGATCCCGAGGGGCACCAGAATCGAACCGAACCAGCCGTTGGCCGAGAACAGCCCGGCGAGCGCAATGCCCGCCACCGCCGTCGGCAAGGCAAACGGCAGGTCGACCAGCGCGTCGACCAGGCGTCGACCGGGGAAGCGATAACGGACCAGAACCCATGCGACCAGCAGTCCGAATACAGTATTAAGCGCCGCGGCGAGAAACGACGCGCCGAATGTCAGCCGGTAGCTCGCCACCACGCGCGGCGCCGTCACGATGTCGACGAACGCCGGCCATGTGAGCTGCGTAGTCTTGATGAAGGCCGCGGACAACGGGATGAGGACGATCAGGCTCAAGTAGACGAGCGTGTAGCCCAGACTCAAGCCGAAGCCCGGCAGCACTCGCGTGGACGAGCGGCGACCGGCGCCGGCGGCGGGAACGGCGGCGAGTCTCGTCTGCAATTCGCCGGGGTCCGCCGCCATCGTGCGCGCAATCATGTGCGATCAGGCCGGCGCATGCAACATCGAGACGCGCGGGCATCGGCCCGCGCGCGTTCCCGTGATTGGCAAATCACTTGCCCGCGGCGAGGTAGATCTGGTCGAACGTGCCGCCATCGGCAAAGTGCGTCTTGGTCGCGTTGGGCCAGCCGCCGAACGCGCCGTCGATGGTCACCAGCGTCAGCTTGGGGAACTGCTTCGCGTACTTCGCGGCCACCTTGGGATCGGTCGGTCGATAGAAATTGCGCGCCGCGATTTCCTGGCCTTCGTCCGAATACAGATACTGCAGGTAGGCTTCGGCCGCCTTGCGCGTGCCCTTGCGGTCGACGTTCTTGTCGACGACGGCCACCGGCGGCTCCGCCAGGATCGACAGCGACGGCGCAATGATCTCGAACTTGTCGGGACCGAATTCCTTCAGCGACAGGAACGCCTCGTTTTCCCACGCGAGCAGCACGTCGCCGACACCGCGCTCGACGAACGTCGTCGTGGATCCGCGCGCACCGGAATCGAGCACCGGCACGTTCTTGTACAGCGACGTGACGAATTCCTTCGCCTTGGCCTCGCCGCCGAACTTGCGCTTGGCGAACTCCCACGCGGCCAGGTAATTCCATTGCGCGCCGCCGGAGGTCTTGGGGTTGGGCGTGATCACCGACACGCCGGGCTTGACCAGGTCATCCCAGTCCTTGATACCTTTTGGATTGCCCTTGCGCACCAGGAAGACGATCGTCGACGTATAGGGCGTGCTGTTGTGAGGCAAGCGCTTCTGCCAATTGGCCGGCAGCAACTTGGCGTGCTCGGCGATGGCGTTGATGTCGGAAGCCAGCGCCAGCGTCACGACGTCGGCGTCGAGACCGTCGATGACGGCGCGACCCTGCTTGCCCGATCCGCCGTGCGATTGCTTGATGACGACCTTCTCGCCGGTCTTGGCGAGCCAGTTCTTGGCAAAGGCCTGGTTGTAGTCCTGATACAGCTCACGCGTCGGGTCGTAGGAGACGTTGAGCAGAGTGACGTCGGCGTGCGCGAGGGTCGTTGCAGCCGCAAGGCCAAGCGTGGCGAGGAGCAATGAGGCGTTGCTGATTTTCATGTTCTGGTTCCTGTGGTTATAACAATAACATTCTAACGAACTTCTGGCTATATGTATGCGCCAAGAAAAGCCGCAGAGCGGCTTGCTGGGGAGGCGCGGTCAGGACGCGACGAATGCGCCTCAACCGTTGGCTGCCTTGGTATCGTTGCGACATCGCTGGGCATTTGAATCAACACGGGATGCGCGGGCAGTGAATTGCGGCCCGAGCAGGATCAGCGCGGGTCCGGTGATCTCGGCCGTCGCAAGTTGCGGCAACGCGGCGAGCGTCGTATACCGTATGCGCTGGTCGGGCAGCGAGGCATTTTCGACAATGGCGACGGGCAGCGCGCCCGGTTTGCCGCCCGCCCGCAACGTGGCGGCAATGGCCGTCGCCTCGCCGACGCCCATGTAGATTGCGCCGGCATCCGAGGCCAAAAGCCCGTCGGCCCAGTCGCTGCCGGGTTCGCCGGCGCCGACTCGTGGCGTCGCAAACGTCACGCTGCGTGCGATGCCGCGCTGCGTCAGCGACGTCTTGAGTTCGGCCGCGGCTGCAAGCGCGGCCGTGATGCCCGGCACCACCTCGCAGCGAATGCCTTCGGCTTCGAGCGCAGCGATCTCTTCCTGAGCGCGACCGAACAGCATCGGGTCGCCGCCTTTCAGCCGGACGACGATCGCGTGCTTCCGCGCCGCGTCGACCAGCCGCTTGTTGATGAATTGCTGTGCGGTCGAGTGCTTGCCGCAGCGCTTGCCCACCGCAATTTTTTCCGCATTCCCGGCCAGCGCGACCGTGTCCGGATGTACCAGCGCATCGTGAAAGACGATATCCGCCTCGCCCAGCAATCGCGCGGCGCGCAGCGTGAGCAGATCCGGCGCGCCGGGGCCGGCACCGACGAGGTAGACGATGCCGCTCATCCGGTGCCGCCTGTCGCCGCGACCACACCGGAACGGCGGAACCACGGCGTGCGCCGGTTCGTGAGCTGGTAGCCGTCGGTGAAATCGCGCAACGAGTTGAGCGCGTCCTGCGCGTCCTTGCCGTCGCGCAGCAGGAACGCGTCGAAGCCGACCTGCTGGAGGTAATACAACTGGTCGCGCTGAATGTCGCCGACGGCGCGCAATTCGCCCTTGAAGCCATAGCGCTCGCGCAGCAAGCGCGCGATCGAATAGCCGCGGCCATCGGCAAACTTCGGGAAGTCGACGGCAATCAGCGGCAGCGATGTCGCGTCGTCCGCAACGAAGGAAGGATCGTCGGCCGGGCCCAGCCAGACGCCGACGTCGGTGCGGGCGCGCAGTTCCTCGCGCTCCGCACGCCAACGTGCCAGTGGCACGACAACAGGCGACGCGGGCAACGCGGCGGAATCCTCGCGCAGCAACAACCACGGATCTACGACCACCGCGCCGTTCTTAATGAGCTGCGGCATAGACGCGTTCCTTGAACGGGTCGAGTCCCGAGACGCTGCACCGTATCGACGAAGCGCTCGTCCTCGTGCCGGTGGTCCACGTAAACGTCGAGCAGACGCGCGACCACGTCGGGCATTTCATGTGCCGCGAACGACGGGCCAATGACCTTGCCGATGGCCGCGTGCTCGCCTTGGGTGCCGCCGATGGTCACCTGGTACCACTCGGAACCGTTCTTGTCGACGCCGAGCACGCCGATGTGACCGACGTGATGGTGGCCGCACGCATTCATGCAGCCCGAGATATTGAGATCGAGCTCGCCGATGTCGTGCAGGTAGTCCAAGTCGTCGAAGCGGCGCTGGATGGCCTCGGCAATCGGAATCGACTTGGCGTTGGCCAGCGAACAGAAATCCCCGCCGGGACAGCAAACGATGTTCGTCAGGAGGCCGATATTGGGCGTCGCGAGTCCCAGATCCTTCAGCTCGCTCCACAGCGCCAGCAGTTCCGACTGACGCACATCGGTGAATATCAGGTTCTGTTCATGCGACACCGTAAGTTCGCCGAAGCTGTACGCATCGGCCAGGTCGGCCACGGTGTCCATCTGGTCCGATGTCGCGTCGCCCGGCGGCACGCCGGTCTTCTTGAGCGACAGCGTGACGATCGCATAGCCCGGCACCCGGTGCGGGAACACATTGCGCTTCACCCAGTTGGCAAAGCCACGATTGTCGGCCACGGCAGCACGAAATCCGGCGTCGTCGCCGGGCAGTCGCGCGTAGGCAGGCGGCGAGAAATGGGCGGCGAGCCGCGCGATCTCCTCGTCCGGCACGGTAGCGTGACCGCCGCGCAGTTGCTCCCACTCCGCTTCGACATGTGAGGCGAAGACGGCGGGGGTCTTTTCCTTCACCAGGATCTTGATGCGCGCCTTGTACATGTTGTCGCGGCGGCCGAAACGGTTGTACACGCGAAGGATCGCGTCGAGATAATTGAGAATTTCGGCACGCGGCAGGAACTCGCGGATCACGTGGCCAACGATCGGCGTACGGCCGAGACCACCGCCCACGATGACCCGGAAGCCGATGTCTCCTGCTTCATTGCGCACGGCCTGAAGGCCGATGTCATGCACGAGGATCGCCGCGCGGTCGGTGGTCGCGCCCGTGATCGCGATCTTGAATTTGCGCGGCAGGTAGGCGAATTCCGGATGAAACGTCGACCATTGCCGAACCAGTTCATTGTAGGGACGCGGATCGACGATTTCGTCGCCCGCAACGCCGGCGAAATGGTCGCTGGTGATATTGCGCACGCAATTTCCCGACGTCTGGATCGCGTGCATTTCCACGGTGGCGAGGTCAGCCAGAATTTCCGGCACTTCTGCCAGCTTCGGCCAGTTGTACTGAATGTTCTGGCGCGTCGTGAAATGGCCGTAGCCCTTGTCGTACTTGCGACCGATATGCGCCAGCATGCGCAGTTGCCGCGACGACAGAAGGCCGTAGGGAATGGCCACGCGCAGCATCGGTGCGTACTTCTGCACGTAGAGACCGTTCTGCAGACGCAGCGGGCGAAACTCGTCCTCACTGAGTTCGCCGGCCAGAAAGCGGCGCGTCTGGTCGCGGAACTGGGCAACGCGTTCGTCGACCACACGTTGGTCAAAGGAGTCGTAGCGATACATGCAGGCCGGAACCGCAGGATAGGGAAAGTGAGGTTAGGCGAAGCCCCTAATAAACAAAAGGAATATTGCGCTATGCCGTTATCGCCTCTGACTCATATAAGGACGTTGGCCCCGGACCGAGGTCCCTGTGGATGGGATCGCCGACCGTATAATCGTTCGATGCCTCAAGGCCTTGTCCTGTTCGCCCATGGTGCCCGCGACGCACGCTGGGCCGAGCCATTCGAACGACTGCGCGATCGCGTCGCCGGCGCGGCACCCCAGACCCAGGTGATGCTGGCCTACCTGGAAATGATGCAGCCGGACCTTCCCACCGCCGCGGCAAAGCTCTATGTCGAGGGCTGCCGCAGCATCGTCCTGGTGCCGATTTTTCTGGGGCAGGGCGGACATGTCCGGGAGGACCTTCCCCGCCTTCTGCAGGTTGTCGCATCGCGCATCCGGAATGCGAGTTCCGCCTGGCGGAAGCTGCCGGCGAGGATGCGTTCGTCCTCGATGCGCTGGCAGCCTATTGCGCGAGACAACTGACGGAACAAGGATGATTTCACTTGCTTCGCATGGGTTTCTTGCGGTCGCCGCCGCCGCAGCGTGGTGGGCGATTCCCCATGCACTGGCGCAGCCCGTCACCGGTCCGGCCAATCCGCAGGAAGCCATCTTCCGCAGCACTGCGCGATGTGCCACGAAAATCCGGCGACGCGCGCACCGGCCGTCTCGTCGCTGCGCGCGATGTCGCCGAGCTTCGTCGTCAGCGCGCTGACCAGCGGCGTCATGCAGGGTCCGGGCGCAGCGCTTTCGCCGGCGCAGCGAGTCGCGATAGCCGAATATCTCACCGGCAAGAAACTGTCCGAAGACGTGGCGATGGCAGGGCGCTGCACCGGAACACCCACCGCATTTTCGCTTGCGGGTCCTTCATACAACGGCTGGGGCGCCAATCTCGAGAATTGGCGCTATCAACACGAGCCCGGCATCTGCGGCGGCGGACTTGAGCCGGCTCGAAGTCAAGTGGGCGTTCGGCTTTCCCGGCGCTGTGGCGGCCTTCGGACAACCCACCATCGCCGGCGGTCGTGTCTTCGTCGGCAGCCAGAACGGGCATGTCTATTCCATCGACGCCAAATCCGGCTGCTACTACTGGGATTTCCAGCGCAAGCACCGGCGTTCGTACGGCCATCACCGTTGCGCGCGTCGGCGACATCGATGTAGCGCTATTCGGTGATCGTCGTGGCAATGTGTACTCGGTCGACGTCGCGACGGGCAAGCAGGTCTGGCGTTTCACGCCCGATGACGGCCCGCGAACCGGCATTACGGGTGCGCCCACGCTGTTCGAAGGGCGACTGTACGTGCCGATCTCCGGCGGCGACGACAGTTCGGCGGCGGATCCCAAATATGAATGTTGCAAAGGGCGGGGCGCGATCGTGGCGCTCGATGCGGCGACCGGCAAGACGATCTGGACCACCTATCACCATTCCCGATGCCCGCCCGCTCGCGAAGAACGCCATCGGCACGCAACTGTGGGGACCGTCCGGCGTCTCGATCTGGGCTTCGCCGACGATCGATGTCAAGAAGCGCGTGCTGTATGTCGGTACCGGCGACAATCATTCCGCCCCGGCCACGGACACCAGCGATGCCGTCCTCGCGATGGCACTCGACACCGGGAACATCCTCTGGGCTCGCCAACTGCTCAAAGGCGACATGGGCAACGCCGCGTGCCTCTCGACGGACCGGTCAAATTGTCCGGAGCCTCACGGTCCCGACTACGACCTCGGTACGTCACCCCAATCTCGTCACGCTGGACAACGGCAAGCGCGTGCTGGTGATCGGGGAGAAATCCGGCATGGTCTGGGCGCTCGATCCCGACGACGGCGGGCGCGTCGTGTGGAGCAAGCGGGTCGGTGCCGGCGGCGTCCTGGGTGGCGTGCAGTGGGGTACCGCGACCGATGGCAAGGCCGTCTACGCGGCAGTCTCCGACATCGCATTCATCAGTCTGGTCCTGGGACAACCGCTGGTACCGATCCGGACAAAGGAGGCGGGCTGCACGCACTGCGGCGTGGATACGGGTGCAAGACGCTCTGGAGCGCGCCGCCGGCCAAGGCCTGCGCGAATCGCACAAACTGCAGTCCGGCGCAATCCGGCGCCGTGACCGCCACGCCGGACTTTGTGCTGTCCGGCGCGGTCGATGGACATCTTCGCGCCTACGCGACGTCGCACGGCGCCGTACTGTGGGACTACGACACGGCAAAGCCGTTCACGACCGTCAACGGCGTCAAGGCGCCAATGGCGGTTCGCTTGACGCCGCTGGCGCGACCATTGCCGGGCGGAATGCTCTTCGTGAACTCCGGCTATGGTCTGTATGGCGGACAGGCGGGCAATGTATTGATCTGGGATTCTCGCCGCGGCCGTGACCCCGGCAAACTGAGCGTCACGGCCGCTGATCGACCATCACGGCTGTACCGGAGCGTTCGTCTTCTTGTGTGAATGCGCGCGCTCTGCACGTTTTCGCGGCCCTGGATGTTGGCCTGTCCAACGGCACCGACGTGGCCATCCGCCGCGGCGTTGGCTTCCGCGCGATTGACGTGCGCCTGTCCGCGTTCCAGTGACGCCACCTGGCCGTTGGAAAGCTTGCCGGATTTCGCGCCTTGCTCGATGCGTGCCTGCTGATTGACGTTGCGTTGCACGTCGGCCTGCATGCGTTGCGACGACTTCGACGCCGGATTGCCCAGTTTGGCATTGTGCTTGTCGGCGGCAATGGTCGCACTGGTCTTGTTTTGCGCCGCCTGGATACGCGCCTTTTCCGCGGGCGAAAGCGAGCCATCCTTCAGCGCATTCTTTTCCACGCGTTCGACATGCGTCTGCTGCCGCTCGAGCTGACCGGCTTCGTGCGTGGTGAGCGCGCCGGACTGCAGTCCTTGTTCAATCCGTTGCTGTTGATTCATGTTGCGCTGCGTTTCCGTGGCGGCGGTCTGGGCCAGCGCCGGCAAGGCAAAGGTCCCGGCGGCGAGGAGGGCGAGCGTGGACGAGATCTTCATGTTTCTCTCCGTTGTTAGAGTAGATGGCACGATGCCAACACTGCCAATAACGAACGGGCCACGCTGCGGGCCGACGGCAGGATGTAACGAATCGTTGCGCTTCCTTTGCCGCTCGGGTATTCCGACACCCCAATTGCTGGTCTCAAGTACATTGCTGGCGAAGATGAGCGACTCTTAGGGACGGCCCCAGATGCTGCACGAACCCGCACGCCACGAAACGCTTACCACCACGCCATGGTCGGATGGCGATGCGCGGGCGGCCGTCGCGCAAATCGTTGCGGATTCCGTCGCACGGTTCGACCCCCGCAGCCTTTGGCCCGCGCATCCACTCGACGATTCTGCGGATGCGGCGCCAACGTTCGATATCTACTCCGGCGCCGCAGGCGTCGTCCTGGGGCTACAGCATTTGCATAAGGCAGGAATGGTCCAGCCCATACCGGATTTCACTTCTGTGACTTCCGACCTGCTCGAACGAAACCGTCAGGCAAGGAATGTGGCAGATCAGACCTCCCTGCTGCTGGGGGACGCGGGAATATTGTTGCTGCAATGGCGGACTTCGCCCTCCACGCTTCTTGCCGATGCCATTCATCACTCCATTGCTCGGAATCTGCGAAATCCGGCGCTCGAGCAACTGTGGGGATCGCCAGGTACGCTGCTTGCGGCCATTCACATGCACGAATGGACCGGCGAGCGGCGCTGGGGCGATTTGCTTTCCTCGGGAGTGGAGATCTTGTGGGATGCCATGGAGAAAGTTGAGGAAGAGGTGGGTCCGCCCGGATTCTGGATTTGGACCCAGGCGCTCTGGGGTCGACGATCGCGCCATTTGGGCGGCGGCCACGGCTTTGCGGGCAATGTGTTCCCTGCATTCCGTGGCGCTCATTTGCTGTCATCAGACGTCGTCAGTGCGTTTGCCCGACGCACTGTGGAGACGCTGAACGCAACGGTCGTGCGCGAAGACGGCTTCGCCAATTGGCCGGCGAATGTCGCGACAGCAGACTACAAGACGGATCCGAAGAAATTGCTGCAGGATTGCCACGGCGCGCCAGGCATCGTCTGCCGCCTCCCGAATCATGTCCTGCCCGAACTCGACGGCCTGCTGGTCCAGGCAGGCGAACTCATCTGGAAGGCCGGCCCGCTCACGAAGGGTGCCGGGCTTTGCCACGGCACGGCTGGCAACGGCTACGCGTTGCTAAAGTTGTTCAAGCGCACGGGGAATCGGCATTGGCTGGACCGCGCGCGGGCATTTGCGATGCATGCGGTCGAACAGTGCGTTCGTCATGCCGCGCAGTACGGAGTGCGCCGTTACTCGCTATGGACCGGGGACATCGGCGTGGCGTTGTTCGTGCAGAGTTGCCTGGAAGAGGACGACACGTACCCGACGCTGGACACGTTCTGAGTCGCACTTGGGTATAGTTACGCGCCGTTGCACATATGCGGACGTTATATGCGCAGCGCGCTTCCGGTCCATATGCTAAAAATAAAGATCAATGCCAGCCTCCAGATGGGCCGCGACGCCCTGTATTCGGTGCCTCCGGAACTGATCGGACTGCTGCGGTCGATTCGCCAGCACGGTTCACTGGTACTCGCAGTCCGCGAGGTGGGTATTTCCTACCGGAATGCGTGGGGACTGCTGGGGCGCTGGGAGGCGATCACGGGCTACAAGCTGGCGATTCTCACTCGAGGGCAAGGCACCGGGCTCACCGCGTTTGGCGCGCGCGTGGCCGGCGTGGGCGATTGGCTGGAGCCGCGATTGCGCCCGCAGCTCGACGCCCTGGGCGACGAACTTGCAAGTCATCTCGCGCTGCCCGTCGATTCCGGACGTCAGCGCGTGGTCGTCCATGCGAGCCATGACATCGCGTTGTTGAAACTGAAAGAGCGTCTCGATCGGCAATTGGACATCGACTTGCGGGCGTCCGGCAGCTTGAACAGCCTGGATGCGCTGGCGCGGGGCGAATGCGATATCGCAGGAATCCACATGGCCCATCCCCCAGCGCTGCTGGGTCCCTTGCTGGCGGAATTCCGTTCGCGACTCAACAGCCGCGAGCATTATGTTGCGTGGCTCCTTTCCCGCCATCAAGGCTTGATGGTGGCCAAGCATGTCGCGCGGCGTGTACGCCGGTTGCAGGACCTGGCGCGTCACAAGGTCAAGTTCGTCAATCGGGAGCGCGGCTCGGGGACCAGGCTGCTGTTCGACGCGTTGCTCGCGCGGGAGCAGATTGCCGCTTCGGAGATCAACGGTTACGCCGACGAGGAATTCACTCACATGGCAACGGCGGCCACCGTGCATTCGGGCATGGCCGATGCCGCGTTTGGCATTGAAGCAGCGGCACGGGCCCATGGCCTCGGCTTCGTCGAACTCGTCACGGAGCGTTACTACCTGGTTTGCCGGCGCAGTTCACCGGCCCGCATCGCCGTCGACACGATGCAGGCAGCCGCACGCAGCAGCGCCTTTGCCCGCGCCATCGCCCGAATCGGCGGTTATGACACCCCTACGTCCGGATCGCCCGTCGAGTTGAGGCAGCTGTTTGGGCGCGATTCAAATATCTAGGCCATTGCGCCGCTGAGCAGTGCAACGCTCATATGCAACCGTATGCCAGAGCGCGTGCGGATTCACGATTGGGTCGCAATTCTCTTATGGATGTTGATAATGATCGCTGATGAACATTCGGTTGCGGTGCCCGCGGACAACGTCGTGACGTCCGTCGCGGAACGGCCCCTGCGGTGAACCTTCTCGATTCGATGCGCTACCTGGTTGCGCTGGAGCAGCACCGGCATTTCGGCCGCGCTGCAAGCGCCTGCCATATCACGCAGCCCGCATTGTCGAACGCGCTGCGGGCGCTCGAAGCCGAGTTGGGGGTGGCCATCGTCCGGCGCGGCCGCACCTATGCCGGGCTTACGCCGGAAGGACAGCGTGTACTCGATAGCGCCAACCGGCTTGCTGCGCGAGCACGAACTGCTGCGGCAGGATCTACACAGCGCGGCAGGCGTTCCGCGCGGAACGCTGGCTGTCGGCGCCGTACCAACGACCATTCCGGTCGCCGCATGCTTCGTCGCGCAACTGCAGGCGCGCTATCCCGGCATCACGCCGATATTGCGATCGCTCAGCTCACCCGAGATAGAGACCGGCCTGGAAAGCCTCACGCTCGATCTGGGTCTGGGCTATACCGATCGCGGCAGGAATGTCGTGGCCGTGCCGCAGTACGTCGAGCAATATTTCCTGCTGCGGCGAGCGGAAGGCGGAAAGGCCAAGCAGCTGCAAGTCGGCAAGACGGTGCGCTGGGCAGACGCCGCCAGCCTGCCCCTTTGCCTGCTGACGCCAGAAATGCATAACCGAACCATCGTCGACAAGGCATTTCGCGAGGCGGGTGTGTCCATCAAGCCCGCGATCGAGACCAATTCCATTGTGTCGGTTGTGCTCGGCGTCCTCGACGGGCAGGTATCGGCAGTAGTTCCTGGTGCGCTCATGGCACTGGTTCGAGGATACCCTGGCCTGGAGGCATTGCCGCTGCGCGATCCCGACGTGCGCACGCCCATTGGCTTCATGCACGTCGCCAGCGCGCGCGCCTCACGCACGCTTGACGCCGCGCTCACGCTTGCCACGGACGGCGCGTGGCTGCGTCGCGCGGCAAGCCAGGGCGGATTGCTCAGCATCTGAGCGACGTTCTTGTGCCGTTTCGCCTGGCGCGAGTCAGCCGGGACCGTTCATTCACCGTGTGAATGGCCACGTTTTTCGAATCAATTGGACGGCGGAACATCGACCGCGGGATAGTCGCGCGACCTCGTCGGGTGTGGTGACGCCGCAAATGAACGGGGACATGAACAAAACCTAAAACCTGGAGGGAGCACCATGGCAGCAGGCATTTCTCGACAAGGAACGAATCATCGCAGGCCCCGGCTTCAACCGCTGGCTGGTGCCGCCGGCGGCGCTGGCGATTCACCTGTGCATCGGCATGGCCTACGGCTTCTCGGTGTTCTGGCTGCCGCTGTCCAAGGCGCTGGGCATCAAGGAGCCCATCAAGTGCGGCCGCCGACGTCGGCTTCTTCCAGGAACTGTTCGTCACCAACTGCGACTGGAAGATCGCGACGCTGGGCTGGATGTACACGCTGTTCTTCGTGTTCCTCGGCCTGCTCGGCCGCGCATCTGGGGCGGCTGGCTCGAACGCGGTGGCCCGCGCAAGGCCGGCGTCGTCAGCGCGCTGTGCTGGTGCGGCGGCATGGTGATCTCGGCGATCGGCGTCTACCTGCACCAGTTCTGGATGATGATCCTGGGCTCGGGCGTGATCGGCGGCATCGGCCTCGGCCTGGGCTACATCTCCCCGGTGAGCACGCTGATCAAGTGGTTCCCCGACCGCCGCGGCATGGCCACCGGCATGGCCATCATGGGCTTCGGCGGCGGCGCGATGATCGGCTCGCCGCTGGCCGCGACGCTGATGAAGAACTTCGCGACACCCACCGACGTCGGCGTGACGCAGACCTTCCTGGTGATGGCCGCGGGCTACTTCGTGTTCATGATGTGCGGCGCCTTCGGCTACCGCGTTCCGCCGAGCGGCTGGAAGCCCGAAGGCTGGACGCTGCCCGCCGCGCAGGCCAACAACGCCATGATCACGCAGCGCCACGTGCACGTGAACAAGGTCTGGGGCATTCCGCAGTTCTGGCTGGTCTGGATGGTGCTGTGCATGAACGTCAGCGCCGGCATCGGCGTGATCGGCATGGCCAGCCCGATGCTGCAGGAAGTGTTCGGCGGCACCTGATCGGCGTGGCGCAAGAAGTTCGGCGAACTCGACAAGGCGCAGCTTGACGGCCATCGCCGGCGTGGCCGCGGGCTTCGCGGCGCTGCTGAGCCTGTTCAACATCGGCGGCCGCTTCTTCTGGGCCAGCCTGTCCGACAAGCTCGGCCGCAAGCTGACCTACGTCGTGTTCTTCGTGCTCGGCGGCCTGCTGTATGCAAGCATTCCCGGCAGCGCGGCCGCCGGCAACAAGCTGCTGTTCGTCGGCGGCGTTCTGCATCATCCTGAGCATGTACGGCGGCGGCTTCGCCACCGTGCCGGCCTACCTGGCCGACCTGTTCGGCACGCAGATGGTGGGCGCCATCCACGGCCGCCTGCTCACCGCGTGGGCCACGGCCGGCATCCTCGGCCCGGTGGTCGTCAACTACATGCGCGAGTACCAGCTCGGGCTCGGCATTCCGCGCGAGCAGGTCTACAACCAGACGATGTACATCCTGGTCGGCATGCTGGTCGTCGGCCTGATCTGCAACCTGCTGGTGCGTCCGGTCGCCGACAAGTGGTTCATGAGCGACGCGGAGCTTGGCCGAAGACCGGCGTGCTCGCGCACGAACGCGTCGATGGCGTCCGAAGTCGGGTGCGGCAGCTGGAAATGGCGGCCCGACGCTCGCCGATGACGGTTGCACTCGCGTGGGCCGCAGTGGGCATTCCGCTGGCGTGGGGTGTCTACGTCACGCTCGTCAACGCCGGCAAAGTTCTTCAATTGATGCGACTGCGACGGGAGCACGGCTTGAAGCCACCGCACGCGGACGCGGCAGCAGAAGGACGCCGTCACCACGGTGACGTCGGTCAGTGCGGACGAGATGCGGCAGCGCATTCGCCGCAAGAGCCGCCTCAAGGGCCGTCAGGCCGACGACGTGTCGGTCGAGGAGGTGCGCGCACTGCTGGGCGACCGGCCCGCGGAAGGGTGGCCGCGTGACCTGCTGATCGAGCATCTGCATCTGCTCAACGACGCCTACCGTGGCCTGCATGAGCGTCACCTCGTCGCGCTGGCGCAAGGTGACCAACGTGCCGATGGCGGAGATTTACGAGGTGGCCACCTTCTATCACCACTTCGACGTGCTGCAGGACGGCGAGACGTCGCGCCGCGCTCACGGTGCGCGTGTGCGACGGCCTGTCCTGCGAAATGGCCGGTGCGGCGGACTTGCTGCAGCGTCTGCCGGCGCTGCTGGGCAACGACGTGCGCGTCGATCGCGGCGCCTTGCGTCGGCACGCTGCGAGCAGGCGCCCGTGGCGGTCGTTTACCAGTGTCCGGTGCCGCATGCCAGACGCGATCGCGTCGCCGACGCGGTTCGCGAACGGCGCGCACGTCCACCCTCATGGCCAAGCGACTCGAATCGTTCGAGCCCGCCGCGCTGGCCGAGCGCGCGATAACCGAGCCGCGCATGCCGACGTCGCTCCGGCCTATACGGACTATGAAACCTACCGCGCGCACGGCGGTTACGTGCTCGCGGCCGAAGTCATTGCCGGCATCCGCAAGGGCGACGACCTGATCAAGGCGCTGGAAGACTCGGGGCTGCGGGGACTGGGCGGCGCGGGCTTTCCGGCCGGGCGCAAGTGGCGCATCGTGCGCGACCAACCCGCGCCGCGCCTCATGGCGGTCAACATCGACGAAGGCGAGCCCGGCACGTTCAAGGATCGCACCTATCTCGAGCGCGACCCGCATCGATTTCTCGAAGGGATGCTGATCGCCGCGGCCGTCGTCGGCATCGACGCCTGCTACATCTACCTGCGCGACGAATACCACGGCTGTCGCGAACTCCTGACCCGCGAACTTGTCCAACTGCAGGCACGCCGCGCCATTCAAGCTGCCGCACATCGAGCTGCGGCGCGGCGCCGGCGCCTATATCTGCGGCGAAGAGTCCGCGATGATCGAAAGCATCGAAGGCAAGCGCGGCGAGCCGCGGCTGCGGCCGCCCTACATTGCGCAGGTGGGGCTGTTCGGGCGGCCGACGCTCGAACACAATTTCGAAACGCTGTACTGGGTGCGCGACATCGTGGAGCGAGGCGCCGCATGGTTTGCAGGCTTCGGACGCAACGGTCGCAAGGGCTTGCGCAGCTTTTCGGTCAGCGGCCGCGTCAAGGAGCCCGGCGTGAAGCTCGCGCCCGCGGGCATCACGGTCCGCGAACTCATCGCCGAGTATTGCGGCGGCATGAGCGACGGGCCACGATTTCTATGCCTACCTGCCGGGCGGTGCGTCCGGAGGCATCCTGCCGGCGAGCATGGCCGATATTCCGCTGGACTTCGACACGCTGCAGCCCCACGGATGCTTCATCGGCTCGGCCGCCGTCATCGTCCTGGGCCATCACGATCGCGCACGCGATGCGGCGCTCAACATGATGCGTTTCTTTGCCCATGAAAGTTGCGGGCAGTGCACGCCGTGCCGCGTAGGTACCGACAAGGCAGCGCAATTGATGACGGCGCCCGTGTGGGACCAGCGACGCTGGAAGACCTCAATGTCGTCATGACCGACGCATCGATCTGCGGTCTGGGGCAGGCGGCGCCCAACCCGATTCGCAGCGTGCAGAAGCACTTCGCTCACGAGATCGGAGGCAACTCATGAACGCACCGGCGACACTCGAGCAGCTGCGGATCGCGTCGGTTGCGCTCAAGCTCGATGGCCGCAGCGTCACCGCGTTCGAGGGCGAAACGATCCTCTCCGTGGCGACGCGCGAAGGCATTGCCATTCCGCGCTTGTGCTTCAAGGAAGGGTATCGGCCCGACGGCAACTGCCGCGCCTGCGTGGTCGAGGTCGCCGGCGAGCGGGTGCTGGCCCCCAGTTGCTGCCGCACTGTCGCGGCCGGCATGGACGTAAAGACCGGCAGCGATCGCGCGCGCAAAAGCCAGCAGATGGTACTGGAGCTGCTGCTCGCCGATATGCCGGATGCGGGCTTCAAATGGAATGACGGCGATGCCGACCGTTCCGCATGGCGAACTGAGCGAATGGGCCAAGGACGTGGGTGTGGCAGTGCGGCCCGAGCTGCGCGCATTGCGCCGGCAGTGGGTCGCGCCCGACATTTCGCATCCCGCCATGGCGGTCAACCTCGACGCCTGCATCCAATGCACCCGTTGCGTGCGCGCCTGCCGCGAAGAGCAGGTCAACGACGTCATCGGCTACGCGTTGCGCGGCGCCGACAGCAAGATCGTGTTCGACCTGGGCGATCGCGATGGGCGACAGCACATGTGTCGCCTGCGGCGAATGCGTGCAGGCGTGTCCGACCGGCGCGCTGATGCCCAAAACCGCACTCGGTTCGCAGGTGGTCGACAAGAAGGTCGACTCCGTGTGCCCGTTCTGCGGCGTGGGCTGCCAGCTGACCTACAACGTGCGCGACAACGAAATCGTCAGCGTCGACGGCCGGGACGGTCCGGCCAACCACAGCCGGCTGTGCGTCAAGGGCCGATTCGGATTCGACTATGCGAGGCATCCACAGCGCCTGACCGTACCGTTGATCCGCAAGGCAGGTGCGGTGAAGGACGAGCATACGGCGCCGAGATCCCGACGACTGGACGTCGCTATTCCGCGAAGCGACCTGGGAAGAGGCGCTGGACGTCGCCGCCGGAAAATTGCGCGAGTTGCGCGATTCGTTCGGCGACAAGGCGCTGGCCGGATTCGGCTCCGCGAAGGGAAGCAACGAGGAGGCCTATCTGTTCCAGAAGCTGGTGCGAACCGGCTTTCGGCAGCAACAACGTCGATCACTGCACACGACTGTGCCATGCGTCGAGCGTCGCGGCGTTGCTCGAAGGCGTGGGGTCCGGCGCTGTGAGCAACCCCGTCAACGACGTCGAGCACGCGGAGCTCATCTTCATCATCGGCTCCAATCCGACGGCCAACCACCCGGTCGCGGCGACCTGGATGAAGAACGCGGCGCAGCGGGGCGCCAAGATCGTGCTGGCGGATCCGCGGCGCACCGACATCGCGCGTCACGCGTGGCGAACACTGCAGTTCAACGCCGACACCGATGTGGCGATGCTCAACGCGATGATCCACACGGTGATCGAGGAGGGCCTTGCAGATCTCGATTTCGTGCGTCAGCGTGTCGACAACTTCGAGGCGCTGAAGGAAAACGTCCGCGGCTACAGCCCCGAAGCCATGGAGCCGATCTGCGGCATTCCCGCGCAGACGCTGCGCGAAGTGGCGCGCGCATTCGCGAAGGCGCGCAGCGCGATGGTGCTGTGGGGCATGGGCATCAGCCAGCACGTCCACGGGACCGACAATGCGCGCTGCCTGATCGCGCTGGTCTCGGTCACCGGGCAGATCGGCAAGCCGGGCTCGGGACTGCATCCCCTTCGCGGTCAGAACAATGTCCAGGGCGC
Source organism: uncultured beta proteobacterium (assembly GCA_963755545.1). Classification (GTDB taxonomy): domain Bacteria; phylum Pseudomonadota; class Gammaproteobacteria; order Burkholderiales; family Casimicrobiaceae; genus VBCG01. The sequence continues at coordinate 90,013 of CAVWKH010000006.1, read as the reverse complement.
GAGCGATGCCGGCCTGATACCCATGATGTTCCCCAACTATCAGCGGGTCGACAACGCCAAGGCGCATGCGTGGTTCGAGGACTTCTGGCACACCAAGCTCGATCCCAAGCCCGGCTACACCGTCGTTGAGATCATGCACAAGGCGCTCTCTCCGGACACCGATCCGCACAAGATTCACGGCATGTACATCATGGGCGAAAACCCGGCGATGAGCGATCCCGACCTCAACCACGCGCGGCACGCGCTGGCGTCGCTCAAGCATCTGGTCGTGCAGGATATCTTCATGACCGAAACGGCGTGGCTGGCCGATGTCGTGCTGCCAGCCAGCGTCTGGCCGGAGAAGACGGGCACGGTCAGCAATACCGACCGCATGGTGCAACTGGGCAAGCGCGCGCTCGACATGCCAGGGAATGCCCGGCAGGATCTGTGGATCATCCAGCAGCTTGCGCGGCGCCTCGGCCTCGACTGGAACTATGAAGGCGAGGACTCCGGCGTCGCGGCGGTGTACGAGGAAATGCGGCAGGCGATGCATGGCGCGATCGCGGGCATCACCTGGGAGCGCCTGCAGCGCGAATCGAGCGTTACCTATCCTTGTCTTGCGCCTGAGGATCCCGGACAGCCCATCGTGTTCGTGGACCGCTTCCCCACGGCGGACGGCAGGGTGAAGCTCGTACCCGCCGACATCATCCCGGCCAATGAGCGGCCGGACGCCGAATATCCGTTCGTTCTGATAACCGGCCGCCAGCTCGAACACTGGCATACCGGCAGCATGACCCGGCGCGCTCGCGTCCTCGATGCGCTGGAACCCATGGCCACCGCTTCAATGAATGGCGCCGACCTCAACGAGATGGGTGTCGAACCGGGCGACGTCGTCACGCTTCGGTCCCGGCGCGGACACGTGGCGCTTCACCTTCGGCGCGACGATGGCACACCGCGCGGCGCCGTCTTCGTGCCATTTGCCTACTACGAGGCGGCGGCCAATCTCATGACCAATGCCGCATTGGATCCCTTCGGGAAAATTCCGGAGTTCAAGTATTGCGCGGTACAAGTGCTGGCAGGAGGCGTGCCGATCGCCAGCGCCGGCTACGGCACCGGCGCGTCGGACTGATTCGCGCAACCCGGACTTGGTGCGAGGTCACCGCGCCGGCCGTGCAGGCGGCGCGATGACCGCACCCTCGATTCCGTGCTTCTGCAACGCCTTCGCGACAAACCCTGACGCTTTCATATCCTCGACGAACTCCGCGAGATACTTCGCACCCGTTGTACGGCCCTTCGGGGTCGCCATCGCCTGGTTGATGACCATGAAGCGGCCTTCCAGGAGCCGCACGCCTGGAACTCGCCGGGAGTCAGCCTCGAGCTGCTGCTTCACACCCGCGGCCACATCAAGATTCTGCGCCACCATCATGTCCACGACCGCGGGTGACGTAGGCGCGCGCACGATCTGCGCGTTGCGCAATTCTCGCGACAGGTAGAGGTCGTACGCGCTGCCCGCGCCCACAACTATCCGGACACCCGTGTTGTCGACATCGGCATTGGCCTTGATGGGGGAGGGCGCCGGCACGAGGTAGGCGCCTTCAATCACCACGTACGGGGATGTGAATTCCATCTCCATTGCGCGCGCAGGATCGATCGCCACGAACGCCACGTCCCACGCATTGGACTTCAGTCCATCGGTCACCTTGCCCGCGGCCGAAAAGAGCACGAGATCGACGGGTACGTCGAGACGTCGCGCCAGTTCGCGCGCCAGATCGACCGACACACCGCGCGCCTCTCCGGTCACCGGATCCCTGGTCGCAAGAATGGGGTTGCCGAAATTGATTGCCGCGCGGAGACGACCGTTGGGCGCAAGATCGGCAACTGCTGCAGCGGACGACTCTGACGTCTTGATGGCAGGTGCGGAGCACGCGATCAATCCCGCCGCGGCCATCGTCGCCAGAATGAAGCGACGCATGTTTTTCCCTATCTGATGGGGCGGACTCATGCTGTCAGGTCGGGCGGCATGCGCAGAACGATCTTGCCAATGTGCGCGCCGGACTCCATGCGTGCCTTGGCAGATTCCAGATCGGCAAAGGGCATCACCTGGTCGATGTAGGGGCGTAGCGCGCCACTCGCGAAATGGGGCAGGACTTCGGCGACGAATTGCGGCACCGCCGCTGCCTTCTGGTCCCTGGTGCGCGACTTGTTTGAGACACCGAATATCGTCAGGCGCCTGACGTGCAGGGCGCCGAGGTCGATATCGCTGTGCGCTTCGCCGTCAACAAATCCCACCGTTGCGAGCCGACCCTCGAAGGCCAGCGCGCGCATGTTTTCGGAGAATGTCGAACCGCCGACGGTGTTGATAACGAGATCCGCGCCGTGTTGATTCGTCGCCGCCATGACCTTCGTCGCGAAGTCGGCATCGCGCGTGCATATGCCGAAGTCGAGGCCGATGGGCGCAAGCGCGGCCAGCTTCCTGGCCGAGCCAGACGTGCCTATCACGCGGGCACCCAGCAGCTTGCCGAGTTGGAGCGACGCCACGCCCACGCCGGATGACACGCCGTTGATGAGCATCCATTCGCCGGCCCTGAGCCGACCCTGTAGGGCCAGCATGTCGTAGGCGACCAGAAAGGTCAGGGGGATGGCGGCAGCCTCCTCCCAGGACAGATTGGCAGGAACGTGCATGGCTTCCCCCGCGTCCATCAGCGCGTATTCCGCAAATGCGCCTGCGCATCGGGCCATTACGCGATCACCTCGGTGGAATTGCGCAACCTCGCTGCCAACGCTTGCTACCTCGCCCGCACCTTCGCCGCCGACCGCCTTCCAAGTGCCGGGCTCGCCGCGTAGGCCATGCGCCAGCAGAAACTCGCCGCGGTTCAATGCGGCGGCGCGTATCCGCACCAGCAGCTGCGTTGGACCCGGGGCAGGGACCGGACCGTCACGCCGCTCCAGCACGGTGGCCGTTCCGGACACTTGCATCCACCAGGATTGCATCATGTCGGAGGGGAATTGGGATCGTCGGGCCGTCAATTGCTGGCGCAGCTCAGCGCGGTCGGACCAGAGCGGCAAGCGATCGCGCACTGCCTCCGGACGCCAGTTGCATGATGTGGGCGATGAGTTCGCCGGCCCGGGACGCGCCAAGCACGGGATCCACGAGGCCGTGGAATTTGGCCGCGAGGTCAGCGTCGGACAGCGGCCGTTCGAGGCTGCCGATCGCGTGGGGCACAAAGAGGTGGAACTCGCGCCCGTCGGTGAGCGTTACGGTCACGTCGACGGCGTCCTCGGCGACCGCAGGGTCGACAGTGGCGTGAATCCGGTCGCGCAGTGCGATCACATCCGGGCGCTGCACGGTCTCGTCGTCGAATTCCAGCTCGCCGGCCCGCCCGAACAGAATCCCTGCAGCGCAGGCGTGGTAGACGCTGAACTTGGCTTCGAGGCCGGTGCGCGGCGCGCGCTTACCGGTCAGTTCAAGTACCAATGAATGCACGCGAAGGTCGATCCTCGCGATTGCGTCCGGCTTGAGGTCATGGGCGTTGCGAAGCTGTACGCAGCCGTCGATCGCAGGATGGATCACGATGCCGCAGGCAAAAGGTTTGTAGGAGTTGAATGAAATCTCGAAGCGCTGTCCGAGCGCGTCGGTAATCTCGCGCCAGTCGCATTTGGTCGAGAAGGTCTGTGCCAGTCCACGCGGCGCCTCGATGGCGCGTGGCGACGACGTGTAACCGTGCTTTGCCATGAGCGCGGCGGTAAGGCCGGCGCGTGCAGCGCCGCCCGGATGGAAGGGCTTCGTCATCGAGCCGAACTGCTCGCGGACGCCGATGGGTTGCGACGCCGCGATTCCCAGCGCCATGATCGTGCGGTCGATATCGAGACCCAACAGGCGCGCGCACGCGGCCGCCGCACCGAGCATGCCGGTCGAGCCTGTGATGTGCCAGCCGCGATCGTAGTGCTCGGGATAGATCATATTGCCGACGCGGCATGCGACATCGATGCCGATCACCAACGCGTCAACGAGCGAACGTCCGCTGGCGTCAATGTGCTCACCCATCGCCAGTGCCGCTGACGCAACCGGACCGGCGGGATGAATGATCGTCTTCAGATGCGTGTCGTCGAAGTCGAATGTATGCGACGAGATGCCATTGAGAAGCGCTGCGCTCGCCATGTCGACGCGCTCCCGGCGGCCCAGCACCGTAGCCTGATCGGAAGGCGACAGTTCCATCACCGAGGCCAACGCAGCGCCGAGGGTAGGGTGGTGCGCCGCGCCTATCGCGCAGCCGACCCAGTTCAGCAGCGTGCGGTGCGCCTCCCGTTCCACGGCGTCGTCCCAGCCGCGCGACGGATGCGTGCACGCGAATTCGGCGAGGATGCGGGTAACCGGCGGGGCGTCGAGGTCCGCAGCGACCGTGGTGTTGCGCGCCATGTCAGCGCCAGCCCCGCCACGCCAAATGGGGAAACGAACGCGTCGCCTCGAAGGGCAGCGAGCGCGGGAAGCGGAACGGGCGGCGTCGTTTCATCTTAATCCGTGAGTTCGATGTTGCGTTCTTTTGCGACCTTGGTCCACTTCGCGATATCGTCTTTCATGTACTTGCCGAATTGATCCGGTGTCATTGGCATGGGTTCCAGCGCCTCGCCCGACAATCGTTCGCGCAACGATGGGTCGGCCAGCGCTTCGTTGATCGCCTTGTTCAGCGTGGCGACGATGGCCGGCGGCAGGTTTGCCGGGCCGACGATGCCGTACCACTGGACGCCATCGAAACCCTTGTAACCCAACTCCTCGAATGTGGGTACGTCGGGCAACAACGGGTGGCGCTTGATGCCGGTCACGGCCAACGGGCGCATTTTGCCCGCCTTGATATGCGGGAGCGCGGCAGCGAGCCCCGGGAACAGTGCCTGCGTCTGGCCCCCGAGGATGTCGGTGATGGCGGGACCGATGCCACGGTACGCGATGTGCTGAATGTCGATATCGCTGGCGACCTTGAATTGTTCCATCGCCAGGTGCGTGAGCGTTCCCGGCCCCGACGAGCCGTAGGAGAGCTTGCCTTTATTTGCCTTCGTGTACGCGACGAATTCGGCGAGCGTCTTGACCGGCAGTGAAGGCGGGACGATCAGAACGTTCGGCGTGCCTCCAACCATGGCGATTGGCGTGAAGTCCTTGACTGCGTCGTAGGGCAGCTTCCGCACTGCGGGATTGGTGCCGTGCGTGCCGACGTAGCCGACCATGAGCGTATATCCGTCCGGGACCGCGCGCGCCGTAGCCAGCGAGCCGACAATCCCGCCGCCACCACTCTGGTTTTCAACGATGACCGGCTGCCCGAGCGAATTCTGCAGGCGCTCTCCAATGGTCCGCGCAACGAGGTCGACACCGCCTCCAGGTTGCACTGGCGCGATGATCTTGATCGTCTTGGTGGGATAGGCTGCCTGGCCCGAGGCAATGCCAGCCCACACCGCGAATATCACCGCCGAGAGTCCGCGCCAGGGCGGTCCATTGCGCCGAACTTCCATGGTTCCTCCGCTCAATCTTTAAGCAATCCGTAATTTGACATAATAACAATTATGCGACATAAAGGAATCGTCAGGACAATCAAGCGAAGCCGCCCAAGCTCATGCGGCACTTGAGCGATTCCCCCGGCGTCGCTATCCAATATCTTTAACTATCCGACAATTACCGGAATTGCTTAATCTTTTTTCTATCCTAACGCGGCACTCGTTCCGGAGAACCGTCAGTCCCGTCCGCCTTCCACGCGATGGCCCTCGGATCGCCAACGCAGCATGCCACCCGCAAGATTGGCGACGTTGGCGAATCCGGCCTTGCCAAGGAGCACGGCCGCCTGCGCCGAACGTGCACCGGATCGGCATACCGTGACGATCGGCCGATCCCGCGCGAGTTCGCCGACGCGTGCAGGCAATTCTCCCAACGGAATTCCCGTTGAACCGCGAATCCGCCCAAGTGGCCCATCAAATTCATCGTGTTCGCGCACGTCCAGTATCTGGACGGTCGGTCCGTGCTCGTCTAACGCCTCCGGCTGGATTTCGAAAATGCCCGCGAACGTGAATGTCAACGGCGCCCACTTTGGATCTTCCGGCAGGCTGGCGCCGGAGTCCGGCTGGCCGCAACGAAGGTTTGCGGGCACGGCAATGTCCATCAGTTTGGGATGCGGCAATCCCAGGTTGTTCATGTAGCCGACGAAATCGGCTTCGCCGATTTGCCCCCCCAGCCTGGGATTGAATTCCTTCTCCTCCTCGACGCTGGTCACCGTCAGGCCACGATAATCGTGGGCGGGATAGAGCAGGCAGGATGGCGGCAGCGTGAGGATCTGGGTACGCACGGAGCGGTACATCTCCCTCGCATTCCCTTGCTGGAAGTCCGCGCGCCCGCTGCCCCGAATCAGCAGGCAATCGCCGGTAAAGGCCATGCTCTCGTCGTCGAGAACGTACGTGAGGCAGCCTTGCGTATGGCCGGGCGTCGCGCGTACTTCCAGATACCGGTTTCCGAACCGCACGTGGTCACCGTGCACCAGATAGCGGTCGGCGCCGGCCGCAGTGCTGGCTGCGGATATCCCGATGGCGCTTCCGCAGCGATCCTTGAGCAGCGATGCGCCCGTGACATGATCAGCATGGACGTGCGTTTCCAATGTCGCGACCAATGTGAGTCCGAGTTCGTGGATCAGTGCCGCGTCGCGTCGCGCCTGCTCGAATACCGGGTCGATGAGGACGGCCTCCCGGCTGCGACGATCGGCAAGCAGATAGGAATACGTCGATGACTGGGGGTCGAAGAGCTGGCGAAATACGAGCATCGATACCTCACATTGGCGATCGCGACGCTGCCGTAGACACGTCGGCGGTACGAGGCGGGAACGACACCCTATCGGACATCGAGGCATCCCCTCCTCCGCCACTTGGGCTGCGTGCCAACGCAAGACTAGCAAGACGACTGTCGAGTGACCAGCCATCGCCATCATGCAGCACAAAAAGGGTGGGTAAAATCCGGTTTGGGCCTTCGGCAAACCACAAGGGTCAGCGCGCAACGCACTTCAAGTGACGACTTCCGAAATTCCGCGTCAACTCGACAATCCGTTCTGGGAGTGTCTGGCCACACGTCACGCGCATCTCGCTCTCGGCGGCCCGCTCGCGCGCCGCTATCCCGTCGACATCTCGCCCCTTGCCGGTCTCCCGGGCGCCAACGCGGAAAATGTCGCGGCGCTGGAGACGCTGGTGGAGGTTGGTGGCGACATGACGTATGCCGGCCCCTTTGTCCCCCGCCTGCCTGCAAATTGGGAAACGATGCACGCATCGCGATTGATGCAGATGATCCGCGTCGACCGGACTCCGCTCCCGGAGATGGACCTCGACGTGGAGGTCCTCGGTGCCTCCGATGTTCTGGACATGGTGGCATTGGTGGAACTGACGCAGCCTGGTCCTTTCCGTCCGCGCACGATCGAATTGGGGACCTACATCGGCGTCCGCGAAGGTGGCCGGTTGATCGCAATGGCCGGTACGCGGTTGTGGGTCGGCGATTTTCGCGAGGTCAGCGCTGTCTGCACGCATCCCGATGTCCAGGGACGCGGCTACGCTCGCGCGCTGTCGAGCCGCGTCATCAACCGCATGTTGCGGTCAGGCGAGACGCCAATTCTGCACGTCGAGTGCAGCAAGGAGCGCGCGCAGGCGGTTTACCGCAGCCTGGGCTTCGAGCGGCGCGCCGAATATCCGCTGTTGCACGCCCGTCGTATCCGCTAGCCGCTTTGAGAGATCATTCCCTCAGCAGCGCGAGCGCCTGATCCACCCGGTCGACCGTGTAGGATCTTCACGCCGTCGATGCCCTGCTTCGGCTTGTTTGCAGTAGGAATAAGGACCGTCTTGAACCCAAGCTTGGCGGCTTCTCTAATGCGTTCCTGCCCCCGCTGGACGGGCCGGATTTCCCCGGCCAGACCAACCTCACCAAAAACAATAGATTTAGCTGGTAATGGTTTGTTTTTCAATGATGAATTAATAGCCAGAAGGACGGCCAGATCGACCGCCGGCTCCTGGATCCGCACGCCGCCAACCGCGTTGACGAAGACGTCGTAACCGCCGGCGTCCACGCCGCCGTGGCGATGCAGCACCGCCAGCAGCAACGCCAGCCGCGGCGCTTCCAGGCCCACGGCAAGACGCCGCGGCATGCCGCCCTGGACTGGGATCGACCAGCGCCTGGATTTCCACCAGCAACGGACGCGAGCCTTCGAGCGTGGCGACAATGGCCGAGCCAGGGACCGTTTCCGAATGCTGGGACAGGAAAAGCGCGGACGGATTCGCCACCCCTTTGAGTCCGCGCTCGGTCATGCCGAATACGCCCAACTCGTTGGCTGCGCCAAAGCGATTCTTGATCGCCCGGACCAGGCGGAAGCTCGAGTGCGGATCGCCTTCGAAATAGAGCACCGCGTCGACGATGTGCTCCAGCACCCGCGGGCCGGCGATGGCGCCTTCCTTGGTCACGTGGCCCACGAATATCACGACGACGCCTTGCTGCTTCGCCAGCCGTGTCAACTGCGCCGCGCATTCGCGGACCTGCGCCACGCTGCCCGGTGCGGACTGCAGCGTCTCGGTGTAGACGGTCTGGATCGAGTCGACCACGACGACTTCGGGCTTGGTCGAATTGATGGCGCCGACGATTGCTTCGAGCTGGACCTCGGCCAGGAGTTCGACCGGCGCGTTGACAAGGCCCAACCGCTGCGCGCGCAGGGCGATCTGCTCGACCGATTCCTCGCCGGTGACGTAGAGCGTGCCGGTGGGTGGCGCCCAGCGCAGCACTTGCCTGCAACAACAGCGTCGACTTGCCGATGCCCGGATCGCCGCCGATCAGCACCACCCCTCCGGGCACGAGGCCGCCGCCCAGCACGCGGTCGAATTCCTCGAGTCCGGTCGGGATACGCGGCGTGTTGCGGGTCTCGATCGCGGACAGCGAAACGATGGCTCGAACGCGATGCCGGTGACGGTGGCGAAGCGCACGGCCGCCGGCGTGGCCACCGATTCCACCAGCGTGTTCCATGCGGCGCAATGCGGACACTGTCCCTGCCACTTGGGCGAGGACGCCTCCGCATTCGGTGCAGGTGTAGATAGTTCTTGATCTTGGCCATGATCTTTGCAGCAGCAGCAGGACTTCGTTCAACGTGTGCGCGCCGGGAGCGACATAGTGCGCGACGATCCCGGCGATCAGTGCCAACACCAGCACGCCCAGGAACGGCTTCCAGGTCGAACGTATCACGCTGCCTTCCCAATCCAATTCGTCCATGCGGCGTACGTGCTTGACCATGCCGCCGGCGAGCAGTGCGCTGAAAGCGGTGTCGGCGAGCATGGCCGGCGCACCGACGAGCAGATAGACCATGCCGCCGAGCATGGCGGCGAGCAACGGCGCAGCACGGCAATGCCCAGCAGGATCAGGCCACAACCATCGCCGTCGCCCACGTCCAGTCCGCCCCTGGCGACATCGCCCAGCGAACTCGGCGTCGAGCCCCAATCGTCACTCGCTCCGCCGCCACCGAAGTTTCCGCCGCCACCACGAAAACTGTCGACGGACGGCGCAGGCATTCCCGATGTGCCGATGCGCCGGAATCGAAGATTGCCGACAGCGTCCGGTCCGTCGCCAACATAGATGGGCCGCGCGCCGACGTACGCAAGCCAGATGCGCACGCAGCCAAAGAACGCGAGATAGGAAACTACCAGTGCGATCGCCCAGCGCAGCGCCATTTCGTGGACCGGAATCAGCAGCAGCAGCCTTGTTGGCCAGGAATCCGGCGCCGAAGGTGGCGACAAGCATCAACGCCATGTGCCAGCGCAGCCAGAAGCGGTGGACGAACGTCTGCCGCAACTCCCGGCGCTGCGCATCGATGATGCGCAACCGCTCCCAGCTTGCGCTGGCCGGTCGCGGCGACGGGTCGCCATGGGCCATGACGGCGCCCGCCTGCCAGCTAGCTCAGTTCGTTCGGATGCACGACGGCCGTGCCGAACTTGCCGACGACCACGCCGGCGGCTTCGTTGGCGACCCGGACGGCGTCAGGCAGGCTGGCACCCGCAGCAAGCATGCACCCCGAGCGTCGCGATCACCGTGTCACCTGCGCCGGTCACGTCGAAGACTTCGCGTGACTGTGCGGGAATCGTCAGCGCGCCGATTGCGGAAAAGAGGCTCATTCCCTCCTCCGCGCGCGTAACGAGCACGCGCGTCCAGCGCCAGTTCGCGGCGCAGTGCCTCGGCCTTTGCCGCCAATTCCGCATCGTCCTTCCAGCGCCCGACCACCTGCGCGCAATTCGCTGCGGTTCGGCGTGATCAGCGTCGCGCCGCGATAGCGCGCGTAGTCCTCGCCTTTGGGATCGACCAGCACCGCCTTGCCTGCAGCTGCGCGCGCGTTCGATCATCGTCGCGATGTGGGCGAGGCCACCCTTGCCGTAGTCGGACAGGATCACGACGTCGGCATCCAGCAGCTGACGCTCGTAGTCGGCGAGCTTCGTGGCCAGGATCTCGTGCGACGGCGCCGTCTCGAAGTCGATGCGCAGTAATTGTTGCTGGCGGCCGATCACGCGCAACTTCACGGTCGTCGCCAGCGACGCTTCGCGATGGAACGACGTGCGCACGCTCTCCGTCGCCAGCAGCCGCTCCAGCGTCGCGCCCGGCTCGTCGTCGCCGATGACGGACAGGAGCGTGGCCGTCGCGCCGAGCGCCGCCGCGTTGCGCGCGACGTTGGCAGCGCCGCCCGGCCGCTCCTCGGTGCGCGCGATCTTCACCACGGGCACAGGCGCCTCGGGCGAGATGCGCTCCACGTCGCCGAACCAGTAGCGGTCGAGCATCACGTCGCCGACGACGAGCAGGCGGGAACGCGCAGCGCGATCCAGATAGGTGGAGAAGCGTTGGGGTGTCATGGAAGGTCGGGCGACTGGCATGAATTGAACGGGCGCAGGGTCAGCGGCGGCCGATGGCCGCGTACTCGAAGCCGGCCGCTCTCGCTTGCGGCGGGTCGTAAAGGTTGCGGCCGTCGAAGATCAGCGGAGTCTTCAAGCGCGCCTTGAGTGCCTCGAAGTCGACACTGCGGAATTCCTTCCACTCGGTCACGATGACCAGTGCATCGGCGCGATCGCACGCGTCCAGTGGAGAAGCCGCATAGGACAGGCCCGCCAGCGGACCGAACACGCGACGCGCCTCGTCCATGGCAACGGGATCGTACGCCACGACGGTCGCGCCGCGCGCCAGCAGCGATTCGACGATCACGCGCGACGGCGCTTCGCGCATATCGTCGGTATTGGGCTTGAACGCCAGCCCCACAGACGCCAGGCGCCGGCCGGACAGATCTTCGCCGAAGCGCCCGACGATCTTCTCGACGACCACGAGTTTTTGCGCGTCGTTGACGGCTTCCACCGCGGCAATGACGCGCAGCGGCCGGCCGAGCTGCGTGGCCGTGAATTGCAGCGCCTTCACGTCCTTGGGAAAGCAGCTGCCGCCATAGCCGATGCCGGGGTAGAGAAAGTGATAGCCGATGCGCGGATCGGAACCAATGCCTTGCCGGACCATCTCGATGTCGGCACCGAGCAGGTCGGCCAGGTTCGCAACCTCGTTCATGAACGAAATGCGCGTAGCAAGCATCGCGTTCGCCGCGTACTTGGTCAGCTCCGCGGAGCGCACATCCATGACCAGCAGGCGCTCGTGATTGCGCATGAACGGCGCGTACACGGCACGCAGCGCGGCAATCGCGCCGCTCGTCATTGGCGCCGACGACGATGCGGTCGGGCTTCATGAAGTCCTCGACCGCGGCGCCTTCTTTCAGGAACTCAGGGTTGGACGCCACGGCAAAGGGAATTTTCGCGCCGCGCCGTTCCAGCTCCTCAGCGACCGCCGCACTGACGCGATCGGCGGTGCCCACCGGCACGGTCGACTTGTCGACGATGACCTTGGGCTCCGCCATGCGCCGGCCGATATTGCGCGCGGCCTCGATCACGTACTGCATGTCGGCGCTGCCATCCTCGTCCGGCGGCGTGCCGACGGCGATGAATTGCAGCGCGCCGTGCGCGACGGCGCGGTCGACATCGGTGGTGAACTGCAGCCGGCCGGCCGCCACGTTGCGGCGAACCATGGGTTCCAGTCCGGGCTCGTGGATCGGCACGCCACCCTGCTTCAGCACGTCGATCTTGGCAGCGTCGACGTCGAGGCACAGCACGTCATTGCCGACTTCGGCCAGGCACGTGCCGGTGACCAGCCCGACATAGCCGGTACCGATCATCGTGATTTTCATGCGGCAATCCCGATGGATGCGTTGATGGACGCAAGCGCCGCGACGGGATCGCCGGCCTGCGTGATCGGGCGCCCGACGACAAGATAGTCCGCGCCGTTGGCAATCGCCACTTCCGGCGTGACGATGCGCGCCTGGTCGTCCTTGGCAGCACCAGCGAGACGGATGCCCGGGGTAACCAGCTTGAAGCCGGCGCCGAATGCGGACCGCATGGCCTTCGCTTCGACCGCGGAGCACACGACGCCGTCCAGCGCACATGCGGCCGTCAAGCGCGCTAGCTTGACCGCCTGGGCTGCGGCATTGTCATCGATGCCCTGCTCGCGCAAGTCAGCATCGGCGAGGCTGGTGAGCACGGTGACGGCGATGAGCAGTGGCGGCTTGGCATCCCGCTCGGTGGCGGTCTGGTTCACCGCGTCGCGCGCCGCGGTCAGCATCGCGCGTCCACCCGCCGCGTGGACATTGAGCATCCATACGCCCAATCGCGTTGCTGCCGCACATGCCTGCGCGACGGTGTTTGGTATGTCGTGAAACTTGAGGTCGAGGAAGACATTGAATCCGCGCTGGATCATCCAGCGCACCGGCTCGGGACCCGCCACGACAAACATTTCCTTGCCGACCTTCAATGCGCACGCGCGAGGGTCGAGCTTGTCGGCAAGCGCAAGCGCATGCATCGGATTGGCAAAGTCGAGCGCGACGATGACTCTGGGAGTGGCGGCGTTCATGGTTGTATTTTCAAGGGCGAACTTAGGTGAACTAAGCGTATCCGTCCGGCGTTTCTGTGCGCCGCGGCGAATACGTTTCCCATTTGAGACATCCGGGGCAACGCCAGTAATATTGTTTGGCTCGGAAGCCGCAGTTGTCGCATTTGTACATGCCCAGGCGCTTGATATGCTGGCCAACGAGGCCCTTGACCAGTTCGAGGTCGTGGCGCCGCTCCGCCGACGCGCCGAGCAGCTGTGCTTCGAGCAACCGGTCAAGTCCCAGCAGCGTGGGGTTGCGCGCGAGTTCGTCCTTGATGAGTGCCGCCGCCGCGTCCGGGCCCTCCTGCTCCAGCACCAGCGTGAACAGCGCGTTGAGGAGGTCGAGCGACGGGTATTGCGCCTGGTAGTTGCGCAGCACGCGAATTCCCTGCGCGACCTCGCCCTGCCTGCGGTACAAGTCCGCAAAGCGGTCTGCCGCCAGCGCCAGAAACGCGGGATTCTGTGTCTCTATCTTCTGCCACGTTGTCAGTGCGTTCGCGGCGTGACCTTGCTGCGACTCGAGGTCGCCCTGCAACAGCGTCGCGCGCGTGCAGCCACGATAGGTGGCGTAGGCACGTTCCAGCTCCGATGTCACGACGGCGTCGTCGGATTTGAGCAGCGCCGCTTGCGCAAGCTCGCAGTGATACTGCGCGATTTCCTTGAAGTAGGGCTGCTTGGCAAGCACTTCCATCCGCTGCGTGGCGGAAATCGCCTTGGTCCAGTCCTTTTCGGTCTCGTAGATGGAGATCAGGTGAGACAGGGCCGAGTGCTCGAATGGGGTGCCGTCCAGCTTGGTAAACATTTCCTCGGCACGATCGAGGAGGCCCGCGCGGTGGAAATCCTGCGCCAGTTCATGCGTGGCCATCGTCCGCTTGTCCGCGGGCAAGTCCACGCGGTCCAGCAGGTTCTGGTGCATCCGGATTGCGCGCTCGATTTCACCTTGCCGGCGAAACAGCGAACCTAGCGCGAAGTGGAGGTCGATGGTCTGCGGATCGACCTTGACCACTTCGATGAACGACTCGATCGCCTTGTCCGGCTGCTCGTTCAGCAGGAAGTTGAGGCCGCGGAAATAGGACAGCGGCAACGCGCGCGACTCGCGCAGCAGGTGCTTGATGTCGATACGGGCAGCGATCCAGCCCATCAAAAAAAAGATGAATGGGATCGGCAGCAGCCACCACAGCTCGAAGTCCATGCGGAGCGAATCGGCGCCGGGCAGTTAGCCGTCGAAACCCGAGCGGTCGCCGCGACCGTAGCCCGGGCCGTCTGCGCGGCCAAATCCCGGGCCGGATGCCGCTGACGTTCCCGGCGCGGCCGCTCCGGCTCCGAGAGTCGACGGGTCCTGCAGCGTCCGTTGCTCCCGGCGAAGCTTGCTGATCTGCCGCTTGAGCCGGGAGGAGCGCATGACGCCGGCCAGCAGGCCGAACGAGACGCCAACGGCAAAGGCGACGAATACCACGACGATCAGCGGCGCCTCGAATGTCGCGAGATGGAAGAACGTGAGCGTCGCCTTGTCGCTGTTCTGCAACGACAGGAGAAGCAGCGCGATGAAGATCGTGGCGGCGACGATCCAGCGAACTATTTGCATGGGCGTGATTATGCCACCGCAGCCCGTCGTCCAAAAAACAAAAGGGCGGCGGAGTTGCCTCCGCCGCCCCGCAATTGCACTTGCCAAGTCCTCACTTCGTGCCTTCCTCCGCAAAGTCGACGCGTTCCCGCAGCTCCTTGCCCGCCTTGAAATGCGGCACGAATTTCTGCGGTACCTGCACCTTCTCGCCGGACTTGGGATTGCGTCCGGTGCGCGGTGGACGATAGTTGAGGCCGAAGCTGCCGAAGCCGCGGATCTCGATGCGCTCCCCCTTCGCCAGGGACTCGCCCATTGCGTCGAGGATCATCTTGACCGCGAGCTCGGCATCCTTCGCGACCAGCTGCGGAAACTGTGCAGCGAGACGGTCGATGAGCTCCGATTTGGTCATTGCGCCGGCCCCTGACCGTCAGCTGTTCGGCTTGGTGTCGGACAATTTCGCCTTGAGCAGGGCGCCGAGGTTGGTCGTGCCCGTATTGGCGCCCGAATTCTCGGTCGAGATCCGCTGCATTGCCTCGCCCTCGTCGGCATTGTCCTTTGCCTTGATCGAAAGATTGATGCCGCGGTTCTTGCGATCGATATTGATGATCATCGCCGACACCGCGTCGCCTTCCTTAAGATGCGTGCGCATGTCTTCCACCCGGTCGCGCGACAGTTCCGACGCCCGCAGATAGCCCTCGATATCGCTGCCGAGGTCGATCACGGCGCCCTTGCCGTCCAGCGACTTCACCGTCCCGGCAACGACGCTTCCCTTGTCGTGCATGGCGACGAAGTTGGTGAACGGGTCGCCCTCGAGCTGCTTGATGCCCAGCGAAATGCGCTCGCGCTCGACATCGATCGCCAGCACCACGGCTTCGACTTCCTGGCCTTTCTTGTAATCGCGCACGGCAGTTTCGCCGGTGGCGTTCCACGACAGGTCGGAAAGATGGACGAGACCGTCGATGCCGCCCGGCAGGCCAACGAAGACGCCGAAGTCGGTGATGGACTTGATCATCCCGGTGACCTTGTCGCCCTTCTTGTGGTTCATCGCGAAGTCGTCCCACGGGTTCGGCATGCACTGCTTCATGCCGAGCGAAATGCGGCGCCGCTCTTCGTCGATCTCGAGGATCATCACCTCGACTTCGTCGCCCAGCTGCACGACCTTGGTCGGATGGATGTTCTTGTTGGTCCAGTCCATTTCCGACACGTGCACCAGGCCTTCGATGCCGGATTCGATTTCCACGAACGCGCCGTAATCGGTGATGTTGGTGACCTTGCCGAACAGGCGCGTGCTCTGCGGATAGCGGCGCGAGAGGCCGACCCACGGGTCTTCGCCGAGCTGCTTCAGGCCCAGCGACACGCGGTTCTTCTCCTGGTCGAACTTCAGCACCTTCGCGGTAACCTCGTCGCCGACTGCGAGCACTTCCGACGGATGCTTGACGCGACGCCAGGCGAGGTCGGTGATGTGCAGCAGGCCGTCGATTCCACCCAGGTCGACGAACGCGCCGTAGTCCGTGATGTTCTTGACGATGCCCTTGACCACGGCGCCTTCCGACAGCGTGGACAACAGTTTTTCGCGCACTTCGCCCTGGCTCTCCTCGAGCACGGCGCGGCGCGACACGACGACGTTGTTGCGCTTGCGGTCGAGCTTGATGACCTTGAAGTCGAGCGCCTTGTTTTCGAACGGTGACGTGTCCTTGACCGGGCGGATGTCGACCAGCGAACCCGGCAGGAATGCGCGGATGCCGTTGATCATGACCGTGAGGCCGCCCTTCACCTTGCTGGTGACCAGGCCGGAGACGATGAGGCCCTGTTCCATCGCGGCTTCGAGGTCGTGCCACGCCTTGAGGCGCTTGGCCTTGTCGCGCGAGAGGCGCGTCTCGCCGTAGCCATCTTCGAGCGCTTCGATGGCAACGGTGACGAAATCGCCTGCCTTGACTTCGATCTCTCCGTTGTCATCCTTGAATTCTTCGATCGGAATGAACGATTCCGACTTCAATCCCGCATTGACGACGACGACGTTGAACTCGACGCGCACGACTTCGGCGGTAATCAGTTCGCCCTGGCGCATTTCCTGGCGCGAGAGCGATTCCTCGAACATCGCGGCGAAATCTTCCATCGGAGGATTCGCGGGCATCGTGGAGGGGGACATTTCAGTGGCGATAGCCATGGGGGTTGGTTCCTTCAAGGTGTAAGCCGCCGACCACGAGAACCCTTTTTCTCGGATGGGCGGGCTGGTGGGTCAATCCGCATTTCGTCGCACCGGCTAAAGTGCGTCGATCGCGGCCGATCGTGCTTGTTGCTTGCCTCAGTTTGCTTCCGTTTGCTTCCGCTTGCTTCTGTTTGCTGCGGTACTGCTCCTCACTGATTTCACTGATGTTTGCTTCTTCTTCTTTGGCTGCGGCCTACGTGCGGGTGGCCACATCTCGGTAGAGTCCGAGCACGCGGTCTATGGCCGCTCCGATCGTCAGTTGCGTCGTATCCAGGATTACGGCGTCGTCGGCAGGCTTGAGCGGCGCCGCCGCCCTCCCCGCGTCGCGCGCGTCGCGCTCCCGGATTTCGCGCAAAAGACTTTCCATTGTAACCGAGATTCCTTTTGCGATCAACTGCTTATAACGCCGCTGCGCCCGTTCCTCGGCGGTGGCCGTCACGAACACCTTGAGGCCCGCGTCGGGAAATACCACGGTACCCATGTCGCGGCCGTCCGCGACCAGCCCCGGCGGGCGGCGGAAGGCCTGTTGCCGCTCATGAAGGGCGGTCCGTACCCCCGGATGAACCGCCACTTGGGACGCGGCGGTCGACACCTCCTCGGTGCGTATCGCTTCGGTGGCGTCCTGGCCGTCCAGCACGATGGCATCCCCCCGGAACACGGCGTCGAGGTCCGCCGCAAGCCGCGCCAGCGGGACCGGCGCGTCCAGCGGGGTGCCGGTCCGTAACGCCTTTAGGGCGACAAGACGATAAAGCGAGCCGCTGTCCAGATAGTGAAACCCCAGTGCCCGGGCCACCCCGGCCGCCACGGTGCCCTTGCCCGAGGCCGCGGGACCGTCGACCGCGATCACAGGCGCGTTAACTCTATTCAACGGGCAATCCTGCCGAACGCGTCGAAGTAGCCGGGAAAAGTCTTGCGGACGCAATCGGGATCGTTGATCGCGACCGGCACGCCGGCCAGCGCGGCCAGCGAAAAGCACATGGCCATCCGGTGATCGTCATAGGTGTCGATGGCCGCGGGTCGGAGCGGCGCATCCGCATCGGGCGGCACCACGCGAAGCCAGTCCTCGCCAGTGGTCACCCTGACGCCGAGCTTGCCCAATTCGGTCGCCATCGCGGCAATCCGGTCCGTCTCCTTGACCCGCCAGCTCCCGATATTCGTCAGTGTCGTCGGCGCATCGGCAAAGAGCGCGGTCATCGCCAGTGTCATCGCCGCATCCGGGATGGCCACACAGTCGATGGTGCCTCCGCCGAAACGCTTCCCGGCGCGCGCTTCGATCCAGTCCGGGCCGAACGTAACCGAGGCGCCAAGGCGCGCCAGAACGTCCGCGAATCCAACATC
This sequence comes from uncultured beta proteobacterium, assembly GCA_963755545.1. Lineage (GTDB taxonomy): Bacteria > Pseudomonadota > Gammaproteobacteria > Burkholderiales > Casimicrobiaceae > VBCG01. The sequence goes on along the minus strand of CAVWKH010000006.1, from coordinate 71,938 downwards.
TCCCTGAATCGAATCGCGTCCGACGCCCGTAACCCGCACCGGGCCGCCTGCCACGGCGCCGGCGGCCAGGAAATAGGATGCGGACGACGCATCGCCTTCGACCGTCAGATGTCCGGGACTCGACGTAGCGCGCGCCGGCGGGAACCACAAACGTCGCTTCGTCCGGCGACGGCCACGGCGACCCGAAGCGCCGCATGAGATTGGTGGTGATGTCGACGTAAGGCCGGGAGATCAGCGGGCCGACAATATTGACCGTCGTCGCCGCTGTTGGTGCTTCCACGCGCCAGCGGCAGCGCCATGAGCAGCGCGGACAGGAACTGGCTCGACACGTCGCCGCGGATGTCCACCGTTGCGCCGGCGCGCGCACCTGCCGTGCCGATCGCGAGCGGCGGAAAACCGTCGTTGGCCAGATAGCGGATATCGCATCCCATCGCGCGCAATGCGTCGACAAGGTCGGCGATCGGACGTTCGTGCATGCGCGGCACGCCCGACAATTCGTAGGTTCCTCCCAGAGTCGCGAGCACTGCCGTCAATGGCCGAAACGCCGTTCCGGCATTGCCCAGGAACAGCCTGCCCGCGCGCATCGGAAACGCGCCATCGCTGCCTGTCACACGCGTCTTCCTTGTCGCATCGGTGTCGACATCCACAGCCACCCCTAGCGCGCGCAGTGCGTCAATCATCCGATCCGTGTCGTCGGCGGCGAGCACATCGCGGAGCGTCGTGTTGCCATGCGCCAGCGATGCCAACAGCAGCATGCGATTGGAGATGCTCTTGGAACCTGGCAGCGCGATGCGGCCCTCGACACGCCGCGTCGGCGTCAACGTGAACGCGCAGACGGCTGCGCGCGTCACCGCTGCGGCCCTTTTCATCGACCACCGGTTGCCGGCGCTGCGCCTCCCACGCCTTGCGCGCCTGACTCGCCTGCGTGAACAGCGCAGCCAATGCCTCGCCGTCGGATTCGGCGATCAGCGTTCGCGCCTTATCCAATGCGTCGCCGTATCGATCGATCTCCGCAAGCAGCGCGTCGCGATTGGCGAGTGCGATGTCGCGCCACATTTCGGGGGAGCCGGCGGCGATGCGCGTGAAATCGCGGAACCCGCTGGCCGCGTGTTCGAAATACGTGGCGGCGTCCGGCCGTGTCGCCAACTCGGCGACGAGCGCGAACGCCAGCACGTGAGGCAAATGCGACACTGCGGCGAAAATGGCGTCGTGGCGTTCCGGCTCGAGCGCCGTCACCCGCGCACCGCAGGCCTGCCACATCGCGGCGACGCGTTCGGTGGCGTCGGCTGCCGTCTCGGGCAACGGCGTCAGGATCACGTTGCGGCCATCGAACAGGGAGGGAAATGCCGCCGTGGCACCCGTGTGCTCGGTGCCGGCTATCGGATGCCCGGGCACAAGGCGCGGCAACGCGGCGCCCAATGCGACACGGGCGGCCGCGATGACGTCCTGTTTGGTGCTGCCGGCGTCCGTGACGACGGTGTTCGCGCCGATCGCCGGCGCCATCGCCGCGAACAGTGCCGGATACTGCGCAACCGGCGTTGCAATCAACACGACATCCGCATCGCGCAACTCACCCGTCCAGGCTTCATCGATGCGCAGCGCGCGGTCGACGACACCGAGGCGCAACGCGTCGGCGAGGTTGCCCGCCGACCTGCCAATGCCCACGACGGATTTCACCGCACCGGCACGTTTCAGTGCCAGCGCGCAGGAGCCTCCGATGAGGCCGACGCCGACGATGGCGAGCTTATCGATGCGCACGGGGAGTCACCGCGACGCCGGTCGCGTCAGCGGCCGAGAGCGGTGCGCAGCGCCGAAAGGAAGCGCTCGTTCTCGCTCGCGAGACCCACGGAAACGCGCAGCCACTCCGGCAGCCCGTAGTTCGCCACCGGCCTGACGATCACGCCCTGTTCGAGCAGCCGCAAATTGACCTTTGCGGCATCACCCACTTTGACCAGGATGAAATTGCCGTGCGAAGGCACGGAGGCAAGCCCGAGCGCCGCGAATCCCCGCGTAAGTTGCGCGAGGCCCTCGCGGTTGAGCGCCCGACTGGATTCGACGTAGTCCGCATCGGCCAACGCCGCGAGAGCCGCCGCCTGGGCCAGCGAATTGACATTGAATGGCTGTCGCACGCGGTTCAGCATGTCGGCAATATCCGCATGCATGACGCCGTACCCGATGCGCAATGCCGCGAGGCCGTATGCCTTGGAAAACGTGCGCGACACGACGAGATTCGGATAGCGCGCGAGCCAGGCGATGCTGTCGCAACGTTCCGCAGGCTCCAGGTATTCGTTGTAGGCCTCGTCCAGCACCACGAGTACGTCCGGTGGGATGGACGCGATGAAGGCCTCGAGGTCCTTCGCGGACAACAGCGTGCCCGTCGGATTGTTCGGATTGGCGACGAAAACGATGCGCGTCCGGGGCGTTATCGCGGCGCGCATTGCGTCAAGATCGTGGCCGAAATTCCTGGCTGGCACTTCGACGCCGATGGCGCCGCGCGCCTTGGTCGCGAGCGGATAGACGGCGAACGCATGCTGCGCATAGATGGCTTCGTCGCCCGCGCGCAGATACGCTTGCGCGGCCAGTTCAAGGATGTCGTTGGATCCATTGCCCAGCACGATTTGCCCGGCGTCCACACCCAGACGCTTCATCAGAGCGGACTTGAGCGCAAAGCCGTTGCCATCCGGATAGCGTGTGATCTCGCCCGCGGCCGTCGCGATCGCGGCGAGCACGTTGGGGCTGGGACCTCGAGGATTTTCGTTGGACGCGAGCTTGACGATCGATCTGGGATCGAGATTGAGATCCCGCGCCACGTCCTCGATGGATCTGCCGGGAACATAGTGCGCGAGTTCGCGCACATAGGCCGGCGCCAGGGGACCGGCGGCAGGCGTGCTATTGGAAGTCATGCAGGTTTCCGTTATCGCGCACTCAATCGAGCGCCGCGGGGTACGAGCCGAGCAATTTGAGGAAAGGCGCCTGTTGAGCGAGTTCGCTCAACGCTGCCGACAGCGTGGCATCGTCGCGATGGCCCGCCAGATCCACGAAGAACAGGTATTCCCACAGTCCCGTTCGCGCGGGGCGCGATTCGAACCGCGTCATCGAAACCCCGTGCCTCGCGAGCGGTTCCAGCAGGTGGTAGACCGCGCCCGGACGATTCGGACAGGACATCACCAGCGACGTCTCGTCGCGCCCGGAGGCACCTACTTTCTGTCGCCCGATGACCCAGAAACGCGTCGTGTTGTTGGGTTCGTCTTCGATGTGCGGGGCGAGGATGGCGAGCCCGTAGATTTCGGCCGCATTCTCGCCCGCGATCGCGGCCGCACCGCTTTCCGCCGCCGCGAGCCGTGCGGCCTCCGCATTGCTCGACACTGCAACGCGCGGCACCGCCGGAACGTGCTTTGCGAGCCAGTGCACGCATTGCGCAAGCGACTGCGCATGACTGTAAATCCGGGTGATGCCCGCCAGCGAACTCGCCTTCGACATCAGGTTCTGCTGGATGCGGAGCTTCACTTCGCCGCAGACCAGGAGATCAGCGGTGCACATCAGGTCGAGCGTGCGACCGACTGCGCCCTCCGTGGAATTCTCGACCGGCACCACCGCGAAGTCAGCGCGCCCACTCTCGACGGCGCGGAAAATCTCGTCGATCGTGGCCAACGGCGCCGCCTCGACAAACGCGCCGAAGTGCTTGCCGACGGCGGCATGGCTGAACGTGCCAGCCGGACCCAGGTACGCGACCTTGAGCTTCTGCTCCAGCGCCAGGCAGGCGGACATGATCTGGCGAAACACACCGGTGACCGCCTCGTTCGATAGCGGCCCCGGGTTGCTGGCCGCAGCCTGCGTCAACACCTGCACTTCCCTCTCGGGACGATAGGCGTTCTGGCCGCCTTTGAGTTTCCCGATCGCCTGCGCGTGTTCCGCGCGAGCGTTCAGCCGCGCAAGAATCTCGCGGTCGAGCGCGTCGATCGCCGCGCGGTGGCCCGCGAGTTCGGATTCCTGGCCGTTGGCGTCGGCGGTGGACATGGGCAGGTCGGGCGGATCGACGGTGGCAGGCGAGCGGCTGCGGTCACACTTCGCCGTCGTCGCCTTCGTCGTCGGTCTCCGCGACGCGTTCCAGGCCCGCCAGCTTTTCGCCGGCGTCCAGGTTGATCAGCGTCACGCCCTGCGTCGATCTGCTCATTTCGCGAATCGATTTCACATTGGTGCGAATCAGCACGCCGCCGGTCGAGATGAGCATCACCTCGTCGTCCTGATGAACGAGCGCCGCGCCGATGACCTGGCCGTTGCGTTCGCTTTGCTGGATGGCGATCATGCCCTTGGTGCCGCGACCATGGCGCGTGTATTCGACGATGGGCGTGCGCTTGCCGTAGCCTTGCTCGGTCGCCGTCAGCACGGACTGGGTTTCGTCCTCAGCCACCAGCATCGAGATCACGCGCTGCTTCTTGTCCAGCATCATGCCGCGCACGCCGTGCGCATTGCGGCCCATGGGCCGCACATCGTTCTCGTCGAAGCGCACGGCCTTGCCGCCGGAACTGAACAGCATCACGTCATGCGTGCCGTCGGTCAACGCCACGCCGATCAGCGAATCGCCGTCGGCAAGATCTACGGCAATGATCCCGGAAGGACGCGGCCGCGAGAATTCCGACAGCGGCGTTTTCTTGACCGTGCCCATCGCGGTGGCCATGAACACGAACTGGTCGTCGGTGAATGCCTTGACCGGCAGGATGGCCGTGATCTTTTCGTTGTCGATCAGCGGTACCAGGTTGACGATGGGCTTGCCACGCGAGTTGCGCGAGCCTTGCGGCACGTTGTAGACCTTGAGCCAGTACACGCGACCGCGATTGGAAAAGCACAGGATGTAGTCGTGCGTGTTGGCGATGAACATCCGGTCGATGAAATCGTCTTCCTTCGTCGCTGTGGCCTGCTTGCCGCGTCCACCACGGCGCTGTGCGCGATATTCCGCCACTGGTTGCGATTTCATGTAGCCGCCGTGCGACAGCGTGACCACCATGTCGGCGGGCGCGATGAGGTCTTCGAGCGACAGGTCCACGCCTTGCGCGACGATTTCCGAGCGACGCTTGTCGCCGAACTGGTCGCGGATGGCGGTGAGTTCGTCGCCGATGATCTTCGTTACCCGGGCAGGCTTCGCGAGGATGTCGAGCAGGTCGACGATCAGCGCCATCACTTCCTTGTATTCGCCGGTGATCTTTTCCCGCTCGAGTCCGGTGAGGCGTTGCAGCCTAAGTTCCAGGATCGCCTGCGCCTGCGCGTCGGAGAGGCGGTAGCCCTCCTTGCTCCAGCCGAATTCGAGCGGCAATCCGTCCGGACGCGCCGCGTCCGCCGCCGCGCGCTGCAGCATTTCCTCCACGATCGACGAGCGCCATTGCTTGGCCATCAGCGCGGTCTTTGCCTCAGGGGGCGTCGGCGACGCCTTGATCAACGCAATGATCTCGTCGACATTGGAGAGTGCGACGGCCAGGCCTTCGAGGATGTGCCCGCGTTCACGCGCCTTGCGCAGTTCAAAGCGCGTGCGGCGCACGACCACTTCGCGCCGGTGGATGATGAAATATTCGAGGAACTGCTTCAGGTTCAGGATGCGCGGCTGGCCGTCGACCAGCGCGACCATGTTCATGCCGAAGCTGTCCTGCAGCTGCGTGAGCTTGAAGAGATTGTTGAGGACAATCTCGGTGACTTCGCCGCGCTTCAGCTCGATCACCACGCGCATGCCGGACTTGTCCGATTCGTCGCGCAGGTCCGAAATGCCCTCGATCTTCTTTTCGCGGACGAGTTCGCCGATTCGGATAAGAAGATTGGCTTTGTTCACCTGGTAGGGAATCTCGTCGACGATGATCGCCTGACGGCCACCCTTGTCGAGGTCCTCGATGTGCGTGCGTGCGCGGATGACGACGCGGCCGCGGCCCGTGCGATAGCCCTCGCGCACGCCTTCCTGCCCATAGATGATTCCGGCGGTCGGGAAATCGGGCGCGGGGATGATCTCCATCAGCTCGTCGATCGTGATGTCCGCATTCGCGAGAAGCGCCAGGCATCCCGTGATCGTTTCCGTCAGGTTGTGCGGCGGGATGTTGGTCGCCATGCCCACGGCGATCCCCGACGAGCCGTTGACCAGCAGGTTGGGTAGTCGCGAAGGCAGAACGGCCGGTTCCAGTTCCTTGCCGTCGTAATTCGGGACGAAATCGACAGTTTCCTTGTCGATGTCCGCCAGAAGTTCAGACGCGATTTTCTGTAGACGGCATTCCGTGTAGCGGTACGCGGCGGCCGAATCGCCGTCCACCGACCCGAAATTGCCCTGGCCATCGATAAGCGGATAGCGCAGCGAGAATTCCTGCACCATCCGGACCAACGCTTCATACGTCGCACTGTCGCCGTGCGGGTGATATTTGCCGAGCACATCGCCGACAACCCGCGCACATTTCACGTAGGGTCGGTTCCATACGATATTGGCTTCGTGCATCGCAAAAAGCACGCGGCGGTGGACCGGCTTCAGCCCATCGCGAACGTCCGGAAGGGCGCGTCCAACGATCACGCTCATTGCGTAATCGAGGTACGAATGCCGCATTTCGGCTTCGAGGCTGACGGGAAGGGTTTCTTTGGCGAACTGCTCCATGGGCGGCGGGTAGGTTTCGGTGATGAGGAACGTTGGAAAGCGGGCGAAGCGTTAAATCGGCCGCGGACAGGGGACTTTAGATACGGGGTCTTTAGGTACCAGATAAGGGCTTTTTGGCCCGGATGGCCCGCGGCGACGCCATTTTGCGGCGCACACGCTGACCGGCTCCGTTCCGGAGGCCCTTGAAAAGACGCAATTTTATCACGGCGTTGTATTGCCGCGACAGTTGTTGCTCAAGTCCAATCGGCCGGACCCTTTTCTTTGCGGCGCCAAAACCGCTGTGCTATATTTCCCAGGGAGACAAAGCATTTGTCGCGTCAGGCATTTAGCGTGATGCGCAAAATCGCAAGTTCGTACAAAACTTGTTCAAAACCAAAGCCAAAGGGGTAAAACAATGACTCGACGCTTCGTGTACGGTGCACTTGCTGGCGCGATGGCTGTGTCGCTCGCCGGCAGCGTCGGCGCGCAAATGGCCGATCCAAAGGGCTACGTTCCAGGTACCGCGCCTTGCACAACCGGATACGCTTGCACCGCCTATCCGACGCCGACCGATGGCACCGTGAAGAGCGGTGTCTACAACGGCACGAAGGGCCTTTCGGGCAACTTGTGCTACCGCACTGGCTACTGGGCGCCTTCGATGGCAACCATCGAGTGCGACCCGGATCTCGTGCCGAAGCCGCCGCCACCTGCGCCGCCGCCGGCCGCTGTTCCGCCGCCGCCGCCCCCGCCGCCGCCTGCACCGGCCCCTGCTCCCCAGGTGCAAAAGATCACGCTTGCTTCGAAGGCGCTGTTCGACTTCGACAAGTATGACCTCAAGCCCGAAGGCAAGGCCGCGATCGACAGCGAGATCCTGTCCAAGCTGGCGCAAGTGCAGAAGCTCGAATTGGTCCTGGTCACCGGCCATACCGATCGCATCGGCACGCAACAGTACAACCAGAAGCTGTCGGAGCGTCGCGCCGATGCAGTACGCGACTACCTCGTCAGCAAGGGTGTGCCGAAGGACAAGATCGAGACCCTCGGCATGGGCAAGACGCAACCGCTCCCGAACGTCGTCTGCAACATGAAGATGTCCAAGGAGCTCATCGCCTGCCTCGCGCCGAACCGTCGCGTGGAAGTCGAAGTCAAGGGCGAGATCATCGTCAGGAAGTAAATCGCGCTCAGAATCAAACTGACGCAAAAAGCCCCGCCTGGTGCGGGGCTTTTTTTTGCCAACATGCGACACTGCCTGCGATGAGCGCCACGCGAGAAGTTGACCTGCGCATCGACGCCGGCTGGATCGTCCCGGTCGAGCCGGCGGGCGCACTTTCGGGCCACGCGCTGATCGTCGATCGTGGCGTCATCGTTGCGTTGCTGCCGACGGCTGCCGCCGACACAGGCTATTCCGCCCGCACCACGCACCACCTGCCGGCGCATGCGCTGATCCCCGGCCTTGTAAATGCGCATACGCATTCGGCAATGACGTTGATGCGCGGCATTGCGGATGACATCGCGCTCAAGGCGTGGCTGGAAAGTCACATCTGGCCGCTCGAAGCGCGGTTCGTGTCGCCGGATTTCGTCTACGACGGGACACTGCTCGGCGCCGCGGAGATGCTGCTTGCCGGCGTGACCTGTTGCAACGACATGTATTTCTATCCGGATGCGGCAGCGCGCGCCTATGAAACGGCCGGCATGCGCGCGATGCTGGGCACGCCGGTGCTCGAATTCGCGACGCCTTATGCAACCGACGTCGATGCGTACCTGCAGCGCGGGCTGGAAGCGCGCGACGCGTTCAGGCATTCCCCGCTGCTCTCATTTTCCCTTGCGCCTCATGCGCCCTATACGGTCGGCGACGACGCGCTCGCGCGCATCGTCATGTACGCGCGCCAGCTGGATCTGCCGATTCAGACGCACCTCGCGGAAACGCGCCAGGAAGTAGACGATGCCCGCGCCAGGACTGGCATGACCCCACTGGCGCGCCTCGACCGGCTGGGCGCCACCGGACCGAACTTCATCGCCATCCACGCGGTGCACCTCGATCCTTCGGACATTGCGTTGCTGGCATCGCAACGCTGCCATGTGGTCCACTGCCCGGGCTCCAACATGAAACTCGCCAGCGGCATCGCGCCGGTCACCGAGTTGTTGCGCCTGGGCGTCAATGTCGCGTTGGGCACCGATGGTGCGGCATCCAACAATCGCCTCGACATGCTGGGCGAAATGCGACTGGCCAGTCTCCTCGCCAAGGTGGCAAGTGGCGACGCTTCGGCGGTGCCGGCTGCGACCGCGTTGCGCATGGCCACGCTGAATGGCGCGGCTGCTCTCGGACTCGACGCGAACGTGGGCTCCCTCGAGCCGGGGAAGCAAGCCGACATCGTCGCCATCGACCTTTCCGGCATCACGACTTCGCCGATGTACGATCCCGTTTCCCATCTCACGTTTGCCGCCGGCCGAGAGTGCGTGACCGACGTGTGGGTACGCGGCGATCCCGTGGTCAGCGGTCGCCAGATCCTTACGCTCGACCAAGCGGCCCTTCACTCGCACACGCGTGCGTGGCAACATCGACTTTCCTGATTGCGATCCCCATGGCACTCCAATCCGCAGCTCCCGCCGGAAATGTCGATCCCGCCGAACTCGCGAAGTTCGGCGCACTGGCGCATCGCTGGTGGGATCCGGAAAGCGAGTTCAAGCCGCTGCACGAAATCAATCCGCTCCGGATCGAGTGGATCGACGCGGTCGCCGGCGGCATTGCCGGCAAGCGCGTGCTGGATGTCGGGTGCGGCGGAGGAATCCTGACGGAAGCGCTTGCGCTGCGCGGCGCGCATGTGACGGGGATCGACCTGGGCGAGAAGGCGCTGGGCGTGGCCAAGCTGCATCAGCTCGAATCGGGCGTGGAAGTGAATTACCGGCTGGTGGCCGCGGAAACGCTGGCGATGGAAACGCCCGCCACGTTCGACGTCGTCACGTGCATGGAGATGCTGGAACATGTGCCCGATCCAGGCGCGATCGTCGCGGCATGCGCAACGCTTGCCGCTGACGGCGGCACCGTCGTGTTCTCGACGCTCAATCGCAATCCGAAGTCGTACCTGTTTGCGATCGTGGGAGCGGAGTACCTCCTCAACATCCTTCCCAGAGGCACCCACGACTGGGCGAAATTCCTGCGCCCTGCGGAACTCTCGGCCTTTGCCCGCCGCGCCGGACTCGACCTCACCGAATTGACGGGAATGACCTACAACCCGCTCACCAAGGTCTATAGGCTCGCGCCGGACACTTCTGTCAACTATCTTGCTGCCTATGCGAAATCCGGCGCGCGCCATGGCCGTTGAAGGGGCAAAGCCGTTGGCGCGGCCGCTGGGGGCCGACGCCGTGCTTTTCGATCTAGACGGAACGCTGGCCGACACCGCGGGCGACCTGGCTACCGCGTTGAACCGGGTCCGGGCGGATCGCGGTTTGGCACCGGTGCCCCTCGATGGTCTGCGCGCCCATGCCTCGTCCGGCGCGCGCGGACTCCTCGGCGCCGGCATGGGAATCACGCCGGAAGACGCCGATTACGCGGCGCTGCGCGAATCCTTTCTCTCTCACTACGAAGCCTGCCTCGCGGAAACCACGCTGCTGTTCTCCGGCGTGGCGGAGATGCTCGACGCCGTCGAGCGGCGCGGCCTTCGCTGGGGGATCGTCACCAACAAATTTTCTCGCTTCACCGCGCCCGTCGTGCGCGCGCTGGCGCTTGCGGATCGCGCCGCGACCATCGTGTCCGGAGACACCACCGCGCATCCCAAGCCACACCCCGCGCCTTTGCTGTATGCGGCGACCAGCCTGCGCGTGGCGCCCTCGCGATGCATCTACGTAGGTGACGACTTGCGCGACATCGTCGCCGGCAACGCCGCAGGAATGGCGACGATCGTGGCCGAGTATGGCTATATCGGCACAGGAGATTCGAGTGACGCCTGGCCGGCCACAGGCTGGATTGCCGATCCGCTGGCGTTGCTCAACTGGCTTCCCGCACGTCGCGCGGCCTAAGACCTTTCAGGGGCAGGTTCCCGCATTCTGCAGGAGCCATTCACGCGGCGCGCCTCCCCGCGAGCCAAGAAGTCGCACTGCCTGGCCCGCCGTCAGCGGTCGCAGGATGGCGTTCACGATATCGTCTGGCGAACGCAGCGCGATGCCGTTGGCCTGGTCGATCCGGTCGCCTTTTTCATCGCCAGCATTGTCGAAAACCCGCTGTCGTCGCGCACGGTGAGCGCGCCGCGATCGGCGACGGCCAGTGCCGCCCAGGTGTCGGGCTGCGAGACGATTCCTCCGACCAATTCCGCATTGAGCCGCAGTACGTCGCCTTTGAAACCGGCAGGAGGAACGCATGCGGGGTTCCTGCTCGCCGCCTTGGCGACCGACCTTGGATGCGGGTGTGGCTGCCAACACCGCGGCCCGCAGTGGCATGCGGCGCTCGCCATCTGCGTCGCGCAATGTCACGCCATCGCGCTGGACCGATACCAGCGTCGCACCGTCGCCAATGTCGTGCCCCGCGGCCACGAGCCTGGGGCCGCTCGACGATCGAAACAGCGCGAAGCCCTTGCCGTCGTCCTCTGCCATCACACCGAGCAGGCGCAGGTCGCCCGCAACATTGCGCGGTGTTGCATCGACCGCAGCCGGCGCGCCGGCCGGCGCTAAGAACAACCCCGATGCGCGCAATGCCAGCGCGGGGTCCGCCGGGGCTGCCGGCGTGAATGCGACCGGCGCGGGGCCAAACCAGCGCCAGCCCCACCATGCAACGACCAGCGCCAGCAACGCGGCCGCTGCAAGGAGCGCCAAAGCGCCCGCCAGCGTGAGCGCGCGTGACCGGAGCGCAGCGGGCGCGACGCCTGCCGTCATTGGCGGGCCACGTACGTTGCGCCGCTATAATCGTTCGTTTTAGGCACGGACCCTCCGCGTGAATCCCAGACTTGCGCTGCTGCAACCTTACCCGTTCGAGCGACTGCGCGAGTTATTCGCCGCCGTAACGCCCAATCCCGCAAAGCGCGCGATCAGCCTGTCCATCGGCGAACCCAAGCATCCCACACCGAAGCTGGTTCTCGATGCGCTGGCGGCAGGAGGCGCGGGACTCGCGAATTATCCCATGTCGATCGGATCCGCCGCGTTGCGCGAGGCCATTGCCGGATGGCTGTCACGGCGGCACGGACTGCCGCCGTTGGACCCGTCGACGCAGGTGCTGCCGGTCCTTGGCAGTCGCGAAGCCCTGTTCGCTTTCGCGCAGGCCGTTGTCGACGGCTCGCGTGCCGATGCCACGGTGGTCGTGCCGAATCCTTTCTACCAGATCTACGAAGGCGCGGCGCTGCTGGCGGGAGCAAAGGTCTGGTGCGTGAATGCCGATCCGGCGGCCGGGTTTGTTCACGATTGGCGGTCGGTCCCCGACGACGTGTGGTCGCGCACGCAGCTCCTCTACGTGTGTTCGCCCGACAATCCGACGGGCCGCGTGTTCAGCCTCGACGAATGGCGCGAGTTGTTTGCGCTGTCGGACCGCCATGGCTTTGTGATCGCGTCCGACGAGTGTTATTCGGAGATCTACTTCGACGAGGCGCAACCGCCGCTGGGCGCCCTCGCGGCGGCGCAGGCGCTCGGCCGGGATACCTATCCACGGCTGGCAGTGTTTGGCAGCCTGTCCAAGCGCTCCAACGCGCCGGGACTGCGATCAGGCTATGTCGCGGGCGACGCCGCGCTGATGAAGGCGTTTCTGCTCTACCGCACCTACCACGGGGCCGCGATGTCGCCCGCGGTCGCGACCGCGAGCATCGCCGCCTGGAACGATGAAGCCCACGTCCGGGCCAATCGTGCCGAATACAAGGCCAAATTTTCCTCGCTGCAGCCCGCATTGGCGCCCTGGCTGCCTTGCGCGATGCCCGATGCCGCGTTCTACCTCTGGGCGGCCACCCCCATCGACGACACAACGTTCGCCCAGCGCCTGCTCGCGGAGGAAAACGTGGCGGTGGTCCCGGGCAGCTACCTTGGGCGCCCCGCGAAAGGGATCAACCCCGGTCAGAACCGGGTACGCCTGGCTTTGGTTGCCAGCCTCGCCGAATGCGCCGAGGCCATCGATCGGGTCGTGGCGTTCGCCCGCCGCCTGTGATCGTTCGCGCCTGACCCTCCTGCAACTGACCCTTCTACACCCGGGCGGAACGCTTCATCCCGTCCCGCAGCGTCCTGTCGGAGAGGGGTATTTGGCGAGGATTTCACCCCTAATATCCGGTCCATGGCTACCCTTTCCGCCCCCCTCCGATGAGCCCCACATGGCGCGACAACTTGCGCCAGGGATTCAGTGTTTCCTGGCTGACCTTGCTGCTGCTGGTCGCGATCAACACGGGCGTTGCGGCGCTGCTGTCGATCGAGGACCAGCGCCCGTTCTGGCATCCGTTCATCTCGACGCAGGTCTACGGTTTGTTGATCGCCTACGCCGTCAACACGGCCAAGCCCTGGGGAAAGAGCCATCCCGTCTGGCGCCTGATCGCGGCGGTGGCGGTGGGCACGTGCATCGCGACCGTGCTCATCGTCGTCATCAAGGGCTATGTGATCGGCGATGCGGAATACGCGGTCTCCAAGGTCGTCCATAAGCTGGGCTGGTTCCTCGGGACTGCGATGTCGGCATTCATGGTCGGACTGTTCTTCAGCCTCTTCTTCCTGCTCAAATTCCGGGAGGCGCGTTCCACCGCTGCCCTCCACCAAGCCGAAGCCGAAAGACACTTGCTGTCGAGACACGCGGTGGAGGCCGAACTGAAGCTGATGCAGGCGCAGGTCGAGCCGCATTTCCTGTTCAATACGCTCGCGTCCGTCCAATACCTGACCGAGACGGATCCGCGCGCCGCCGGCAAGATGCTGTCGCACCTTATCGAATACCTGCGGGCGGCCCTTCCCCAGTTGCGGGCGAGTTCCACCACGCTCGGCAAGGAAGTCGAACTCGCCGCCGCGTACCTCAATATCCTGCAGATGCGCATGGGTGCGCGCCTCACGTTCGCCGTCGATGTGCCCCCCGACCTGGCCCAGCATTCGTTTCCTCCGAACTTGCTGATCTCGCTGGTCGAGAATGCCATAAAGCATGGCGTCGAACCCGCGGCCGACGGTGGCAATGTCCAGATCATCGCGCGACGCGCCGGTGAATCGGTGGTGGTCGACGTCATCGACACCGGGCGGGGCGGCGCCGCCGCGGTGACCGAGCAACCGGGCAACGGCGTCGGCCTCTCCAACGTGCGGGAACGACTGGCGGCCTTGTACGGCGCCCATGGCCGATTTACTCTCTTGGAAGTCCCGTCACAGGGCACGCGCGCGACGTTGTCGATTCCGTTTGCCGAGATCGCCTGACACCTCCATGCCCACTGCTCTGATTGCCGAAGACGAGCCGATGCTGCTCGCCCAGCTCAAGTCGCGCCTCGCGCAGGCATGGCCCGAGCTGGCGGTCATCGCCGAAGCGGCGAACGGCGCCGACGCGCTGGCGCTGTATGAGGCGCATCGACCCGACATCGTATTCCTGGACATTCGCATGCCGGTGCGGACCGGGATCGAAGTCGCGCGCGCGCTGGAAGGTCGCTGCCATGCCGTATTCGTGACCGCCTACGACGAATACGCGATCGCTGCATTCGAGGAAGGCGCGGTCGACTACTTGCTCAAGCCCGTGACGCCGGAGCGCATTGCCAAGGTGGTCGCAAGGCTCAAGTCGCGCCTCGCCGCCGCGCCGCTCGACCTGTCCTCCGTGCTCGCCCAGCTGGCGGCGCGAGAAAGCAGCGGCTACCTCAAGTGGATTCGTGCCTCACTCGGCACCGCGATGAAACTGATCGGCACCGACGACGTGCTCTATTTCCAGGCGGAGGACAAATACACGAAGGTCGTGACCGCCGCGGGCGACGCCCACATCAAGAAGCCGATCAAGGAACTGTACGAGGAGCTGGATCCGGAAATGTTCTGGCAGATCCATCGCGCGACCATCGTCAACCTGCGCGCCATCGCCAAGGTCGAGCGGGACTGGCGCGATCAGCCGATCATCCTGCTTCGCGACCGGAGCGAAAAACTCACCGTTTCACGTACCTTCGCCCACCGCTTCAAGGCGATGTAAGAGCCGGGGCCTCCGGAAAGTCCACCATCTCGCGTTAAAATAGCGGTTTTTTGCGGGATTTGAGATGGTTGGACTGTCGCAGACGATCGATGCTGCATGGGAACGCCGCGCCGACTTGTCGCCGGCGTCTGCGCCAGCAGACGTGCGCGACGCGGTGCTTCACGTGGTCGCCGAACTCGACGCGGGCCGGCTCCGCGTGGCGGAAAAGACGGGCGGGCAATGGACGACGCATCAGTGGCTGAAGAAGGCCGTGCTGCTGTCTTTTCGCCTGCTCGACAACCGTGTCGTCGCATCGCCGTCGCGTGATCCGGGCTCCAGCGGCGCCGGGTTCCCCCAGTTCTACGACAAGGTGCCGACCAAGTTCGAGGACTACACCGAAGCCGATTTTGCCGCCGGGGGATTCCGCGTGGTACCGACCGCCATAGCGCGCCGCGGTGCATTCATCGGCAGGAATGTAGTGCTGATGCCCTCGTTCGTGAACATCGGCGCCTACGTGGACGAGGGAACGATGGTCGACACCTGGGTGACCGTGGGATCGTGCGCGCAGATCGGGAAGAACGTCCACCTTTCCGGCGGCGTCGGAATCGGCGGTGTGCTTGAACCGTTGCAAGCCAACCCAACCATCATCGAAGACAACTGCTTCATCGGCGCGCGCTCCGAAGTCGTGGAAGGCGTGGTCGTGGAAGAGAATTCCGTGCTGGGCATGGGGGTGTTCATCAGCCAAAGCACCAAGATCTACAATCGCGAGACGCGCGAAGTAAGCTATGGCCGCGTGCCTGCCGGATCGGTTGTCGTGGCGGGCAGCCTGCCCTCGGGCCAAGGCGACTGCCAGCTCTATTGCGCTGTCATCGTGAAGCAGGTGGATGCCAGGACGCGTTCGAAGACAAGCATCAACGACCTGCTCCGCGCCTGAAGGCGCCCGCGCGCCCTAAAACCAAGTTCACCGAAAAATGTCCGTCTCCCTCAAGACCTCCGCCGATATCGAAGGCATGCGCACCGCGGGCCGGCTGGCCTCCGAGCTCCTCGACTACCTGACGCCGCACGTGGTGGCAGGCGTGACCACGGGAGCGATCAACGACCTCGCGCACGACTACATGGTGAATGTGCAGGGCACGATCCCGGCCACGCTCAATTACGCGCCCCCGGGCCACACGCCCTATCCCGCGTCGTTGTGCACGTCGGTGAATCACGTGGTGTGCCACGGCATCCCCGGCGAGAAAAAACTGAAGGATGGCGACATCGTGAACATCGACGTCACGGTGATCAAGGATGGCTATCACGGCGACACCAGCCGCATGTTCTACGTGGGCAAGCCGTCGATCCAGGCAAGGCGCCTGGCCGAGATCACGTATGAGGCGATGTGGCGCGGGATTCGCGCTGTACGCCCGGGAGGTCACCTGGGCGACATCGGCGCCACCATCCAGAAATTTGCCGAGGGGCACGGCTTCTCGGTGGTGCGCGAGTTCTGCGGTCACGGCATCGGCACGCAGTTCCACGAAGACCCTCAGGTGCTGCACTACGGACGCGCCGGCACAGGACTCAAGTTGCAGTCGGGAATGATCTTCACCGTCGAACCGATGATCAACGCCGGCCGGCCCGGCATACGTGGCCTCGCCGACGGCTGGACGATCGTTACGGCCGACCACTCGCTGTCGGCGCAGTGGGAGCACACGGTCCTCGTGACCGATGACGGCGTCGAGGTGCTGACCACTTCCGCCGGCGCGCCCCCGCCGCCCCCCGTGGCCTGATTCAGAACTCATGGCGTCCGCGCCGCCGCTGGCCGATGGGTCATCAACGCAGACTCCGCTGAACGAATCCGCGCGGCCTCCTCAAACGGCGGCGCGCCTCGCGACATGGCGCGAAGAATTGAAGCAGGGACGCCATGCGCTGCGCGAGTCGTTCTTTGCGCAGCCCGACACGCCCAAGCTGCTGCGGGAACACGCGCGTCTCGTCGACAAGGTGGTCCGCAGCGTCTGGCGCGAGTCGGACATGCCGGCGGAACTCGCGCTGCTTGCCGTCGGCGGGTATGGCCGCGGCCAGCTGTTCCCGCACTCCGATGTCGACCTGCTGATCCTGCTGCCCGACGAGACTGAAGCGCCGGCAGCGGCCATCGAGCGTTTTTTCGCCACCCTTTGGGATATTGGCATCGAGTTGGGACATGCGGTGCGCACCGTCATGCAGTGCCAGTCGGAAATGGCCGCGGACGTCACGATCCGGACGAGCCTGCTGGAAAACCGCGTGCTCGAAGGCTCGCGCCGCCTGGCCGCAAGGTTTCGCGCGATGTTCGCCGAGCAGATGGATATCCGCGCGTTCTACGCGGCCAAGGCGCTCGAGCAGCAGCAACGGCACCAGAAATGCAACGACGCGATCTACAACCTCGAGCCCAATGTCAAGGAAAGCCCCGGCGGGTTGCGTGACCTGCAGACGGTGATCTGGATCAGCCGCGCGGCGGGCCTCGGCAAAACGTGGGCCGAACTCGCAAAACATGGGCTGATGACCATTGCCGAAGCGCGCGCGGTGTCGCGCCAGGAGCGCTTCATCGGCGCGATGCGCGTGCGCCTCCACTACCTTTCCGACCGGCGCGAGGATCGGCTGGTGTTCGACCAGCAGGCCGCGCTTGCAAAGCAGCTGCACCTGACCGACAAGGCCGGTCGGCGCGCGAGCGAACAGCTCATGCAGCGCTACTACCGTGCGGCCAAGCTCGTGCGACAGGTGAACATCATCCTGCTGCAGAACCTGCACGCACGACTGCATCCAGCGCACTCGCCGCCGGTACCTTTCGACGCCGAATTCGAGACCGTGGACGAGCTGCTGGAAGTGCGCGACGAGGAGCTGTTCGCCCGTCGCCCCGCGGCCATGCTCGATGCGTTCCTGATGATGCAGAAGCATCGGGAACTCAAGGGCATGACGGCGCGCACGCTGCGCGCGCTCTGGCGCCACCGCAAGCTGATCGATGCCAGGTTCCGGCGCGATCCCGCGAACCGTGCCCGATTCATGGAGATGTTCCGGATCGAGAAAGGGCTGCTGCACGAGCTGCGGCGGATGAACCTGTTCGGCATCCTTGGCCAGTACCTGCCAGTGTTCGGGCGCGTCGTCGGCCAGATGCAGCACGACCTCTTCCACGTCTATGCGGTCGATGAACACATCCTGATGGTGATCCGCAATCTGCGCAGGTTCACCGAAGCCCAGCACGCGCACGAATATCCGACGTGTTCGCGGCTGATGGCCGATTTCGAGCGGCGCGAGATACTCTATGTGGCCGGCCTGTTCCACGATATCGCCAAGGGACGCGGCGGCAATCATTCGACATTGGGCGCGCGCGACGCCCGGCGCTTCTGCCGCGAGCACGGCCTTCTACCCGAGGACGTCGACCTGGTGGCATGGCTGGTGCACGAGCACCTGACGATGTCATCTACCGCGCAGAAGCAGGACTTGACCGATCCCTCGGTGGTTGCCGAATTTGCGCGCAAGGTCGGCACGCAGCGGCGCCTGGCGGCGCTCTACCTGCTGACCGTTGCGGACATTCGCGGCACGAGCCCCAAGGTATGGAATGCGTGGAAGGCCAAGCTGCTGGAAGACCTGTACCACGGCGCGCGGGCGGCGCTGGCGGGCGAAGCGCCCACGCGCACGATCATGGACAGCATCGAAGCGCGACGCGACGATGCGCGTCGCCTGCTGCGCCTGTATGCGGTTCCGGACGGGGCCGAAGCCGGATTGTGGAAGCACCTGGACACGCCCTACTTCCAGCGCCACACGTCGGAGGAAATCGCCTGGCACGCGCGACACCTGTACTGGCGCGTGGCTCCCGCCGCGCCGGTGGTGAAGGCGCGGCTCGCCCGCGACGGCACCGGCCTCCAGGTATTGGTTTATCTGCCGGACCAGAAAGACCTGTTCGCGCGGATCTGCGGATTTTTCGGACGTTGCGGCCTCACGATTCTCGAGGCGCGCGTGCACACCACGCGCGCCGGTTACGCACTCGATACGTTCGCCGTGCTGGACCCGTCCAACCCGAACGCGTCCTACCGCGACACGATCCAGTTCGTCGAGTTCGAATTGTCGCGACTGCTCGAAGATCAGGCACCGCTGGCCGCACCGACCGAAGGACGCATCTCGCGGCAGCTCAAGCACTTTCCGCTCACGCCCGAAGTGCAGATCTTTCCCGACGACAAGGGCACGCACTACATCCTCGAAGTCGTGGCCGGCGACCGGCCGGGCCTGCTGGCGAAAATCGCCTACACGCTGGCGCGCGCCAACGTCAATGTCGTGAGCGCCAAGATCAATACATTGGGCGAGCGGGCGGAGGATGTCTTCCTCATCGACGGTGCTCGCCTGCACGACGAGCAGGCGTTGTTGCGGCTGGAAACCGCGCTGTTCGAGGACCTGCGGCTCTAGCGCTTACGGACCGCCGCTTCGTCGGTCACTCGTCGGCATCGACACCGACCATGTCCGGAAACAGCACATCGGTAAAGCCAAAATTCCGCATGTCCGTGATTCGCATCGGATAGAGGATGCCGTCCAGGTGGTCGCATTCGTGCTGGACGACGCGGGCGTGGAATCCGGAACACTCGCGCTCGATCGGCTGTCCCTGCGGATCGAATCCCGTATAGCGAAGTCGCGTCCAGCGCGGCACCACGCCGCGAAAGCCCGGAACCGACAGGCAGCCTTCCCAGCCTTCCTCGATTTCGTCGGATAACGGTGTCAGCACCGGATTGACGAGCTCGGTATAGGGCACAGGGTCAGCGTCGGGATAGCGCGCGTTGCGTTCCATGCCGAAAATCACCACGCGCAGCTGGACGCCGATCTGCGGTGCCGCCAGACCCGCGCCGTTCAGTGCGCGCATGGTGTCGCGCATGTCCAGCACCAAGTTCCGTCAGTTCCGTCGTTCCGAAACGGGCGACTTCGACCGATCGTTCCCAGGAGTCGGGGGTCGCCCATGCGGAGCACGTTGCGGATCACGGCTGAGTCGCTTTCGTCGCCGGCACCAGCGGCGCGATGTGATCGAGCAACGCGCGAACCTTTTCCATCGCAGCCTCGAGAACGGCATTGATGCCGTGCATCGAAACCTGCCGCGAGCTGTCGCCCCGCCCTGCCGCATGGTTGACGACGACGCAGATGGCCACATAAGGCAAATACAGCTCGCGCGCCAGCACCGCTTCCGGCATCCCAGTCATGCCGACCAGCGTGGCGCCGTCCCGTTCCATGCGATCGATCTCCGCCGCGGTTTCGAGGCGGGGGCCATTGACCGCGCCATAGACGCCGCCATCGTGGAGCGCAATACCCGCCGCAAGTGCAGCGGCCACGCAGGTCTCCCGCAACGCCGGCGCATAGGGATGCGTGAAGTCGACGTGCACGACCATCCGGTCGCCGCCGTCGAAATAGGTCGAGGACCTTCCGGAGGTGTAATCGATGAGCGAGTGCGGCAGCACCAGGTCGCCCGGCTGGTGGGCGGCGATGCCGCCGACCGATGCAACGGCCAGAACAGCGCTCGCGCCGCGCTGCTGCAGGGCTGACATATTCGCCCGGTAGTTGACCCGGTGGGGAGGGATCGTATGGCCGTACCCGTGCCGGGCCAGAAACACGGCGTCACGGCCGGCAATCTGTCCAAACAGCAGCGGCGACGAGGGATCTCCGTACGGTGTGCGGACGATTTCCCGGTGCGCCACCTGGAGCGTCGAGAGGCTGGTGAGGCCCGTGCCACCGATTATTGCGAGCATGGAAATTGCTTAACCTGTTGAATCCAACGGCTAAACACAGTACGGCGGGCCGTACTGCGGGTGCCGTGAAACGATCACGTTGCGAAGGGCGTCTTGAGGCGAGGTTGGCAAGCGCTGGAAACCAGCGTCAAATCATGACATTATCATAGCAATCGCCGCCCGCCGGCGCGCGATGGCCCCCATTGTAGCTTTCGAGGCTCCCGTCCATGTATCTCGACCGACTGTTCAAGCTGATGGCCGAAAAACAGGCATCCGACCTGTTCATTTCCTGCGGCGCGCCGATCAACATGAAGGTCAACGGCATCGTCGCGCCGGTGTCCACGCAGCCGATGGACATCGAGACCGTCCGCCGCATCGCCTACGAGCTGATGACCAAGGAGCAGGCGCGCGAGTTCGAGAATGAACTGGAGATGAACCTGTCCCACCTCGACCGCAGCGTCGGCAATTTCCGGGTCAACATCTTCAGGCAGCGCGGGACCATCTCGCTCGTCATCCGTTACGTGCGCAGCAACGTGCCGCCGTACGAACTGCTCAAGCTGCCGCCCGTTCTGCTCAACCTGATCATGGAAAAGCGGGGACTGGTGCTGGTGGCCGGCGCGACCGGTTCCGGCAAGTCGACGACGCTGGCCGCGATGATCGACTACCGCAACGCCAATCGCTCCGGACACATCCTCACGGTCGAAGACCCGATCGAATACCTGTTCGAGCACAAGCAAAGCGTGATCAACCAGCGCGAAATCGGCGTCGACACGGTGAACTACATGCAGGCGTTGCAGAACGCGCTGCGCGAGGCGCCCGACCTCATCATGATCGGGGAGATCCGCGACAAGGAAACGATGCAGCAGGCGCTGTTGCATACGCTCACCGGCCACCTTTGCCTCTCCACGATTCACGCCAACAACAGCTACCACGCGCTGTCCCGGATCATCAACCTGTTCCCGCATGATGCGCGAGCGGCGGTGCTCTCCGACCTGTCGATCGGACTGCGCGCGATCGTCTCGCAGCGTTTGGTGCGCAACCGCGACGGAGAGCAGCAGCCGGCAGTGGAAATCCTGCTCAACACGTCGCTGATCGCCGACCTGATCAAGAACGGCGAATTTGCGCAGATCAAGGAAGCGATGGAGCAATCGCTCTACCCGGGATCCCAGACATTCGAGCAGGCGCTGTGCCGACTGTACCTCGACGGCGTCATCACCTACGACGAGGCAATGAGCGGCTCCGATTCGCCCACCAACCTGGCCTGGCAGATCAACCAGAACAGCCCGTCATCGCGCGTCGATGCGATGGAAGCCGACCCGAAGACGGAGCAGCGGCGCGTTGGCGCGGATTTCGCGACGATGACGATCAACACGGAATTGCTCGACCAGGCGCACTAGTACGCGCGCATTTGTTAACATTCCCGGCGTGGATACCGCCGCCCAGCCGACGCTCTCGCTTGCCCGCGAACTCATCGCGCTGCGCTCGATAACGCCCGACGACGCCGGCTGCCAGGCAATACTCATCGAGCGCCTTCGGCCTCTCGGCTTCCAATGCGAGACGCTGGTCGTGAACGGCGTCACCAATTTGTGGGCGCGGCGAGGCACGGCGCGCCCGCTGGTGTGCTTCGCGGGCCACACCGACGTGGTTCCTACGGGACCTGTCGCCGAGTGGCAATCCGATCCCTTTGCGCCGACACTTCGCGACGGCTACCTGTATGGGCGCGGCGCCGCCGACATGAAGGGATCCATCGCGGCATTCATCACCGCGATCGAAGGCTTTCTGGCGGAGCGACCCGACGCACAGGGTTCCATCGCGCTGCTCATCACTTCCGACGAGGAAGGTCCCTCGGTCGACGGCACGGCGCGCGTGGTGGAGCGCATGGCGGCGTCGGGCGAAACGATCGATTACTGTGTGGTCGGCGAACCCTCCGCTGTCGACCATCTTGGCGACATGATCAAGAACGGCCGGCGCGGGACACTGTCCGGCACGCTGACGGTGAACGGCGTGCAGGGGCATATCGCCTACCCGCACCTCGCGCGCAACCCGATTCATCTCGCGGCGCCGGTGCTCGCGGAACTGGCGGCCGTGCAGTGGGACGCGGGTAACGAATACTTTCCGCCCACCACCTGGCAATGTTCCAACATCCATGCCGGCACCGGCGCGAATAACGTCATTCCTGGAAAGCTCGACGTCCAGTTCAATTTCCGGCATTCGACGGACTCCACGCGCGAATCTCTGCAGGAGCGCTTCGAGACCGTGCTGCGCCGACATGGACTGGACTACACGCTGGCATGGACCGGCTGGGGCAAGCCGTTTCTCACGCCGCGTGGAAAGCTCGCTGACGTTGCCGCGGCGGCGATCCATGAGGTTACGGGACGCTCGCCGCAGCTTTCCTGCACGGGCGGCACGTCGGACGGCCGGTTCATCGCGGACATTTGCAACGAAGTGATCGAATTGGGACCCGTGAACGCAACCATTCACAAGCTGAATGAGCGCGTGCTGGTCGCGGACCTCGAACCGTTGTCGGCGATCTATCGTGGCATCCTGGCCCGATTGCTGCCGTGAGTTCGGTCCCCTCGGGCGAACTGGAAACACTGCGCGACTGGTTGCGCTGGGCGGTGTCGCGTTTCGGCGAAGCGAAGCTCCATTTCGGCCATGGCAGCGACGAAGCCTACGACGAGGCAGCCTACCTGCTTCTGCACGCGCTTCACCTGCCTCTCGACCGGCTCGAGCCTTTCCTCGACGCCAAGCTCACGCAGTCTGAACGCGCAACACTCGGCCAGCTTTTCACGCGCAGGATCGACGAACGCGTTCCCGCCGCTTACCTCACGCACGAGGCGTGGCTTGGTGATTTTCGTTTCTATGTGGACGAGAGAGTGCTGATTCCGCGCTCGTTCATCGCCGAATTGATGCCTGGCGGCCTGGAAATGCATGTCGGTCCCGCCGAAAGGGTGCAGACCGCGCTCGACATGTGCACGGGTTCGGGCTGCCTTGCGATCCTGCTGGCGCACGCGTACCCCCAGGCGGACGTCGATGCGGTGGACATCTCGTCCGCTGCGCTGGCGGTTGCGCAGCGCAACGTCAGCGACTACGCGCTGGCGGACCGCATCAATCTCATTCGCTCCGATCTTTTCGCCAACCTGCCGGAAAAATCGTACGACCTCATCATCAGCAATCCGCCCTACGTGACGGCCATGGCGATGGAGGCATTGCCGGACGAATACCGTCATGAACCCAAACTGGCGCTGGCGGGGGGCGACGACGGCCTTGACGCCGTGCGCACGATCATCAAGGAGGCGCCTCGATTCCTGAACAGCGGCGGGACGCTGGTGGTCGAACTGGGACATAACCGTGCCGCGGCCGAAGCGGCGTTTCCCCGCCTTCCCTTTGTATGGATGGCGACGGCAGGCTCCGAGGACTGCGTATTCGCCGTCAAGCGCGAGGACATCGTCAACGGCCGCTGAACGGGCCCAATCGTGGCGTCGCGCTATTTCTCGAGGTCGAAGAACAGGCGAATCTTCCTCAGCAGCTCGCCGGCCGTCCCCGAGTTGCGCTTGCGCCGCGACGCTTCATCGAGCGCCTGCAGCGTCGCATCGTTGGCGGCTGCCCGCGCCGCCAGCACCTGCGACAGCGGCTCGGCAATTTCCGGCCGAGCCTTGAGGATGGCGTCGAATCCGCGCTTCTCCAGCCGATAGCAGAGCACATCGTCACGCGCGATGGCTGTTGCCGAGCGCGCCTGCCCGGTCAACAGACCCAGTTCACCAAAGTGATTGGGCGCCGTCGATTCCGCGAGATGCGTGCGCTCTCCCCCGCCCTCTGCGGACTCGCGGAGAATTTCCACCGTCCCGGAGGCGAGGATGAAGAGCGAATCCGAGACATCGCCCTCGCGCGAAATGACATCTCCTGCCAGGTATGGCAGGTCGGTCAGTTCTGCGGCAAGCGCACGGCGCTCGCCCTCCGTCAGCGCCGCGAACAGGCTCAGGCGGGACAGCACGTCCAGCCGGCTCGCCAATCGTTTTGCGCTCGCCGACTCCTTGTGCGTAATCAGTGCGTCTGGCGTGATAAGCACGCGCTGCGGCAGCGGCATCGCCATATGGTGCCGGGACAGCGTGGCATACACGTGCGCCCGAACCTGCGAATCCGTCACCTGGTCCTTGACCGGGTCGGTCAGCCAATACAATACGGCGTAGTCGATGGAGTTGTCGTCGAACGCCTTGCACGTGCACACGGCTCGCGGCTCGGTGGCGACATTGGGAATCTCCGCGCGGGCGAGCGCGGCCTCCACCACCGCAATGACTCGCGATGGCGGCACTTCATAGTCAACGTGGAACTCGACAGGACGCCGCCATGGAACTTTCATGTCGCCGCGCCGCGCCAATACCGTCACCCTGCCCTTGACCAGCTGGGCATTGGGCAGCATGACGGTTTCGCCATCGTTGGTGGCGATGGCCAAGCAGCGCCAGCGGATGCCGATGATCTGGCCCACGACGCCATCGACGCGAATCCAGTCGCCGATCCGGCACGTGTTGTCGGCCTGCAGAGCGATGCCGCCCCAGAGATTGCCCAGCATTTCCTGCATCGAAAACGCGATGACGCCGGTGAGGACCGCCGATGTCGTGATGAGGCTCGCGAGATTGACGCCGACCTCGTTCAGCCGGTAGATCACATAGATGACAAGGGTGACGACGAGCAGGACGTCCGCCATCATGCGCGGCACGGCGAGCTGGAAAAGGATGACCTCGAACAGGAATATGACGCAGATGCGAATGAGCGCGAAGGCGAGCACGAGCAACGCGAGCTCGCGCAGCACCATCACCAGCATCCGGGCCTCGATCGAGTTCCCGTACCAGGACAGCATCGTCAGCCCAAGCACGCTCAAGGCCATCAGGATGACCATCGTCACCATGCCCTTGCGGAAGGCGCGGGCGCGCCGCATCGTGATAATGGCCAGCAGCAATCCGACCGCGGCAAAAAGCGACGCGTCGTGGATGGTGTCGTAGGTAGGCATGCGATTGGGGGCGAGCGGGTTGCCGGCGATTATAGGAGAGCCACCGCGTTGCGTCGCGTAGAATCGCATGAAACCAACCAACGCACGGACCCCGGCGACGCCCAGGTTCTGCCCCTATCTGCCATGACTCTTCGTACAGGCGGCGAAATTCTGGTCGCCGGCCTTCTGGCGCAAGGCGCCGACCTCGCGTTCGGCGTACCCGGCGAAAGCTACCTTGCCGTGCTTGACGCCATCTATGGCGTGCGCGACCGCTTCCGCTTCATCGTCTGCAGGCAGGAGGGAGGCGCCTCGTACATGGCAGAGGCCCATGGCAAACTCACCGGACGTCCGGGACTTGCATTCGTGACGCGAGGACCGGGCGCGACCAACGCCGCCATCGGTATCCATACCGCGGCGCAGGATTCCACGCCGATGATCGTGTTCGTCGGTCAAGTCGGCAGCGACATGGTGGATCGCGAAGCATTCCAGGAAATCGACTATCGCAGGATGTACGGTAGCGTGGCCAAGTGGGCGGCGCAGATCGACCGCGCCGAGCGCATTCCTGAATACCTCGCCCACGCCTATCGGATTGCGATGTCGGGCCGGCCGGGACCCGTCGTTCTGGCGCTGCCCGAGGACATGCTTACCTCGCGAGCGGACTGCACGGACGTAGCGCGAGTCGACGCAGTCCCCGCGGCGCCTGACCGCAGCCAGGTCAGCGCCGCGCACGCATTGCTGGTGCGCGCTGCGCGCCCGCTGGTGATTGTCGGGGGCAGCCGCTGGGATCAGGATGCGTGCGCCAGCCTGCGCCGCTTCGCCGAGACTTCGGGGCTTCCCGTCGCTTGCGCGTTCCGGCATCAGCATCTCTTCGACAATCGCCACCCGAACTACGTGGGAGATGTCGGCATCGGCATCAACCCGAAGCTCGCAGCGCGCGTGCGCGACGCCGATGTGCTGCTCGTGATCGGCGAGCGCCTCGGCGAGATGACCACGTCGGGCTACACGCTTGTCGCGGCGCCGACGCCGTCGCAATCGCTGATCCACGTGCACCCAGGCGCCGACGAACTGGGACGCGTCTATCAGCCCGCGCTCGCCATCGCCGCCACGCCGGGTGCCTTTGTCGACGCGCTTGCATCGCTGGCGATGCCAAACGCGGCGACCCGTGTGGCGGCAACGAAAATAGCGCGTACGGAGTACGAGGACTGGCAGGCGCCACGACCGGTTCCCGGCGCCGTCGACATGTGGCACATCGTGCAATGGCTCGACGCGAATTTACCGGAGGACGCCATCATCACCAACGGCGCGGGCAACTATTCCACGTGGATCCACCGGCTGTATCGCTTCCGCAACTATCGCACGCAGCTGGCGCCCTATTCAGGCGCCATGGGCTATGGCGTTCCAGCGGCCATCGCGGCCAAAGTGGTCCATCCTGGACGCGTCGTGGTCTCCTGGAACGGAGATGGCTGTTTCCTGATGAACGGCCAGGAACTCGCCACGGCGGTTCAGTACAACCTCGCCGTGATTTTCGTCGTAATCGACAATGGCATGTACGGAACGATACGCATGCACCAGGAGAAGACGTACCCGGCGCGCGTCTCGGGGACCGACCTTCGCAATCCCGATTTTGCGGCGCTCGCGCGCGCCTATGGCGCGTCCGGCGAAACGGTGACGCAAACGGCGCAATTCGCGCCCGCGTTTACGCGGGCATTGGCGGCGGCGGGGCCTTCACTCATTCATGTGAAGATCGACCCGCAGGCACTGACGATGGGAGCATCACTGGATGGACTGCGGGCGCAAGGGGAAAGAGATTTGAAGCGGGAGCCTTGAAGCGAGGGATTTGAAGCGGGACCTCGAACGCCTGGCCTGGCGGATCCGGGAATTTGAACCCGGCGCATATTCCTCTATGATGGGATCCCGAGGCATAAAACACGAACATTCGCCTCTACACCCTCAGGAGAAAACCTCATGGCCAAGAAACCGAGTCAATCCGGCGTCTATCGCGTCACCGAAATCATCGGTACCAGCAAAGACTCATGGGAAGCAGCTGCCAAGAATGCAGTCGAGACCGCCGCCAAGTCGCTGCGCGATCTGCGCGTCGCGGAAGTCAGCAAGCTCGACATGAAAGTCGAAGGCGGCAAGGTAGTGGCGTATCGGGCGCGCGTATCCCTGTCGTTCAAGTACGACGCCTGAACACCCACGCACCGAATCGCCGCACAAACCACCGCGCGACCGCCTTGAGAAAGGCGGCCGCGGTCGCGGTGATCCCGCCCTACGTCGACCGTAGCGCGCGGCCGAGCATGATCCGCCAGATTCCGCCGGAGATGAGGCAGAACCCGACGAGGATGCCGACAAAGTCAATCGAATTCTGCGGCCAGCCCGACATGATCATGATGGCGATCACGAGGGAAAGTATTCCGTCGAACAGCACCCATCCCCAGCCGGCCTTCGGCCGCAGCTTGAACGCAAGCAGCGCGCTGCTGACCCCGCTGGCCGCGAGAAATGCGCCGATCAGCAGCGTCAGCGTGGCCAGCGATGCGATCGGGAACACGAGCATGTAGATGCCGAGTGCCAGCAGCGCAAGCCCGGAGATGACCTTCCATGCCAGGCCATCGTGCGCACGTTGCTGAAAGGCGTAGACCAGCTCCACTACGCCGGCGAACACGAATAGCCACGCCAGCAGCAGCGCGGTGGCTATGGCGGCGACGGCGGGCTCGACAATGGCAACGATTCCCGCAACGATCAGGCACACACCCCATACGATGACCCACCCGCCCGTCTTGTGCAGGTCCGGCTTTGCTGCATCTGCCATGATTTTCCCCTCGTTTCGTTGTTGATTGCCCCGGACGCAGCGCACTGCGCGCCGGAAGCTTGTGCTGCATTATCCACCACCGATGCCACGACCGTCACCTTTGGAGGCCGCTTCACGTCGCAGGCAGGCGGTACTCGCGGAACATTTCGCGCAACTTCATTTTCAGTAGCTTGCCGGTGGCGGTGTGAGGCAATTCGGCGACAAACGCGACGTCGTCCGGCAACCACCATTTTGCGACCCTGGCTTCGAGATAGGCCAGCACGTCTTCCCGCGAGACTTCCTGGCCGGCCTTCCTCACCACCACCAGCAACGGCCGCTCCTGCCACTTCGGATGAGCGACGCCGATGACCGCGGCCTCGGCGATCGCGGGATGCCCCATTGCCGCATTTTCGAGCTCGATCGACGAGATCCATTCCCCACCCGACTTGATGACATCCTTGGATCGATCCGTGATCTGCATGTAGCCGTCGGTGTCGATCGTCGCAATGTCGCCCGTGTCGAAAAAACCGTTCGCATCGAGTATCACGCCGCCGTCGCCCTTGAAGTAACCCTTGGTAACCCACGGGCCACGTACCATGAGGTGCCCGTAAGCCTTGCCGTCATGGGGCAACACGCGTCCGTCGTCGTCGGTGATCCGCATTTCGACACCAAAGATGGGGCGTCCCTGGCGTGCTTGCACGTCGAGGCGTTGCTCCAGCGGGCAACCTTGATGCTTTGCAAGCAGGTTGCAGACGGTGCCAAGGGGCGACATTTCCGTCATGCCCCATGCATGCACGACAAATGCGCCGAACCGGGTCTCGAATTTCTCGCTCATTGCACGCGGCGCCGCAGAGCCTCCGATCACGACGCGGCGCATCGCCAAATCCTGCTTCGGCTCGAGGCCTTCCGCTTCGACATGCTGGAGCAGCATGAGCCAGACGGTGGGCACGCCCAGCGCCATCGTCACCTGCTCGTCGCGCAGCAGCGCGTATACGTTGCGACCATCCAATCCCGGCCCCGGCAGCACGAGTTTCGCGCCGGACATCGCCCCCGCGTAAGGCATTCCCCATGCATTGACGTGAAACATCGGCACCACCAGAAGCAGCGTCTCCGAGGCGGCGATGCCCAGGCTGTCCGCCACACAGGCGCCGTAGGAATGCAACACCGTGGACCGATGCGAGAAGAGCACGCCTTTGGGATTGCCGGTGGTACCGGAGGTGTAGCACAGCGAAGACGCCGTGTTTTCGTCGAAGTCCGGCCACTCGTATTCGCTGTCCTGTCCGCCAACCAATTCCTCATAGCAAATCAGGTTGGAGACGCGAAGCGTGGGCATGTGCGCGCGATCGGTCATGGCGACGAAGCCCTTCACCGACGTCATCAGCGGCGCCAGCTTCTCGATCAATGGTGCAAAGGTCAGGTCGAAGAAAAGGTATCGGTCTTCGGCATGGTTGGTGATGTAGGTGATCTGCTCGGGAAACAAACGGGGATTGATCGTGTGCAGCACCGCCCCCATGCCGGACACACCGTAGTACAGTTCCAGATGCCGGTAACCATTCCAAGCCAACGTGGCCACGCGGTCCCCCGGTTCGACACCCAGGGAGATCAGCGCCGTGGCCACCTGCTTGGCGCGACGGCGGATGTCGCTGTACGTGCAGCGATGAATCGGGCCTTCCACCGTACGCGACACGATCTGCGCGTTCGGGTGAAATGTGTTGGCGTGCTCGATCAACGAAGAAATGAGCAGCGGTCGATCCTGCATCAGGCCCAGCATGAATGCCTCCTCCGCCAATGGCCACCTCTGCGTCGCGGGGACGAGACCCAGGCACGGCCAACCGCGCCGACTATACCTCCCGCAGAAAGGCTGGTGTTGCGACGTGCCGAGGGCACCGCTCGCGCGATGATTGGCATTGTCTCGGCGAACAAATTCCGGGCTGCAAAATTGCGCGTGCAGAGTTAGAATCTTGTTCGCGCCCGTACCGGTGGTGCCCGATTCCGCGGCTTTGCGCAGCGCTGCACGGTTCCGCCGCTGCGACCAAACGTCCAAGACACAGGAGAACACATGTCCATCCGCACTACACTCCTCGCCGTGCTCGCAGCCGCGATCGCGCTTGGATGCCAGACCTCAGCGCAGATCATGGACGGCCTGCAGCCACAGGCCGTATCGGTGGCCACACGACGCGGCCAGTTCGAGATGAATTGTCCCGCGGCAAGCGGACAGGTGCTCTCGCGCCAGGAAGTTGCGCCCATCATCATGAATCCACGCTTTGGCGGCACAGTGCGAGCGGAATACACGGTCGGCGTTTCCGGTTGCGGACAACGCGCGACCTATCTCGTCATTTGTCCCGAAGACGGATCGGGTTGCTTTGCCGCCGGCGGCCGCACTGAAATTCGCTGACGCAGCGCGGCATTTCTGCATACCGCGGACGTGCTTGCTGTTCTGCCCCGAATCACGCTACCAAGTGACCGTGCACCCATCCTGATTGCCGTTGTGTCCACTGGAAAGTCTCGATCGTCATGACAATCGCCCCGCCCCTCCGCCTGATAATTCTGTCGTTCGCATTGACCTGCGTGTCTCTGGTCGCCCATGGCCAGGCGCCCGCCCCTAATCCGGCGGTATCGCAGCTGCCGCCCGATCCCTGGCCGCGCGACGTGAGCCTGTCCAATGCGGCGGTCCTCGTCTATCAGCCCCAAGTCAACTCATGGGTGGACAACCAGCTCGAGTTTCGCAGCGCCCTCGCGATCAAGCCGTCCGGGGCCAAAGAGGAAACTTTCGGCGTGGTTGTCGCGACGGCGCGCACGCAGGTCGACAAGGTGATGCGCACCGTGGTGTTCGAGAACCTCAAGATCACCAAGAGCGACTTTCCGACACTTCCCAATCGCGGCGCGGGCTACGCAGCGGAGCTTCAGACACAATTCGCCGCGAGCGTGCGCAGCATGTCGCTGGATCGTCTTGAAGCCTCGCTCGCGCTCGCCGGTGTCAAGCCGGCGACGGTCGCGGTCGACAATTCCCCGCCGCGCGTGCTGGTTAGCAACTCTCCCGCCATTCTGGTGCCGATTGACGGCGCACCCGTGATGACCTCGGTTCCGGGCCACAAGGATGTGCAGCGCGTACTCAATACGCGGGCGTTGATTCTGAAAGGGGGGATGGGCGACGACTTCTACATCCACGTATACGACGGATGGCTGACCGCATCGACGCTGGCCGGGCCGTGGACTCAAGCATCGCTCGGCCCCTTTAAGAGGAAAGCCGCCAATGACATCGCGGCGGCGCTGTCCAAGTCCGGCACTGTCGACCTGCTCGACGGCGGCCCCAAGGTCAACCCCAAGCCCACGCTCGCCAATGGCGTGCCCACGATTTTCACCAGCCAGGTGCCCACCGAACTCATCGTGTTCAAGGGGCAGCCGGATTTCGTCCCCATCGTCGGAACGCAGCTGCTGTGGGCGTCGAATACCACGTCCGACGTGCTGATCGACACCTCCAACAACAGCTACTACGCGCTGCTCGCCGGCCGCTGGTTTACCTCTGCGGCGATGACCGGCCCCTGGACATTTGTTCCAGGCAATGCACTCCCCGCCGGGTTTGCGAGGATTCCCAAGTCTTCCCTTGCCGCTGCGGTGCTGCCGACCGTTGCCGGCACGCCGGAGGCGCAGGCCGCGGTCATCGAGAATTCGATACCGCAAACCGCGACGGTGCCGCTCAAGAACGGGCCGGCGTTCACGCCGAATCTGGACGGTCCACCGAAATATTCGCCAATCCAGGGCACTGCGTTGTCGTACATCAGCAATTCGTCGGTGCCGATCATCCAGGCGGCGCCGAACGCCTACTACGCGGTAACCGCCGGGGTCTGGTTCACCGCGACGCAACTGACGGGTCCCTGGTCGGTGGCAACGTCAGTTCCGACGGCCATCTATACGATTCCGCCGACGTCGCCGATCTACTACGTGACGTACGTGCGCATCTACGAGGCAACGCCAACGGTCGTCTACGTCGGCTACACGCCGGGCTATCTCGGCACCGTCGTCTCGCCGTACGGAACCGTCGTTTATGGCACCGGGTATGCCTACTCTCCGTGGGTGGGGAGCGTGTGGTACGCACCGCCCTATACGTATGGCATCGCCGCGATGCCGGTGTACAACCCCTACGTCGGCTTTACCTATGGTTTTGCGCTCGGCCTGGCCACCGCGGCGTGGACGGAACCTTACTGGGGCGGCGCCTACTACCACCCTGGATACTGGGGCGGTTATCCCTGCTGTGCTTCGGCCACGGCCAATGTCTATGGGCACTGGGGCAACACCACGTACTCCGGCACGCGCTCCTGGTATGCAGGCGGCGGCGTCGCCGGCACCACGGCAAGCGGCAATTATTACAACAACCGCACCGGCACGTCGGGCAGCTACAACGCCGGCAAGCAGTACAACGCGAACACCGGCAATTACACGCGAGGCTACGATCGCACGGCGAACGGGGCCGCCGGAGGCTCGGCCACCACCGGGCACGCCGTCAATACCAACGAGTACTCGGGGCAGCGTTCCACCGCAAATGCGACGTCGGCCACCGGCGCAGGCGGGAGCACCTACAATCGAGCAGGCGCGTCGACCGCGGGCCCGAACGGCGACGCCCATGTCGGCGGCGGCACGACGACCAACGCCAACACCGGAAAGACCAACACGTGGGGTACCGCCAGCGCCAACGGCAACCACTACGCCGACGTCAACGGCAACGTCTACAAGAATACCGGCGACGGCTGGCAGCAGCATAGCTCCAGCGGCTGGAACAGCGCGGGCGGAGACAATTCCTGGGCCGACCGGGAATCGCAGGCCCGCAGCACCGGCGACGACCGCTTCGGAGGTTTCTCCGGCGGCGGTGGCGGCGGTTGGGGCGGGGGCGACCGCTTTGGTGGCGGCGGAGGTTTCGGCGGCGACCGCTTTGGTGGTGGCGGCGGCTTCGGCGGCGGGGGATTCCGCGGCGGCGGCCGGCGCTAGCGACACGTCGCGCGAGAGTGCGCCCTACGGCCTTCAGCGTCGGGCGGGCGCACTTTCGATCTGTTTCGCCAACTGCACGTACTCCGAATTTTCGGGGTCGAGTTCGCGCAATTGCTTTACGTACCCGAGCGCCACGTCGCGCCTGCCCGCTTGCGCGTTGAAATACGCGAGACCCGACAGGATGTCGCGATCGTACGGTTGGCGCGTCAATGACGTCTTCAGCACGTCGATGGCTTGGGCTGTTTGTCCCCCGGAGTTCAACGCGACCCCGTAGACGTAGGCATAGCGCCCACTGCCCGGCGCGAGCGTTGCGGCAGTCCGGAATTCCCGCAATGCTTCGGCGCTTCGTTTCTGGCGCGTCAGCACCAGCCCCAGTGTGTGGTGGAGCGCCGCATCCTTCGCATTGTGCGCAATGCCTTCG
The DNA here is from genome assembly GCA_963755545.1 of uncultured beta proteobacterium. GTDB lineage: Bacteria > Pseudomonadota > Gammaproteobacteria > Burkholderiales > Casimicrobiaceae > VBCG01. The sequence continues at coordinate 38,379 of CAVWKH010000006.1, read as the reverse complement.
CGCAACACCTTCTCGGCTTCGCCTTCCGTGCCCCCGACGCGATACAGATCAGCCAAGTTCACGTAAGCCGCGACAAACGACGGGTCGATTTCGATCGCCTTTCGGTATTCGGCGATTGCCGCGCCGACGTCCCTGCGCTGGACGTAAAGGTTACCGAGGTTGAGACGCCCTTCCGGCCGGTCGGCATTGTAGACTTGCGCAGCGACATATTCGGCAATGGCCTTGTCGAATGCGGTTCGCTGGCTGGGCGACAGGCCCTGCTCGGGCGCGCCCGCAAGCGCGCGCGCGGCTTCGATCCTGACGGCGCGCACAGGATCCTCGAGCATCCGGGCCAGATACCGCTGTCGGGTCGCAGTCTCCGTTCCGCCGAGCGCCTCGACCGACGCCAGTCGCACCACCGCCTCCGGGTCGTTAAGCGCGCGTGTCACAGCGTCGGTTGTCGCCGGCGTAAGCAAATGCCCCAGCCGGTTGATGGCGCTCGCACGGGCAATGGCCGGCTGCTGCTTGTCGTCGATGACGGTAAGCAGCGCACCGCGCGCGCCCGGCCCCCCCACCGAGCCCGCATGCAGCGCGTCCGCGAAGTTCTGGAATCCCGCCGGCGGTTTGCCGGTCCACCCCGCAATGGCGGCAGCCGCCCATTGCGGCGTTTGCCTGGTATGGCAGTTGTTGCACGCATTCGGCACGCCGAGCTTCGCGGAAACGTCCGGCCGGGGAATGCGCAGCGAATGGTCGTGGCGCGGATCGATCACCATGTAGGTTGTCGTCGGCATGTGGCACGCGGCGCAGGCGGCGCCCGGCGTTCCCTGCGCGTGATGCGTGTGCGCCGTCGTGTCGAACCGGGCCGCCTGATGACATTGCGCGCACACCGCATTGCCCGGTTCACGCAATTTGAGCGAATGCGGCTCGTGGCAGTCCGAGCAGGTGACGCCATTCGCATGCATCCTGCTCTGCACGAACGACCCCCAGTTGTAGACTTCGTCACGCATCTGGCCGTCATTCCAATACAGGTTGTCGTCGAGCATCGCCAGGCGATGGGTGTCGAGCGGCGACTTGCCATGCACGTAATCGTCCGAGGTTCGCGACGATCGCCCGTGGCAGCGCGCGCACATGTCAATTTCGCGCGACGTCTGTCGCGGCACGCTTCGCTTGGCGTTGCCCGTTGCCGCCACCGGCATCCATGTCACGCCGCGCCGTTCATCGAGCGCCAGCGCCAGCCCCTTGTCCGCGTCAAAGGCGTGCCAATCCGGGCCTTTCTTCGCCCACGTGACGTGATTCGACCCCGGCCCATGGCAGGCCTCGCACGAGACGTTGAGTTCCGACCATGTCGTATTGAAGGTACCGGCCTGCGCGTCGAAATTCTTGCGCAAGTTGGTCGAGTGACACTCCGCGCAAGTGAAATTCCAGTTCTGGCCGCCGGCCGTCCAGTGCAGCCAATCGCCAGACTTGATGTTCTGGCCCGGGTAAAGGTGAAACCAGCGCTGGCCGCCCTGCGCCTTCGCTCGTGAATCCCAGGCAATGGACAGCGCCTGTTTGCGCCCGCCTGGAAATTCGACGAGATACTGCTGCAGCGGATGGACGCCAAACGTGTACTTGATTTCGTAGTCGTGCAATTTTCCGTCGGGCCCGTCAGTGTTCACGAAGAACTTGCCGTCGCGGCGCGTGAAGGTCGACGTGGTTCCCGCATACAGAAATTTGGCGTTGGCGAAATTGCCGAGAACGGTCTGTTCATCGGCCACCTGCATCGCGAGGTCGTGGTCAGACCCATGCCATGCCGCCTGCGCCTTGAGGTGACACTCGGCGCATACCGTTCCGCCGACATGCGTCGCCTGTGCGACCGCCGTTTCGCCGAGGGAATGCTGGCCGGTACCTCCGAAGTACAGCGCAGCGGCGCCGGCCACAATCGCTACCAGCGTGATTGCGGCTGCCAGCCAATAGCGGCGGCTCGCGCGAACGGGAACAGGAACGGATTCCGTCGCCACCTCGGCGACGTCTTGCGCCACCGGTGCGGATTTCGGCACAGACGCGGAACCGGCCTTCGGCTCCGCCGCAGGTGGCCGCGTCGGTTCGCCGGTTGGCGGCTTGGTCGATTTCCTACGAGACATCGAGCGCTAGAACTCCGGGTACCGCAGGTGTCGCCGAATGCCGGGGCGAAGATGCAAAAACGGCCTCAGAAAGGAAATTCTGAGGCCGCGATGACACGATGGACGACCGCATGCTGGCCGCGGCCTCGAGGATGTGAAGCTCTCCTCGCCACTGCGGCGGGCGGTGTTTCGCCGCCCGCCGAGCAGGATTACTTCTTAAGCGTCAGCTTGACGCCTTGCGCCGCCAGCGTCAGACGCGCACCCGACTGGGTGCCATGCAAACGCAGCACGACGCCGTTCTGGTTCTTCAGGATCTGGTCGGTCGGGCCACCAGCGATCGCGATGCCCGCTTCGCCGGCGACAAAATTGCCGCTGAAATCAGCAACGTTCTTGAGGTTGAATACTTCACCGGACGACGTGATGTTCGACACGCCGAGGTCGGCAACACTCAGACCCTCGACCGAGAACGGATACGTCTTGCCGGCGACCGTCAGCACGCCGTCGCCCCAGCTCACGCCGACGCCCAGCGCTACCGCCTTGCTGGACAGCGTAACGGTGCCGGAAGGTGCCGGCTCGGCAGCCATCGCCGACGAAAACACCGCAACGCAACCCAGCGCCAACAACCACTTCGAGGTCAGTTTCTTCAACATTGTGCTTCTCCTGAATTGATGGTCACTCGGACGAATTCCGTGCAAAACCAACGGCCTGACATTATAGACCCATATGCTGTGCCGCACAATCGCGGGGTCAGGGCGTGTCCGGGGTGTTCAATCCGGTCAACGCGCCGGCAGCGCCGATGGCGTACACGCTGGCCGTCCCCTGCCCGGCGTACGCCACGTTCGAAATGGTCAACACCACGGCCTGCGTAGTGGAATCCTTGAACACAATCGTGAAAACCGTGCCGGACGCCAGCACCACGTAGGGGGAGGCCGAATAGGTGCCAATGGCCGACGCCTGAAGCACGTCATTAACGTAGACGTCCAGCGGCGCGGAATCCGGCGAGGCATTGACAAAGCGAACCGACGCGGAATTGTTCGGCGGCACCGAATTGTTGTCGCGGAGCCCCGTCGCGCTGGTCATCCCGGCAAAGCCGGCGACGAATACGGACTGGTCCGTGGCGGGGACGAATGTGTTGGCAAGGGACGCGATGGTAGCGCCAGGCGCCGCGGTGGCTTCAAACGTGACCGTCGCCGGGCCCGAAGGAATGATTGCGTAGGGCGACGCGGTCGCAAGCGCGAGGTTGGACACACCCGCCGCGCCGTTCAGCAGCTGGTTGACCGGGCCGCTCTGAAACGCCGCATTCACTACCTTGAGACGCGACAAAGTGCTGTTGGCGATGAGTTGCTGTCCGGCGCCATCGCTTTCATTGAGCAGGACATTCGCGAGCACCTGGCTTCCCCGGCTGTAGATGATGACGTCGGTGGAGGTCTGGTCGGCGAATGCCAGCGAGCCGGAATCGTAGATGACGGTCTTGGTGCCGGCCACTGTCATGCGCAGCTGGTACTGGCCGGATTCAAATTGCCCGAAGATATTCGTGTTGGTATAGCTGATGGATGTGAAGATCGGATTGACGTTGTCCAGCGGCTGGCCCGGAGGGGTGAGATAGATATCGAGCGCCGACAAGCCAAGTACAAAGCCGTTGCCGACCGGGGCGGCATTGAACACATTGAGCGCGAATTTGCCGCTGGGCGGCGGCAGACTCGGGTCGGCCATCACGCCGATCTGCGGCGACTGAATCGTCCCGAACACGACCAGCGTGTAGTGTTCATTTCCAGCCGGATTGTAGGTTTGCGACACCAGAGGCGTACTCGACCCGACGAGGCTCACCGTGAAGTTGGTGGTCACGTTGTCGAATTGGAGGTAGTCCGTCATTGCCTCGAATCCCAGATTGCTCCAGACCGACACGCCATTGGCCGTGACGTTGATCGGCGTGGTCGTCGCCAGCACGTTGACGATACGAAGGTTCGACGGCGTCGGCGGGAAATAATTGATGGAGTTGATCTTGCAGCCGGCGAGCAGCAGCGGCAGTGCGACAACCACAGCGAGGGACTTGAGCAGTTTATTGAGCAATTTGGGCATCGGTAGGTCCGGGAACAGCCGGGCATTATGCCACGCGCTTGGCGTGCCCCATTTTGTCGAAAGCCGCCTTGCTCGCCGCCACGGTCCGCAACATCTCGTTACGACTTGAAACTGCCCCGAACGCCAACGATCGGCGGGAATTATTGTCGATAATGGCAGGGCATACAGGGTGCGGCACAACCGTCGGTTGCGTCGGCGGCGGCAACCACCCTGGAGGATTTCGACCGATAATCGCGGACGAAATCCGTGGCATTGCCCTACAGAAACCGACAAAACGAAAGATGCAATGACGGCAAGCACGCCCTCCCCCCCGGCTTTTCCGCCAGGATCTTCTCCCGATCCCGATCCCAATCCGGATACGCCTCGCCAGCAGGGCGGGCGTTGGTGGCTATTCGCTGTCGTGTTGATCCTGGCGATCGCGGGCGGAAGTTATTACTGGTGGAGTTCAACGTCGGCGACGTCCGCCACATCGGCAACGCCAGGGTCGCCGCCGGGGAATTCCCCGTCGGGGGGGCGCCCCGACGCCTCGGCGCGCGCACTCCCCGTGGTTGCGGCAGCGGCCAGGAAAGGGAATATCGACGTCTATCTCAATGCGCTGGGAACGGTAACGCCGCGCAACGTCGTCACCGTCAAGCCGCGTGTGGACGGTCAACTGATGCGTGTCGCGTTCCGCGAAGGCCAATTGGTGAAGGCAGGTGACCTCCTGGCCGAAATCGACCCGCGGCCTTTCGCCGTGCAATTGACGCAGGCCGCCGGGCAACTGGCCAAGGACCAGGCACTTCTCAAGAACGCCCAGCTTGACCTCGAGAGATACCAGACGTTGCTCGCGCAGGACTCGATCGGCCGACAGCAAGTGGATACGCAGGCCGCGCTGGTGCGGCAATACGAAGGCGCGCTGCAATCGGACCAGGGCGCTGTGGACAACGCAAAACTGCAACTCACCTACGCGAAGGTGACGGCGCCGATCAGTGGCCGCGTGGGACTGCGCCAGGTGGATCCGGGAAATGTGGTCCGCGCATCCGACACCGGCGGACTGGTCGTCATCGCTGAGCTGCAGCCCGTCAGCGTGGTATTTCCGATACCTGAGGACAACGTGCCGCGCGTGCTCAGGCGGCTGGGCAATGGCGAGGCGATTCCCGTGGAGGCATGGGATCGCGACGGCAAGGTGAAACTCGCGACCGGTCGACTGCTGACAGTCGACAACCAGATCGACACGACAACGGGAACGGTCAAGCTCAAGGCGGAATTCGCCAACGAAAACCTGGCGCTGTTCCCGAACCAGTTCGTCAACGTGCGCATGCTGCTCAACACGCTGCCGGACGCGACGCTGATTCCGTCCGCGGCCATCCAGCGTGGCGCACCCGGCACGTTCGTCTACATCGTCAAGGATGACAAGAGTGTCACCGTGTCGCCGGTGAAGTTGGGCCCGGTGCAGGGCGAAGTCACCGCGATCAGCACCGGGGTGGCACCCGGGGATCTGGTCGTCGTCGATGGCGCGGACAAGTTGCGCGAAGGCGCAAAGGTCGAACTGATCACACGAGAAGCGCAAGCCACGCCCGCACCCGGTAATGCGCGCCGAGGCGGCCGCGGGGATCGCCCGCCCGGTGGCCGCCCGCCAGGGGGAGGCTCTGCGCCTCAGCCCGCGCCTCCGGGGGCCGCGCCCGCGTCGCCCCCCGGCGCGCCCGGCGGTTGACAAGCAAACACGCAGGCACGCGGTCGCCGTGACTAAGGGCCCGTTCACACTATGTTCACAAATGCGTTGCACGGCCGAAAAGGCCATGAGCGAGGCGCGAGGGCGAAGGCGGGCTCCCTGCCCGGCGAGCCTTTGCAACGATGCGCATGGCCCTTTCGGCAGCAACCCGAAGGGAACGGGCGCCCTGGGGCGCCACTCTTCATTGCATTCCTCGTGCAGACGCCCAGTCTGCACTTCGTCAAGCGCCTCGATTGGCGCCCCAGGCCACCCGTTCGCACTTGCGAACGTAGTGTGAACAGGCCCCAATGAATCCCTCCCGCTTTTTCATCCTGCGCCCGGTCGCGACCACGCTGCTGATGGTCGCGATCCTGCTGGCGGGCATGGTCGCCTATCGCGTGCTTCCGTTGTCTGCATTGCCCGAGGTCGACTACCCCACCATCCAGGTGGTGACGCTCTATCCGGGCGCCAGCCCCGATGTCATGACGTCTTCGGTCACCGCGCCGCTGGAGCGCCAGTTCGGACAGATGCCCGGGTTGAACCAGATGTCGTCGACCAGTTCCGGCGGCGCGTCGGTGATCACGCTGCAATTCAGCCTCGAGTTGTCGCTCGACGTGGCCGAGCAGGAAGTCCAGGCCGCCATCAATGCCTCCGGCAGTTTCCTGCCCGCGGACCTTCCCAATCCGCCGATCTACAACAAGGTCAATCCTGCGGACACGCCGATCATCACGCTGGCGCTGACCTCGGCAACGTTGCCGCTGCCCAAGCTCGAGGACCTGGCGGATACGCGGATTGCGCAAAAGATCTCCCAGTTGCCCGGTGTCGGCCTCGTCAGCATCAGCGGTGGACAACGGCCGGCCGTGCGCATCCAGGTCAACCCCAAGGCGCTCGCCGCGTACGGCCTGTCGCTGGACGACGTGCGCACCGCGATCGGCAACGCGAACACCAACCAGGCCAAGGGCAGCTTCGATGGCCCTTCCCGGGCGTCGACCATCGACGCCAACGATCAGCTGAAATCGGCGGAGGAATACAAGCAGCTGATCATCGCCTACCGCAACGGCGCGCCGATCCGGTTGCAGGACATCGCCGACGCCATCGACGGCGCGGAGAATTCGCGCCTGGCCGCATGGGCCAATACGACGCCGGCGATCATTCTGAATGTGCAGCGGCAGCCGGGGACCAACGTCATCGAGGTCGTCGATCGCGTCAAGGCACTGCTGCCGCAACTCAAGGCGTCGCTGCCGGCTGCGGTGGACGTCGTGCTGCTGACGGACCGCACGGTGACCATCCGCGCATCGGTGCGCGACGTGCAGTTCGAACTGCTGTTGGCGGTGGCGCTGGTGGTGATGGTGATCTTCGTGTTCCTGCGCAATGTGCCGGCGACGATCATCCCGAGCGTCGCCGTGCCGCTGTCGCTGGTCGGCACGTTCGGCGTCATGTATCTCGCCGGGTACTCGATCAACAACCTGACGCTGATGGCGCTGACCATTGCCACAGGCTTCGTCGTCGACGATGCCATCGTGGTGATCGAGAACATCGCGCGCTACATCGAGGACGGCGACTCGCCGCTGGAAGCGGCACTCAAGGGTACGGAGCAGATCGCGTTCACGATCATCTCGCTGACGTTCTCGCTCATCGCCGTCCTTATTCCGCTGTTGTTCATGGGCGATGTCGTGGGCCGGCTGTTCCGCGAGTTCGCGGTGACGCTGGCAGTGTCGATCCTGATCTCGGCCGTGGTGTCGCTGACGCTCACGCCGATGATGTGCGCGAAGCTGCTGCGGCACACGCCGCCGGAGAAGCAGGGCCGCTTCTATCGCTGGAGCGGCGACATGTTCGATCGCATCATCGGACGCTATGGGCAGATGCTCAACTGGGTGCTCGACCGTCAGCGCGCCACCCTGGTGGTCGCGTTGCTCACGCTGGTCCTGACTGTGGTGCTCTATATCGTCATACCCAAAGGCTTCTTCCCGGTGCAGGACACAGGCGCCATCCAGGGCATTTCCGAGGCGCCGCAAACCATCTCCTTTGCGGCGATGGCGGAACGGCAGCAGGCGCTGGCCGCGGTGGTGCTGGAGGACCCCGCGGTCGCCAGCCTCACGTCATTCATCGGCGTCGACGGCACCAATGCCACGCTCAACAGCGGACGCATGCTCATCAACCTGAAACCTCGAAGCGAGCGCGGCGCCAGCGCGTCGGAGATCATCCGCCGCCTGCAGCCCAGCCTGGCCAAGGTCGACGGCATTGCGCTCTACATGCAGCCGGTGCAGGACCTGACGATCGAGGACCGCGTCAGCCGCACGCAATATCAGTTCACCGTGGAATCGGTGGATTCCGCCGAACTCGGCACCTGGGTGCACGCGCTGACCGAAAAGCTGCAGCATGTGCCGCAACTGGCCGATGTCGCCAGCGATTTGCAGGACGCCGGGTTGCAGGCCTACGTCGAGTTCGACCGGACCACCGCGAGTCGCCTCGGCATCACGCCTGCCGCCATCGACAATGCGTTGTACAACGCCTTTGGCCAGCGGCTGGTGTCGACGATCTTCACTCAGTCGAATCAATATCGCGTGGTGCTGGAAGTGCAGCCTGAATTCCAGCGCGGAATCGCGGCACTCGAGAACATCTACGTGCCGTCGACGGTGCCGGGACAGCCGACCCAGCAGGTCCGCCTGTCCACGATCGCGCAGGTGGTGGAACGGCCCGCATCGCTTTCGGTCAACCACATCGGTCAGTTCCCGGCAGCGACGATCTCCTTCAACCTCGCCCCGGGCGCATCGCTCGGTGATGCGGTCAAGGCCATCGAAGCCACCAAAAGTGCGCTTGGCTTGCCGCCCAGCGTGCAGATCAATTTCCAGGGCGCCGCGCTGGCCTTCCGCGCGTCGCTCAACAACGAACTGTGGTTGATCCTCGCCGCGATCATCACCATGTACATCGTGCTGGGGGTGCTCTACGAGAGCTTCATCCACCCCGTCACGATCCTGTCCACCCTGCCCTCCGCGGGGGTCGGCGCGCTGCTGGCGCTGATGCTTTCCGGCAACGACCTGTCGGTCATTGCGATCATCGGCATCATCCTGCTCATCGGCATCGTGAAGAAAAACGCGATCATGATGATCGACTTCGCGCTCGACGCGGAGCGGCAGCAGCACATGGCGCCGCGTGACGCGATCTTCCAGGCATGCCTGTTGCGATTCCGCCCGATCATGATGACCACGATGGCCGCCATCCTCGGCGCGCTGCCGCTGATGATCGGCTGGGGCGAAGGGTCCGAGTTGCGACATCCGCTCGGCATCACCATGGTCGGCGGCCTCATCTTCTCCCAGGCGCTGACGCTGTTCACCACGCCCGTGATCTACCTGGCTTTCGACCGGATCGCCCGGCGGGTCGACCGGGCGGTGGAAGGCAACCCCGGCGCGCAGGCGACCCGCGCCTCCGGTGATTGACGACGGTCGAGCGACAATGAATCTTTCCGCGCCATTCATCGACCGTCCTGTCGCCACCACGCTGTTGACGTTGGGCGTAGCACTTGCCGGCGCAATCGCGTTCCGCCTGCTGCCGGTGTCGCCGTTGCCCCAGGTCGACTTCCCGACGATCTCCGTGCAGGCGTCGCTGCCGGGCGCAAGTCCGGAGACGATGGCTGCGACGGTGGCCACGCCATCTGGAGCGCTCCCTCGGTCGCATCGCCGGCGTCACGGAGATGACATCGTCGAGTTCGCTCGGCTCGACGCGGATCACGCTGCAATTCGAATTGAGCCGCGACATCGACGGGGCGGCGCGCGACGTGCAAGCCGCAATAAATGCCGCGCGCAATCTCCTACCCACCGGCCTGCCCAGCAATCCGACGTATCGCAAAGTCAATCCCGCCGACGCGCCGATCATGATCCTGGCGCTCACGTCTGAGACCATGACGCAGGGGCAGATGTATGACGCGGCATCGACAATACTCGCGCAGAAATTGTCGCAGGTGTCCGGCGTCGGACAGGTCAGCGTCGGCGGCAGTTCGCTGCCCGCGGTGCGGGTCGAACTCAATCCCGAGTCGCTCAACAAGTACGGCGTGGCGCTGGAGGATGTGCGCGCCGCGCTTGCGGCCGCCAACGCCAATCGTCCCAAGGGCATCGTCGAGGAAGGCGACCGCTACTGGCAGATCTACGCCAACGACCAGGCCAAAACGGCGAGGGAATACCTGCCGCTCATCGTCTCCTATCGCAACGGCGCGGCCGTGCAATTGTCGGACGTCGCGGAGGTCGTCGACTCGGTCCAGGATCTGCGCAATGCCGGCATGGCCAACGGCAAGCCCTCGGTGCTGGTCATCATCAATCGCCAGCCCAATGCCAACATCATCGAAACGGTCGAAAGGGTCAATGAGCTGTTGCCGTCGTTGCGCGCGTCCATTCCCGGTGCGATCACGGTGACGCCCGCCATGGAACGGACCGCGACGATCAAGGGCTCTTTGCGCGATACCGAGCGCGCCCTTGGCATTGCCGTCGTGCTGGTGATCCTGGTTGTCTTCGTCTTCCTGCGCAGTGGTCGCGCGACACTCATTCCCATCGTGGCCGTGCCCGTGTCGCTGATCGGCACGTTCGGAGCGATGTACCTGTTTGGCTTCTCGGTCAACAATTTCACGCTGATGGCGCTCACCATCGCCACCGGGTTCGTCGTCGACGATGCCATCGTGGTTCTCGAGAACACGTCGCGGCACATCGAGAAAGGCATGACGCCGTTTGCCGCCGCCTTGCAAGGCGCCAGTGAAGTGGGCTTCACCGTGCTGGCGATGAGCGTTTCACTGATCGCGGTGTTCATCCCAATCCTGCTGATGGGCGGCATCGTCGGTCGCCTGTTTCGCGAATTCGCCATCACCTTGTCTGTAGCGATCCTGGTGTCGCTGGTCGTATCGCTGACCACGACGCCGATGATGTGCGCGCGCCTGCTGCGGCCCAGGGCTGAGGGCAATCAGGGCCGCCTGTTCCAGTGGAGCGAACGCGGTTTTGCCGCATTGCTCGGCGGATATCGCCGCAGTCTCGGCTTTGTATTGGGACATGGCCCGTGGGTGATGCTGGTGCTGCTGGCCACCATCTGCCTCAACGTCTACCTTTACATCGTCATTCCCAAGGGATTTTTCCCGCAGCAGGACACCGGCCGCCTAGTGGGCGGCATCCAGGCCGACCAGAGCATTTCGTTCCAGGCGATGCGCCAGAAACTGGCCGACTTCATGACCATCGTCGGCGCCGATCCGGCCGTCGAGAACGTCGTGGGCTTTACCGGGGGCGCCCAGCGCAATTCCGGCATGATGTTCGTGGCGCTGAAGCCGTTGGCTGAACGCCGCGAGACGGCAGATCAGGTCGTCGCCCGACTGCGCGGCAAGCTCGCCAAGGAGCCGGGTGCCAACCTCTTCCTGCAGCCGGTGCAGGATATCCGGATCGGCGGGCGGCAAAGCAACGCGCAGTTTCAATTCACGCTGCAGGCAGACGATCTCGCGGAATTGCGCGCATGGGAACCTAAGATCCGCGCGGCGCTAAGCGCGCTGCCAGAACTGGCCGATGTCAACACCGACACCCAGGACAAGGGACTGCAGACATCGTTGGTCATCGACCGCGACACCGCGTCGCGGCTCGGCGTGACGCCGAAGATGATCGACACCACGCTCAACGACCTGTTCGGCCAGCGGCAGGTCTCGACGATTTACGCGCAGCTCAACCAGTATCACGTGGTGATGGAGGCCGCGCCGGAATACTGGCAATCGCCCGAGGTGTTGAGGACCGTCTATGTCAGCACGTCGGCCGGCGCCCAGGTGCCGCTGTCGGCGTTTGCCACCTTTGGTCCCACCAATACTCCGCTCGGCGTCAATCACCAGGGGCAATTCGTCGCATCGACGATCTCATTCAATCTCGCACCGAACATCTCGCTATCGCAGGCCACGCGCGCCGTCGAGGACACGATGGCGCGGATCGGCGTGCCCAACACGGTGCGCGGCGCGTTCCAGGGCAGCGCGCGCGCATTCCAGGCGTCACTCGCCAGCCAGCCCTGGTTGATCCTGGCCGCGCTGCTCACCGTCTATATCGTGCTCGGCGTGCTGTACGAAAGCTACGTGCACCCGTTGACGATCCTTTCCACGCTGCCGTCCGCGGGCGTCGGCGCATTGCTGGCGCTCATGCTGTTCCGGACCGATTTTTCGATCATCGCGTTTATCGGCGTCATCCTGTTGATCGGGATCGTCAAGAAGAACGCGATCATGATGATCGACGTGGCGCTCGAGGCGGAGCGCTCGGGCGGAAAGGATTCGCGCGACGCGATCTTCGAGGCATGCATGCTGCGTTTTCGTCCCATCATGATGACGACGCTGGCGGCAATGCTGGGCGCGCTTCCGCTGGCGCTGGGATCGGGCGACGGAGCCGAGATGCGCCGCCCGCTCGGCATTGCGATTGTCGGCGGCCTCATCGTGAGTCAGGTGCTTACCCTCTATACCACTCCGGTGGTCTACCTCTACCTCGACCGGTTCCGGCTATGGGCGCAGCGCGTGTGGTCGCGCCGCGCTCCCGCTGCGCCGGGCGTCCACGCGGCCACCTGAAAGTATGAATTTGACCCGGATCGATTCATTGAAACGGACCGCGTCGCGGCGACCGTCGGCGCACGCGCTGATCATCGCCGCCACGTCGGTGCTGGCGACGCTGGGTGGCTGCATGGTCGGCCCCGACTATGTCCGGCCCGAGGCCCCCGTTCCCGCCGCGTTCAAGGAAGCTGCGGGCTGGAAGACGGCGCAGCCCGCGGACGACGCCCCGCGCGGAAAGTGGTGGGAAGCCTTCGGCGATGCCGACCTCAACGCGCTCATCGTGCAGGTGGACATTTCCAATCAGTCGGTCAAGGCGGCGGAGGCTCGCATGCGGGAGGCGCTCGCCGCCACCCAGGGCGCGCGTGCGGCGTTGTTCCCGCTGGTCAACGGCAACGGTGCGGCGCTGCGCAGCAGCCGCGGTACAGGTTCCAGCGGCACGACTAATTCGGTATCCGGCGTGAACAACAGCTACAGCCTTGGATTGTCCGCAAGCTGGGAGATTGACCTGTGGGGAGGCATCCGTCGCAGCGTGGAAGCGAGCAGCGACACGGCGCAGGCCTCGACAGCCGACCTGGCGGCGGCCACGCTTTCCGCGCAAGCGCTGCTCGCGCAGGATTACCTGTTGCTGCGGGTGGAAGATGCGCAGATCGAACTCCTGCGCACCACGGTGACGAACTACGAGCGCTCGCTGCAGCTCACGCGCAATCAATACGCAGCCGGTATCGTAGGGCGCGGAGACGTGGCCCAGGCGGAGTCGCAGCTGAAGTCGACGCAGGCGCAGGTCGCCGACGCATCGCTCGCGCGCGCGCAACTCGAACACGCGATCGCGGTATTGGTGGGCCGGCCGCCCGCCGACTTGACGATTGCGCCGAAAGTACTGGTCGCGGTGTTCCCCAGTATTCCGCCCGCGCTGCCTTCCGAGTTGCTCGAACGGCGTCCCGACATCGCAGCTGCCGAGCGGCGCGCGGCCAGTGCCAACGCGCAAATCGGCGTTGCACAGGCCGCGTTCTTTCCTGCGTTGACGCTCTCGGCCGGCGGCGGCTATCAAAACTCCGTGATCGGAAGCCTGCTCTCACTGCCCAGCCGCTACTGGACGCTCGGCGCGGCACTGGCGCAACCCATCTTCGACGCCGGCCTGCGCAGTGCGCAAAAAGCGCAGGCTGTTGCCACCTACGACGAGACCGTCGCGAATTACCGCTCCACCGTGCTTGGCGGCTTCCAGGACGTGGAGGACAACCTGGCGGCGCTCGACCTCCTCGCGCAGGAGGCTGCGTTCCAGGACGAGGCGGTCAAGGCCGCGCAACAGGCGGCAACGATTGCGCTCAATCAGTACAAGGCGGGGATCGTGAGCTACCTTGCGGTGGTCGTTCTGCAGGCGAACGCGCTCAGCAGCGAGCGAACCGGACTGGCCATTCTCGCGCGCCGGCTGAACGCCAGTGTCGGGCTCATCAAGGCGCTGGGCGGCGGCTGGAACGCGGACGCGCTCGCGCAGGTGCAACCCTAGTCAGGTATTACGCCGTCAATGCGACCGTGAACGCGCATGCGGTCTTGGAGCGCACGTCCTCCAGCGTCACCCCTGGCTGGAGCTCCTTGAGCACCAGACCCGCTGGCCCGACATCGAATACGCAAAGGTCCGTGATGATCATGCTGACCACGCCCTTGCCGGTGATGGGAAGCGTGCACGACTTGAGAATTTTCGACGTGCCGTCCTTGGCTGTGTGTTCCATCAGCACGATCACGCGCCGCACGCCCGACACCAGGTCCATCGCGCCGCCGGGGCCCTTCACCATCTTGCCTGGCACCATCCAGTTGGCGAGGTCGCCATTTTCGGCCACTTCCAACGCACCCAGGATCGACAGATCGACGTGCCCGCCGCGGATCATTGCAAAGGAATCGGCGCTGGAGAAGAAACTCGATCCAGGTTGCGTGGTGATCGTCTGCTTGCCGGCGTTGATCAAGTCCGCGTCGATCTTGTCTTCCGTCGGAAACGGTCCAATGCCCAGCAGCCCGTTCTCCGATTGCAGCGTGACATTGATGCCATCGGGAATGAAGTTGGCGACCAGCGTCGGAATGCCGATGCCCAGATTGACATAAAAGCCGTCGCGCAATTCCTTTGCCGCGCGCTTGGCCATCAGTTCGCGAATCGGCGAGTCCTTCTTCGACGCCGCGGCGCCCGAGACAGTACGAAACTCGATGCGCTTTTCGTAGTTGCGGCCCTGGATGATCCGATCGACGTAGATGCCTGGCGTGTGAATGCTGTCAGGATCGAGTTCGCCGACCTCCACAAGTTCCTCGACCTCCGCCACCGTGACGTTGCCGCAGGTGGCGATCATGGGATTGAAGTTGCGCGATGTCATGCGATAGACGAGATTGCCCGCCTTGTCGCCCTTCCACGCCTTGACGATCGCCACGTCGGCGCGGATGCCCTCCTCGAGCACGTACTCCTTGCCGTCGAACGCGCGAGTGTCCTTGCCGTCGGCCAGCAACGTTCCAAATGCAGTTCGCGTATAGAAACCCGGGATGCCGGCCCCGCCCGCGCGCAATTTCTCCGCCAGCGTGCCCTGCGGCGTCAACTGCAACTCGAGCTCGTTGGCCAGCACCTGGCGTTCGAATTCCTTGTTCTCGCCGACATAACTCGCAATGACCTTCTTCACCTGCCGCGTCTTGAGGAGGAGGCCCATCCCGAAGTCGTCCACGCCCGCATTGTTGCCGACAATCGTGAGTTCCTTGGTGCCACTGGCGACCAGCGCACCGATCAGGTTCTCGGGAATGCCGCAGAGTCCAAAGCCGCCGGCGGCGACGGTCATGCCGTCGCGGAGCAGGCCCTGGAACGCTGACGTGGCATCGGAATAGACTTTTTTCATGGCGGGCTCGATTCAGGAAAATTCGACAGATTCAGGAAAATTCGACGCGGATTGTTGGCGAGCGCGCATTTTACTAGCTTGTGCCCAGTGGGGCCGCCGTCTGCGGCGGAGACTTGGCAAGGACCGCCCGGCGGACCAACGCGATGTGCTCGCGGAGCGTGTAGGCTTCGCTGGCAAAACTCGTCGGCGTCTTGATGCCTCCCACCGCGTGCTCGATGCGGTCAAGGTCCTGCAGCCACTTGTCCACCGGCAGCGGCGCCTGGCGCGTCGCGACATCGCGCTCGAGCAACGCGAGTTCCCCGTACCATCGGTAGACGCGCGAACGCACGCGCCAGGCGAGGAACTGCGGGAAGAAATTGACCGCCGGGACGACGATGACCAGGAGCGGCAACAACAGGATGACCATGCGCTCAACAAACGTCGCCACCCAGAACGGCAACAGGCGATGAATGAAACTCGGTCCGAAGCGCTTGTGCCGTTCGGCCGATTCCGAAACCGGCAAGTCCACAGGCGTAACGCCCGGGAATTCGCCCGCCGCCTCGAAATAACCTTGGGTGCTGTGAATCTCGGTCGCCGCGTCGAACAGCAAGTTGACCAGCGCGGGATGCATCCCGGGGCGAGCCGCCAGCATTGCCTTCGTGCCGATCAGCGTCACTTCGTTCGCCGGAATGTCATTGGCGAGATCCAGAGTTCCTTGCGGGAGCACGAGTTTTGTTATGTAGGGAAATCGCCGCGTATAGGCATCGGCGCGCGCAATGCTCAACAACGTCAGCGAAGGATCGCGCATCGCCACGCCGATGATCGGCGTCTGCGCACCGCCCACAAGCATCACGGCGTCGACTTCACCGGCATGCAGCGCACGCATCGCTGCGTCGCCTCCCAACCGCACCAGGTCGGAATTGTCGGGAACGACACCATTGAACGCCAACAGCGGAAGGGCAAATGAACGCGTACCGCTGCCTTCGACGCCCACGGCGATGCGCTTGCCGCGCAACCCGTTAATTTGCGCGACCTGCTCCCCCGCGCGATGAAATACCCACAGGGGCTCGTAGTAGAGGCTGGCCAGCATCTCGGGCCCGTCGGCGCTTCCGGCGCCCGCAACTCCCCCTTGCACAAACGCGACGTCAACACCGGACTTCGGGTCTCGCAGCAGACGCAGGTTTTCCGCAGCCCCCTCCGTCATGCGTTCCTCGACCTGTACACCTTCGCGGGCCAGGATCTTGATATAGCGCTGCGCATAGGCGTGGTACAGGCCGTAGGGGGCGCCGGAGGCGAGAACAAGGTGCCGCTGGGGAACCGGCTGAAGGTAACGCAGGGAAAACCATACGGATAGGAGCAGCAACAGCACCAGAAGACCGATTCCGCGCCTTTTGTCGCGAAGGGTAAGCGACGCGAGGTCGTCGTTGCTCATGGCAATGGTGTCGTTGGGACCGAGGATCGATGCGCGGAGCCCGGGCAGCCTGCGGAGGCCAAGGAAGTGTCGGGGACCGGCAAAGATTCTACAAGGAATCCCGGACGCGGAGACCGGGTTCCAAGGGTGCGCCCGCCGCGCGCGCTGGGAACGAGGCATCCGGACCGGCCAGGGCTTACTATTCACCGGAGACTTAAGGTGGCTTAAGCCGGCAACCGGTAATTTGAATATACAATGCCGCCCTTCGCGTACAACTGCGCGCGCGGACGGCCCCCGACACGATTGGGCGGTTCACCGAACGCCGCAACTTGAGCATGACCCCGCCAAAGGGAGGAACCTCAATGCACCCATCCAGCATCGCCGCCCGCATGGGCCGCGCAACGTTCGCCGCGCTCTGTTGCCCAGTTGCGCTCATTCTCCCCGTCACCTTCACGCTCGCGCTGTCCGGCTGCAACGAGGTATCCAACAACCCGCACCCGCTGGGGTCGGAGAAGACCAACACGATCTTTGCCCCGTTCCGCGAGCGCTCGCCGAAATACCTCGATCCGACCAGTTCCTACTCCAACGACGAAACGCCCGTCACGTACCAGGTGTACGAGCCGATGTACGGATATCACTATCTCAAGCGCCCCTACGAACTCGTCGGCAGGACGGCCGAGGACATCGCGCGGCCGCGTTACCTGGACAAGGACGGCAAGGAACTCCCCGACGACGCTCCCGGCGAACTGATCGCCGAGACCATTCTCGACATCAAGATCAAGCCCGGCATCATGTTCGCGCCGCATCCGGCCTTCGCCAAGAATGCAAACGGCGAGTACGCCTATCACAATATGAAGCGTGAGGACGTCGCGGACAAATACAAGGTCACCGACTTCAAGCAGACCGGTACCCGCGAACTGACCGCTGACGACTACGTCTACGGCATTCGCCGCCTGGCCACGCCACGGATCAAGTCGCCGGCGTTCTCCACCATGTCCGACTACATTGTCGGCCTCAAGGAATATGGCGAGAAGATCGTCGAGACCGACAAGGCACTTCGGCGTGACCTGCCCCCCACCGATCGCGACTTGCCGATGCTCGATTTCCGCAAGTATCCATTCGCGGGCGCCGAAGCGCTGGACAAGTACACCGTTCGAATCAGGGTCATTGGCAAATATCCGCAGCTCAAGTATTGGCTGGCGATGACGTTTTTCTCGCCTATCCCCTGGGAGGCCGAAAAGTTCTACGCCCAGCCGGGGATGGCTGCCAAGAACCTCACCATGAATTACTGGCCCGTGGGCACGGGGCCTTACATGCTCACTGAATATGTGGAGAACCGGCGGCACGTGCTCGAGCGCAATCCGAATTTCCACGGCGAAACCTATCCATGCGAAGGCGAACCCGGCGACAAGGAAAAGGGCTATCTGGTCGATTGCGGCAAGCCGCTGCCTTTCGCCGACAAAGTCGTGTTCGACATGGAGAAGGAAGGCGTTCCGCTGCAGGCCAAGTTCATGCAGGGCTACTACGACACACCCGCGATCGAGCGGCTCGACTACGGCACCACCTACATCGTCGCGGCAGGCGATGATGTGAAGAAAGAAAAAGAATACAAGGAGAAGGGCATCAAGCTGCCGACGACCGTCGAGGCCAACAACTGGTACATCGGCTTCAACTGGCTCGATCCCGTGGTCGGCAAGGGTGCGACGCCCGAACAGGCCGAGCGCAATCGCAAGTTGCGGCAGGCTTTGGCGATCGCGATCGACTGGGAAGAACACATCGCGATTTTCGAACGTGGCCAGGGCGTTGCAGCACAGGGACCCCTGCCGCCTTCGCTGTTTGGCTACCGCAACGACGGCCCGTCGGCGTTCAATCCCGTCGTCTACACCAAAGGAGCCGACGGCAAGCCGGTGCGCCGTTCGCTCGATGAGGCGAAGAGGCTGCTCGCCGAGGCGGGCTTTCCCGATGGACGCGATGCCAAGACCGGCAAGCCGCTGGTCCTGAATTTCGACTACCAGCAATCGGCCACCCCGGCGGTCAAATCACTGCTCGACTGGTACACCCGGCAATTCGCCAAGATCGGCGTGCAACTCGAAGTTCGCGCGACCGACTACAACCGCTTCCAGGACAAGATGAACAAGGGGGTGGTGCAGATCTTTTTTTGGGGCTGGCTCGCTGACTACCCGGATGCCGAGAATTTCCTGTTCATGTTGTACGGCCCCAACGCCAAGTCAGTGACCAATGGCAACGGCGAGAACAATGCGAACTACCAGAATCCGGCGTTCGACAAGCTGTACGAGCAGATGAAATTTCTGGAGGACGGCCCGCAGAAGCAGAAGCTGATCGACCAGATGATCGAGATCGTGCAGAACGACGCGGTGTGGAGCTTCGGCTATTTCCCGACGTCCGCCGCGGCGTACCACCAGTGGATCACCAACGGCAAGCCGACGCAGATCATCCGCAATCACATCGGCTACCTGCACCTCAACCCCGAGCTTCGCACTGCCAAGTTGGCCGAGTGGAACCGGCCGGTGTGGTGGCCGGTGCCGCTCATCCTCATCGCGCTGATAATCGCCATCGTGCCCGCATGGTTCGCCTGGCGCCGGCGTGAGCGCGAGACCGCCGCTCGCACGTTGGCGACGGTCGGCGCTACGACATGATCAACTACATCATTCGCCGCGTCGGCTACGGCATCCTGATTCTGATCGGCGTCAACCTGTTCACGTTCATGCTTTTCTTCACCGTGAACACGCCGGACGACATGGCGCGCATGAACATCGGCGGCAAGCGCGTGACGCAGGACGCCATCGACAAGTGGAAAGTCGAGCGCGGCTACAACAAGCCCCTGCTCTGGAATGCGCCGCAGCCCGGCATGGAAAAGGTCACCGACACTATCTTCTTCGAACGCTCGGCCCAGCTGTTCGCCTTCCACTTCGGCTCCTCCGACAGCGGGCGTGACATCGGCTACGAACTGCGCCAGCGCGTCGGCCCCTCCATCGCACTTGCCATTCCCACCTTCATCCTCGGCATTTTCGTCGTGATCGTCTTTTCCCTGTTGATGGTGTTCTTCCGAAGTACGTATCTCGAGTTCTGGGGGGTGACTTTCGCCGTGTTCCTGCTGTCGATATCAGGGCTGTTCTACATCATCGTGGGCCAGTTCATGTTCAGCAAGGTGCTGAAGCTCGTGCCGATTTCTGGCTTCGCCGGCGGTTGGGACGTCTTCATATTCCTGGCGCTGCCGATCGTCATCGGGATCGTCAGCCGCCTGGGGGGCGAGGCGTTGTTCTACCGCACGATGTTCCTCGAGGAAGTCGGCAAGGACTATGTGCGCACGGCGCGCTCGAAAGGCCTTTCCGAGACCACGGTCCTGTTCCGCCATGTCTTGCGCAACGCGCTGCTGCCCATCCTGACCAGCACCGTCGCCGTCCTGCCCCTGCTCTTTCTCGGCGCGCTGATCATGGAATCGTTTTTCGGCATCCCGGGCCTCGGCAGCTATACGATCGACGCCATCAACGCGCAGGATTTCGCGGTGGTCCGCTCGATGGTGTTCGTCGGTTCGGCGCTCTACATCGTCGGCCTGATCCTCACCGACATCTCGTACACCGTGGCCGATCCGCGCATCCGGTTGAGCTGAGGATCCATCCACCATGCCCAAGCTCGTATTCCTCGCCACCGACATTGCGCTCTACGTTCTGGTGGTCGTGATCGCCATGTATGTGTGGCACGCACGCCGTACGCCCACGCTGCGGCAGACCTGGCGCAGTGTGCTGCACGATCCGGCCGCGATGTCCGCGGGCGTGGTGCTCTCGATATTCCTGGTCATCGCCATGCTCGACTCGTTTCATTTCCGGCCGCTTCTGCCGCCCGCCCCCGGCGCCGCGGCAGATGCCGCACCCGCGTATTCGACCCGCACGTTGTCGGTGCTCGACGCGCTGCTGGCGGGTCCTCGCGAGTCGCGCGAAAAGACCTACTCCATTCCTTTGGGAACGCACCAGTTCTCCAAGGAGTCGATGCTGGTCGACGGCAAGTCGGTCCGCGATTTTCCAAGGCTGCAGTTCGGAGGCACCCATCTCAAGGATCCCGAAGCGGAATGGGCCGGCGACGTCCTCCGTCGTTCCGCGATCGGCATCGCCGGCGGTGCGCTGGCCGCGGCGGCAATGTGGGTCGCCGTCGCGTTCCTCCGCGCGAGGTCCAGCAAGATCGGCGTGCGTGAGTCGCTGCGCGCAATCTGGCGCAGAACCACGGAGGTCCCGTGGCGGGCCATGCTGATCACCGCGTCGGTCGTGGCGCTCTTTGCCGGGTGGGTGGTCGCGCTGTGGCCCTACTATCACGTGTTCGGCACCGACCAGACCGGCAACGACGTCTTGTTCCAGGCAATCAAGTCGATCCGCACGGCAGTCGTCATTGGCTCCCTGGCTACCATCGCAACGCTGCCATTCGCCATCGTCTTCGGCATTCTGGCCGGGTACTACAAGGGCCGCACGGACGACGCGATCCAGTACGTCTACACGGTGCTCTCGTCGATCCCGTCCGTGTTGTTGATCGCCGCGTTCGTGCTGATGATCCAGGTGTTCATCGACAAGAATCCCCAGTTGTTCGATACGGGCCTCGAACGTGCGGATATCCGCCTGTTCCTGCTCGCAGCGATCCTGGGCATTACCGGCTGGGCGGGACTCGCGCGGCTGCTCCGCGCCGAGACGCTCAAGCTGGGCGAACTCGACTACGTGCAGGCCGCCCGCGCTTTCGGCGTTTCCGACGCCGGAATCATGCGCCGCCACATCCTGCCCAACGTGACTCACATTGTGGTGATCGTCGCGGTGCTCGACTTCTCGGGGCTCGTTCTGTACGAGGCGGTGCTGTCCTATGTCGGCGTGGGCGTCGATCCCACCACCAACAGCTTTGGCACCATGATAAACAGCGCGCGTAACGAGATGTCGCGCGACCCCGTCGTGTGGTGGACGCTGCTCGCCGCTTTCAGCTTCATGGTGACGCTGGTGCTGTCGATGACGCTGTTTGCGAGCGCCGTCCGCGAAGCCTTCGATCCGCGCGCGCGCGCATTCCGCGTTCGGCGCACCAAGCCCGGCCCCGTGAAATCCGTCGTGCCGGCGGTCGTCGTCCCCGCTGCTGGCCTTTAGGCCCGTTGCTCCACATCATCCCCCCGCCACCGCGCCCATAGCGTCAACAGGCCCCACAAATGCTCGCCATCGAAAACCTCACGACCGAACTCGATTCGGACAATGGCCTCGTGCGCGCAGTCGATGCGCTTACGCTAACGATCGAACGCGGCGAGACGTTCGCGCTGGTCGGCGAATCCGGTTGCGGCAAGTCGATGACGGCGCTGTCGATCCTGCGCCTGCTTCCCGACAGCGGGCGCGTGAGTTCGGGCAGCGTCGACATCGAAGGCACGGACATCACGCAGTTGCCCGAGGCGTCGATGCGCGACATCCGCGGCCGGCGCATCAGCATCATTTTCCAGGAGCCATCCACCAGCCTCAATCCGGTGATGACGGTCGGTCGCCAGATCACGGAGGTAATTGAACGCCACACGTCGATCCGCGGCGACGCCGCAATCGCCAAGGCGGTGGACTGGCTCACGCGCGTCGGCATTCCCGACCCTGCCCGCCGCGTCAACGACTATCCGTTTCAAATGTCAGGCGGACAGAAGCAGCGCGTGATGATTGCCATTGCGCTGGCCGCCGAGCCCGACGTGGTCATCGCCGACGAGCCCACCACCGCGCTGGACGTCACGATCCAGGCGCAGATTCTCGATTTGTTGAAGGAACTCCAGCGCTCGCAAAAGATGGCGATGCTGCTCATCACGCATGACCTGGCGATCGTCGCGCAAATGGCGCACCGCGTGGCGCTGATGTACGCGGGCCAGGTAGTCGAGGTCGCCGAGGCGAAGGAATTCTTCGACCGGCCACTCCACCCTTACGCGGTCAACCTGTTCGAGGCGCTGCCCGACACGGCCAAGCGCGGGCGGCGTCTTGCCTCAATCGCGGGTTCGGTGCCGCCGCTCAACCAGGAATTCATTGGCTGCCGATTTGCCGACCGCTGTGCCGATGTGATGGACCGCTGCCGTACGACACCGCCGCATTTGATCGACTTCCGGCCCGGCCACCAGGTCCGCTGCTTTCTCTATGACGGCACCGACGCGTCAGACACCGCGACGCGCGTCTGGGGCACGGATCCGATGCTCCCCGCCGACCCGCCGGCAGGCGATGTCGTGCTGGAAGTGCGTGATTACAAGGTCTGGTTTCCCATTCGCAAGGGCCTGCTGAAGCGCACTGTGGGTCATGTGAAGGCCGTGGACGGCGTGTCCTTTCGCATTCCGGCCGGGCGCACGCTGGCGCTGGTCGGCGAATCGGGAAGCGGCAAGACGACGGTGGGCAAGGCGGTGCTGCAATTGCTGCGCAACACCGCGCAGATCAGCGGATCGGCGCTGCTGCTGGGACAGCCGCTGGAACAGCTGAATGGCGAAGCGCTGCGCACGGCGCGCCGTTCAGCGCAGATCGTGTTCCAGGACCCGTTCGCGTCGCTCAATCCTCGAATGCGCGTGAGCGAAATCCTCGAGGAAGGCGTGGCGTCGCTGCGCCCTGACGTGACGCCCGCCGATCGCACCGGCGCGCGTTGCGGCCCTGCTGGAAAAGGTCGGCCTTCGCCGCGACGCGCTCAATCGCTACCCGCATGAATTTTCGGGCGGACAGCGCCAGCGACTGGCGATCGCCCGCGCTCTGGCCGTGGAGCCGCGCCTCATCGTGGCCGACGAGCCGACGTCCGCGCTGGACGTTTCAGTGCAGGCGCAGATTCTCAATCTGCTGAAGCAGCTGCAGCAGGAATTGGGGGTTTCCTACCTTTTCATCACGCACAATTTCGGCGTCGTCGAATATCTTGCGCACGAAATCGCCGTCATGAAGAACGGCAAGCTGGTCGAAGCCGGACCGGCGGAGTCGCTGCTCATTGCCATCCGCAGCACGAGTACACGCGCACGTTGCTGGCCGCAGTGCCGCGGCTCGCGCGCGCCGCCTGAATCCGGCCGGATCAGACTAGGCAGCGCGCCGAATCAGGCCGGCCGAACCGGTCACGCGCGGCAATTCGCGGTCACGAATTCGACGAGCTGCGCGATGCACGACGCCTCGTCTCCGTGCTGCGTGTCGATCACAAGATCGGGCGCTGCGGCGCTTCATAGGGACTGTCGATACCGGTGAATCCCTTGATCTCGCCGCGCCGCGCCTTGCCATAGAGTCCTTTGGGATCGCGCGCCTCGCAGGTGGCAAGCTCGGACTTGACGTAACACTTCGAAGAAGCGACGTGAGCCCGGCGGCAGCGCGCGCCCGCGCGCGGTCGTCGTCGAACGGGCGAAATGAACGCGGTGATGCAGACCAGTCCGGCGTCGGCGAACAACGCAGCGACTTCGCCCACGCGGCGGATGTTTTCCTGTCGGTCCTCCGGCGAAAAGCCAAGATCGGCGTTGAGACCCCGGCGAACATTGTCGCCGTCGATCGTGTACGCGGACCAGCCGCGATCGAAGAGCGCCCTCTCCAGGCCATCGCCAACGTCGACTTGCCCGCGCCGGACAGTCCCGTAAGCCAGACGATCGCGCCGACATGGCCGGTACGCGCGCTGCGCTCCGCTGTGGCGATGTGATGATCGACCGCGACCACATTGCGATTGCTGGCGGGCAGCGCGCGACGCTGGTCCGGATAATGGCTGGCCGCGACGAGCCCACCGCCGACGATGACGCCCGCCTCGGCGAGCACGAAGCGTCCCGTCTCCAGGCATTCCGTGGCGTCGTCCACGGCAACGGCCAGGTCGCAGCGGAGCGTAACGCGCCCGAGCCCATTGGTCGCAATATCCGACGCGTTTCGCGGCAGCAGGCGGTCGACATCGAGCGCGTGGATGATGGCCGCAACCCGCACGGGAACTGCTCGGGTGCCGACTCGCAATTCGCAATGGTGGCCCGTCACCAGCGGCACCGGTCCCAGCCAGAAAATGTCGGCATCGAACACGGGTGTCAGCCTCGCCGGCGCCGCCGCCGCGCACAGGAGGTCACCACGCTCGACGATTACCGGTTCGGCAAAGGTGAGCGCCACGTTGTCGCCAGCCGCCGCCGATTCGGGTGGGCGAGGCCATCCATCAAGCGTGGCAACGTGCGCGCGCACTCCCGAGGGCAACACCATCAACTCGACGCCCGTCCGCAGTGTGCCCTGCGCGATGCGACCGGCGACGACCCGGCGCGTGCCGGAGCGGTACACGTCCTGCACGGGCAGGCGTAACGGAGCGTCGGTATCGGCACTGCGCCCTGCAGGGAGCGCCTCCAACGCCTCGACAAGCGTTGGTCCGCGCCACCACATCGCTGCGGCGCGCGCCGCGATGTTCCCCCCGTCGCGCGCGGACGTGGGGATCACGGCGTGCACGACGACGCCAAGCAGACCCAGCGCGGATGCGATTTCCTCGCGCCGGGCATTGAAGCGCTCCTCGCTCCAGTCGAGCGCATCCATCTTGTTCACCGCGACCACGAAATCGCGAATTCCGAGCAGTTTCAGCAAGGCAGCATGCGCGCGCGTCTGCGCCTCCGCACCGAGCTGACCGTCCACCACAAGCAATGCGGCGGTCGTCCCGGCTGCGCCGGTGACGAGGTTACGGACGAGTTCGCGATGGCCGGGGCAGTCGATGACGATCAACGCGCGCCGTGGGGTGCGGACATGCACGCGCGTGGTGTCCAGCGTGACTGCCTGGTCTCGTTCGAGTTGCAGCGAGTCGAGCGCGAACGACCATTCCAGCGGCACGCCACGACTCGCGCTTGCCGCCTCCAGCTTGGCCACCTTGCCTTCCGGCAGCAAGTCGAGTTCGTGCAGCAGGCGGCCCAGCAGCGACGACTTGCCGTGGTCGACATGTCCGGCCAGGCAGATGGCGAGCGGTTGGCCCATCACATGTACCCGGCGGCACGCAGCCGCTCGAACGCGTCCTCGCGCTCGTGGTCCATCGCGCGTCCGGCGCGCTCCTCCTGCCGGGTCGTCTCGAGCTCGCTGATGATCTCGGCGAGCGTCGCGGCATGCGACGGCACTGGAAACGTGATGTCGGCCTCGCCGAGCGAGCGATAGCGCATGCCGGCGCGGGCGAAATAGAGCTCGCAGACGGGAATGCTTTCGCGCTGGACATAGCGCCACACATCGAGTTCGGTCCACTCCAGCAACGGGTGCACGCGCACATGGCCTCCGGAAGGCGCCGCGCTCGCGTAGTGCCCCCAGAGTTCCGTCGGCTGGTCCCGGACATGCCATGCGCCGGCCGCGTCGCGAGGGCTCATTGCCCGCTCCTTCGCGCGGATCGGCTGTTCATCGCGACGGATGCCGAGAAGGACGCCCGCAAAGCCACGCTCGGCGATCAACTGCTTCAGCCCCAGCGTCTTGCGCGCCGCGGCGCGTGCCTTGGGCGGCAGTGCGGGATCAGTCGCTTCGACGGGAGGACATGGCGCGTTGATGTAGTCGAGCTCCCACTCCCGCACATAGCGGTCGCGGAACGCGTAGACCTCGGCGAATTCGTTGCCGGTGTCGAGCAGGATGACCGGAAACGGCACGCGCCCCAGGAACGCCTTGCGCACCAGCCAGAGCATCGTGTTCGAATCCTTGCCGAGAGACCACAGCATCGCCAGCGGCTTCAGCCGCGCGAACGACTCGCGGATGAGGTGAATCGAATGCTGCTCGAGGTCATGCAGGTGGTCGGCCATGGCGAGAAGGTGGAGCAAACGATTCAATGATTGGCGCGGGAAAGTGCCGCCATTTTAGACGCAGCGGCGGCTGCACGATGCGCAACGGGCGGCCGGATTTGCCCGAACCGCCCGTCGCGATGCGTCAACCGGGGAGATCAACTTCGTCGGCGGCCGCCAAAGCCCGTCAGCATCGCCCATCCGGCCATCAGCACGCCCAGCAGCGCCAAGCCCCATTGCGACAATGTCGGCACGGGCGTCGCCACAATTATCGGCGGCGCCGCACCTATGCCTTCGACAGCCCCCATATCGGTGCCGGCGCCGACAGTTCGCGGGAAGCCCGCGCCGCGCTGATCGAATGCGAGCGCAGCCGGATTGGACCCTGTATCGAGCGCAGGACTCCCAGCCTTCAGCAACATCGTCATCGTCGCACCGCCATTGTTCACCAACGCCGAAAGCAATGGGTCCTGCCCCGTGATGTTGGCGCTGCCGGTGATCACTGCGCCCGCAGCCGGTACGCGGATTAGCGAATTGTCCGCAGTGAATTGCGGCGCGGCGTTCGCATCGATGTCGGCATTGGTATTGTTGGCAACGATGGTGCTGGCAAGCACCAGCGAAGCTGTTGAGTTTGCGGCGTAAAGGTAGATGCCGCTTCCAGTGTTGTTCGCGATCGTTGAATTCTGGATTGTCAGCGTCGAGCCGCCCTCGTTGTAGAAATAGACACCCCCGCCATGACCGCTCGTGGCGGTGTTGCCCGAGATCGTGGAGTTGCGGATAGTCGCGTTCGTGTCGGCGTACAGGAAGACTCCTCCGCCATCCAGCGCAGTGTTGCCCGAGACCGTCGAGTCCTCGATCAGCATGGCTACGTCGTCCTCGAAGATGCCGCCGCCACGGCCGGCCGCCGTGGAGTTCCCGCTGATCGTCGTGCGTCGAACCGTGAGATTGTTTCCGCTCTCAGTGCCGATCGCGCCGCCGTAAAACCCCGCGGTGTTGGCCGTGAACGAAGAGTCGTTGATGGTGATGTTGCAGACATTGCACGACATGTCGAGCGCGCCGCCACGGTCTCCGGCGGAATTCTGAGTGAACACCATGCTCTGCAATGTGACGTCGCCATCCCCGATGTTGTGAACGATTGCGCCACCGCTGTTTCCGGCGCCGGCGCTGCCGTCGCGCAGCGTCAGTCCCGAAATCACGATTGTCGGATTCGTCGTGCCGTCGATGTTGAAGATACGGGAGCCATTGTTGCCACTGACCGCCAGCGACGCTGCTCCCGGCCCGGTGATGCTGACCGAGTCGCTGATCACGATTTCGCCCGAGGTCAGCGTGATCGTTCCCGCCACGGTGAAATTGATCGTGTCGGCGCCCGCTGCGCCGTTGGCGCTGGCAACGGCGGCCCGCAGGGAGCCTGCGCCGCTATCTGCCAGCGAGCTGACGGTGAATGTCGCCGCATTCGCGTACGTCGCCGCACCCAAACCGTAGGCCAGTGCGAGTGCCGCAGCGACCGGCTTCAATTCACCCGCAAACCTCTGAATACGCGATCGATTGACAGTTGTACTCTGGAACACGCCGTACTCCCCACGAACCAGATTGAAAAGCGATTGGCACGTTTTTCAGCGCCTCTCTCTCACGCGCCGCCCTGCGTGAGGCTAGCGCGGCGAAGGGTCGTCCGCAAGGTCTGTTGCCCCGCCGGAGCGTCCGTGGCGGGAACGGTGTTGCGTTACCGGAACATTCTGCGATCCCCCACGACCGCTTGTCCAGGCATACGGCCCTCCAGCGCCCGCCTGATGTGCAACGGGCGGCCGGAACTACCCGAACCGCCCGATCGCGATAGCGTAGCCGTGGATTAACTTCGTCGGCGACCGCCAAAGCCCGTCAGCATCGCCCATCCGGCCATCAGCACGCCGAGGATCGCCAGGGCCCACTGCGACAATGTCGGCACGGCAGTAACCACAGGTATCGGTGGCGCCGCACCTACGCCTTCAAAGGCACCGATATCCGTCTGCGTGCCCGTCACCCGCGGGAAGCCGGCACCACGCTGGTCGAACGCCAGCGCCAGCGGATTCGAGCCTTTGTCGATGGCCGGACTCCCGGCCAGCAATGCCATCGTCTGTGTCGGGCCGCCGTTGCTGGCCAACGGGCCGAGCATGGGATTCACATTCTTGATGTTGTTGACGTCGACGTTGAATACGAATCCGGCCGTGTTGCCTATCAGGCTGTTGGTGCTGTCCACGGTCCCGCCCGTCTCATCCCAGATATCTCCCTTGGGCGCGCTGGCGAGATCAGTGCTGTTCGCCACGATGGTGCTGTTCAGCGTCAGTAGCGAACCATAGAGATAGACCGCCGGCCCGTCGCCGCCGGAAGAATTGCCGGACAACGTGCTGTTGGATAGCGTCACGTTGGTGCTGTACATGAAGAGCGCGCCGCCCTTCGACGCGGCACTGTTGCCCGACAGCGTGCTGTTGGTGATGAACGAATTGTTGACGTTGTAGAAGTAGATTGCCCCGCCGTTCGCGGCGGTGTTGCCCGTCATCGTCGAGTCCGACATCGTCAGCGTGCCGCTGTACAGGAATATTGCGCCGCCGCGATCATTGTTGGCGTGATTGCCACTGAATGTGCTGTTCTGGATGGTGACGCTGCCGCCGTAGTTGTAGACCGCGCCGCCCCGGCCCGTGGTCGAATTGCCCGTGAACACGCTGTTCTGAATAGTGAGCGCGCCGCCATAGTGGTAGATCGCGGCGCCGTTTTGCGTTGAGGATCCGTTGCCCTGGAAGGTGAGGCCGGACAACGTCACCTGGGGCGGGGGCGTGTCGTCGAGATACATGATGCGGTCGGTGCCCGTCGGCGCCAGCGTGATCTGTCCGCCGCCGGCAATCGTCATCGAACTGCTGACGACCAGCGTGTTGACCTGCGTGATCGTGCCCGACACCGAAAAATTGATCGTGTCCGCACCTGCGGTTCCGGCCACGCATCCGTTGACTGGCGACGTCGTTATTCGCCGCATAGACAGCGTCGGTGAGCGTGCAGAAGCCCACGAGGCTGTCGCCCGCCAGGCTGTTCACCGTGATCGTCGCGGCGTTGGCCTCCGTCGCGGCGCCAGCTCCGACGCCAAGCGCGAGGCTGATCGCCAGCGCAAGGGGCTTGAGCTCTCCGGCGAAACCTGGCGCGGGCAAACGGGATGTCTGTACTGCCGATTTCTCTGCGTACCGCATGCGGCCCCCCTTGCAGAACGCCTGCTGGCGCCGCGATGGCGCATCCAGGCACATTCGCGCATTGCCCCGGCCGAGGCAATTGCCTTTGGACAATACGCGCCACGGGCGATCATCGCAAGCGCACGAGCGCGGCGCGAAGCGCGCGCGGGACAGTTCGTTGCTAAGTCTCCACATCGTTTCCACATCGCGTCAGGTCGCGTCCGATTAGAATGGCGGAGAAAAATTCTTCCCGTCCGATCGGAACCGCCCTGTGCTTAACGGCGCCATGCCGACGTCATAGCAAATATGCAGCTTCCCGAACCCTTCATCCGTCTGCCGTTTGTGTTCGATGCCGACCGGTTGGCCGCCGAGATCGCCCCATTCGGCCCAGACGAGTGGCGCCCGCACCCCCAAGGGAATCCCGGAAATTGGGCACTGCCGTTTCTCGCGGTCAACGGCAATCCCAACGACGATGGCGTCGCCGGACCCATGCGACCGACACCGTTCCTTGCCCGCTGCCCTTACCTGCGGCAGGTTCTGGCCGTGGTCGACGCGCCGTTGGGACGGACCCGGCTCATGAAGCTCGACGCGCGCGCCGAAGCTACCGCGCACGTCGACATCAACTACTACTGGCAGCAGCGAGTCCGGGTTCATGTCCCGATCGTCACGTTTCCCGAAGTTGAGTTCATCTGCGGCGACGCCTCCATGCACATGGGCGCGGGAGAGTGCTGGATTTTCGATACGTGGCGCAGGCACAACGTGCTCAACCCCGCGGCGCGGGAGCGCATCCACCTCGTCATCGATACGGTTGGAAGCGATGCATTCTGGCGCCTGACGGAAGCAACCCAGCCGCCGCAGGCGATTCCATTTCGGCCGGGATATGAGGCCGACCTTCGCTTTGAAACGTCCAATCTTCCCGTGGTCATGACGCCCTGGGAAATCGACAGCCTTTGGGCCGGCTGGCTGGCGGATGCCTGCACGGGGACCGCGGATCCCGCTGAAGTCCTGGCAATCAATGCCGCCGTGCAGCCGGTTTTTCGCGAGTGGCGCAGCCTGTGGGCCACGCACGGCGACCTTCCGGAGGGCTGGCCGGGTTATGTGCGACTCATGTCGCGACTTGCGGACATCGCCCGGCAGTTCATGGGCCGCGTCCCGCTACCCAATGGCATGGACGTAGCGAGGATGCTTGACCAATCCCTTTTGCGCGCAGTCCACACGCCGGAACTGGCAGGCGGGCAATCGGTTGCACGCCACGTTCCGGACCTTGGACAGACTCGGATTGAACCCGCGGCCGGGGGATCTGTGACGCCCAACGCCACAAAGCCAGCCGCGCCGGTGGTTGTCCCACGCGCCGCAGCGCGCTTCGATCGCCCCTTGATCATCCTCGGCGCGCCGCGATCCGGAAGTTCGCTGCTGTTCGAGACGCTCTCTCAAAGTCCCGATGTTGTCACGGTGGGCGGTGAAAGCCATCTCCAGTTCGAAACTATCGCCGCATTGCACCCGGCGCATCGCGGCTTCGATTCGAACCGGCTCGACCGAAAGGATGCGACCGTCGAAACAGTTGCGGCGTTGCATCGCGGGTTCGCCGCAGCGTTGCGCGACCGCGACGGGCGCCCCTTCTCCAGCGGCGTCCTGCGCCTGCTCGAGAAAACGCCGAAGAACGCACTGCGCCTGCCGCTGCTCGACGCGGCCTTTCCCGACGCGTTGTACGTGTACCTGTATAGGGACCCTGCCGAGAATCTCGGCAGCCTCATCGAAGGCTGGGAGTCGGGTCGCTTCGTCACCTATCCCAATCTGCCTCAATGGACCGGGCTGCCGTGGTCCTATTTGCTGGTTCCTGAGTGGAAGAACCTGGTCGGCTTGCCGTTAGGCGCCATCGTTGCCGAACAGTGGCGGCGCACGCAGGAGGTCCTGCTTGGCGACTTTGCGGCGATTCCCGTTGCTCGCGTTTACGCGCTCGACTACCGGGAATTCATCGCGCACCCCGCGCGTCACGTCGCCGAGATATGCCGGTTTGCGGGAATGCGCTGGGATCGCGCGCTCCCCGCCGTGCTGCCGCTTTCCCGCCACACGGTTTCGCCGCCGGGCGCGGAGAAATGGAGACGACGCGAAGCCGAGATTTCGCCGCACCTCAATGGAATCCGCGCGGTCGACGAACGCGCGCGCGCATTTGTCGCGAGGATCCGCGCAGACATCGCCGCGGCAACGCCGCTGTCGGTGTGAAGCGAACTGCGCGACGAGTGCACAAGCGTGATCGATATCGAACCAAGCCTGAGCGCGCCGACATCCTCCGGAACCCAACGTGACCGATAACGCACCCGCAATTCCGCTGGATGCTGCGCCCTTGCGCAGCGTGCATACAAGCAACCTGCCGGAGATCTTGCGCCAACTTGGCACGTCACTGCTGGTGACCACATTTCAGGCCGGCAAGTTGATTGCAGTGCGCGCCGACGGCGCCAGCGTGAACACGCACTTTGCCCAATTCGCGAAGCCCATGGGGCTCGCGGTCGACCGCGAACGCCTGATCGTCGGTACGGAGACCGGCATACGCGAGTTCCGAAATGTGCCCGACGTCGCGCAGCGGCTCGAGCCGAAAGGTCGTCACGACGCCGTTTACGTTTTCCGCAACCATCACGTCACCGGCAACATCGACATCCACGAAATGGCTCTCGGCAAAGGCAACGAGTGCTGGTATGTCAACACGCGCTTTTCCTGCCTGTGCACGCTCGATCACGACCACAGCTTCGTGCCGCGCTGGCGCCCGCGTTTCATTTCGGGACTGTCGCCGGAAGATCGCTGCCATTTGAACGGGCTGGCGATGGTCGATGACCAGCCTCGCTGGCTAACCGCTCTGGGTGATACGGACACCGTCGAAGGATGGCGCGCGAACAAGAAGGATGGCGGCGTGCTGCTCGATTTCGCGTCGCGCGAGATCGTCGCGCGCGGACTGTCGATGCCTCACAGCCCACGCTGGTATCGCGGCAAGCTATGGGTGCTCGAGTCGGGCCGCGGCAGCCTCGCGACCATCGACCTCGACAGCGGCAAGGTCGAGTCCGTGGCTCGTGTACCCGGATTCACGCGCGGCCTCGACTTCATGGGTCCGCTTGCATTCATCGGCTTGTCTCAGTTGCGCAGTACGAATGCGTTCACGGATATCCCGATCACCGAAGCCAACGCTGACAGGATGAGCGGCGTCTGGGTGGTAAACATCGATACCGGCCAGACCATCGCGTTCCTGAAATTCAGCGACGCCGTCGAGGAAATCTTCGCGGTCAAGGCGCTTCCCGGAATCCAGTTCCTGGAAATTCTCGACGAAGACAGCAATCTGCTGCCAACGACCTATGTATTGCCCGATGCTGCCTTGAGGGACGTCAGCTTCGCCAGCCCCGCATGATTCACCATTCCGATTCGACCTGACGGAGAATTACCGATGCGATTCCGCCCTGTACTCCTGGCCGTCATGTCGACGGCCCTCGCCACTGTCACCTTTGCGGCGGCCGATGTCGCCCACGCTGACTGGCCCGATCGTTCGATCCGCTGGGTCGTGCCCTTCGGACCCGGCGGCGCCAATGACCTCATCGCGCGCGCCGCGGCAGAAGCTGTGTCCAAGCGACTCGGCCAACCCATCGTCATCGAAAACAAGCCGGGCGCCGGCGCCATCATCGGCGCGGAAGTCGTCGCCAAAGCCAAGCCGGACGGTTACACCTGGCTCATCGGCGCCGCAGGTGTCGTCACCAACAGCATCCTGCGGACCGACATGCCCTATGCGGACAGCGACCTCGTACCCGTCGGCATGATCGCGGTCGCGCCTTCAGTCATCGTCGTGAACCCGTCGGTGCCTGCAAACAACCTAAAGGAATTCGTCGCGTGGGCCAAGTCCCAGGGCAGCGGCATCAATTGGGCGACCGCCGGCGGCGGCAGCACTCCGCACTTCGTTGCCGAGATGCTGCGCGAATCGGGCGTCAACATCACGATCATTCCGTACAAGAGCGGCTCGGAAGGAATGACCGCGGTGCTTGCCAACAACGTGCACGCTACGTCGGAAGCCAGCATCGTCGTGCTGCCTCAAGTCAAGGCAGGCAAGCTCAAGGCGCTGGCAACCACCTACAGCAAGCGCATCAGTGCTTATGACGCGCTGTCGACCGCCACCGAGCAAGGATTTCCCGCGGTGTTGATCGGCCACTGGGCCGGGCTCTTTGCGCCGAAAGGAACGCCGCAAGCCATCATCGAGAGAATGAGCAAGGAGCTCGAGGCGGCCGTCAGGTCGGCGGAATTCCGGGACAAGATGGTGCCGTCCGGCATCGAGCCGGAGCCCGGCACGACGGCCAATTTTGTGGCCTTCATCAACGCCGAACGTGATCGCCTGCGCGTGCTCGCCAAAAAGGCGAACATGCAGGCCGACAAGTGACCCGCGGTACTACTAACGACAGGAAGTTCAAGCGCCGGCGCGCTGCAGCCTGATCTGATTGGGAAGCGGCACCGCGCGCCGCAATACGTCCTCGCCGAGCCACAGTGCAGAGCGGCGCGCGCGCGCCGCCACCGTCGGCAACGGCATCTGCTGATAGTCGTCGTTGAAGACTTCGAAGCTGTAGTCGCCGCGATAGCCGATGCGGTCGAGCCGCGTCACCAGTTCCGCCAGCGCCTCGCTGTGCACGCCCTCGCCCGGAAAAACGCGGAAATGACGCGCGGTGGACATGCGCTCCTCGGGCGTTCGCACCTCCTGCCACATGAAATCGGCGAGCTGCACCAGGAAAATCTTCTCGGGGTCCAGCATGTCCAGTTCGTCGAGTGACGTCTTCGTCGCGAAGATGTGATAGGAGTCGATGCCGATTCCGAGGTTGGGCGTGTCCGCACGACAGACCACGTCCCAGGCCTCGGTGAACTGGTTCACGGAGCGCCCCCACGACAGACCTTCGTAGGCGACGTTGATGTCCAGCGGCACCGCGAGCATCGCCAGTTTGCGCAGGTCCCGCGCGAGCGCATCGTGGTCGCCGGTCGCGTGCGTCGACGTCGACGAGCACACGAGCAGCACCTTGGCCCCGAGCGCATGGCCCATTTCCAGCATCGACTTGGCCACGTCGATCTTGTACTCGTGCAGGTGACCCGTCAGGCCCTCGAAGTCCCGCAACACCTGGAAGCCCGTGACCCGCAAGCCACTATGGCGAACTGCATCGATGGCGGCGTCAACGCCTTCCGCGTGGCCAGCAATGTCGCGCGCGGAAAGCATGATTTGCGAAAACCCCGCCTCGCGCACCGCGGCGAGCTTGGCCGTCAACGTGCCCGCGAGCGAAATCGTGTCCATGCCGAAGTCGCGGATATTGGGCAGCGGCAAGGCGCTGCCGCGTCCGTCAAGCTTCATGGTGGACCAGTTCGAACATCACCCCGCCCAGCAGGCTCTGCGTGAGCGCGCCGCGCGTCTCCGAGTGCACGCCCTGCGACTCCACAAACGCCACGCCCCGCTCGCGCAGTGCGGCCACCGTCGCGAGCACGTCCGGCGTGCCCAGGCCGACGCGCTGGAACATTTCGTTGGGCTCGGCCTCGAAGATTCCCGGCATCGGCTCGATCAGTTGCAGGTAGAAGCGGCGGCAGGGGCTCTCCAGGATTCGTCCCTTCGGCAGAATGCCGTACCGCGTCTCGTCGGGCAGCACGTGGAACCCGAAGAGCCTGGTGTAGAACTCGGTCCAATCCGCTGTCCGGTCGTCGCCGATGTACTGGACGATGCCGAACCAGTGCAGTCCCGTCAGCGCCGGCGGCTTGGGATCGACACCCGGATTGAGCACGAAGTCGACGTCGTAGATCGAGAAATCGCGGTACCTGTCGACGAAATAGATTCGGCTCGATCCGACGCCGTGGATCGCCGGAATGTTGAGCTCCATGACCTCCACGTTGGAAGGGACGACCCACGCGCCGCGATCGATCGCGTGCCTGTAGGCGGCAGCCGCATCGCGCACGACGTGTCCAACAGAGATACTCCCTTCGATGATCACACGTACCTTCTGGTTTTTTGCAAGCCCTCGGCACACCACCGGATTGTCAAAGTCTGGATTAGAGAAGAAGCTCCACCAATCGCTATAGAATGAAGGCCTCTGCTTTGGGTTTACTTCCATTTTGCAAATGAGTTTTCCCGTTTTTCCGGGTTGGCCAAGCATTCATCCCCTTCGCTGCTTAAAACTTGACTGGGAATCATCGAAACTGCCAAAAAAAAGCCGACGACAGACAATTTTAGAATGTTCACGAACCCCTCCTTACTAACCGTCCGCACTAACGCGGAATTCTTACTTCAACGACCCTGAAAATTAACCATCGGATACGGCTGCGTTGGAACTTGTCCATATACATACGCCGTAATCGGATCCTTCATGAATGGATTGTCTTCGTTATCGCCAAAACCATCATTAAAACCATCCTTGCTCGAATCGTTAATTGAAATGGAGATCAACCCATTTTCATCCGCATTTGTTTTGAATGTATATGTTCCCCCTTGTACAGGTCGCGTTTGCGATGGGGTACACAAAGGTGGTTCTGACAATGGCGCACATTTCTTGTTAATTAAAACGGCAACCTTTTCCATGTGATGTGTACACGGGGCATCCCCGTTGCCGTCATGATCAACCCAACGCCCATCTTTTTCCACACCCCAGCGTAACCTTCCATCCTGCAGGCCTATCTTTCCTTTGTTGTACCATTTGGTTCCTATCGAAATTTTATAACTGCCACGGATGATTACAGTAACCGGTTGGCCCCTCTCCACCTTGCATACGGCGGGATTAGATTTTTGATCAAGAATATAGGGTTTGGGTTGATCTAAAACCTGATCGGGTTGAACCACCGCAGGTGCTTGACTTGGGTTGAGCTGAATTCTGCAGAGGAGCGTGGCCTGATCAACGTCTGGGTTGCAACTTTCAAATAGATTATCCGTTTCGCCAGCCGAAACGGCAGAGATGGAGCTTAAAAGCAGTAAAGCCAACCCAAACTGTACGACATCCCCCACTTAGGTTTCCCCCCTAATCAATACAATCCCCCTTATATCGAATTGGGGGGATTCTGCAACTAGGCCTTCTCTAGTGCCAATCCATAATTGGTTTTAAGCCCTCATTTGTGTTAGAACCGCCGGCCCGTGAGGGCCTTTTTATGTTAAATCTCCGAAATGTTTGCATTATTGCCCATGTCGACCACGGAAAGACGACGCTTGTCGACTTTTTGCTTCGACAGGCGGGCACGTTTAAACAACATCAAGCTGTTGGTGAACGGGTTATGGATTCGATGGATTTAGAGCGGGAAAGAGGAATTACGATTCTCGCCAAAAACACTTCTGTGCACGTTGGAGATACAAAAATCAATATTGTCGATACGCCCGGTCACGCGGACTTTGGCGGAGAAGTGGAACGTATCATGGGAATGGTGGATGGCGCGCTTCTGCTTGTCGACGCTGCTGAAGGGCCGCTCCCTCAAACCCGTTTCGTTCTGCAAAAGGCTCTTGCTCGCGGCTTAAAAATCATTTTAGTCATTAACAAGGTAGATCGCCCCGAGTGCCGAGACGGACTTCGTATTCAACAGGTGGTCAATCAGGTGTTTGACCTGTTTGTGGAGCTGGGTGCTTCCGATACGCAGGTTGATTTTCCGATCGTCTATTCCTGTAGCCGAGAGGGCTGGTGCACAACAGAAGAAGAGGATATTTTGCATCTGCTTTCAGGCGAAAAAAAGGCAACACTCAAGCCTCTGTTTGATCTCATTTTGAAAGAGGTCTCCCCCCCCGCCATTTCCGAACTCCCTGGCTTTCAGATGCTTCTCTCGAATCTTTCATACTCCGATTACGTCGGCAGATTGGCCATTGGCCGTGTAGTAGCGGGTATTGTTAAAAAGGGGGACAAGATCATCTTGCGTGGAATTACACCGGCAGGTGCACCGCGCGCACAATCGTTTTCTGTGACGAAAGTTTTTACATTCGAAGGATTAAAGCAGGAGGAAGTGGATTTCATTCCGACGGGCGACATTGGCTTAGTTGCAGGTCTAGAAGAAATGGAAATCGGCGACACCCTTGTGGGCTCTGATGCCATTCCCGCATTACCGCGTATCTCCGTCGAGAAGCCCACCATCGCCATGATTTTTTCCGTCAGTACTTCGCCGTATTCCGGACGAGAAGGGGAAGCTATTCAATCGCGGAAACTTCGTGAGAGGCTTTTAAGAGAGGTACGCCAGAACGTGGCCCTCCGGTTTGAAGAAATGGCAGTGCCGGATCAGTTTCGTATTTTGGGACGCGGTGAATTGCAACTCGCGATTTTAATCGAGCAGATGCGCCGTGAAGGTTTCGAATTCATGGTGGGAAAGCCGATTGTTTTGATGCGCAAGAATGAGAAAGGGCAGCTCGAAGAGCCCATTGAGCGTCTGGTGCTGGATTTGCCTGAAACCCACTCTGGTGACGTAACGCAAATGTTTCAGTTGCGAAAAGGTCTTCTCACAAAATACGAACCAATTTCGTCACCCAACACGATGGGGGTTCGCCGGCTACGATTGGAATTCGAAATTCCAACTCGTGGAATGCTCGGCACACGATCCAAATATTTAACGGCCACGAGAGGCGAAGGGCTCATCAGCAGTGAGTGGGTCGGCTATCAACCGCACAAAGGGGAAATTCCCCATCGTACAAACGGATCGCTGATTGCCGACCGACAAGGTGTAACCGTGGAATATGGCCTTTTGGGCCTCGAGGACCGCGGCATTATGTTCTTTGGCCCCGGTGTAGATGTGTATGAGGGGATGATTGTTGGCGAACATAACAAAGATAACGATCTCAACGTGAACGTATGTCGCGAGAAAAAACTTACGAACGTTCGTGCCGCACA
>CAVWKH010000005.1:0-230159 GCA_963755545.1 uncultured beta proteobacterium | reverse complement strand
TCTTCTGCTCGCCATGGTGCCGCATGATGTCCGGCGCAATGAGACCGACCAGCGACGCCAGCACCGCGTTGCGCGCGGCCTCCGCGATCGCAAGGTGCAGCGCGAGGTCTTCCGACAGCGCGGGGTCGCCGGACAATGCCTTGAGGCGGAATTCATCCTGCGCCGACTGGATCGCGCGCCGCTCCGGCGCCGACGCGCGCGCGGCGGCGAGCCGTGCGGTTTCGACTTCCAGGATCACCCGCGTCTCGAGCAATGCGGCGACGTCGTCACGCTCCAGCGCGAGCACGTTCCCGATCAGGTTGGTCAGCGCCGCCACGCCCAAGCGCGCCACCACGGTGCCGCTTTGC
This sequence comes from uncultured beta proteobacterium, assembly GCA_963755545.1. GTDB lineage: Bacteria > Pseudomonadota > Gammaproteobacteria > Burkholderiales > Casimicrobiaceae > VBCG01. Next base: position 229,812 of record CAVWKH010000005.1, on the reverse strand, counting down.
GGATGCGTTTGCAGGATGCCGTAGAACTCGAGCCGCCGCAGCGCGTCGCGCACGTGGGAGCGGCCGACGCCGAATTGCTGCGCGAGATCGCGTTCACCCGGCAGCCGGTCGCCGGGCCGCAGCGCGCCGGAGGCCAGCAATTGCTTCAACTGATGCAGGATCAGTTCGGACGGTCGCGCGACATCGATGGCCGACAGCGACGCCAGCACATTGGCGCGCGAGCCCGGAACGGCAATGCGGGGGGCGGCAACGCGTGCTGCGGGACTGGGAGGGGCGGCGGGGCGGGACATGGTGGCGTGCGGTGGCGGAAACTAGCTGCTGGTTGACCAGTTTCCCCGCCGCCACGCCAGAGGTCAATCTGCGGTGCAGCAATTTCCAGATGCCCGCCCGCCGCCGGCGCGTTGGCCAGCGGGAGAGCGTTGCGGCAAGACTTACAGCAGCATGCCGCCCAGGAACGTGGAAAAGACGATGCCGAACAACACGACGCCGATCAGGATGCCGCACACGACGACGACCAGCGTGTAGGCGACGGCCTTGTCCTCGGGGCACTTCTTCATCACCGTCACGCCGAGGTAGAACGTATAGAGCGTATACAGTCCCGCCAGCAGGCCGACGATGCCACCCAGCCTGCCGAGCAGCTGGAATATGCCGGCCACCCACACCGCCGTGTAGGAATAGGCGACCAGTTTCAGCGAATTCATGAAGTTCTTTTCACCGCCGAACGTGGTGGCGAGCGCATCGACGACCAACGCCATGATGTAGGTGATCGCGAGCGCGAGGATATAGGCGACCACTGCAAACACCGCGCCGAAGCCGAGCGAATGAATCATGATCGCGATCGGGCCGATCGCCGCGAGGATCATGATGTAACCGGTATAGAGCGACTGCGTGGTCTCCGTTTCCCCGGCGATCTTCGGCCACTCTGTCTTTGGGGCTCAGCAGGATGTTCTTGACGCGGTCGATGAGATTCATGGGGTCCCCTTCTGGTTTTCGCTGACGGCCGGGTCCGTTAGTTGGAAGTTTTTGCGCCGCGACCCGGAGAGGCGGCGCATCGGTGCCCGCGAGTGTAGGCGAATGCGGGGCTGCTGTCTTGCCCGCGATTCCTCAGTTCGCTTCGGCTGCGCGCTCCAGCGCCTCGACCATGCGCGCGACCCGTGCTTCGAGCGCCTCGGTCGTGAGCTTTTCACGGAAAATCTCCACCATCAGCGGAAAGGCGAACGGCGTGGGTCGCGCTGGCTGCGTCACCAGCGCGCGGCTGCCGCGCAGGCGGGCGAGGGCGCTGGCGAGTCGTGTCGCATCGAGATGCCGCTCCAGCACTTCGCGCACGGATTGCGCAAGCAACAGGTTGTCCGGATCGTATTGCGCGAACACGTCGTACAGCAATCCGCTCGACGCCTGCAGTTGCCGCGTCGACGGCGATTGTCCCGGATAACCCTGGAAAATCAGCCCGGCGACGCGCGCCAGTTCGCGAAATTGCCGCCGTCCCATTTCCGCGGCGTTGAGTCCGGCCAGGATATCCGTCTCGACGTTGGGCGCCGCGAGCAAACGGCCCAGGTCGCCGAGCTGCAAATCCACAGGATCCGACGACAGCAAGCCAAAGCCGTAGTCGTTGACCGTGAGGCTGAACGTTCGCGGGACGACGCGCGACAGGCGATAGGAGAAGAGCGTCGCCAGGCCAAGATGCGCAAGCCGCCCTTCGAACGGATAGAAGAAAAGATAGTGGCCGTCGCGCGTGGCGATGCGCTCGATCAGCCACTCGCGGTCGTCGGGCAGCGCCGACCAGCGCCGCTGCAGTTCCAGCAACGGCCGCACCAGTTTCAATTCGGGCGACGCGTAGACGCCGTGGCGCGCCTGCGCGATCAGTCCGCGCGTGCGATCGGCGAGCAGTGTCGACAGCGCCATCTTGCTGCCCATCCAGCGCGGCACGATCGCCTTGCTCGAGGCGGCGGGGCGCACCCACGCCGTCATCTCCTTGACGCGGATGAATTCCAGCACGCGTCCCGCGAACACGAAACAATCTCCCGCGGCCAGCCGCGCGATGAAGGACTCTTCGACGTGCCCCAGCTTCTGCCCGTTGCGGAACTGCACGCGAACGCTCGCTTCGGACACGATGGTGCCGATCGACGCGCGGTGGCGGCGCGCGATGGCGGCGTCCGGCACGCGGGCGATGCCGTCGTCGCCGATGACGACGCGCCGGTATTCCGGATAGGCGTTGAGGCTGGCGCCTCCATGCACGACGAAATCGAGCGCCCACTGCCATTGCGCGTCCGTCAGCGCCGCATAGGCATGGGTGCCGCGCAACTCGGCGAGCAGTTCGTCGGGGACAAAGCCGCCGCCCAGCGCGCACGTGACAAGGTGCTGGACGAGCGCGTCGAGCGGTCCTTGCAGCGGCGTGCGCGGTTCGAGTTGGCGTTCCTCCGCCGCGCCGCGCGCGGCAGCGGCTTCGACCAGTTCCAGCGCCTGTGCCGGAACGATCGTCACTTTCGATACCGCGCCGGGCTGGTGTCCGCTGCGTCCTGCGCGTTGGAGAAGGCGCGCCACGCCTTTGGGCGAACCGATCTGCAGCACCTGGTCCACCGGCGTGAAATCGACGCCGAGGTCGAGGCTCGACGTGCACACGACCGCCTTCAACTTGTTCAGGCGCAATCCTTCCTCGACCCAATCGCGCACCTCGCGCTCCAGCGACCCGTGATGCAGCGCGATGCGCCCGGCCCAGTCGGGCCGCGCCCCGAGAATTGCCTGGTACCAGATCTCGGTGCTCGAGCGCACGTTGGTGAAGACCAGTGTCGAGCGCGCGCCATCGATGGCGCGGACGACTTCAGGCAGGAGCTTGAGTCCGATGTGGCCGGCCCAGGGAAAGCGCTCGATCGTAGGTGGATGCGCGGTGACGATCTCGATTGTCTTGGCGTCGAGGCCCTTGATGACGCGCCCTGCGCTGGCGTGAATGCCGGTGAGGCAGGTCAACGCCTGGTCCAGATTCGCGAGCGTCGCGGACAAACCCCATACGCGCAGCGCGGGTCGCGCGCCGTGCCCGGACGCGTCCGCCGGAAACAACGAACGCAGACGCGCCAGCGCCAGTTCCACCTGCACACCGCGCTTGCTCGACAGCAACTCGTGCCACTCGTCGACGATCACCGCGGACAAGTGCGCCATGCGTTCGCGCCAATCGGCGCGGCTCAGCATCAGCGTGAGGCTCTCCGGCGTGGTGACCAGCGCGGTCGGCAGTCGCTTGTTCTGGCGTGCGCGCGCGGACGCCGCGGTGTCGCCGGTGCGCACGTCGACGGTCCAGTGCGGCTGCAACGCCTTCGCGGCGCGCGTGAGCGCGAGGCCCGTATCCGCCGCCAGCGCCCGAAGCGGCGTGATCCAGAGCACCGTGAGTGGTGGCGGGGCATCCGCGTCGCCCGCCGGCCCGAGCACGAGCGGCGGCAGCCACGCGGCGTACGTCTTGCCCATGCCGGTGGGCGCATGCACCAAACCACTTTCGCCACGCGCGAACGCCGACCAGACTTCTTCCTGGAAGGGGAACGGCGTCCAGCCCTGGCCTGCGAACCACGCGCGCGCGGCCGCAAAGGCCGCGCTTGGATCATCCCGAGACATCGGGCGATGGTAGCGGAATTCGGCGGGCGGCCTCGACGCGCGTGCCGCCCATGGCTGCCGCTGCGATCCGCGCGGACCGACTACTTCAGTACGGCGAGTTCGCGATTGGCCTGGCGCAGCATGCCCGTGAGGCCGAGCGCCAGGTTGGCGAGCAGGCGGATCTTGATCGCCGGCGCGTCGCTGTCGAGTTGCGCGAACGCCTTGCGCGACAGGACGAGGCACGTGACGGGTTTCAGCGCCGTGATGTTGGCGGAACGGGGCGAGTGGTCGAGGAAGGCGATCTCGCCGAATGTCATGCCCGCGGTGAACGCGGACAGGCGCGTGATGCCGTCCTGCGTCGGCATGCTCACCATCGCCGCGCCATCCGTGATGACGAACAGCTCGTCGGACGCCTGACCCACGGTGATGATGTTCTGGCCCTGGTGATAGGTGCGCAGCGAGAGACGTCGCTGCAGGTACGTCAGTTCGTCGCGGTCGAATCCGGCGAACAACGCGCAGTCGGCGGCGGCGACGTGCGTGGCTGAAACGATGTCGGGGAAGTGGTGTTCGAGCAACAACTGTTCGCCGTGCTCGAGCGCGAAGTCGTCATCCGCGTAGAACGCGTCGCGCGCCACGCCCGCGTCGGTCAGCATTGAGTACCACTGGCCCGCGTCGGCGAACACGAGCACCTTACCCATCGCCATGAGCTGCGCGCGGGCGCGCGCAAGGACATGCGCGGCGGTGCGATCCACGCTCTGCACGACGCGCAGGTTGACGATGAAATACTCGGCTTCGGCCGCGCGCGCCATCAGTTCCCGGATCACGGGCTCGACGGAGGCGAATGCCAACGCGCCCTGCAAGTGGTAGAGGCGCAGCCGCGTGCCCACCTCGAGCAGGCGTTCGGCTTCCGCGCCCGGTCGCCGCCGCTTGGACGCGACATTGCGGCGCGTGGTGGCAAGACGCATGACCGGCGCGGGACGTTGCGTCGCATCGAAGAGATGCAGTCCCAGGTCGGCCGCCAACGCGCGGCAGACGGCGATGCCGCGCACGCTGTTGCCCTGCGTGTCGAGGCGCGGCGAAAACACGCCGATGCCGAGGCGACCCGGTTGCACGGCGAGGATGCCGCCACCGACACCACTCTTTGCCGGCAATCCGGTGCGATAGAGCCACTCGCCCGAAAAATCGTACATGCCGCAAGTCGCCATCACCGACAGCACGTTATCGACGTGGTCGGCGGCAATGGCGCGCATGCCCGTGACCGGATTTACGCCGGCGTTGGCGAGCGTCGCGCCCATGAGCGCCAGGTCGCGACAGGTGGCGCGGACGGCGCACTGCCGGAAATAAGTCTCCAGCGCGGCGGTGGGCTCGCCATCGAGGATGTCGAAGTTGCGCAGCATCCAGCCGATCGCGCGGTTGCGATGGCCGTGGAGGCTTTCCGACGCATACACGCGTTCGTCGACATCGAGCGCGCGTCCGGCATAGCGGGAGTAGGCGTCGAGAATACGGGTGAACTTGGCCGGGACGGCGTCTCCGTGGATCAGTCCGCAGGCGGCGATTGCACCAGCATTGATCAGCGGATTGAGCGGAGCACCGGTTTGGGGCTGAAGGCTGATCGCGTTGAAGGCGTCACCCGACGGCTCGACGCCGATTTTCGCCAGTACCGCGTCCTCGCCGTTCTGCTCCAGCGCGAGTCCATACGTGAGGGGCTTGGAGATGGACTGCAGCGTGAATGCCTGACGCGACGCGCCGACTTCATAGACATAACCATCGTGGGTGGCGATGCAGATGCCGAACGCATCCGGGTCGACATGCGCGAGCTCGGGGATGTAGTCGGCGACGTGGCCGTCGCGAAGGTCGGTGATGCGGGCATGCAGCGCGTCGAGATACTCGAGAATCGGGGAAGAAGGCACGACGCGGATCCGGGCACAAATGGGCAACCCTATGCAATATTGGTGCCGTCAGTTGATTTCACGCGGATTTCACGTGTCGATTCACCGGATTGTGATTCGCTGGGTTGATTCCTTCCGCCGGGAAAAAGTGGCGGGGCCGCCCGTCGGGCGCAGTCCGGGCATACTTGAAATCCCGGCCGCGCGCATCGACATGAACGATGCTTGTGCCGCGTTATCCGGAAATCCGATGCAGATCGACCTGCCTGACCCAGCCCATACCGACTCCGGTCGCGCGAGGGCCAATTTCCGCCTTGCGGTGAAGACCTCGCTCGGCTTTGTCGCGCTGCTTTGGCTCATTCCACTGCTGGGCTGGGGGCTCGGCCTCGAGGAATACGGCATCCGGCCGCGCGAATGGATCGGGTTGCCGGGCATCCTCGTCGCGCCCCTGTTGCACGCCGATTTCAATCACCTGCTGGCCAACACGGTGCCGATGGTCGTGCTCGGCACGATGATGTTCCACCTGTATCCCTACGCAGCGTTCCGCGTGTTGCCCGCGGTTTACTTTGGCCCGGGCATCGCGGTGTGGCTGCTGGCGCGCAACGGCGACCACCTGGGCGCGAGCGGACTCATCTACGGCCTGGTCAGTTACATATTCGTGGCCGGACTGCTCCGGCGCGATCGCCGCGCGGTCGCGGGATCGATGATCGTCGCGTTCATGTACGGATCGCTGATCTGGGGCGTGCTGCCGGTCAATCCGAAATATTCGTGGGAGACCCATCTGGCCGCGGCGGTGATCGGCGTGGTGATGGCGCTCCTGTTGCGCGATCGCGACGTGATGCCACGCGTGCGCTATTCGTGGGAAGACGAGTCAGCGTCCGCCGAAGGCGATGGATTCCCGGGGCAGTATCAGGAATTCCAGGGTGAATATCGCGAAGTGCCCGCCGAAGACGCGCAGCTCACGCGCCCGAGGACACTGCACTAGCGGGATGACCTCCACGTCGTTCCGGACGCGCCCGCGAGGCGGGTGCGAGCCGGAATCCAGCGACCTTCAACGACACTGGGTTCCCGCTTTCGCGGGAACGACGACATTTAGATACGTCGTTCCGGACGTGCCCGCAAAGCGGGCGCGAGCCGGAATCCAGTGACTTTCAACGACACTGGGTTCCCGCTTTCGCGAGAACGACCGCATGCAGACCGGGATCCCGCTCGGTGACCAAAACGATCGGGAACGACGACATTTGGATTCGTCGTTCCGGACGTGCCCGCAACGCGGGCGCGAGCCGGAATCCAGCGACTTTCAACGACAGTGGGTTCCCGCTTTCGCGGGAACGACGGCATGCAGACTGTTCCCGCTCAGCGACCAAAACGATCGGGAACGACGACATTAGATACGTCGTTCCGGACGTGCCCGCAACGCGGGCGCGAGCCGGAATCCAGCGACTTTCAACGACAGTGGGTTCCCGCTTTCGCGGGAACGACGGCCGGGAAAGACACTAGGTTCCCGCTCGGCACCAACATGCGATCGGGAACGACGACATTTAGATCCGTCGTTCCGGACGTGCCCGCAACGCGGGCGCGAGCCGGAATCCAGCGACTTTCAACAGACACTGGGTTCCCGCTTTCGCGGGAACGACGGCCCGGAAGAGCATCGCATCAGGCTCCGCTTTCGCGGGAACGACCGCGTGTGGGGCGTTGCAGCGAGACCGGAGACTAGCCGCCCGCAGACGACGAGTGATCGCGCGTGATCACCCACAGGCCGTCCTTGCGCTCGAACAGCAGCGTGAACAGCCCGTGCGGCGCTTTTTCCGGCGCCTCGTTGGCGCGCGTCAGGTGCCACTTGCCAAAGACATACGCGGCGTCCGGACCCACCTCGCGCACCTCGAGGGGATCGAAGCTCAACTGTCCCATTGCGGCCGCATTCGGATAACCCTTCCGATAGCTGTCGAGCGTCGCCTGCCAACCGGTCCGGAATGAATCGCCGCCGGCGAAGCGAATGGTGTCGCTCTTCCAGTAGCCCTGCATGAACGCGTCGAGGTCGCCGCGGTTCCACGCGAGCCGCTGGGTTTCGAGCACATTGCGGATCGCGTCCGTCACCTTGGTGTCCGCGGCCGTCTCGGCGGCGGACGCGGGCAGCGCCACGCACAACAGCAATGCGATTGCGAGAAAACGTCTCTCCTCGGCATCCTCGGCGTCTAGACGGCCATCTTGATGGCCACGGGCGCGGGCGCCGGCAGCGGCGAGCGGAACTGCGCCAGCAGCACGGACTCACGCGCCTTCGCCGTCCTGGCGTGCGCTACCCGGACGTGGCCGTAGCCGCGAATGTGCTCGGGCACCGAGGCCAGGTCCACCGCGGTCGCATGGTTCTGCACCGACAGCTTGGCCAGGATTTCCGCAACGACGATCTCGTACTCGCCGATCATCGCGCGTTCCATCTTGCGTTCCTCGGTGCGGCCGAAGAAGTCGAGGCCCGTGCCGCGGAACTTGCGCATCTTGGCCAGCACGCCGAACGCCTTCATCATCCAGGGACCGTAGACGGACTTCTTCGGAACCCCGGTGATCGCATCCGGCTTGTTGAACACCGGCGGCGCCAGATGGAACGTCAGCTTGTAGTCGCCTTCGAACTGGGCGGCGACGCGCTGCGTGAAATCGGACTCCGCGTACAGGCGGGCGACTTCGTATTCGTCCTTGATCGCGAGCAGCTTGAAGTAGTAGCGTGCGACCGCTTCGCTCAACTCGGTGATGCCGGGCATCACTTTGCCTTCCGCGGCGTGCACTTTCGCGACCAGGTCGGCATAGCGCTGCGCATACGCCGCGTCCTGGTAGTCGGTCAGGAATTTGACGCGCCGATCGACCATTTCCACCAGGGAATGCGAGAGGCGCTGCGAGTCGGGCTTGACGGCCGACACCGCAGCGGAGGCGACACGTGCCGGATCGACCGCGGCAAGGCGTCCCCAGTTGAAGCTCTGCTTGTTCGACTCGATCGCCTGACCGTTCAATTCGATTGCGCGCATGATCGACGCTTCGCTGAGCGGAATGAGTCCGCGCTGGAACGCGTAACCGACCATGAACAGGTTGGTGGCGATGGAGTCGCCCATCAGTCCGGTGGCGAGCTTGGTCGCGTCGAGGAACTCGGCATCGCCGGGCGCGACCGCGTCCTTGATTTCCTGCTCCATCGAACCCGTGGGAAAGCGCAGGTCCGGCTCGCGCGTGAACTGCGCGGGCATCACCAGCGCCGTATTCACGAGCGCCTTGGTCACGCCCTTCTGCATCTTGGCCAGCGCTTCGTAGCCGACACCGGTGAGGATGTCGCAGGCGAGCACCAGCTTGGCCTCACCCGCAGCGATGCGCGTCGCGAACATCTGTTCCGGCTTGTCGCCGATGCGCACGTGCGAAACCACCGCGCCGTTCTTCTGCGCCAGACCGGTCATGTCCAGCACGCTGCAACCCTTGCCTTCCAGATGCGCGGCCATGCCCATCAATGCGCCGATGGTGACGACGCCGGTGCCGCCGATGCCGGTCACGAGCACGCTGTACGGTTCCGCCGTCGACGGCAGCGACGGCGTGGGCAGCGCCGAGAAATCGACCGCCGCCGCCTTCTTGGGCTTGCGCAGCGTGCCGCCTTCCACCGTGACGAACGACGGGCAAAAGCCCTTCACGCACGAGAAGTCCTTGTTGCACGACGATTGGTCGATCGTGCGCTTGCGGCCGAATTCCGATTCCACGGGCGCGATGGACACGCAGTTCGATTGCACGCCGCAATCGCCGCAGCCTTCGCACACGAGTTCGTTGATGACGACGCGCTTTTGCGGGTCGACCATCTTGCCGCGCTTGCGCCGGCGGCGCTTCTCGGCCGCGCAGGTCTGGTCATACAACAGCACCGTGCAACCCGGAATGTCGCGCATCTCGCGCTGCACCGCGTCCATTTCATCGCGATGGTGAATGCGGATGTCGCCGGAGAAATAATTGGCCGGATACTTGTCCGGCTCGTCGCTGACCACGATGATCCGCTTCACGCCTTCGGCCGCGACCTGCTCGGCGATCTGCGCGGGCGAGATGGGGCCGTCGACCGGCTGGCCACCGGTCATTGCCACCGCGTCGTTGTAGAGAATCTTGTAGGTGATGTTGACATCGGCCGCCACCGCCGCGCGGATGGCGAGCAGGCCGCTGTGGTAGTACGTGCCGTCGCCCAGGTTGGCGAAGATGTGCTTTTCGTCGGTGAACGGCGCCTGGCCGATCCATGGCACGCCTTCGCCGCCCATGTGCGTGTACTCGGTCGTGCTGCGATCCATCCAGATCGCCATCACGTGACAGCCGATTCCGGCCGTCGCTCTGCTGCCTTCGGGAAGCTTGGTCGACGTGTTGTGCGGGCAGCCGGAACAGAAGTACGGCTGGCGCGCGAGGGCGATGTTGGGTTTGGACAGCGCGGCTTCCTTGGCGTTGATCCAGTCAACGCGCGCGCGCAGCTCTTCCATCTTGCGCGGATGCAACTGCAGGCGCTCGATCCGCTTGGCGATCACGCGCGCGATCATCGCGGGGGTCAGTTCGGCAGCGGCGGGCAGCAGCCAGTCGCCGTGCGGACGCACCCATTCGCCCTTTTCGTCGAACTTGCCGACGACGCGGGGACGCACGTCGTCGCGCCAGTTGTACAGCTGTTCCTTCAGCTGGTATTCGACGATCTGGCGCTTTTCCTCGACCACCAGGATCTCTTCCAGGCCTTCGGCGAAACTGCGCACGCCTTCGGGCTCCAGCGGCCACGGCATGGCAATCTTGTAGACGCGAATGCCCATTTCCGCGCAATCGGCATCGGTGATGCCCAGGTCGATCAGCGCCTGGCGCACGTCCGGATAACTCTTGCCGGAGGTGGCGATGCCCAGCCGCGGCTTGGGAGAATCGATGACGACCTTGTTGAGGCCGTTGACGCGGCAGTAATGCAGTGCCGCGTAGATCTTGTAGTCCTGCATCCGCAATTCGGTCTCGAGGAATGGATCGGGCCAGCGAATCGACAGACCGTCCGGAGGAAGCGGGAAGTCATCCGGAATGATGATGTTGGTGCGCGCCGGATCGATGTAGACCGACGACGAGCTTTCCACCGTGTCGGCGACGCACTTGAAGCCGACCCAGCAGCCCGAATAGCGCGACATTGCCCAGCCGTGCAATCCAAGGTCCAGGATTTCCTGCACCGACGACGGATACAGTACCGGCATCATCGCAGCGCTGAACATGTGGTCGGACTGGTGGGGCAGCGTGGACGACTTGGCTGCATGGTCGTCGCCCGCCAGCACCAGCACGCCGCCGTGCCTGGACGTGCCGGCGAAATTGGCGTGCTTGAACACGTCGCCACAACGGTCGACGCCGGGTCCCTTGCCGTACCACATGGCGAACACGCCATCGACCTTGGCGCCCGGATGCAGGTTCACCTGCTGCGTGCCCCAGATCGACGTGGCCGCGAGATCCTCGTTCAGTCCCGGCTGGAACTTGATGTTGGCGCGGTCCAGGAACTTCTGTGCCTTCCACAGCGACTGGTCGAGCGCGCCGAGCGGCGAACCGCGATAGCCGGAGACGAATCCGCCGGTATTGAGCCCCGCCAGCTTGTCGCGCTGGCGCTGCAGGATGAGGAGCCGGACGAACGCCTGCGCGCCGGTCAGGTAGACGCGGCCCGAATCGAGTTCGTACTTGTCGTCGAGCGCGACTTCGCGCAACGCAGGAGAAGTGGCAGCAACGGCCGGGGAAGCAGTCATCAACGGGACTCCGCAAAAATTGTGTTTTTGGGACGCGCGAAAGAACCGGTAGGTCTCGCGACGCACGCGAGCGGGGATTGTGTCCCCGTTGCGTCAGGGCGCGAATGATACGCGAAGGGGCGAAAGGCGTCCATGCGACTCGGGCTAGAATTGGGGTCGATCCCGTCCAAACGAAAGCTTTTGATGCCTCCCGAACTGCTGCCCGCGATTCAGATCGAAACCGCGCCCAATCCCGATGCCTGCGTCATCTGGCTGCATGGGCTGGGCGACACTGGAGAGGGCTGGTCGCAGGTGGTCGGCGCACTGGGATTGCCGCGCACGAAGGCGGTGCGTTTCATCTTTCCGCATGCGCCGTCGATGCCCGTCACGATCAACAACGGCATGCGGATGCCCGCGTGGTACGACTTCAAGGATGCCGACTTCAGTTCGCGCGCGGACTTGGCCGGCGTGCGCAAATCGCAGGCGCAGATCGAGGCGATCATCGCAAACGAAGCGAAGCGCGGCATTCCGGCACGCCGCATCGTGCTGGCCGGGTTCTCGCAAGGCGGCGCGATGGCGCTGTATGCGGGGCTGCGGCATCCGGCGCGGCTGGCGGGCATCGTCGCGTTGTCGACTTACCTCATCGATGGTCCCGGCCTCGCGACGGAGGCGACGCCCGCGAACCGCGACGTGCCCATCTTCATGGCGCATGGCACGCAGGACCCGGTCGTGCGGCTCGCATGGGCGGAAATGTCTCAGCGGGCGTTGAACGACGCCGGCTGGCGCGTGGATTGGCACACGTACCCGATGGCGCACGCCGCCGTACAAGAGGAAATTGTCGCGTGCGGGAAGTTTCTGACGGCCGTCCTGCCGTAGGGTCATTGTCGTCGTTCCCGCGAAGGCGGGAACCCAGTACTGCACGTCGTCGTTCCCGCGGAAGCGAGAACTCAGTACTTGACGTCGTCGTTCCCGCGTAAGCGGGAACCCAGTGGCGTTGAAAGTCGCTGGATTCCGGCTCGCGCGCGCTTCGCGAGCGCGTCCGGAACGACGGGTGATGGTGCGACACGTCGTTCCCGCGAAGGCGGGAACCCAGTACTGCACGTCGTCGTTCCCGCGGAAGCGGGAACTCAGTACGCACGTCGTCGTTCCCGCGAAGCGGGAACCCAGTGTCGTTGAAAGTCGCTGGATTCCGGCTCGCGCCCGCCTCGCGGGCGCGTCCGGAACGACGGGTGGTGGTGCGACACGTCGTTCCCGCGAAGGCGAGAACTCAGTACTGGACGTCGTCGTTCCCGCGGAAGCGGGAACCCAGTGTCGTTGAAAGTCGCTGGATTCCGGCTCGCGCCCGCTTCGCGGGCGCGTCCGGAACGAGGGGTGGTGGTGCGGCGAATTTCAGATTCAGTGCGCTAATCGCCCGAATTGTTGTCGGTGGCCTTCGCGCCATGCTTTGACAACGCGCCACGCCGTCCCAAAGCATCGCGCAACAGGAACTCGACCTGCGCATTCGCGCTGCGCAGTTCGGCTTGCGCGAGGCGTTCGATTTCCGCCCACAGGCGGGGATCGATGCGCAGCAGAAAGGCTTTTTTTTCGGCCATCGTGTGCGCGGGTCCGCCTAGGGCTTGCGCCGGAAATGCCGGACCAGCGTCAGCGCCCATCCGGCGCTGGCGATCAGGAACGCCGCCATCAGCATGGCAAAGGGCGGACCGGGCAGATGCGCCGGCTGCGTCGCGTTGGCGGCAATCAGCAGCGCATGGAGGGCCGCCATGAACACGACCAGCAGCGATCCCATCCAATAGGCGTGTGTCTCCAGGTATTGCAGCGTGGCTTCGCGCCGCGCCGCCGAGAGCCAATACTCGCGGTGGGGCAAATTGATCGCAGCGGGCACACGGCGGGGCAGGAGTCCCACGACGAGCACCACGAAGAGCGGAATGCCGACGGCCATGCCAAGCATGAACATCCGGTAACTGGACGGGTCCATGAAGCCATTGGCCTGTCCGTTGGCGCCAAAGTGCGATGCAATCCGGTCCGGCATGCGGTCGGTGGTCACGCCGATGAAAACCGCGCCGACGACCAGCAACAGGAGGAAGAGAGGGCGGGCAATCTGGAGCATGGTTTTCTCCCGTGGCGGTTGCCGGCGACAAGCGCCGGACACGCCAGCGCTGTGTCAGGTATAGAGCGTTCCGGCATTGATGACCGGCTGCACGTCGGATTCGGAACACAGCACGACCATCAGGTTGGACACCATCGACGCGCGGCGCTCGTCGTCCAGGTCCACGACCTTCTTCGCCGACAATTCCGAAAGCGCCATTTGCACCATCGACACGGCGCCGTGCACGATCTTGCCGCGGGCGGCGATGATCGCCTCTGCCTGCTGCCGGCGCAGCATTACCTGGGCGATTTCCGGCGCATAGGCCAGGTGGGTGAGGCGGGCTTCCTCGACCACCACGCCGGCCTGCTCCAGCCGTGCCTGCAACTCCTTGACCAGCGCGCGCGCGACGACATCGGCGCTTTCCAGAAGCGTGGGCTCGCGGGAGGTGTCCAGCTTTTCCTCTGCGTCGTAGGCAAACGACGACGCCAGGTGCCGCACCGCCGATTCGCTTTGCACCTTGACGAACATTTCGTAGTCGTCGACGTCGAACGCCGCCTTGGCGGAGTCCTCGACGTGCCACACCACGACCGCGGCGATTTCAATGGGATTGCCGCGCTTGTCATTGACCTTGAGCTTGTCGCCATTCAAGTTGCGCGCGCGCAGCGAAATCCGCTTGCGCGAATAGAACGGATTGGTGACGCGCAGACCGGGCGTCCGGCTGGTGCCCTTGTAGTCGCCGAACAACTGCAGGATGGCCGCTTCGTTGGGTTGCAGCGTGTAGAGGCCGGCCAGCGTCAGTACGCCGATGATCGCTACCAGTAGTCCCACGCCCGCCATTCCCCACACAGGAAAGCCGTGCGACAGAGATGACCAGAGCGTCATCGCGCCGCCGGCCAACAGTCCCAGGCCCAGTACGAGGCCGAAAAAACCGTTGCCGGTGCCGACCGCGCGCTCCTGGTGCGACGGGCCTCTTGCGTTCAATGCGCGTTCCATCGTGGTCTCCTGACGTGGCGCGTCGGGGCTGCCATCGCCCCGCGCCGCATGGCTGACGCCGGTGGCGATCACCGGTGTCGGCGGCATGTATCAAAATGATATCATTGTGATAACGCGCGCCGCAATTGAATTCATGACCGTCGGTCGGCCACCGATGATCAACGACGATTGGATAAAAAGGCAGATAAAACAGCTTAATACGATCTAAACGCGATGTAGATTCTGCGATTGCGCGTCTTCGTCGCGCGCTGCCCGCGGTGAACGCACAGCCGTCACCGCATACGTAATCGGATCAGGGCTTTTCGGGCTTGAAGCGCAGCGAGGCCGAGTTGAGGCAGTAGCGAAGGCCCGTGGGCTTGGGGCCGTCAGGAAAGACGTGGCCCAAGTGCGCGTTGCACGCGGCGCAGACGATTTCGGTACGCCGCGACATCAATGAATTGTCGGCCTCTTCGCGTACGTTCTCCGTCGCCACCGGCCGCCAGAACGACGGCCAGCCGGTTCCCGACTCGAACTTGGTGTCCGACGCGAAGAGCGGCGTGCCACAGCACACGCAGTTGTACATGCCGCTGGCGTGGTTGTCCCAATATTCGCCGGTGAATGCGCGCTCGGTGCCTTTCCTCCGCGCGACGGCGAACTGCTGCGGTGTGAGCTGCGCCCTCCATTCCGCTTCAGACTTAACCACTTTGTCGACCATGGGATCGCTCTCGATAGTTGCTGGCGTTTGATCCGACGCCGCGAAGCAAACGGCGCCGCATCGGTACGTTAGCCGGTACGCTATAGTGTCGTCTTTGCCGCTTCAACTTACACGCGTGTCGTTAGAGCCTGTTCCCGCCGAGTCGTTCCGCCGCGATGTGCGCATCATCGGCCTCATCGGAACCGCTCACGCGTTCTCGCATTTCTTCCAGTTGGCGCTGCCCCCGCTGTTCCCTCTGCTGCGCGTCGAATTCGACGTGTCGTGGACGTTGCTCGGCCTCCTGGTCGGGACGTTTTACGCCGGAAGCGCGATCACGCAGTTCACGGCCGGGTTCGTCGTCGACCGCGCGGGCGCGCGGCCGGTGCTGCTCTCGGGTCTCGCGCTGCTCGCGTGCGGCACGATCCTGGCGTCGATGGCGCCGGGGGCGTACTGGCTGTTTCCGATTTCGGCGCTGATGGGCATCGGCAACGGCGTGTTTCATCCCGCCGACTTCGCGATCCTCAACGCCAACGTCGCGCCCAAGCGGCTCGGCTATGCGTACTCGACGCACGGCATCGGCGGCAATCTGGGCTATGCGCTGTCGCCGGTCGTGAGCTTTACGCTGGCCGCCGCCTATGGATGGCGCGTCGCGCTCGCGGTGATGGGCGTAGCCGGCCTCGTGGCGCTCGGCGTGCTGGCGAGCCAGCGTGCGCTGCTGGTGTCGCACCGTTCCAACGACGCCCACGGACATGACTTGCGCGGCTCCTTCAAGCTTTTCCTGCAGCCCGCCATCGTGTTGTGCTTTGGGTATTTCGTCGCGCAGACGATGGCGTCGGTCGGCCTGCAGACTTTCCTGCCCTCGGCGCTCAACACAGGCCTTGCGGTGCCGCTGGGCCTCGCGACGTCGGCAGTGACCGCCTACCTGCTGGGTGGCACGGCGGGCATTGCGGCGGGCGGTTATTTTGCGACGCGCACCGCGCGCCACGACCGGATCGCCGCGACGGGACTGCTGACCGGCGCCGGACTGCTGGCGCTGGTGGCCACGGGCGCGGTGTCGCATCAGCTCATCATTCCCGTTTTCGTCCTCACCGGCTTCGCGATGGGCAGCACCGGACCTTCGCGCGACCTGATCGTGCGTAACGCGACGCCCAAAGGCGCTTCGGGGCGCGTGTATGGCTTTGTCTATTCGGGACTCGACCTCGGTGCGATGGTCGGGCCGATCTGGTTCGGACTGCTGCTCGACCATGGTCTCGCGCGGCAGATGTTCTTCGTCGTCAGCGTCCTGCTGGTCGTTGCCGTATCCACCGTGCTGCAGGTGCGCCGGAATTTCGGCCCGTCCGCCCGCACATAAGGGAACACCATGGATCTCGGAATTGCCGGTCGCCGCGCGCTTGTGTGCGCGGCGAGCAAGGGGCTGGGACGCGGCTGCGCGGAGGCGCTGGCGCGCGAAGGTGTCGCGGTTACCATTCTTGCGCGCACCGAAGACGCGGTGAAGCGGACGGCGGAGGAAATCGGCGCAAGCACCGGGCGCACCGTGGGCTGGCTCGCGTGCGACATCACCACCCCCGAGGGCCGTGCCGCAGCGCTCGCTGCCTGCCCGCAACCGGACATCCTCATCAACAACGCTGGCGGCCCGCCGCCGGGAGACTTTCGCGAGTGGGACCGCGCCGCGTGGCTGCGCGCGATCGACGCGAACATGCTGACGCCGATCGAATTGATTCGCGCGACGGTGGACGGCATGATCGAGCGCAAGTTCGGCCGTATCGTCAACATCACGTCTTCCGCGGTAAAGGCGCCCATCGACGTGCTGGGTCTGTCGAACGGAGCGCGCAGCGGACTCACCGGGTTCGTCGCGGGGCTCGCGCGCAAGGTCGCCGGCCACAACGTCACCATCAACAACCTGCTGCCGGGTTTCTTCGACACCGACCGCCTGCGCGGCACGATGTCTGCGCGCGCGACGGCCCAGGGAAAGTCCGTCGCGGACGTCGTCGCGCAGGCGCAAGTGGGCATTCCCGCCGGTCGCTTCGGCAGTGCCGCGGAGTTCGGCGAAGTTTGCGCATTCATCTGCAGCAGTCACGCGGGCTATCTGGTCGGCCAGAATATCCTGCTCGACGGCGGCGCCTATCCCGGCACGTTCTGAGTTCTGACGAGGGAGCAACGCGATGATCGATCTCTATTACTGGACGACGCCCAACGGCCACAAGATCACGATCTTCCTCGAAGAGACGGGACTGCCGTACACGATGAGGCCGATCAACATTTCCAAAGGCGAGCAATTCGCGCCCGAGTTTCTGGCGATCTCGCCCAACAACCGTATTCCCGCCATCGTCGACCATACGCCGCCCGATGGCGGCGAGCCGCTGCCGATGTTCGAGTCCGGTGCGATCCTCATGTATCTGGCGGGCAAGACGGGCCGTTTCTATCCGGCGGAACTGCGCGCCCGCTGCGATTGCGCGCAGTGGTTGTTCTGGCAAATGGGGAACCTGGGTCCGATGAACGGCCAGAATCACCATTTCGCGCTGTACGCGCCGGAAAAGCTGCCCTATGCGATCTCGCGCTACATCAAGGAATCCGGACGGCTGTATGCGGTGCTGAACAAGCGCCTCGCCGACCGCGAGTTCATCACCGGCGAATACACGATCGCGGACATGGCGTGCTATCCGTGGATTTCTCCGGAGCGGCAGGGCCAGAATTTCGACGACTTTCCGCACTTGCGGCGTTGGAAGGAAACGATCAAGGCGCGTCCCGCCGTGATGCGCGCCTACGACATCGCGAAAAACCTGAACCCCCAGCCGACGGTCCACAACGACGAGTCGCGCAAAGTGTTGTTCGGGCAGGATCAGACCACGGTGAAATAACACCCAGCCGTCGCGCTGGCCGGCACGGCGTTCCCCTCGAATGGCCAATTTTCTTCCGCTCAAGCAGCACATGTTCTACTGCCTCGACCGCTTCATCGAGCAGTACGGGCTGCATGGGCCGTTCCTGGAAGTCGGCTGCGGGCGCGGGGATGTCAGCGCTTATCTTGCGGAAAAAGGCTGGCGGGGTCTCGCGATCGATTTTTCCGATGCGGCGGTGGCGCAGGCGCGAATCCGGCTGCAGGCGTTTCCGCAGATCAACGTGCGCCAGGAGGCGCTGGAGGACGTCGTCGGCGCGTACGACTGCATCGTCATGTGGGATGTGCTTGAACACATGGAGGACGATCGCGCCGCGCTGCGCCATGTCGAGCGCCTGTTGCGACCCGGCGGCCAACTGCTCCTCTCCTTGCCGAGCAACCCCCGCGAATGGCGCTGGGACGATGATTTCTACGGGCACTTTCGCCGTTACACGGTGGAGGACATTGCCGCCAAGCTGAACGAGGCCGGCATGACGCCTTTGGCGTTCTGGGACTTCACGTTCCCGGTGTTCTGGTTGATGCGCAGGATGTACACGCGGATGAAGTCCGGTTTTCCGGACGCGCGCGACAACGCGCCGGCAGACAAGGAATCCGCAACCAAATTGAGTGCCACCCGCAACGCCTGGGACTTGCCGATCGTTTCAGGCCTGCTCGATCGCACGGCAGTCCTGTGGCATCCGATTCATCGCCTGCAGTTCCGGTTCTTTCGCAACGCCACCGCGCGCGGCCACGAGTTCTTCGTGCTGGCGCGAAAGCCCGCCGCCGATCAGCGAAACACCCAGAACCGGTAAGCCAGGTAGTTGCCGAACGTCATCAGCACGGTCGTTGCGAACTGCGCGGGCCAAAGCGTCAGTCCGAATTTAAGGAACAGCGTCAGCAACAGGGCATTCAGCACCCACTGCAGTCCGATGGCGATGGCGAAGCGCCCGCCGGCGGACGTCATGCCGCGCGACGGCTCGAACACGTGCCAATAGGACAACGCAAAGCGCGTCACTGCGCCCGCCGCGAAGCCCACTGCGCTTGCCGGAACACCCGACATGCCCGCGCTCACCAGACCGTACATTGCCGCGTAATGCGCAAGCGACCGCCAGCGCGCCTGTCGCCACGTGCAGCGAAAAGCTGTGAATCCAGTGCTGGATTCCAGTGCCTCGCCCCGGACGGCGAAGCAGTTTGCGCAGCGGCATCGTTGCGGCGGACTTAAGCGGCATCGTCGGGCGGACCTACGCGGTCCGGGCCGCGTCGCGACGACGGACATCGAATAGCGGATGCCGATACGCGCCGATGCGCGCCAGGAAACCGAGAAGCGTGGTGCCCAACACCCCGAAGCCGTAGCGCACCGAGCGACGGAAGCCGATCGAGCTCGCTTCCGCGAAATAGCGCGTCGGCACCGACACCTCGCCGATGCCGTAGCCGCCGATGATCGCCTGCGCCAGGATCTGGTTGTCGAACACGAAATCGTCGGAGTTGCGCTGCCACGGCAGCGCGTCGAGCAACGCACGAGAATAGGCGCGGTAACCCGTGTGGTACTCCGACAGGTGCACGCCCAGCAGGACGTTCTCGAACATCGTAAGCAGGCGGTTGGCGAGGAATTTCCACAACGGCATGCCGCCCCCCAAGGGTGTGCCCGCCGCACCTGTGCCGAGGATGCGCGATCCGAGCACGACATCGTAGATCTGCGAGGCAATCATCCCGGCCATCGCAGTGACCAGACGCGGGTCGTACTGGTAGTCCGGATGAACCATCACGACGATGTCGGCACCGCGGGCGAGCGCCTCCTTGTAGCAGGTCTTCTGGTTGGCGCCATAGCCCATGTTGTGCGGATGCAGGATGACGGTGAGGCCGAGTGCGCGGGCCACCGCCACCGTATCGTCGTCGCTGGCGTCGTCGACGACCACCACTTCGTCGACGATATCGTGCGGCAAGTCGCGCCATGTCGCTTCGAGCGTTCGACCCGCGAGATAAGCGGGCATCACAACGATGATGCGTTTACCGTGGAGCATCGGCGGCTTAAGGGGGCGCGGGGACCGCCTGAGAGGCGACCGGAAACACGATGATATGGGAATCCTCGAATGCGGGCGTCCCGAATTTGGCGCGCAGCGCCGTCTCGCAGCTCGCAGTGTCCGTGCCGATGGCCTCCGAGTGTCCGGCCACCTGCAGGATGTAGGGCTTCTGCCAGGCGACATAGTCGATGGCTTTGGCGTTGAGCGCCGCCGCATCGGCGAGGTGCACAGCGTTGGTGAAGCGGAACCGGGAATCGCGCGGTACTTCTCCCGGGCGATGATCGACGCACAGCCCGGTGAGATAGCCCGGCAGCACCGTTTGGCCGCTCAGCCGCTCCCAGCGCGGCGCATCCCAATCGAAGCTCTCGAAATAGAACGGCGCGGCAGCGATGCGCACACTGCCTGCGGGCTTCGACGCGAGGCTTTGCCAGAACGGCGACAGCGGCATCGCTTTGAATTGCGGAACGTAGGGATTGTGGTCGGCACGGAAATCGATGTAGTTCACGAGGTGCTGCGTCTGTCCATTGGGACGCCGCAGCAATGGCACGAGCGGCGATTGCGCGGCGAGCAGTGCGACCGGCAGCGCCAGGACCAGGAAAGCGAGCGTGCGTCGCCACGGTGTTGCGGTTTGGGCGACGTGTGCCGCCACGCGCACGGTGCCCGCGGCCACGCAGACGAGGAGCAGCGGCACGAGCGGCAGAAGGTAGCGCGCCACCGTGACGGGCAAGTGACTCCACATGATGCCGGTGGCCATGACCAGCGCGAGCGTGAGCACGAGTCCGAGCACGCCGCTGCGCGCGACCGGCAGCTCGCGCCAGACACGCGGCGCGCCCCATGCCGCGAGCGCGAGGCACAGCAGTACGACGACCGTCGATGGTGTTCCGAGCCACGCGTACCAGACGCCGACCAGCGAATCGATGCCTGGAACGTCGACGCCTCCTTTGGCGGCCAGCGACATCGGGTGCGCCAGCAGTGGCGGCAGCACCAGAGCGGCCGTCAGTGCGCCGGTGGCGGCAGCCAGCAGCATCCAACGTACGAATGCGTGGTGGCGATCGGCGCGCGGCGTGTTTCGCAGCGCTATCAGTCCCCACAGCAGGGGTGCGGCGGCAAATGGCCCGACGACAGGATGCAGCCACGTGACGCATGCCGCGGCGACCGCATAGACCGCGCCGGCGAAGATTCCCCCGCGCCGGGACGCGTGAAAGCGCTGGTACGCGCCATGCGCGATCCATCCCAGCAGCAGCGTCATCGCATAGGGTCGCGCCATCCGGCTGAAGATCACCAGAAGCGGCGACATCGCGATCAGGACGGCGAAAACGGCCGCCGTCGCGCGGCCGAGCCTCGGTGCCACGTAGAGCGGCAGCACGACAAGAGTAGCCAGGCCGCATACGAGCATCGGCCAGCGCAGCATCAGTTCGGACACGCCCCACCACTGCGCCTGATACCAGTCGAGGACGCCCAGCGGAATGCTGTAATCCGCGTAGCCGAAATCGAAGAACATCTGGCGCGGCGTGTGGACGCTGAACTGGTGGACCGCATGCCACTCGTCGTCGATCAGCACCTGGCGGCCGATCTGGTCGAGGCGCAGGCCGACGCCGGCGATCACCGCGGCGATGACGACGCCGGCCAGGATACGGGATCGGGCGAGATACGGCGACGCGTCGCCCGTCATGCCTGCGTCAAGGACCAGGCGAGAGCAACGTGGGGTTGAGCGCGAGTTCGGTGGCGCGTTCCAGCGCCGCGTCGACGTCGAAAGCGATGTCTCCTTCGGGCTCTGGCTTGCCGGTGGCGCGTACCGCGTGGAAATCGTGCAAGCGCCGATCCATGAGGTGAGATTTCTCGACCTTGCCCAGTGCGTTGTAGATCGATTCCACCCGGCCAGGGAATTTCTTCTCCCAATCGCGCAGCATCAACGACACTTGCTTGCGCTGCAGGTTTTCCTGCGAGCCGCACAGCGTGCAGGGGATGAGCGGAAATTGCATCACTTCGGCAAAGCGCGCGAGGTCGCGCTCGCGCACGTAGGCAAGCGGACGGATCACGACATGCTTGCCGTTATCGGAAACGAGCTTGGGCGGCATCGTCTTCAGCTTGCCGCCGAAGAAGAGATTGAGGAAGAAGGTGGCGAGCAGGTCGTCGCGATGGTGGCCCAGCGCGATCTTGGTGGCGCCGAGTTCGCCGGCGACGCGATACAACACGCCGCGCCGCAGCCGAGAACAGAGCGAGCACATCGTCGCGCCTTCCGGGATCAGGCGCTTGACCACGCTGTACGTGTCCTGCTCGGCGATGTGGAATGCCACGCCGCGTTGCGTCAGATAGCGCGGCAGCACGTCCGCGGGAAAGCCAGGCTGCTTCTGGTCCAGGTTCACCGCGACGATGTCGAAGTCGATCGGCGCGTTTTCGCGCAGTCGCGCAACAGGATTTCGAGCAGTCCGTAGCTGTCCTTGCCGCCGGACAGGCAAACCATGACGCGATCGCCGTCCTCGATCATCCCGTAGTCGGCGATGGCCTGTCCCACCTGCCGCCGCATCCGGCGCTTCAGCTTGTTGGTTTCGAACTCCGCCTTGCGCGGGTCGCGTGCGCCGCGCGGCGCATCGGGACGCGCCGGGACCTCGGCGGCAACCTGCGGAAAGGGAAGGGTGCTCCCAAAGGGAGGGGCGCTCCCAAAGGGTGGCGCGCTCCCAACGGGAGATGCGCTCCCAAAGGGAGGGGCGGTGTCGACGACATCATCCATGGACGGGATTTTACCCGGCCCGCGCGAGCGAAGGCGTCGGCGATAGCGCCAGACCCACAGGGTTCAAGCGCCAGACCCACCGGGGGTTCAAGCGCCGGACCCACCGGGTTCAATCGCGCTGGAACTTGACGTCGACGTCGAGGTTGACGGGCTGGCCGGACGCAGGAGGCTCGAATTGCCAGCGCAGCAAAGCGCGGCGCGCGGCTTTGTCGAACACCTTGGGCGGTTGCGAGCCCAGGATGTCCACGGAGGTGACACCGCCGCGCGCATCCACGTGAATGCGTGCGTTGACGACGCCGCTCTTCAGCCCTTCGGCTTCCCTCGGAAAGTCGGGAGGCTCGCGTGATATGGCTTTCAGCTCGGACGAAAGGGTCGGACGCGCGGCCACCGGTACGGGCGCAAGCGATGCCACTTGCAACGGCGGCGGCGTTTCCGATGCCCCGCGCGCCGCGGCGGGAGGCGCGTTGGCTGGCGCGGTCGTCGCAACCGGAACGGGCGCTGGCGCGGAAGCGGACGGAGGAGACGCGGCAGGAAGGGGGGCTGCCGCCGCCGATGTCGCGGCGGTTGTCGGGGGGGGCGCGGCAGCGGCCGTCCCACGGTCCGGTGCCGGCTTGCCCTCGGCGACCGGCGCGGAAGTCGTGGCAGGGGCGGGGACCGGCGGGGGCGTCGGGGTAGAAGGGGGCGCCGCGGCTTGCCCGCGCGCGGGCGCCGTTGGTGCGGAAAGCGGTGGAACAGTGGGCGATGCGAGACCGGGGCGGATCTCCGGACGCGTCTCGGGCACGGGGGCACGACCACGCAGGACGGTCGCGACGGCAGGCGTCGCGTCCATTCCAGCATTGGCAACAGGTGCCGCTGCGCCGGTGCCTGCTGGCGCGGCCGGCGTCGCTGCAACAGGCTGTGCCGCAGTGGGGGACGGAGGATTGGGATGCGTTCGAGTGCCGAGCCAGACGCCGACCCCCAGCAGGATGGCGACGGCGCCCGCCGCGAGAGGAAGAACGGGACTGCGGCGTGACCCCGGGCCGATGACGACCGGCGCCATTGTCGATGTCGACGGCGTCGCGCGCTTCACATCGGGCGCGGGCGTTTCGATGCCGGGTCCTTGCAGCCGGACGAGCTTGAGTTCCGCCAACCGCGTCAGGTCGCGCGCCAGCTTTTCCGGCTCAAGGTGAAATTTTTCGGCCAGCTCCTCGACCGCGGCGGGACTCTCGAGCAGCGTCAGCACACGCCGCTGACCAAGCGTCAATCCTTGCGTGGCCGTCGCCAGCTCGGCCTCCCCTGCGGTGGTGCGGGCACACAGTGTAGACGGATCGAAAGGCATTGTTTTTTTAGGGAAAATTGATCGAGGTCTGTGGCAAAAGGCGGGCGGATGGTAGCATGCCGACGCGGCAAAGGCGGCCCCCCTGAAGCGCCCCAAATGGAGCCCCTGTAGCCCGACACCCGCGCATTTCATGCAATAACCGAGCCAAAAGTTCAGGAAAACATGAGTCCTCGCATTTCCAGTCATTTCGACGGCGGCGCCATCTCGGTGGTCGACACCAGCAACGCCTCCGATCTTCAGGTCGAACTGCGACCCGATTCCCACGCCGACATTCGACAATGGTTCTATTTCCGGCTGCAGGGGGCGGGTGGCCTGTCCAGCAGGATTCGGATCGTCAATGCGGGCCGCGCCACGTATGCCGATGGGTGGCCCGGCTATTCCGCCGTGGCGTCCTACGATCGCGTGAACTGGTTTCGCGTGCCGACGCGATATGACGGCACGGAACTCTCGATAGAGCACGCGCCGGCGCGCGACAGCATCTATTACGCGTATTTCGAACCCTACTCCTGGGACCGGCATCTCGGTCTTCTGGGGCGCGCCGATGCGTCGCCGCGCGCGCGCGTCAGCGACTTGGGCGCCACGCTCGACGGGCGCGACCTCAACCTCATCACGGTGGGCGCGCCGGGAGTGGGCAAGAAATCGCTTTGGGTCATCGCGCGCCAGCATCCGGGCGAGACGATGGCGGAATGGTATGTCGAGGGCTTGCTGGATCGGCTGCTGGACGAGAGCGATGCGATGGCGCGCGTCCTCCTGGATCGCGCGGTCCTGCACATCGTTCCGAACATGAATCCCGATGGCAGCGTTCGGGGCAACCTGCGCACCAACGCCGCGGGCGCCAATCTCAATCGCGAGTGGATGACGCCCACGCTCGAGCGCAGTCCGGAAGTGTTTCACGTGCGCGCGGCGATGCAGGCGGCCGGCGTGGACGGTTTTCTCGATATCCACGGCGACGAAGCGTTGCCGTATGTCTTCACCGACGGCAACGAGCGGCTCGAGAATCATTCGCCGCGGATGGCGGCGCTGGAGCAGGGTTTCAGGGCGGCGCTGCAGTTCGCCAATCCCGACTTCCAGACGGTCGAAGGCTACCCGTCGGACAAGGAGACGAAGACCAACCTGACGATCGCGTCCAAGTGGGTGGGACACACGTTCGGCGGCCTGTCGCTGACGCTCGAAATGCCGTTCAAGGACAACGCCAACCTGCCCGACGTGCAACACGGCTGGAACGGCGCGCGCTCTCGGCGACTGGGCGCCGATTCGCTCACGGCGCTGCACGCGATTCTGCCGTCGTTGTGACGCGCACCCGTGCGCCTTGGATCCGCCAGCGTCGTAAACTTCTCTATCGCGTGTTGAAGGGACAGCCGTGCAGACCATTCTGATTGCCAATCCCAAAGGCGGCAGCGGCAAGACCACGCTCGCCACCAATATCGCGGGCTGGCTGGCGGGAAAGCGCCAGCGCGTCGCGCTTGCCGACACGGATCCGCAACGCTCGTCCAGCGAATGGCTCGCGCGTCGACCAGCGTTGTTTCCGCCTATCGGCGGCTTTGTCGGCGAATTGAAAAAGAAGGAACTGAAGGATGTCGCGCCCGATTGGCTCGTGATCGACAGTCCGGCGGGGTTGCACGGTGAAGCGCTGCGCGATGACATCCGCCGCGCCGATGCGATGCTCGTGCCGGTATCGCCATCGATGTTCGACATGGCCGCCACCCGGCACTTTCTCGACGCGATTGCCGAGTACAAGGCAGTCAAGGCGGGTGGCATCGCCGTCGGCATCGTCGGGATGCGCGTCGATTCGCGCACGCGATCGGCGGCCGAACTCGACGCTTTTCTCGCGGGCTACGACTATCCCGTCGTCACGCATCTGCGCGACACGCAGGTCTACGTTTACTGCGCTCGCGACGGTCTCTCGGTGTTCGACCTGCCGCGCTCGCGCGGCGAGCAGGACTGGGAGCAATGGAAGCCGCTGACGCGCTGGATCGCGCGGCACGCCGCAGTGCGCAATCCCTGACCCACCGTAGCGCCCACAGGCGGTAATCCCGGTAGGGACGACCGCAAGGCAGAATCGGCTCGGAAAATGACAACGGCCGGCACCCCAAGGGGTTGCCGGCCGTTTCTGGTTCTTCCTGGCGTTCGGCTACTTCTTCGGCGCTTCGGCAGGCTTGGCAGCATCCTTCGCTGCCTTCACGGCGTCATCTGCCGCGTTCTTGGTCGCGTCGCCGGCCTTCATTGCGGCATCCTTGGTCGCGTCGGCGCCGGCTTTCATCGCGTCGCCGGTCTTGGCGGCGGCATCGGCGGCAGCGGCCTTGGCAGCATCCGCGGCCTTGGCAGCGGCATCCTTGGCGGCAGCGGCGGCTTGCTCTGCAGACGCCTTGGCTGCGTCAGCGGCTTCCTTGGCCTTGTCGCCGCACGCGGTGAGCGTAAGCGCGAGGACCAATGCCGCAAGCGCGGCGAATAGACGTTTGTTCATTGTTTCTCTCCGGGGCAAATGTGGGTGGCGGCGGGCCTTCAGAACCGCACCCGTCGAATGTCAATTTTAACGCATCGGACGGGCTACTGTCCTGCAAAACCAGGCGAAACAACCTTCGGAACCGCAAAGCGTGGCGCGAATGCGACGGACCCGCGGTGCCTTCATGCCAACGGTATCAAGGCGATCTCAGGGAAAGCTGCGCGACATGCGGGCGCGGCGCTGTTCCTGCACGGCCAGCATCAGACCGCTGGCGACGATGATCGCCATGCCGATGGCCGACCAGCCGTCCGGAAGCTGCCCGAAAATCACGTAACCAAAAAGCGTGGCCCAGATCATCTGCAGGTAGGTGAACGGCGTGAGCAGCGACGCCGGCGCCAGCAGGAACGCGGTGATGATGAGCCAATGCGCGACGCCGGCGAACAGTCCAAGCAGAAACAGCAATCCGCCTTCGCGCCAGGTCATCGCTGCTGCGTCGAATCCCCACGGCAGCGCGAGCGTGAATCCCACGGCGCCGATCAGCGCGCTGTAAAAGAGCGTCGTATGCGCGCTGTCGCCAGGCAACTTGCGGGTCAGCAACTGGTAGAACGCGTTGCAGATCGCGGTGCCGATCAAGAGCAGCACTGCTGGGTGCAACACCGACGACCCCGGCCTCAGCAGCACCAGGATGCCGATGAAGCCGGTTATCGACGCAACCCAGCGCGCGCGCGTCGGCTTTTCCCCCAATACCGGCTGCGAAAACACGACGATGAAGATCGGCGCGAGAAATGTGATCGCGGAGCCTTCCGCCAGCGGCAGATAGCGCAGTCCGGCAAAGAAGCAGACGGTGGCCGCCAGCAGGAACGCCGAGCGAATGAGCTGCATGCGCAGGTTGCGCGTACGCCAGAAGCCCGGGCCGGCGCGATGCCAGACGAAGGGCGTGACGACGAGCATCTGCCCCAGGTAACGCGCCCACACCACGAGGAACAGCGAGTGATCGCGGACCAGGTACTTCGCCGTGGTATCGAGAGACGTGAGGCACAGTCCGCCGAGAAGGAAGAGCGGCAGCGCCTTGCGGAGCGGGTGATGGGTGTGCTGCACAGCGCTCGACCAACACTTCGGGGCCGGTCACGTCGACGCGACCGGCCCGCGGAGCCTTCGTGGCGTTATGTCAGGCGGCCTGGACCAGGTCGCGCAACACGAACGGCAGGATGCCACCGCCATTGTAGTAGTCGACTTCGATGGGCGTGTCGATGCGACACAGCACCACGACGTTCTGCTTTGTACCGTCCTTGCGGGTGATCACCACGGTCAGGTCCTGCTGCGGCTTCACGTCCTTGGGCACGACGATATCGACCGTCTCATCGCCTTTCAATCCGAGGGTCTGCACGGAATCCGTGCCCTTGAACTGCAACGGCAGCACGCCCATGCCCACCAGGTTGGAGCGGTGAATGCGCTCGAAGCTCTTGCATATCACCGCCTTGACGCCCAGCAATTGCGTGCCTTTAGCCGCCCAGTCGCGCGAACTGCCCGTGCCGTATTCCTCGCCGCCGAATATCACCGTCGGCGTGCCTGCCGCGACGTATTTCATCGCGGCGTCGTAGATGAACATCTTTTCGGGTTCAGCGCCGCCGCCTCGCTGGAACAGCGTGACGCCGCCTTCCTCTCGCGTGCCGTCGGCGCGCGGCGGGATCATCAGGTTCTTGATGCGCACGTTGGCAAACGTGCCGCGCATCATGATCTCGTGGTTGCCGCGGCGCGATCCGTAGCTGTTGAAGTCGGCTTTCGTCACGTTGTTCGCCAGCAGCCATTGGCCCGCAGGCGAATCGGCCTTGATCGCGCCGGCGGGCGAGATGTGGTCGGTGGTGATGGAATCGCCGAAGAGGCCGAGCACGCGTGCACCCTTGATGTCCGTGGTCGGCGAGGCTTGCATCTTGAAGCCGTCGAAGAACGGCGGCTTGGCGATGTAGGTGGACACGGGCCAGCCATAGACCTGACCCGTCGCGCCGCTGATGGTGCCCCACAGCGGATTGGCGGTGGCGAGGCTTCCATAGAGCTTGCGGAATGTCTCGGGTTCGCGTGCAAACGGCATCACGGCGGCGATCTCGTGCGACGTCGGCCACACGTCCTTGAGGAACACCGGCTTGCCGTCGCGTCCCATTCCCAGGGGCTCGGTCGTCAGGTCACGCAGCACCGTCCCCGCGATCGCGTAGGCGACCACCAGCGGCGGAGACGCCAGGAAATTGGCCTTGAGGTTGGGGTGGATACGCGCCTCGAAATTGCGATTGCCGGACAGACACGGCGGCGCAGATCAGGTCGTTGCTCACGATGGCGTCGTTGAACTCGGGCGCGAGGTCGCCAGCATTGCCGATGCACGTGGTGCAGCCATACGCGGCGACACCGAATCCCAGCTGCTCGAGATAGGACAGCAGTCCAGCCTTGGTCAGATAGTCGGTGACCACGCGCGAACCTGGCGCCAGCGAGGTCTTGATATGACGCTTGACGGTCAATCCGCGCTCGACGGCCTTTTTGGCGAGCAGACCCGCGGCAAGCAGCACGCCAGGATTGGACGTGTTCGTGCAGGACGTAATCGCGGCGATCAGCACGTCTCCGTTGCCGATCGCCACGTTCCTCTCATCGGGCTGGCGCACGCGGTCCGGCGTGGGGCGATTGTCGACCATCTCGACCAGATCGCGCGGCTGGCCGTTGGCGGGCAGCTTCATCGATGCATCGCTGATCGCGCCGACGCCATCCGGGACCCGCGCCGTGACGACGCGCTTGGTCAGGTCGGTGGCGTTCTTCGCGAAGCCATTCTCGGCGATAGGCTTGCTGAAGAGCTCGCTGAACTTTGCCTTGAGGTTGCTGAGTTCGATGCGATCCTGCGGACGCTTGGGGCCCGCCACCGAAGGCTTGATCGTCGCGAGGTCGAGGGTCACCACGTTGGTGTAGTCGATCTCGCCGGCGCGGGGCATGCCGAACAATCCCTGCGCCTTGTAGTAGGCGGTGAAGGCATCCACTTCGGCGTCGGTGCGGCCGGTCGCGACCAGGTAGTCCACCGTCGCTTCGTCCACGGGGAAAAAGCCCATCGTCGCGCCGTATTCAGGCGCCATGTTGGCGATGGTCGCGCGATCCGGCACGGCGAGCGACGCCGCCCCTTCGCCAAAGAATTCGACGAACTTGCCGACGACTTTCTCGCGGCGCATGAGTTCGGTCACCGTCAGCACGAGGTCGGTGGCGGTGATGCCTTCGTTCAGTCGTCCCTTCAGTTCGACGCCGACGACGTCGGGCGTGAGAAAGTACACCGGTTGACCCAGCATGCCGGCCTCGGCCTCGATGCCGCCGACGCCCCAGCCGACGACGCCGATGCCGTTGATCATCGTCGTGTGGCTGTCCGTTCCGACCAGCGAGTCCGGATAGTAGACACCGTTCTTGCTGTGCACGCCGCGCGCCAGGTACTCGAGGTTGACCTGGTGCACGATGCCGATGCCCGGCGGCACGACGCCAAAGGTGTCGAACGCCTGCATGCCCCACTTCATGAATTCGTAACGCTCGTTGTTGCGCTGGAATTCGAGCTTCATGTTGAGGTCGAGCGCTTCCTTCGTGCCGTAGTGGTCGATCATCACCGAGTGGTCGACGACCAGGTCGACCGGCACCAGCGGCTCGATCACCTTGGGATTCCTGCCCATGTCGCTGGCGACGTTACGCATGGCGGCCAGGTCGGCCAGCAACGGCACGCCGGTGAAGTCCTGCAACACGACCCGCGCGACGACGAACGGAATTTCCTCCGTGCGCGCGCCTTTGGGAGACCAGTTGGCCACCTGCCGCACGTGCTCTTCGGTCACCTTCTTGCCGTCGCAGTTGCGAAGCACGGACTCCAGCACGATGCGTATCGAAACCGGAAGGCGCGAGACCTTGCCGATGCCCGCAACTTCGAGCGCATTCAGCGAGTAGTACTTGGCGGTGCCGCTCTTGAGCTTGAATTCCTGGAGTGACTGGTGGAGGTTGTGGCTCATGGCAGGACCTTTGATTGGGCGGTCGATGAAAGGGGCGGCACGCGACGGAGCGAAATGCGCCCGTCAGGGAGCAGGACGTTGCGGGGCCTTGGTCGGCGGTGCAGCCACCGGCGGGGCGGACGAAGTCGGCGGCGAGGCGGCCGGCGGACGACCCGACATCGTCGTGATATTGAATTTCTGGCCGGTCGGCGTCACCACGTCACCGGGCTTCATCCCCATGCTGCAGGGACCGACGTTCTTGCCTTCCACCGACGTGGTCGTCTCCCTCATCCCCATGAAGGGCGGATCGTATGAGGCGTTGACGACGGTCTTGTAGCCGGTGTCGCCCTGCATCGTCATCACCGAGTGGGAGGTGAGCGTGCTTTCGCCCATCTTGCATACCGAATCGCCGACAAACCGCGCGCCGTCCTGGCGCATCTCGAACTTGGAGCACATTTCCTTGCCCATGCCCCGGCCCATGTCCATCATCTGCTTCTGGACGGCCTCGTCGGTGCACACCGTGATCTTGTTCGGCGCCGCCGGCCCGCTGCGGCTGGTCGAGGTCGTGATTTCCCATTGCCCGGATTTGAGTTTCGGGTAATCCTGGGCGGCGGCGGGCAATGCCGACGTGGCGGCGATGCAAAGGAGGAGGGTGGGGATGCGCATGGTGGTCTTTACTTTCTAGGGTTCAGGATTTTCAAGGCGCGAGCGGGGCTCACGTCACCATCAAATCGACGAATTCGTTCACCGGCAGCGCCGACAGCTTGCCGGCATCGAGCGACGCGTCGAGAATTGCCGCGCGTTGCTTTTCCGGAAAACGGCGAGCGAGATTGGTCTTGAATTTCTCGATCAGCACCGGCATGCCTTCCTTGCGCCGGCGCCGGTGGCCGATCGGATATTCGACGACGATTTCCTTCGTCTTGCTGCCATCCTTGAACTTGACGGTGATGGCGTTGGCGATCGAGCGCTTTTCCGGATCGTGGTAATCCTTCGAAAACTGCTTGTCCTCCACGCAGGTCATCTTGGCTCGCAGCGCGTCGATACGCGGATCGCGCGCAATGCCGTCCTCGTAGTCGGGCGCCGTGAGCCGACCGTGAATGAGCGGCACGGCGACCATGTACTGGATGCAGTGGTCGCGATCGGCCGGATTGTCGAGCGGGCCTTTCTTGTCGATGATGCGGATGGCGGACTCGTGCGTGCGAATCGTGATCTTGTCGATGTCGTCCAGCCGGTCCTTCACCAGAGGGTGCAGCTGCATCGCGCATTCCACCGCCGTCTGTGCATGGAATTCGGCGGGGAAACTGATCTTGAACAGCACGTTCTCCATCACGTAACTGCCGTAGGGGCGCTGGAACTTGAAGGGATTGCCCTTGAACAGCACATCGTAGAAGCCCCAGGTCTTGGCGCTGAGTACCGAGGGATAGCCCATTTCCCCGGTCTTCGCGATCAGCGCAAGGCGCACCGCGCGCGACGTGGCGTCACCCGCGGCCCAGCTCTTGCGCGAGCCGGTGTTGGGAGAATGCCGGTACGTGCGCAGCGACTGGCCGTCGACCCACGCGAGTGAAACCGCGTTGATGATTTCGTCGCGGGTGAGGCCAAGCATTTGCGCCACCACGGCGGTGGACGCGACCTTGACCAGCACGACGTGATCGAGGCCGACGCGGTTGAAGCTGTTCTCGAGCGCGATCACACCCTGGATTTCGTGCGCCTTGATCATCGCGGTGAGCACGTCCTTGACCGTCAGCGGCGCGCGGCCCGCGGCCACGTTGTTGCGCGACATCCAGTCGGCGACCGCCAGGATGCCACCCAGGTTGTCCGACGGATGGCCCCATTCCGCGGCCAGCCACGTGTCGTTGAAATCGAGCCAGCGGATCATCGCGCCGATGTTGAACGCCGCCTGGACCGGATCGAGCACGAACGATGTGCCGGGAACGCGTGCGCCGTTCGGCACGACAGTGCCGGGCACGATGGGTCCCATGAGCTTGGTGCACGCCGGATAGGTCAGCGCCTCGAATCCGCATCCCAGCGTATCCAGCAGGCAATAGTGCGCGGTCGCATAGGCTTCCTTGCTGGTGACCTTGTATTTGCTGACGTAGTCGACGATGTCGACGAGGGCCTTGTCGGGCTTGGGGCGAACATTGGAAATGGCTGCGGACATGAGCGAACTTTGCGGAAGGCGCCGGCGGCAACGCCGCCGCGCGACTGGATTGAGGGACGGGTCAGGATTCGACGCAGTTGGACAGTAGTGGCCGGTTGTTTTCCAGTTGGCTCAGCGTGCCGCCGTTGCCCTTGCTCCACCACTGCAGGTTGGCCAGCGCGTTGACGTAGCGCGCGCCCGAACCGACGCGGGTCGGCGCGAGCTCGACGGTGCGGCCCTGCCAGCTGATGCGAATCGGCGAGCGGCGCGCATCGCGGTACGCGGGGTAGCCGACGACCAGGTAGCGGCCGCCGTCGCACACGTAGGTCACGACGAATGCATTGTCGCCGCGGTCCGCGGCCTGGACGCCCGGCGCCAGCGCGCAGAGCAGGACCAGCCCCAGGGCGGCGCGGTTCAAGCGCGTTCCTTCAACGGAACGAATGCCCGGTCCTCGGGGCCCGTGTAGTTGGCGCTCGGACGGATGATCTTGCCGTCGATGCGCTGCTCGATCACGTGCGCCGACCAGCCGGACGTGCGCGCGATCACGAACAGCGGCGTGAACATCGCCGTAGGCACGCCCATCATGTGGTAACTGACGGCGGAGAACCAGTCCAGGTTCGGGAACATTTTCTTCGCGTCCCACATCACGGTTTCCAGGCGCTCCGCGATATCGAACATCTTGGTGCTGCGCGCGGCGACCGACAAGCGACGCGCGACATCCTTGATCACCTTGTTGCGCGGGTCGGCAATGGTGTAGACGGGGTGGCCGAAGCCGATGATGACCTGCTTCGCATCGACCCGTTGCCGCACGTCGGCCTCGGCCTCGTCGGCGGAGACGTAGCGGTTCTGCACGTCGAATGCGAATTCGTTGGCGCCGCCATGCTTGGGTCCGCGCAACGCGCCGATGGCGCCGGTGATCGCCGAATACAGGTCCGATCCCGTGCCGGCAATGACTCTCGCCGTGAACGTCGACGCATTGAACTCGTGCTCGGCGTAGAGGTTGAGCGACGTGTGCATCGCCTTGACCCAGAGCTCGGGCGGGGGACTTCCGTGCAGCAAGTGCAGGAAGTGACCGCCAATCGAATCGTCGTCGGTCTCGACATCGATGCGCTTGCCGTTGTGGCTCCAGTGATACCAGTAGAGAAGCATCGAACCAAACGACGCCATCAGCCGATCGGCGATGTCGCGCGCGCCGGGAACATTGTGGTCGTCCTTTTCCGGCAGCGCGCAGCCCAGGACCGATGCACCGGTGCGCATGACATCCATCGGATGCGCAGCCGCGGGAATGGCCTCCAGCGCGATCTTGACCGGCGCAGGCAGCCCGCGCAGCGACTTCAATTTCCCCTTGTAGCTGGCGAGCTCGGCCACGTTGGGCAGCTTGCCGTGCACGAGCAGATAGGCGATTTCCTCGAATTCGCACACGTCGGCAATGTCGAGGATGTCGTAGCCGCGATAGTGCAGGTCGTTGCCGGTGCGGCCCACCGTGCACAACGCCGTATTGCCGGCCGCGACGCCGGACAACGCAACCGATTTTTTCGCCTTGGGCGCGGTGGCAGCGGAGGGCACTGCAGGTGTGTCTGTGGTCATCGGGAGGTTTTCAACGCGTTTTGGCGAACAGGTCGTCCAGTTTTTGCTCGTAGTTGTGATAGCCGAGAAAGTCATAGAGTTCGGCGCGCGTCTGCATCATCGGCACCACCGATTTCTGGCTACCCTCGGCGCGGATCGTCTGGTAGACCTTGAGAGCGGCGGCATTCATCGCGCGATAGGCCGAGCAGCAATAGAGCACGATGTCCACGTTGGCCGACCCCAGCTCGTCGGTGGTGAAGAGCGGCGTATGGCCGAATTCCGTGATGTTGGCGAGGATGGGCACGTTCACCGCCTCCCGGAACTGCCGGTACATCGTGAGGTCGGTCATCGCTTCGGGGAAGATCATGTCGGCGCCCGCCTCGACGTACGCCGCCGCCCGATCGATCGCGGCGGGAAGTCCTTCCACGGCCAGCGCGTCGGTGCGGGCCATGATGACGAACGACGGGTCGCTTCGCGCATCCACGGCCGCGCGGACGCGATCCACCATTTCTTCCTTCGACACCACTTCCTTGCCCGGGCGGTGACCGCAGCGCTTGGCGCCGACCTGGTCTTCCAGGTGCACGGCACCGGCGCCGGCCTTGATCATTGCGCGGATGGTGCGAGCGATATTGAATGCGCTTCCCCAGCCGGTATCGATATCCACCAGCAAGGGCAGGCTCGTCACGTCGGTGATGCGGCGGACGTCGATGAGGACATCCTCCAGCGTGCTGATGCCGAGGTCGGGCATGCCGAGCGAATTGGCGGCAACGCCGCCGCCGGACAGGTACAGTGCCTTGAAGCCCGTGCGCTCCGCCATGCGCGCGGTGTAGGCATTGATCGCACCGATCACCTGCAGCGGATGCTCAGCCTCGACGGCTGCGCGGAATTTCGCGCCGGCGGATTCGTTGGCCATGTCTGCGATCGTCGTCGTGGCGGCTTGAAAGGTGCGATCAGCCCAGCAGGCTGGCGACGCCGGCGCGTTCCTCTTCGAGTTCGGCAAGCGTCGCGTTCATCTTCTCGCGCGAAAAGTCGTCGATCGCAAGATCCTTGACGCGGGTGTATTCGCCACCGGAGGTCGTGACCGGCACGCCATACATCACGTCCTGCGGTATCCCGTAGCTGCCATCGGACGCGACGCCCATCGTCACCCATTTGCCGTTGCTGCCCTGGATCCAGTCGCGCACGTGGTCGATGGCGGCGTTGGCGGCGGACGCTGCGGACGACAGGCCGCGCGCCTCGATGATCGCCGCGCCGCGCTTGCCGACCTTCGGCAGGAACACGTCGCGGTTCCAGGCTTCGTCATTCACGAGCGTCTTGACCGATTGGCCGGCGACCGTCGCGAAGCGGTAGTCCGCGTACATGGTCGGCGAATGGTTGCCCCAGACGATGAGCTTATCGATGTCGCCCACCGGCTTGCCCGTCTTGCCCGCGAGCTGCGAAAGCGCGCGGTTATGGTCGAGCCGCAGCATCGCGGTGAAGTTCTTCTTCGGCAGCGACGGCGCCGACTTCATCGCGATGTAGGCATTGGTGTTGGCCGGATTGCCCACCACCAGCACCTTGACGTTGCGCGACGCCACCGCGTCGAGCGCCTTGCCTTGCTCGATGAAGATCTTGGCGTTCTCGAGCAGCAGGTCCTTGCGCTCCATGCCGGGACCGCGCGGCTTGGCGCCGACGAGCATCGCGATGTCCGCGTCCTTGAACGCGACCATGGGATCACCCGTTCCGACCATGCCGACCAGCAGGGGAAATGCGCAATCCTCGAGTTCCATCATCACGCCGCGGAGTCCCGCCTGGGCCTTGTCGATCGGCAGTTCCAGCATCTGCAGGATGACCGGCTGGTCGCGACCGAGCATTTCGCCCGAGGCGATCCTGAACAGGAGGGCGTAACCGATCTGGCCGGCAGCGCCAGTGACGGCTACGCGGACGGGTGCTTTCATGGTGTTGCTCCTGTGGACAAGTTCAATGGTCGAGCGTTCGATGGGGCGTCGGATCGCGTTTGCTGCAATGCGAAAGAACAGCCCAGCGAAAGGGACTTCCGTGTCGCAACGGACATTCCCCGCGGCGCACTATTCTAGGCGCCGGATGACGCGGCTGTCAATCAACTCTTATAACTTATATAAGACATCATTCAGGGGATGGACAATGGGCGTCCGCACTGACGATAATGCCCCTGCGTCCGCCCCTTTTGTTTCAGCCGGCCACCCGTTGCCCGACAGGTGACCTGCGACCCTCGGGCACGTCATCCTTCCCATGCCCCCACCAACGACCGCAACCACCGCCACGCCGACCTTCCGGCCGCTGTACCTGCAGATCAAGGCGCTGCTGGAACATAGCCTCGAATCGCGCGAGTGGGAACCTGGCGCGGCCATTCCGTCGGAGATCGAACTCGCCGGTCGCTTTGGCGTGTCGCAGGGAACGGTACGCAAGGCTATCGACGCACTGGCGGCGGACAACATGGTCGTGCGCCGGCAGGGGAAGGGCACCTTTGTCGCCACGCACACCGAGGAACGTGCATCGCTCTTCCGCTTCCTTAGGATTCGGCGCAATGACGGTCGCGACGAATACCCGGGCAGCCGCCTTCTCGACCTGCGCCGTGGCAAGGCCAGTGCGGACGTCGCGCGGTTGCTTGCGCTGAAGCAGGGCGATGCAGTCGTCGTGTTGCGCCGGGTGCTGGAGTGGGAAGGCGAGCCCGTCGTGCTGGACGACATCACGCTCCCCGCCGCGCAGTTCCGCGGCCTGACGCGGTCGCGATACGAAGCTTACCGCGGCTCGATGTACGGCTTTTTCGAAACGCAGTTCGGCGTGCGCATGCTGAAGGCGCGCGAGCGCCTTTCCGCAATCGCGGCCGATGCGACGAGCGCGGCCATCCTGGGGGTGCCGGTGGGCACGCCGCTGCTGGCAGTGGACCGTGTGACGCTCACTTATGGCGATTGTCCGGTCGAGGTGCGGCGCGGCTTGTGCACCACGCGTGGGCATCACTATTTCAACGAGTTGTTCTGATTCTGGTTGCCTGACCTGCATCTGCGCAGTTTTATCTAGCCAAGTGACCGGAAAATGACGTGCGCCACGTGGTGTTTCGGGGCGCCGCAACTGGCGCCAGATACGCGGCTGAGGCTATAATTCATTGCTGTGCACAAAAACACCCCCGGAAGTTGTGGTTTGGTGCTTGGTAACTGAGTTGGCAAATAAGTTGGTAAATGAGCGTCGTCGTGAGATGGCCAACCTGATGTTGAGCGAGGGAATGTGATGGCCGCACTCGACCGTCCCGTCGTGAAGCCGCGCCCGGTTTACCTCAATTTGTTTGCGATACGCATGCCGTTGCCGGCGATCGTGTCGATCCTGCATCGTGCCAGCGGTGCGCTTCTGTTTCTGCTCGGGATCCCATTGCTTCTTTGTGTCGTTCAGCGTGCGCTGGCGTCCCCCGAGGCGTGGGCGCAAATGCGCTCGGCGCTCGATGCGCCGTTCGCCAAGCTGGTGGCGTTGGCGCTCGCGTGGGCGTTCATCCACCACTTCATTGCCGGTATCCGACACGTGTTGATGGACGTCCACGTCGGCGTCGAGCTGCCCGCGGCCCGCCGGTCCGCGGCGGTGACGATGGTGCTCGCGGTGGTGCTGACCATCGTGATCGCGGTGCGCCTGTGGTAACGCCCAACCGCATCGTCGTCGGCGCCCATTACGGATGGCGCGATTGGCTCGTCCAGCGCGTGACGGCCGTGGCGATGGCGCTGTACACCGTGCTGATCCTGGGGCTGCTGCTGTGGTTTGGCGGCCTTGATTTCACCGCGTGGAACGCCATCTTCCATAACGAGGCGTTTCGCATCGCGACCTTCGTGTTCATGGTGGCGCTGTTCTGGCACGCCTGGGTGGGCGTGCGAAACATCCTGATGGACTATATAAAAC
The DNA here is from genome assembly GCA_963755545.1 of uncultured beta proteobacterium. Taxonomy (GTDB): domain Bacteria; phylum Pseudomonadota; class Gammaproteobacteria; order Burkholderiales; family Casimicrobiaceae; genus VBCG01. The sequence continues at coordinate 191,901 of CAVWKH010000005.1, read as the reverse complement.
CCGTTGGTGTGCGCTTGACGCTGCAGGTGCTGGTGATCGCCGCGCTTATCGGCTACACCGGCTGGACCGTACAGGTCCTGTGGGGCGGACGGTGACGCGACGACCATGAGCAGGCTACCCGTCCAGAAATTCGATGCCATCATCGTCGGCGCTGGTGGCGCCGGCATGCGCGCGTCGCTGCAACTGGCCGAGGCCGGCCTGCGCGTCGCCGTGCTGTCCAAGGTGTTTCCCACGCGCTCGCACACGGTGGCGGCGCAGGGCGGCATCGGCGCATCCCTCGGCAACATGGCCGCGGACAACTGGCACTGGCACATGTACGACACGATCAAGGGCTCCGATTGGCTGGGAGACCAGGACGCTATCGAGTACATGTGCAAGATGGCGCCGCAGGTGGTGTACGAACTCGAGCACTTCGGCATGCCGTTCGACCGCAACCCCGACGGCACGATCTACCAGCGCCCGTTCGGCGGCCACATGGCCAATTTCGGCGAAACGCCGGTGCAGCGCGCCTGCGCCGCGGCGGATCGCACCGGGCACGCGATGCTGCACACGCTGTACCAGCGCAACGTGCGCGCCAACACGCAGTTCTTCGTCGAGTGGATGGCGCTCGACCTGGTGCGCGACGCGGAGGGCGACGTGGTCGGTGTCGTCGCCTACGAGATGGAAACCGGCGACGTGGTGATCCTGCACGCGAAAGCGACCGTGCTGGCCACGGGCGGCGCGGGGCGGATTTTCGCGGCCTCGACCAACGCGTTCATCAATACGGGCGACGGCCTCGGCATGGCCGCGCGCAGCGGCATTCCGCTGGAGGACATGGAGTTCTGGCAATTCCATCCCACCGGCGTTGCCGGCGCGGGTGTGCTCATCACGGAAGGCGTGCGCGGCGAAGGCGGCATCCTTCTCAACAGCGACGGCGAGCGCTTCATGGAGCGGTACGCGCCCAACGCCAAGGACCTCGCATCGCGCGACGTCGTGTCGCGGGCGATGGACCAGGAAATCAAGGAAGGCCGGGGTTGTGGTCCGGACAAGGACTACGTCCTGCTGAAGCTCGACCACCTTGGACCGGAGGTCATCCTCAAGCGGCTGCCTTCGATCCGCGAGATCGCGATCAAGTTCGCCAACGTCGATCCGATCAAGGAACCGATCCCGGTCGTGCCCACCATCCACTACCAGATGGGCGGCGTGCCGACCAACGTGCATGGCCAGGTCGTTGCGCCCAAAAGCGGCAATCCGAACAATGTGGTCGGGGGGCTGTATGCGGTCGGCGAATGCGCGTGCGTCTCCGTGCACGGCGCAAACCGCCTCGGCACCAATTCGCTGCTGGACCTGCTGGTTTTCGGTCGCGCGTGCGGCAATTTCATCGTCGACCAGAATCTGCCGGCGCAGGGCCAGAAGCATTTGCCCGCCGACGCCGGCGACCTGTCGCGGGCGCGCCTCGCGCGGCTCGATGGCGCAACGTCCGGGGAATCCGTGCCGTTGCTGGCGCACAAGCTTCGCAAGACGATGCAAATGCATTGCGGCGTCTATCGCAACCAGGAACTGCTGAGCGAAGGCGTGTCGATGGTCATGGACCTGGAGCAGCAGGTCGCGCGCTCGGCGATCACGGACAAGAGCCGGGTCTTCAACACCGCGCGCGTCGAAGCACTCGAACTGGACAACCTGATCGAGACCGCCAAGGCGACGATCGTGTCGGCGGAAGCGCGGCGGGAATCGCGCGGCGCGCAGGCGCGCAGCGACTATCCCGAGCGAGACGACGCCGGCTGGCTTAAACATACGCTGTGGTATCGCGACGGAAATCGCCTCGATTACAAGCCGGTCAATCTGAAGCCACTGACGGTGGATGCCTTTCCGCCCAAGGCCCGTTCGTACTAGCAGAGCCCCCGATGAAATTCCGCATCTACCGTTACGACCCCGAACGCGATTCGTCGCCGCGCATGCAGGAGTACGACGTCGCGCTCGAGTCCACCGACCGCATGCTGCTGGACGCGCTCATGCGGCTGCGGCAGCAGGACGATACGCTGTCGTTCCGGAAGAGCTGCCGCGAAGGCGTGTGCGGTTCGGACGCGATGAACATCAATGGGAAGAACGGCCTGGCGTGCATCACGAACCTCAAGGACGTGAAGGAGCCTGTCGAACTGCGGCCGCTGCCCGGCCTGCCGGTAATCCGGGATCTCATCGTCGACATGAGCCAGTTCTTCAAGCAGTACCACTCGATCAAGCCCTATCTGGTCAACGACACGCCCGCGCCCGAGAAGGAACGGCTGCAGTCTCCCGAGGACCGCGAGGAACTCGACGGCTTGTACGAATGCATCCTGTGCGCGTGCTGCTCGACGGCCTGCCCGTCGTTCTGGTGGAACCCGGACAAGTTCGTCGGCCCTGCGGGCCTGCTTGCGGCGTATCGGTTCATCGCCGACAGCCGCGACCTGTCTACCAGCGCGCGGCTCGACAATCTCGAGGACCCCTATCGCCTGTTCCGCTGCCACTCCATCATGAATTGCGTCGACGTGTGCCCGAAGAATCTCAATCCGACCAAGGCCATCGGCAAGATCAAGGACATCATGGTGAAACGCGCGGTTTGAAAGGACTGTGACGGAAAAGATGCTGGCATTTGATAAGCCAACTGAGATGCCAACTGAGCTGCCAACTGAGTTATCAACGGAGCGCCTGAAACGCATCCGCTGGCGCAGCCGGCGCGGAATGCTCGAAAACGACCTGGTGTTGACGCGCTTCCTGGATGCGCGGGGAGACCGGATGACCGAGGACGAAGTGGCAATGCTCGATCGGCTCCTCGATCTGCCGGATAACGAATTGTGGGATCTGATCGCCGGACGCTGCGAGCCGCCGGATGCTTCGGTGACGCCGCTGCTCGAACAACTCCGCGCGGCGTGAACGCCCGATGCAACGCGCGCGGAACGAACAATTCACTACGCCCTCCAGCCGTTCGGGGGATTCGACTGCAATCGCTTTTTTTCCGGCCCGGAGCCACCAGCCATGACTGACCGCACCGCTACCGTCAATTTTTCCGACGGCTCGCCCGCAGTGACTTTTCCCGTGCTTTCCGGAACGGTGGGTCCCGACGTCATCGACATCCGGACGCTCTACGGCAAGACGGGAAAGTTCACGTATGACCCAGGCTTCCTGTCTACCGCGTCATGCAGCTCGGCGATCACCTACATCGACGGTGACAAGGGCGAGCTCCTGTATCGCGGCTATCCGATCGAGGAACTGGCCACGCGCTGCGACTTCCTCGAGACCTGCTATCTGCTGCTGTATGGCGAACTGCCCACGCCGGCGCAGAAGGACGAATTCGTTCCGCTGGTGACGCAGCACACGATGGTCAACGAACAGATGCATTTCTTCATGCGCGGCTTCCGGCGCGATGCGCACCCGATGGCGGTGCTGACCGGGCTCGTCGGTGCGTTGTCGGCGTTCTACCCGGATTCCATGAATCTGCACGACGCCAAGCAGCGCGACATCTCGGCGATTCGCCTGATCGCCAAGCTGCCGACGCTGGTGTCGATGGCCTACAAGTATTCCGTCGGCCAGCCGTATATTTACCCGCAGAACGACCTGTCGTACGCCGGCAATTTCATGCGCATGATGTTCGCGACACCCTGCGAGCCCTACCGGGTCAACGACGTGCTCGTGCGCGCGTTGGACCGCATCTTCATCTTGCACGCCGATCACGAGCAGAATGCGTCGACATCGACGGTGCGCATGTGCGCGTCGTCCGGCACCAATCCGTTCGCGGCGATCGCCGCGGGCGTCGCCTGTCTCTGGGGCCCGTCGCACGGCGGCGCCAACGAGGCGGCGCTCAACATGCTCTACGACATCCAGGCGCAGGGTGGCGTGGCCAAGATCGGCGAGTTCATCACCAAGGTCAAGGACAAGAACTCCAGCGTGAAGCTGATGGGCTTCGGCCATCGCGTGTACAAGAACTACGATCCGCGCGCCAAGCTGATGCGCGAGACCTGCTACGAAGTGCTGAACGAGTTGGGCCTGGCCGACGATCCGCTGTTCAAGCTCGCGATGGCGCTGGAGAAGATCGCGCTGGAAGACGAGTACTTCGTGCAGCGCAAGCTCTATCCCAATGTCGACTTCTATTCGGGCATCGTGCAGAAGGCGATCGGCATTCCGGTACCGCTTTTCACCGCCATTTTCGCCGTTGCGCGCACAGTAGGCTGGATCGCGCAGCTGAACGAGATGGTGTCCGATCCGGAATACAAGATCGGGCGGCCGCGCCAGCTCTATGTCGGCGCGACGCGGCGCACGGTCACGCCGATCGCACAGCGCATCTGATTCGCAGGATTGAACCGCCGCACGGGCCGGCGCGGCGGTTGTCGCGACGGTGTTTCGCCACCATATGGCAATTTGGGGCCGCGATCCGGCCGAGGTGACGCAATGGGCAGCATGAAGGAATTCGAAGGCAACAGCACACTCTTCGGGGCGAATGTCCCGTTCATCGAGGAGCTCTACGAGCACTACCTGGCCGACGCGGGTTCCGTGAGTCCCGACTGGCGCGCCTATTTCGACGAGTTGCGCGGCGGCGCGGCCGATGTTTCCCACGCGCCCGTCATCGCTTCGTTCGTCGAACTCGCGAAGAGCCGCAAGGTCGCAGGCGGCATGATCGACGCGGCAACGATGCACAAGCAGGTGCTCGTGCTGCGGCTCATCAGCAAATTCCGCACGCTCGGCATGTTCTACGCCGACCTGGACCCGTTGCAGCGGCACGAGCCCCAATACATACCGGATCTCGACCTGCGCACCTATGGCTTCACCGAGGCCGACCTCACCACCGAGTTCGACGTTGGATCGTTCAAGGCAGGACCGGCGCGGATGCGCCTGGCGGACATCATCGCGGCGTTGCAGGAAACGTACACGCGCACGCTTGGCGCTGAGTACATGTACATCTCGGACACGGCCACCAAGCGTTTCTTCCAGCAGCGCCTGGAGCCCATACGCTCGACGCCAACCTACACGGCGGACGAGCGCCGCCACATCCTGGAGCGCCTGACTGCCGCCGAGACGCTGGAGCGGTACCTCCACACCAAGTACGTCGGCCAGAAGCGCTTCTCTGGCGAAGGCGGGCTCACGATGATCCCGATGCTCGACCGGCTGATCGAAAAGGCGGGCGCGGCCGGCGTGCAGGAGATCGTGCTGGGCATGGCTCATCGTGGCCGGCTCAATGTGCTGGTCAATACGCTGGGCAAGATTCCGGCCGACCTCTTCTCCGAGTTCGAAGGCAAGACCGCGCAGGACTTGCCGGCGGGCGACGTCAAGTATCACCAGGGCTTTTCGTCCGATGTCTCGACACCGGGCGGGCCGGTGCACCTGACGCTGGCGTTCAATCCGTCCCATCTCGAAATCGTCAATCCCGTGGTCGAAGGCAGCGTGCGCGCGCGCCAGTTCCGGCGGGGCGACACGAAGGGCGACCAGGTGATGCCGGTGCTGCTCCATGGCGATGCCGCCATCGCGGGGCAGGGCGTCAACCAGGAATGCCTGAACATGGCGCAGACCCGCGGTTTCTACACCGGCGGCACCATCCACATCGTCATCAACAACCAGATCGGCTTCACCACGTCCGATCCGCGGGACACGCGCGGCACGATCTACTGCACCGACATCGCGAAGATGGTCGAGGCGCCGATCCTGCACGTCAACGGCGACGATCCGGAAGCGTGTCTGCTGGCGGTGGAAATCGCACTTGAATACCGGCAGCAATTCCACAAGGACATCTTCATCGACCTCGTGTGCTTCCGCCGGCTGGGCCACAACGAGGCGGACGAGCCGATGGTCACGCAGCCGCTCATGTACAAGAAGATCGCGCTACACGAGGGCACGCGCAAGCTCTATGCGGACAAGCTCATCGCCGAAGGACTGATCAGCGCCGACGAGCCGGACGCCATGATTGCGACGTATCGCGCGGCGATGGATCGCGGCCAGCACACCAACAAGACGATCCTCTCGAACTACAAGCCGCCGTTCACGATCGACTGGAAGCCGTACATGAATCGCCGGTGGACGGAGCCCGCGGTGACGGCCGTCCCGATGAAGCAGTTGCGCGCGTTGTCGCAGAAGGTCACGACGGTGCCCGAGGGCTTCAAGCTGCACTCGCGCGTGGAGAAAGTGATCGCCGATCGGCGCGCGATGGGCGAGGGCGAGCTGCCGCTCGATTGGGGCATGGGTGAGACGCTGGCGTATGCATCCTTGCTCGACGAAGGGCATGGCGTTCGCCTGGACGGCGAGGATGTCGGCCGCGGAACGTTTTCGCACCGCCATGCGGTTCTGCATGACCAGAATCGCGAAAAGTGGGATGACGGCACGTTCATTCCACTGCAGCACATCCGGCCCGGGCAGGCCGTGTTTGAAATCATCGATTCGGTATTGACCGAGCAGGCGGTGCTGGGCTTCGAGTACGGCTATTCGACGTCCGATCCGACGCGCCTCGTGATCTGGGAAGCGCAGTTCGGCGACTTCGTGAATGGCGCGCAGGTGATCATCGACCAGTTCATCAGCGCCGGCGAAGTGAAGTGGGGCCGTATCTGCGGCCTGGTTCTGCTGCTCCCGCATGGCTTCGAGGGGCAGGGGCCGGAACACTCTTCGGCACGGCCGGAGCGCTTCCTGCAACTGTGCGCGCAACACAACATGCAGGTATGCGTGCCGAGCACGCCCGCGCAGGTCTTCCACATGCTGCGCCGGCAGATGCTGCGCAAGTTCCGCAAGCCGCTGATCGTGATGAGCCCCAAGAGCCTGCTGCGGCACAAGGACGCCGTGTCATCGCTCGAGGACCTCGCGAACGGCGGATTCCAGAACGTCATCGGCGAAATCGACGATATTGCCGCCAAGAAGGTGCGGCGCATCCTCGCGTGTTCGGGCAAGGTGTACTACGAGCTGCTAGGGCATCGGCGCGAACAGAAGATCGACGATATCGCGATCATCCGTATCGAGCAGCAGTACCCGTTTCCGCACGCCGATTTTGCGGCCGAGGTCGCGAAGTATCCGAATGCGAAAGAGGTGGTCTGGGTTCAGGAAGAGCCGCAGAACCAAGGCGCGTGGTACCGCCTGCGCGCCTACCTGCGCAGCGACATTCCCGATCAGAAGGTGCTCGCGTACGCAGGGCGCGCAATTTCCGCGTCCACCGCGGTGGGTTATAGCAGCAAGCACAATCAGGAGCAGAAGCAACTTCTGGAAGACGCCTTCGCGGCCAAGCTGGCCTCGGGGGAAATGGTGATAGCACGATGAGGGCACGACGAGCGCACGACGAGCGCACGCAGCAACCGTCCGATCGTCATTCCCATTCCACGACTAGAGAAAAACAATGCGTATCGAAGTGAAGGTCCCGCAGCTCCCCGAATCCGTGGCTGAAGCCACGCTCGTGAGCTGGCACAAGAAGCCGGGCGACGCCGTCAAGCGGGACGAAAACCTGATCGATGTCGAGACCGACAAGGTCGTGCTCGAACTGCCCGCGCCGGGCGACGGTGTGCTGGTCGAACTCGTGAAGGCGGACGGATCCACCGTCACGTCGAATGAGGTGATCGCGATCATCGACTCGGATGGCAAGGCGGCGGCAGCACCTGCGACGCCAAAAGCTGGCACCCCGGCGCCCGCGCCTCCGGCGGCGCCCGCACAGGCAAGCGCGGCGGCCGCCACGCCGTCGTCTGTCACGGCACTTCCTGCGGCACGCAAGATGATGGCTGACCAGGGCGTCGACCCCGCGAGCGTCGAAGGGACGGGACGCGGCGGCCGCATTACCAAAGGGGATGTCATCGCCGCGGCCGACGCGAAGCCGGCGCCGCCCAAGGTCGCGGCCGTGCCCCCCGCGCCGGTCGCCAAGGCGCCCACCACGTCCGTGCCCGTTTCACTGGGCGTCTCGTCCGGAACAACGCGTGCCGATGTCGCGCCTGCGCCAGCGCGTCGCCGAGCGCCTGGTGCAGTCGCAATCCACTGCCGCGATCCTGACCACGTTCAACGAAGTCAACATGCAGCCGATCCTCGACTTGCGCGCCAAGTACAAGGACCGCTTCGAAAAGGAACACGGCGTCAAGCTCGGCTTCATGGGCTTCTTCGTGAAGGCGGCCGTTCATGCATTGAAGAAATACCCGGCGGTCAACGCGTCGATCGACGGCACCGATATCGTGTACCACGGCTACTTCGACATCGGCATCGCCGTCGGCAGTCCGCGCGGCCTGGTCGTGCCTATCCTGCGCGATGCCGACCAGATGTCGCTGGCGGAAATCGAGAAGCAGATTGGCGAGTACGGCAAGCGCGCCAACGAAGGCAAGCTGACGGTACAGGAGCTTACCGGCGGCACGTATACGATCAGCAACGGCGGCGTGTTTGGCTCAATGCTGTCGACGCCGATCATCAATCCGCCGCAGTCGGCGATCCTCGGCGTGCACGCGACGAAGGAGCGCGCGGTGGTGGAAAACGGACAGGTCGTCGTGCGGCCGATCAACTATCTGGCGCAGTCTTACGACCATCGGATCATCGACGGCCGTGAAGCGGTGCTGTCGCTGGTCGCGATCAAGGAAGCGCTGGAAGACCCTGCGCGGCTGTTGCTCGACATATAAAACCTCTCAGGGAGCCGGACCGGCGCGGCCGGCCCGAATCTAAAGTTCATGGCGGAACAATTCGACGTAGTTGTGATCGGCGCCGGACCTGGCGGCTATATCGCGGCCATTCGCGCGGCGCAACTGGGGTTCACGGTGGCCTGCATCGACGATTGGTCGCGCGCGGACGGCAAGCCGGCGCCCGGCGGCACCTGTACCAACGTCGGTTGCATACCGTCCAAGGCGCTGCTGCAATCCTCCGAGAACTTCGAACACGCCGGACACGCGTTCGCTGACCATGGCATCGAAGTGAAAGGACTGGCCATCGACGTCGCGAAGATGATGGCGCGCAAGAACCGGGTTGTCGCGCAGAACAACGATGGAATCCTTTACCTCTTCAAGAAGAACAAGGTGGCGTTCTTCCACGGCATCGGATCGTTCGCCGGCAAAGAGGGTGACGCATGGAAGGTCGACGTTGCTGGCGCCAAGGCCGCCCAGCTCGTCGCGAAGCACGTCATCGTTGCGACCGGTTCGCGCCCCCGGCCGTTGCCGGGTGTCGCCATCGACAACGTGCGCGTGCTCGACAACGACGGCGCGTTGGCGATGGCCGGCGTGCCCAAGCGGCTTGGCGTCGTGGGCGCGGGCGTGATCGGTCTGGAGATGGGGAGCGTCTGGCGTCGCCTCGGCGCGGAGGTGACGGTGCTGGAGGCATTGCCTGCGTTCCTCGGCGCGGTCGACAACGCGGTCGCCAAGGAAGCGCTCAAAGTCTTCGCCAAGCAGGGGCTCGCCATTCAAACCGGCGTGAAGATCACCGACGTCAAGGTCGGCAAGAACGACGTCACCGTCGTCTACACCGACTCTGCCGGGAAAGAGCAAAGCGCCACGTTCGACCGGCTTATCGTTTCCATCGGGCGCATTCCGTACACCGGCAAGCTCGGTGCCGACCAGGTCGGATTGCAGCTCGACGAGCGAGGGTTCATCAATGTCGACGGGCATTGCCACACCAACCTCGCCAACGTATGGGCGATCGGCGACGTGGTGCGTGGTCCCATGCTTGCGCACAAGGCCGAGGAAGAAGGCGTGGCAGTCGCCGAGCGGATCGCCGGCCAACAGGGTCACGTCGATTTCAACACGGTGCCCTGGGTCATCTACACGTCGCCGGAAATCGCGTGGGTCGGGCAGACCGAGCAGCAGCTGAAGGCCGCAGGTGCGGACTATCGCGCCGGGACATTCCCGTTTCTGGCCAACGGCCGTGCCCGGGCGCTGGGCGATACCACCGGGTTCGTGAAGATCCTGGCCGATCGCAAGACCGACCGCATCCTGGGCGTGCATATCATCGGTCCGCAGGCGTCCGAGCTCATTTCCGAGGGCGTGGTGGCGATGGAGTTCGGCGCGTCGAGCGAAGACCTGGCCCGCATTTGCCACGCCCATCCTTCGTTGTCTGAGGCGACCAAGGAGGCTGCGTTGGCGGTAGACGGACGAACGCTGAATCTCTAGCATAGGCGGGCAAGCTGCAGTCATAGCGGCGCCGGCAGAGCGCCGCGACAGGAAATACACCGGAGGAGCCTTGAACGGCATCAGGATCGCGATAGCCGCCTTCGGGCGGACGGCAGGTGTTGCCGGTGGACGCCTATGAGGGGCGCAAGGCCGCCCCAAGCTACTTGCAGTGTCCCCTCGGGGGGCAGCGCGGCCGCCGATTTGGCCAATGAGGCGGCAAGCGTGGGGGTCCGATGAGCGTCGCAGGACCGACCCAAGACGCGCATTGCTCCCCCTCTGGGGGCAGCGCAGGCGCCGATTTGGCCAATGAGGCGGCAAGCGTGGGGGTCCTTAAGTGATCGGCGCGTTCGCCGCCGGATCCGATATGCGCCGTGACGGCGCGCTCGTCGAATATCTCGAACCACTGCTGCGCAAGCGACACGCGACGCTGGATCACGCGCAGGCCGCCGCGCTCGCGCGGCTGCAGCAGCTGTCCGACGCGCTCGCCGAATTTCGCGTCGCGAGACAGTCCACGCTGACCCGCCTGTTCGCGTCGCCGGAGGTTCCGCGCGGTGTCTACCTGTGGGGGGGCGTCGGGCGCGGCAAGAGCTTCCTGATGGACAGTTTCTTCGCGACAGTCCCCATCCGGCGCAAGACGCGCGTGCATTTCCACGCTTTCATGCGCAGCGTGCACGCCGATCTCGCCACGCTCAAGAGCGAGGTCGACCCGCTGGCGACGGTGGCTGCGCGGATTGCTAAGCGTTGGCGACTGGTTTGCTTCGATGAGTTCCACGTCACCGACATCGCGGATGCGATGGTCCTCGGCCGCCTGCTCGCCGCGCTGTTCGAGGCGGGCGTCGTGTTCGTGATGACGTCCAACTACCCGCCGTCGGGGCTGTGGCCTAATGGACTCCTGCGCGAGCGCTTTGTGCCGGCCATCAGGCTGCTTGAGCAAATGGCTGGATGTGCTCGAAGTCGATGCCGGCGTCGACTATCGGCTGCGCACGCTGGAACAGGTGCGGTCGTTTCTCGTTCCGTCCGGTCCGCTGGCGGACGCCGCACTCGAGCGCGCATTCGACGCGATGGCGTCCGGTCCCGACGAGAGCACGCGCCTCAACGTCGACCACCGGATACTGGTTGCGCGCCGCCGGGCGGGGAGCGCCGTCTGGTTTGACTTTCGCGCGTTGTGCGACGGCCCCCGATCACAGCGCGATTACCTGATCCTGGCGCGCTGCTTCACGGTGCTGGTTTTGTCGGACATTCCGGTCATGAGCGCGGACGAAGGCGATCGAGCGCGCCGCTTCACCTGGCTCGTGGACATCTTGTACGATCAACGCGTCAAGCTGCTGGCGTCGGCCGCGGCCCCCGCCGAAGCGCTCTACGTCGCCGGGCCCAACGCGCAGGAATTTCCGCGCACCGTGAGCAGGCTCGCCGAAATGCGCACGCGCGAATACATGGCGCTTCCTCACATTGCAGGCGAAACGTCATCCGGCGACACCACGTGACGCCCGCCTCGTTCCCGATTTTCGCTTGCCGCCGCTTGTTCGCCTATCCGCCATCAAGGAGACTCCCGTGACCAAATTCACCGCCTATCGGACGTTCGAGGAAAACAAGGTCGTCTCGAGCCGGTTCGTACAGATGACGCAGGACGAGCTCGATCCCGGCGAGGTGGTCATCAAGGCCAAGTACTCGACGATCAACTACAAGGACGCGCTTTCGCACGGCGGCGCCGGCAGGATCATGCGCAAGTACCCGACCAATGCGGGAATCGACGTCGCGGGAACGGTCGAATCGTCGAGCGACCCACGCTTCAAGGCCGGCGACAAGGTGATCGTGACGGGCTACGACTTCGGGGTCGCGCACGACGGAGGCTACTCCGAGCACGTTCGGGTACCAGCGGACTGGGTGGTGAGGCGACCGGAGAGCATGACCGCTTTCGATGCGATGACGCTGGGCACCGCGGGCTACACCGCCGCACTGGCGGTCCGACCTCATGCAGCACAATGGCCTGGTGCCGTCGTCGGGCCCCGTCGCAGTGACTGGCGCGACCGGCGGCGTGGGCTCGGTTGCGATCGAGATCCTGGGCAAGCTCGGATATCACGTGGTCGCGATCACGGGCAAGCCCGAGGAGGCGGCCTACCTCAAGGACATCGGTGCTGCAGAAGTCCTGCTGCGGCAATCGCTCGACGTCACCAACATCAGGCCGCTGGGTAAGGCAACTTGGGCGGGCGTCGTCGATAACCTGGGCGGCGACTTGCTCGCGTCGTTGATTTCGATGATGAAGGTCGGCGGAACGGTGGCGGCGGTCGGGTTGGCCGCGGACTACAAACTCAACACGACGGTAATGCCTTTCATTCTCCGCGGTGTCCACCTGCTCGGTGTAGACAGCGCGAACACGCCGATGGCGCTGCGCCAGACGATCTGGAACAAGCTGGCCGTCGAGTGGCGGCCGGACCGCGTGCACGATCTGGTGCGCACCATCGACTTCGACGAATTGCCCACGCATTTCGACTCCTATCTCAAGGGCCTCGTGCGGGGCCGCACGGTAGTCCGCATTGCGCCGGACACGCACGGAGGATGATCTGACTCAATGTCGGCCGCGCGGGCGGGGCGCAGAATAGCCGTCACACTGTCCCGCCAGCACCGAAAATGGCGTCCATGCCCACGTACAAGGAATTTCACCATCGTTCGCTGACCGACCGCGATGCGTTCTGGCGCGAGCAGGCGGCGCTCATCGATTGGGAAACGCCATTCACCTCGGTGCTGGACCATTCGCGGCCGCCGTTCGCGCGATGGTTTGTCGGCGGGCGCACGAACATCTGCCACAACGCCATTGACCGCCATCTGGCCAGCCGGGCAGACCAGCGCGCCGTCACTTACATCTCCACCGAAACGGGCGCGTCGGCGAACTTTTCATATCGCGAACTGCACCGCGAAGTGAATCGCTGCGCTGCCGTTCTGCAAAGCCTTGGCGTAGGGCGCGGCGATCGCGTGCTCATCTACATGCCGATGATTCCCGAGGCGATGTTCGCGATGCTCGCGTGCGTGCGCATCGGCGCCGTCCATTCGGTGGTGTTCGGAGGATTTGCCGCGGCCAGCCTTGCGACGCGCATCGACGACGCGCGGCCGAAAGTGCTGTTCACCGCGGATGCCGGCATGCGCGGCGGCAAGGCGGTCCCCTACAAGCACCTGGTGGACGAAGCGATACTGCTCAGCGCGCATCCGCCGGCCAAGGTCGTTATCGTGGATCGCGGCCTGGATGCGGGGTTCGCGAAAATTGCCGGCCGCGATGTCGATTACGCATCGGCGCGTGTTGCCCACCTGGACGCGCAGGTTCAATGTGCCTGGCTCGAATCGAGCGAGCCGTCGTACATCCTGTACACGTCCGGTACGACCGGCAAGCCCAAAGGCGTGCAGCGCGACACCGGCGGCTACGCGGTTGCGCTGATGTCGTCGATGCGCCACATCTTCAACGTGGCGCCCGGCGAAACGATGTTCACGACGAGCGATATCGGCTGGGTCGTCGGTCACTCGTACATCATCTACGCGCCGCTGCTCAATGGCTCGACGACGATCCTGTATGAAGGCCTGCCGATCCGGCCGGATCCCGCCATCTGGTGGAAGATCGCCGAAGAGAACCACGTCTCGACGATGTTCAGTTCGCCGACGGCGATCCGCGTGCTGAAGAAACAGGATCCGGCCCACATGGCGAAGCATGACCTGTCGGCATTGCGTTACCTGTTCCTCGCGGGCGAGCCGCTGGACGAGCCGACCGCGCGCTGGGCGTCCGACGCGCTGGGCGGCGTGGCGATCGTCGACAACTACTGGCAGACGGAATCCGGCTGGCCGATCCTGTCCGCGCTGCCAGGCGTCGAGGACACGCCACGCAAGTTCGGCAGTCCATCATTTCCGGTATACGGGTACGACGTCCGCCTGCTCCATGAAGGTACCGGCGAGGAAGTCGGTGTCGGCGAGAAGGGCGTGCTGATGATCATGCCGCCGTTGCCGCCGGGATGCATGACCACCGTCTGGGGCGATGACGAGCGATTCGTGAAGACCTATTTCGGCACGTTCCCGGGCACGCTGGCGTATTCAACGTTTGACTGGGCGACGCGGGACAGCGACGGGTATTACTTTGTCCTAGGCCGTACCGACGACGTGATCAATGTCGCGGGTCACCGCCTCGGCACGCGCGAAATCGAGGAAGCGGTGCAGGCGCACGCGGGCATCGCCGAAGTCGCGGTGGTTGGCATGGCCGACTCGTTGAAGGGACAGGTTCCGGTGGCCTTCGCGGTGGTCAAGGATCCCACCCGTGTCGCCGACGCCGCGGGTATCGCGAAAATGCGCAAGGAAGTGCTGGACACGGTGGACCGTGAATTGGGCGCGATTGCGCGTCCCGGCGCCGTGTATTTCGTGACGGTGCTGCCCAAGACCCGGTCCGGCAAGCTGCTGCGGCGTTCGCTGCAGGCGCTGGCCGAGGGGCGCGACGCCGGCGATTTGACCACGATCGAGGACCCCGGCGCACTGGAGCAAATCAAGGCGGCGCTCGCGGCGGGCACGCAGTAGGCGATAATGCGGGGTTGCGCTCATAAAGAATCGCTTTCGCGTTCCCGCCAGTGCCCGTCGAAGAAAACCCGAATTCCCAGGCCGCGCCTCCCCATGTGCCGCTGACCGCCGTAACCCGCGGTGGCGTCGTGGAGAGCGTGCACGCGGGTTCGGTCGCGGTGGTCGACCGGCAGGGAAGGTTGCTCTTTGCCGCCGGCGACCCCCATTCGCTTACCTTCACCCGCAGCGCGCTGAAGCCTTTCCAGGCGTTTCCGTTCGTCGCGGGCGGCGGCGTGGAACGGTTCGGCTACTCGCAGCCACAGGTTGCGCTGCTGTGCGCCAGCCATTCGGGCGAGCCGCGGCACGTGAGCGCAGTGGCGGACATGCTTGCGCGCGCCGGCAACGTCGCTGACGACCTCCAGTGCGGCGCGCACGCACCTACCTATTTCGACCTGCGCGGCGAAGTGCCGCCGCCGCCGCCGTATTCACCGCTTGCGCACAATTGCTCGGGCAAGCACAGCGGCATGCTGGCCTATTGCGTCCAGTGCGGACACAGCAAACACGACTATCTTGCGTTCGACCATCCGCTGCAGCAGGCCATACGGCGGGCGGTATCGCGCTTTACAGGCATGCCGGAAGACCGTCTGGTCGCCGGCGTGGATGGCTGTTCCGCTCCCAACTATGCGGTTCCCCTTTCCGGGCTTGCGGCGGCCTTTGCCCGGCTCGGCGCGCCGGACGACGATGCCGAGTTTGGCCGCGCCCCAAAAACGCTCGCCGACGCGATGACGGCCCACCCGGAAATGGTGTCCGGGGAGCGCCGCAACGACCTGGCGCTCATGCAGGCGGGCCGGGGTGATTGGGTCACCAAGATCGGCGCCGAAGGTGTCCAGGCGATCGGTATCCGCAGCCGCGGATGGGGCATCGCCATCAAGGTGGCCGACGGCAACGCCCGGGGCTTGCACCCGGCCACCGTCGCGGTCCTCGATCAGCTGGGCGTCCTGGACACTGCCGCGCGAGCCGCATTGGAACCCTGGGGCCATCCGCGGCTCAGGAATTACCGCGGAATGACCACCGGGGATATACGACCCACGGTTGTATTGGACAAAATTCCGGCTGGCTCGGCCGATGCGGCAGGTCGATGAAGCCTCCGACGGTGCCCGTCCGGCTGATAAGCATGCCGCACAATGAACTTAACCCCCCCTCCGGCAGTCTGTTACGCCAAGCGTGCGCCGCAATTGCGTCCGGTGCGCCATGCCTGAGGGTCGTCCCTCCGGCGGCGCTCCGCTGATGCGGAATAACAACCAATGATTCAGGGACGACCCGCACGTGGGTGACCGAGAAGTCGATCAGCAGCTGGTAGAGCGGGCGCAGCGCGGGGACAAACGCGCGTTCGAGCTCCTGGTGATGAAGTACCAGCGCAAGCTGGTGCGGCTACTGTCGCGGCTGGTGCGCGACCCGGCCGAGGTCGAGGACGTGGCGCAGGAGGCCTTTATCAAGGCTTACCGCGCCCTCCCGAGCTTCCGGGGCGAGAGTGCGTTTTACACATGGTTGTACAGGATTGGCATCAACACGGCGAAGAACTACCTTGTGGCGCTCGGCCGGCGCGCGCCGACGTCAACCTCCTTCGATAACGAGGAGGCGGAAGGATTCGATGATGCCGAACAGTTGCGGGACAGCTCGACGCCGGAAGACGAGCTTATCGGCAAGCAGATTGCGGCGACGGTGAACCGCGCGATGGATGCACTGCCTGAAGACCTGCGCACGGCGATCACGCTGCGCGAGATCGAAGGCCTGAGTTACGAGGAAATAGCCAGCGTGATGAATTGCCCGATCGGAACCGTGCGCTCGCGAATCTTTCGCGCGCGCGAGGCGATCGCCGCCGAACTGCGGCCGCAGCTCGGCACAGATGAAACCCGGAGATGGTGATGAACGAGAATATTTCCCGCCTGATGGACGGCGAGGTCGAATCTGTCGAGTTCGAGCAGATTTGCGGCGCAATGAAATCGCCGGACGCGTTGCGCACGTGGGCGTGCTATCACATGATCGGCGACCATTTGCGCGGCTCCCGGGGCCAGGGCGCGCGGGATCCGTCCCCGCAATTTGCCGAGCGGATCTGTCTGGCATTGTCCGCCGAGCCGACGATCCTCGCGCCCGCTTCGTCGCGCCCGCGCAGCACGCAGGTGGCGACGATGGCGTGGGCGGTCGCGGCGACGCTCGCGGCAGTCACTGTCGTGGGCTGGACTGCGTTCTCGCTGGTCGACGCGCCTCCCACCGCGGTCGCAAGGGCGCGCGAGGCCGCCACCGTGCGGGCCGCCCAGGTCAAGCCCGCAGGCGACGTTCCGCCGGATTATCTGATCGCGCACCAGGAATACTCGCCCTCGATGGTAGGGCAGGGCGCGGGTCCCTACATGCGTGCGGTCGTCGTGACCGGCAGCGAACCTCGTCCTTGAGCAGAAGGCATTAAGTGATTCGGGGTCTTCACAATCTTTCGCGCGGTGCGCGACGGTCCGCCGCGGGCGCGTCGCGCAAGGCGAATTCGCGGATTGCCGCGAGAATTGCCATTTCGCTGGCCATGTCGGCCACGCTGACCTTCGCATCTGCCGCGGCGGCCGAAGACGCGACGCGCTGGCTCGAGCGCGCGGCACAGGCGGCAAAGACACTGAATTACGCGGGGACCGTGGTGTTCCAGCACAACGGCCATGTCGAGACCTCCCGCCTCGTGCACTTGTTCGAGAATGGCCAGGAACAGGAAAAGCTGGTGAGTCTCGATGGCCCCGCGCGCGAAGTGATTCGCACCAGCAGCGACGTCCGCACCTATTTTCCGGATGCCAAGGTCGTGCGCGTCGACCCGCGCACGTTCCGCAACGTGTTCCCGTCGGTGTCGGCCGAGCAAATGCGCAACCTCACGCAGTACTACGACGCGCGTTCGGTGGTCAGCGAGCGTATCGCCGGACACTGGACGCAGGTGATGGTGTTCGAGCCGAAGGACGGTCTGCGCTATGGGCACAAGTTCTGGGCCGACGCGATCACCGGGCTCCTGATCAAGGCGCGCCTCATCGACGACCATGGCGAGGTGGTCGAGCAGTTCGCATTCACCGACGTGGTCATCAACGAGAAGGTGGACCGCGACATGGTGAAGCCGTCGTGGCCCACGACCCCGCCGGACTGGAAGGTCAAGCAGGGCTCCTTTGGCGAAATGGCGCCCCGCGACACGGGCTGGTCGGTCGCGCGGATGCCCACCGGATTCCAGAAGATCATGGAAGGCTACCGCACGCTGCGCGGCAAGCGCGATCCGGTGATCCACCTCGTCTATTCCGACGGACTGGTGGCGGTGAGCGTGTTCGTGGAACCGCTATCCCAGGGGCCGGTCGTGACCGGAAACTCCCAACAGGGTGGCTTGAGCGTTTACGTTGCCAAGAAAGACGAATTCCTCGTCACGGTGCTGGGCGAGGCGCCGCCTGCGGCGATCCGCCAGATGGCGCAGTCGGTCGTCCGGCGGGGAGCCACGGAATCCGCGCAGAACTCCAAGTAAAATCTCCGGTTGTCGGGAGTAAAGGAACCCGCGGATGTCGGCATGCCCGTCGCCACCGCCCCCCGACGCCAATCTCACGGCAACATGCACGATGAAAAGGAATTTCATGCTTAACCGTAACTCGACCGATCGTAGCGGCGTCACCGGCGCTTCCGCGGCTTCGCTATCGTTGGCATTTGCCTTCGCGATTGCCGTTTCCGCCGCATTCGCCCCGACCGCCAGCGCGCAGGGCAAGGCCGGCATGCTCCCGGACTTCACGGAACTCTATGAGAAGAACGGCCCCGCGGTGGTTTCGATCGATGTCACGCAGAAGATCAAGCGCGGGCGCGGCATGCCGGAACTCTCCGAGGACGATCCGTTCTACGAATTTTTCCGCCGCTTCGGTCAGGTTCCTCCCGGACCGCGTGGACAGCAGCGCGAACCGGAAGCGCAGTCGGTGGGCTCGGGCATCATCATCGGTACCGATGGCTACGTCATCACCAACGCCCATGTGGTCGACGGCGCGGACGAGGTCACCGTCAACCTGAGCGACCGGCGCGAGTTCAAGGCCAAGGTCATCGGCGCCGACAAGCGCACCGACATCGCGCTTTTGAAAATCGAAGCCAAGGACCTGCCGAAAGTCGTGATCGGGGACCCGGACAAGCTGAAAGTCGGCGAATGGGTCGTCGCGATCGGCAAGCCGTTCGGCCTGGAAAACACGATGACCGCCGGCATTGTCAGCGCCAAAGGCCGCGACTTGCCGCAGGAAAACCTGGTGCCTTTCATCCAGACCGACGTCGCAATCAATCCTGGCAACTCCGGCGGCCCGCTCTTCAACATGAAGGGCGAAGTGGTCGGCATCAATTCGCTCATCTATTCGCGCACCGGCGGCTACATGGGTCTCGCGTTCGCGATTCCGATCGACGTCGCGATGAACACGGTGAACCAGCTGAAGGAAAAGGGTCGCGTCACACGCGGCCGCATCGGCGTGCAGATCCAGCCTGTCACCAAGGAAGACGCCGAATCCTTCGGCCTGGGCGCCCCGCGTGGCGCGCTGGTCAACGGCGTCGAAAAGGATGCGCCTGCCGCCAAGGCGGGCATCGAGATCGGCGACATCATCATCAAGGTGGATGGTCGCGACGTGAAGTCGTCGAACGAGCTTCCGCGCATCATCAGCGTCGTCCGGCCGGGCACCAAGATCAACCTCACGGTGTGGCGCAAAGGCGCGCAGAAGGACTTTGTGGTGACGGTCGCGGAAATGAAGGAAGACGCCGCCATCGTCCCCGGCCGCGGCACGCCTGTCCCCAAGGAAAAGGCCAAGCCGAATCGGATGGGCCTCATGCTGTCCGACCTGTCGGACGACCAGAAAAAAGAAGCCCAGGTCAAGTCGGGCGTACTCGTCGAGGACGTGGCGGCCAATGTCCGCGGCAACATCCAGCCGGGCGACGTGATCCTGGCCATCGTCAATCGCGGACAGTCCACCGAGGCCCGCAGCGCGGCGCAGGTGAACGAACTCGTAGCCAAGCTGGACAAGGGCGCTTCGGTCACACTGCAATTGAAGCGTGGCGAGCAGCAGTTCTTCAGCGCGTTGCGCGTGACGGGCGGCGAATAAGCGCCCCGCGAACCCACGGGAGGCAACCGTGAGCGGGTCCAAACCGGACTCGCGTTTGCGGCTGACGCTGTTGACGCGCGCGTATTGCCACCTCTGCGACACGATGCGCGACGGGCTGCTGCCCATCGCGGCCCGCTATCGCGCCAAGGTGGTGGAGATTGACGTGGACGCCGACCCGGCGCTGGAGGCAGAGTACGGCGAACTCGTTCCCGTCCTTCTGCAAGGGGATGTGGGCGACGGGGTCGTTCTGTGCCATTACCATCTCGATCGCGCGCGCGTCGCCAGCGCGCTGGCAGGGGATTGATCGCCTGCGCCCCGAGGGTACGCAAGGCAACACCATCACGGCGTGGACTGGGCGACCGTTTTCCGATATAATTCAACACTTTCCGATACCATCCTGCGGCATCCGATCCCCATCGGACGCGGCCTAGCGTCGGGCACCTTCGGGTGCCCGCGCCGTTATCCGATTCGAGTCCTCTCCTTGCGCAGAGCCCCCCGGTGCGTCTAATCCGCAATTTTTCGATCATCGCCCACATCGACCACGGCAAGTCGACGCTGGCCGACCGCTTCATCCAGCGGTGCGGGGGCCTGAGCGATCGCGAGATGAGCGAGCAGGTGCTGGACTCCATGGACCTGGAGCGCGAGCGAGGCATCACGATCAAGGCGCAGACCGCCGCGTTGACTTACAAGGCGCGCGACGGAGAGACCTACCGGCTCAACCTCATCGATACGCCGGGTCACGTCGACTTCGCGTACGAGGTCTCGCGCTCGCTCGCGGCGTGCGAAGGCGCGCTGCTGGTGGTGGACGCGTCGCAAGGGGTCGAGGCGCAGACGGTCGCCAACTGCTACACCGCGGTGGAGCAGGGCGTGACGGTGGTCCCGGTCCTCAACAAGATCGACCTGCCTTCCGCGGAGCCCGAGCGCGTAATCGATGAAATCGAGGACATCATCGGCATCGACGCCACCGACGCGGTTCGCGCCAGCGCCAAGAACGGCATCGGCATCGACGACATCCTCGAGGCCGTGATCGCAAAGGTGCCGCCGCCTAAAGGCGATCCCGATGCGCCGCTCCAGGCACTGATCATCGATTCCTGGTTCGACAACTATGTCGGCGTGGTGATGCTGGTACGCGTGATGCAGGGCGTTCTGCGTCCCAAGGACAAGCTGCTGCTGATGGCGGGACGCTCCGTGCACAATTGCGAGCAGGTGGGCGTATTCACGCCGAAATCGGTCGCGCGCGACGAACTTTCCGCGGGCGATGTCGGCTTCATCATCGCGGGCATCAAGGAATTGAACGCCGCCAAAGTCGGCGACACGGTGACGCTCGCCAATCGTCCCGCCTCTTCGGCGCTGCCCGGATTCAAGGAGGTGAAGCCGCAGGTGTTCGCGGGCCTTTATCCGGTCGAGTCCAACCAGTACGAGGCGTTGCGCGAAGCGCTCAACAAGCTGAAGCTGAACGACGCGTCGCTGCATTACGAGCCGGAGGTTTCGCAGGCGCTTGGCTTTGGGTTCCGCTGCGGCTTCCTGGGGCTCCTGCACATGGATATCGTGCAGGAACGCCTGGAGCGCGAGTACGACATGGATTTGATCACGACGGCGCCCACCGTGATCTATCAGGTCCTGATGCGCGACGGCACGGTGATGGAGATCGAGAATCCGTCGAAGCTGCCTGACCTGTCCCGGGTGGAGGAGATCCGCGAGCCGATCATCACCGCGACGATCCTGATGCCGCAGGAGTATGTCGGACCGGTGCTGACGCTGTGCACCGAAAAGCGCGGCACGCAGAAGAACATGCAATACCTCGGCCGCCAGGTCATGCTGACCTACGAGCTGCCGATGGCCGAAGTGGTGATGGATTTCTTCGACAAGCTGAAATCGGTGTCGCGCGGCTACGCGTCGCTCGACTATGAATTCCGGGAATTTCGCGCCGCCGACGTGGTCAAGCTCGACATCCTCATCAATGGCGAGCGCGTTGACGCGCTGTCGGTGATGGTGCACCGCTCGGTCGCGATCTATCGTGGCCGGGAAGTGGCCTCCAAGATGCGCTCGCTGATCCCCCGGCAGATGTTCGACGTGGCGGTGCAGGCGTCGATCGGCGCGAACATCATTGCGCGCGAGACGATCAAGGCGATGCGCAAGAACGTGCTGGCCAAGTGTTACGGCGGGGACATCTCCCGCAAGAAGAAGCTGCTCGAGAAGCAGAAGGCGGGCAAGAAGCGCATGAAAGCCGTGGGCAACGTCGAGATACCCCAGGAGGCGTTCCTCGCGATCCTGCAGGTTGGAGACAAGTAGGCGCCATGAGCGGCGCGAGCAGGCGATGAATCGCGGTAAAGGGGGGCCGGATGGCGGCCATTCCCGGCTAAACCCGTGCCACAATCCGGCGGCCCGTCACCTTGGGCCCATCTGAACCAGACCTTCCGACACCAAGATGAATTTTGCGCTGATCCTGTTCCTGCTGACCCTCGCCACCGGCGTGTTGTGGCTCGTCGATATCGCCGTGTTCAGGAAGCGGCGGCAGAAGACGCTGTCCGCGGCGCTGGCCGAGTTCGACCGGAAAAATCCGCCGGATGCCGCGACCGATGCGGCCGCCGTGCGCAATGAGCGCGATCAACTCGAGGAACGACTGCTGCGGCAGCCGGCGTGGGTCGAATACGCCGCCAGTTTCTTTCCTGTGCTGCTGGTCGTGTTCATGTTGCGCTCGTTCGTGGCAGAGCCGTTCAAGATCCCGTCCTCATCCATGCGGCCCACCCTCGAGGTCGGCGACTTCATCCTGGTGAACAAATTCATCTACGGCCTGCGGCTGCCGATCGTCGAGACCAAGATCGTGCCGATCTCCGATCCCAAGCGCGGCGATGTCGTCGTCTTCCGCTATCCGCTGAATCCGTCGCAGGACTTCATCAAGCGGGTGATCGGCGTCGGCGGCGATGTCGTCACCTATCAGGACAAGAAACTCACGGTCAACGGCAAGCCACTGCCGCAGGTGCCCGATGGCACCTACGGTTACCTCGAAAACATGCACTTCGAGACGCTCGAGCAAAGCCTGGTCACGGCCGATACGGGTGCCGCTCCGCATACGTACACGATCGGCGTCAATCCTCGCGTGCCGCCGGTCAACCCGCAGGCGGTCAGGCCGTTTCCGGGACGCGAGAATTGCGACTACAATGAGCGCGGATTTACGTGCAAGGTGCCCGCCGGCCAGTACCTGATGATGGGCGACAATCGCGACAACAGCGACGACAGCCGTTATTGGGGATTCGTGCCGGACGACCACATTCGTGGCAAGGCGTTCTTCATCTGGTGGAACTGGGACGACTTGTCGAGTTTCGCGTTCAAGCGCGTGGGCAGCGGCATCCGTTAATTGGGAGTGGGCAAATGGGCATGCAGATGAGATTGCCGGCGCGGCAACACGGCCTGTCGATGACGGGGTTCCTGTTCGTCGCCGCCGTCGTGCTGGTCCTGGCGCTGTTGAGCTTCAGGGTGATCCCGGCGTACATCGAATATTTCTCGGTGAAAAAGGCGCTCGAAGGCGCGCTTGCCGATTCGCCCGACTTGTCCAAGGCGGATATCCGCAGGAGGATCGAGCGCCGCCTGGGCGCCGAGTACATCGATTCGATGCATGCCAATGACGTCGACGTCAACCGCGTCGGCAACGTGACAACGGCCTCGGCCAGCTGGCAGACCAAGCTTCCGCTGGTTGGCAACGCCAGCCTGCTGCTCGATTTCGACGCGTCCGCCTCCCGCTAGCGGGAATCCTTCGGGACCGGATGGCCGAGACATCGCGCCTCAAGCTGGACTATGCGTTCCGTCGTGCCGATTTGCTGCGCCAGGCGCTGACGCATCGCAGTTTCGGCGCGCCCCATAACGAGCGACTGGAATTCGTCGGTGACGCGGTCCTCAACTGCGTCGTCGGTGCGGCGCTCTACGAGCGCTTTCCCGCGCTCCCCGAAGGCGACCTCTCGCGCATGCGCGCGGGATTGGTGAACAAGGACACGCTGGCGCACGTCGCGCGCCAACTGGATCTCGGTCCGGAGATCCGACTGGGCGACGGCGAGTCGAAAAGCGGCGGGGCGCTGCGCCCGTCGATCCTTGCCGACGCGCTGGAGGCGTTGTTTGGCGCGGTGTTCCTCGATGGGGGATTTGACGCCGCGCGCGGCGTCATCGTCGCAACCTTTGGCGGCGTGCTGCGCGACGCGGATCCGGCAGTGCTCCGCAAGGACCCGAAAACGCGGCTGCAGGAATGGTTGCAGGCGCGTCGCCTGCCGGTTCCGGACTACGTGGTGACCTCCACAAGTGGCGACGCCCACGAGCAGCAATTCGCCGTCGAATGCCGGATTCCGGAAATGGGCATCGTCGCGTCGGGCGAAGGCACGAGCCGGCGGGCGGCAGAGCAGGCGGCAGCCGAGTCGGCCGTCCATCGGGTGACCACGGCAGAAGCGGAAGAGCATCGTGGGCGCTGACAACGTGGGCACTGACAACGCGGGCACTGACAACGCGGGCACTGACAACGCGGGCACTGACCCGGCGGCGACCGATTCCTTTCGCTGCGGACATGTTGCGATCGTCGGCCGGCCGAGCGTAGGCAAGTCCACGCTGCTCAATGCGCTGGTGGGCCAGAAAATCAGCATCACGTCCAAGAAGCCGCAGACGACACGCTACCGGATCACCGGCATCGCGACCGATGCATCGGCGCAGTTCATCTTTGTCGACACGCCCGGCTTCCAGACGAAGCATCGGTCGCGCCTGAACGACCGGTTGAATCATGCGGTGCGCGAGAGTCTTGCCGACGTGGACGCCGTGGTGCTCGTGCTGGATGCGACGCGAATCACGCCGGCCGACCTCGCCGTCATCAAGCTTCTACCGGAGGGGATCCCAGTGATCGCGGCGGTCAACAAGGTCGATACGTTGACCGACAAGGCTGCGTTCATGGCGCAGTTGACGGCGATTTCCCAGTTGCACCCGTTTGCGGCGATCGTGCCGGTCTCCGCGGAGAAGGGCACGCAGCTCGCTGCCCTCAAGTCCGAGATTGCGCAGGCGCTTCCGGTATCCGAGCCTTTGTATCCGGAAGACGACCTGACCGATCGCGATGAACGCTTCCTCGCGGCGGAGTTCATTCGCGAAAAGATCTTCAGGCTCCTCGGTGACGAAGTGCCTTATGCCACGACCGTGGGTATCGACAAGTTCGAGCTGGACGGGACCATGCGCCGCATCCACGCGACCGTGTATGTGGACAAGCCCGGCCAGCGGGCCATCCTGCTGGGTGCTGGGGGCGCGCAAATGAAGACCATTGCAACACACGCCCGTTCCGAGATGGAAAAGCTTTTCGGAGGGCAGGTGTTCCTCGAGATCTGGGTGAAGGTCAAGTCCGGCTGGGCCGACACCGACGCGTCGCTGGCGCGATTCGGATACTAGCGAGCGCACTCATGGCCGCGCGTGCGCCCGTCGAAAGGCATGACAACCAGCCTGCGTTCGTGCTGCACACCTACGCGTACCGCGAGACCAGTCTCATCGTCGAGGCATTCACCGCGCAGCATGGCCGCGTGGCGATGGTGGCGCGCGGCGCCAAACGTCCCCGTTCCGAGACGCGCGGCCTGCTGCAGGCGTTTCAGCCGCTGGCGTTGTCGTGGGCGGGCGGCGGCGAGCTCAAGACGATGTTGAAGGCGGAATGGGACGGGGGGCTGCCCCTGCCGCGGGGCGCGGCATTGCTTTGCGGCTTCTACCTCAATGAACTTCTGCTCAAGCTGCTCGCGCGGGAAGATTCGCATCCCGAACTGTATGGCGACTATCAGCAGGCATTGGCCGCGCTCTGCGCGGCGACGACGGCAGCCGCGCAGGGTGCGGTATTGCGGCGCTTCGAATTGCGGCTGCTCGCCGAACTCGGCTACGCCCTTCCGCTGACGCGCGATGCCGATACCGGTGCGGCTGTCGATCCTGCCGCGCGCTACCATTACGACTTCGGTCACGGGCCTCGTGCGGCTGCGGCCAGCATCGCACGGGAACCCGGCAAGCGCTATCCGCGCATTCGGGGAGCGACGCTGCTTGGCCTGGCGGCGAATGCGTATCCAGACGCCGAAACGGCGGCCGAGGCCCGGCAACTGATGCGCGAGGTCCTGGATCATTACCTCGAGGAACGGCGCATTTTCAGCAGGCGGGTCGCACAGGACCTGCAGGCGATCGACGAAGAAAGCGAATCCACTTGATCGAACTGGGCGTGAACATCGACCATGTCGCAACGTTGCGGCAAGCACGGCGCACGTACGAGCCCGATCCGGTGTGGGCCGCAGTCGAGGCACACTTAGGCGGCGCCGATGGCATCACCGTGCACCTGCGCGAGGATCGCCGCCACATCCAGGACGAGGACGTGCGGCGCCTGCGCGAATTGGTGCACATCAAGCTCAACCTGGAGATGGCCGCCACCGGCGAAATGCTCGACATCGCCTGCCGGCTGCGTCCGGAAATGGCGATGCTTGTCCCCGAAGGACGACACGAGATCACAACGGAAGGCGGTCTGGACGTCGCGGGCCAGGAGGCCAAGCTCAAGCCGGCCGTTGCGCGGTTGACCGATGCGGGGATCGTGACGTCGGTATTCATCGATGCACTGCCGGCGCAGATCGACGCGGCTGCGCGCATCGGCGCGAAAGTATGCGAGGTCCACACCGGTCCCTACGCTCATGCGTTCCATGCCAAGGGGCGCGACCCGGAAGGTGCGGCGGTGCAGGAGGAATTGGAGAAGGTTCGCGCAGCCGGCGAACGCATCCGCGACCACGGAATGCGCTTCAACGCAGGTCATGCGCTCAACTATTTCAATGTGCAGCCCGTCGCGCGGCTGCCGGGCGTGCGTGAGCTGCATATCGGACACGCCATCGTGTCGCGCGCCATATTCGTTGGATTGCGCGAGGCCGTGCGGCAGATGAAGGCGCTGTTGCGCGAAGCGGCGGCATCGTGAGCGTGGCGGCGAGCGCACGGGGTCCGGTCGTATTGGGGATCGAAGGCACGTCGCTTAACGAGGACGACCGCCGTCGCCTCTTGCATCCGTTGGCGGGCGGCGTGATCCTGTTCGCGCGCAACTTCGAGTCCTGCGCGCAGCTTGCGTCCTTGACCGCGTCGATTCGCGGGCTGCGGGCGCCGGCGCTGCTGGTTTGCGTGGATCACGAGGGCGGTCGTGTTCAGCGCTTTCGGGATGGATTCACCGCGCTGCCGGCGATGCGCACGTTGGGCACGCTCTGGGACCATGACGTCGCGGCCGCTGGCGCGGAAGCCCGACGGCTGGGCGAACTCATGGCACGCGAGTTGCGCGCCCACGGCGTCGATTTCAGCTTCACTCCCGTGCTCGATCTCGATTTTGGCGCGAGCGCCGTGATCGGTGACCGCGCGTTGCATGGCAATCCGAATGCCGTGGCTCACCTTGCGACGTGCCTGCGCGACGGACTCAACGCCGGCGGCTGCGCGGCGGTCGGAAAGCATTTCCCCGGGCATGGATTCGTGGCCGCCGATTCGCACGTCGATCTTCCGGTGGACGCGCGCACGCTGGATGCGTTGCTGGCCGATGACCTCATCCCGTTTGCAGTGCTGGCGAAGGCGGGGCTGGAGGCCGTGATGCCCGCGCACGTCGTTTACCCTGCGGTGGACAGCGTCGCGGCGGGCTTTTCACGCGTCTGGCTGCAGAACATCCTGCGCGGGCGTCTGCAGTTCGACGGGCTCATTTTCTCCGACGACCTGGGCATGGCGGGTGCCATTACCGTCGGGGATATCGTCGCGCGGGCCGAAGCCGCGGTCAGGGCCGGCTGCGACATGGTGCTTGCCTGCAACGACCATGCGGCGACGGATGACCTGCTGGCGCGCTGGTCGCCGCCGGACCAGCCGGACCTCGCGCGCCGCATGGCCCGACTGGAGGGACGCGTGCCCGCTCCGGGCCACGGCCAGGATTAGCGCACGGCGCGTTTGCGCAAGTCGCGAGCTTCTCGTTCTGCGTCTGCGGCCAATCCGGGTTGCCCCGTAGCGGCGTAAATTCGCGAAAGCTGTTCCAGCAGCGTTGCACGGTCCTCGGGATTCGCGTTCGGATTGCGTTTCGCCAGCCAGCGGCGGCCATCGAGGGCTTCGCGGTAAGCGTCAAGCGCATCGGATACGTTGTTCGCGTGCAGGTAAGCATGGCCCAGGTTTTCGGCAATCGTTGCCGCGAGTGGCGCGAAGGCAAGTCCATTCTCGCGTGCGAGTTCCCTCGCCATGTCCAATGCCTCGACCATCGCGGATTCGGCCTTTGCCGGTTGCTTCATCGCGTCGTACAGGACGCCGGTGGTCCCCAGCGCCTTGACCAGGTCCTGACGATAGGCAGGCGAATTTTCGCTGTCCAGGTCGCGAAAGATTCCCACCGCCTCGACGAAAGCATTTTCCGCCGCTTTGAGGCGCTGCGCATTCGATCGGTCGCCCGAATAGAGATTGCCGAGATTCGTGAGGGTGCCGGCGACGAGCGCCAGGTGCCGCTTTGGATTGTCACGTGCAACGTCTCGCGCGATGGCAAGACCTTCGAGGAACGCCGCTTCCGCGTCTTCGTATTTCCTGCTGACGCGCAGTGCCGCCCCAAGGTTGCGCAGTGTGTTGGCAACCGCCGGACGCAACGCCGGGTGCTGCTTTGCAAGCACGCGCCGGATTGCAAGCGCGCGACCATACGCGATCACCGCACCGGGTGCCCTCCCGTTCTCAAGCAGGAAGCTGCCGTAGTTATGCAGGACAATTCCCATCTGTTCGCGATAGGCATCCGGCCGCCCGAGTTCGAGTTGCTCGAACACGGCCATCGCTTCGAGATAGGTCGCGTTGGCTTTGTCCGGAATGCCCATCTTGGTCAGGGCGACCGCCTTGTTGATCAGGCTTTCTCCAACCAGCGGCAAGTAGTCGGAATTGCCGGCGGCAAGTGCGCGAAATATCGGCAGCGCTTCTTCATGCAGCGCTACCGCTTGAGCAAAGCGCCGGGTGTCCCCGTAGAGCGTGGCCAGTGCGTTCAATGTTTTCGGAAGGAGACTTTCGTCGGCGGCAGCATTGCCACTGCGCGCGTTGCGCAGCGTTGCCATGAGCACGGGCTCCGCGAGCGCATACTGGTATTGCATCAACAGCGCGGTGCCGTGGAAGAAACCATACTGGACGCTGTCCGGTTGATATCTGTACGCGTTGCCGTAGTGCGGTAAAGCGAGCAGCGGTTTGTTCTCCAGGCTGTAGACCTGTGCGCGACCGAAATGGGCCGACGCCAGGCGTTCCGATTCCTTGGCGACGCGTGTCTCCCGCTCGA
The DNA here is from genome assembly GCA_963755545.1 of uncultured beta proteobacterium. Taxonomy (GTDB): domain Bacteria; phylum Pseudomonadota; class Gammaproteobacteria; order Burkholderiales; family Casimicrobiaceae; genus VBCG01. The sequence continues at coordinate 162,931 of CAVWKH010000005.1, read as the reverse complement.
GGATCAGGCGATCAAGAGCGTTGCCGGCTTCGCTCAAGCGCCCCGCCGCGAGCAGCGTCCTCGCCTCCTCGGCCAGCGGTGCAGCGGACTCGTCCTCCAGCTGCTGCTCCAGGTCCCGGTATCGCCTGGCCCAATCCGCTATCTCGCGTTCCAGGTTCCGATTCGAGCTCGCCGGGTCTTCTTCGCTCCGCTCGATAAACAACTCGAATATGTTTGCGGGCAGGCTGCGGGCGGCGTCGGTCGATGCCAGGCGTTCGCGTAGATCGGGGTCGACCTTCGAGGCAGAGACCAAAAGGGAAACGGTCCGCGGCCTTCGTATAAGCCGATGGAATGGCTGGGAACCAATCATTGACTGTTCGACAAATTGAGCCTTGTCGGGCGGCAGCTTGCGATTGCCTTCCTCGAGGATGCTCCGCACCGAACTTGCGATGCCCTCGCCGGTCACAATCCACGCCGCCTGTCCAGGCAGCGCATCGCCCCGGTAGCCGCTGAGCGCTTCGATCAGGGCCGAGGTGAAGCGGGAAACGGAACCTGCGGCGCCGAACGCGGACATGCCTTCGCCCGTTGCCCAGAGCTTGAATCGATTGTGGCTCAGCATGTTCCGGGTGATGTCTTCGACCTGCAACGGCGGAGGCACGGCCCCCGGCGCCAGTGCATCGACCTTCCCCTGCCGACAGGCATCGAGAAAGAAGTAAAGCGGTCCCGCCACATGCCGGCGGGCGGCGCGGGCGGTCACTGTCAGGTCGATCGCGTTTTGCCAGGGATTGTTGCGCGATGCGCCGAAGTCGGCGGCAAGAAGATAGTCGTTCGCTCCCATGACCCCATGCCCGCAAAAATAGAATACGGCGATACTGGCCGGGTGGGTCTTCGCGCGGTCGATCCACGCGTCGTACGCGCGCTGGATATTTTCCCGCGTTGCCGCTTCGACCGGCACCTGTGCACCGTCGACAGACGGATACGTGGCGGTGGGAGAGACGAGCATCTCCACCGTGGCCAGCGGTGCGTCAGGGTTGTCGAATCCGGGTTGAGTGCCACGTCCCAGAAACCAGTCGGCAAATGCCCTGGCAGATGCGGGTGGAGAGGAGAGCTGCTGCAATCCCATCGTGCGGTCGAGAGGCAACCCCTTGCCGCCCGGGAGATGGTCGTATTCGCCGACGCCGATGATGAGGGCGTGCGTTCCCGCTGCATCTGGTTGTCGCGCCGATTGCTCGGAGGTGAAGACTACGGTCATGCCTGGCTGAGTCGCTCACCCAGGCGGTCATAGAATCGGGCGCGCTGGAAGTATCCGCTGTGCGCCTTCAGGAGCCCAAACCCGGTGTCGAACTTGAAGTCTGAAACACCAGTGAACACGCCCTCCGCGCGAAAACTGAAAATGTCGTTGTAATCGAGCACGTTGAGCCAACGCTTGATGTTGGGGGGGCGCGGAAGCCGATCACCTGGGGGATTGGAAGGCGTGTCTCGACGACTGTTCTTGTAGAGCGTCATTTCCTCGAAGAGGGCAACCTGCGAACCGACGGTGACCAGGTCGTCCACCTCGAACGAGGGATCGAAATGGGTCAGGAGATCGTAGGTGATGACTCCCCCCAGACTATGCGCGACGATGATGAGACGAGGGTCGTCCCGTGGATGAATCGCTTCTTTCGCCAGACGGAACTCGCGCAAGACGTTCGCGACGATCTTTCCAGGCTGGCCATCCTTCGTTTCTCGTGTATTGAGGTACTCGAGAATGTCGCCGACGAAGAGGGAGACGCCCAAGTGGACCTTCCTGCGGCCCAGGCGCCGCAGCGCAGAGCTGAAGGCGTCGCCCCCCAAACTGAAAATCCGCTGCAGGTTTTCTCGTAGTCTTTCTGCGACGCCGGCGGAACCGAAGCTTTCCCACTCCACGCGAGCCGCGACACCCGGCATCTTTCCGGGAACATGATTGGCGACTTCGTGAAACAGGAGGTCGACGAAGTTGCCCATCGTCGCCGATTGCAGCCAACGCAGGTCGGGCTTGTCGCGTGCATACGCCATCGCGCCTGCATAGGTCTCGGCGAGTGCCGTTGCGGATTCGTCGGTCGGGGCGGTCGCCATGCTTGCTGACCAGACAATGTCGATCGCCTCCGGCAGGGATTGCCTGGCGATGGCAACGAGGTCGCGCGAACCCGGTGCAGCGGTTCCGATGATGTCCGCAGCGATTTGGGCGTCGAGGTCGTCGGCGGAACCGAAGGTCTCGATGTCGTCGGATGTCTCGGGCAGCGAGGCGTTGTTCCAGCGAAACTTCACGGCATCGCCGCCCCAGTAGGGATTGAAGATCTTCACTTTCGCGCCGTCGAGCCCAAGCGCAGGCAGCACGAGTCGACGAAAGAACGCGTCGCGGGCAATGCGATTCTCGCGAAACTCCGGCGAATCGCGGTTGCTCACTCCGTGGACGAAGACGAGTGGCACGGCATCCTCCTTCCTGCGATCGTCAGCGAGTATCCAACGTCCTCAAGGCACCCCGGCACGTGTTACCGCTATCGCAGCCTCAGCGATTATGAGGCCACTTACCGCCCAGCCTGCGTGTCAGTTCCTCCGCCGTATGGGCGACCAGCGGCCCCAACTGTCGGATCCGCTCGTCGGGCAGGCGCGAAGACGGGCCGGCCAGGGAAATGGCCCCCAGGGTTTCGCCATGCTCATCATAGATCGGCGCACCGACGCAGCGAGTGCCGATCGCATGTTCCTCATCGTCGAACGACCATCCGCGCTGGCGGATGACGCGCACGCTGGCCCACATCGTCTCCGGCGCCGTTATCGTGTTGCCGGTGATGCGCGGCAGACCGCGGACCTTGAGGATGGCATCGATCTGATCATCCGGAAGCGATGCGAACATCGCTTTGCCCACGCCGGATGCGTGCATCGGCGCGCGGCTGCCCAGCTTGACGATCGTGCGCATCATCTCGCGGCATTGCACCTGGTCGACGAACACGGCCTCGGTGCCGTCGAGGATTGCCAGATTGACCGTCTCGCCGGATTGATCCATGAGGCGCCGCATGTACGGATTGCTCTGCGCGACGAAATCGCGGCTGGAGAGGAAACTGGAGCCGACAGTGAACGCCTGCAAGCCCACATACCAGCGGCCAAGCTCGCCCGCCTGGTAGACGTACCCCATTTTCTCCAGCGTGGCGAGCAAGCGGTGCACGGTGGAGGGCGGCAATTGCACACGCTGCCCAATGTCGGTCAGCGTGAGGCCGCCTTCGGCCAGCGCGAGGCACTCGAGGATCGACAACCCGCGCGTGAGGCTCTGTACCTGGCTGGTGACAGCGGCGCCTTCGGCCGGCGTGCGGCCGCGCTTTTGCGGAGGTACGGCGTGTCGTTGCGCCATGGGAAGTGCGGCTGATGAAAGTCAGTGGCGCAGGGTCAGTGACGCGGGTCAGTGACTAAGAATCTTCGAAAGGAAGTCGCGCGTACGCTCGCTCTTCGGGTGCGCGAAGAACTCTTCCGGAGAATTCTGCTCGACGATCTGGCCCTGGTCCATGAAGATCACGCGGTCGGCCACCGATCGTGCGAACCCCATCTCGTGGGTGACGCACAGCATGGTGATCCCGTGTCCGGCGAGTTCGACCATCACGTCGAGCACTTCCTTGATCATTTCCGGGTCGAGCGCAGAGGTGGGCTCGTCGAACAGCATGATCTTCGGTGTCATGCACAGCGAACGGGCGATCGCCACGCGCTGCTGCTGGCCGCCCGACAGCTGCAGCGGATACTTGCCCGCCTGCTCGGCGATGCGCACCCGGGCGAGCTGGGTCATTGCCCGCTCTTCGGCTTCCTTCTTCGGCACCTTGCCCACCCACATCGGCGCGAGCGTGAGGTTTTCCAGCACGGTGAGATGCGGAAACAGGTTGAACTGCTGGAACACCATGCCGACATTCTTGCGTACCGCTTCAATGGCCTTGACGTCGTCGGTGATCTCGACGCCGTCGACGATGAGCTTGCCTTCCTGATGCTCCTCGAGCGCGTTGATGCACCGAATCAGCGTCGACTTGCCCGAGCCCGATGGGCCGCAGATGACGATGCGCTCGCCCTTGGCGACGGACAGGTCGATGTCGCGCAGCACGTGGAAGTCGCCGTACCACTTGCTGACTTTGTCGAAGGAGATGATCGGTTCGCTCATGGGAGTGTGGTTTCTAACGCGCGTAACCGACGTTGAGGTGCTTCTCGACCCACTGGCTGTAGCGCGACATCGCAAAGCAGAAGGTCCAGTAGATCGCCGCAATGAACAAGTACCCTTCGAGATAGAACTGGCGCCAGTTGGCGTCGCCACCCAGCGCCAGCGCCAGCGAGCCCGTGAGTTCGTAGAGACTGACGATCGTCACCAGCGACGTGTCCTTGAAGGTGCTGATGAAGCTGTTCATGATCGACGGCACGACCAGGCGCAATGCCTGCGGCAGCACGATCTTCCGCTGCGTCTGCCAGTAGGAGAGACCCATCGCGGCGGCCGCCTCGTGCTGGCCCTTGGGGATTGCCTGCAGTCCACCGCGCACCACTTCGGCCAGGTAAGCCGCGGAAAACAGCGTGATGCCGACAAGCACACGCACCAGCACGTCGACGCTGATTCCGGGTGGCATGAACAGCGGGAACATGAACGACGCCATGAACAGCACGGAGATGAGCGGGACGCCGCGGATCAGCTCCACATAAATGATGCACAGCGTACGGATCGCCGGCAGGTGCGACCGGCGGCCGAGTGCCACGAGCACCGCAATGGGAAAACCCGCGGCAATGCTCAGCGTCGACAACAGCATCGTCAGCGGGATGCCACCCCAGCGCGCGGTCTCCACCAGGGACAGCCCGGCGACGCCGCCGCGCATCAGCGCGAAAAAAACGACGAGCACACCGATCCATGCCACGACCAGCCACTTGCTCCAGAGCGCGCGAGTACAGCTCGCCACCAGCATGACGACCATCAGCAGTGTCGCGATGAGCGGACGCCACTGCTCGTCGAAGGGGTATCGGCCAAACAGGATGAGACGGTATTTCTCGGCGATGACGCCCCAGCACGCGCCTGCATGCTCGAGCGCGCGGCACGCGGCGTTGTCCGGCTGAGTCACCGCGCGGACCACCGCCCACTCGTAGAGCTCGGGCAGCCAACGCACCACCAGCGCGCCAACGAGCAACGTCGCCAGCGAATTTTTCCAGTCGGCGAACAGGTTGGCGCGCAGCCACGCCAGCAGCCCACGGTGACGTTCCGGGGGAGGGCGGCTGATGACCGGCGGGCGCAGGGCGGTATCCATCTATTGGCGGGTTCAGTGGCTGGCGATCAGCGCTCGCGAATCGCAGAGCGGGCGTTGTACCAGTTCATGAGGCCGGCGGTCACGAGCGACAGCGTGAGGTAAACGGCCATGATGATGGCGATGCATTCCACGGCGCGCCCGGTCTGGTTCAACGTCGTGTTCGAAATCGACACCAGGTCCGGATAGCCCACTGCGACCGCAAGCGACGAATTCTTGGTCAGATTGAGGTACTGGTTGGTCATCGGGGGAATGATCACGCGCAGCGCCTGCGGCAGCAGCACGAGTTGCAGCGCTTGCCCGCGCGACAGTCCCAGCGCGCCCGCAGCCTCGGTCTGGCCCCAGGGAACGGACTGGATGCCCGAGCGCACGATCTCGGCGACGAACGACGCGGTGTAGATCGTGAGCCCGATGGTCACCGCAAGGAATTCCGGCGTGACGGCGCCGCCGCCCGCAATGTTGAGGTCATTGCGGACAGGCAATTCCAGCGCGGTCGGCGCGCCGCCCGCGTACCAGCCAAGCACCGCGCCTGCGAGCGTGAGCGCCAGTGTTGGCCAGAACATGGGGCGGGCGATGCCGGTGCGCTCGAACGCCGCGCGCGCCCAGCGCCGGTAGAGCCAGGCGGCGACGACGCCCGCCGCCAGTCCCAACAGCGTCACGAGATGCCCCTGTCCCCATTCAGGCACCGGAAAGGACATGCCGCTCTTGCTCAGGAAAATGCCAGGTAGAGGGTTGAGCGCCTCGGCAACGGGTGGCAGCCACTCGTTGAGAATGAAATACCACATCAACAACTGCAGCAGAACGGGGATATTCCGGAACAGTTCCACATACGCGGTGCACAGTTTGCGCACCAGGAAATTGCGCGACAACCGGCCGATGCCGATCAGCGTGCCCAGGATGGTCGTGAAGAAAATGCCGACGATGGCGGCGCGCAGCGTGTTGGCCAGGCCGACCAGGAACGCCTTCCAGTACGGATCGGCGGAATCGAAGGAAAACACACTTTCGCCGATATCGAAACCGGCCGGCTGCGTCAGGAAGCCGAAGCCGCTCTGGATGCCGCGCACGCGCATGTTCTCCAGCGTGTTGTGCGCGATGAACCAGACGGCGGCGGCAATCAATGCCACCGCCACCACCTGGTAGATGAGACCGCGCGTCGCCCGGCTGCGCCAGGACCAGTCGCGTCGCTTGGCACGCACGGCGCGGCGCCGGCGTGTCAGCGAATCGGCGGAGCGTACTGGATGCCGCCCTTGTTCCAGAGATTGTTGAGGCCGCGCGGCAGCTTCAGCGCCGATTGCGGGCCGACGTTGCGTTCGAAGATTTCACCGTAGTTGCCCACGGCCTTGATCTCCCGATACGCCCATTCCTTGTCGAGGCCCAGCAATTTGCCGGTGTCCTCGGACGTGCCGAGGATGCGCTGGATCGGCGGCTCGGTGCTCGTCTTCATCTGGTCGACATTGGCCTGCGTGAGACCGTATTCCTCGGCTTCGAGCAGCGCATAGATCGCCCATTTGACGATCGTGAACCACTCGTCGTCACCACGGCGGACCATGGGACCGAGCGGCTCCTTGGAAATGAGTTCCGGCAGGATCACGTAGTCGTCGGGCTTTGCCGCTTCCTTGTTGCGGATAGACGCGAGGCCAGACGCGTCCGTGGTGTACGCCTGACAGCGGCCCGAGAAGAACGCCTTCACGCTGGCCTCGAAGCCTTCGAACACGACCGGTTTCATCTTGACGTTGATCGACTTGAAATAATCGGTCAGGTTCTTTTCGGTCGTGGTTCCCGACTGCACGCAGATCTCGGCGTTCTTGAGCTGCTTGGCGCTGGTGATCTTGCTTTTCTTGGTAACGATAAATCCCTGGCCGTCGTAGTAGGTGACGGCGGTGATGAAAAGGCCGAGCGATGCGTCGCGCGTCAGCGTGAACGTGGTGTTGCGCGAGAGAATGTCGACTTCGCCCGACTGCAGCGCAGTGAAGCGCTGTTGTGCATTGAGCGGAACCCACTTCACTTTCTTGGCGTCTCCCAGGACAGCGGCGGCGATGGCCTTGCAGATGTCCACGTCGAGGCCGACCCAGTTGCCCTGGCTGTCGGCGGCCGAGAATCCGGCGAGCCCCGTATTGACGCCGCAAACCACCTGATCGCGTTGCTTGATCGCATCCAGGGTCTTTCCGGCGTACGCGCTGCCGGCGAATACGGCGCCGCCGATGACCAGCAGTGTCGCGGACAGTTGTTTCAGGGAAGCTTTGCGCATGGGATATCCTCGAATCGGAACGGAGTGTGCGGGCGGTCGGGAGCGCAGCCAGCGGCGGGTCTTGCCGAATCGGATAATGACAAACCTTGCGCCGCAATACAATTGCCAGTTGGGCGCACCCGGCTGTAGCCACTACAAGGAGCATCGATATGTCCGAACGAAAGATCATTGCGGTGTTGGGCGCGACGGGCGCGCAAGGTGGAGGCCTGGTCCGTGCCATCCAGGCGAATCCCGGCGCTGGCTTTGTCGCCCGTGCCGTCACGCGCGATGTCAGCTCGGTCAAGGCTCAGGCGCTGGCCGCGCTCGGCGTGGAAGTCGTCGCCGCCGACGTGGATGACCAGGGCAGCCTGGAGCGGGCGTTCGCAGGCGCGCACGGCGCCTATTGCGTGACGTTCTTCTGGGACCACTTTTCGCCGGACAAGGAAAAGGCGGAAGTGCGCAACATGGCGGCCGCGGCACGCAGCGCGAAGCTGCAGCACGTCGTCTGGTCGACGCTGGAGGACACGCGCAGATGGGTCCCTTTGTCGGACGACCGCATGCCCACGCTCATGGGTGCCTACAAAGTGCCCCATTTCGACGCAAAGGGAGAGTCGAACGTGCGCTTCACTGAAGCGGGCGTGCCGACCACCTTTCTTCTGACCAGCTTCTATTGGGAGAACTTCATCTATTTTGGCATGGGACCCAAGCCCGGGCCCGACGGCAAACTGGCCATCACACTGCCGATGGGCGACAAGCCGTTGCCGAGCATTGCGGTGGAGGACATCGGCAAGTGCGCGTTCGGGCTGTTCAAGGCGGGCGGCGCCTACATCGGCAAGACGGTGGGCATTGCCGGAGAATTCCTGACGGGTGCGCAGATGGCAGCGGCATTCACCCGCGCGCTGGGCAAGGATGTCGGCTACAACGCCATCACGCCGGCCACGTTCCGGTCCTTTGGTTTCCCCGGCGCCGATGATCTGGGCAACATGTTCCAGTTCAATGCGGAGTTTGCGGACGACTTCATGGCGGCGCGCGATATCAACCTGTCGCGTGCGCTCGATCCGGAACTCCAGACGTTCGCAACGTGGCTCGCCGCCAACAAGGACCGGATTCCACTCGGTTGAGGTTCCGCTGACCCGTGCCCGGCCTTTTCTTGCAATCAGGCGAGTTTGAGGTGGGGCGTCACGGCAAACGTCGCGCCCGCGATGTCGATCGCGTAACGCGCCGCCAGGATGCGTTCGTCGGTCAGCGTCGCTTCGCCGTCATTCGCGCGCGCGTAGCCCATCGCGATGGCGCGGCCATGCTTGCGGCTGTAGCCTGCCGATGTGAGTTCGCCGACATTTCGTCCGTCCATCAGGATCGGTTCGCCGCCCCACGGGAACGCCTGCGGATCGTCGAAAGTGAACAGCACCAGTCGCTTGCGCAGGCCGGCGGCGCGCTTTGTCTCCAGCGCCGCGCGGCCGATGAAGGGCGCCGCCTTGTCCATTTTCACGGCGTAGGCAAGGCCGGCCTCCCACGGCGTCTCATCAGGCGAAAGTTCCGGTCCCCAGGCTCGGCGTCCTGCTTCAATCCGAAGCGCGTCGATTGTGTAGTAGCCGGCGTCCTTGAGGCCACAGGATGCACCAACGCTCCATAGCGCGTCGTAGAGTGTGACGCACTGGTCGGTCGGCACGACCATTTCGTAGCCGGGGCCGCCCACATAGCTCATCCGCGCCGCGCGGACCCGCGCATGGCCGACATCGATCTCGGCGGTCATGGAGAAGGGCAGGCCGGCCTTCGAAAGGTCGTCGGGCGACAGTTGCTTCAGCAGCGCCTCCGATTTCGGTCCCATCAGCGAGATCACCGAGTAGGCGCTGGTCACGTCGACCAGTGCCGCGAACTCGTCGGGCGTGATGTGCCGCTCGATCCACGATGCGTCGCGCGTTGCCTGTCCGGAGCCGGTCAGGATGAAGAACGTATCGGGTGCAAGGCGCGTGATCGTGAGGTCGCTTTCGAAGCCTCCGCGCTCGTTGAGCATCGCGGTGTACACCATCTTTCCGACGGGCACGTCGATATCGTTGGCGCAGAGACGCTGCAACACGCCCAGCGCGTCGCGGCCTTTCAGCATGAACTTGGAGAACGATGTCTGATCGAAGACGACGACGTCTTCGACGACAGGCGCGCTGCTCCTCGAGCACGTAGGGGAGCCAGCCCGGCGTCGCGAATGTATAGGGTGCGGGTTCGGCGCCAGCGGGCAGAAAGTAATTGGCGCGCTCCCAGTTGAGCTTGGTGCCGAATACCGCACGCTTTTCCCGCAACCGGTCGTACAGCGGCGAGCGGCGCAAGGGTCGGACTGTCTGCAGTTCCTCGCGCGGCCAGCGCATGGCGTAGTGCAGGCCGAGCGACTCTACCGTGCGATCGGCTAAGTGCTTGCGATTGGCATGGAAAGGCGCGAAGCGTCGGATGTCCACATCCCACAAGTCGAGAGGCGCCTCGCCGCCGATGATCCATTCCGCGATCAGCCGGCCCGCCCCGCCCGAATTGGCGATTCCCGCCGAGTTGAACCCCGCGCAGACAAAATAGCCCGCGACTTCCGGCGCCTCGCCCAGAATGAAATTGCCGTCGCCGGTGAAACTCTCGGGGCCGTTCAGCAGCATCTTGATTTCTGCGGTCTCGAGACAGGGCGTGCGGTGGATCGCGTTTTCCATCAGGATCTGGAATTGGTCCCAGTCCTCCGGAAACAGCTGGAACTCGAAGTTGTCGGGAATACGCGGCGGATTCCAGGGCTTGGCGACAGGCTCGAACCCGCCCATGACCAGCCCGCCGACTTCTTCCTTGTAATAGATGAAGCCATCGGGGTCGCGGATGACGGGAAGCGCCGGCGTCACGCCGGCGATGGCCTTGGTGACGATGTAGAAATGTTCTGCGGAATACAGGGGAACGTTGACGCCCGCCAATTTTCCGAATTCGCGCGCCCACTGACCACCGCAGTTGACGAGCGTCTCGCAGGATGTCTCACCTTCATCGTCGCCGCTCTTCCAGAGGACCCCCGCAACCCGCCCGTGGGTAACGCGAACGCCCGTCACCTTGACTCCCTCGAGGATCTTCGCGCCGCGCTGGCGTGCGCCCTTTGCCAGCGATTGCGTGAGGTCGGTGGGATTGGCCTTGCCGTCGCCGGGAATCCAGACGGCGCCCGCCAGGTCGTCGGTGCGCAGTATCGGCGCGATTCTTTCCGCCTCGGCGGGCGTTACGTAGTCGAAATCGATGCCAAAGCTCTTCGCGCGCGCCATCTGCCGCTTGATGAGCTGCATCCGGTCCGCCGTCTTGGCGACGTTGAGGCTGCCGCATTGCTTCCAGCCGGTGGCCAGTCCGGTTTCCTGCTCCAGCGTGGAATAGAGCTCGATGCCGTATTGACTCATGCGCGTGGCGTTGCGCGTTGCCCGGGTCTGCCCGACCAATCCCGCCGCGTGCCACGTGGTACCGCATGTGAGCTTGCCCTGCTCAAGCAAAAGGACGTCGGTGACGCCCATCTTGGCCAGGTGATAGGCGGTCGACGCGCCGGCGATGCCGCCACCGACGATGACGACACGCGCGTGCTTGGGGATCGTGGACATGGCGGGGCGTGTCAGGTGTAGTTGGTGACGGTCGTCGAAGGGTAAGGCGATTTCAGAACTTGAGTGTCGCGACACCGACGACGACGGTCGCGGCGCCGGCCAGCCGGGCAAGGCCAAAGCCTTCTTTCAGCCACACCGCACCGATCAGCGCGGCGAAAATCACCGACGTCTCGCGCAACGCCGATACGGCAGCCACGGGTGCGCGTGTCATTGCCCACAGCACGACCGCATAGGCGGCGACGCTGCAGAATCCGCCCAGGAGCCCGCGCCGCCACTGCTTGCGAATGTAGCCGACGGCCCGTGCGCCCCGGCGCACGCGGATCCACCCAAGGAAGAAAATGCCTTCCAGAAACGTAAGCCACACGACATAGCTCAGGGCATTGCCTGACGCGCGTGCGCCGGCGCCATCGATCAGCGTATAGACCGCGATGATGCCCGCATTGGCAAAGGCCCAATAGGCGGCCGCCGGCGGGTGCCGCTCGCGTTGCGCGAACGCAATGCCGATAATGCCGGCGCAAATGAGCGCAATGCCGACGACCACATGCAATTGGGGAAGCTCGCGCAGGAAGATCGCGCCGAGCAGCGTCACGAGCAGCGGGGCGGTGCCGCGCATCAGCGGGTAGGCGAACGACAGGTCGCCCGTCCGGTAGGCTTGCGCCATCGTCAGGTAGTAGCCGAAATGGATTCCGATGGAACTCGCGACCAGCGCCCACGAGCTGCGGTCCGGCAACGGCACGAATGGCAGGACGACAAGCGAACACGCGGTGGACCCGGCCACGATCATCGCTGTGTCCAGCAGCGCGTCGCCGCCGCCGGCGGATTTCAGCAGCGCGTTCCAGCCGGCATGCATGAGGCCCGCGCCCAGAACCGCGAGAGTGACGCCGAAGGTAAGTTCCACGAGTGGCTTCTGCCGGTCGAGAGTCCACGCCTGGTCGAAAGCGCGCGGGTTCCTCAGGATTGAGCTGATGCGTGCGCCTGCGCGGCTTCCAGCGCGGCAACGAAATGCGCGAGCGGCGGCGTGACCATGCCTTCGACTTTGGCCAGGTCGTCCCAGAGACGCACGCGCACCGCATCACTGGCATACGGGCGGGCGATGAACGTGGCCGCTTCGTCCGGCGCAAACGCGCCGCCCTGGAGCGTCAGGCTGCGCTTGGAATCGGCGGAAAGCGCCTCGTAATAGTCGGGCCGTGTCGCACACAGGTAACGCTTTGCGTCGACGTGCAACGCGACGGGCGCAAGCACGTCCTGCGGAAAATGCACCTTGAGGAAAGGCAGCGCGGCGAATTGATGCCGGTCATCTATGCCTCGCAGCGTCGGCGATTCGCCCTGGTCGTTGAGCAGGTGACCGAGGTCGTGGAGGAGGGCGGCCGTGATCAGCGCGGGACTCGCGCCCTCCTGTTCAGCACGCGTCGCTGTCTGCAGCGCGTGCTCGAGCTGCGTCACCGGCTCGCCGTCATAGGCACGGCCACCCTTGCGGGCGAACAGGACGCAGATATCGGAAATGGACATGGAAAGTGGAGAGTGGAGAGTGGAAAGTGGAAGGTGGAAAGTGGAAAGGTAATTGAGGGGAAGTTGACGTGACAGCGATATGAAAATGATGGAAAGAAATCGATTGCGGCAGCCTCAGGCGGTGCGCGGCTTGCGCTTCTGCCAGGCGGCTTTGCCTTCTCCCTTGACGACCAGCGGGTCGTCGTCGGGCGCGGCGACGGGCGCAACTTCCTTCAGCCGGGTGCGCGCCAGCACGCCAGCCTCCTCGAGGATCGGGTAGGCAATCGAACAAATGTGCGAGTTGATACGCTTGAGGTCGGATATGAGGTCGAGATGCAGCGACGATGTCTCGATGCTCTCCACGGTGTTGCCGGCCAGCCGCGTCAGGTGCGAGTCCGCATAGGCGCGCTCGAGATCGCGGAACAGCACCTTCTGCGCGAGCAGCGTCTGGGCGCTCTTGAGATCGCCGTTCAGGAACACGCTCATGCCCAGACGCAGATTGGCCACGAGCCGCGCATGCAGGTCGCAGATCTCGGCCATCCCTGCATCGGAGAAGCTGCGGTGCTTGTCGATCTTCTTCTCCTCGAGATCGATCAGCACACGCTCGATGATGTCGCCGACCTGCTCCAGGTTGATCGTGAACGAAACGATATCCGCCCAGCGCCGACCCTCCTTCTCGTCCAGCGCCTCCCGCGAGATTTGGGTGAGGTAGAGCTTCACCGCCGTATAGAGTTCGTCGACGATGTCGTCCTTTTGCCGGAGCGTTGCCGCCAGCGCGCGGTCGTTCGTCTTCAATACGGTCAGCATGCCGGTCAGCATGTCCTCGATGATGTCGCCGATGCGCATCGCTTCGCGCGCCGCATTGGCGATCGCCAGTGTCGGCGTGGCCAGCGCGGAAGGATCGAGGTGTCGCGGCGTCGCGGGATTGTCGGCGGCGGGCTTGTTGGGAAGGAGCCGCTCCGCCACGCTGGCGATGCGCTCGGTCCAGAAGATGAAGAGCAGCGCAAGCATGCCGTTGAAGCAGAGATGGAACAGCACGACTTCGCGCGCGGCGTCGAGATCCAGCGACGCAATCCATGCGTCGAGGTGCGGCACCAGCGGAATGGCGATCACGCAGCCAATGAGCTTGAACAGGAAATTGCCGAGCGTGACGCGCCGCGCCTCCGGCGGCGAGCGCAGTGTCGAAAGCATGCCGAGCAGGCCGCTGCCCAGGTTCGCGCCCAGCACCAGGCCCAGCGCGACCGGTAGCGCGATCACGTGCAGCGACGCGAGCGTTGCCACCAGCAGTACGACCGCCAGGCTCGAATAGCACAGCACCGTGAACAGCGCAGCGACGAGCATGTCCAGCAGCACGTCGCCGGTCATCGACGCAAAGATGACTTTGACGCCGGCCGCCTGAACGAAGGGCTTGGCGGCGACCGCGATCCACTGCAGCGCGAACATGATGAGTCCGAGCCCGATGAGGATGCGTCCGAAGCGCCCCGCGCGCGTCGACTGCATCGACAGAAACAGCGTCACGCCGACGAAAATGAGGAGCGGCGCGAGCCATGAGAGATCGAACGACAGGACCAGCGTCACCAGCGCCGTGCCCACGTCGGCACCCAGCATCACCGCCAACGCGGGCGCCGTCCCGATGAGGCCCTGGCCCGCGAAGGCAGCGACGATCAGCGCCGTCGCGGAACTGCTCTGGATCAGGCCGGTGACGCCGAGACCGGCGACAAAGGCGGTGAAGCGCTGGCTGATGCTCTTGCGCAGCACGCGGCGCAGGTCCGCGCCGTACAGCCGCAGGATGCCGGTGCGAACGATGTGCGTGCCCCAGACAAGGAGTGAAACGCCCGCAAGCAGGTTGAGTAAAGTCTGCATCAGCCTTCCGAATCTACTCTCGATGCGTGCATTGGTCCCGCATTGGCCCTTTCGAATCGACAGATGGCTCCCGTCGACATGACGAAAATGTCACACGGCAATGCCGCGAGACGAATTCCTACCATGGCAAGGAGTACGTCTTGGTATTGGTGAAGCTCTTGATCGCTTCCTGTACGCCTTCCTTGTAGCCCAAACCGGAATCCTTGATGCCGCCGAAGGGCGTGACTTCGAGCCGATAGCCCGGCACTTCCCACACGTTGACGCTGCCGACCTCAAGCTCCTTTACGAAGCGCATGATGTCGTCCAGACGGTTGGTGCACACGCCCGACGACAATCCGTACACGGTCGAATTGACGATGCGAATCGCGTCGTCGACGTCGCGGAATGTCATCACCGGCGATACCGGACCGAAAGTCTCGTTCTTGACGACGCTCATTTCCGGCTGGACGCGGTCGATCAGCGTGGGGGAATAGAGCGCGCCGTCGCGAAGATTGCCGCAGCGCAGACGCGCGCCGTCGGCAACCGCGGCGCTTACCACGTCCTGGAAACGCGTTGCTGCAGCAGCATCGATGACCGTGCCCATGTCGACAGTCGGATCGAGCGGATCGCCGTACGTCCAGGCCCGCGTGCGCGCGAGCAAAGCGTCCGTGAACGCGTCAGCGACCTTTTCGTGGACGAGGATGCGCTTGACCGCCGTGCAGCGCTGGCCGGAATTCTTGTAAGAACCGTTGGCCGCCAGCTCTGCCGCCTTCACGACGTCCGCGTCGTCCATCACGATGATGGGATCGTTGCCGCCGAGCTCCAGGATCTGCCGCTTGTACACCGCTTTGGCGGCGATGTACTTGCCGATGGGCACGCCGCCGGTAAAGGTGACCAGGTCGACGTTGGCATTGGTCAGGAACTCGTCGGCGATCTCGCGCGGATCGCCGGTGATCACCGACAACATCTCCGGCGGGAGGCCGGCCTCGTACAGGACGTCAGCGAGGAGCAGCGCGGCGAGAGGCGTTTTTTCGGTGGGCTTCAACACCATCCGGTTGTTGGATGCAATGGACGGCGCCACCTTGTGGATCACCTGGTTCAAGGGGTGATTGAACGGCGTGATGGCGGAAATTACGCCGAGCAGCGGTTCCCGCATCGTGTACACGCGCCGCGACTTGCCGTGATGGGTCAGGTCGCAGGAAAACACCTGGCCGTCGTCCTGCAGTGCCTGGTTGGCGGCGAACAGCAGCACATCGGACGCGCGTCCGACTTCGTACGTGGAATCCTTGAGGCAGAAGCCGGCTTCGAGTGTGATCTGGCGCGCGATTTCGTCCTTCCGCGACGCAATGATCTCTCCCGCGCGCATCAGGATCTTGTAGCGCTCATGCCGCGTCAGCTTGGGCTTGTACTGGCGCGCGATGTCGAAGGCACGGCGCACATCTTCCACCGACGCCTTGGGAACCGTGGCGATCACTTCGCCGGTATAGGGATAGCGAATCTCGATGACGCGATCGCGAAAAACGCGTTCGCCGGCAATGCGCATCGGTTCTCGCCGTGGCTCGGCGACGGATTGGGTCCGGGCGTGCATGGGTTTCGTTCTCCTGAGGCAATCTATGGACGTGGGCAGGGACCGGCGGCTTACGCGATCGCCCGGGCGATTCGGGCCCGGATCCATGCCGATACGAGTTCGGCCACAATGACGATCAGCACGATCGACAGGATGATCGCGGACACCTGGTTGGACTCGACCTTCTGCACGCTGTCACGCAGGTACCATCCCATGCCACCCGCGCCGAAAAAGCCTACCACCGTCGCCGCTCGGAATACCACGTCCCACGTGTAAATCGCTATGCCGGTCCATGCCACGCGCACCTGGGGCAGGACCGCGTAGACAAAGACCTGCAGCTCGCCCGCGCCGCTGGCACGGATGGCCTCGACGGGACCCTTGCGAATGGATTCGATCGACTCGGCCATCAACTTTCCGGCGAAGCCGATGCAGAACAGCGTCATTGCCAGCGTGCCTGGGAGCATGCCGAAGCCGACGATGGCGACGATGAGAATGGTCCAGATCATTTCGTGCACGGACCGGCAGCCCATGACGAACAATCGCGCAATCGGATAGGCGAAATGCGGGCTCGGCGTCATGTTGTGGGAGCCCAGCCATGCGAGCGGGATGGCGATCAGCAGGCCCAGTACCGTCGCGACATAGGACATCTGGAACGTCTCGACCACAGACTTCAGGAAATCGGGTTTCAGCACGTGTGCGATGTCGGGCGGCCAATAGCGCGTGGCCAGAACATCGCCGATGCGTCCCATCAGTCCGGGCAGGCGATCGAGGTCGATGTCGAGAAAATCGAGCGCCCAGCCGAATGCGGCGAACGTGGCCAGTATCGCCACATACTTGTAGAGGCTTTGCGGAAAGCGGAAGCGGCGCCATTCCGGCAGCTTCTTGACGGCGACGGGTGCGATCGCGCCATTCATGTCACGTCACTGCCTTTCGGGCGTAGTGCGATACGACTTCACCAATGACTATCAGCAGCAGGATGACCACGATCACCGTGGCGATGCCGCCGTAGTTGTAGCTCGCCATCTGCCGGTGCAGCGCGAGGCCAAGCCCGCCGGCGCCGACCAGCCCCATGATTGTCGATCGCCGGATGTTGACGTCCCATTCGAAGATCATGTTGCCGAGAAATACGGGCAAAACTTGCGGCAGGATGGCGAACAGCAATACCTGCAGGCGATTTGCGCCGACCGCCCGCATCGCCTCGATGGGGCCGGGATTGACGTCCTCGATGGCCTCGGCGATGGTCTTGGAGATGAATCCAACCGAACGAACGGCCATCGCGAGAATGCCGGCCATCGCACCCAGTCCTACGGCCGCGACAAATACCAGCGCCCAGACGATCTCGTGCACCGAACGGGATATGGTCATCAATACCCGCCCGATGAAATAGCTGAACTTGCCGAGCGGCGAAATGTTCATCGCCCCCAGCCACGCCACCGGAATGGAAAGCACCAGGCCGAGCAGGGTGGCGATGGTGGCCATCAGCGCGGTCTCGATGGCCGGGCGAATCAGGTCCGGCAGGATCGACGCGTCGAACGTGATGAATCGACGCGATTGCCTTCAGTACCGAATCGCCGGAGATGCGCGTCCAGTCGGTGTCGCCGATGACGATTGCTTCCACGCTCCAGGCGACCACGCAGGCGATGGCAAGGTAGAGCACGTAGCGAATGCTGCGGGTGCGCCGGCGAGTCGCTGCCAGTTGCTCGACCTGGGTACCGTACTGATACGGTTCCGCCATCGTGTTCATGGCGCTACAGCACTTCCATCGCGTAGATGTCGGCCAGCACTCGCTGGTCGATGGCGGCCGGTGGCCCCTCGAATTTCTTCACGCCATCCTGCAGGCCGATGACACGTGTACAGAACTCGAGCGCCAGCTCCACGTCGTGGATGTTGCACAACACAGGAATGCCGAATTCCAATGCGATTTCCCGGATCAGCGTCATCACCTCGCGCGCGATCTTGGGGTCCAGGCTCGACGTCGGCTCGTCAATGAGCAGCATCTTCGGATTCTGGATGAGCGCCCGCGCTATGCCGACGCGCTGGCGCTGGCCACCGGAAAGACGATCGGCACGCTTGTCCAGGTGTTCGATCAGGCCGACCCGGTCGAGCAGACGCACCGCATTGCCGATGTCTTCCTTGGTGAACGCCCGGAACAGGCTGCGCACCGTTCCGGTGTACCCCAGCCGTCCAGTCAGCACGTTGTCGATGACCGACAGGCGTTCGATCAGGTTGAACTCCTGGAAGATCATGCCGATGTTGCGTCGTTCACGGCGCATCTGCGTTTCATTCAACTTGAGCAAGTCGCGACCGTCGAACAGCACCTCGCCACCGGTCGGCTCGACCAGCCGGTTGACGCAGCGAATCAGCGTGGACTTGCCCGCGCCACTGGGACCGATGATGGCGAGAAAATCGTCCGCGCCGACCGCGAAGCTGACCCCTTTCAGGACTTCGCGGCCGGACGCGTAGCTGACGCGCAGATCCCGGACTTCCAGGACGCGTGCCATGCAGCTATTTGGTCACTTCGCGGACGATGTCGTAGTCCGAATCCTTCATCCGGACGACTTTCATCGATTTCACGTTGTCGAGATACTTCTTGCCTTCGGGCGTCTGGTCGACGGTCATGAAAGTGTCCACGATCTTCTTGCGCAGGTCCTCGCACAGCGCCGTACGCATCACGAACGGATCCTGCGGGATGAGCGGGGACGTCCAGAGGTAGTTGAATTCATCCTGCTTGACCTTGCCCGCGTTGACCGTTTCCATGAAGCGATGGCTGGCAACGAAAGCGGCGTCGACCTTGCCTTCCGCCACGGCGATGGAGGACAGGTCGTGTCCGCCCGAGAAGACCACCTTGGAGAAATAGTCCTTGAGCGGTGGTGTCTTGGAGCTCTTGGGGAACACGACTTCGGGAATGAGGCCGCCTGACGTGCTGGCCGGATCTACCAGGGCGAGCACCGAACCTTTCAGCGAGTCGACTGTGGTGTACTTCGATCCCTTCTTGGTGATCAGCATCGACTTGTAGCCCGGTCCTTCGGCCTGCACACCGTCGGCGGCCCGGTAATAAGTCGCGAACACCTCGATATTGGGATCCTTGCGCCGGGCGATCACATAGGCCTCGGGACCGAGCACCGCAACGTCGACCCATTTGCCCAGGAGCGCCTCGATCACCGATGCATAGGACGTCGGCATGTAGAACTCGACTTTCTTGCCGGTATTCTTGGTGATGAGATCGAGAATGGGCTTGTAGTAGGTCAATTCACGCACGCTGTCCTGGGTAGGGACAAGCGAGAAACGCAGCGCCTTGGGATCCTCGCAATTGGCTTGGCCGAAGGCATTGCCGGTGCATAGGGCGGCGAGCAGCGCAACGCCGGTGAAGCGGTAGAGCGTGTGAACAGCATTGGTGAGCGCAAACATGGTGTGGCTTCCTCCTTCGGTGTTCAGGGAACGATGGCGGCACGCAGCACGCGCCGATCCTGTGCGTCCTGCATTGCCTGGCCGACTTCTTCGAGCCGGTACTTGCCGTCCACCAGGTCATGGAACGGAAAACGCTTGTGATTGGCGTGGACGAAATCCAGCGCCTCGATCAAATGGCGGGGATGGTAGTTATGCACGCCGCGAAGCGTGATCAGCTTGCGCAGCAACTGGTTGACGTCGATGCGGACGAACGAATCCGGATTGACCACGCCGCCCAGCACATAGCGACCGCCGGTGCGCAGGAATGAGATTCCCGAGGGAATGACCTCGGGATAGCCGCATACCTCGATCACGACATCGGCACCTTCAGGCCGGCAGAGCGTCTTGATGGTCCTGGTCAATTCCGCGTCCGGCATTGCCGAAGGATCGAACGCATGGTCGACGCCGAAGCGCGCCGCGAGTTCGCGGCGGGCAGGGACCGTATCGAGGCCGATCACGATGACGCGCGCCGCGCGCCTTGGCAATTGCCGCGCCGTAGAGGCCCAGCAGTCCGAGGCCCTGCACCACGACGGCGTCGCCCATGCCGATTTCCGCGCGCTCCGTGACACAAATCATCGTGGCTACGCCGCAATTGATCGGCGTTGCCTCCTCATCGCTCAACGCATCGGGTAACTTGAGAATCCAGGATTGCGGAAGGACGTAGCAGTATTCGCCGAAGCCGCCGTGATGATGCGGCTCGGTGGTGACAGCCATGTGACCGTACTTGTCCACGCCGGGCGATTTTTGCGGCAGGTCGAGCACCTCGGTGTAGTAATTCGGCCCGGGGATGAAGTATTCGCTCCAGGTGATGCGATCGCCCGCACTCAGTGCGTCGCCACGCATGTCGTGGGTGATGCCTGCGCCGAGCGTGACGATATTGCCGATGATTTCGTGGCCCAGCACGCCAGGGCAGGGATTGGGCCTGTGGCCGAGGTAGGAATGCACGTCGGAGCGGCAGATCGTCGACATCCGTATCTTCACCAGCACCTCTCCGTCACGCGGCGCGCGTAGCGGGAAACTGCGAATCACAAACGGCTGATTGGGCGCGTCGTAGATCGCGAGGCGACCTGAAGTCGCCATGGGAAGGGCATCAGGCATCAGAGCGCCGGTCCGTTGATTGCAAAGTCAAAGATCTGGTAGCTCTTGAGCGTACTGGCGCCCGCTTTCAGCTTGTAGTCGTCGGACAATGGCGTATTCAGGATGAACGGCACTTTGGCTTCGGAGACGCCGCCGTGCGTACGCAGGCGATGGCCCTCCAGGCCGGACAGGTCGTGATCGGCCGCCGAAGCCCCTACGCAGACATCCGCGGTCGAAATGACCACCACGTCCGCCTCGCGATCCGGTGGCAGATCGTGTACGCGACACGCGGTTGCCTTGTCGAGGACCGACTCCAGCCCGTCGATTCCGCGGATGGCTTCAATGATCTGTGCCGGCGTTGCGTGGCCGCGGCACCATACGCGGACAAATCCTCCCAGGGCGCCATGGTGGGCGACGAATGCGTCGGTAATCGGGCAGATCACCTTGGTGTCGCCTTTGCCGAACCTGGCGTCGAGAATGTCCTGCAACCAGATCACGTTGGGCTTGCCTGCGGCGTCAGACTTGTCGTTCATGCCATGATCGGCGGTCAGCGCGACGACGGCCCCGAGCTCCGCGAGCCGACCGAAGCGACGGTCGAGCTCCTGATAGAAACGCCGGGCTTCGGATTCCTCAGGCGCGTACTTGTGCTGGACGAAATCGGTGAGCGACAGGTACATGAGGTCGCGGTGTTCCATTTCGAGCAATTTGATTCCCGCGTCGAGCACGAACAGCGACAGCTCCATCGAATACATTCCCGGCTGAGGCGCGCCAACGAGTTCCAGCACATTCTCGATGCCGTTCTCGGCCATCGTGCAGCGGCTGGCGAACTCGGAGGAAAAGCTGATGTTTCCACGGCTCACGTCGAGATTCTTGCCGAGTTGCTTGCGCAGCTTGTCCTTCGCCGTGATGGACACCACCTTGGCGCCTGCCTTGGCGAATTGCGACAGGATGGTGTCGCCGCGCAGAAGTTCGGGGCCGGTCATCACCACGGCCTCGCCTGTGGCGGTGTCCAGGTAATAGTTGCCCGAAATGCCGTGCTTCGAGGACGGCGTGCCGGTAATGATCGACATGTTGTTGGGGCAGGTGAAGCTCGGCACGGTGCCGTCGGCGACCACGCTGAAGCCCTGGCGCATGAAGCGCGCGATGTTGGGAATGGCTCCGTCGGCCAGGAACTGCCGCAGGTACGCTGGGTCTCCGCCGTCGATGCATACAACGACCACGGGCTTTTTTGGCCAGCGATAGGTGATGCCGTTGACCAGGATGGGAGCATGCGGGGCAGGATTCGTCATTGGGTCGTGGCGTGAATTGAGGGGTTGGAATGGAGTTGTGTCAGGGAGCACTTCGCGCCGCGCGTGGCGCCGGTACCTGCAGCGCGCGATGCAGTCGTTCCCTGCTGTCCAGCACGTGATTGAACAGCAAGCGTTCGGCCTTGGCGGCGTCACCATCGGCGATGGCGTGGACGATGGCTTCGTGATCCTGCGTGGAAATCGGAATGTTCTCGACGTTTCGGGACAGCGTCTCGCGACGATAGAGGTTCAGTTCGTTGACGACGCGCCGATAGTTGGCGAGCAACGCCCGGTTGCCCGCGGCCTGCGCCAGCAGTTCGTGGAATTCGAGATTGAGCGGGAAATACGCGTCGGGCCGTCGTGCCACGCCGGCGGCGTTCATCCGCTTGACTACGTCGCGGAGCTTGGCCAGTTGCGGCGGGGTGATGCGTTTGGCCGCGAGGCGTCCGATCAGTCCGTCAAGCACGGCGCGGATTTCGTAGATCTCATCGGCCTCCTCGAGGCTCAGCTGGCGCACAAAAACGCCGCGGTTTTTCTCCAGGCGAACGAGGCCGGACTCCTCCAGGGCGCGGAAGGCCTCGCGCACGGGACCTCGGGACACGCCAAGCATCTCGGCGATAGCCTCTTCGTTCAGCTTGGAACCAGCGGCGATGTCGCCGGCAATGATCATGCGTTCCAGTTCTCGCTGCACCAGCATGGGGAGCGAATTGGATTGCACGAGCGCGATCGTCCGGCCCATGGGCGACGACCGGCGCGGCGCGGGGGGTGGCGCGCTCTTCGCCGCGGTTCGGGACGGCGCATTGGACTTGGCCAAGGGAGTCTTGAGCATGGCGGCATTAGACGGCGTAGGCTGTAGATTGTCAACAATCTGTAATCCGCCGGCGCTAGAATGTCGGGATGCGAATGGCGTGGTCGCATTCGCTCGAATCGCACTCCACGTCCGTCCGTCGGGCCATTGCTCCTACAGGTTCCGTCGCGTAGCATCGAACGTCGCCAGCCCGACACTTTTTTCTGCCCCAATACTCAATCCCGGCCCAACAGGAGCACCGCATGAGCAAATTTCGAGTCCCGCGTTCGCTGTCGACTGCCTTCGCCACCGCGGTCGTTGCCTTGGCCTTCAACGGCGCGGCAATGGCTCAAAAGACATCGCTTCTCGTCTACACGGCGCTTGAAGCCGATCAGATCAAGCCTTATGCGGAGGCCTTCAACAAGGTCAATCCGGATATCGAGATCAAGTGGGTCCAGGATTCGACCGGCGTCATCACCTCGCGCTTGCTGGCTGAAAAGGCCAATCCGCAGGCCGATTTCATCTGGGGCCTGGCGGCAACCAGCCTGGTTCGCTTCGAAACGGACGGGATGCTGCAACCCTACGCGCCCAGCGGGCTGGCCGCGATCAAGCCCAGCTATCGCGATTCGAAAAATCCGCCTTATTGGACCGGCATGGACGTGTGGGGCGCGACCGTCTGCTTCAACACGGTCGAGGCAGCCAAGCTGGGCTTGCCCAAGCCGGAAACCTGGCAGGACCTGACCAAGCCGATCTACAAGGGCAGGATCGTGATGCCCAATCCCGCCTCCTCGGGGACCGGTTACCTCGACGTCACCTCGTGGCTGCAGATCTTCGGAGAGCAGGGCGGCTGGAAATTCATGGATGGCCTTCACGAGAACATCGCGCAATACGTGCACTCGGGCAGCAAGCCGTGTGTGATGGCCGGCAACGGTGAATTCCCGATCGGGATCTCGTTCGAGTATCGCGCCAACACCATCAAGGCAAAGGGTGGACCGATCGACCTGATCTTCCCGAAGGAAGGTTTGGGTTGGGACATGGAAGCCTTTGGCATCATGAAGAACACCAAGAACCTGGACGCTGCCAAGAAGCTCGCGGACTTTGCGTCGAGCAAGGCGGCGATGGAGCTGTACGCCAAGAACTACGCCATCGTCGCGGTTCCCGGCGTCGCGCAGCCGCTGCCCAACATTCCGGCCGATTACGAATCGCGGCTGGTCAAGAATGACTTTGCCTGGGCGGCCAACAATCGCGACAAGATCCTGGCGGAGTGGACCAAGCGCTACGACGTCAAGTCCGCCGCAAAATAGTCCTAACGCAACAGTGCGCCCCGTATCCCGCGGGGCGCAATCATTTCCTCAGGACTCATCGCGGCGTGAGCGACAACTCCTACCTGCACATCGCGGGCATTCGCAAGACCTTTGGCAAGTTCGTAGCGCTGAAGGACATCGCCCTCGACGCCACGCGCGGCGAATTGATGGTGTTCCTGGGGCCGTCGGGGTGCGGCAAGACGACATTACTGCGGATCATCGCGGGCCTGGAAACGCAGGACACCGGGACGATTCGCCAGGACGGCAAGGACATTTCCCGCCTCCCAGCGATTCGCCGCGATTACGGCATCGTATTCCAGTCGTACGCGCTGTTCCCGAACCTGACCATCAATGCCAACGTCGCCTACGGCCTGGTCAACCGGCGGCAGGCGCGCGGAGCGATTGCCGCGCGTGTCGCTGAGCTTTTAAAACTGGTTGGTCTTTCCGACGCCGGGTCCAAGTATCCGGGACAACTCTCTGGCGGACAGCAACAGCGTATTGCGCTGGCGCGCGCGCTGGCAACTTCACCGGGCCTTCTGTTGCTGGATGAGCCACTCTCCGCGCTGGATGCGATCGAGCGGGTCCGCCTCCGTGGCGAAATTCGCGCGCTGCAGCAGCGGCTGGGCGTGACCACCATCATGGTCACGCACGATCAGGAAGAAGCGCTTTCCATGGCCGACCGCATCGTGGTGATGAATGCGGGCCATATCGAGCAGGTGGGCACTCCGCGCGAGGTGTACGAGGCGCCCGCCACGCCGTTTGTCGCCGACTTCGTGGGGAAGATCAACGTGCTTCCCGCCGTTGCGGAAGGTCACGGGAAATTCCGGGTGGGCGGTGTTTCGCTCGCCGTCGCGGGTCGCGACGTTGCCGCGGGAACCGCCGTGAAGCTTTACCTGCGTCCGGAGGAAATTGCGCTCCGCCCGATAGCCCACGCCAACGGACAAGCTGGCAGTGCACAAGCGAACGGCGTGAACACGATCAATGCGCACATCGCCAAGGTCGAATTCCTGGGTGCTTTCTGCATGGTGGGCGTGACGCTCGATGCGGCCGGAACGCCGACGCTTATGGCCAATGTGCCACGGCACGATGTCGACGATGGCTGCATGGCGGCAGGTCAGGCGGTAACGCTGCAATTGCGGCCGGACGCGCTGCGCGTTCTGGGCTGAACAATCCTTGGCTACGTCTGCCGCCACGCTTTCGGGGCCAGTGTCCGGGCGCATGATCAAGGCGCGGGTGCATTGGCAGGACCGCCTGGCCCAAGGGCTCCTGCTGCTATGTTGCCTTCTGCTCGTGCTGTTCCTGTTGGCGCCGGTGGCAACGATGCTGCTTCGCAGCGTGCAGGACAGTGCAGGGCACTACGTCGGCTTCCAGCTCTTCCAGGATTATTTCTCCACGCCGGCACTGCGCAGTTCGATCTGGAATTCGCTCTGGGTCGCATCGGCGGTCACAGCCATCACCGTGCCGCTGGCATTTGCGTACGCCTATGCGCTGACGCGCTCGTGCATGCCGGGCAAAGTCCTGTTCAGGGTGATCGCGCTGACGCCCATCCTTGCGCCGTCGCTGCTGGCGGCCATCTCGTTCATCCAGTGGTTCGGCAACCAAGGGCTGCTCAAGTGGATGCTGGGAGGGGCGACGATTTATGGGCCGATCGGCATCATCGTGTCGGCCGTGTATGCCACGTTTCCGCACGCGCTGATGATCGTGCTGACGTCGCTGCTGCTGGCGGACGGGCGTCTCTACGAAGCGGCGGAATCGCTGCGCACTTCGACGCGGCGCAAGTTCTTCACCATTACTTTGCCAGGCGCGCGCTTTGGCCTGGTCAGCGCGACCATGGTGGTGTTCTCCTATGCAGTCAGCGATTTCGGCATTCCCAAAGTCATTGGCGGCAATTTCAACGTGCTGGCCGTGGACATCTACAAGCAGGTCATCGGTCAGCAGAATTTCAACAAGGGCGCCGTAGTGGGCCTGGTACTTCTCTTCCCGGTGTTGGTGGCCTTCATCGTCGACTGGACGATGCAGGGTCGCCAGCAGGCGCAATTCTCCTCGCGCGCGGTTCCCTACGCGCCCAAGTCGTCGCCGTGGTTCGACCGCGCGATGTTCTTGTTCTGTCTGGTGATTGCCTTGCTGCTTCTCTCGGTATTGGGCATGGCCGTCTACACGTCGTTCGTGAAATTCTGGCCCTACAACATGTCATTGAGCCTGCGCCACTACCAGTTCGGTCTCGTGGAAGGTGACGCATTCAGTGCGTACCTCGGAAGCTTGAAGCTCGCGCTGATAGTCGCGGTGGGCGGCACGACTTTCATTTTCGGCTGCGCGTATCTACTCGAGAAGACGCGCGGCGCGCCGCTGCTCAAGTCCGTCGTTCGCTTGCTGGCTGCAGTACCCATGGGTGTACCGGGCATGGTGCTGGGTTTGGGCTACATCCTGTTCTTCAACGACCCGGACAATCCGCTCAGAGGCCTCTACGGCACGCTCGGGATCCTGGTGATGTCAACGGTCGTCCACTACTACACGTCGAGCCATCTCACTGCAGTAACGGCCTTGAAGGCGCTCGACAACGAATTCGAGGCGGTCTCGGCATCGCTCAAAGTGCCGTTCTACAAGACGTTCTTCCGTGTCACGGTACCCGTGTGCCTGCCGGCGATCCTCGATATTGGTCGTTACATGTTCGTCAATGCGATGGTTACGATTTCCGCCGTCGTTTTTCTCTATACGCCGGACACCCGCCTGGCGTCGATCGCGATCCTGCGCCTCGACGAGTTCGGCGAGGTAGGCCCAGCCGCTGCAATGGCGACATTGATCGTCATCACTTCAACCGCCGTATGCCTGATCTACGCGGTGCTGACGCGCTATATCGTCACCCGGACCCAGGCATGGCGCACGCCGGTTGTACTGTAATAGTCAGCATGCGCCGCCTTATCACTGAAGGACATTCCGATGACCCTCCATTCCCGCGATCCCATCCTGCTCACCCCCGGCCCGCTGACCACGTCGCTGCCCACCAAGATGGCGATGCTGCGCGATTGGGGCTCCTGGGACGCTGAGTTCAATGCGGTGACGGCGCAGCTTCGTGCGAAGCTCACCGATATCGTCCACGCGCGGGAGTCGCACACTTGCGTGCCGATGCAAGGCAGCGGGACCTTTGCGATCGAGGCGGCCGTCAATACGCTGGTGCCGCGCAAGGGCCATGTACTGGTGTTGATCAATGGCGCCTACGGCAAGCGCTTCGCGAAATTGACTGAAATGATGGGCCGCCGCGTATCCACGTTCGAAACCGCGGACGACGTGCCGACCACGGCCGCCGACGTCGAAGGGCTGCTGACCAAGGACGCGAGCATCACGCACGTCGGTCTTATTCATTGTGAGACCTCGACGGGAATCCGCAATCCGCTCGCGGCCATCGCCGAGGTCGTGAGCCGTCGTGGCAAAGGCCTGATCGTCGACGCGATGAGTTCGTTCGGGGCGCTGCCCATCGACGCGCGCACCATGCCGTTCGACGCGCTGATCGCGGCCTCGGGCAAGTGCGTGGAAGGGCCGCCCGGCATGGGCTTCGTGCTGGTGCGCAAGGGATTGCTCGAAAAATGCACGGGCAATTCGACCTCGCTCGCACTGGACCTGGCCGATCAGTGGGCCTACATGGAAAAGACGACGCAATGGCGCTTCACGCCGCCGACGCATATCGTGGTGGCCTTGAACGCGGCGCTCGACCAGTACATCGGCGAAGGCGGGCAGCCGGCACGTCTGGCACGCTACACCGCCAATTGCGAGGCGCTGATTCGCGGAATGCAGGAGTTGGGCTTCGAGTCATTCCTCGATCCGGAAATCCAGGCGCCGATTATCGTGACTTTTCATGCGCCCGCCGATCCCCGCTACGCATTCAAGGAGTTTTACGACCGCGTGCGCGACAAGGGCTTCATTCTCTATCCCGGCAAGCTCACGCAGGTCGAAACTTTTCGCGTCGGCTGCATCGGCGCGATCGGCCCGGATGAAATGCGCCACGCCGTCAATGCCATCCGCGATACGATCGCGGAGATGGGCCTCAAGCACATCGCGCCTGCTCAGGCGCGGCGCGCTGCGGCCTGAGGACTGCGCAAGGCGGATAGCCCCGGATAGGCGGGCGACGCCGGCGCGATCGCGTGCTGGCGCAGCAGATAGTCGAGGATGACGAGGCTCGCGTCCGCGGTGACCGCATCGTCGCCTTCTGCCACGGCGATCAGTCGCGCGGCCTCCAACAGCCCGACGCGACGGTGCCCGATTGCTTCGCCATCCTGATTTTCGGGCGTGAATTCCTCCGGCAGCCACAGGTCGTTCACGAAAATCGTTTCCGACTGCAGACCGTCGGGTTGGTGGCGCCAGATATGGACGGCGCCCGCCGACAAAGCGCGCGCAGCCATTCCGCTCGGGATGCCGGCCTCTTCCCACGCCTCCTTTGCCAGCGTGGCCTCGAGCGAAATACCCGCCGCGATGCCGCCGCCGACAAGATTGTCGAGCATCCCGGGATCGATCGCCTTGCGGCTGCTGCGTCGCGCGAACCACATCATCGTCTCGGGTACTCCCCGCACGATACCGTTGATGTGCGCGGCCCACGTGTGGACGCCGAAATACCTCGCCGCAGCGCGCTCCATCCGGAACCAGGGGCTGGCGCCAAACGTCGGCGCGACGGCATAAAGTTCGTTGCGCCAGGGCGAGAGCGCGCCTTCGGCGGCCAGCGCAGCCGTGACCGTCGCCATCGCCGACGTGCGGGACGCGTCGTTGTCGAGTGCCACTCGGAACGACAGGGCGTCCGCGTCGACGGAGAAGACATCGGTGAACCCCGCCAGCCGCTCCGCCCGCCGTGCGTCGAGCCAGCCGGCAATGGCACTGTCCACTCGGAAGGGCTTCATCGAATGTAGCGGCGGCGCAAGCTCGCGGCCGAGCCGGGCGAGCAGCGCCATTGCTGTAGCATCATCGATCATGCACCGGATTTTATGCCGCTTTGCGCCCGGGACCGTTCCGGGTATGCGATGAAACACGACACGCTCGCGCTGTTCGACCTGGACCATACGCTGCTGTCGCACGACAGCGACGAGCTTTGGGTGGAATTCCTGCTCGCGCGCGGCAAGCTCGACCGCGCGGCTTTCGAGTCCGCCAATCAGTCGCTCGTGGAGCGCTATCGCCGCGGAGAGGCGGGCGTGCACGAATTCACCGAGTTCTACCTTTCGACGCTGGTACCGTTCACCACCGGCGAGCTTTCCGCGCTGCATCCGCTGTACATGCGCGAATGCGTGCTGCCGGCGATTTCGCAGGCTGCGCGCGCGCTGGTCGGAAGGCATCGTGACCTGGGACAGCTGATGGTGCTCACCACGGCCACCAACCGCTTCCTCACGGCACCGATCGCGCTCGAACTCGGTTTCGACCATCTGATCGCCACGGAGCCGGAGATGAAGGACGGTCGCTATACGGGCCGGACAGCCGGCACGCCGAACATGCGCGACGGCAAGGTCCAGCGCCTGATGGCGTGGCTCGCGGAGCGCGACCTGCGGCTCTCCGACTTCCGAGAAAGCTGGTTCTATAGCGATTCGCAGAACGATTTGCCTCTGCTTTCGCATGTGACCCATCCCGTCGCTGTGAATGCGGACCCGGTACTCGCGGCGCACGCTCGGCTGAAAGGCTGGCCGCAAATCGTGATCGGTTAATTGTCACCGTAGGTCTGCGACGCCGCTCCGGGCAGCAGCATCTGTAGGACTGCGCCTGCGCGAACTCTTCCGTGAGTCCGATGGTCTGGGAGGCGCTTGTCGCTCAGACTCCTTCTGCTGACCGACGCGGGCGCCGTGTCGACCAGGCGCGCACGTCCCCTGGTTGCGGGGCTGGCGAATACCGCGACACCCACCGCGCAACAAGGAGATGCAGGATGCACCAGTTGAAGGATGTGATGAGCAAGAACGTGCGGGTGATTGGTCCCGACATGACGATCCGGCAAGCCGCGCAAGCGATGAGCGATGGCGATTTCGGGATGATGCCGGTCGGTGAAAACGATCGGATGATCGGCGCAATCTCCGATCGCGACATCGCGATCCGCGCGGTCGCCGAGGGGAAGGGGCCTGACACGAAAGTGCGCGACATCATGTCCGCGGGCGTCTGCTGGGCTTATGTCGATGACAGCGTCGAACACGCGGCCCAACTGATGAGCGAGCGCCAGGTAAGAAGGCTGCCGGTAGTGGATCGTGACAAGCGACTGGTGGGCATAGTCGCGCTCGGCGACTTCGCGGTGGACAAGGCGGAAATCAAGCCCGCTGCCGACGCGCTGTCCGGAATTTCTGCGCCGGCGCACGCGTAAACCTGTGCCGCACTTCTAAACCTGTACATTCCGCCCACCGATGGGCGGTCGCTGCGCTTCCTTGGTGGGCCGGCAACATCGCTGAAGCGGGCGAGGCGTGCGGTGTACGCGATCGTGCCCCGGGGGTGACTCACCGGCGGAGATTCGCGACATGCGAAAATGCGGGATCTTCCACTCGTGGCGATTCCCATGCCCGCACAAATCATTGACGGCAAGGCCGTCGCGCAACGCGTTACCGATCAGGTGCGTCTCGATGTCGCAGCCCACGTGGCCTCGGGCGGCTCTGTGCCCGGCTTGGCCGTGGTCCTGGTCGGCGACAGTGCGGCGTCGCAGGTCTATGTGCGCAACAAGCGCAGGACAACCGAAGCCGTTGGCATGCATTCCTTCGCTTTCGACCTTCCGGCAACGACGAGTGAAGCCGAACTGCTGTCGTTGGTCGACCGCCTGAATGCGGATCCGGCTGTCAGCGGAATCCTGGTGCAGTTGCCGCTGCCGAAGCAGATCGATCCGGAGCGTGTGATCGAGCGCATCGATCCGAAAAAAGACGTCGATGGCTTTCATCCGTACAACATCGGCCGGCTGGTGCTCAAAATGCCGATGCTGCGGCCATGCACACCCTATGGTTGCATGCGCTTGCTGGAGGAAACCGGCGAGAGCCTCGTCGGCAAACATGCCGTCATGATTGGTCAATCGAACATCGTCGGACGTCCGATGGCGCTCGAACTGCTGATGGCCCGCTGCACGGTTACCATATGTCACTCGGCAACACGCGACCTGCCAGGCGTAGTCCGCCAGGGCGATATCGTCGTCGCCGGTGTCGGCAAGCCGAATTTCGTGCCCGCTGACTGGATCAAGCCGGGCGCCATCGTCATCGATGTCGGCATCAACCGGCTGGAGGACGGCAAGCTGACGGGCGACGTCGACTTTGCGGCAGCGAAAGAAGTTGCCGGGTGGATCACGCCGGTGCCGGGCGGCGTGGGTCCGATGACGATCGCGATGCTGCTCGCCAACACGCTGCGCGCCGCGCGGTGGCAGGCAGGAACGAGCGGCGACCTAGTGTACTGAGTCTAAAATTGGCGACAGAACTGCATGTCGTCGTTCCCGCGAAGGCGGGAACCCAGAGTCTTTGAGAGTTACTGGGTTCCGGCTCGCGCCCGCGTTTGCGGGCGCGTCCGGAACGACGTGCAGTTGTGTTGCGAATTTGCTCACCACAATACTGCCCATTCGCACTTTCGAACATAGTGTAAATAGCCCTAGACGTCGCGCAGGTGCCAGGCCTTCGGCCGGGTAAAGGTCTGGATGCCGTACGTGGATAGCGTCAGGCCGATCCCCGAGTGCTTGACCCCCGACCATGGCAGCCGGGGGCTCACGCGGTCGCAACAGTTCCAGTAGACGCTGCCCGCGTCGACCTTGCCGAGGATTTTTCGCGCGCGCTTCTCGCTGGAAGTGTAGACGCCGGCTGTCAGGCCATATTCCGTGTCGTTCATGAGGTCGATCGCGGCCTCGTCGTCTGCCACCGCCTGCAGGCCGATGATCGGTCCGAAGGATTCGTCGCGCATCAGCAGCATCGAATGGTCGGTGTCGCTGAATACCGTAGGCGCAAACCAGTTGCCTTTGCCTTTCACGGCGTGGCCGCCCAACAGCAGCTTTGCGCCTTTTTTCTTTGCGTCAGCCACTTGTGCCTTCAGGACGGCCAATTGCGGCTTGCGGGTGATGGCGCCTATGTAGGTGGACTCATCGAGCGGGTCCCCCACCTTGAAGGACTTCGTCTCGGCCAGGAACGCGGTGACGAACGCGTCGTAGATTTTTTCGTGAATGTAGATCCGTTCGACCGAACAACACGACTGGCCGGTGTTGTAGAACGCGCCGTCGGCGAGGCCCGCCGCGGCCGCCTTCACGTCCACGTCCTCGCAGACATAGACAGGGTCCTTGCCGCCCAGCTCAAGCTGGGTCTTGATCATTCGCCGCCCGGTGCTCGCCGCGATGGCAGCGCCGGTCCGGTACGAGCCCGTGAAGAACACGCCGTCCACCGGCTGGCGCAACAACGCTGCGCCCGTCTTGCCATCGCCGATCACTGCGATGAAGACGTTGCGCGGCACGCCCGCCTCATGCAGCAATTCCGCGATGTGCTGGCCCGTGAGCGTCGCGAACTCCGACGGCTTGTACAGCACCGCATTGCCCGCAGCGAGCGCCGGCACGAACACGTTGCCCCCGACGAAGTACGGGTAGTTCCACGCCGAAATGTTGGCGATGACGCCGAGTGGAACGTGACCGATGCGCTCTTCGAGCTTGCCGGCGGGATCGGCGAACACCTTTTCGTCGCGCAAGGCGTGTTCGGTTTCTGCGAGAAAGAAGTCGATGCGCCCGGTGAGGCCATTCAATTCATTGCGGGACTGCCGAATCGGCTTGCCAACTTCGGCGGTGAGCGTCGTGGCCAGCAATTCCTGCCGCGCGATGACGAGCTCGCGGAACTTGCCGAGGATCGCGAGGCGCTTGCGGATCGGGAGGGCCGCCCACTTGGGCTGAGCGGCACGCGCGAGTTCGTACTTCGCGCGGACGGTTTTCAACGTGTCGGCGGCGACTTCGGCGATGACGGCGCCGGTCGCAGGATTGGTGATTTTCATGATCGGGCTCTAAAGGGCGTAGGCGGCAGATTTGTGTTGCGAGGCCGTCGCGAGGAAATCATCGAGCAACGGCGTGTCGTCGATGAATGCAGCGTCGCCCGGCGGATGGAACTCCGGATGCCACTGTACGCCAACGACATAGGAGACGCCTTTCCAACGGACCGCTTCGACAATGTGATCAGGTTCGGACCAGGCCTCGACCACGAGGTTGCGACCCAGGTCCTTGATGGCCTGGTGGTGCACTGAATTGGTCTTCATGAGTGGCGTGTCCGGATACAGTTTGTCGAGCCCGCTGCCGGTAACGAGCGATGTCGCGTGACAATTGGCCGCATAGATGGACTGCATCCGATGTCGCAGCGCATCTGGCCGTTGCGTCGGAATGTCCTGATACAACGTGCCGCCCATCGCGACGTTGATGACCTGCACGCCGCGACACAGACCAAGCACTGGCTTGCCGAGCGTCACGAAGGCGCGCAACAGCGCGATTTCGTAGACGTCGCGGATGCGGTCGCCATTCCATGCGGGGTTGAGCGCGGTCTCACCATAGGTCTCCGGACATACGTCCGAGCCGCCCATCAGCACAAGCGCGTCGAGTTCCCTCGCATAGTCGTTCACGGTAACGCCGCTGCTGGAGCGTCGCGTGTCCCCGTCGGGTGAAGGCACCATCAGCGCGAGAACCTGCCTCTGCATCAGCCAGTGCGCCACGTTCTGCTCGATGTACTGTAGCGTCATGCCCTGAAACAGCGTCCGGGGCTGGTCGCCGTGCATGAACGACGCGGAAATGCCGATCTTTAGCATGGCGAACAGGCGCTTAGAGGGCCGCCGCGAACAGGTTTTCGAAGTCCGGCGCCGTGCACTTGCGGGGGTTGGTCTGGTGGCAGATGTCCGCCGTCGCGATCTCGACCAGGCGCGGAATGTCAGCCTTCGTCACCGGTCTTGCTCCGCGGTAGTCGGAGAGCTTCGCCGGAATGGCCAGCGATGCCTTGAGCGTCGTCAGCCAGGCGATAAACGCAATCGCGCGCGCTTCCGCAGTTCCATCCTCCGCGCCCGGCACGCCGGCCGCGTGCGCAAGTTCGGCAAGTTTGGCGGTTGCCGAAGGCAGGTTGAATCGCATCACATGGTCGATCATGATCCCGTTGGCGAGTCCATGGTGCAGATCGGCGACGGTCGACAGCGCATGCGCACACGAATGCACGGCACCCAGGTCTTTCTGGAACGCGATGGCGCCCATCATCGAACTCATCAGCATGTCGGAGCGCGCCTCGAGGTCATGGCCGTTCTTCACAGCGCGCGGCAGCGCCCGCGCCGCGATGCGAACGCCTTCGAGGGCGATGCCGTCGCAAAGCGGATGGTAGGCCGGCGAAAGATAGGACTCGACATTGTGCGTCAGCGCATCCATGCCCGTTGCCGCGGTGATGGAGGGCGGAAGGTCGAGCGTCAATTCCGGATCGGCGAACACCGCCTTGGCCAGCAGCAGCGGCGAGAAAATGATTTTTTTGATGTGCGTGACGTCGTCGGAGACCACGGACGATCGTCCGACTTCCGAGCCCGTTCCTGCGGTCGTCGGCAGCGCGACGAACCACGGAATGGGCTGCGTGATCGCACGCACCTGCGGATGGTCCCATGCGTATTCGAGAATGTCCCCGTCATGCTTCGCCATCAGCGCCACGGCCTTGGCAACGTCGAGCGCCGCGCCGCCACCCACGCCGATGACGGCATCGGCACCGTGCGCCTTGTAGGCCGCGGCCCCCGCCATGACCTGGCTGCGCACGGGATTGCCGAAAATTTCCGAAAACACGGCGACATCCAGTCCGGGCAGGTCGGCTACCAGCGCGCCGAGCAGCGGCAAGGCGGCTACGCCGCGGTCGGTGACCAGCAGCGGCCGCCGAACGCCCTGGCTCTTCAGGTGATCGGCGACGAGTTTTCGCGCGCCAGCGCCAAAGTGGATGGTGGTAGGAAAGCTGAAGCGTTCGATGCCCATGGATGTCCCGTGCTGACTGTCAGAGGAAAAGTACCAGGTGTTCCTTGTCGAAATAGTCGCCGTCGACCTGGATCGCGCGAGGCTCTCGTCCGAAACTGGCGAATCCTTTCGCGCGGTACAGCGCGATGGCGCCCGCATTTGTCGCGGTCACCGTCAATACCAACTGTTCCAGGTGCCACACATCCCGCGCGTAGTCGATCAGTGCATCCAGCAATGCGGCCGCCAGTCCGCGTCGGCCGAATTCGGGCGCCACGTACATCGACACCACGTCGCCCTTGTGCCGATTCTTGATGCGCTGCTCGCGGGCAAGGCCGATGATTCCGCACATCGCTCCATCGACGAATGCGCCCCAGAATGCGTTTCCGCTCTCAGGCGCGATCCGGCGTTGCGTCACGTCGAGAGGCTTTGGCATATCCTCCTCGAAACTCGACGTGAACGCCTCGGGATGCTCCTTCAGCGCCCGAAGGCGCAACGCGCGAAACGCCGCGGCGTCGGCCGTCGTCAGTTGCCTGACCGTCACGCGAAAGCCTTGTTCAGATGATCTCGAAATAACGCTTCAGTTCCCAGTCCGTCACCCCGTCCAGCCATTGCCGCCATTCCCAGTCGCGCGTGGCGGCGAAATGCTCGACGAAATCGTCACCGAACCAGTCGCGCGCGATATCCGATTTCTCGAAAATTCGCGTCGTCTCGATCAGCGTGCGCGGCGCGCGTGGAATGTTTTCGCCGCCCTGATTCGTGCCGGTGATGGGCTTGGCCGTGAGCTTCAGTCCTTTTTCCACACCATGCAGCCCCGCGGCAATCACCGCGGCCATCGCCAGGTAGGGGTTCACGTCGGCGCCGGGGCAGCGGGTTTCCAGTCGGGTCGACTTGGGCGACCCGGGAATCA
Organism: uncultured beta proteobacterium; assembly: GCA_963755545.1. GTDB lineage: Bacteria > Pseudomonadota > Gammaproteobacteria > Burkholderiales > Casimicrobiaceae > VBCG01. Next base: position 127,260 of record CAVWKH010000005.1, on the reverse strand, counting down.
CGCGGAAGCTGGCGGTGCGGTTGTCGACGCCCCACGTCGGCTTGACCGGTGCCCAGAAGCCGTCGACCAGGCGCTTGTAGCTGTTGATCGTCGGCCAGAACATCGGAGCGAATTCCATCAGCGCCGCAACCTGGCCGGCGAGATAGCTTTCGAACAGCTTGCTCATCCCGTGCTTGCCCTTGGGATCGTAGAAGCGGTTGGTCTTGCCATCGGAGAGCGACTGGTGAATGTGCCCGGAGCAGCCAGGATACTGCTGGCTCCACTTGGCCATGAAACTCGGCATGATGTCGAAATGGGACGCGATTTCCTTGGCGCCCGTCTTGAACAGCACCGCACGGTCGGCCTGTTCCAGTGCCTCCGAAAACAGGATGGCCGCTTCATAGACGCCGGGGCCGGTTTCCGTATGCAGGCCTTCGATCGGCACGCCGAAGGCGCCCATCTCCGTGAACAACGCCTCGAAGAACGGTTGCGCGGCGTTTGCGCGCAACAGCGAGTAGCCGAACATACCGGAAGTGATCGGATCGGGCCCGACGCCCTTTTTCTCCGCCCAGGACTGCGGCGTCTCGGAAAAATTGAACCACTCGAACTCCATCCCGGTCATCGGTGTGAATCCGAGCTTCTCGGCTCGTCGCAGCACGCGCTTCAATACCTGACGGGGGCAAAGCGGGAAGGGCGCTTCCTTGCCGTCCTTCTGCCAGACGAATTCCCCCAGGAAGAACGGCACATTGTCGTCCCAGGGAACGTTGCGATGCGTGCCGAGATCGAGCCTCGCCAGGACATCGGGATAGCCTTTGTGCCAGCCGGTCAGCTTGGTATTGTCGTAACACACGTCCTGCGAGTCCCAGCCGAACACCACGTCGCAGAATCCAAAGCCGCCTTCCACCGAGGATACGAACTTGTCCTTGTGCATGTACTTGCCGCGCAGGATGCCGTCGATGTCCGCGCAGGCGACCTTGACCCGGTTGCCAGGCGACTTGCGGACGGCGTCGATGACTTTGGCGGGCGTGACCGGCGTGGGCATTGCATGCTCCTGTTTTTGTCGTGTGCCGCGGCGGGACGAAACCGCCTGTCAGGATTGATGTGCGACGGCCGCTGATTCTAGCAGCCCCCGCACGCGTCCCGCGCGATGACCGCGTGTGCGATGGGAAGCGCATGTTCCCGATGGCGCCCATCGTCGCGATTCGGTAGCATCGGGGCATGATAATCCTGTTGATGGGTGTGAGCGGCTCCGGCAAGACCACGACGGGCGAGGCACTTGCGGCCGCGCTTGGCTGGCCCTTTTTCGACGCTGACGATTTTCATCCCGAGGCGAATGTGGCGAAGATGGCTGCCGGCACGCCGTTGACCGACGAGGACCGCTGGCCGTGGCTGGACCGGATTTCACTCGAGATGCGCGGCATCCTGGCGCGCGGCGCGGACGCGGTATTCGCGTGTTCGGCACTCAAGGCAATCTACCGTAGCCCGTTGATGGCGGCCGGCGACGTCCGGCTGGTTCACCTCAAAGGCGACGTGGAGACCATTGGCACGCGGCTGGCACAGCGCGCGCATCGATACATGCCGGCGTCGCTGCTTCCCTCGCAATTCGCGACGCTGGAGGAGCCTCGCGACGCGCTGGTCGTCGACATACGCGAACCGGTTTCGGTGCAGGTCGAACGCATCCGCGACGCGTTAGGCGAGGGCAAGCGGGTTTCGGAGTCATGATGAGCGACAAGTTGTACAAGAAGGCAACGCAGGTGGGACATCTGGGCCGCGCACCGCGCAACTTCCTGGGCGCGGTGAACACGCCGGTGTTTCGCGCGACCACGATGCTATTCCCGACGGTCGCTGACCTCGAGGCCGCCGTGCGCGGCGAATACGAAGGGATCGGCTACGGCCTGCACGGCTTGCCCACGGTCACGGACCTGCAGGCGGCCATCGCAACGCTCGAAGGCGGGTACGCGGCGCTCGCGGTGCCATCCGGGTTGACGGCGACAACGCTCCCCCTGCTGGCGCTTGCGCATCCTGGCGATCACGTCCTCGTCACGGACTCCGTGTACGGACCGACGCGCCGATTCTGCGAATTGCACTTGAAACGCCTCGGCGTCGACGTAAGCTTCTACGACCCGCTGCTCGGCGCCGACATCGCTCGCGAGTTTCGACCCAATACGCGCATCGTGTTCGTCGAGTCCCCGGGGTCCTTGACTTTCGAGGTCCAGGATGTGCCTGCCATCGCCCGCGTCGCGCACGAGCGCAACGCACTGGTGATTTGCGACAATTCCTGGGCCACCCCGTTGTTCTTCCGCGCGTTCGACCACGGTGTCGATGTATCGGTGCACGCAGCGACCAAATTCATCGGCGGACATTCCGACGTGTTGCTGGGGCTCATCGTCTGCAGCGAGGCCACGTTTGCTCCGATGCACCGGCTATGGACAGACATGGGCGTCACCGCGTCGAGCGACGACTGCTTTCTCGGGTTGCGCGGGTTGCGCACGTTGGCCATTCGCCTGGCGCGGCATCAGGCCAGCGGCATCCGTGTGGCGGAATGGCTGCGCACGCGGCCGGAAGTCAAGGAAGTCATTCATCCCGCATTGCCGGGATCCCGGGGGCACGCGTTGTGGAAGCGCGATTTCACCGGTGCCACGTCGCTTTTCGGCATCGTTCTCCATCCGGTGGCAAAGGAGCGTATCGACGCCATGTTGAATGGCCTGCGCCTGTTCGGCATGGGCTGGAGCTGGGGTGGCTTCGAAAGCCTCGTCATTCCCATCCATCCCGAGCGCGGCCGGACGGCGTCACGCTGGGATGCGGGCGGCCCGGGCCTGCGGTTTTACATCGGACTCGAGGAACCCGACGACCTCATCGCCGACCTGACGGAAGGGTTCGCGCGATTGGCAGGCTAGGAATCGCCCCCAAGTACCGCCAATTGCCGCCTATCCACGCGCGAAACTGTCTGCTGAGTCTTCGCGCGTCCAACACTGCTGCATAGTCACGGAACCACGAGCAACGCACGCCTATGGTCACCAAAAACCTGTTTCGCTCCCCACCCCACCAACACGCTGACCCGGCACGGCGCGCTGCCGCCGCAGGCGAATTGCCGCCTGATTCGGAGGAGCTTGCGGTGCTGCTCGCCAGCGATCCCGCACCGGCCGTCCGCGTGGCGGCGGCAAGCCGTTGCATTCAACCGGCTGCGCTGGCCGCCGCCTGGGAAAGCGAAGGCGATCCGGCAGTGCGCAGCGTCCTCGCCACGGCATTGGGCAAGGTGCTCGCGCAGACTGACGACAACGCGTGGGCGTCTGCAATGCTGGCGGGAGAACCCACGACCGATGCCATCCGGGTCGACGTGGCGAGGAACGCGGCCGATGCGCAGCGTCGTGGCAGCGCGATCGCGGCAATTCGCGAGGAAGCCCCGCTGATCGAACTCGCACTGGGTGCTGACCATGCGGAGACGCGAATGACGGCTGCGGAACGCGTTCGCACGCCGGAAGGGCTGCGCAAATTGGCCGACGCCGCCAGGAACAAGGACAACGGCGTCGCCCGGTTGGCCCGGAAGCGGATCGACGCGATGGCGGATTACGGCAACCAGATCGCCGAGGCGGACGCCATCCTCGCGCAGTTGGAAGAACTGGCGACCCGGCCCGGCCCGATTGTCACCGCGGTAATCGATCTCGATCGCCGCTGGCAAGCGCTGCACCTGGGTGACGACGCCGCCCGCCTTGCGCGCCTGGATGCTGCCCGGCAAGCGTTGCAGGAACGGTTCGATCGCGAGCATGAAGAGCAGCAGGCGCGCGCGCGTTTCGGGCGCAGGCTGGACGAGTGGCTCGCGCGGGCGGATTCGCCTGCGACGTCGGATGCGCTGGCCAACGCGCTGCACGAGCTCGCAGAACTGCGCGAAGAGTCCCGCAAGTACGCGGGAACGTCCGTGTCGGTGCGACTCGAGCAGGCGGAACAGCGCATCGAGCAATGGACGCAGGAACTCCAGGCACTTGCCGGCGCCGAAGCGCTCGTCGTTGAGGGCGAGCAGCTCGCCGCAGGCACGTCCATCGACAATGCGAAGTTGCCCGAGCGGTGGCAGGCACTCGACGCGGTCACGCGAACGCCCGCGCTTTCGTCGCGCTTCGACATGGCGTTGCGGACGATCGAAGAACGACGCCTCGCGCAGATCCGCGCCGCGGACCAGGAAACGCAGGCCGTGCGGCAACAGGTGCACGGACTTCTGCACGCGGCGGAGCAGGCGCTCTCCGCGGGCCAGTTGCAGGCGGCCCGTGCGGCGGCCGACGAGATCCGGGCGCGCAAGGCGGGCGCCGGTTCGCTGCCGAAGCCGACGGTGCAGCGGCTGAGCCGCCTTTCACAGCAACTGACCGAACTCGAGCGCTGGGAATCGTTCGGACAGCACAATGCGCGTATTCAGCTTTGCGAGCGTGCAGAAGCCGCCGCGACGAGCACGCTCGACGCGCCGCGCCTCGCGGCCGATGTGCAGAAGCTGCGCAACGAATGGAAAGCGCTCGACGCGCAGCATGCGGGCGTTCCAAAGGCACTCTGGGAACGGTTTGATCACGCGTGCGAGAAAGCCTACGCCCCTGCGGCCCGGCATTTCGCAGAACAGGCGGCGTTGCGCAAACAGGCGCGCAAGCAGCGCGATGAATTCATTGCCGCCGCCGCAACCCACGCGCCCACGCTGCTTGTGGAACCGCGTGACTGGCGAGCCATCGAGCGCTGGATGCGCGAAACCCATCTGCGCTGGCAGGATGGCACGTTGGGAAGCGTCGACCCGAAGGCCTGGAAGAGTTTCGACTCACGGCTGAAAACCGCGCTCGCCCCGCTGCACGACGCGCTGTCCGCAGCACGAGACGAGGCGAAAGCGCGCCGCGTCGCGCTGATCGAGGAAGCCACCGCGCTGGCGGCCAAGGCCATGGACCGCGATGCGCCATCTCAGGTCAAGGCACTTCAGACCAAGTGGCAGGTACAGGCTAAGGAACTCTCGCTGGCGCAGCGCGACGAGCGTGCGTTATGGGAACAATTCCGCGGTGCATGCGACGCAGTGTTCAAGGCGCGCGAGGCCAAGCGCAAGGAAGTCGACGAGCGCAAGAGCGAGGGCCGTCGCGCGCTGGAAGACTTGTGCGTGCAGCTTGAGCAGCTCGCGTCGCCCTCCGAGAAAAGCGACTCGGAGTTGCGCCGCGTATTGCGTGACCTGCAGGAGCAGTGGAAGCAAAAGACCCGCACGCCCGACCCTGCGCTGCGGGGTCTGGAAGCACGCTTTACAAAGGCAAGGCTCGCCGCGGAGGCCGCTCTCGCGACGCGCTTGCGCGCCCGCGAAGCGGTCGTGTGGCAGACGCTTGAGGCCAAAGAGCAGCTTTGCGAGTCGCTGGATCGGGTGCTGCAATCTCCTGGAGGTACGGCGGACGCTACACAGGCAAAGGAGGCCTGGGCGGCGTTGCCGGCGCTTCCGGCGGCATGGGAAAAGGCGATGCTTGCGCGCCGTGATGCGGCGCTTCAGGCGCTTGCTGATGAAACGGCAGGGGTCGCGTACAGGAGCCGGATGGAAGGTAGCGCTGAATCGCGGCGCGAAACGTTGCTGGAACTGGAAATGTCGCTAGGCGTCGAATCCCCGCCCGAACTTTCGGCGCAGCGCCTTGCGCTGCAGGTGAAAAAACTGCGCGATCGCTTTCAGACGGCGGCGGCGACGGGTTCCAGCACCGCGGGCGACAGGCTATTGGCATGGTGCGCGCAACCGGGCGTTCTCGACGCGCGTGACCGCCAGCGCTGCGAGCGGGTTTTCAAGGCGACCGAGCGCGCGAATTAGGCGAAGGGTCTGTGTGACAGTCGGTCGCAATCAGGGCGTTGCGACGGTCGTGCCCAGATAGACGTCCTGCACGCGTGCGTCCGAGCGGATTTCCTCGGGAGTGCCCTGGGCGATGATGCGACCGCGGTCGAGCACGATCACGCGGTCCGCAAAGCCAAACACCACGTCCATGTCGTGTTCGGTAAAGAGCACAGCGATTCCGTCGTGTCGCGCCAGTTCCGCGGCGACCCGCATCAAGCGGCCGCGGGAGCGTATCGCCATGCCTGCGGTGGGCTCGTCCATCAGCAGGAGGCGCGGTCGACCTGCCAATGCCAACGCAAGCTCCACGCGCTTGGCATTGCCGTAGGCGAGCGTCGCGCAATGCGCGTCGGCCAGGTCGGCGCAACCCACGCGTTCAAGCAGCGCATCCACGTCGCTTTGGTCTCCGGCAGACAAATGCCGCCACCATGCGGTCCGTCCGTCCCGCGTGTGCAAGCAATGCGAGGCGAACGTTCTCCCGCACGGTCATGGACGCGAATGTCGCCGCGACCTGGAACGTGCGGCCAACGCCCAGCCGCGCGATGCGATGCGGCGGCAAGCCGTCGATGCGTGCGTCGTCGATCGTCACCTGCCCGGCGTCCGGAACGAGTTGGCCGTTGATGAGGTTGAAACATGTCGACTTGCCGGCCCCGTTGGGACCGATCAGCGCCACCAGCTCTCCTGCGGCGACCGAGAACGTGACGTCGTCGACGGCCTTGACGCCGTCGAACGCCTTGGCAAGGTGCGAGACCGCAAGCACCGCAGCACTCATGGTGCGCTCCGCGCGCGCGTCCAGCGCGCCAGCGCCCCGCCAATGCCTGTGGGAAACGCAAGCACGATGACGAGGATCAATGCGCCGAGCACTGCGCGCCAGTATTCGGTCACGCGGGGCAGCGAATCGGCGAGCCAGGTGAACGCGGCCGCGCCGAACAGCGGCCCGAACAGTGCGTTGAGGCCACCCAGCAGCACCATGACGATGGCGTCGACGGAGCGAGGGATTGCCAGTGATTCGGGCGAAATGCTGCCTTTCGAGAAGGCGAACAAGCCGCCGGCGACGCCGGCGAACGCGCCCGCCAGCGCGAATGCGCGCCAACGCACGCGCGCGACGTCGATTCCCAGCGCCGCGGCCCGCAGCGGCGAATCGCGCACGCCGCGCAGCGCGAGTCCGAAAGGCGAGTGGGTGACGCAGGTGAGGAGCAATGCGGCCGAGGCGACGACGGCCAGCGCAAAGAGGTAGAACGCGACGCGGCCGGAAAGCCAGGACGCGGGCCAGATACCGACCAGGCCGTTGGACCCGCCGGTCACGCTTTCCCACTGGAACGCGATGGACCAGACAATCTGCGCGAACGCGAGCGTAAGCATCGCGAGATAGACCCCGGCAAGACGCACGCAGAACCAGCCGAACACGACGGCTGCAACCCACGACGCGAACGGCGCCACGGCAACGGCCGCCAGCATTGGCCAGCCCGCCTTCACGGCGAGCGCCGCGGCGTAGGCGCCGACCCCAAAGTACGCGGCGTGTCCAAACGACGTCATGCCACCGGTGGCCAGCAGGAACTGCAGGCTGGCGGCGAACAGCGCCGCGATCGCAATATCGGTGGCAAGTACCGCCGTGTACTCATCGCGCAGGAACGGCAGCGCAACGAGGCACACCAGCACGATGGCCGCAATGATCGCGGAGCGCTTCCCAGGCACGCTGACAAGTGCGCGCTGTTCTGGGAGTGCCGTCGTTGTCGGCGCGGGTGGCGCGCGCCCCATGAGCCCTTGCGGCTTCAACGCCAGCACGACTGCCATCACGACAAATTCCATCACGAGTGTCAGTTTGGAAAAGACGAAGGTGACGCCGAGCACGTCGACAGTGCCGATCGCAATGCAAAACGTCTTGGTGAGGGCAATGATGCAGGCCGCGAGGAATGCGCCGGGAATCGAACCCAGCCCGCCCACGACGGTGACCACGAAAGCCTCGGCGATGATCCCGAGGTCCATGCCGAGGTTCGCGGGCTCGCGTGGAATCTGCAATGCGCCGGCTAATCCGGCCAGAAAGGCGCCAAGCGCGAAAACGGCTGTGTACAGCGTGGCCTGGTCGACGCCAAGCGCGGCCGTCAGCGCGCGGTTCTCCGCCGCCGCCCGGATAAGCGTGCCGAAGCGGGTGCGAGTGATCAGCAAAGTCAATCCGACCAGCACGACGGGACCGGCCAACATAAGAAAAAGGTCGTACTGGGGAACCGCGTGGCCGAGGACGTCGATCGTGCCGGCAAGGCCCGGCGCGCGCGGGCCGAGCAGGTCTTCGGCACCCCACAACGCCAATGCCGCGTCGCGCACGATGAGGACAACCGCAAAGGTGGCGGTGAGCTGCATGAGTTCGGGCGCGTCGTACAGACGCTTCAACAGCACGATCTCGAGCAGCGCGCCCAGCAGTGCGACCACCAGCGCCGCGGCTGCAAGTCCGAGCCAGAAGGACAAGGGGCCGCGTCCGGCGACCGTCGCCAGCGCGTTGCCGAATGTGTAAGCGCAATACGCGCCAAGCATGTAAAGCGACCCGTGCGCGAAATTGACGACTCGCGTTACGCCGAAGATCAGCGTCAGCCCGGCGGCGACGAGGAACAGCGCCGACGCCGAAGACAGGCCGTTGAGTATCTGGAGGACGAAGGAGGCGAAGGACACGCTTGCGATGATACGGGCACTGCGTCGATTGCTACGGGGTTCCCCGCGCTGGCGGCGACTCAGCTGCTATGTCGCCTCGCGTACGGGCTGGCCCCAGCTGCTGCCGTCGTCCCCGCGCACGCGGGGACCCCGCGACTTTTGTGGCGGACGACACTGGGTTCCCGCTTTCGCGGGAACGACGATCTGGGTCGCGCCTGCGCGGAACGACCCAGCTGCTACCGTCGTCCCCGCGAACGCGGGGACCCCGCGACTTTTGTGGCGGACGATGCTGGGTTCCCGCTCAGTTACCAGAACGAGCGCTTCCCCTAATCCGCCGGGCGCATGCGCCGCACGTCGGCGTCGTCAGGCTGGAAGTTCTTGCCGTCGGCATACTTCCAGTCGACCATGACGCCCTTGCCGTCCTTGACCGCCGTCCTGCCAACGTAGGCGCCCATCGTCGACTGGTGATCGATCGCCCGGAACGTGACCTTGCCGAATGGCGAGCCGAACTCTAACCCCTTCATCGCCGCGACGAGCTTTTCCGGGTCGGTCGATCCCGCTTTCCTGATGGCCGCGGCGGCAGCGATGACCGTGCTGTAACCCACGACCGACCCCAGCCGTGGATAGTCGTTGAACTTCGCCTGGTAGGCGTCGCGGAAGCGCTTGTGCTCCGGCGTGTCGATCGCGTACCAGGGGTATCCCGTTACGTACCAGCCCACCGGCGCTTCGTCCTTTAGCGGATCGAGATATTCCGGCTCGCCCCCCAGCAGGTTGAACACCGGCCGATTCTTGAAAAGGCCTCGCAATTCGCCTTCGCGCACGAATTTGGCCAGGTCGGCGCCGAACAGCGAGGAAAAGATGGCGTCGGGCTGCACGTCCAGCAACGCCTGCACGACCGGACCGGCGTCGATCTTGCCCAAAGGCACCGCGACTTCGATGAATTCCAGTCCGCCGCTTTGCAGAACGTTGATCTGCTTCTTGAACGCTGCCGTCGCCGATTGGCCGTACTCGTAGTTCGGATATACGATGGCCCAGCGTTTGCGGTTGAGCTTGGCGGCCTCCGGCACGAGCATGGCTGTCTGCATGAACGTGGAGGCGCGCAGGCGAAACGTGTATTTGTTGCCCGCGTCCCAGACGATCTTGTCGGTGAGCGGTTCCGCGGCGAGGAACGGAATCTTTCGCTGCTTGGCGTAGTCGGCGACCGCCAATCCGACATTCGAGGGAAATGTCCCCATCAGCATCGTGACCTTCTCGCGCGACGTCAGTTCCTCCGCGACGCGCACCGCATCGCCGGGCGTACCGCCATCGTCGCGAGACACGATCTCCAGCGGGCGCCCCAGCACGCCGCCGGCCGCGTTGACCTCTGCCAACGCGAGTTCCATGCCTTTCTTGTACGGCTCGAGGAACGCCGGAAATACCTTGTAGCTGTTCAACTCGCCCAGTTTCACGGGCTGCGCCAGCAATGGCGCGCCCGCCAACGTGGCAACGGCGGCGAGGATAGCTACGGCGATGCGACGCAACACGGACATTCCATTCTCCGATCAGAAAACCCAATGAGTGGGCAGCATCAACGCGCCGTCGCCCCCGCGGGTTGACCGCGGCCCGTTTGCACCGGTGCCCTTGGCGGGCGATGCGACGATCGACCCAACACGGGCCTAAGCATATTCTCTGCACCCGCTGCCGGCGAAACGGTACAAGACGGTAAAATAGCAGGCTTTTGGTGCGCAGCCGACTTCGCGCGCGTTGACCAGGCCCATTGGCCGTGCGCATTTTACAAAAATTACCGGCGCCACCTTAACGCATCCACATGCTCAAGTTAGCCCACGGCCTCGCGTTTGCCGACCTTTATTCGGTCGAAGGCAATCGCCGCATCGACGATTTGTTCGCTGACCATTTGCGGGCCGCAGATCCCGCGTTGGCCGCGAAGGCCGTCGCCGCGCGCGCTGACGCGGCGTCCCTGGCGCTGAAGGAGGAGTCGGCGCTGTTGCTGGACCTTGCGCCGCACCTGGAGGATTTTCTCGCCGCGCTGTTCGTCATTGCGCCTGAAGTTCAGGCGCTGGAGGCGCAACACCACGAGCTGGCGCCCCTGTTTGCGGTCAAGCGGCAGTTCGTCCAGCGGAAAGCGGCGAATGCGTACAAGCCTGACGTCGCGGCGGGATTCGACGGGCCGGGATTGCGGGCGGAGCTCGAGTCCCGCATCGGCGCGTCGCTGACAGGCAAGGAAGGCGAGTTGCCGTTCGCAAATGCCGTCACGCGATGGCTGCAGGACGAAGCCGCGAATTCGGCCGCGCTGGATTTGGCGGCACGCTATGCCGCGTGGGCGCTGCATACACCCGCGGGCCGGGCCTCGCATAAAGGCGGCGTGCTGTTTCGAGCGCCGCGCAAGTTGGACTACCTGAAGCTGGTGCCGATCGAAGCAGTTCCGTATGCCGGGGCTTCCGCATGGAAGTTGCCTTCCGATCACGCGCTTCGTCGCCGCGAAGGCTTTGCACTCACCGATCCGGGCACGGATCTCGTCGGTGGACTGGACCAGGCGCACTACTGCATATGGTGTCACGAGCAGGGCAAGGACTCCTGCGCGCGCGGCCTTGCCGGAGAAGAAACCGGTAGAAGGCCAGGCGCCGTACAAGAAGTCGCCCTTCAACGTGACACTCGCCGGCTGTCCGCTGGAGGAGCGCATTTCCGAGTTCCACAAGCTGCGCGCCGAAGGCTGGCCCCTGGGTGCGCTGGCGATGATCTGCATCGACAATCCGATGGCCGCGGCGACGGGCCATCGGATATGCAACGACTGCATGAAATCCTGCATCTACCAGAAACAGGATCCGGTCGACATTCCCCAGTCCGAAACGCGCGTGCTGAAGGACGTGCTGGCGCTGCCCTGGGGATTCGAGATCTATTCGCTGCTCACGCGCTGGAATCCGCTCAACCTGCGCAGGCCGCTGCCGGTGGAGCGCTCGGGCAGGCGTGTATTGGTGGTGGGGCAGGGACCCGCGGGATTCACGCTCGCGCACCATTTGATCAACGACGGACATACGGTCGTCGCAATCGACGGGCTGAAGATCGAGCCGCTCGATCCCGAACTTTCAGGCATCACGCTGACCGGGGAGCGCGTGCCGTTCGCCCCGATCCGCGACGTGCAATCGCTCACCGATCCGCTGGACGATCGCGTGATGGCCGGCTTCGGCGGGGTGGCCGAATACGGCATCACCGTTCGCTGGGACAAGAATTTCCTCAAGATGATCCGGCTGCTGCTCGAACGTCGCGACCGTTTCGCGCTGTACGGCGGCGTGCGGTTCGGCGGTACGCTGGACGACGCGGGCGCCTTTGCGATGGGCTTCGATCACATCGCGCTGGCTACCGGCGCCGGCAAGCCGACTGTGCTCGAATTGCCCAACGGTCTGGCCAACGGCGTGCGCACCGCCTCTGATTTCCTGATGGCACTCCAGCTGACCGGCGCGGCCAAGGAGGATTCAATTGCCAACATGCAGGTGCGCCTGCCGGTGATCGTCGTCGGCGGTGGCCTTACGGCCATCGATACGGCCACCGAATCGCTCGCCTACTATGCGGTCCAGGTCGAGAAATTCCTGCTGCGCTATGAGACGCTGGTAAACGAGAGCGACGCGGCCGCCGTCGACGCCGCATGGACGCCAAAAGAGCGCGAGGTCGCGGCCGAGTTCCTGAGCCACGCGCGGAGCCTGAGGGCAGAACGCGCCGCTGCCGAGCGCGACGGCCGGCCCGCGCGCATTGCCGAATTGATCCAGGGTTGGGGCGGCGTCTCGGTCGTCTATCGTCGCCGCCTCATCGACAGCCCATCGTATACGCTCAACCACGAGGAGATCGAGAAGGCGTTGGAGGAAGGCATTCAATTCGCCGAGGGCCTGACGCCGCTTGCGATCGAGGTCGATGCCGATGGCGCTGCCACCGGGCTCGACGTATCCGTGCAGAACAACGACGGGGAAGGCGTGTGGCATGAAACGGGACGTACGGTGCTACCCGCCCGCACCATTCTGATCGCCGCCGGTACGCAGCCCAACACCGTGCTCGCGCGCGAGGACGCCGCGCACTTCCATCTCGACGGAAAATATTTTCGCCTGCTCGACGAGGACGGCTGTCCCGCGAAGTTCATCCGCGGTCTCGCGAAGCCCGCTCAACCGGCGGTGCTCACGGACATCCTGCCGGACGGCCGGGCGACGAGCTTCTTTGGCGACCTCCATCCTTCCTTTTCCGGCAATGTCGTCAAGGCGATGGCCAGCGCAAAACAGGGCTATCCCATTGTCTCGCGCATGCTGGCCAAGGTGGCGCCGTCTTCCGATGCGAGCGACGCTGAATTCTACGGGCGGCTCGACCGGTCGCTACGCGCGACGGTGGTCAGCGTCGAGCGTCTGACGCCCACGATCGTCGAAGTGGTCGTGCGCGCGCCGGCGGCAGCAGAACAGTTCCGGCCCGGTCAATTCTATCGATTGCAGAACTACGAGACACTGGCGGCGCAACGCGACGGCACGCGTCTAGTGATGGAAGGTCTGGCGCTTACGGGTGCGTGGGTCGATCGCGAGCAGGGGCTCGTTTCCACCATCGTGCTGGAGATGGGCGGCTCGTCCGACTTGTGCTTGAACCTGCGGCCTGGCGAACCTGTCGTGCTGATGGGACCGACCGGCTCGCCGACCGAGATTGAGCCCGATGAGACGGTGGTACTGGTAGGCGGCGGACTGGGCAACGCGGTGCTCTTCTCGATTGGCCAGGCATTTCGCGCCGCCGGATCGAAAGTGCTGTACTTCGCCGGCTACAAGAAAATGCAGGACCGCTACAAGGTGGCTGAAATCGAAGCCGCGTCGGATGTCGTGGTCTGGTGCTGCGACGAGGCGCCGGGATTCGCGCCGCAGCGCGCGCAGGATCGCGCGTTCGTCGGCAACATCGTGCAGGCGATGCGCGCGTATGCCGCGGGCGAACTCGGCAGCCAGACAATGTCGTTCAGCGCGTGCGACCGGATCATCGCGATCGGCTCTGACAAGATGATGGCGGCGGTAGCGGCAGCGCGCCACACGGTATTGGCGCCATTCCTCAAGCCCGATCATCGCGCCATCGGATCGATCAATTCTCCGATGCAATGCATGATGAAGGAAATCTGCGCCCAGTGCCTGCAGCCGCAACGCGATCCGGTCACCGGCAAGGTGACCTACGTGTTCTCCTGCTTCAATCAGGACCAGCCGCTGGACCTGGTCGATTTTCCGGGACTCGATCTCCGGTTGAAACAGAACGGCGTGCAGGAAAAATTGACCGCGCAGTGGATTCGGCATGTCGTCGCGTCCCACAACATGTAACAAATTGGGGCGGCATTACGATTGACGCATGGCAGGGAGTTCACTAGGATTCCTGCCAAGGACAGTCCCTGGATTACCGGAGGAAAGATTCGTGGCCATCCGCAATCGCACCCAGAAATTGCTTTCCCTCCTGCTGCCGGTCGGCGTACTCGGCGTGTCGGCGGCATTGGCATCTGCCCATACCGCGCCTTCCACATCCCCGTCAGTCGATGCTGACGCGGCATCACATGACACGTTGAAGGAAGGCATTGCCGCGCGGCTGGAGGCTATTCGCAGCGGCGTGTCCGGGCTCGAGGAATACGGTCTCGGGCCCGATGAGACCGATCCACGCGTATTGCTCGCGCAATGGGTCAACTTTGGCGGCGGTGGTGTTGGTTGGCGCAATGGCGGATGGGGCAACGGCGGTTGGCGCAATGGAGGCTGGCGCAACGGCGGTTGGGGCAACGGCGGTTGGCACAACGGCTGGGGCAACGGCGGGTGGCACAACTGGGGCAACGGCGGCTGGCATAACTTCTGGCGCAACGGTTGAAGCGCCCGCCGGAGCGGCGACGCAAGGAATTCCCCAAGTGACCAGCGAGTCGACGCCGAGCATCGAAACCGTCGTCGTCCAGCCGACGCCGTTCTGCAATATCAATTGCAGCTATTGCTACCTGCCGCAGCGCGACGTGAAGACGGTGATGGAGCAGCAGACCATCGTGACGCTGTTCCAGAAAATCTTTGCGTCCGGCTGGGCGCAGTCCTCAGCTGACGGTCATCTGGCATGCCGGCGAGCCGCTGGTGCTGCCGGTTGCCTACTATCGAACCGCGTTTGAGGCCATCGAAGCGATGCGCCCGTCAGACCTCGAGGTGCGCCATGCCATCCAGACCAATGGCATGTTGATCACGCCGGAATGGTGCGAACTCTTTCGCGAGTGGCATGTGGGCGTGGGCGTCAGCATCGACGGGCCGCAACGCCTTCACGATGCGCACCGGGTGACGCGCTCCGGACGCGGAACGTTCGACAAGACACTCGCGGGCATCCGCCTTTTGCGCCAGGAGGGGGTGCCGTTCCATGTGATCTCGGTGCTCTCCAAGGACAGCATGGATGCGCCGGAGGAGATGCTCGCGTTCTATCAAGCCGAGGGAATCGAGGACGTCTGCTTCAATGTCGAGGAATCCGAAGGTGACCACGTGTCGGCGCTGCTGACCGCTGCCGATCCAAAAGCGCGATTCCACGCATTCCTTGACCGTTTCTGGACGTTGGCGCGGCAAAGCCCGCAAATCGGTTTCATCAGGGAAATCGACGCGCTGCTGCCGCGGATATTTCGCCCGGAAGGCACGGCGATGACCAATCCGCAAGTGGAGCCGTTTGGCATGGTGAATGTCGACGTCCACGGCAATGTCTCGAGCTTTTCGCCCGAGTTGCTAGGTTACAAGGACGCCGACTACAGCGACTTCATCATCGGCAACGTCAACCGCGACACCCTGCAAGACATGCGCGCGAGCGCGGCGATGAAAGCGATGACCCGCGATGTTGAGGCCGGCGTGGAGATGTGCCGACAGGAATGCGAATATTTTTCCGTCTGTGGCGGTGGTTCGCCTGTGAACAAGCTTTCCGAGAACGGCCGTTTTGCCAGCAGCAAGACGTCGTTCTGTACCCTGGTCCAAATGGTGCCCACCGATATCATCCTCGGGGCGCTGGACCAGCTCGAGCGAGCCTTCGAAGACGGAACCGCGCCACTGCCTGCGCATGCGACGATCGCTGCGTTTGCAAGCACTGGGTCGGGTGCCCCAATGCTTTCCCGCGAGACGCCTATCGAGATGCCGCGCGCACGCACTGAAACGGCCTGAATGAGGCCTTGTCTGGATTCCCTGGAGACCTTGATGACTAGACCTACTGGTGTGGCTGCAGCCGTGCTCCTGGCGGCGTGCATTGCCTTGCAATTCGCGAACGCCGCGTCGGCGCAAACCCAGCCCGCCAATGGCAAATCCCGGCCGGTACAAGCCTATGACGCCAGCCAGCAGGGTGCGAAGCCCTCCGGCAAATCCGAAGAGGCGCCGCCCATCGGGGGTGACGACGCCGGCACTCCACGCTGGGAGCCGGTACTGATCATCACCAGCGTGGAGGTGATGCGCAGCGCCCACGGACGTCCGCTCGATATCGTTCGGGTGCGCGGCATGACCAGCACGGTAGGATGGGAAAATCCGCAGCTGGTGCCGCTGACCCGGGGCATCCCGAAAGATGGAATCCTGGACTTGTTGTTCGTCGCAGCGGCACCGGGCGAGGCCATGGAGCCCACGGGATTTTCATCCGTCGATGCCATCTTTGCGGTCGAACCGGAAAATCCGTACAAAGGCGTGCGCGTTCACGGTGCGACTAATGGCGTGACGCTCAAGACGTTGCCCGGATACATCGAGGCGAAGGGCGGCGGCGACGATTGCAGCAAATGTGTCGGTAAATTCTTCGTCGCCAAGGGCGCCGCGATCCCCGCCGGAAAATCAGCGGGTGACGTGGTCAAGGAAACCGATTTGCCGCCGAACGTGCGCGTCATCAAGGCGTCGGATGGCATCGGAAAGATGGAAACGGACCCCAATCGCCTGACGCTCCTGCTCGACGACGATGGCAACATCGAAATCGCTGTCTGGGACTAGAATTCACCCGTCGATTACCCCATGCAGCTGGAGATGAATTAGATGCGCAAGAACATGGTTACAGCAGGTCTGCTCGGTATTTCCCTCGGCGTGGCCGTCATTGCGGGCGCCCAGCAACCGGGTTATGGCGGCAACAATGAGCCGCGCTTGAACGTCAACCCCGGGCTGCACGGAAATATTGCACGAGCCCAGGAACTTTCGCGCCAGGCCTACGACGCGATGACCGCCGCGCAGCAGGCCAATGAATTCGATATGGGTGGGCACGCCGCCCGCGCAAAGGACCTATTGCGCCAAGCCAACGACGAAATGAAACAAGCCGCGTTGGCGGCCAATCGCAACAAATAGCGGATTGCTCTTCAGGTGACAGGCAGGGCGTGAACCTTTGCGATCGGAGCTTCTATATCAACCGCGGCGAAGATGGACTTACCCTCGTACCGTCATTCCCGCATCCGCATACCTTCGACGGAACTGATACGATCAAGGCCGACTTGCTGGCTTTCATTCAGTCCTAGATACATAGCGAAGTAACCGACGACCTTATACAAGGTTGCAAACAACGTGTCACTGGAGCGGGTACGAAATGCTTAGAGTTCTCATGTTTGGTTTTGGCATCTTTCTTTTGGCGCCGCCCGCGATCGCGGTAGTTCAGCCATTTCCGCCTGCCTTTCATACCCAGATGGTCGCAACCAACGGAACGAGCATTTATGTCCGGAAGGGCGGCACGGGCCCCGCTGTGTTGATGTTGCACGGCTTCGGGGACACGGGTGACATGTGGGCGCCGATCGCGGAAAAGCTCATGAAAGATCACACGGTGATCGTTCCGGATCTGCGCGGCATGGGCCTCTCGGCGCATCCCGACACTGGTTACACGAAGAAGAATCAGGCTCTCGACATCGCCGGCGTGCTGGACTCCCTCAAGGTCGACAAGGTGGACCTGGTGACCCACGACATCGGCAACATGGTGGGTTATGCCTTTGCCGCGCAATATCCTGATCGCGTAAAACGATGGGTCGTCATCGATGCGCCGCTGCCCGGCGTTGGCAATTGGGACAACATCACCCGCGATCCGCGCCTGTGGCATTTCAATTTCCGCGGACCCGACGTGGAACGCCTGGTACAGGGGCGCGAGCGGATTTATCTCGACCGCTTCTGGAACGAACTGTCGGCCGATCCGAAGGCGATCGATGAGGCAACGCGCAAGCACTATGCAGCCCTCTACGCGCGGCCCCACGCCATGCACGACGCATTCGAGCAATTCGGCGCATTCACGCAGGATGCGACCGACAACAAGGAGATGCTGGCGAAGGGCGGCAAGCTCAAGATGCCCGTGCTGGCGGTTGGAGCAGAAAAATCCTTCAACACCGGAATGGCAGATGAGATTCGATTTGTCGCGTCAGACGTGTCCGTCGGGATCGTTCCCGCCTCCGGTCACTGGGTAATGGAAGAGAATCCAGCGGCCACGTCCAAGCTTGTTCTCGAATTCCTCGCCAAGTAGTACCGCAGGTCGTGTGTCGTCAAAACGGCCGGCCCAGCTGAAAATACACGTTGACGACGGACGGCGCGAACGCAACGCCCAGGTAAAGCGGGCCGACGATGCTGGTCACCCCCAGGAACGCGCTGTAGCTTTGTCGGTAGGGTCCGTGCCCGAACTGGTTTTCCTTGATCCAGACATTGCCCGCCTCCGCCGACAATCCGAGGAACAGGTCCTTGAACGGCGGCGTATCGAATGACTTCAGCGGGTGAAGGTACGCTGCGCGCGCAAACAAGACATAGTTGCCTGCAAATTGATCGGGTGGATAGGCGGACAAGCGCTGGAAACCGCCCAGGTAGAAGCCCGCGGGCTGCGCGGTCGCCCCCATCCCGAAATCGCCGCCTGCCTCCACGCCGAAATTGAAGGTGTGGCTGCCGACGCTGGTGGCGAACAACGCCTTCACGTGCGACTCGCTGTAGCCGTTGTCGCCGCCTCGCAATGAAGTCTCGTTCTCCGCAAAGAAGTAGTAGCCGCTGCGCGGATAGAGCACGTGGTCCAGCTGATCCAGCACCAGTCGCACACGTGGTCCCACCAGCCGCGCGCGCCCGACCGGGAAGAAATTGCCGGTGCCAGGCTGGCCCAGAAAATCGGCTGGAATGTAGCTCTTCGGTTCGTTGACGAAATTGGCGTACTCAAAACCCGCGCGCAATTCGCCAATCCGCCCAATTGGAATGCCCAGGTCGATTCCGCCGCGCGTCGTCTGCAGCTGGTACTGGGCGAACGGCAGCAGATTCGGCGGCTGGTTCAGGAACAGGTCATTGATGTAGATGTTCTGGTTCTGCTGCCGGTATTCGCCGTAGGGCGCGATATACCAGTTGTCCGTATTGGGAATGGGCTGGCGCAATTCGGTGCGCAGACTCGTGATGTCGCTGCCCAGGATCAGGTCGTTGCGCCATTCGAGGCCCGACGAGTTGATCCAGGGCAGCCGATGCCCGACCGCGACACGGAACGCGCCGTTGCCGTTGAAATCGCTGTTGAGGCTCAAGCCGAACCGGAAGATGTTCGGACCCCACGACGCTTCGTTGGCCTCCACGTGCAGTGTCGTCGTGCCCCCGACCTCGATCAACTGGTGCGTGACGCTGTCGAAATACCCCGACGTGGCGATTTCCTGCGTCGCCTCCTTCAGCTTTTCGGGGTCGTAGATGTCGCCTACCTGCGTGTGCAGGTAGCTCTTGATGTAGTCGCTCGACACGCGGCCCGCCGTGACGATCTCGATGTTGTCGATGCGCGGACGCGTCGACGAAATGCGCGCCATCTGGTCGTCGCGGAATTTGCGCGTATTGCTGTGGCGACAGTGCCAGCGCCTTCAGGGAAGGCAGGACCGCGCGCGCCGCGTCCTCGCCGGCTGCGATGGCGCCTGTGGCGTGCGCGAAGTCCGAGAATTTGAGATCGCCCAGTTGTGGAGTAATCAGCACGTCGGTCGGCCGCAGCAGGTCACGCTGCGCGCGGACGTTCTGGCCGACCAGGATGCCCAGCATCTGGGCGGATACGTCGAGTGGCGAGTTGATGTCGCTCCGCTTCAGCAGCGGGCTGCCGATGTCCACGGCGATCACCACGTCGGCGCCCATGTTCCGCGCGATCTGCACTGGGAGGTTCGCGACCAGGCCGCCGTCCACCAGCATGCGACCGTCGATCTCGATCGGCGCGAACAATCCCGGCGCTGCCATGCTTCCGCGGATCGCATGCGGCAGTGAACCGTGGTCGAGCACCACTTCCTGGCCGGTCAGAAGGTCCGTCGCGACCGCGCGAAACGGAATGGGCAACTGGTCGAACGTGAGGTTTCCGGCGAACCGCGACGTCCAGTCCTGCAGCAGGATCAGGAAGCGGTTGCCCTGCACGAATCCGGTGGGAAGCTTCACCTTGCCGTCGCCGAAGCCCGCAGACAATCCAATCGGATATTCGAAGTCGTCCTCGCGCAGCGATTGCGATATTCCGGACCGTTCGTTGCGGTCGAACGCAATGTTGGTGAGGTCGACACGCTCGAGTTTCGCGATCAGGTCATTGGCGCTGTATCCGCTCGCATAGAGTCCGCCTACGACGGCGCCCATGCTGGTGCCGGCGATGTAATCGACCGGAATGTGGTTTTCCTCCAGCACGCGAAGCACGCCCAGATGCGCGTATCCGCGGGCTCCGCCTCCTGAGAGGACTACCGCCACGCGCGGGCGGCGGGCGACTTCCGCTGCCTCGTCCACCGGTTGGGCCGCCTCGCACGGTGCGTTGGCCGCCGCCATGAGATACAGGCAAGCCATTGAGAGGCGCCGGCCGAATTGGCGTGGTATTGAGCGCGTTGCGTTTGCCCGGTGCTGGGCGGTGTCCAGAACGGCTGTGGTCATTGCCGGAAAACCCATTCTTATCGCCAGCCGCGCAGTCTACGCGAGCGTCGGGTTCGAACGAACCGCTGAAGGAGTCGACGGAAGCGATTTGAATTGTTCCGCTTAGGTATGCTCACGCGCACCGCCGAAAACGACAAAGGGTTAGCAGGCGTTAGCCCGTTAACCCTTTTGTGTATTGGTGCCGGCGAAGAGAGTCGAACTCCCGACCTTCGCATTACGAATGCGCTGCTCTACCAACTGAGCTACGCCGGCATTTGCTGCGGTTCCGCGCCCTTGGCGCGAAGCCCAACATTATAGCCGACCGCAGGCGCTGCTGCCAAGCTGCTAGGGCAAGGGAACGTGCGGGCGTCCCGTCGTGATGCCGGTCAGCGCGTCGATGCCGTTCCACATGATCTGCACGCCGATGCACAGCAGTATGAATGCGGAAAGGCGCACGACGACTGCGGTCCCCGTCGGCCCCAGCCATTTCGAGAGCCGCTCTGCATATCGGTAGCAGAAATAGACGGTGATGCATATGAGAATGACGCCGATCAGCGACGATATCGATGCGGACAGGAACGAGCGCACCGTCTGCGGGTGATTGGCGCCGATGGTGATGGCCACCGAGATCGATCCCGGACCGATTGTCAGCGGCAGCGTCAGCGGATAGAAAGCCTCTGTCGCGACGGTGTCGGGATCAGTCAGGTCGTCGTGACCGGCCTTGGTCGACACGTCGGGCTTGCGCAGAAGGTCCCAGGCAACCGAGCAAACGATGAGCCCCCCCGCGACCTGCACCACCGGGATCGAGATGCCGAAAAATTCGAGCACATAGGTGCCGATGAAAAGCGACGCCATCAGCAGGATGAAGGAGTTGACTGTGACCTTGCGCGCGAGCGTCGTGCGCGTGGCGTCGCTGGAATAGCGGGTCATGGCCAGGAATACGGGCATGGCCCCGAGCGGATTGACGATCGGCAACAACGCCGCGTACACCAGGAACACGCCTTCGGCGAAATGTCGCCAATCGACGATCATTGGGTGGACTTGGAGGGCGTTGGCCCGTCCGACAGTGCCGGTGCCGTCAGCGGCGGATCTGGCGTGCCCAGCTCGGCATAGAGGGACCGGACCCCATTCCACGCAATCTGCACGCCGATGCACAGCACGATGAAGGCGGACAAGCGCAGCACCACCATCAGGCGGGAATGGCCGAGCCACTTGGCGACATGCGCCGCATAGCGGTAGGTGATCCACACGGTGCCGGAGATGATGGCGACGCCGATGATTGCCCCGGTCAGCGCGATCAGGATCTTGGTGATGCTTGTCGAGTGATTGGCGCCGATAGTGACCGCCACCGAAATGGCGCCGGGATCGACAGTCAAGGGCAATGTGAGGGGATAGAACGCGCGGGAGATCGAGTCGACGTCCTTCGGCACGTCCGAAGTCGGCGAGGCGGGCGAATCGTCGGTCAGCATCCGCCAGCCGAGCGAGCACAGCACCAGTCCGCCCGCCAGCTGGACCACCGGTACGGACAGGCCAAAAAGTCGCAGCACGAAGTTGCCGAAGATGAGCGAACCCAGCAACAGCAGGAAGCTGTTGATGGCAATGAGTCCGGCCAGCGTGCGCCGCGTCGCATTGTCCGAGCCGTGGGTCATCGCCAGGAACATCGGAGCGCTGCCCACCGGATTGACGATGGGCAATATCGCGCCGACCACGAGCAGGATGGCGCGAATCAGCTGCTGCATGTCTTCCGCGATCATGCGATTACACTACCATAGCGCCTTGTTGTTGTAGCCGCGGCCTTTGCCAAGCGTCGTCCCCTCATTTTCCTCACTGATCCTGGTCCTCGAATTGGCTGCCACCCGCTCACTGTTCGGCTTCCATGCGATCACCGCGCGCCTGCGCCAGCGGGCGGACGCCGTGCATGAACTCTATGTGCTGAGCGGCAGGCAGGATGCGCGCCTGCGCGACCTTATCGTCCGGGCCGAGACTGCCGGCGTGAAAGTCCATACAGTCGACGGACCGCGCCTGGACGCGCTGGCTGGTCATGGTCTGCATCAGGGCGTCGTCGCGGTCGTCGATGACGCGTTGCCGCATGTCACGCTCGACGACGTTCTGGAGCCGGGCGGTGCGCCCGCCCTTCTGCTGGTGCTCGATGGCGTGACGGACCCTCATAACCTCGGCGCATGCCTGCGCAGCGCGGACGCGTTCGGCGCGCAGGCGATCATCGTGCCGAAGGACCGGGCCGTCGGGGTGAATGCCACCGTGGCCAAGGCCGCGTGCGGCGCGGCCGATACCGTTCCGGTAGTCGCGGTGACCAACTTGTCGCGTGCCATGCGGGAAATGAAAGAGCGCGGCATCTGGCTGCTTGGCGCAGACGCGGGCGGCGAAAGCCTGGTTTCCGCCGATTTGAGCGGCCCGGTGGCCTGGGTGCTGGGCGCCGAAGGCGCGGGGCTGCGCCGCCTGACCCGCGAATCCTGCGACCGGATCATCGGCATTCCGCTATCGGGTAGCGTCGAGAGCCTCAACGTCTCCGTCGCGGCGGGTATCTGCCTGTACGCGACCAGCGCCGCGCGCCTTCGCGCGTAGAATCTTCAGCCTGCGATGATCCGTTTCTTTCTTACCCGGCTGTCGCTGGTCGTGCCGACCTTCATCGGCATGACGCTGCTTGCGTTCTTCCTCATCCGCCTGGTTCCCGGTGACCCGATCGAGACGATGGCCGGCGAGCGGGGCATCGATCCCGTCCGGCACGAGCAACTTCTCAAGGAATACGGACTTGACCGGCCGGTGCTTGTGCAATATGGCATCTATATCGGCCGCGTGCTGCATGGCGACCTCGGCAAGTCGATGATCACGCAGGCGCCGGTACTCCAGGAATTCCTGGCGTTGTTTCCCGCGACCATCGAACTTGCGCTGTGCGCGATCCTCTTGGCGCTCGTGCTCGGCATTCCGGCGGGCATCATCGCGGCGGTGAAGCGCAATTCCCTGTTCGACCATGGCGTGATGGGCATCTCGCTCACCGGTTATTCGATGCCGATCTTCTGGTGGGGGTTGCTGCTGATCCTGCTGTTTTCGGTGCAACTGGGTATGACGCCGGTCTCCGGACGCATCGACGTCAGGTACTACATCGAGCCCGTCACCGGGTTCCTCACCATCGACGCCCTGCTGTCGGGTGAGAAAGGCGCGTTCAGGTCGGCGGTATCGCATCTCATTCTGCCGACGATCGTGCTCGGTACGCAGCCGCTCGCAATCATCGCGCGCATGACGCGCTCGGCGATGCTCGAAGTGCTGGGCGAAGACTACATTCGCACGGCGCGCGCAAAAGGCTTGTCGCGCGCTGCGCGTCGTCGCGCTCCATGCGTTGCGCAATGCGCTCATCCCGGTGATCACCGTGATCGGCCTGCAGGTGGGTGTGCTGTTCACCGGTGCGATCCTGACCGAGACGATCTTTTCCTGGCCCGGCGTGGGCAAGTGGCTGATCGAAGCGATCAACCGGCGCGACTATCCGGTCCTGCAGGGGGGCGTCCTGCTGCTGGGGGTCGTCGTCATGGCGGTGAACCTGCTGGTGGACATCACGTACGGCGTCATCAATCCTCGGATACGCAAGGCATGACAAGCCTCGCGACAACGGTGGACGTGCCGGTGCAGGCGACGACGCCGCGGGGTCCGTGGCGCGAGTTTTGGGGGTACTTCAGCGCCAATCACGGTGCGGTGGCGGGCCTTGTGTTCATCGTGGCAATTGTCCTGGTGGCGATTCTGGCCCCGTTCATCGCACCCCATGCGCCCAACCTCACGAACAATGCGGTGTTCCTTAAACCGCCGGCGTGGCAGGCGGGAGGCTCCTGGGCCTATCCGCTGGGCACGGACGCCATCGGCCGGGACATCCTCTCCCGCCTCATCTTCGGCGCGCGCCTTTCCCTGCTGATCGGGGCGGCCGTCGTCGCGATGGCCATCGTGCTGGGGATCGCGCTCGGCCTGGTCGCCGGCTACTTCCGCGGCATGGTCGAGATCGCGATCATGCGCCTGATGGACATCATCCTCACGCTTCCTTCGCTGCTGCTCGCGATCGTGATCGTGGCGATCCTCGGGCCCGGGATCATGAACGCCATGATCGCCGTCGTCGTCGTCGTGCTGCCGCATTACGTGCGCCTGACGCGCGCGGCCGTCATCACCGAGACGTCCAAAGACTATGTCACTGCCGCGCGCGCGAACGGAGCGACCAGGCTGCGTCTCATGTTCTCGGAAGTCTTGCCCAATTGCGCAGCGCCGCTCATCGTGCAGGCGTCGCTCGGCGTCTCGACGGCAATCCTCGACGCGGCGGCGCTCGGCTTCCTGGGTCTTGGCGCGCAGCCGCCAGCCTCGGAGTGGGGCACGATGCTCGCGGATGCGCGAGAGTTCGTCCTGCGCGCGTGGTGGGTGGTGACGTTTCCCGGCCTGATGATCCTTTTGACGGTGCTCGCGTTCAATTTGCTCGGCGATGGATTACGCGATGCACTCGATCCGAAGCTCAAACGATGATGACGCGCAACTCGCCTTTCACTCCGACCCTCTCGATGCTTGCGGAGAGAGGGAGCCCGACAGGGCGCGCAATGAATGGCGTCCCGTTCGCCTGCTGACATGCCACTCCTCGAAATCGAAGACCTGCACGTCGACTTCCCGACACAGTCGGGTGTGATGCACGCGGTGGAAGGCGTGAGCCTGTCGCTCGACGAAGGCGACGTGCTCGGCATTGTCGGTGAATCCGGATCGGGCAAGAGCGTCACGATGCTGGCGGTCATGGGGCTCGTCGCATTTCCCGGACGCGTGCGAGCGAAACGGCTGCGTTTTTCGGGCCACGACCTGTTGACGCTTTCGGAAGGTGCGCGGCGCAAGATCGTTGGCGGCGAGGTGGCCATGATCTTCCAGGAGCCCAGCACGAGCCTCAACCCGTGCTTCACGATCGGCTTCCAGCTTGCCGAGACGCTGCGTTTGCATCTTTCGCTGGACCGGAAGGCTGCGCGCCGGCGCTCGATCGAACTCCTCGAACTGGTCGGCATTCCCGCCGCCGAAAGCCGCCTCAAGGACTTTCCGCACCAGATGAGCGGCGGCATGAACCAGCGCGTGATGATCGCGATGGCCGTCGCCTGCAACCCTCGCCTCCTCATCGCGGACGAGCCGACCACGGCGCTGGACGTCACGATCCAGGCGCAGATCCTGGACCTGTTGCGCGACCTCCAGAAGGAGCGCGGGATGGCGCTCGTGCTCGTCACGCACAACATGGGTGTCGTGGCCGAGATGGCCCGCCGCGTCGCAGTGATGTACGCAGGGCAGGTCATGGAGGAGCGCGGCGCCGACAACTTGCTCGCGATGCCCCAGCATCCCTATACAGCCGCGCTGCTCGCCGCGATGCCCGAGAGGCACGTGAGCCGCGAGGGAGGCGAAGAGCGCCTGGCGACCATTCCCGGCATGGTGCCCGGCCTGCACGACAGGCCGGTCGGCTGTCTCTTCGCGCCGCGATGCGGCGACGCGACGCCCGCGTGCAGCGTACGGCCCGTGTTGCGCGACTGGCAGAACGGCCTCGTGCGCTGTCACTACCCGCTCGGCGACGCGGCGCGGGAGGCGGAACGCGCGCGGGATACGCAAGGGATCGTGACATGAAGACTGTCGTCGATGCCAGCGGTTTGCGACGCGTGTACGACATCCGCCGCGGGCTGTTCAAGGAGCCTGCGCACCTCCAGGCAGTTGGCGGCATCTCGTTTGCGCTCGAAGCAGGTCGCACGCTGTCGGTCGTCGGGCGAGTCGGGCTGCGGCAAGTCCACGCTGGCGCGCCTGATCGCGCTCATCGAGAAGCCGACGGCCGGAGAGCTGCTTCTCGCGGGCATCGACGCGGTCGACGTCAAGCCGTCGCACCTGCGCAAGCTGCGCAAGAACGTGCAGATGGTGTTCCAGAATCCCTACAGCTCGCTCAATCCGCGCAAGAAAATCGGCGCCATCCTGGAAGCGCCGCTCGTCATCAACACGAAGCTGGGTGCGGCCGCACGCGCCGAGCGCGCCCGGGCGATGCTCGCCAAAGTGGGCTTAAGGCGCGAGCACTACGACCGCTACCCGCACATGTTCTCCGGCGGGCAGCGCCAGCGCATTGCGATCGCCCGCGCGCTCATGCTCGAGCCCGCGCTGGTGGTCGCCGACGAGCCTGTTTCGGCGCTCGACGTGTCGGTGCAGGCGCAGGTGCTGAACCTGATGGCCGATCTGCAGCGCGACCTCGGCGTCGCGTATCTCTTCATCTCGCACGACCTTGCCGTGGTGCGCTACATCTCGCACGACGTGCTCGTCATGTATCTCGGATTGGCGATGGAGCAAGGACCCAAGGAACGCATCTTCGAGCGGCCGCTTCACCCATACACCCAGGCGCTGCTGGCTTCGACGCCCGGGCTCGCTGGCGTCCGCAAGCAGCGCGTCCTGCTCGTCGGCGAGCTGCCGTCGCCCTGAATCCGCCGCCGGGCTGCGTCTTCTCGACCCGCTGTCCGCACGCCATCGACATCTGCCGCCAGGAACGTCCGGTCCTGCGCCCGCTGGACGGCAGGCTCGTCGCATGTCACCTGGCGGAAAAATTCGTCGAAAACGGTCATAATGTTGCGTTTACTGCCTCGCGGCACTGATCCATTTTTCGGAGGAAGTCATGAAGAAAACCGCCCTCGCTCTCGCCATCGCCCTTGCGGCAGGCCGGCGCGTCCGCCAAGACGCTCGTCTTCTGCTCGGAAGGCAGTCCGGAGAACTTCTACCCCGGGGTGAATACGACCGGCACCTCGTTCGACGCCAACAGCCAGATCTACAGCCGGATCGTCGATTTCGATCGCGGCACGACCAAGGTAATGCCCGGGCCTCGCCGAGAAGTGGGACATCTCGCCGGACGGCCTCACGTACACGTTCACTCTGCGCAAAGGGGTGAAATGGCACAACCACCGCGCGTGGAAGCCGACGCGCGACATGAACGCCGACGACATCATCTTCATGCTCGAGCGCCAGGGCAAGGAGGATAACCCCTACTTCAAGGTGACGAGCTCCAACCATTCGTACTACAACGACATGGGCATGGCGAAGCTCATCAAGTCGATCCAGAAAGTGGACGACTACACCGTCCGCATCACGCTCAACAAGCCCGAAGCTCCGTTCCTGTCGAATCTCGCGATGGAATACGCGGGCGTGCAGTCCAAGGAGTACGCCGACGCAATGATGAAGGCGGGCACGCCGGAGAAGATCGACCAGGAGCCGATCGGCACCGGACCGTTCTACCTCGTGCAGTACCAGAAGGACGCGGTGATCCGCTACAAGGCGTTTCCGCAGTTCTGGGGCGGCAAGGCGAAGATCGACGACCTCGTGTTCTCGATCACGCCGGACGCGTCGGTGCGCTGGGCGAAGCTGCAGAAGAACGAATGCCAGGTCATGCCGTATCCGAACCCCGCCGACCTCGACGCGATCCGCAAGGACCCCAACGTCATCGGTGCTCGAGCAGCCGGGACTGAACATCGGCTTCCTCGCGTACAACACGACCAAGAAGCCGTTTGACGACGTCCGCGTGCGCAAGGCCATCAACATGGCCATCGACAAGAAGGCGATCATCGACGGCGTGTACCTGACGACCGGCGTGGCGGCCAAGAATCCGATCCCGCCGACGCAGTGGTCGTACAACGACGCGATCAAGGACGACCCGTTCGATCCGGCGGCGGCGAAGAAGCTCCTCGCCGAAGCGGGCTATCCCGAACGGCTTCGAGACCGACCTGTGGGCGATGCCCGTGCAGCGTCCCTACAACCCGAATGCGAAGCGCATCGCCGAATTGATGCAGGCGGACTTGGCCAAGATCGGCGTCAAGGCCGAGATCAAGAGCTTCGAGTGGGGCGAATATCGCAAGCGCATGCAGGCGGGCGAGCACCAGATGGGCATGCTCGGCTGGACCGGCGACAATGGCGATCCAGACAACTTCCTGGCGTCGCTGCTGGGCTGTGACTCCGCCAAGACCAATGGCAGCAACGTCGCCAAGTTCTGCTATCAGCCCTACGAAGATT
The DNA here is from genome assembly GCA_963755545.1 of uncultured beta proteobacterium. GTDB lineage: Bacteria > Pseudomonadota > Gammaproteobacteria > Burkholderiales > Casimicrobiaceae > VBCG01. The sequence goes on along the minus strand of CAVWKH010000005.1, from coordinate 98,994 downwards.
TGATCCAGAAGGCCAAGGTCGTGAGCAACCAGGCCGAGCGCCAGAAGCTGTACGAGCAGGCGCAGGTGATCTTCAAGCAGCAGGCGCCGTGGTTCACCATCGCCCACGCGGTGCAGTTGAAGCCGGTGCGCAAGGAAGTGGTCGACTTCAAGCTGTCGCCGTTTGGACGGCACACGTTCTACGGCGTCGACATCAAGGAGTAGCGCACGCCCCTGCTTCTTGCCGAAGTGGCGCTCCGCGACGGAAACAGACCTCGTCGCGGAGCCTCTCGACCCCGTACGACAACGAATTGCGCCGCCGCAGGCGCGCCGGAGCAGGCCCGCCGGCACTGCAATGCTGCTGGTTGAAGCGACGCCAATCGCCGGGTGGGCCCGCGCGGTTTGACGCTCCGCCGCCGTTTGTGCATGATCGACCCGCCCAAAGCATTGCGCCCGGCCCGGCAACCGGGTCTACCGCAACGCGATCGACGCCTTTGCTCGCCTTCATCCTCCGACGAATCCTGCAGTCCGTCGCCGTCATGGCGGTAGTGGCGCTGATCGCGTTCAGCCTGTTCAATTTCGTCGGTGACCCCGTCGTGTCGATGGTCGGGCAGGATGCGACGACGGAAGAAAAGGCGCAGGCTGCGCAGCGAATTGGGTCTGGACCAGCCCGTGATCGTCCAATTCTTCCGCTTCGCGGCCAACGCCGTCCAAGGTGACTTCGGGCGCTCGCTGCGCCAGGGTCGCAGTGTCGCCATGCTGATCAAGGAGAGGCTGCCCGCGACGCTCGAATTGTCGTTTGCCGCGGCGCTGCTTGCATTGCTCGTCGGCATTCCGGCCGGTGTCTACGCCGCATTGCAACGCGACAGCTGGGGCGCGCAGGCGTTGCTGACGGCGTCGCTCGTCGGCGTGAGCCTGCCGTCGTTCCTGATCGGCATCCTGCTGATCCTGGTGTTTGCGGTCCAGCTGGGCTGGCTTCCATCGTATCGGCCGCGGCGAGACGGTGGCGCTGGGTGGTGGACGACGGGCCTGCTGACCAAGACCGGACTGAAGGCGCTGATCCTGCCCGTCATCACGCTGTCGCTGTTCCAGATGACGCTGATCATGCGTCTGGTGCGCTGCCGAAATGCTCGAAGTCCTGCGCACCGACTACATCAAGTTCGCGCGTGCCCGCGGATTGTCCGATCGCGCCATCAATTTCGGCCACGCACTGAAGAACACGCTGGTGCCGGTGATCACGATCACCGGACTGCAACTGGGCGGCATCATCGCATTTGCGATCGTGACCGAAACGGTGTTCCAGTGGCCGGGACTGGGCCTGCTGTTCATCCAGTCGGTATTCTTTTCCGACATTCCGGTAATGGCCGCCTACCTTTGCTTCATCGCACTGGTGTTCGTGCTGCTCAACCTCGTCGTCGACCTGCTGTACTACGTGGTCGACCCCCGCCTGCGCATCGAAAGGATCACCGCGACCCCATGAAACCGGACGAACATATACGCCGCTGGCAGGACGAATTCACTGCCATCCGCCGTGACCTGCACGCCCACCCGGAGCTGGGTTTCGAGGAGCACCGGACAGCGCGCGTCGTGCAGGAGAACCTGGCGCAGTTGGGCATCGAGCATCACACCGGCATCGGCAAGACCGGCATTGTTGCCGTCATTCCCGGCCGGCGCCATGCCAGCGGACGCACGATCGGCTTGCGCGCGGACATGGACGCGCTCCCGCTGCAGGAAGAGAACGAGTTCGCGCACAAGTCGCGCTACGAAGGTCGCATGCATGGCTGCGGGCACGACGGGCACACGACGATGCTGCTCGCCACGGCACGGTACCTGCACGAGACGCGCAATTTCGACGGCACCGCATACCTCATCTTCCAGCCAGGCGAAGAAGGTTACGCAGGCGCCAAGGCGATGATCGAGGACGGCCTGTTCGAGCGCTTTCCCGCAGAGCAGGTGTTCGCGCTGCACAACTGGCCGGGATTGCCGCCAGGCAAGTTCGGCATCACGCCCGGCTACGCGATGGCAGCGGCGGATCGCATCGAGATCACGATCGACGGACGTGGCGGCCATGGCGCGCATCCGCACAACGCCGTCGACCCCGTCTTGGTGGCGGGGCACATCATCACGGCGGCGCAGTCCATCGTCAGCCGCAACGTCAGCCCGATCGACACGGCCGTCGTGAGCCTGTGCGCGATGCACGCGGGCCATCCCGGCGCGATGAGCGTCATTCCGGCGCACGCCAAGCTCGTCGGCACCGTGCGCACGTTTCGTCCCGCCACACAGAGCATGATCGAGAAGCGCCTGGAGCACCTCGTCGGTTCCATCGCCGCCGCGTTCGGCGCGACGGCCACGCTCAAGTACGAGCGAATTTATCCCGCCACCCTCAACCATGACCGCGAAGCGCTGTTCGCCGGCGACGTGGCCGAAGCGCTTGTCGGCGCCGACAATGTGGTGCGCAACCTCGACCCATCGATGGGGTCGGAGGACTTCTCGTTCATGCTGCAGGTCAAGCCGGGTGCGTTCGCGCGACTGGGGCAGGGCGGTGCGGAGGGAGGCTGCTTTTTGCACAACAGCAAGTATGACTTCAACGACGCGGTCATCCCCCTCGGCGCCGGCTACCTCGCGGCGCTGGCGGAGACGGCCATGCCGCTCGCGAGCGCTCCCTGAATCCCGTACCGCACTTCGCCGGCACGTACGCCGAGGCGCGCGCCAAGTTTTTTGCCGCCGCGGACGCGCGCGGTATGGCGGTGACTCGACATGTTCACCCTGTCGCGCGAGGCGCCGCCGACGAGGAACTTTCGATCGACATTGCCGTGCTGGGAAATGGATCTGCGCCGGCGATGCTTCTGCTGCTTTCTGCGACGCACGGCGTGGAAGGCTTTTGCGGTTCCGGCTGCCAGGTGGCGCTGCTGAATGACGACGGGTTCCTGGCAGCAGCGAAGGCGGTCGACGTCGACGTGGTATTCCTGCACGCGCTCAATCCCTACGGGTTTTCTCACCTGCGCCGGACAAACGAGGACAACGTCGACCTCAACCGCAATTTTCGCGACTTTGCGATGCCGCCGGCAGCGAATGCCGCCTACGCGAGCGTGCATGACTTTGTCGTGCCGCAGGAATGGCCTCCATCCCCGGAGAACCTGTCGGCGCTCGCGACCTATGTGGCCGCGCACGGCGAGCGCGCGCTGCAGCAGGCGATTACCGGCGGGCAATGCGAGTTCCCCGACGGCCTCTTCTATGGAGGCGTCCGACCCGCATGGAGCAACCGAATCCTGCGTTCGGTAATGCGCGAGTTCGGCGCGCGCCGGCAGAGCATCGGCTGGATCGACTTTCACACCGGTCTCGGCCCACGGGGCCACGGAGAAATGATCTTCTCGGGCAAGGACGTGCCTGCCGACCTCGCGCGAACGCGCGCTTGGTGGGGAGACAACGTGACATCGTTCCACGATGGCACGTCGGCGTCGGCGACGCTCACGGGCGTCAACTACAACGCGGTGTATGACGAGTGCCCGGGCGTCACCTATGCCGGCATGGCGCTCGAATTCGGAACGCTGCCGCTTGAGGCGATGATCGGCGCGCTGCGCGCGGATCAATGGCTGTCGAGCCATCCCGAAGCATCCGCCGCTCAGCGTGCGTCGATCAAGAAGCAGATCCGCGATGCGTTCTATTGCGACGACGACGATTGGAAGGAGACCGTCTTCGCACAGGCGCGGACCGCCACGCTGAATGCATTGACGCATCTTGGGGCGCCGCTGCCATGAACGCGCAGTCATGATCGACACGCCGCCGACCTCCATCCCGCTTCCCGCTGTCGTGAGCGCACGCCCGACGCTTCGCGCACGCCTGGCGTCCGCGTGGGATGGCGATGTGTTGTGGAACTTCCGGCATTCGCCGGTCGCGATAGGCGCATTCATCGTTTTGTTCATCTGTCTCGTTGCCGCATTCCTGGCGCCGGTGTTCGCGCCGCACGATCCTTTCGATCTCAAGACGCTCAACCTGTCCGACGCGTTGTCGCCGCCGCGCTGGATCACGGGCGGCCTCCCTGCGTTCCTGCTCGGCACGGACGACCAGGGGCGCGACCTGCTTTCGGCCATCATGTACGGCGCCCGCATTTCGCTGCTGGTGGGATTGGGCTCCGTAGCGCTGGCGATGATCCTGGGCGTCTCGCTCGGGCTGATCGCCGGCTATGCGGGCGGCCGCCTCGACGCCTTCATCATGCGCGTTGCCGACGTGCAGTTGTCGTTTCCCGCCATCCTGATCGCGCTGCTGATCGATGGGGTCGCCCGCGCCGTGCTGCCCCGGGATGCCCATTCGGGTGCCGTGTTGCCCGTATTGATCCTGGCGATCGGGTTATCCAACTGGGTGCAGTACGCGAGGACGGTGCGCGGCTCGACGATGGTGGAAAAGGGCAAGGAATATGTGCAGGCGGCCCGGGTGATCGGACGCTCGCCGCTGCAGATCATGGCGCGCCATCTGCTGCCCAACGTGCTCGGTCCGGTCATGGTGATCGCGACCATCAACATTGCATCGGCGATCCTGACGGAAGCGGCGTTGTCCTTTCTCGGCGTCGGGATGCCGGTGACCGAGCCTTCGCTGGGAACGCTGATCCGCGTTGGCAACGATTTCCTCTTCTCCGGCGAGTGGTGGATCACGATTTTCCCTGGCGTGGCGCTGGTGGTGATGGTGCTCTCGATCAACCTGCTCGGCGACTGGCTGCGGGACGCGCTGAACCCGCGTCTGCGATGACGATGCCTGCATCCGGAGAAGCGCGCGAGCCGTTGCTGGCGGTCTCCGGCCTTCGCGTCGAATTTCCGACGCGGCGCGGAACGCTGGTCGCGGTGCATGACATTTCGTTCGACATCGCGCCGGGCGAGGTCCTTGGCGTGGTGGGCGAGTCCGGCGCGGGAAAATCCCTCACGGGCGCGGCAATCATCGGCCTCCTGGATGCGCCAGGTCGCATCGCCGCGGGCGAGATCCGGTTGTCGGGCCGGCGCATCGACAACCTGCCGGAGAGCGCCATGCGCGCAATCCGCGGCCGTGAAATCGGCGCGGTGTTCCAGGATCCGCTGACGTCGCTCAATCCGCTGTATACGATCGGCCGTCAGTTGGTCGAGACCATTCGCACGCACCTCGACCTGGACGAGGCCGCCGCACTCAAGCGGGCGATCGGCTTGCTGGACGAAGTCGGCATACCCGCCGCGGCGCGCCGCGTCGACCAGTATCCGCATCATTTTTCCGGCGGCATGCGCCAGCGCGTCGTCATCGCGCTCGCGCTCGCCGCCAATCCGAAGCTGATCGTCGCCGACGAACCGACCACGGCGCTCGACGTCTCGATCCAGGCGCAGATAATCCAGCTGCTGAAGCGCCTGTGCCGCGACCATGGCACCGCCGTGATGCTCGTTACTCATGACATGGGCGTGATTGCCGAGACCGCAGACCGGGTCGCCGTCATGTACGCCGGACGCATCGTCGAGATCGGACCGGTTGCCGACGTGATCCACCGTCCGCAACATCCGTACACCGTAGGGCTCATGGGCTCCATCCCATCGATCGTTGAGGAACGGGAGCGCCTGACCCAGATCGACGGCGCCATGCCGCGGTTGACGGCCATTCCCGGCGGCTGCGCATTTCACCCGCGCTGTCCGCACGCGTTCGACCGTTGCCGCGAGGAGCGACCCGGCCTCCTGGATGCCGGCGCCACCCGCGCCGCCTGCTGGCTGCGTGTTACGAATCCCGCCGCGGTGCTCGCATGAGCGAAAAATTGCTGGAAATGCAGGGCGTCGTCGCGTCATTTCGACGTGTCGCCGCCGTGGCTCAACCGCGTTCTCGAGCGGCGCGGGCGCTCGAGCGTCAAGGCGGTGGATGGCGTCGACCTGGCCATTGCCAAGGGGGAAACGCTGGGGCTCGTCGGAGAATCCGGTTGTGGCAAGTCGACAGTGGCGCGGCTGATCGTCGGACTCTATGCGCCTACACGCGGAACGATCGCGTACGGCGGCGACGTCATCGCGGGACCCGGCGCCGTCGACAGGGCGCACCAGCGCCGCACGCGCCAGAGCATGCAGATGATCTTCCAGGATCCCTACGCGAGCCTCAATCCGCGTTGGCGCGTCGCGGAGATTGTGGCCGAGCCGATGCGTGCGTTGCAGCCGGGAATATCCAGAGTGGAAGCGATGGGCAAGGTGGCGGCGCTGCTGGAGCAAGTGGGACTCAGTGCCGCCGATGGCTCCAAATTTCCACACCAATTCTCGGGCGGACAGCGTCAACGCATTTCGATCGCGCGTGCGCTGTCGACGAATCCCTCGTTCCTTGTCTGCGACGAGCCCACCTCCGCGCTCGATGTGTCGGTCCAGGCGCAAGTGCTGAACCTGATGTGCGAACTGCAGCACCGCCTCGGGCTCACCTACCTCTTCATCTCGCATAACCTGGCGGTCGTGCACCACATCGCCGACCGCGTGGGCGTCATGTATCTGGGGCGCATCGTCGAGCTCGCGCCGACGCGCGTGTTGTTCGGCCAGCCGCGCCATCCCTACACGCGGATGCTGCTCGACGCCGTGCCCGACCTCGAGCGGGAAGGCAAGTCGCGCACGGCCGTAGCGGGTGAAGTGCCCAATCCGCTCGATCCACCACCGGGCTGCGCGTTTCATCCCCGGTGCCCGCTCGCTAACGATCGCTGCCGCCGCGAGACTCCCGCGCTCAAGTCGGCGACTGGCGATGCGGCGGCGCTGGTTGCGTGTCACGCGGTCGAGGAAGGGCGCCTGCCGCCACGCATGGCAAGCGACGGCGGCATCGCCCTGCCTTAAGGCTCGGCCGCGTGCCGGCGCGCCGTTCCTTTCCGTTATAATTCATGGTTGAGCGCGCCTGCAGCGGCGCAATTTTGCACGTTTTCCGCACGCCCTTTTTTCGAAGTCTCCCTTGCGCCTAACGCAGATCAAACTTTCCGGGTTCAAGTCGTTCGTCGACCCCACCACGATCGCCACGCCTGGCCAGCTCGTTGGAATCGTCGGCCCCAACGGCTGCGGCAAGTCGAACGTCATCGACGCGGTGCGCTGGGTGCTGGGCGAGTCCAAGGCATCCGCGCTGCGCGGCGAATCGATGCAGGACGTCATCTTCAACGGCGCGGGAGAACGCAAACCGGTCGGCAGGGCGTCCGTCGAATTGCATTTCACCAACGACCAGGGACGCATCGGCGGACAGTGGGGACAGTACGCGGAGATCTCGATCAAGCGCGTGCTGACCCGCGATGGCGACTCGACGTACTACATCAACAACATTCCCGTGCGTCGCCGCGACATCCACGACCTGTTCCTGGGTACCGGTCTCGGGCCGCGTGCCTACGCGATCATCGAGCAGGGAATGATCTCGCGTGTCATCGAGGCGAAACCGGAAGAATTGCGCATCTTCCTCGAGGAAGCGGCTGGCGTTTCAAAATACAAGGAGCGGCGCAAGGAGACTGAAGGTCGCCTGTCCGACGCGCGCGAGAACCTGGCCCGCGTGGAAGACATCCGCCTCGAGCTGGGCAATCAGCTCGGCCGGCTCGAGACCCAGGCCAGGGTGGCCACGGAGTTTCGCGAGCTGGAAGGACGCCACCGGCAATCCCAGCACATGCTCTGGTTCGCGAAGCAACAGGACGCGCTGCGTGCGCGCGATCGTTGCTCCACGGAAATGGCCACGCTCACCGTGGCGCTGGAGTCGCTGCAGGCGGACGTGCGGGCGGCCGAAGCCAAGCTTGAGTCGCTGCGCGCCAATCACTACGCAGCAGGCGACGCGCTTCACGAAAAGCAGGGCGGATATTACGCTGCCAACGCGGAAGTCACGCGGCTGGAACAGCAGCTGACGTTTGCGCGGGAGTCCGAGACGCGCATCACGCAGCAAGTTGCGCAGCTGACCGAAGCATTGGGGGCCATCGCGGGGCAGGAAACCGCGCTGGCCGCCGATCGTGGCAGCGCCGATCGCGAACTCGAAGCGGCACTCACGGCAAGGGAAGCGGCGGCCGATGGCGAGCGTTCGGCGCAGGCACTCCTCCCGGCGCTCGAGCAGGCGGTCGCCGCGACGTCGGCCACGCTGGCCGAGCGGGTGAACCAGATCGCGCTGACCGAGCAGGATGTGCGGGTGGCGGAGACGCGGCGCGACAGCATCGGTGCCACGCTGGCGCAATTGGTGGCGCGCAAGGAGAGGCTGCAACAGGAACTCGCAGGAATTCGGGCACCAAGCACCGATCCCTTGCGGGAGGTCGAGGAGCAGCTGGCCGCGGAAAATCGCGATCTCGCAGGCAAGCATGCGGCGCTTCTGGCGCTGCAGCAGGCTGTCGAGGCGCTGACCGTCCGGCAACGTGAAACGGCGGACGCGTGGCAGCGAGACAGCCAGCGCCAGGGAGAGCTGGAAGCGCGCTCGCAGGCGCTTTCCGCGCTGCAGGCCAAGATCGGACACGGCCAGGACATCGACGCGTGGCTGGCGACGCACGGCTTGCGAGACGTTCGCCGGCTGTGGCAATCGCTCGACATCGAGCGCGGTTGGGAAGATGCGCTGGAATCGGTATTACGCGAACGGCTCAACGCATTCGAGCTCTCGCGGCTGGACGATGCCACCCGCTGGGTCGAGGGGGGCGTGCAGCCGCCGCGACGGATCGCCGCGTTTGAAGCAGCGAATGCTCTTGGCCGAGAGCGCGCCGCGCCGCATCACCAACCCGACGCGTTGCTGGCCAAGGTAAAGCTCAAGTTGCCCGAGGCGGGACGACTGCTGGCCGATGGCTTGCATGGCGTGCGCTGCCGGCAGGATTTGTCGTCCGCACTGGCCGATCGCGACGCGCTGGGCGTAGGCGAAGCGTTCGTTACGCCGGAAGGACATCTGGTGACCGCCCAGGGCGTGACGTTTTTCGCGCCCGAAAACGAGCTCCACGGCGTCATTGCGCGCCAGCGCGAGCTCGACGAATTGGCGGTGTCGATCGATGCGGCGGTCGCCGCCGCCGCGGGGGCGCGTCAAGCCCGCGACGCCGTCGATGCGGAACTCAAGGACAAGCAGCAGACGTCGCACGCCGAAAACCAGGCAGTGAGTTCACAGCAGCGGCGGGTGCACGATCTCGAGCTCGAGCTGCTGCAGCTGAAGCAGGCGGCGGAAGCTGCCGAGCGCCGTCGCGCGCAAATCGCACAGGAGACGGCCGACCTGTCTGCCCAGGAAAGTGGCGAACGGACTCAACGCGATACGCTGATCGCGGAAATCGCCGATCTGCAGTCGCGGATGCACGACGAAGTCGCGACCCGCGAAACCGCGCGCCATGCGCGCAACGAGGCGGAAGTCGAGCTGGCGCGGGGCCGCGAGCGCGTCCGCGCGGCGGAGCGCGCCGCGCAGGAAGCGGGATTTGCCGAGCGCAGCTGTCGCGATCGGTTGGCCGAGCTCGAGCGCCGGAGCGAATCGCTCACTGCCCAGGCGTTGCAGCAGAAGGCGCTGCTCGCGCAATTCACGTCCGAGCAGGCCGCCATCGACTGGACCCCGGTCGAGGAGTCCTTGCAACGTCAACTGGCGTTGCGCGGTGAGGCTGAGCAGGCATTGGCGTCGGCGCGCGACCAGGTCGAGGCGCTCACCGCTGAATTGCGTGCGGGTGACGAGTCGCGCTTGTCGGCCGAGCAGAAGCTCGAGCCTGCGCGCGCCAGGATCCAGGACATGCAGCTCAAGGAGCAGGCCGCCGTGCTGGCGGAGCAGCAGTTCTCCGAACAGCTCACCGAAGCGCAAGCCGATGTATCGGTGCTTCCGGAAGCGCTCAAGGCGTGGGGCAGCGCCCGCACACTTCCAGCGGAGATCGAGCGCCTGAGTACTGCCATCGCCGAGCTCGGTGCCGTGAACCTGGCGGCGCTGGACGAGTTGGCGCAGACGACCGAGCGCAAGGCCTACCTGGACGCGCAGGCAGCGGACTTGACCGAGGCCATGACAACCCTCGAGTCGGCCATCCGCCAGATCGACAGGGAATCGCGCGACCTGCTGCAGCAGACATTCGCCGCCGTGAACGCCAATTTCGCGAAGCTGTTCCCCACGCTGTTCGGTGGCGGCCAGGCGCGGCTGGTGCTCACCGGTGAGGAGATTCTCGACTCGGGCGTGCAGGTGATCGCCCAGCCGCCCGGCAAGCGCAATACGTCCATTCATCTGCTCTCCGGCGGCGAAAAGGCGCTCACCGCCATATCGCTCGTGTTTGCGCTGTTCCAGCTCAACCCGGCGCCTTTCTGCCTGCTGGACGAAGTCGACGCGCCCCTGGATGACCCCAACACGGACCGCTTCTGTGCGATGGTCCGCGAGATGTCGGCGGAGACGCAGTTCCTGTTCATCTCGCACAACAAGATCACGATGGAGATGGCCAATCAGCTGGTCGGCATCACGATGCCCGAGGCCGGCATTTCGCGCGTGGTCGCGGTCGACATCGCCGAGGCGCTGTCGCTGGCCGAGAACGCCGCGTGAGGCCACCTGAGGTAACCCGAGGTAACTTGAGCTAACCTGAAGTAGCGAACTGCGCGCGAGTGCCGCAAGGCTATCGCAGAGCTTCGCGCTATACTTCTTGCCTATGGTGTGGATGCAATTTCCCAGACGATGCCGGACTTGCCGATGCGCATGAGTTCGCTCCAGCTGGGCCTCATCGTCGCCGGCGTCCTCCTGGTCGTGGGGGTTCTGATCTACAACGCATGGCAGGAACGGCGCATCCGGCGACGGATTACGCAGGCCTTCCGCGCGCCCGACGCGTCGTCGCGGCAGGATCCCGGCGCGACCTGGTCCGAACCGGCGCGCGTCGAACCCACGATGCGTTCGGCTCGCGATGATTCCGATTCGGATGTCGTGAGTTTGTCCGGTGCCGATGCCGGCGTCGATGCCAACGTCGATGCACGTGCGGCGCCCGATGTGGCGAACGTCGCGGACGAGAGTTCCTGGACGCCGCCGATGGATGTCATCCACCACACGGATGATGCCGCTCGACCTGTCCGCAGCGCCTCCCGGTGCAAGCGAGACGCCCTTTGCGCCGGCCACGGCGTCGACGAGCCCTCAGCCGGACCCCGATATCGAATGCATGGTGATCCTGCAGCCCGCGAAGCCGCTTGCGGCAGGTGCGCTTGCCGCCGGGTTGCACGCACGCGTGGGCAAGCGCCTTCGCTGGTTTGGCAGGACCGCGCCGGGGTCGCCGTGGGTCTTGCTCAACGCGGCCACGCAGGGCGAATTCGTCGAGTTGTCGGCCTGCATGCTGCTGGCGGATCGCAATGGCGCTGCGAGCCATGCGCAACTCGAGACCTTCGTGCGGGTGATGAGCGAACTGGCGCCCATGCTGCCGGCGGCGCTTGCCGTACCCGATGTCGTGGGCGAGGCCGATCGCGCCGAGGCGCTCGATCGGCTGTGTGCCGACGTGGATGTGCAAGTCGGTTTGACCATCCTCAAACAGGAACCCGCGAGCATTGCCGGAACCCGGTTGCGCGGCGTCGCCGAAGCGGCCGGGTTCAGGCTGGCGCCCGGCGGCCGCTTCGAGTGGCTGCAGGAAGATACCGGCGCCGTCCTCTACACGATGCAGAACGCGCGCAACGAGCCGTTCACCGTCGACACGCTGCGAACTTCCGCGACCCATGGCGTGGTGCTGGTGCTCGATGTTCCCCGCGTGGCCGACCCGCTGCGCGCATTCGACCACATGAAGCTGGCGGCCAAGCGCATCGCCCACACGCTGGACGGCGACCTGGTCGACGACAATCGTCGTCCGCTGGACGACGCCGCGCTGACAGCCATCAGGCAGCAGGTGCAGGCAGCCGCCGATGCCCTGAGGGACTGCCGCATCGACCCGGGAAGCCCGCGCGCCCAAGCGCTGTTCGGCGCCTGACGTGGCCAAGACCGCAGCGGGCCGCGGCACCGAAATGACCGGCAACGTGCCCGCGGCAGCGACGGCGCGCGCCGCGGCGTTGCGCGTCGAGATCCGCGAGCACGACAGGCGTTATTACGAGGACGACGCCCCGACCGTCAGCGATGCCGAATACGACAGTTTGTTCCGCGAACTGCAGGCGCTCGAGGCGGAATATCCAGCGCTGGCCATGGCGAACTCGCCGACACAGCGTGTCAGTGGCGCGCGCGCCGCGGAATTCCTGCCGGTGACGCATCGCGTTCCCATGCTGTCGATCCAAACTGAAACCGAAACGACGGCGGCCGGCGCCATTGAATTCGACGCGCGCATTCGCCGGGATCTGAAGCTCGCCGCGGATGCGGGCCCCGTTGCCTACATGGCGGAACTCAAGTTCGACGGGCTCGCCGTCAGCTTGCGCTATGAACGCGGCGCGTTGACCGTTGCGGCGACGCGCGGCGACGGCGAAACCGGCGAAGACGTGACGGCCAACGTGCGCACGATTGCGGCGATCCCCGCCCGGCTGCGCGGCAAGGCGCCGCCGGTGCTCGAGGTCAGGGGCGAGATCTACATGACGCGTGCCGATTTCGCGCGCCTCAACGAGCGGCAGGAGGCTGCGGGACTGCGGCTGTACGTCAATCCTCGCAACACGGCGGCCGGTGCGGTGCGCCAGCTCGACCCGGCGATGACCGCGCAGCGTCCGCTGGCATTTTTCGCCTACGGCATCGGGGAAACCGACGGCTGGAAAGTCCCGCCCACGCAAAGCGCGTTGCTCGATGCGCTGGCCGCGTTCGGCCTTCCGGTGAACGGTGACCGCCGCATCGCCCATGGCGCCGGGGACCTGGCGGAATTCTACGAGGTGGTTCGCGACCGGCGAAGCGAATTGCCCTTCGAAATCGACGGCGTCGTCTACAAGGTCGACAGCATGGAGCTGCAGCGCGGACTGGGCTTCCGCACGCGCGAGCCGCGCTGGGCCGTCGCCCACAAATTTCCGCCGGAAGAGATGTCCACTCGCCTGCTGGGGATCGACGTGCAGGTGGGGCGGACGGGCGCAATTACGCCCGTGGCGCGGCTGGAGCCTGTCTTCGTCGGCGGAACCACGGTCTCCAACGTCACGCTGCATAACGAGGACGAGATTCGTCGTCGCGACCTGCGCATCGGCGACACGGTCGTCGTGCGCCGGGCAGGGGACGTGATTCCACAGGTCGTGCGCTCCATCCTCGAGAAACGCCCCCGGGACGCGCGCGAGTTCGTCATGCCGACGGCGTGCCCGGAATGTGGTTCCGCGATCGTGCGCCTGCCCGATGAGGTCATCGCGCGCTGTTCCGGTGGACTGATCTGTCCGGCTCAACGCAAGCAGGCGCTGCTTCACTTCGCCAGCCGGCGCGCGCTCGACATCGAAGGTTTGGGCGACAAGCTGGTGGATCAGCTGGTCGACGCCGGACTGGTGCACACGCCGGCCGACATCTATACGCTGGGCCTTTCCAAGCTCTCAGCACTGGAGCGGATGGCGGAAAAAAGCGCTGGCAACGTCGTGGCCGCGATCGAGAAGAGCAAGAGCACGACGCTCGCACGGTTCATCTACGGACTCGGCATCCGACACGTTGGCGAGACGACCGCCAAGGACCTTGCCCGGCACTTCGGCAGCCTCGATGCGTTGCTTGCCGCGTCGGAAGAGGACCTGCTGCTGGCGAAGGATGTAGGCCCCGTGCTCGCGGAGTCCATTGCGTCCTTCACCGGCGAGCCCCATAACCGCGAAGGCATCGAGCAGCTGCGCGCGGCCGGCGTACACTGGCCCGAGGGGCCGCCGCAAGGCAAGCCGGCGGGGCCGTTGGCCGGGTTGACGTTCGTGTTGACCGGCACGCTGCCAGCGTTGTCGCGGGAGGATGCCAAGGCGATGATCGAGGCGCGCGGCGGCAAGGTTGCGGGCAGTGTATCCAGGAAGACCGACTACGTCGTCGCGGGTGCGGAGGCCGGCAGCAAGCTGGCGCGCGCGGAGGCGCTGGGCGTGAAGATCGTGGACGAGGACCAGCTGCGCGTGCTGCTGGGAGATTGACCCGTACGGACAACGAAGAAAAAGCGCATGCAAAAAATCACCAAGGCCATCTTCCCCGTTGCGGGTCTGGGCAGCCGCTTTCTCCCGGTCACCAAGGCGAGTCCGAAGGAAATGCTGCCCGTCGTCGACAAGCCTCTCATTCAATATGCGGTCGAAGAGGCCGCGGCGGCCGGCATCACCGACATGATCTTCATCACGGGGCGCAACAAGCGTGCCATCGAGGACCATTTCGACAAGGCGTATGAACTCGAGACGGAACTTGCGCTGCGCAACAAGACGGAATTGCTGGAGGCCGTGCAGGCGGCAACGCCGCCCGGTATCAATTGCATCTACATCAGGCAATCCGAAGCACTCGGCCTGGGCCACGCCGTATTGTGCGCGGAGCCGGTCGTCGGCGACTCGCCGTTCGCCGTCATCCTGGCCGACGATCTCATCGATGCACGCATTCCCGTCATGCAGCAAATGGTGGAAGCATCGGAACGCGCCAATGCCTCGACGATCGGCGTCATGAACGTCGCGGCGAGCGAAACCGGGAAGTACGGCATCGTCGAAACGGGACCGGTCGCCGACCGCATGGCGCGCATCACCGGCATCGTGGAAAAGCCCAAGCCGGGCACCACGAATTCAACGCTCGCCGTCATCGGCCGTTACGTCCTCTCGCCGCGGATCTTTCGCCACCTGCGGACCATGCCCGCGGGCGCCGGCGGCGAGATCCAGTTGACCGACGGCATCGAGCGCCTGGCGGCGGAGGAGTCGGTCTTTGCCTATGCGTTCGAAGGGCGCCGCTACGATTGCGGAAGCAAGTTGGGCTACCTCGAGGCGACCGTGGACTTTGGCCTCAAGCATCCCGAGACCGGGGCGGGACTCGCGCGCTTCCTGGCCAACCGAAAGCGCTAGCCGCCCATGACGCTCAACGAGCTCAGATATCTGGTGGCGGTCGCGCAGGAGCGCAATTTCGGCCGTGCCGCGCAGAAGTGCTTCGTGAGCCAGCCCGCGCTCTCGGTCGCGATCCAGAAGCTCGAGGAGGAACTGGGCGCGCAGGTGTTCGAGCGAGGCAAGAACGAGGTCACCGTGACGCCCGTCGGCGAGCGCATCGTCGAGCAGGCGCAGCGCGTGCTCGAGGAGTCGTCGCGTATCCGGGAAATCGCGCAGTCGGGCCGTAACCAGCTTTTCGGCACGCTCAAACTCGGCGTCATCTACACGGTCGCGCCCTACCTCCTGCCCGACCTCATCCCCGTGCTGCATGACCGCGCGCCGCAGATGCCGCTCGATATCGAGGAAAACCTGACTGAAAACCTGGAGACGGGGCTGCGGTCGGGCCGCATCGACGCCGCGATCGTGGCGCTGCCGTTTGCGCCCCCGGGTGTGGTGGCCGAATTCCTTTACGAGGAGCCGTTCCAGGTCGTGGTTCCCGCGGACCACAAATGGGCGAAGCGCAAATCGGTGCAGCCTTCGGAACTGGCCGGAGAGAACACGATCCTGCTCAACGTCGGCCACTGCTTTCGCGACCAGGTGCTGGAGTCCTGTCCGGAATTGAACCGCGCCGATGCTCACATGCCCCGCACCAATTCCCTAGAGACCGTCCGCAACATGGTGGCGTCGGGATTGGGCATTTCGGTCCTGCCGCGCGATGCGCTGACGCCCAAGTACCATAGTCGCATGGTGGTGCCCGTGCCGTTCGCCAAGCCGGTGCCCACCCGGCGCGTCGCATTGGCCTATCGGCGCAGCTTTCCGCGACCTGCGGCCATCGCCGCGATTCGCGATGCGGTGGCCGTCACGCGCAAGGGCGCAGGCGTCAAGTCCGCGGTTGCATGAGCGGCCCGCGTGTGGCGCGGGCCGTCGCTATCGTCCAGCAATCTCGGGCACAATTATCATTTCACTGGAGCGGGCAATGGAATCGGATCTCAAGGGCAAGGTTGTGCTGATCACGGGCGCCTCGACAGGCATCGGCGCGGCGGCGGCACATGCATTCGCGCGCGAAGGCAGCAAGGTCATGGTCCACTACAACGCGAGCGGTGACGCCGCGTCGGCGGTGGTTGCCGCGATCAAGTCCTCGGGCGGAGACGCCGCGATGGTCGGCGGGGACGTGATGGTCGAGAAGGACGTCCAGCGCATCGTCGCCGAGACGATGGCGTCGTTCGGCCGCATCGACGTGCTGATCAACAATGCCGGCGGCATGCTGGGGCGGGTCAAGATCGAGGATTACACGCTGGAGCACATCAACCGCGTGCTCATGCTCAACTGCGGGCAGGTCGCGCTGTTCATGCGCGAGGTCATCCCGCTGATGCGCAAGCAGAAATCCGGCAACGTGATCAACGTCACGTCGATTGCCGCGCGCCACGGTGGCGGCGGTGGCGCGATCCTCTACGCGGGCTCGAAGGGATTCGTGTCCACCGTTACGCATGGCTGGGCCAAGGAAGTGGTTGGCGACGGCATTCGCGTCAACGCGGTATCGCCGGGCGTGATCACCACGCCGTTCCACGACCGCTATTCGTCGGCCGAGCAATTGAAGGCGATGCAGGCGACGGTGCCGATGAATCGCCTGGGAAGTCCCGAGGAGTGCGCGGGGACTTTCGTGTACCTCGCGTCCGACCGGATGAGCGGCTACGTGACAGGGCAGGTGATCGAGGTCAACGGCGGCCAATATATGCCTTGATCGCCGCGCATGCGCTGGAGCCGGGCAACTGTCAGGCGCGCCTGCCCCGTTTTGGGTTGGCCGCCACCAGGCACAGTTCGGTGAAGAGCATTTGCGCGCCGACATGCGCGGTATTGGTGGTGGCATCGTATTGCGGCGCCACCTCCACGACGTCACCGCCGATGATGTCGAGGCCGGACAGGCCGCGCACGATCGCGAGCGCTTCGCGTGGCGTCAGGCCGCCGACCTCCGGCGTCCCGGTGCCCGGCGCAAAGCCGGGGTCGATGCCGTCGACATCGAAGGAGACGTAGGTCGGGCCATCGCCGATGACCTCACGTGCCTTGGCCACGACCGCAGCGATTCCCATGTCGACGACGTCTTCCGCGTGCAGCACGGTCATGCCGGATTCGTACGAGAATTCCCACAGAAACTCGGCGCCGCCGCGGATGCCGATCTGGATCGAGCGTTCCGGATCGAGCACGCCGGCTAGCACGGCCTGGCGGAAGGGCCCGCCGTGGTGGAACTTGGAGCCTTCGAACTCGCCGGCGGAATCACAGTGCGCATCGATGTGCACCATGCCGACCGGGCGGTCCTTTCCCAGCGCTTTCAGGATCGGGAACGTGATCGAATGGTCGCCGCCCACCGCCAGCGGAATCACGTTCGCAGCGTGCAACCGCTGGAAGAACGCCTCGATGTCGGCCATGCATTGATCGAGCGAGAAACGGCTTGCCATCGGCACGTCGCCGACGTCGGCGGCTTTCAGCATCCCCGACGGCGCGAGCTTGAGCACATGTTCGTAGGGGCCGATTCTCTCGACATTGCGCACCGCGCGCGGACCCAGTCGCGCGCCCGCGCGGTTGGTGACGCCCAAATCCATCGGTACGCCGACCAGCGCTACATCGAGGTCGCTGAAATCGCCGGGTTCGCCCGCGCTTGCCGGCACCCTCATCGGTGCGCCGAGGAACGTCGGGACGCCGGAAAACGGCCACGCACGACGTTCGCTGCCGATGAATATTTTCTTGGCAACCGCGGCAAACGCAGGGTCGAAGATGTCGCCGCCTTTTGCGTTTGCGTATTTCTTGCGGAGCGCGTCGAGCTTGGCTTTGTTCATGGGATTGCCGATCCGGGAGCGCCGACGGCGCGGACAGGATTGCACGGCCGTAACTATCGGTGCAAGCGGAGTGGCGCGCGCCGAACCGCGCAGGCAAAAAAAGAGGGGTTACACTTGCGCGTAACCCCTTGGTTCAGTGTGGTGGGCATTGCTGGGTTCGAACCAGCGACCCCTCCCGTGTGAGGGGAGTGCTCTACCGCTGAGCTAAACGCCCCGCGAACCCAGACAGGAAGCCGGATTTAACCATAACGCGGAAAGCAGGGTCAAACCGGCGGCGTGCCCGTGTCCATGGATGTCGTGGACAAATATGCACCGAATTGGTGCCGTTTGGGTTGTTTATCGCGATGCAACAGGCCCGCGTTACAATCCGATTTTGCTAACTCCTTGGCGTCCTGAGCAATTCCCGGCTTGGCTCACTGCTTGCTGAGTCAACCGGAGACCTGAAAATCGAACGCATGTCCTCCCTCCCTTTTGACGAAATGTCGGTTCCCGGTGGTGGGGTCCGGTCCCACTACCGCGCGTTCGCCGACTGGCTCGAGCGTACGGACGGCGCCCACATTGCGCAAAAGCGCGACGAGGCGGAGCGTGCATTCCACCGCGTCGGAATCACGTTCGCGGTTTATGGCGAAGACGCGGGAACGGAGCGCTTGATCCCTTTCGACATCGTGCCGCGGATCATCCCGGCGGATGAGTGGCGCATCCTCGAAGCCGGATTGAAGCAGCGCGTGCACGCGCTCAATCTCTTTCTCGCGGACGTCTACCACGACCAGAAAATTCTCAATGCGGGCGCCATTCCCGCGGAGCGCGTGCTGGGCAATACGCAATTCCGACGCGAGATGGTGGGCATGAACGTTCCCGGCGGAATCTATGCGCACATAGCCGGCGTCGACCTCGTGCGGGCGGGGGCGGGCGAGTACTACGTGCTGGAAGACAACCTCCGCGTGCCATCCGGCGTCTCCTATATGCTCGAGAATCGCCGGATGATGATGCGGCTCTTTCCGGAGCTCTTCGCTACCCGTTCGATCCGCCCCGTCCAGCACTATCCCGACATGCTGCTCGAAAACCTGCATGCGGTGGGACCGCAGGGCGAGGAGGCGCCAACGGTAGCGGTGCTCACGCCCGGCGCCTACAACTCCGCCTACTACGAGCATGCATTCCTGGCGCAGCAAATGGGGGTCGAGCTGGTCGAAGGGCAGGACCTCATGGTGCAAAACGACACCGTGTACATGCGCACCACGCGGGGGCCAAGGCGCGTGCATGTGATCTACCGGCGGGTCGATGACGACTTTCTCGATCCCCTGGCGTTCCGTCCGGATTCGATGCTGGGCGTGCCGGGCCTGTTCGCTGCCTATCGCGCGGGCAGGGTGACGCTCGCCAACGCCATCGGTACCGGCGTCGCGGACGACAAGTCGATCTATCCGTTCGTCCCCGACATGATCAAGTATTACCTGGCCGAGGAACCGATCCTTCACAACGTGCCGACGTTCATGCTGTACAAGCCGAAGGACTGCGAATACGCGCTCGCCAACCTGGACAAGCTCGTCGTGAAGGAAGTGCACGGCGCGGGCGGCTACGGCATGCTCGTCGGACCGGCGGCCACCGCTGCCGAACGCGAGACGTTTCGGCAGCGCATCCGGGCGGAACCGGAGAAATACATTGCGCAGCCGACGCTCGCCCTCTCGACCTGTCCGACCTTTGTGGAATCCGGTCTGGCGCCAAGGCACATCGACCTGCGGCCATATGTGCTTTCCGGCAAGGACGTCGATCTCGTTCCGGGGGGATTGACGCGCGTCGCGTTGCGCGAAGGGTCGCTGGTGGTCAACTCGTCGCAAGGCGGCGGCACCAAGGACACCTGGGTCCTCGCGGACTGAAAGGGATGCCGATGGCTGCCATGCTTTGCCGGACTGCGAACGAACTGTTCTGGATGGCCCGCCATATCGAGCGCGCGGAGAACACCGCGCGGCTGCTGGATGTCACCTATCGCACTTCGCTTTTGCCCTACCACGTCCAGGAACCCGGCCTCGCGTGGGCGGAGCCCTGGTCCGTGCCGCTGATAGCCACCGGCGTCGCAACGCCTTACTACCAGGAATACCACGAGCTGACCGCGGAAAACGTGCTCAAGTTCATGATCATGGACGAGTCCAACCGGTCGTCGATCTGGAGCTGCCTGTGGGCCGCCCGGGAGTCCGCGCGCAGTGTGCGCGGCGCAATTACGTCGGAGATGTATGAGGACCTGAATGGTGCGTGGATCGAAATACGCGACCACGGCTTCGAAAGGTTGAACGACCTTGGTGTGTCGGAATTCCTCGACTGGGTGAAGATGCGGTCGCACCTGTTCCGTGGCGTCACGTTCGGCACGATGCTGCGGGACGAGGCGTACCACTTCATCCGGCTGGGCACGCACATCGAGCGCGCTGACAACACGGCGCGCATCCTCGACACCAAGTATCACATCCTGTTGCCGTCCACGGCGGATATCGGCGGCGCGGTGGACTATTATCAATGGGCGTCGCTGCTGCAGTCGCTGTCGGGTTTCGAGTCCTATCGCAAGATCTACAGTGACGTCATCTCCCCTCGCCGGGTCGCGGAGCTCCTGGTGTTGCGCGACGACATGCCACGCTCGTTGCACAGCTGCCTCAATTTCATCGACGACACGCTGGAACTTCTGTGCGACGACAACAGCCGCGAACTCAGGCGTCAGGCCGGGGAGCTTCACGCACGGCTGCACTACGGCAAGACGGAGGAGATCATCCGTTTCGGCCTGCACGAGTACCTGATGGACTTTCTCACGCGGGTGTCCGCGCTGGGCGGCGAAATCAGCCGCCGTTTCCTTGTTCCCACCTACTAGCCTCAAGCGGTCTCCATGACTTATTGCGTTGCCATGTCACTCGACGCCGGGATGATTTTCGCCTCGGATTCGCGCACCAATGCCGGTGTCGACCAGATCGCCCGCTTCTCCAAGATGAAGGTGTTTGCGAGGGAAGGCGACCGGCTCATCGTCACGTTGTCCTCCGGCAATCTCGCGGTCACGCAGAGCGCCCTGAACAACCTCGACCAGCGCGCGCGCGCGCACGACGACGATGGCGAATTGAGCCTCTGGAATGCCAAGTCGATGTTCGACGTGGCCCGGCTGCTTGGCGACTCGTTGCGCGAAATCAAGGACCGCGACGGCCCCTACCTGGCGCAGAACAACATCGACGCGTCGGGCAACTTCCTGATCGGCGGGCAGATCAAGGGCGAGCCGCATCGCCTGTTCAACGTCTATGGCGAGGGCAATTTCATCGAGGCATCGCCCGATACCTGCTATTTCCAGATCGGCGAATCGAAGTACGGCAAGCCCGTGATCGATCGCGTGATCAAGCGCAGTTCGAGCCTGCTCGACGCCACCAAGTGCACGGTGGTGTCCTTCGACTCGACGATGCGCTCGAACATTTCAGTGGGCCTGCCCATCGACCTGCTGGTCTACGAGGCCGACAGTCTCGCGATCAAGATCCAGAAGCGCATCGACGAAACCGATCCTTATTTCCAGATGATGCATCGCGAGTGGGGCGAGGGGCTGCGTCGTGTCTTTGCGCAGCTGCCTGATCCGGACTGGACTTGAGGGCGACCATGGACTCCATCTAGATGGCCATCCGCGTCGCGCTTTCGCATCGCACGACCTATCGCTTCGACCGCCACGTCGCGATCGGACCGCATGAAATCAGGCTGCGTCCGGCGCCCCATTGCCGAACGCCGATCCTCGGTTACTCGCTCAACGTCCTGCCCAATCCGCACTTCCTCAACTGGCAGCAGGACCCCTATGGCAACTGGGTCGCGCGACTGGTTTTTCCGGAGCGCGCGGATGTGATCGAAATCGAGGTCGACCTGGTGGCGGACCTTACCGTCATCAATCCCTTCGACTTCTTTGTCGAACCGTATGCCGAGAAGTATCCGTTTGCCTACGCGCCCGCGCTGGCCAAGGAACTGATTCCCTTTCTCGAAACCGCGCCGCTCGGTCCGCGCCTCGCGGCATGGCTGGAAGAGTTTCGCAGGACGATCCTGCCGGATGAAAGCCCGGTGCTGATGCTGGTGCGCCTGAACCAGCTGCTTCAGGGTCAGATCAAGTATCTCGTGCGCATGCAGCCGGGCGTGCAGACGCCGGAAGAGACACTGGACAACGCCAGCGGTTCTTGTCGCGACAGCGGCTGGCTGCTCGTCCAGATCATGCGTCACCTGGGATTGGCTGCGCGGTTCGCCTCCGGCTACCTTGTGCAACTGGTGGCAGACATCAAGTCGCTCGACGGGCCTTCGGGCACGACGCGGGATTTCACCGACCTCCATGCGTGGGCCGAGGTCTTCATTCCCGGCGCGGGCTGGATCGGCTTCGATCCGACGTCGGGGCTGCTGGCAGGGGAAGGGCACATTCCTCTCGCATGCACGGCGGACCCGGGCAACGCGGCCCCGGTCATTGGCTACACCGATGTCGCCGATGTCGAGTTTGCCGTGACGATGGAGGTCACCCGGATCCACGAGGATCCGCGCGTCACGTTGCCCTACACGGATGCGCAATGGCAAGCGATCGACCAGTTGGGCGAGCATGTCGACGCCGACCTTGCGGCCAATGATGTGCGCCTGACGCAAGGGGGCGAGCCGACGTTCGTGTCCATCGACGACATGGATGGCGCCGAGTGGAACTACACCGCGCTGTCGCCAAAGAAGCGCCAGCTTGGCGAGATCCTGATCAAGCGACTGAAGGACAGGTTCGCGCCTGAAGGATTCCTGCACTACGGCCAGGGGAAGTGGTATCCAGGCGAACCCCTGCCGCGTTGGGCACTGGGTGTTTTCTGGCGGGCCGACGGCGTACCCCTATGGGGTGGCGACACGCTGATCGCCGACACCACCAAGCCCGGAAGCACCACCGTGGCGACAGCCGAAGCGTTCGGACAGAAGATTGCAGCCGGGTTGGGTTTGCCGGCGTCTCAGCTCATTACCGCCCACGAAGACGTGCCGAAATTATTGCAGGACGAGGCGGCACTTCCAGAAAATGCCGACCCGCTCGCCGCCGACCTGAGCAAGCCGGACGAGCGCGCGCGTCTGGCGCGCCTGCTAAGTTCGGGCCTCGCGTCACCCGCAGGGTTCGTGCTTCCACTTAAAGCAAGGCTCGGCGAGGACGGCGGGGTTGCCTGGGAATCCAGTCCGTGGCCGCTGAAGCGCCAGCATCTCTATGCGCTGCCCGGCGACTCGCCGCTGGGATTGCGGCTGCCGCTCAGTTCGCTGCCCGAGTTGCTGCCCGAGGAAGTCGAACCGGATTTTCCCGTCGATCCGTTTGCGCCGCGCGACGCATTGCCGAAGCGAACGACCGAATCCGCGAAGGACGGCAAGGTACGCGGGCGCAAGCCTCGCGACGTCATCAAGACGGCGCTGACGCTGCAGGTGCGCGACGGTCACCTGTACGTGTTCATGCCACCGTGTGAACTTCTCGAAGCCTACGTCGCGCTGCTGGCGACGATCGAGGACACGGCGCGTGCATTGGGCACGCCCGTGGCCATCGAAGGCTACACGCCGCCCCGCGACCCCCGCATCAAGGTGCTGATGGTGACGCCCGATCCGGGCGTCATCGAAGTGAACATTCATCCGGCATCCTCGTGGCGCGACCTGCTGGCGACAACCGAGACGCTGTACGAAGAGGCGCGGCAATCCCGCCTGGGCACCGAGAAATTCATGCTCGACGGCCGCCACACCGGCACGGGCGGCGGCAACCACGTCACGCTGGGGGGTGCCACACCTGCTGACAGCCCGCTGCTCCGCCGCCCGGATCTGCTGCAAAGCCTCATCACCTATTGGCAGAATCATCCGGCGCTGTCGTATCTATTTTCCGGGATGTTCATCGGTCCGACGAGCCAGGCGCCGCGTGTCGACGAGGCTCGCGACGACCGCCTGTACGAACTCGCGATTGCGTTTCAGCAGCTCGGGCGCAAGCATGCGGCGGGCAGCGTATCGCCGCAGCCCTGGCTGGTCGACCGTTTGCTGCGGCACATGCTTACGGACCTGACCGGCAACACGCATCGTTCGGAATTCTCGATCGACAAGCTGTATTCGCCCGACAGCGCGACCGGACGCCTGGGCATCCTGGAGTTTCGCGCATTTGAAATGCCCCCGCATTCGCGGATGAGCGCGGTGCAAGTGCTGTTGCTGAGGGCGTTGGTCGCGCGCTTCTGGGTTGAACCCTACCGTGGCGACTTGATTCCCTGGGGCACCGCTTTGCACGACCGCTGGCTGCTGCCGCACTTCGTCGCCGCCGACATTCGTGACGTGGCGAATGACCTCAACCGTTTCGGCTATGCGTTCGACCCGGCATGGTTCGAGCCCTTCGTGGAATTCCGGTTCCCGCGCTTCGGTACGGCCACGTATGCGGGCGTGACGCTGGAGTTGCGCCAGGCCATCGAGCCGTGGCACGTGCTCGGAGAGGAAGTAAGCCTGGGCGCAACCGCGCGCTACGTCGACTCCTCAGTCGAACGGCTGCAGATCAAGGTGGTCGGCATGACGGGCGGAAGGCATGCCGTCACCTGCAACGGTCGCGCGGTGCCCCTGACGCCTACAGGCGTTCCTGGCGAGTACGTCGCCGGCGTGCGCTTCCGCGCGTGGAATCCGCCGTCGGCGCTGCATCCGACCATCGGCGTGCAGGCGCCGCTGACCTTCGATCTCATCGACACCTGGTCGCAACGCGCGCTGGGCGGCTGCACGTATCACGTCGTGCATCCGGGCGGCCGCAATTACGACACGTTTCCGGTCAACGCGAACGAAGCCGAGGCACGCCGTGTCGCGCGCTTCTGGGCGCACGGCCACACTGCGGGACCGATGATCATCCATCCGGAGCAGCCCAATCCGGCAACACCGGCCACGCTGGATTTGCGCTGGCAGCCGGCGAGGTAGTGCGCAACCGGTAAACTGCGTCCTTTTGGCAAGGACGTGCGTGTGAGCGAGATCAGAAGCCGTTTTGCTCCCAGCCCGACGGGCTATCTTCACCTGGGCAGCGCGCGCACTGCGTTGTTCGCCTGGGCGTTTGCGCGGCACTCCGGCGGCAAATTCATCCTGCGCATCGAGGATACCGACGTAGAGCGCTCCACGCCCGCGGCCGTCAAGGCAATCTTCGACGCGATGGCCTGGCTGGAACTCGACTACGACGAAGGACCTTTCTTCCAGATGCAGCGCATGGATCGCTATCGGGAGGTGCTTGCGCAAATGCTCGCTGCCGGCCAGGTTTATCGCTGTTACATGAGCAGCAAGGAACTTGACGCATTGCGCGCAGAGCAGACGGCGCGCGGGGACAAGCCCCGTTACGACGGCCGCTGGCGGCCGGAAAATAGCGCAGGCCAGACGCCGCCGCCCGACGTGAAGCCGGTGTTGCGCTTTCGCAATCCGGACACGGGCATCGTTGCGTGGGAAGACGGCGTCAAGGGCCGCATCGAGATTGCGAACACGGAACTCGACGACCTGGTCGTCGCCCGACCGGACGGCACGCCAACCTACAATTTCTGCGTCGTCGTCGACGATATCGACATGCGGATCACCAACGTCATTCGCGGCGACGACCATGTCAACAACACACCGCGGCAGATCAACATCTTCCGCGCGCTTGGCGCCGAACCGCCGGCGTATGCCCATGTGCCGACGGTGCTGGGCGAGGATGGCGCCAAGCTCTCCAAGCGCCACGGCGCGATGGGCGTGATGGAGTACGAGGCGCAGGGCTACCTTCCCGAGGCGCTGATCAATTTCCTTGCGCGTATCGGCTGGGGCCACGGCGACGAGGAGATCTTCTCCCGTGAACAGCTGGTGCAGTGGTTCGATCTTCCCGGTATCAGCCCCGCGCCGTCGCGCTTCAATGCCGACAAGCTGAAATGGTTGAACCAGGAACACATGAAGCGGCTGCCGGAAGCGGAACTGGGCAAGCGTCTCGTGCCGTTCCTGCAGCGCGCGGGACTCGATCCAGCCGCCGGGCCCGATGCCGGAGCGGTGGCGACCTTGCTGCGCGATCGTGCCGACACGCTGGTAGCGATGGCCGATGCGGCCCACTACTTCTACGCAGCGCCTGCCGTGGCGGCCGACAAAGTTGCAGAACAGGTCAACGACGCCAATCGCCCGGCGTTGGCGGAGTTGCATGCGGAATTCGCGAGCCTGCCCTGGACGCGCGAGGCGCTGATGGCCGCGCTCAAGGCCGCCGCCGCGCGCCACGGGTTGAAGCCGCCGCCGATCATGATGGCGGTGCGCATGCTGGTGGCCGGCACCACGTCGACGCCCGCGATCGATGCAGTACTCGCGCTTCTGGGCCGGGATGCCACGCGGGCTCGCATGGCGGCTGGGCTGGGAATTTGAATGGCACTGGGTTCCCGCGTCCGCGGGAACGACGTGGCGGATGGCGGGAACGACGTGGAGGACGGGCTTGAACTTCGCCCCCGCGAACGCGGACTTTGCATGTTGTCGCCCTCGCGAACGCGGGGGTCCAGCGACTTTGCATGTTGTCGCCCTCGCGAACGCGGGGGTCCAGCGACTTTCGGCACTGGGTTCCCGCTTCCGCGGGAACGACGTAGCAGATGGCGGGAACGACCTAGCGGACGATGCTTGAACATGTCGCCCCCGCGAACGCGGGGGTCCAGGGACGTTCTCGAATGTGACGCGCTTGGAGGGACGGCAAAGTCGGAGTAAAATGGGAATTTCCCGGGGCGAGAAGCATCATGACTCAGTTCGTCTTCGTAACCGGTGGTGTCGTTTCCTCGCTCGGGAAGGGAATCGCCGCCGCGTCACTTGCCGCGATCCTGGCCTCGCGCGGCGTCCGCGTCACCAATCTCAAGCTCGATCCGTACATCAACGTCGATCCCGGGACGATGTCGCCGTTTCAGCACGGCGAGGTGTTCGTCACCGACGACGGCGCCGAGACCGACCTCGACCTGGGCCATTACGAGCGGTTCACCGACGTGCGGATGGGCAAGCGCAACAACTTCACCACCGGCCAGATCTACGAGTCCGTCATTCGCAAGGAGCGCCGCGGCGACTACCTTGGCGGAACGGTGCAGGTCATTCCGCATATCACCGACGAGATCAAGAGCTGGATCCTGCTCGGCGCGGGCGCGGAGGGAAATGAGGCCGAAGTCGCGATCGTCGAAATCGGCGGCACGGTCGGCGACATCGAATCGCTGCCGTTCCTCGAAGCCATCCGGCAGCTGGGCATAACGCTTGGCCGGGACAACGTCTGCTACATCCACCTGACGCTGCTGCCGTACATCCCCACGGCGGGAGAAATGAAGACCAAACCCACGCAGCACTCGGTCAAGGAGCTGCGCGAGATCGGTATTCAGCCGGATGTGGTGCTTTGCCGCGCCGACCGGCCCGGTGCCCGAGGGCGACCGAAAGAAAATCGCGCTCTTTACCAATGTTCCTGAAGAAGCGGTCATCCAGGCGCTCGATGCGGACTCGATCTACAAGATTCCCGGTCTGCTGCATGCCGAAGGGCTGGACGTCATCGTCTGCAAGAAGCTTGGCATCAAGGCGCCGCCGGCCGATCTCAGCACGTGGAACAAGCTGGTCGATGCGTTGGAGCATCCCAAGCACGAAGTGAATATCGCGATGGTGGGCAAGTACGTCGACCTGACGGAGTCCTACAAGTCCCTGTCCGAGGCGCTGATCCACGCCGGCATGCATACCGATGCCAAGGTGCGCATTCACTACATCGATTCCGAAATTCTTGAGAGCGATGGCGTTGAGTCGCTGCGCGGCATGGACGCCATCCTCGTGCCGGGCGGGTTCGGCAAGCGTGGCGTCGAAGGCAAGCTGATGGCGGTGCGCCTGGCGCGCGAAAGCGGCATGCCCTATCTCGGCATTTGCCTGGGCATGCAGCTGGCTGTCATCGAATGCGCGCGCAACATGGCGGGCCTCGCGAACGCCAACAGCACGGAATTCGATCCGGCAACGCCGCACCCGGTCGTTGCGCTCATCACCGAATGGCAGAATCGCGACGGCTCGATCGAGAAACGCACCGAGAGTTCGGACATGGGCGGCACGATGCGCCTTGGCGCGCAGCCATGCGAGGTCGTTCCGGGCTCGCTGGCCCATCGAATCTACGGCAGCAATTCAGTCGTCGAACGTCACCGCCATCGTTACGAAGTGAACAATCATTATCTGCCGCGCATCGAAGCCGCGGGTCTCTACGTGGGCGCGCGCGCCAAGAGCGACACCGCAGGCGACCTGGTCGAAATGGTCGAGCTGCCGGGACATCCGTGGTTCTTCGGCTGCCAGTTCCACCCCGAATTCACGTCCAACCCGCGACGAGGGCATCCGCTATTCATCAGTTTCGTCCACGCGGCGCTGGCCCGGCAACGACTCGTGGCGGGGGAAGTCGTCAAGCCGGTTGCCGAATTGGTCGCGTCGGTTTAACGCGCCGGCCAGGCATCGACGCGATGAAGCTCTGTGGTTACGACGTCGGTCTCGACCGGCCGTTGTTCCTGATCGCGGGCCCGTGCGTCGTGGAATCGCGCCAACTGCAGGTCGACGTGGCGGGCGAACTGAAAGCCATTTGTGCATCGCTCGCGATTCCATTCGTCTTCAAGTCGTCTTACGACAAGGCTAACCGCAGTTCGCATGCGTCATTTCGCGGACCAGGCATGGAAGAGGGCCTGCGCATCCTCGAGGAAGTCCGCCGACAGGTCGACGTGCCGGTCCTGACCGACGTGCACACCGTCGACGAGATTGCGACTGTCGCCTCCGTCGTCGATGTGTTGCAGACGCCGGCATTCCTGTGCCGGCAGACAGATTTCATCCAGGCAGTCGCCGCCGCGGGTCGCCCAGTAAACATCAAGAAAGGCCAGTTCCTGGCGCCGGAGGACATGAAGCAGGTCGTCGCCAAGGCGCGCGCGGCGAGCGGCGTCGACAACATCATGGTCTGCGAACGCGGCGCAACCTTCGGCTATCACAACCTCGTGTCCGACATGCGCGCGCTGGCGATCATGCGCGACACGAATTGCCCTGTCGTATTCGACGCCACGCACTCGGTGCAGTTGCCGGGGGGGCAGGGCACGTCGTCCGGCGGGCAACGCGAATTTGTGCCGGTGTTGGCACGGGCGGCGGTTGCGGCTGGTGTGGCAGGCGTGTTCATGGAGACTCATCCGCAGCCGGAGAAGGCGCTGTCCGATGGCCCCAACGCGTGGCCGCTCGGGATGATGCGCGCGTTGCTGGAAACGCTGGTCAGTCTGGACGCCGCCGTCAAGCGCAGCGGCCTGCCGGAAACGGCGCTCATGGCTCAACGCAGTTCATAACAACACCAAAGGAATTTTCATGTTCGTGCACCTGGTCCTGATCAAATTGAAGCCCGGCGTTTCCCGCGACGACCCAAGGGTGGCGGCCTGGCGTACGGCGTTCATCGCCCTCGAACACAAGTGCCAGGGCATCGTGCGCTTCGAGCATGGCTGGAATACGACCAACCGTCCCATTGCCTATGATTACGGGGTGAACATGGCATTCGCGACCCGCGCCGACCTCGATGCCTACGGACCGCATCCGGACCACCAGGCGGTCGTGGCGATCGAGCGCGAATTCGCCGACTGGATCATTTGCGACTACGAGGCCTGATCCCATGAGCGCAATCGTCGATGTCATCGCCCGCGAAATCCTCGATTCGCGCGGCAATCCCACCATAGAAGCGGATGTCGTCCTGGAGTCTGGCGTGTCGGGCCGCGCTGCAGTGCCTTCAGGCGCGTCGACAGGCTCCAAGGAAGCCGTCGAGTTGCGCGACGGCGATGCCGCACGCTACATGGGCAAAGGCGTCTCGAAAGCGGTCGAGAACGTGAACACCGAGATCTGCGAGGCAATCCTGGGACTCGACGCGTCCGAGCAGGGCTTCATCGACCACACGCTGATCGACCTCGATGGCACGGACAACAAGGGACGCCTGGGCGCCAACGCGATCCTGGCGGTGTCATGCGCGGTGGCCAAGGCGGCGGCAGACGAATCGACGCTGCCTCTGTACCGGTATCTCGGCGGCGCGGGGCAGATGCAGCTTCCCGTGCCACTTATGAACGTGATCAATGGCGGCGCACACGCCAACAACAAGATCGATCTGCAGGAATTCATGATCGTGCCCCTTGGCGCGCCGACCTTTCGCGAGGCGCTGCGCTACGGCGCCGAGGTCTTTCACACGTTGAAGAAGCTGATCGACGCCCGCGGCATGCCGACGACGGTGGGGGACGAAGGCGGTTTTGCGCCGGACCTGCCGTCCAACGAGGCCGCATTGCAGTTGCTGGTCGAGGCGATCGACAAGGCGGGCTACACGCCCGGCAAGGACATCGCGCTGGCGCTGGACTGCGCGGCGAGCGAATTCTGGAAGGACGACCGCTACCAGCTCGAATCGGAAAATCGCGCGCTGACGTCGGAGCAATTCGCCGACGTGCTTGCCGCATGGTGCGACAAGTACCCGATCATCAGTATCGAGGACGGCATGTCAGAGCACGATTGGAAAGGCTGGAAGTACCTGACCGATCGGCTGGGCAAGAACGTGCAGCTGGTGGGCGACGACCTGTTCGTGACCAACACCAAGATCCTGAAGCAGGGCATTGCCAAAGGCGTGGCCAACTCGATCCTGATCAAGATCAACCAGATCGGCACGCTGTCGGAAACGTTCGCGGCCATCACGATGGCGACGCGGGCCGGCTATACGTCGATCATTTCGCATCGCTCCGGCGAGACCGAGGACAGCATCATCGCCGACATCGCGGTCGGCACCAACGTCGGCCAGATCAAGACCGGTTCGCTGTCGCGTTCGGATCGCATTGCCAAGTACAACCAGCTTCTGCGTATCGAGGAAGACCTGGGCGAAGCCGCGAGCTACCCGGGCCGCGAAGCCTTCTACAACATCCGCTAGGAACCCAACCAACGACATGCGCTGGCTTGCGTTCATCTTCGTGGCGCTGATCCTGGCGCTGCAATACCCGATGTGGCTGGGGAAGGGCGGCTGGCTGCAGGTGCGCGAAACCGATCGCCAGCTGGCGCTGCAGCGCGAGGCGAATGCCAAGCTCAAATCCCGCAACGACGCGCTCGACGCCGATGTCCGCGACTTGAAGACCGGATCCGAAGCCATCGAGGAGCGCGCGAGATCAGAACTCGGGATGATCCGCTCGGACGAGGTTTTCTTCCAGGTGCAGCCGGCCGGCGCGCCCGTTGTCACGCCCGCACCCGCGCTGACGGCGCCGGGCACCAAGCCCTCGGCGCATCGCTAGTCACGGCGGCCGGCGCCCTGCGTTGCCCTCCGGTCCATGCTCCGCGTCACTTCGCGTCAAAATCCACGGCTGCTCGAAGCGGCCACGCTCATCAATTCGTCGCGCGACCGGCGCAAGACCGGACGTTGCGTGCTCGAGGGCGATCACCTGATCGGCGTCTACCTGGCGCGCATAGGCGTTCCCGAGACGCTGATCGTGGTCGAAGACCGCCTGGACGATCCCAGGATTGCCGCGCTGATCGCGCGAATGCCTGCGAGCGATGTACTTGCCGTGCCGCCGGGAATCTTCGGAGAGGTCTCGACGCTGCCGGTGGCGGTCGGGGCGTTGGCGGTGGTGGCCACGCCAAATACACCTCTGCCGCCTCCCGCAGCGCTGCACCTCTTGCTGGAGGACGTGCAGGACCCAGGCAACGTGGGCGCAATTCTGCGAACGGCGGCGGCCGCCGGCGTCCAGCAGGTGCTGCTGTCGAAGCACTGCGCGTTTGCGTGGGCGCCCAAGGTGCTGCGCGCGGGCCAGGGCGCCCATTTCCTGACCACGATCGTCGAGGACGTCGATCTCGTGGGCTGGGCGAGTGCATTTCGCGGCGAGGGTCGCGTCATCGCAACCATCGTCGGCGGAGGCGCCGACCTTTACTCGACCGACTTTCCGCCTCGCGTCGCGTTCCTGATCGGCAATGAAGGCGCCGGATTGTCCGGGCAGCTGCTGCGCGAAGCCGACACGGCGATCACCATTCCCATGCCAGGAGGCGCCGAGTCGCTGAATGCCGCAGCAGCGGCAGCGGTAGTGCTGTTCGAATGCGTGCGGCAGCGCCGGGCGCAGCAGGCGCCGGGGTCACTTTCGCGCCGCTGAAAAGCGGCCGTCCTCGCGGCATTTGCCGCCGATATTCGGCGCGTAGTACTTGCCCTCGATGCCCTGCGCCGTCAACTTGACGTCCGTGACGACGGCGGTCGTGTTAAATCCGTCGGCGCAGGTATAGCTGGCGGTGGGAATGCTGTACAGCATGCCGTTTTGCTGCAGGTTGCCTGCCAGCGTGCATGCCACGCCGAGAAGCGTGTAATTGAAGTTCAGCGTCAAACTGGTCGCAGTCTGCGTTACCGTCAGGGGAAAGTAATCCTGAAATGAGCCGTTGCCCGTGCTGTCCGTGCAGCCAGAATAGGAGCCCGACTGGCCACCGTAGTAGTCGCCAGCCAGCGGAATCGACGCAGTCGTAAGGCGGGTGATCGACTTGGTAACGCTTTGCGTACTGTTGGGGGACGTGATGACGGTGTAGGTCAGCGTGCCTTCGTAGTTGTTGTCGGGCGATGGATAGAAGTGGGCTGTTCCAGCATTGGTCTCGACGTTGTCGGACGGCTTCCAGGGATTGCCGAAGTAGGTGCCCGTGTTGTAGTACAGGGTGCCATGGTATGCACTGCCATCGAAGTCCAATACGGCGACGTACCAGACCGGCTTGTTGTCCGGACCATAGATATAGAACGTGGCGAAGATGATGCTGCCCCACTGCACGAAATTCACGCCCCATGCCCCCTCGACGGGCGTGACCCAGAGATCCGTGTAGTCATTGGCTGAGGCAGACTTCATCGGCAGGACCGCAGCGCATAGCGCCATGGCCACGGCGCAGGTGGATCGGATCAACGATTGGCGCAATCCCATGAAACACTCCGTCGGATGAATGGCGATGCCCCGATTTTACCTGAGTGCGAAAGACAGCATGTTTCGGTGCCTGTGGCGGCTGGTATCAAAGTGTTGCGGCCAGCGCCTGGATCGCGTCTCGCGCGGGTAGCACGTCCTGGGCACCCAAACCGGCGCAGGCCAGCGATCCGGCGGCAACACCCTCTGCCAGCGCCACTCGGAGCGACGCACCTCGATCGAGCGCCGCAGCCAACGCTCCCACGAGCGCATCACCCGCGCCCGTGGTGTCGACGACCTGCGTGCGCGGCGCCGAGATCTCCAGGAACTCGTCGGCATGAACCGCCAGCGCACCGCGCGAGCCCAAGGTGACGACGACGGTGCAATGGAACTGCGCGGCCACGGCGCGCGCGAACGCCTCGGGCTCGCTGGCTATTTTCAGCGCCTCGCTCATGGCCGCAGCTTCGGTTTCATTGACGACGAGGACGCTCAGTTGGTGGAGCAGGGCGTCGCTCAACGGGACAGCCGGGGCGGCATTCAGGATGATGCGTGACGATCGCGCGCGGCGAACCAATGCTTCGATCTCACCCAGAGGCACTTCAAGCTGGAATACCAGTGTTGCATCAGGCCCGAGTGCGTCGTCAGGAACCTGAGCGGCACGCGCGTCACCATTTGCGCCCGCGACGACGGTAATTGTGTTCTCTCCGCGCGTGTCAATGTGAATGAGGGCGACCCCTGTGGACCGGTCGAGGTCAACCACACCGGCAAGATCGACGCCGCCGGCCTCCATGTTCGCAAGCGCGCTCGCCGCGAAGGCGTCACGTCCGACGGCGCCGAACATGCGGACATTTGCGCCTGCGCGCCGCGCCGCCAGCGCCTGGTTCGCGCCTTTGCCTCCGGGCGACGTGCTGAACGACGTTCCTGCCAGCGTCTCGCCCGGCAGGGGCATGCGCGCGACCTGCGCGATCAAATCCAGATTGATGGAGCCGAAAACGACCACCACGGCGGATTTCCGATCCTAATCGCTGGCGACGACGCCTTTGACCAGCAGGACGTTGCCGAAGCGCCGTTGCTCTCCGGTGCGTACGATGGCGAACGCGCCGCGTGCCCGCTCGTAGAAGGCGTGTCGCTCGAGGTGACCGATCTCCATGTCTTCCAGCCCTTCGGCAGTGAGCACGCCGGCAAATTCGGCCACGGGCGGTGGAATGGCAGTCGGATCGCCCGTGACTTCCATCGTGAACACCGCGGGTGAAACACGCGTATCCAGTGGCAGGAGCGTCAACACCGCGGCGAGCATTGCCGGCGAACCAATGCCTGGCGCCTCGATCAGGCGTCTGGCATTGGTCGTTGCCGGAAAGTTGCCATCGACAATGGCAAGCAGGTCGCCGTGCCCCATGGACTGCAGCGCATGCAGCAGATCGGCTGACAACAATGGATGAATGCCCTTCAGCACACAGCTACCCCCCTCCTTGCGTTAACCCGCCGCGTTGCGCGCACCTTGCTGTCCGTGCACACGTTGGCGTGAATCATACTTCGCCCCGGAACGCCTTTGCGTCAGTGGATGGCGTCCAGATGCGCAAATACATCGATCAACTTGTCGGCTGTGCAACCGGGGCCGCGCGCCACCGCCAGGATGCGCGCCTCACGGCTTGCCATGTCGCGCGCGGCGTCCGGCAACGCACGCACGAGCGCGGGCGGCACGATGACTGCGCCATGCCGATCGGCGTGCAGGAGGTCACCGGGACGCACTCGCAGTCCGAACACTTCGACTTCTCCGCCGACACCCACGGGTCTTGCATAGGCATGGGATGCCGAAATGTTGCCGGCGAGGAATTGAAAGCCGGGTGCCCACTGGTCCAGGTCGCGCACCGCACCATTGGTAATCAATCCGCGGGCACCCAGCCCCACATGGATGGCCGATTGCACCTCGCCCCAGAAGGCGCCGGTACCGGGTTGGGCATCGAGGTCCTGGATGACCACCACTGAAGGCTTGGGACCGGTATCGATGGAACGATAGTAGTCGTCACGCAATGCATGCTGATCCGCCGGCGACAATTCACTCGTCTGGGCACTGCGAACGGTGGCCGTCCGCGCATAGCCGATCGTGGGCCGCATTTGCGGAAAGCCGCATACGAATGGCTTCGTGGTGTAACCACGCGCCTGTGCGCCGGGTGACAGAAGCTCGAGTGCATTGCAGATCGTCGGCGTGTCGAAGGCCGTCAGTGCGTCGAGATCTGCAAGGGAGAAAAGTGCTTCCGGCATGGGCTTATGCTCCTAATTGATGTTGATTGCCGTCGAGCAGCCCTGCGCCGCGAAGTGCGGACAGCAGCGCTGCACGTGCAGTTTCGTCGAGGGGGACAAGCGGCGGCCGCACCGCGCGCCATTTCGGATCGCGCGTCTGTTCCGCGAGGATGGACTTGAACCCGGCCAGGAACGGCTGGCGAAACGCGATCTCGATGAACGTGGTGACGCGTTCCATATCCTTCGGGGTGACGCTGTCGGAGAACAGCGCGCGAACGAGATTGGGAAAGAGATTGGCCACGCCGCAAATGGTGCCGACGCCTCCGGCACGCAGCAATTGCGGCAGGTGCGGCTCATGGCCGACAAGGATCCCGAGTTGCGGTGCGCGAGCGAGGAGCGCCTGCGTGTTCGACCAATCGCCTGCGCTGTCCTTGACGCCGGCGATGATGCCCGGAAACGATTCCGCGAGTCTAACCACCAGGTCCACGGACAACGGCGTGCCCGTCACCTGCGGGATATGGTAGAGGTAGATGCGAAGGCGCGGATCGGCAACCGCCTCGATAACCCGTGAGTACCACGCGTACAGTCCTTCGTCGGCGACGCCTTTCCAGAAGAAGGGCGGCAACACCAGGCAACCCGCGCAACCCGATTGCACGCCGTGGCGCGTCAGCGTGATGGTTTCGGGCAAGGCCGCGCAGCCGGTGGCCGCTACCACGCGTGGCCCGGGAATGCCCGCCGCAAGCAGCGCGTCGACGCCCGCGGCGCGCTCGGCCAGCGCAAACGATTGTCCTTCGCCCGTGGTGCCGAAAGGCGCCACGCCATCGACGCCGCGTTCCAGCAGCGATCGCGCGTGAGCGACCAGAAGCGCGGGATCGACAGCGCCTGCGGCGTCGAGCGGTGTCAGCATGGCGCACCACAAGCCCTTTACCGGCGCGGCAGATTGCATTCTCTCTATCTCCTGATGCGCGGAATGCGCGTTGTCGAGGCCTAACGATACATTGCGGTATTGGTGTGTCAACTGAAGAGCGCACGCCTGCGTGACGCGCAGACGGTGCGGTGCGAACTTGTTACCATGTTTGCCGACGCGAATATCTAACGCGATGACCTGATCAGCTGCGTGGCCATCCTTCCTGCCTTGCTCCCACTGTTGCGCCGTTCCACGCCGGGTTTCGGCGGGGCGCCGCTCGGCAACCTGTTCCAGCCGGTTCCCGAAGAGGAGGCCATCGCGCTGATCCGCCACGCGTACCTCTCCGGCGCGCGCTATTTTGACACGGCGCCGCACTATGGCCACGGCCTGTCCGAGCGTCGCTTTGGCGTCGCATTGCGCGATTTCCCGCGCGATTCCTTCCTGCTGTCCACCAAGGTTGGAAGGTTGTTGACGGCTTCCAGCAACGCCCCCAGTTCACAGCACGGCTACGTCGACGTATTGCCTTTTGTGCAGCACTACGATTACACGGGACCCGGCGTCCGTCGCTCGCTCGAGGAGAGCCTGCGGCGGATGGATCTGGCGCGCATCGACTTCGTGTACGTCCACGACATCGACGTGGCGACGCACGGCGACGACTATCCGCGACGATTCCGGGACATGCTGGACGGTGCGCTGCCCGCGCTTGGCCGCCTGAAAGCCGAGGGGACGATCGGCGGCTATGGTCTCGGCGTCAACGACGTGGAAATCTGTCGTACGACGCTGCGTCACGCCGACCTCGATGTCGTGCTGCTAGCCGGCCGCTATACGCTCGCGGATCAATCCGCGCTTCCGGAGCTGCTGCCTGAATGCGTGCGCCGCGATGTGGCGGTCGTGCTCGGCGGCCCATTCAACTCCGGAATCCTGGCGTCGGGCGCGCGCCCGCGCGACGGGTCACAGCCGTTTTTCAACTATGCGCCCGCGAGCCCGCAGATGGTCGCGCATGTCGAGGCCATTGAACGCGTCTGTGCGGACTTCGGTGTGCCGCTGGCTGCCGCCGCCCTGCAATTCCCGATCGCGCATCCCGCCATCGCGTGCGTGCTGGCCGGCGCACGTTCCCGCGCCGAGTTCGACGATAATGCGGCCATGGCCCAATGGGTGATCCCGCCGTCGTTCTGGCAAGCGTTGCGCGATCTCTCGCTCGTTGACGCAACGGCTCCACGGCCCGCCACGCCCATACCGGGACCGCAATGACGGGCTTCGTCGACGCGCATCACCACGTGTGGACACTTGCGCGGGGCGACTACGGCTGGCTTACGCCGGCCCAGCAGGAAATCTATCGCGATTTCACGCTGGCCGATCTCGCGCCGATGATGGAGACCGCAGGCGTTGCCACGACGGTACTGGTGCAGGCCGCGCCGACGCCGGCGGAAACGCAGTTCCTGCTCAAAGTGGCAAAGGAAAGCAAGGGTCTCGTCAAGGGCGTCGTCGGCTGGGCGGACCTGACCCACGCCGACGCCATTCCGACATTGACCCGGCTGGCGCGCGATCCGCTGCTAAAGTCCATCCGTCCGATGCTGCAGGACCTTCCCGATCCCTCGTGGATCTTGCGTGCCGACGTGGGGCGCGCGCTGTCGGCCATGCCGCGACTCGGCTTGCGATTCGATGCGTTGGTCACGCCTGCGCAGTTGCCCGCGTTGCTGCAGATGCTCGACCGCCATCCCGACCTTGCCGTCGTGATCGATCATGGCGCCAAGCCCGATATCGCCAATCGCATGTGGGCGCCTTGGGCGCAGTCAATGCGTGAAGCCGCCGCCAACCCACGCGTGCGCTGCAAGCTTTCGGGCCTGGCCACGGAAGCGGGGCCGAACTGGACCATCGAGACGCTGCGCCCCTATTTCGAACATCTGCTCGATTGCTTCGGCGCGCAGCGCCTCATGTGGGGCAGCGACTGGCCGGTGGTCAACCTGGCGGGGTCTTACCAGCGCTGGTATGCGGCGACCCGGGCGTTGCTGGCAGGCCTGACACCGCAGGAACGCACCGCGATCATGGGCACGACGGCACGAAAGTTCTACGGTCTTTAGTTCCTGCCCGTGCAATGAACTAGGTGCCGCGGAAAGGGTCCATTGGGCCATTCATCGCACATCAGCCCGCCATCGGTCGCACATCCGCTGCACTTGCAGCCTAAAATTGTCGCTTGGATTCCCGACACCCACGATTCGCGCGGTACGTTTCGATCGCAGCAACGGCGGCGCTGGGTTTCGCTTTGCTGTGCAGTGCCACGCCGGGCATGGCGAAATGCCAGCTTGGCCGCCTGGCCGAGTGGCCGGTTCGCGTGGTGCAGGGCCACCTTTTCGTCGACGGCGAGATCAATGGGCGAAAAGTCGCGATCATGCTGGACACGGGCGCGTCGACGACGTTGCTGTTGCGGCCGGCCGCCGAGCGCCTTGGCCTGACGCTGCGACCGTCCAAGTCGCTGCGCATGTTCGGCGTAGGCGGGGAAACCGTGGTCGACTACGTGCAAATCGACGAGTTCCGCATTGGCGACGCCGTTCGCCAGAACTGGCGAATCTACGCGGCCGGGAACCACGACTTCGGTGCGGACATGCTGCTGGGCGAGGATTTTTTCCGAGCGGTCGATCTTGAAATCGACCTGGCTCACAACGTGGTCCGATTGTTCGAGGCCAAGGACTGCAAGGGCGTCTCCCTCGCGTATTGGGCAGATGGGCCCGTGGGCGAGGCCGACATCGATCCCGTCGACAATGCCCGCCCGCAGATCGTCGTGCCCGTGCGGATCAACGACGAGCCATTGCGCGCGCTTTTCGATTCGGGGGCCAATCTGTCGGTCATAGACAAGGCCGAGGCCGCGCGCCTTGGCGTCTTGCCGGATTCGCCCGGTGTCGTTGCGACGGCCAAAGGTGTGGGCCTCGGCGCCACGGCAGTCGACACGTGGATCGGCCCGTTCAAGTCATTCGCGATCGGCAACGAAACGATCGCCGATGTCGAGCTGCGTTTCGCGGCGCTGCAAAAATACGCGGTCTACACCGAGACGGGCAGCAACGTGCCGAGCAAGGTCGCGACAAGCAGCACCATGCTGCTAGGACTGGACTTCATTCGAGCCCATCGGTTGTTGATCGCCCACAGTCAGAACAAGCTCTACTTCACCTATGACGGCAGCGGCTTGTTCGAGCGGGGAGGGACGCGGAAATCGCCGGCCATTCCAGAAAAGGTGGGCGCGGCAATCCCGTCGGGTGCAGGTCAGACTCAGTAGATGTGCCGCGCGAGCTGGGCCTGATGCATGATCGTCGTCGCGATTTCCTCGATGGACTTCGATGACGTATCGAGCATGCGGATATTTTCCCGGTGCATCATCGCCTCGGCTTCGCGCACTTCGTAGCGACAGTTTTCCAGCGCCGCGTATTTGCTGCCGGGTCGGCGCTCTTCGCGAATTTCGCGCAGGCGCTCCGGATGGATGGTGAGCCCGAACAGCTTGTCGCGATGCGGCAGCACCGAAGCCGGCAGCTTCTTGTCGGCGAAATCGTCCGGCGTCAGCGGAAAGTTCGCGGCGCGCACGCCAAACTGCAGCGCGAGATAGAGGGATGTCGGCGTCTTGCCACATCGGGAAACACCGACCAGGATTACCTGGGCCTTGCTCAAATCCCGCGTCGCGGCGCCATCGTCGTGCGACTGCGTGAAATTGATCGCCTCCATGCGCGCAAAATATTCGTGGCTGTTGGCGATGCCGTGCGTCCGTCCCGCGGCATGCGAACTCTTGGCGCCCAGTTCGGCTTCCAGCGGCTGGATGAAGATCTGGAACATGTCGAGCGTCAACGCCTGCGCATCGCGGCGGATGATGGCGCTCATCGCTTCATCGACGACCGAGCTGATGACGATAGGTCGCTGACCTTCGCGCTCGGCGGTGGCATTCACCTGGCGAATGGCGTCTTCAACTTTCTCCAGCGAATCGACGAAAGGAATCGTCACTCGCGTGAAGGAAAAATCCTCGAACTGGGTGAGCAGGCTGTTACCCAGCATCTCTGCGGTAATGCCGGTGCGGTCGGACAGGAAGAAGACGGTGCGGCGGTCAGGCATTCGATGCAGCTGCTACCACCGCGACCAGATGGGGGTGACACCTGCGGGCAGTTCCGGCAAGTCGCCCAAATCCATCCATCCTTCGTCGGGTCCATGGAAGTCGGAGCCGCAGGAGGCCGCCATCCCATAGACGCGCGCCAACGCGCTGTATTCGCTGAATTGCGCCGGCGTGTGCGATGGCGACAGCACTTCGATGCCGTCGCCACCGGCGTCGCGGAATTCGCCGAGCAGTCGCTTCATGGCGGTGGGAGAGATCGGATAGCGGCCCGGGTGCGCGATGACCGCAACGCCGCCCGCCCCGTGAATCCAGAGGATGGCTTCGGCGAGCGTCGCCCATACATGCTTCACGTATCCCGGCTTGCCAGGCGTGAGGAAATTCTTGAACACGTCCTTGGTCGAACGTGCATAGCCGCTCTCGACCAAGAACCGGGCGAAATGGGTGCGCGACATGAGGCGGTCGCTGGTGACGAAACTGCGCGCGCCTTCGTAGGCGCCTTCGATGCCCGCCGCAGCCAGGCCTTCCGCAATCCTGTGGGCCCGCGCATCCCGGCCGGTGCGAATGCTCGCCAGGCCCGCTTCCAGTGCCGGGTCGGCCGCGTCGATATTCAGCCCGAGGATGTGCAGCGTCTGGGCTTCCCAGCTGACCGACAGTTCCGCGCCGCAGACGAACTCGATGCCCACCTCGCGGGCCGTCGCTGCCGCCTCGTGCAGTCCGCCGGTGTCGTCATGGTCGGTCAGCGCCAGCACATCCACGCCGCGCTGTGCGGCGCGGCGCACGACGGCGTCCGGCGTGAGCAGACCATCCGAGAAGGTGGAGTGGCAATGAAGATCGTAATGAGGCATGGCTGCAGGGATCATCGATGGCGGCTCGCGTCGCGGCTGCCGTCATAAAACTTGAGATAAGTTGTTGATTCTAGCAGAATAGAGGGTTTCCCCGACGCACGTCGGGCAAACAGCGCCCAACCTCGCAAGCCTCCACACCATGCTCACTGCTGCAAACCTCGCCATCCAGTTCGGTGCCAAGCCATTGTTCGAAAATGTCTCGATCAAGTTCGGCGACGGCAATCGCTATGGACTGATCGGCGCCAACGGCTGTGGCAAGTCCACGCTGATGAAAATCCTGGGCGGCGACCTCGAGGCGTCGAACGGCAATGTGGCGGTGGACCTGGGCGAGCGCCTGGGCAAGCTGCGCCAGGACCAGTTCGAGTATGAAGACGAGCGCGTCCTCGACGTGGTGCTGATGGGACACGCGGAACTCTGGGAAACCAAGAACGAACGCGACGCGATCTACGCGAATCCCGACGCCAGCGAGGAAGACTATGTGCGCGCTGCCGACTTGGAAGCGCACTACGCGGAACTGGATGGCTACACGGCGGAAGCGCGCGCCGGAGAGTTGCTTCTCGGCCTGGGAATTCCCACGGATCAGCACGAAGGGACGATGAGCGCGGTGGCGCCGGGCTGGAAGCTGCGTGTGCTGCTGGCGCAGGCGCTGTTCGCCAATCCCGACATCCTGCTGCTGGACGAGCCGACCAACCACCTCGACATCAACACCATCCGCTGGCTCGAGGACGTGATCAACGCGCGCAACTCGACGATGATCATCATCTCCCACGACCGGCACTTCCTGAACAGCGTGTGCACGCATATGGCGGACCTCGACTTCGGCACGCTGCGCGTCTATCCGGGCAACTACGACGACTACATGATCGCGTCCACGCAGGCGCGCGAGCGGCTCCTGTCGGCCAACAGCAAAGCCAAGGATCGCATTGTCGAGCTGCAGGATTTCGTGCGCCGCTTCTCTGCCAACAAGGCGCGTTCCAAGCAGGCGACGTCGCGCATCAAGATGATCGAGAAGTTGAAGCCCGACGACGTAAAGCCTTCGTCGCGGCAGAATCCGTACATCCGCTTCGACTACGATCCCAAGCAGAAGCTGCACCGGCATGCCGTCGAGATCGACGGCCTCACGAAGAGTTGGCCGGGCATGGCCAATCCGCTCATCGACAACCTGTCTCTCACGCTGGCGGCAGGGCAGCGCCTGGCCATCATCGGCCCCAATGGCGCCGGAAAGACCACGCTGTTGCGCACGCTGGTCGGCCCGCACGCAAAGGACGGCTTGACTCCGGATCGCGGCACCGTGAAATGGGCGGAACGCGCCACGATCGGCTATTACCCCCAGGACCAGACGGCGGATTTCGAGCAGGAAATGAACCTGCTCGACTGGATGGCGCGCTGGATGCAGCCAGGAGACGACGAGCAGATCGTGCGCGCGACGCTGGGGCGGCTCCTGTTTTCCGGCGATGAAACGCAGAAATCGGTGCGCGTGCTCTCCGGCGGCGAGCGGGGTCGCATGTTGTTCGGCAAGCTGATGCTGCAGCGGACCAATGTCTTGGTGCTGGACGAGCCGACCAACCACATGGACATGGAATCGATCGAATCGCTGCAATTGGCGCTGGAACTCTACCAAGGGACGTTGATCCTCGTCTCCCACGACCGCCAGTTCGTGTCGGCGCTGGCCACCGAAGTGCTGGAGCTCGGCGCCGGCCGGCCGGTCCATTTCACCGGCAATTACGAGGACTATCTCGCTTCGCGCGGGTTGGCGTAGACTTGGGTGCAAGTGCCGCCTGCACGTGGCGGCGCAACCACAAGTTACGGACGTTTGGCGCCGTTTGTCCGGATTGACTTGCGCAATCACCAGAAATCGGTGAAAAATATGCCATTGGTATAGCGTCGCGGACGAATCTAGTTCACACTGCGACGTCGGCACTCAACGCGTATAAAGGTCCGCGACCTGTGAAACTTCTCGACCGCGTCCTCAATCCCCGCGAAATCAGGCGGCGGCTCGGCATGAACCAGGAGCAATTCTGGACGCAGATCGGTGTCACCCAGAGTGGCGGCTCTCGGTATGAGAGCGGCCGCGACATGCCGCGTCCGGTCAAGGAACTGCTGCGGCTTGTCCACGTCGAGCAACTGGACCTCTCCCAAGTCAAGCGCGTCGACTTCGAGATCATCAGTTACCTCAAGGAATCGCACCCCGATCTGTATCGCACACTGCGCCGCGCCGTGAAAAGCCGGCACAAGCCCGCTCCCGACAGCAATATCAATTTGACATCGGGAATGGTCGATGGAGACCTCGCGGGCGCCGAATTCCTCGAGCCGGAAGAAGCCGTCAGCTCACCTGAAGGTCATCGCCCGGCGTAAGAACAGCGACAAGCAGTGCCCGCACTACGCATGCGGCCGCCATCGTGCGGCCGCGTTGCATTTCTGCATGTCGTCGTCGTTCCCACGAAGATATCTGCGGTCGTCGTTCCCGCGAAGATATCGGCCGTCGTCGTTCCCGCGAAAGCGGGAACCCAGCGTCTTTGAACGTCACTGGATTCCGGATCGCGCCCGCGTTGCGGACGCGTCCGGAACGACGTGGAGTTGTGCGACCGGTTTGTCGGCCGACGCGGTCTTGCGCAATGCAACATGTCGCGCCGGCCTCCAGCGTCAAGGTAAAATGCGACGATTTCGCGCTGAAATGCCGCGTCGCAGCACGTTCGCGACGGATTGCCGCGTCGCAGCACGATCGCGGCGGATTCGATGTGCAACGCATGAACTGGAGCATGTGGATGAGTGAGGCCCGGGTGGTTCCCTTCGAGCGTTTGCGCATGACCGACGTCGAGCAGGTCGGCGGCAAGAACGCCTCGCTCGGCGAAATGATCAGCCAGCTCGCCCACGCGGGGATACGTGTTCCGGGCGGCTTTGCCACGACCGCGGCTGCGTATCGGGAGTTCCTGGACCACGAGGGGCTGGCCGGCCGCATTGCAGCCCGCCTGGCGGCGCTCGACATCGAGGATGTGGCCGAACTGGCCCGGGCGGGCGGAGAAATCCGGTCCTGGCTCGTCGCCGCACCGCTACCGCCAGCACTCGAAGCAGAAATCCGGGACGCCTACACGACGCTCACCGGCGAATCGCCAGCGGCTACGTTCGCCGTTCGGTCGTCGGCCACCGCAGAGGATCTGCCCGACGCTTCCTTCGCCGGTCAACAAGAGACATTTTTAAATATCAATGGCTTAGATAACGTCTTTCATGCAATTAAAGAGGTA
Organism: uncultured beta proteobacterium; assembly: GCA_963755545.1. GTDB lineage: Bacteria > Pseudomonadota > Gammaproteobacteria > Burkholderiales > Casimicrobiaceae > VBCG01. The sequence continues at coordinate 55,177 of CAVWKH010000005.1, read as the reverse complement.
TTTTCCTCGCTCTATAACGACCGGGCAATAGCCTACCGCGTGCACAAAGGCTTTGCGCACGCCGACGTCGCGCTGTCCGCGGGCGTCCAGCGCATGGTGCGCAGCGACCTGGGCGCGGCCGGCGTCATGTTCACGATCGACACGGAGTCGGGATTCGACAAGGTGGTCTTCATCACCTCGGCCTATGGCCTGGGCGAAACGGTAGTGCAGGGGGCGGTGAACCCGGACGAGTTCTACGTCTACAAGCCCAACCTCGCCGCAGGGCGGCCCGCGCTGCTGCGCAAGACGCTCGGCACGAAAGCGCTGCGCATGACGTTCACGGACTCGCAGCGCGCCGGCAAATCCACGGTCACGGTAGAAGTGCCCGAGCCCGAGCGGCTGCGTTTTTCGGTCACCGACGAGGAAGTCCACGAACTGGCGCGCTTCGCGGTTCTCATCGAGAAGCACTATGGCCGCCCGATGGACATCGAGTGGGGGCGGGACGGCAGGGACGGCAAGCTCTACATCCTGCAGGCGCGACCCGAGACCGTGAAGTCGCAGGAAGACGCAGCGGAACGTCTGCGCCGCTTCCGTCTCAAGGAAAAATCCCAGGTCCTCGCGGCCGGTCGCGCCATCGGGCAAAAGATCGGACAGGGCCAGGTGCGGCTCATCAAGTCTTCCGCCGAAATGGACCGCGTCAAGGCCGGCGATGTGCTGGTGACGGACATGACCGATCCGGACTGGGAGCCGGTGATGAAACGGGCGGCGGCCATCGTCACCAATCGCGGCGGCCGCACGTGCCATGCGGCCATCATCGCCCGGGAGCTGGGCATTCCCGCGGTTGTCGGCTGTGGCGACGCCACGCAGGTACTTTCTGAAGGCGATGCCGTCACGGTGTCGTGCGCCGAAGGCGATACCGGTCACGTCTACACGGGGCTGCTGCCCATCGAGATCATCGACGTTCAACTCGACAAAATGCCGCCATCGCCGACCAAGATCATGATGAACGTCGGCAACCCGGAACTCGCGTTCGAGTTCCAACGCCTGCCCAACGAGGGCGTCGGCCTCGCGCGACTGGAATTCATCATCGCCCGCAACGTCGGCATTCACCCCAAGGCGCTGCTCGAGTTCGACCGCCAGCCGGGGGACCTGAAGCGCGAGATTGAAGCGCGCATCGGCGGCTACGCCAGCCCGACCGAGTTCTACATCCAGAAAATCGTCGAGGGCGTATCGACCATTGCCGCTGCGTTCTACCCCAAGAAAGTGATCGTGCGACTGTCGGACTTCAAGTCCAACGAATACATGAATCTGCTCGGCGGCAAGCGCTACGAGCCGCACGAGGAAAATCCGATGCTGGGGTTTCGCGGGGCATCGCGTTACATCGCCCCCGAGTTCTACGATTGCTTCAAGCTGGAATGCGAGGCGATGAAGCGCGTCCGCGACGACATGGGCTTTACCAATGTCGAGCTGATGATCCCCTTTGTGCGCACGCTGACGGAGGCCGAGAAAGTCATCGCGCTGCTCGCAAACAACGGCCTGAAGCGCGGCGACAACGGCTTGCGCGTGATCATGATGTGCGAGCTGCCTTCCAATGCCGTGCAGGCCGAGGCGTTTCTCGCCCATTTCGACGGCTTCTCGATTGGCTCCAACGACATGACGCAGTTGACGCTGGGCGTGGACCGCGACTCGGGCGGGCCGATTGCGGCAACGTTCGACGAACGCGATGGCGCGGTCAAGGCGATGCTGTCGATGGCCATCAACGCGTGCCGCAAGCACGACCGCTACTGCGGTATCTGTGGCCAAGGGCCGTCCGACCATCCCGACCTCGCGCAATGGCTGGTGGAGCAGGGCATCGAGAGCATCTCGCTCAATCCCGATACCGTCGTGGAGACGTGGATGGCGCTAGCGGGCGGCAAGACAGCCTGACGGTGATTCGGGCCGGTAGGGCCGCCGTTATGGCCTGCCGGCGTTGCGCAGTACCGGCCTCATCCGTCCGGCCAATGGCGAGGTGCAAGGCGCTGCGATGAAATCTCTCGCATGCGCATTCCGCCGTCAGTCCACGTGGTGCTTTCGCCGTCCCGCATCGCCGGTACGGGCATCGGCGTTCTCGCGGTGGCCACACTCGCGTTGACGATCGCGATGCCTGTGCGATCCGCCATTGCAATCCAGCATCGCCGTGGCCGTCGTTGCGTGGGCCGGTTGGGCGTTCCAGATCGACGCATTGCATCGCAGCCGCTTTGCCGTCAAGGAAGTCAGGCTCGCGCCCGACTTGATTCTGGTCGCGTGCATGGGCGATGGCCGCCTGATCGCCGGCCACGTCCGCGCGGCCACTTGCGTCGATGCGTGGCTCACCACCATCGTCTGGCGGCCGGATGCCAAGCGCTGGTCGCGCACAATACTTATTCTGCCCGACATGTTGCCGGCAGATGACTTTCGCCGGTTGCGCGTGATGCTGCGCTATGCGCGCAGCGCCGAGGTGCAGGACGCGTCGGCAAGCCAGGCTTGAGCGTCGAGCAGCACGCCGCTGTCCGCCTTGGTCTGTCCCGCCAGCAGGTGCAGATACAGCGGAACCAGCGATTCCGGCGTCGGCAGTGAGGCGCGGTCTTCACCCGGATGCGACTGATTGCGTAGCGGCGAGCGTATCGGTCCCGGAACCACTGCATTGATGCGCAGGTTTGCGCGGTTTTCCCACTCGTCGGCAAGTTCGCGCGCCAGCGTGGCCACGCCGGCCTTGGTCACGGCATAGCCGCCCCAGTAGGCGCGCGGTTGCTCACCGCGATTGTCGAGAGTAAATACCACTGATGCATCCGACGCGACATTGAGCAGCGGCATCAGCGCGCGCGTGAGCCCCATCGGCGCCGCCACATTGACGCGCAGCAGGGACACCCAACTGTCGAACGACTGGTGCTCGATTGGCCCCAGCGAACCCAGCAGCGCGGCGGTATGAACCAGGCCATCGAGCCGCCCCAATTGAGCGCGCAACGCGCTCTCGACGTTAGCGAAGTCCGACGCTTCCGCCTTGGCCAGGTCCAGGGGAAGGATCACGGGTTCAGGATGGCCTGCCGCCAGGATTTCGTCGTAGAGAGCGTCGAGCTTGCGTTCGATGCGACCGTGCAGGATCACCGTGGCGCCCTGTGCCGCGCACGCGCGCGCCAGCGGTGCGCCGAGCCCGCCGGTGGCGCCCGTGATGAAGATCACGCGCTCGGCGAGGGAAGGCCCGGGTGCGGACGCGGACGGCGAGGGCAGCGAGGGTGGCGGCACCATGGGCAGCGATCATAGCCGACTCGCAGCGCGGGGAGACCTGCACATATGCCCGGTTTGCCAACAATGCGCCGAAAAGCTATAATTTCAGGCTGTCCGTGGGGGTATAGCTCAGCTGGGAGAGCGCTTGCATGGCATGCAAGAGGTCAGCGGTTCGATCCCGCTTACCTCCACCAACGACACAGTGTTAAATGAGCAAAATCAGCCTGAAGTTGGGGCTGCAGCAATGCTAGTCCCCATCGTCTAGAGGCCTAGGACACTACCCTTTCACGGTAGGTACGCGGGTTCGAATCCCGCTGGGGACGCCACCTTATTCCCACTGCGAAGTGGGATTCGATAGCACAGTCGCATGCGTCGCCGCATCCGGGTCCAGCTTGACCCGGTCGAGGATGGTCGTCAGGAAATCCTTTGTTCTGTCGGGTCATTAAGGCCAGCCCGCTGGAGCCCTTTTTCGACAAGTCCTGGCGACCGCGCGATATCGAAGTGGGTGGGTGAGGTGCGGCGACCTACGACGAAGGCTTTGCCCGCCGCGTGAGCGGCTGCCACAGGTCGAGCGTGTCGAGTCCGGGGCTGCCTGACACGAGATCGGCGAGCGAGTAGCGACCGAGCTCGCGAAAAAAGGCCTCCGCCGCGCGGACCATCGCGTGCTCCAGTGCGCACGCGCCGGTGAGCACGCACCGATTGTTCTCGCCAAGGCACTCGACCAGGGCGAAGTCGGCCTCCAGCCTCCTCACGATCACGTCGAGCTTGAGGGTGCGCGGGTTGCCGGTCAGCCGCATGCCGCCGTTGCGCCCTCGCACCGTCTCCACCCAGTCGGTCTGGCCGAGTACGTGCGTCACCTTCATGAGGTGGGCCTGGGAGATGCCGAATGCCGTCGCGATGTCGGCGATGGTGACCAGTGCTTCGCCGCGCGAAGCCAGCACCATCAGGACGCGAAGTCCGTAGTCCGTGAATACGGTCAGCCGCATGGATTCACCCGGAACGCTTGGTGCGTAAAAAGAGACATATAAGGTATTGCTTTGTGCCAGAATGGGCTTTAAGATATATACGGAGTATATCTTTTAAACCACGGCAACGCAACCGGGAGCGCGACATGAATCTGATTTCGGCATTCACCCTTGGATTGGCCGTCCTGCTCACAGGAACGTCCTTCGTCGCTGCTGAACCATCGCATGCTGGCAAACCCGGACGGCTATCGCCGGCATGCCTCGACGGCACGCCGCATGAGGAGAGCTTCGTTCGGATCGACCGCGACGCGAGCGTGCAGGTGCTCGACTGGGGCGGCAAGGGCAAGGGACGCACGATGGTCCTGCTGACCGGGCTTGGCGACAACGCGCACGTCTACGACCAGTTTGCCTTCCAGTTCACGGGCGAGTTCCACGTTATCGGGATCACTCGGCGCGGGTACCTGCCGTCTTCGCGCGCCAGGACCGGTTACGATGTGGCGACGCGGGCGCGGGACGACATCGCGGTCCTCAATGCATTGGGCATCGAGCGTGCCGTGTTCGTGGGCCACTCGGTGGCGGGATCCGAGTTGACTGCCCTCGCGCTTAACCATCCAGACCGCGTGGACGCCCTGGTGTACCTCGACGCGTACGACTTGTCGCGGCGCTTCCAGCTGACCGATATACCGCCTGCGCCCTACACGGCGGCGGACGGGGACTCGCTGCAGTACTACCAGGCCGCGAGCCAGCGCTTCGACGACACGCTAAGGCCCGCGGCGGCGGTCTGCATCGGCGTCAAGTTCGACCACGATGGAGGCATTGACGGCAGCACGACGCCGTCGTGGGTTCCCGAGGCAATCCTGCATGGTGTGCAGGACCCGCAGAACCCGCCGGTGGATTGGACGAAGGTCACGGTGCCGCGGCTCGGAATTTTCGGCATGCCTTCGGTGAATGCCCGGTTGCCCTACTACTGGTATCTCGACGACCCGGAGAAGGCGGCGTTCGACGCCGCGTGGCCCGCCATCGTGCAGTGGTACGCCGACACGATTCATGCTTTCGGCACCCCGCATGCCGGCAGACCCGCGCCCGTGGTCCACACGCTTCCCAACGCGTCGCATTACTTCTATCTCAACGAGCAGGCGCGTGTCGTGCTTGCCATGCGCCAGTTCCTGCTGGGTGGTTCATAACGGGTCGCAGGCAGGGCGGCCATCAAATTCCCCGAATGACGTCCGCCATCAATTTCCGGTAGGCAATTGCGACGTGTCAATTTTTTTGGAGCCGTTTGCCAATGGCGGCGAGACCAACAACAATTAAAAGGAGAAGGATCCAGGCAACCAGCCAAATCGAATAGCCATTGATCTTTGATCCCGAGGCCTGCCACGCGTAATACGCAACGACCGCCTCGGCAATCAGCGGATACGCAAAAGCCGCCACAGTCAGAAAATACCGCCCCATACCAGGTTCCGCCAGTTGGTATGCAGTTGCGGTTGTAAAAACATGAAGGCCGATGCCGCTCATTGCGACGAGGCGCTGCCCATTTGTCACCAGAACCGCGAATATGTTTACTTGCGCGTTGGCCATGATGTCCACCTGTGTGTCCGGGCATACGCTCAGCGTACCGCGCGCCGGCCAAAGCGAGCAATCGCTTGCGCGGCGCGGCCAGGTATTGGCGACTGACTTCCTGCGGCCTTGGATTCAACAGGGGACGGTCGAGCATCCCCGTCAGCGCAGTCTTCGCGCTCGGGACCTGCATCGTCGTCGTCCGTTGCGACCGCGGAACGATTCTCCTGAACGATTCTCCTCGGCTTGCGTAATTGCCGTCGGTTGCCAACGCGACTGGCGGTCCGCAGAATGCGACTCCAAGACTATTCCGGCGTTTCCCCTGTGACTAAGACAAATAGCGCTGACCCCGTTCTTCCGACAGGAACAGTCACGTTTCTTAGCGCTCGAGCAGGCGATGGAGCTCGTCTTGGCGGAGACAGTCGATTGAGCGCGACCCCTGCTGCCGTTGCCACTCGTTGGCTAGTGATGATGATCGTTGCCAGGTTCACGGTCGACGCTGGCGCCGCAGCGCTGCCGCCGACGCCGTCCATTCCCGTCGTAGACAGCTATTTCGGGGTCCAGATCAGCGATCCGTATCGCTGGATGGAAGACAGCAAGTCGACGGAATTTCAAGCTTGGCTGCGGACGCAAAACGCGTTCACGGAACAAGTGCTTGCCCAGCTTGACGGCCGCGCCCGCATGCGCGAACGCGTGCTCGAACTGGCGCAGCAAAGCCCGAATATTCGCGACTTGCAGCCCAATGGCAATCTATTGTTCTACCTTGCCAGTGATCCCGGACATCCTCGTCGACGGCTAATGGTCGAAGACCGCCGCAATGGTGAACGGCGTGTGCTCGTCGACCCGGTAACGTTGGAGCGTGACGGCAAACGCGTGGCTGTAGACTGGTTCAAAGCGTCGCCAGATGGAAGCAAAATTGCCCTTGGGCTGTCGCAAGGAGGGTCCGAGGACAGCGTCCTGCGCGTGCTCGACGTTAAGACTTCCCAGTGGCTCTCTGAGAACATCGACCGAACCGGCATCAACGGCGCTTGGACGATAGTCTGGCTGGCCGACAATCGCCGCTTCTTTTACGAGCGCACGCCTGACGGCGAACGCTACGACAAATCGCGCCTATACCTACACGAACTTGGCCGCGACCCGGGGCGTGATCCCGCGCTGTGGGGTTATGGTGTGCACCCCGACATCCACCTCGACACCCACGACTACACCTATCTGCGCACGGCCCCCGATTCCGAGTTCGTGGTGGCGGTCGTTGTTCCGGGGGTCGCCAATGAGCGCCGCTTCTACAGCGCGCGGTTGACGGACCTCGTCGCCGGCAAGGCGCAATGGCGCCTTCTCGCCGGCGGTGAGGCGCAGTGGTTCCGCGGTTACCTGCATGGCAAGGATCTCTATGTGCTGAGCCACGATGCGGCGCCGCGCAACAAGGTGCTGCGCATCGACCTGTCGCGACCCGGTAGCGAACCGGAATCGGTAGTGCCGGGTGGTAGCGCCGTGCTCGGGGATGCCGTGGTTGCGCGCGACGCGTTGTACATCAGCGGACTCGATGCAGGTGTCGGAAGAATCTTTCGCGTCGCTTACCGTCGCGGCCCCGTTGCGCCTGTCGCACTGCCGTTCGATGGCAGCGTGCGCGAGATGGCGTCCGATCCGCGGCGTGATGGTTTCCTTCTCAAGCTGGAGGGCTGGACCCAATCTCCACAAATTCTGGAGGTGACGAACCAGGGGTTTCATGACACGCGCCTGCTTCCGCCTGCCCATGCCGATTTTGGCAACTTTGCGGTCACGCGATTGCTGGTCGCAAGCCACGACGGCGTGCAGGTGCCGCTGACGGTCCTCGCGCGCAAAGGCGTCGCGCTCGATGGAAGCAATCCGACGATCCTCACCGGCTATGGCGCATACGGATTCGCCAGTGAGCCGCGCTTTGATCCTAAGCTGCTGGCATGGCTCGAACGCGGTGGCATCTACGCGGTGGCACACGTACGCGGTGGCGGCGAATACGGCGAGGAATGGCACAAAGCTGGCCAGATCCTCACCAAGTCCAATACGATCCTCGATTTCGTCGCCTGTGCGGACTACCTGGTTGAGCGCGGTTACACGACACCGGCCAAGCTGGCGGGTACCGGCAGCAGCGCGGGCGGCATCACCATCGGTGGCGCGATCACCGAACGGCCCGAGCTTTTTGCCGCGGCCCAGCACAATGTGGGTGAAGCCGATTTGCTGCGCTCTGAATTGCAGCCGACCGGTCCAGCCAATGTGCCCGAATTCGGGACCGTGAGGCGCAAATATCAATTTCTTGCAATGCTTTCCAACAGCCCCTATCACCGCGTGTTAGACGGCACCGCATACCCCGCCGTCATTCTTACGACGGGGGCAAACGATCCCCGCGTATCGCCGTGGCAGCCTGGCAAATTCGCGGCGCGGCTGCAGGCGGCGAGCAGTTCAGGCAAGCCGGTCCTGTTGCGCGTTGATTTCGACGGTGGCCATGGTGTCGGCGCAACCGATGCACAGCAAGCGGCGGTGGTCGCCGATGTCTGGTCATTCTTTCTTTGGCAAATGGGTGACCCGGCGTTCCAGCCCGGCAAGTCGAAGCAATGAAGAGAGGACCGTGCTACGCCGCCCGATATTCCCCCAGAACGTCTCTGGCGCGCGCCGGGCTGCGTGAGGTTTGCCGATGAAAAGGCGCTGAGCCTCCACGTGAATAGGCAACTCCCGCCCCTGTAACGTGGCTTATCCCGCACTTCGGGCGTGGCGGACCGATGGCTCTTCGTTGACCAAGGTCAAAAACTAATTGGCAACGTCCAACTAGCATAGAATGCCGCGGGGCGCGTGTGTGGGACTTGGCGTGCGACCCAATCTCTCTCCTTGGAGTTACACGATGAAAATCACGCGAACTTTGGCCGGAATGATTACCGCAGCAGGCGCCGCTGTCGCGTTTACCGGGACTTTGACCCTTGGTGCGGGTGCTGCGCACGCGCAAGGGATGCCGGCCACGCCGAGCCATTTCGATCCCAAGGGCACCATGCCTTCGACCTACACGATCGAACTGCGCAAAGGCATCTCTGCCACCCTGCCGTTGGCGGACAAGCGGGACTTTGACGAGGCCAAGAAGGGCTTCATCGGCGAGCCGCCGTTCAAGAAAATTATGGCCGACGCCGGCAACGTAGCGTGGGACATGGGCAGCTATCAGTGGCTGTTGCAAGGGAATGACTTCCCGAGTATCCATCCGTCGTTGCAGCGGCAAGCCGTGCTGAACATGGCCTATGGTCTCTACGAGGTCGTCCCTGGGCGGATCTACCAGGTGCGCGGTTTCGACCTGGCCAACATCAGCTTCATCAAGGGCGATACCGGCTGGATCGTCTTCGACCCGTTGACGGCCAAGGAAACCGCGCGGGCTGCGCTCGCGTTCATCAATGAAAAGCTGGGGAAGCGGCCAGTCCTGGGCGTCGTGTATTCGCACTCCCATGTCGATCACTTCGGCGGTGTGCGCGGCGTGGTCGATGAGGCTGACGTGATCAGTGGCAAGGTCAAGGTGATCGCGCCCGAAGGCTTCATGCAGGCCGCGATCGAGGAGAACGTGTTTTCCGGAAATGCCATGTCGCGGCGCACGCAATATTCGTACGCCGTGCTGCTTCCGCGCGATCCATTTGGTCACGCCGACCAGTCGATCGGCAAGAACGTGGCCAACGGCAATGTCGGACTGATCGCACCCAACCTGATCATCAGGAAGGACTTCGAGGAGGTGACGATCGACGGCGTGAAGATGGTGTTCCAAAACACGCCGGACACCGAGGCCCCGGTCGAGATGAACACGTGGTTCCCGCAGTTCAAGGCGTTCTGGGCGGCGGAGAACATCACCGGCACCATCCACAACATTTACACGCCGCGCGGCGCTCCGGTGCGCAATGCGCTGAACTGGTCCAAGCAGATCAACGTCGCGCTGTACCGCTTCGGCCAGGACGCCGAGGTCATGTTCGCTTCCCACAGCTGGCCGCGCTGGGGCAATGCTCGAATTCAGGAAGTGATGCGGGTCCAGCGTGACACCTACGCCAACCTCAACAACCAGTCGCTGCACTACGCCAACCTCGGCGTCACGATCAATGAAATCCAGAACGTGTATCAACTGCCGCCGAGCCTGTGGCAGCAATGGCCCGCGCACAGCTACCATGGGTCGGAACAACATAACAGCCGCGGCGTCATCAACCGCTTCTTAGGCTACTGGGACGGCAATCCCGTGAACATCACGCCGCTGTCGCCCAAGGACTCGGCACCGCTCTACGTCGAGATGATGGGCGGCGCGGACAAGATCATGGCCAAAGGCAAGGAGTTGATCGGTCAGGGCAAATACCTCGAGGCGTCGGAGATTCTGAACAAGGTGGTGTTCGCGCAGCCTAGGAACCAGCCTGCCAAGGACCTGCTGGCGGACGCCTATGAGCAACTGGGTTACCAGAAGGAAAGCCCGACGCTGCGCAACATCTTCCTCCAGGGCGCCTACGAGTTGCGAAATGGGCTTCCCGGCGGCACGCCCGCGAGGTCATCCGGACCGGACATGATCAAGGCCATGTCGACCGAGAACTGGCTCGACTTTATCGCCATCAGCATGGACCCGCGCAAGGCCGATGGCATGCGCTTCACCATCAACCTCGTTACGCCGGACAACGGCGAGAAGTACCTGGTCGAGATGAGCAACGCGACACTCACCAATATCAAGGGAGAGCAAGCAAAGAGTCCTGATCTCACCATAACGCTGAAGCGCGCGGACCTCGAGCTGGTGATGATGGGTGCCGCCACGTTCGACGACCTGATCAAGGTCGGCAAGGCGAAGTTCGACGGCGACCGCAAGGGATTCGATCAGTTGCGGAGCATCCTCGTGTCGTTCGCGCCCAATTTCGAGATCCTGCCTGGAACGGCCCCGAAGATTCCGTCGGGAGGTCTGAAGCCTTTCGAGATGCCCGACCTGGCGCCGCCGGACGCAGCGGGCGACTGACCGCGTCAGGTCAACGAGAACCGCATTCCAGACTTCCTCGCAGCGGAAGTTCTCTGCGGCCCTCTTTCATTGGAGTCGACGAGACGATGGACAAACGAAACCTGAAACTCGCGCTGGCCATTGCTGCATTCGGCACCGGCACCCTGGCCTGGCATACTGCAGGCGCTGGTGGCATCAGCCTCTACGAGGTCGGTACCGCGGATGTCGGCCTTGCGTCGGCGGGCTATTCGGCGCGCGCGCAGGATGCGTCGACGGTCTTCACCAATCCCGCCGGAATGACGCGGCTCGCCGGCGACCAGCTTACGCTCGGCGCGCAGACTGCTCCATGCCGACCTCGGATTTTCGATCGGGGACGGAACCACTCCGGCCCTCGGCAGCAACGACGGCGGCAATCCGGTCGGATGGTTCCCCGGCGGCGGCATGTTCTATTCCCACAGCGTCTCCCCGGACATCAAAGTCGGCGTGGCAGTCACCGGCAATTTCGGATCGGCAGTGAAGTACGACTCGGGCTGGGTTGGCCGGTATCGCGCGCAGGAAGGAACGCTGCTCGGCGTATCGATCCTTCCGTCGGCCGCCTGGCGCATCAACGAGAATCTCTCGCTGGGGGCGAGCCTCAACGCCATGTACGGCAAGCTCAAGAATGTGGTGGCCATCAACAACATCATCGGCCCCGACGGCAGCCTTTCGCTTGACGACAACACCTGGGGCTTCGGAGCGAACCTTGGGCTCCTCTACGAAATGGATCAAGGCACGCGCTTCGGCGTTACCTACAACTCACCGGTCAAACTGAATTTTCGTGCGCAGACGCAGTGGGATGGCCTGGCACCTGGGATCCGTGCGCTGCTTGCTTCGCGTGGATTTCTGGATGCGGACGTCGACCTCGGCGTCACGGTCCCTCAGGGCGTGAATGCCAGCTTCTATCGCGAGATCTGATCCGCGTTGGGCCGTCCTGGGCAGCGTCGGTTGGCAGCAATGGTCGAAGTTCGGGCAGGTGGACGTCGGGGTCGACTCGAACAATCCCGTTGGACTGACCACGCACCTCAACTTCAAGGACACCTGGCACGTCGCCGGCGGGGCGCAATACAAGTTGTCAGATGCGTGGCTGCTCAATGGCGGCAGTTGCCTACGACTCGGGATTCCAGGACAACAACAGCGTTGCTCTGGCGCTGCCGGCCAACGCCGCTTGGCGCTTTGGAATCGGCGGCCAAAAGGAAGAATCGAAGACGTTCAACTGGGGATGGAGCTTCGAATACCTGTACGGCGGAAGCTTGCACACGAACATTACTCGGCAGTGCGCCCGTTGCACTGGGTGGGCGCGGCGACGTGGTTGGTTCGTTCAACAATGTCGGCCTGATCTTCCTCGCCGCTAACCTTAACTGGAAGTTCTGACCGCCGGGTAGGCTGGATCACTACGCTACCTTCGCCAAGGTACGGGCGACGATGGTGGGAATAGTGCCAAGTCCCCTGGGGACGCCAGACTTCCGGTTCAATCGTTTCTCTACGGCCCTCAGGGCCGTTTTTCATCACCAAGAGGAATGGCCCGATACAAAGCATTCGGAAGGGGGTTGACAGTCGTTGGTCGTTTCGATTATTCTGGAAACATGAAAAAGATGGCTGCTCTCTCCGCGCTTGCGGGACTCGCCCAGGAGTCCCGACTGGACGTGTTCCGCCTATTGGTTGAGCAGGGACCGGAGGGCCTGTCCGCAGGAGAGATTGCGGACAAGGTTGGTCTCCCGAACGCTACCCTTTCGTTCCACCTGAAGGAGCTTTCCCACGCGGGCCTCGTGGCTCCACGACAGGATGGCCGCTTCATCTACTACTCGGCCAACTTCACGACCATGAATGCGCTGGTCAGCTACCTGACCGAGAACTGTTGCCGTGGTGCGACCTGCGATATCGCCTGCACCCCTAAGTCCCTGACCAAAAGGAGAGCCTCATGAAGCGTTTTCATGTCCATGTTGCTGTGAATAGTCTCGACGAAAGCATCCGTTTCTACTCAGCGGTCTTTGGTGCGCAACCCTCAGTGGTCAAGGATGACTACGCGAAGTGGATGCTCGAGGATCCCCGCATCAACTTTGCCATATCTCATCGCGGACAATCGCCGGGCATCAATCATCTTGGACTCCAAGCCGAGGACGATGCAGAACTGGAAGCGATCCACGGGAATCTGCAAAGCGCGGGCGCGGCGATCACGCCCGAGAAGGGCGCAAATTGCTGTTACGCCAAGTCGGACAAATACTGGGTCACCGATCCGCAAGGCATAGCGTGGGAGAGCTTCCGGTCGCTGGGTTCGATCCCCATGTTCGGAAGTGATGGTGCCGTTGAGGAAGCTGCATCCTGCGGGCGCAGCGACGTGGCAGCGTCTTCCTGCTGCCCGACACCAGCGGTTGCAAAGGCCACCTCCTGCTGCAGCTGATGAACGTCCTGTTCCTGTGCACCCACAATTCCGCCCGCAGCATCATGGCGGAGGTCCTGTTGAATGAGATTGGGAGGGGCCGCTTTCAAGCCTACTCCGCGGGCAGTACACCCGGCACCGCACCCAATCCGCTTGCCATGGAGACGCTGTCGCGCCTGAATCTGCCGACCGATGGGCTTCGCAGCAAGGCGTGGGACGAATTCGCGGCGCCTGGCGCACCTGCGATGGATTTCGTCATCACCGTATGCGACAACGCAGCAGGCGAAGTCTGTCCCGTGTGGCCGGGTCAGCCGATCACCGCGCATTGGGGCGTCGAAGATCCCTCGTTGTTCATTGGCAGCGAGGAGGCCAAGCGTCACAGGTTCGCGCAGGTGGCAGGTATTCTCAAGCGCCGAATCGAGCTATTCGCGAGCCTGCCGCTGCCGACGCTTGAGCGACTCGCCTTAGAGAAGAAAGTGCGAGATATCGGGCGCACATGACGCTCGGGCGCCAGCTTGCCGCCGAGGGCGTCGGTACGGCGCTGCTGCTTGCGGTAGTCGTGGGCTCGGGAATCATGGGTGAGCGGCTGGCAGGCGGCAACGTCGCCATTGCGTTGCTGGCAAACAGCGTCGCCACTGGTTGCGGCCTATGGGCACTGATCGCCACATTGGGGCCGATTTCCGGTGCGCACTTCAATCCTGCCGTCACGCTCGCGATGGCGAGCGGGGGGCACTTTCCATGGCGGCATGTCGCGCCCTACGTGTTAGTGCAGATCGCCGCCGCATTCGTTGGTGTTGCACTTGCACACCTCATGTTCGCATTGCCGCTCTTTACCGCGTCCGAGCATGTACGAACGGGCGTGGACCAATGGGCCAGCGAAGCCATCGCGACGGCGGGGCTGCTCCTGATCATTGGCCTTGCCAGACACAGGGGCGCATCGCTCGTTGGCGGACTTGTCGCCGCCTACATCGCCGCTGCCTATTGGTTCACGGCTTCCACATCGTTTGCCAATCCAGCTGTGACGCTTGCGCGCGCGGCGACGAATACGTTTGCGGGCATTCGCCCTCGGGACGCCTTGGCATTCGTCGTGGTACAGCTTGCCGTCGCTCCATTAGCGCTACGGTTCGCGCAGTGGCTACGTGGGGAGAGGCATCAGTGAGCAATTGATCGCGCTGACTAACGAATAGCTGTGGCCATTCAATTGGAGGTGGTCTCGGCGGCATCCGCTTGCGGCGCCGATTTCCGGCTCAGCAGCACGCCAGCGATCGTTGGGAACAACATGACGGACAACAACGCCGCGCCGACCAGCGCTGCGGCGATGTCGTGATTCATCGTCTTGGTGTGCATGCCAATTTCCGTGATGACGACGACGATCGACAACGATGCCACGGAGGAGGCGAGCACGAAGGGAACGCGCTCCTGCGGAGCGAGGTCCTTGCGATAAAGAAAGACCGGCACGCCCCGGACCAGCAAGAAAACGACGAGGAACGTTGGCACGAGGATCATCGTAGTAACGTCGCGGAACAAGGCCGGCAAGTCGAACTTGATGCCTGTACCGACGAAGAAAAATGGAAAGAACCAGCCAAAGGCCACCGCGTCCAATTTCGCGCGCATCGGCTCTCCCGACTCTCCGCGAGTTGCCAGCCCCACAATCATTCCTGCCGCAAACGCACCGAAGATACTCTCGAATCCGAATTGCTCGGCGAGGACGAACAGGCCCGCAATGAGCAACAGCGACACGCGCACGGGAAGCTGCGAGCTCGCATGCATCGTACGCTCGAGCATCGCCAGAATGCGCGGCGGACGCAATCCCATGCCGACGGCCGCCGCGACGCCGACGATGCCAAGAAAAATCACGAGAAAGCCCGCTTCCTGCCAGCTGCTGTATCGCTGGGACAGCAGGAGCGACATGACAACGATGGGACCGACCTCTCCGATCGTACCCGCAGCCAGGAACAGGCTGCCGAAACGCGTATCGAGTTGGCCCGCATCTCGAAACACCGGTAGCAGCACACCCAGGCTCGTGGTGACGAGCGTCACCGCCACCATGACGGGCGCCTCCACATGCGGTACAACATGAAGAATACCCACCACGGAGAACCCGAGCACCAGGGAAAGAAGCCAACCTCGAACAGCCAGAGACAAGGGTCGTCCGCGGATGCGCCCGAAGTCGAGCTCCATGCCAGCCATGAACAGCGTTGCCGCCATTCCGAATACGAACATGACGGCAACGAAGCCTTCGAATTCCACCAGACCGAGGCCATGGGGACCGATGGCGATGCCAAGCAGAACTTCGAGCACAACGACCGGAATCCTGAATCCCACCGGAATCTCGGTCAGGAGCGGCGCCGCGACGGCGGCGACGAAGATCCAGAAAACAGGGTGGCCGGTCAGCATCGTCGTGTCTTTGCGCGGATGTTCGCCGAACAATCATATCAGTGCGTCGCTGCGCTCGCCCCGGTCAGCAAGAGTTGATATCCTCACCGCATGTCTGGGGAGCGAAAACAGCTCGAAGGCACCATCGCCGGGCTCGAAGCCCAACGCGCGCTGCTCGGCGATGCGCTCGTCGACTCTGCACTCGTTCCTCTGCGCGCCAAACTGGCCGCACTCGCGGACGCGCCCGCGGACGTTCCCTCCCAGGCACTGAAGCAGGTCACGATCCTGTTCCTCGACATCGTCGGATCGACCACGCTGAGCCAACGCCTCGACCCCGAGCAGACCAGCGACGTCATGGATGGCGCCCTTGCGCGATTCACGACTGTCGTTCAACGCCATGGCGGGAAGGTGCTGAAGTACGCCGGCGACAACGTGCTCGCGGTGTTCGGGGCCGACGAAGCACGCGAGGACGATCCCGAACGCGCGGTGCGCGCGGCCTCGCGCTACTCGACGTGGGGCGGGAAGCTTGGCGCACAAGTACACCGCCAGCATGGGCACGACGGCTTCAACGTTCGCGTGGGGGTGCACACCGGCGGCGTGCTGCTGGGTGGCGGTGTCGACGCCGAGGACAGCATCCGCGGCCAATCGCCGTCAACATCGCCGCACGCATGGAGCAGACTGCGCCAGCGGGCACTGTGCGCATCAGCCACGACACCTACGCCACGTGCGCGGGATCTTCGACGTCGAGCCCCAGGCGCCACTGATGGTGAAGGGTGTAGACGAGCCGCTCGCAACCTACCTGGTCCAGCGTGCCAATCCGCGGGTCTTTCGCGATCGGCCACGCGCGGCATCGAGGGCGTGGCTACCGGAATGATCGGCCGCGATGCCGAACTCGAAGCATTGCAGCACGCGTTCGGACGCCTGTTCGAGCAGCGCAAGCTCGCGGCCGTCACCGTGGTGGCCGAGGCCGGTATCGGCAAGAGCCGGCTGCTATACGAATTCGAGCGCCTGGAGCGAAACGCGCCCCGAGACGTTCTTCCTCTTCCGCGGCCGCGCCACGCCGCAGACCCGCGGCCAGCCGTTCGGGCTGCTGCGCGACATCCTGGCCTGGCGCTTCCAGATCGCCGACGACGACAGCATCGAGGCCGCGCGGGCCAAGATGGAACGAGGAATCATCCCGCTGTTCCTGCACGACGACGGCTCGATCTTGCGGAAGGCCACGCCCATCTGCTGGGTCATCTGATCGGCATCGAGTGGCGTGACAGCCGCCACATCCGGGGCATCCTCGACGACCCCAAGCAGATCCGCAACCGCGCGTTCCACGCGGCGGCGCAGATGTTCCGCAGGTCGGCGCCAGCGATGGCGCGCCCGTCGTCCTGCAGCTCGAAGACCTGCACTGGGCCGACAACGAGAGCCTCGACTTCCTCGCCTATCTCGGCGAGGTCAACCGCGACGTGCCGCTGCTGCTGCTCGCCTTCAGCCGGCCGACGCTGTTCGAGCGCCGGCCCAGCTGGCATGGCACGGGAGCAGAGCACCAGCGCATCGACCTCACGCCGCTCGACAAGACGCGCAGCCGCGACCTCGCCAACGAACTGCTGAAGAAGCTGCCCGAGATCCCTGCCGCGCTGCGCGATCTCGTCACCGGCGGTGCCGAAGGCAATCCCTTCTACATGGAAGAGCTGGTCAAGATGCTGATCGACCAGGGCGCCATCAGCACGGGCAGTACCAGCGGCAGCACGGCCGATGGACGCTGCATGCGGACAAGCTTCTAGTGACCGAGGTGCCGCAACGCTGACCGGCGTGCTGCAGGCCCGGCTCGACGGCCTGCCGCCGCAGGAGAAGCTCACGCTGCAGCAAGCCAGCGTGATCGGCCCGGTGTTCTGGGACCAGGCGCTGATCGCGCTCGACGCGCACGCGCGACGGACGCTGCCTGATCTCGTGCAGCGCGAACTCGCGCTTCCGCGCGCCGACGCGGCCAAGAACATGGGCGACGACGAACTGCGCGAATACGCGTTCCATCACCAGATCCTGCACCAGGTGACCTACGACACGGTGCTCAAGCGTAGCAAGCGCGAGTTGCACGCCAAGGTGGCGCAATGGCTGGCGAGCCTGACGGGGCTGCGCGCGAGCGACTTCCTAGGCACCATCGCGGAACACTACGAGCGGGCAGGCGACAGCGCCAATGCGGCCGAGTTCCACGCCCGCGCGGCCGAGCATGCCCGCGAGCGCTTCGGGCACGACACGGCACTGGCCCATGTGGACAAAGCGCTGTCCCTTCTGGAGCAACAGAGCGACGCCACCGCCAAAGTTGATGCCGCGCTGCGTTGGCGGCTGCTTGTTGTGAGAGAACAGACGCTGGAGTTGCAGGGTCGACGCACCGAGCAGATGGCCAGTATCGAGGCGCTGGAGCAACTGGCTGACGTCATCGACGATGGCCAATGCCATGCCTACGTCGCCTGGCGGCGCGGTTACCGGGCGATGCGCATGGCCGACTGGCCGGCGTGCGAGAGCACCGCGCGCCAGCTCATCGCGCTCGCCACGCAGGCGGGAAACCATGGGCTGCGCCTGCATGCGCTTCGACTCTTGTCCGTGGCGCGGGCGATGCAAGGCGATATGGACGGCGGCAGCGCATTCGCCGAGCAGGGCCTGCCCGAAGCCCGTGAGCGCGGCCTGCGCAAGAACGAGGCGTTCCTGCTCAATGCGCTGGCGATCGTCGCCAATCTGAAAGGCGACGTTGTGGGCGCGCTGGAAATGACGCGGCAGAACCTGCTCATCTACCGCGACCTCGGCGACCGACAGAACGAGGCCATATCACTGTCGAACCTGGGTGCCACCTGGCTGAACCTGGGCGAGCTGGCGCATGCGCAGCGCGATCTGGAGGAGGCGCTGCGGATGTTGCGTGCCAACGGCGATCGCGTCGTCGAAGGCGTCACGCTGGGTCATCTGTCCAATCTCGCACTTTGGCGCGGCGACAATGCTGAGGCGCTGTCGCTGGCGCGCGCGCAGCTGGACAGCGCCGTGACGACGCGAGCGCGCGACCGCGAGTCGCATTCGCTGCTTTGGCTCGGCGATGTTGAACTTGCGCTGGGGCAGCACGCCGCGGCCCGCGACGCGTTCCAGCAGGCGCGCGATCTGGCGCTCGAGATCGGCAGTCCGTGGCACTACGACGCGAGCGCAGGCCTGGCGCGGGTGGCGCTAGAAGAGGGCGATGCTGCGTTGGCTATACGAGAGGTCGACGTGCTGCTGACGGAACTAGGCGGCGGAGCCGCGATGGAGGGTTTGCACGAGCCGCGATTGATCGAGCTGACCTGCTACCGCGTACTGGCGACTACGAGCGGTGCCGGAGACGCCCGCGCCGCGGAGTGGCTGGCTCGCGCCGTCAACGCGCTGCTTGCCCAAGCCGCGACCATCCCCGACGCGGCGTGGCGCAACAGCTTCCTCCAGAACATTCCGACCCATCGCGACGTCGTTGCGGCGTGGAATGCGGCCAAGCCGGGTTTGCCGTAGCGCTAAGTCAGTCCGCTGCAGCGAAGTGGGCCATCTGGTCTGCGTGTGCCTTCACAAAGGATGGTCGGGCCGTGGCGCGCGCGACATAGTTGCGACATGCAGGATGGTTCGCGAGGCCGTCGAATCGATCGACAAGGCGCAACACGTCCGCCATGAGTATGTCGGCGACGGAGAACGTGCCGGAAAGCCATTCGCGTCCTGCCAGGATCGACTCCATGTGCCCGAGGCGGTGCTTGTTGAGGAATTCCTCAAAGAACTTCCCCATCGGCGTCTCTCCGGTCTCGCCGGAGAATTTGAAGAACGACCAGGGCTGGCTCGCCGCCTCGACCGATGCGAGCGCGGCGAAGAGCCATTCCTTGACTTCGCTGCGACCGCGCGGCTCGATTGGCATTAGTTTGTCGCTCAGCTCGCCCAGATGGAGCAGGATTGCGCCGCTCTCAAAGATCGAGATGTCTCCGTCCGTCAACCACGGCACCTGGCCAAATGGCTGATGTGAGAAATGCTCCGCATTCCGATTGCGAAAGGGCACGCTCTCGACGCGATACGGCAATCCGGCCTCTTCCAACGCCCAACGCACCCGTATGTCTCGCACATAGCCGCGTGGCATCTCAGGAACCCAGTCGAAGGTCGTGAGAATCAGGTCGCCCATCCGGTATCTCCGAGGAAAGTTGATAGCTTGTTGAGGAAACCTTTCCAACCTTGCTCGTGACTGTTGCGCGCTTCTGCATCGGGAAGTTGCGCGTGGATCAGCGTCAGTTCGGTACCGCCTTCGAACGGCTCGAGCAGAAAGGTGACCAGCGACTCCCGTTCGGGCATTCCGGGCCATTCCCAGGTGAGAACAAGCTTCCTCTCGGGAACCACTTCCTGATAAATCCCCGTGGGGTTGTACTCTTCGCCGTTGCGCAACCGGAAGGCGACACTGAAGCGACCTCCCGGGCGCACGTCCGCTTCCGCGCGGAGAGTTGGCCCCGAATCGGGACCCCACCACTGAACCATTAGACTGGGCTCTGTAAGCGCCGCGTAAACCTTCGCGGTCGACGCCTTGATTCTGCGCACAATCGTCACACTGGGGAGGCTGTTGGTCATCGCTCGACATCCTTTTCGACAAGCGCAGCAAGTCGATCGATGCTTGCGGTCCAGAAGGGTTCATACCGGTTGAGCCACTCCATTGCTTCCTGCATAGGCCCGCTCGAAAGGTGAACCGACACCGTGCGTCCGGCTTTGGACCGCGTGATCAATCCCGCATCCGACAGGACGTCGAGATGTTTCATCATTCCAGGCAGCTTCAACGAAAGCGGCCGAGCAAGCTCGCTCACCGAAAGCCCAGGCTCATCCTTCAGGCGCAACAGCACATGCCGACGCGTGGGATCGGCGAGAGCTGAGAACGTGCGGTCAATGCCGGATGCGGAATACTTCACCATATAGCGAAGTATTGCCGATCGCACTGAAGGAGTCAAGCGTCGGGGGAGTCAAACATCGGGGGAACGGAGTCCCGTGGCTGGGGAATGCGGCCCAGTCCCGTCGCAGCCGGCGGACATCCGCACCCCGTCCGGTCCCGCAATGTCGTCAGGGCGTCGCTGGGTGGCCCTCAGGGTCAACCGCCAGGGCCAACATGGCTTCAATTTTGGCGCCATAGGACTTGGCCACGCCGAGGGCAAACTCGCCGGCGCCTGGCAGTTTTGCCAGTTCCTCCAACACAAATTCGTAACGCTCTATCGCGTGCCTCAGGAGCTCGCGAAACTCCGCGCCGATGTCGCCTGTGTCAGCGCGAGCTTTGGCTTCGGCGATAGCCAGGAGCATCGCGGCCGCGATCTCCGCCAGGTAGGCGTCCTCATCGTTTCGATCGGCGTGAGAATTCGGGTGGTCTGGATTAGTCATTGCGTGCCTGCGCTATCGATGCGCCCCGCGACGTTACGAGGGCTATGAGCGTCAGATTAGCGATCGGCGACCGTGGCGCAAATCAGACTTCGGTCTGATGCGCTCGCATCGCGCGTCAGGTGTCGCTCGGAACGCGCCCGATCCCGGGCAACTTCATCGCAGGCTTGCGCAAGTCGATGCCAGTAACCAGACCCAGCACATTCAACTCCAGTCCTTCATTCGGTGCCGCGATGACGCCGACAAGGCCGAACAGCGACAGCTGCATTCCGGCGCCACTGGGCGGCGTGGAAATGAATTGGGTTATCGGAACAAAATCCTTCCCGATGGCCGTGGAAGGCATCGTCACGCGCAATTCTGGAAGTGCGCGGCCGACGAAGGCGACGAACGTGTTGCTGTTGGGGCCGGGCCACGCGTGATAGGTATCGGCATAAGGGTAAGTCGCAACCACCTGGGGCAACTTGGCGATAATGAGGGCGGCCTCGTGTCCGCGCACGTCGCTGATCAGACGCGGCGCCGCGCCAAACCATTCCGCGTCGGGCGCCTGCCGGTTCGACACGGAGACGACCGATCGGCCGCCGCCGCCATACCAGCCAATCACTTCGTAGCGCGTGTAGTGATCCTCGCCTTCGGCTTTGGCCGCTATCCACGTGTGATCGGCGAACGCTCCGCGCCACCCGAACGTGCGGCAGGCATAGACCTGCACCACGGCTTCCTTGTGGCTTGCTGCGTCGGGTGCAAGTCCGGCGGGCCGATGCGTCGCGCTACGCCAGTCGCCACTCACCGATGCGCGTCCAAGGGCGAGATTCAAAGCCGGACCTGCCAGCAGGAACGCGAACGCCACCAACAGCCAGCGCGTCGCGCGGGAAAATCGGGAAGGTGATGGGTGGGTAGGCAAATGAGGCGGCAAGGCTGGATCAACGCGCATGGCACTCGCATGCGAATTCAAATTCAGAGACGCATAATCGACGAGTTTCCATCGAGCGCGTGCCACCCGTCGTCCGCCGACCTGCGGTCACTGAGGATGCCTCGCCGCGCGGAAATGATCTTCGGGTCGCGCCGCGGCTTGCGTGCAAGTGCCAGGGCAGCGAGGCCGACCACCACCAGCATTCCAACGCAGACGATGAAGGCATCGGCGGCAACGTTCTGGTCGTAACCACGCTGTGCGATGAACATGGCGCCGACACCCGATGCAATTACTGCCGGATAGACGGCATCGCTGTAGCGGATCGCGATGAAGCCACCTGCCCATGCAGCAATCGCAAGGAACGCGGTCGCCACGTCTTCGGTTGCCACGGCAGTTCCGTTGAGCACGCCGCTGGCATTGAGCCATTGCGTAATGGCAACCAGCAACGCGAGGGTCATCGCACCGAAGTAGAGGCTGAAAGGAACGCGCAGCCAGTGCGAGTACTTGGTCGGAGACACCGATGCAACGCGCAGGAACATGAGGGCGGCCAGCACGACGCTGGCGGCGATCAAGCCGGCCGTCAAACCGAACCATCCCAGCTTGAATGCCACGAACCAGCACGTCGCCAGCGTACTGGTCAACGCAACGGGAATCATCAGTCTGTCGTAGATTCGCCTGGGGCGCTTGCGCGGCCGCAAGGCGGCCGCGAAGAACAGCAGAAATGCGCCCAGGATCGTGAGACGGACGGCATTGGCATAACCCGCAGGCAGGAACGCATTGCCGTATTCGGCCACGACTTCGGCGAAGGTCGGCGGCCCGCTGAGGTTGGTGTACACGTCGGCGATCGCGATGTTCGCCAGCACAACAAGCAGCGACATCCAGCGGATATACATCGAGGATGAGGGTGCCCCCGAGATTTCTGCCATCGCGGTCCTCATTTGTTGGCTACAAGGGTCAGTATGCCACAACCGGTGCCGTACGGCTAACGGGCGGGCAGGGGCTTCGAGTGGCAAAGCGGGGCCGATGTTCCCGGTCGTCCTTCCAGCTCAGGAGTAACTGAGCGGGAACCCGGTGTCCTTGGACGTCACTGTCGTTCCCGCGAAAGCGGGAACCCGGTGTCTCTGAAAGTCGCTGGATTCCGGCTCGCGCCCGCGTTGCGGGTACGTCCGGAACGACGTATCTAAATGTCGTCGTTCCCGCGAAGGCGGGAACCCAGTGTCTCTGAAAGTCGCTGATTCCGGCTCGCGCCCGCGTTGCGGGCACGTCCGACGTATCTAAATGTCGTCGTTCCCGCGAAAGCGGGAGCCCAGTGTCTCTGAAAGGCGCTGGATTCCGGCTCGCGCCCGCGTTGCGGGCACGTCCGGAACGACGTATCTAAATGTCGTCGTTCCCGCGAAAGCGGGAACCCAGTGTCTCTGGAACGTCACTGGATTCCGGCTCGCGCCCGCGTTGCGGGCACGTCCGGAACGACGTATCTAAATGTCGTCGTTCCCGCGAAAGCGGGAACCCGGTGTCTCTGGAACGTCACTGGATTCCGGCTCGCGCCCGCATTGCGGGCGCGTCCGGAACGACGTGGAGCCGTGCAACGAACGTGAAGCTCGCCGGACTAGATCATCAGCTTCTTCAGCGTCTCGGGGTTCTTGACCACCGAGTTCTGCCGCGCCGAGGGCGCGCCATAGAGGCCGGCCGGTGGGTTGGTTTCCAGCCGCGACAGTATCGAGGGATCGGCGCACTTGGGATCGAAACCGACGACGACCTTGTTGCCGGCGACGCTGCCCACGGAGAAGCATGCCTGGCCCAATTGCGCGTTGAGCGGTTTCAGCACACCGGCGGCAACGAGATCGGAAACGGGCCCACTGCCGGCCAGCTGCAGGCTATACACGCGCGGACGCCCCGGCGGACTCGTGCCGATATTCACGACCGAAGGCAATCCGGCCAGTTGCCGGGTCAGCGTGGCATCGGACGCCGCATCGGGGAGAGACTCGATGACGAGCGTCACCTTTTGCCCGGTGCCATAGACGTGCTGCAGGAATAAATCGCGCGAGAACTCGCTCGCGATCTTGTTGCCGATGGCCGTGAGCGCCTCTTCCTCGCTGGCCCAGCTGCCCATGCCTGTCGGCAGCGCGGTGTTGTAGTAGATTTCCTCGCCCGTTTCGCGATCGATCGCCTTGATCGTCCATGAATTGAGCGCGTACTTGGTGACCACCAGTCCGGACGCCGGCAGGCGCGCCGAGAGCCTCTTGATGTTGGCTTCGCCTTCGACGGAGAAATCGGCACCCTTGGTGCCGTCATCCGCCCGCGCGCCGCCTTCCGACCACGTGCGGAACCCGAATGACTTGATTCTTTCCTTGAGGATGTTCTCGGCGACCGGCGAGGGCTGCGCCGGCATTCCCGTATTGTCGGCATCGCGCGTTGCGACACGCACCGAAACCCGCGGGTCGCCGCTGGCGCGGATGAAATCGATGCGCTCGTCGCGGGACATCTGGTTGAGTGTCTTCTGTACCGCCTTCACGTCGACGACGGCTTCGGTGGAGACATACATCAGCCCATCCTTGCCGACCTGCGGCTCGCTTTCGCTGATGACCGTAGTTACATACTTTGCGCTGTTGGCCAGCAGCTTGTCCCTGAGCAAATCGTAGTTCTTCGTCAACGACGCCTTTTCGACGAAGAGACCGAGCGCCTTTTCCACCAGCTGGCTGCGCGAATCGGCGCGCAGGTCGCCGGCTTGCAGTGGCTTGTTGCCCTGGTATCGCGGATCCGACGGATCGATGATGCCGACGGCGGAGATGGTGACCTTGCCGGGTTCCGGCTTCTGTGCAGCGGTAGGAGCGGTCACGGGAGGCGTCGCTGCCGCGGCATTTGCCGGTGAAGGTGCTGCC
The DNA here is from genome assembly GCA_963755545.1 of uncultured beta proteobacterium. GTDB lineage: Bacteria > Pseudomonadota > Gammaproteobacteria > Burkholderiales > Casimicrobiaceae > VBCG01. The sequence continues at coordinate 30,513 of CAVWKH010000005.1, read as the reverse complement.
TGCGCAGGCGCGGTCGATTGCGCCGTCTGCGTGGCGACGCGGTCGCGCAATTGCAATCCGAACCAAAGGGCCAGACCAAGCGCCAGCAGACTGACGACGACGATGGCGGGGACCTTGGAACGGCCGGCAGGCGGAGTCGCCTCCGCGATGGCGGCGCCCGCACCGGGAATGTTGCCGCGCGCATCCTTCACCGCATCGCGATTCCCTGCCAGCGTCGCCCCCGTGACAGGCTGGGCGACCGAACGCGGCGGCTCGGCTATCAGCGTAGGGTCGCTCGACGAGGTGCTGCGTGCGCTGGCGACCGCGTCCAGTGCCTGCGCAAACTCATCCGCGGATTGATATCGATCGTCGGCGCGCTTTTCCAGCGCCTTTTTCACCACCGCGTCCATTACACCCGAAAGCTGCACGTTGAAGCGCGACGGCGGCAGTGGATTTTCCTCCAGCACCTTGCGCATCGTGATGGTCGACGAGCCGGTGAACGGGCGCTCGCCGGTCAGGAACTGGTACAGGATCACACCCACCGAGAAGAGATCGGAGCGACCGTCGATCGGCAGGCCCTGGATCTGCTCGGGAGACATGTAACTGGGCGTGCCCAGGACGGCACCGAGTTGGGTGAGTTCGGATTTCTCGACGTGAGCGATGCCGAAGTCCGCCACCTTCACCGTGCCGTCGGCCAGCAGGATGATATTGGCCGGTTTGATGTCGCGATGGATGACGCCCAGCTTGTGCGAATAGCCGAGCGCGGAAAGGATCTGTTTCAGGATGCGAACGGCGTCGGCGGTGGAGAATCGCTCTCCCGCCTCGAAGTAGTCCTTGAGCTCGCGTCCCTTGATGTATTCCATCGCGATGTACCAGACACCGGCATCCTCGCCGAAGTCGTAGATGGAGACGATGTTGGGATGCGACAGGCGCCCCGCGGCCTGCGCCTCGCGGCGAAAGCGCGCGATGATGTCGGCGGCGTTATCCCCCGCCAGCTGGTCCGCGCGAATCGTTTTCAGCGCGACGACGCGCTCGATGTTGGGATCGTAGCCTTCGTAGACGATCCCCATCGCGCCGCGGCCAAGCTCGCCGCGGATCTGGTACTTGCCGAGCTTCTCGAACTCTGCCATCAGCGGATCATTTGTATTTGTTGTCGATTTCCCACACCGACTTCTGAACCAGGCGCTGGACCATCGTGTCGAGCGAGACGCCGCCTTGCTGCGATTCGGAAACACCCAGCACCGACGTCGACTTGGCGCCGACTTCCATCTTCTCCTCGGTGTATCCCTGCGCGACCTGTTCCGTCGTCTCCGCGTTGATGATCTTGTAGCGCATGCCGATGATCCACACGCCGCTCGATTCGCCGGTCTGTACCGAGCCGATGGCCGCTCCGCCGGCGGTGCCGGCCTGTGCTGCGCCGCGCGATCCGCCAAAGACGCCAAGGAGCCCAACCACGTTGCCGATGGCGCGCCCATCGAAGCCGGACTGCGCAGCGGCGACCTGTTCGGTCTTGAGGATGTCGAACTTGACCACGTACTTGGTGGACTTGAGCTTGCCGATCTTCAGGAGCTTGCGTGCGGCATCCGGGTCGCCCAGGTTGTAGGCCAGCGCGAACTCGTTCAGCACGGGGCCGAGATTCGAGCGCTCCAGCACCTGGAAGTTGGCGGCCGACAGTTCGATTTCACCGAAGTCGGCGATGTTGTTGGTTGTGAACTTTTGCAGGAAGGTGGCGTTGTTGCTCTTGATCTCGCCCGGAATGACCACCAGCGCCGGACCTTTCTTGCTGGCGTTCGTGTATTCGACCGGTTTGTAGAGCGCCTGATCGGCCGAGGCATTGGCCTTCTGCGACGTCGTGCTCCCGGCGGTTGGCGAAGGGTTGCCGAAAGTCGGCTGCCCCTGGGCCAGCAAGGCGGACGTCATTGCGACTGCAGCTAGCGTCCATCGGGTAAACCGGACGAATTTGGCATTGCTCATTGCGGTCTCCAGTTTCAACTGCGAATAACGAATGGGTTCTTGGATTGGGTCAACGGAACTCGCGCGCGCAGACGGGCCAGGCTACTTGGACTTGGCCTTTCCGGCATTGAGTCCCGCGTTTCGGCAATAATCCCCATATAGCTTGGCAACGACCTCATCAGCGTTTTCATTGACGAGCGTGAGCGCCATCCGCGAGACATCCGCCCCTGCGTAGGAATTCGAGTACGCGTCGGCGGTGGATATGGTGCGTCCGGCGCCGGTGAGCGTGAAATTCATGGCGACCGAAACCTGGTTTACCGGCATCATCGGGTTGCGGTTGGCCTGCGACGTAATCAATCCCTTCAATACGAAGTTGGCGCCGAGTTTCTTGGCGGCGTTGAGCGCGGCATCAGGATCGTTCTTGAAATAGGCGTCAATTTCGGCCTGCGCGATCTGCGCACGGATTTCCGCAGGCGTGAACACACGCAGTCCCAACGACTTCAGCCGCCTGTCGATCGCCTCGAAATGCATCCCGAAATTCTGTTGCTGCGTAAAAATTACGCCATTCGACTGCATTTCGCCGATCACGATCATGATCTTCTTGCCCTTGAGATCGTTTCGGCAAGGCGTTGCCAGTTCCGCTGCGATCCGGCTCTGCTTGGCGTCGCTTTCCGCCTTGTCCGCAGCCTTGTCCGCCGCGTCCTGGGTCGAGAATTTGAAGTCCTGCGCTCCCGACGCGCCAATAGCCAGCGGGAACAGCAAAGCCAACAGGAACAGCCGGTGGTGCAAGGTCATTGGAATTCCGGAGGTTGAATACGACAACAGTGAACATGACGAACGGACCGTCACATACCCAAGATTATTCCATTGTCGTAGGAAAATCCACTTTGCTCGGCTGACGAATATTCCTGCGCCGTTTGAATGCGATCGGCATTGTGAACGACAACACCGCATGCACAGCGTCAACTGCAACCGGTCTTGCCACCGTCCGCGTTCAGCATGGGAATGACGGTGCCCAGCGTACCTTTGCAAGCAACGAGCACGACGCCGTTGTTGCTGCCACGCTTGTACTCCGGGAGATTGCGCGTGTTGCCTGGACCCAGGCTGTCCACCCGCGTCCGCCGTGGCGGCGAAGGACAATCGTAAGCGCCGGATCGGCCGCCCTTGTAGCAATACGCCACTTCCACAGCAAATGCGCACGTGTTGGTGATCGTCGCGTCGCCGAACTGGGAGCCTTTCCCCTCGACCAGCCTGACGCAACTGTCGACGCGCCGCTCGTCAGTCCGGCCTGCCGCCGGCGTCTCGGGCGCGCCTGGCTTCGCGGCGGCGGCAACATTTGCGAGTGGCGCGGGCCTCGCGCCAGTCTGTGCCGATGCGGACGGCGACGGAGGCGCAAGTTGCGCGGATGGCGGCGACGCTGGCTGCGGGGATACCTGAGAATCGAGCCGCGATGCGGCGTTCGTCCCGGCAATGCCATTCACGCGCTCATTTCGCAACGCCAGGCTGACGGCACGTCCTCCTTCGCATCCGGCGCGCCACACCTCGAAAACCGGATCACCCGGTTCGATCCCGTCGAACGGATCCTTGGAATCGGCACGCCGGTAGGTCCGGCTGTCGCATCGGATGATGGCTACAAATGCGCGCTCCTCATTCAATTCGAGGTTGCGCGCGTACATGTTGGCGACAAAACTGGTGCCGGAAGAATCGAGTTGATATAGATCCGTATTCCAGTACCAATAAACGTGGCGTCCTTCGGACACGACGAGGCTCCCGACGTACCGGTAGCCGGGAGGTATCGCCAGCGCAATGTGAGACAGCAACAGGAGGCCCAGGAGGGCCGATATCCACCGCATCATCGGCGCAATTCGTCGTCTGGCGGAAAGCCAAAATATGCGTGAGATCGTTCCGGACGTCAAAATTGCACGAATTGCGCCCGCATCGCTGGGCGCGCCGCGAGAGTCCGGCTTGCCACATTTCGTCCGGCAATGGATCATCCGGGCTTCGCACCTGACCGGATCGACCCTTCGTGGACTCAACGACGCTGCAAACCGCCATCTCGACGCAATGGGATGAAGAGATCGTCCCGCAACTGATCGACTACATCCGCATCCCGGCGAAGTCCCCGCATTTCGATCCGCAGTGGGCCGCCAACGGCCACATCGAACGCGTGATCCGCCTGGCGGAATTGTGGGCGCGACGGCAACCGGTCCGTGGGCTCGCCGTCGAGATCATTCGCTTGCCCGGACGCACGCCGCTCCTTTATTTTGACGTCCCCGGAACCGGCAGTACCACGGTGCTCATGTATGGCCACCTGGACAAGCAGCCGGAGATGACCGGGTGGCGCGACGGTTTCGGACCCTGGGATCCATTGCTCGAGGGCGGCAAGTTGTACGGCCGCGGCGGCGCGGACGATGGCTACGCGATCTTCGCGTCGCTGGCGGCGCTCGGCGCTTTGCAGGCGCAGGGGATCGCGCATCCACGTTGCGTGGGCATGATCGAAACGTGCGAGGAGAGCGGCAGCTACGACTTGCCTGCCTATCTTGCCGCACTTGCGCCACGCATGGGCAATGTGGATTTCGTCGTCGGACTCGATTCCGGATGCGGAGACTACGACCGCCTCTGGGCGACGACATCCTTGCGCGGCATGGCGGCGGGCACGCTGACGGTCGAGGTGCTGACCGAGGGCGTGCATTCGGGCGACGCCAGCGGCATCGTGCCGTCGTCGTTTCGTGTTGCGCGAAGGATTCTCGATCGGCTTGAAGACTCCGCGACGGGTAAGGTGCTGCCGCCGGTATTCCATGCGCCGATTCCGGTCGAGAGGGCGCAACAGGCCAAGAAGGCCGCGGACATTCTCGGCGACATGGTCATCCGCAAATATCCGTTCATCGATGGCACGCAGCCCATGGTGGCCGATCGCACCGAAGCTTTGCTCAATCGTACCTGGCGGCCGACGGTGTCGGTGATCGGGGCTGACGGTCTCCCGCCGATCGCAAACGCGGGCAATGTGCTGCGGCCGAAGACCTCGTTGCAGATTTCGATGCGCCTGCCACCGACAGTCGACGGCGACACGGCCACGGCCGCGCTCAAGCAGTTGCTCGAAGACGACCCGCCGCATGGCGCGACGGTGCACTTCGACGGTGATTCCGGTGCAACCGGCTGGAACGCGCAAGCCACGGCCCCGTGGCTGGGGCGCGCGATCGAAGATGCGTCGATGAAGTACTACGGCGTTCCGGCGGCTGCGATGGGCGAAGGGGGCACGATTCCGTTCATGGCGATGCTGGGAATCCACTTTCCGGCGGCGCAGTTCCTGATCACGGGTGTGTTGGGGCCCCACTCGAATGCGCACGGGCCGAATGAATTCCTGCACATTCCCTACGCCAAGAAGTTGACCGCCTGCGTGGCGGACATTCTGGCCGCGCACGCAGCAAGATAGGGCGCGAGCGGCTGACGCCGGATAGGGGCGGCATCGCCGGCGTTGCCGAACAACTGCGACGTCAGAACAGCGGCCGCGGTTGCCGGCTTGCCAGCAATCCGGCCCACTCGGGGCGCGCATGCAGTTCCGCAAAGCTGGGATCGGTTCCCAGCATCATGGCATTGGGATCGCGCGTGTCGATCGCCGTCGCCAAAAGCGCCAGCGCCCGGTCGTGACGGCCGCAGCGCGCAGCGACGATCGCCAGCACATAAGGCGACACGCATTGATCGCCAAAGCGCGCGTGCATCGCCGCAAGCGTGGCGTCCGCGGCCGCGATGTCGCCGGAAAAGCCCTGCGCCGCCGCCAGGCACGCCTGCACATTCGGATGGTCGGGCGCGAGTTCGCATGCTCGGTGATAATGGCGAAGCGCCGCCTGCGCGTCACCGCGCAACATCGCGATCAACCCGGCCAGTCCTGCCGCAGGCATGTTTTCCGGCGCAATGTCGCGCATCGCGTCGAGCTCGATCTCCGCATCGGTCAGTCGATGCTGCGCAATCCTGAGATTGACCACGTGCATGCGCGCATTCACGTACTGCGGGTCCAGTCGCCGCGCCAGCGCCAGTTCTCGCTCGGCCATATCGAGCATGCCGCGCACCAGCATGTGGTAACCGTAGGCGGAATGCACGAATGCCTGGTGTGGCGCGAGTGCGGTCGCGCGCTGGAAATTGGCCTGCGCCGCTGGCCAGTCGAATTCAAACTGATGCCGCAGCGCGCCCAGGAGCGCGTGGGCTGTCGGGTGATTGGCGTCCAGCATCAGCGCACGCTGCAATGCCTCGACCGCGTGGCTGGCCGCAACCGCGGGCTCGCTGTACCAGCCGACCGCGAGGTTGAACCACGCGCGTCCCATGCCGACGTGGGCCAGTGCGTAGTCGGGTGACATCCGTACCGCTTCGTCGAAGCGCGCGAGCGCCAGTTTCATCGCTTCCTGGGAAAGCGGCTGGCGCAGGAAGTATTCGCCGCGTTCCACCAGGTCACGGGCTCGATCGGTGATGCCGTAGCTTGCGCTTTCGCGCCGGCGCAGCATCGGCACGTAACTGCCGACGGGAAGATGAATCTCGAGCGTCGCATCGCGGCCTTCGCCGCCGTAGTAGCGCTCCAGGCGCTGGCGCAGTCGCCTCGCTTCCACGCGCACGATCGTGTCGCGCGCGGGATCGAAGGCGTCGATGGGTCGCTTGAAGACTTCGTAGGCGAGCATCGGCTCCTTGAGCGCGCCGGTATTGCCGAGTACGGCTTGCTCGACCAGGTGGCGCAGCAGTTTTTGGTGCCGCCGTGAACGCTGGAACTGCTTGCTGCCGGTGATGCGGCTGAGTTCGCTTTCGATGAGCGCAGAAGAAATGGGCGATACGTCGTGACGCAGTGTCGTCTGATCGTCGGTGGCGGACGTGTTCAGGGCGGTCATGGGACGGGGCGCGCGAGCCAAAGCCGAATCATAGCCCGCGCGCGCCGACCGGTCTCGCGCCGTCCATCCCCCACCGGGCCGTTGACCCGGTGGGGCAGCCGCCGGCCCCCCGGCTCGGCGTCGAATGGCGCGCCTTGGGCGCTCCGTCGCCGCGCCCATTACCGTGCGATCAGCATCATTACGGGTTCATCCAGCCAACGCTCCCGCGCGGCTTGTCTCTCAGGGTGCGGGCAATTTCGTCAGCAACACGGAATTGGTAAGACCCACGTCGGAAACCAGGATCTTGCCGTCGATGTTGACGTCACGCAGGAAGTTGGCCGATGTGACGGGTTGCAGCAGCGACGAGTTGACCAGTCCCACATCGGACACCAGAACCTGACGGGATTGATTGACGTCACCGAACAGGAAGCCCAGTCTCGCAGAGCCTCCGCCAACGCCGCCGCCACCGGCAGGTGTCACGTTACTCACCGTGACGGACACGTATTGCGCATTGGTCACGCCTGTCAGCGGCACGGTCATCTCGTTCCCACTGAAGGTCGGCGCACCCAGTGTTGCCGTGCCTTCCGAAACGGCGGCATTGCCTCCGGTAACCGGCTGGTCGAACTTGAAGACCAGCGTGTGGGCGTGACCCGTACCGCCTGTCCTCGGCTCGGTGCTTGGCGACAAGGGATTGGCCGACAAGGTCAAGTCCATCACGCCGGCCGTGCCGTGGGTCTTGCGCGAGGCCACGCTGACGAGCGCCAAAGGTGACGTTCCGGCGCCCAGCAAGGGTACCGGCACGGCAATGCCGGCGACGCTGTCCGTGATGGTTACCGTAGCACTGCGCGCGCCCGCGACGGGCGGTGTAAAGGTCAGATATAACGTGCACGTGCCCCCATTGGCGGGAATGCTGCCAGCGACCACGCATGCGCCGGAGCCCGTACCCACCGCGAAATCACCGGCATTGGTACCACTCACGACTATCGAAGATATCGTGGATGGTGCGGTTCCGGCGTTGGTGAGCACGATCGCGCGCGGTGCGCTGGTGGTGTTCGGCAGCTGGTTGCCGAAGTCCAGCGTGAGCGGCGATGGCGCCACGGAAGAAATGGCTTGAATGACGGCAAACGGCTGCGATGTCGAGGACGCGAGGAACCCGCCGCTACCGGCATAGCTTGCAACCAGCGTGAAGTTTCCCGCGACGGCAGGCGTAAGCGTGCAGGCGGCCACGCCGGATGCATTGGTGATTGCGTTGCACGACTGTGCGCCAAGCGCGAAATGGATCGTGGCGCCGACGACGGGCACAATCGGGTTGACCGAAACATCGTTTAGCGTGGCGCTTAAGGCTGCGGCGCGGGCTGTCGAGGCCGTCCCCGGGGACGGCTCGATATTGAGGAATGTTGCGTGTGCCCCGGCACCCCAGGTGACCGTCGCCGTTCCCGACGTCAACGATACGGTTCCCACGGAAGTGCTGGCAGTGATCGCATCGGTCCCCGCGAAATTGCCCCGATAGCTGAAAGTCGCGTTCCCTGAAGCGTCGGTCGCGGCAATCTTCGTCTGGAGGTTGGCTCCGGTCACTTGGAAGGTCACCTGGGTTCCTACCGGTGCGGCGATGTTGCGCACGGATGCGGTGAAGGTCTTCGTCGTGCCCTGCGCCGGATTGGGTGTCACGACAAGCGGTGACAGCGCGAGCAGGGGACCTGCATTGCTCGGGGCAAATCCGCATCCGCCGGCCGCCGGTGCAAGCTTGTAGACAGTATCCACGGAAGACACATACAGGCAGCCATCGGGACCGATCGTGCCCGAGCCGGCGCCATTGAGGATGAGATCCGTATAGGTGGGCGGGTCCGTCGTGATGTCCGCCAGCCGGATTGTCGATCCCTGGAGCACGATCAGGGATTTGGCGGCGCCGCTGGGCAACGCCTCACCCATGCCGACCCAATAGATGGTGTTCAGATTGGGAACCGGCGTCATCGTGGGCGGGAACGGCTTGTCCGTTCCGCTGATCGCCAGTACCGGCGCACCGGGCGGACCTTGGATCGATTGCGCCATGTAAATGGTGCCGTTCGGCGCAATGGTGATCCATGACGTGGGTGTCGTGGGCAGCGTCGCATAGACCGAAAGTGTCGCTGTTGTGCTGCCGGGATTGCTGATGCGGAACAGCGCCGGATTGTCGGAGCCCGCGCCCGTGCACGAATCACCGAAGAAGAGGTCGCCGCTCACGGGGTCGACAACAAGGGCCGTCGGGCACGTAAGGCCCCCGATGACGGTGCGGACCGCTGCGCCGCTGGTGGCATCGATCTCGAATACGGCGCCGGTAAAGAAGTTGCCGTTGGTAGCGCCGCGCGCGGCGTACAACTTTCCATCCTTGCCGGTCACCGGTCCGAACAGCGAAGGACCAAGCGTCGAAAGCTTGGCGCTGTTCGATGCGACACCACCCTGCGCGGGGAATTTGAATACTCCGCCGTCGAGGAAGTTGTTTACGTAGGCAGATCCGTCGGCGGTCCACCCCGGATTCGACGCCCCGCGACAACCCCAGTTCACATTGCCGAAGAACAGGGAACCCGACGTGAAGCCGGTGGTGAATGGCGTCAGCGTGAATCCCGGGGCGGCGGTCGACACCAGCGTGAAGCAGGGCGACGATGGCTGACCGTTAAAGTTGACAATGGCAGACCCGGGAACCGGGAGGTCGCCGTCACTAACGTCAACGGCCGTATAGGTGACGATTTCGGACGTCGTGTCCGTCGCCGTGAACTGAATGGTCCCGCCGGCGTTGGTCACGCTCGGGTTGGGACCGTTTACAACGGAGTGTCCCGATCCCTGCGCCAGCGTGACGAGCTTGCCGGGCGCTGCGCGTCCCAGGCCGTCCTTCAACGTTACGGTGATGGTCGTGGTTGCAATTCCATCGTTGAGCACGCTCGCCGGGCCCGCGCTGATGCTGGCGCTGGCGGCGGGCGGCACGCCGAAAGGCAGCGTTGTGGTCGGAAGCACAATGGCGTCCGTGGTGTCAGTCGCCGTCAGCGTTACCGTTTCGGCAACCAGATTGGTGAGCGTGAAGATGGCCGCGCCATTGGCCACCGTGGTCACCGCGCTTGCCGGGGTGATCTGCGCACTGCTGCCGACGTTGCGGGTCAGGGTCACTGTCTTGCCACTGATGGCGTTGCCGTTCGCATCGTGCAACCGCACCACGACGGCTGTGCTCGATACGCCATCTGCGGCGACGATGCCGCTCACAATCTGGATCGTCGACTCGACTGCGCTCACAGGGCCGACGGTCTGATTAGTCAGCGCGAGGTAGAGCTTGTTCAGGTTGGGCGAACCTAGTCCGACATGCGCAAAGTCGCTGCCCATGCTCGCGGCGGTATGAAACGCCGTGGTGTTAGCCAGCGGATAGAGCGAGAGGTTGTAGTTGCCGAGGTTGTGGCCAACCGCCTGGTTGACCGCGGCAGCGGCCGCCGCAATCGCGGGCGCAGCTATGCTGGTGCCGCCGAAAAACAGGGGCAACGGACAGGGGCCCAGACTTGCCTGGCACAGAGTAACGCCATGCGCAGGATCGGCGCTCAAGGCGATGTCAGGAATCGAGCGCGTTGCGGATCCCGTAAAGCCGTTCTGATAGGTTGGGCGCGCGAAGAAGCGGCTGACGCCGTATCCGCCCTGGCCCGTAGGCGGTGTCGCCGCGACGCCATTCCACCACGTCTCGCTTAGGTATGTTGCCGTCGGGCCGGTCGTCAGCGACGTGCCACCGACCGCAGTCGCGTGGGGCGACCCCGCCGGCACGCCGATCGTGTTCGGACGTCCGTCAAGGCAAGTGCTGCCGGTGTCACCGCTGGCGTTGAAGACGGAGATACCCGCGGCAGCCGCGGTGGCCAACACTGCGTCGATGCTTTGCACATCGGCAAGCGTTGTCTGGTCTTCGCAGTACGTCCAGCTATTGCTGATGACGGTCATGCCATCGCTGATGGCGCGATTGAACAGTGCCTGGAAGCTGCCGCCGCCTGCGAAGGGTGCGTCATAGACGACAACCTGTGCGTCAGGAACGGCGAGCAGCACGGTGTCGATATCGAGCAGCACTTCTGTCTGACCTGCGCCGAGCGTCGCACCGCCGTTGACGTGCACCTGGCTAAGATTGGCGAAGACGGTGTCCGGCATGCCGAACAACGCGAGGTAGTCCCTTACGTCGCTCGGCACAAACGTATCGAACTGCACGAGTCCTACTTTCTGGCCCGCGCCGGTCACGCTTTTCCACGGCGGTGCGCCCGGCGGCAGCCCTTGCGGAGACGCTCGCTGCGACGCTGCCTGCGGCCGTGGCGTCGGACGGAATTTGTCGCACACCTTGAGCGTGGCGGCCAACTCGGCAGCGTTCAGCTGCTGCTTGGGTGAGCAGGTGTTGACCGCGGCCAGGCATGCAGCCAGCGCATCCCCACGAATGTTCTGCTGGATATAGCCGTCCGTGTCGCCCTGTTCCTTGCATGGTTGCTCCTTCAACCAGCTCCAGATCGCGAGGGGCTGCGGACGCGCGAGGTCCGACAGGCCGATGATGGCTTGTATACGGGCAGCCACTTCTGCGGGAAGCTGCGGGTCGCTGCCATTGGCGAAGAAGGTCCGGTCGCCGATGGTGTAGTCGTCAATGGAGACCAGTAGCGTGTTCTCAATGGTCGCCCGCGACGCCGCGACGATCAGCGTCATGCGATTGGCGGACTCCTCGACAATGCTGAAACCATGTTGCGCGAAATACGCGCGGACGATATCGAAATCGCTTTGGCTCGGTCCGAAAGTGTCCGCGATCTGCTGGGCAGTCAGAAACTTGCGAAAACGCGGCGACGCCGGATCGTAGACATCGAGCAACAGGCGCTCGAATCCCGCGGGGTCGCTGCGCTTGAGCACAACGGTGAGGCTCGTGGGCGCGACGTCGGCAGGAGATTCGACGCCAGCCTTGCGCATGACTTCGGCGCGCGTGGCCTGTTGCAATGCGGGCAGCGTGTGGCCTGACAGCACGACCGACGGACTCGGGTCCACGGTTGCAGCTTGGCCGCTGGCAGCGGCAAGTACCACCAAGGCGATACATCCGAATGTCAGGCCAAGCTTCATGGTCGTGCCTTCCCCTGGAGCGATAGCGGCGAGTGTGTCCGAACGCCGGAAGGAGGCGAAGCGCGGGCAGGTGACGCACAGGTGACATTCCCGCACCCGGGTGGGGCATCGACGCGGTCGGGGGGTCGCTAGGGTCTCGGCACGGGGATCAATGGAAGCGTGCCCGCTTTGTGCCGGCGGAGCAGGAGCTTGGCGATGTCGATGTCGAATTCCGGACGCGGCGGAGCGTCGAGGATTCGCGTGAGTTCGCCATCGTCCTGCGCCGTGCCGAGCCAGCACCAGTCGCGCAGGACGTGCACGTCGACCCGTTCGCCTGCGGCGGCGGGCTCGCGTAGAACCGCAACGCCGGTCACTGGCCACGCCGGCACGCGGTAGGGCGCGAGCGCTCCCGCGAGGCGCATTGCATGGGTCTCCGGCGTTTCCGCGCCGACGCATGCGCCCGCGCAGCGCTTCAGCTGACGGGCGAAACAGGGGCCAGGCCGCTTCTCCAACCCCAGCGCGGTCCAGCACAGCGCATGCTCGGCGGCGAGAGAGCGCAACGTCGAGCGCGCCTGCGCCTTTGAGGAAAATGGGCCATAGCGCCCCGCGAGTTCATCCGCTTCGATGGACGCGGCCGGAAGATAGCGGGGCGGTCCGGGGGTCACCGTCAATTCGAGGACGCCGGACTCGCTCTTGCGGCGCAACGCATGGTTGTGCGCGGGCATGAGTTTCTTTACCAGCATCGACTCGCGCAGCAGCGCGCCGATTTCGCCGGCGGTCTCCTCAAACTCGATGCGCCGGATTTCCTGCGACAGCCGCAGGTCGGTCTCGCGCTGCCAGTCGCCGCAAAAATGCGCGGCCACCCGATCGCGCAAGTTGATGCTTTTTCCCACGTAGAGTGGAAGCGGATTCTCGCCGTAAAACAAATAGACGCCGGGCGACTCGGGTATGGAGTCCAACACATCGGCGGGCAGTTGCGGCGGCAGGCTGGGAATGCGGAGTATTCGTTTGATCACCGCGGCAATGGTGTCGGCGGAGACATCGCGATACAGCGCCTGGACGAAATCCCAGATCGCCCGGGCGTCCCCCAGCGCGCGATGCCGATCGGCATTGTGCAATCCGTGGCGCGCGACGATGGCGTCGAGCCCGTGCCCGGATGCGTCCGGGAAGAGCCGCCGGGAGAGTTTCACCGTGCACAGTGCTCGCGCCGAAAACGGCCGGCCCACCCGGGCAAATTCGTGCTTGAGGAAGCCGTGATCGAAGCGCGCGTTGTGCGCGACGAAGACGCAGCCTTCGATCCTTGTCTCGATCGCCGACGCAATGGCCGAGAACGACGGAGCATCGCGCACCATGGCATCGGTGATGCCCGTCAGCGCCTGGATCACGGCGGGGATGGGCTCCCCCGGATTCACCAGCGTGCTCCACTCACTGATGCGCGGCGGCCCGCCGGTCGGATCGGCATCGACACGGACGATGCCTACCTCGGTGACACGGTCCTCCGCGGCGCGCATGCCCGTGGTTTCAAGGTCGACGAACGCAATGGCAGGGGCGAAGAGCTGCATCGGGTCAAAAGGGGGATCGTCGCACGAAAGGCTTGACTTCCAGAACGTTCGTTCGCTATTCTACCCAAATGTCGAACGATCGTTCCTACCTGACCACGCTACAGGACTATTACGCCCGGTATCGCGCGCTGCCATCCTACGCGTCGATAGGCGATTTGCTCGGGCTCAAGTCCAAGTCGTCCGTCGCGGCGCTGGTTGCCCGCCTCAAGCTCGCAGGGTTTCTCGATTCAACGCCGGATCGGCGTTTGGCGCCCACGCGGCGCTTCTTTGCCCGACCGTTGGCCGAATCGCCTGTGCGCGCAGGCATGCCCGACGCCGTCGACGACGCCGATTCCGACGCTCTGACGATCGACGACTACCTGATCGAGCATCCGTCGCAAACCGTGTTGATACGGGTGAAGGGCGACTCGATGATGGACGCCGGGATATTCGACGGCGACCTGGTGGTGGTGGAAAAGCGGCCTTCCGCGCAGAAAGGCGACATCGTCGTCGCAATCGTGGACAACCAGTTCACGCTGAAGCGCCTGGAGCAGGAACAGGGCCGTTTCGTGCTCAAGGCGGAAAACAAGGCCTACCCGGTGATCCGCCCCGAAGGTTCACTCGAAATCTTCGGCGTGATGGTAGGCCTGGTGCGCAAGCTCTAGAGCCCCGCAGCTTTACTTCCTCGATCCCTCAGCACAAGCCTTCAGCACACGACGCGGTTGCGGCCGCCTTCCTTGGCGCGGTAGAGGTTGCGGTCCGCGAGGGCCAGCATCCGTTCGTGGCCCGGCAGCGTGGTGTCCGCGCACATGCCGATCGAAAGCGTGAGCGCCAGTCCGGGATGGACGGTATTCCAGTCGAAATTTTCGACCGCGCTGCGCAGCTTTTCGCACACGCGGCAGGCGGCGTCCGCGTCGGTCTGGACGAGCACCAGCACAAACTCCTCGCCCCCGAAGCGCGCAACGAGGTCGGTATGGCGAACCTGCGACGTAAGAAGCTTGGCCAGCGTTCGCAGCGCCGCGTCGCCCACCGCGTGCGAAAAGCGATCGTTGACCCGCTTGAATTCGTCCAGGTCGGCAATAGCGACGGCCAGAGAGCGTCCATGCCGGCGCGCCAATGAGAATTCGTCCGCGAGGCGCTGATCGAGGCGGCGACGATTGGCGAGGCCGGTAAGCGCGTCTTCGAACGTCTGCCGCTCCAGCTGGTCGAGGAGCATCGTCTTTTGCAGGTTGGCCTCGGTCAACGAAACGTTCAGCGCGTCGAGCTCGACGTTGGCGCGGCTGAGCACTGCCTGCCGTTCTTTCTGCAGCTCGGCGTCGCGTTTCGCCGCGGCCACCTGATACTGAATGGCGAATGCCCGCAGCTTGTTGCCGGCGGACTCGAATTGCACTTCGCGTTCCATCTCGTGAAAGCGTCGAAAGTGGTGCAACGCCGATGCTGGATCGCCGACGCGTTCGTAGAGGTCGGCCAGCGCCTCGTGACACTCGTAGCCCGTGAGCTTGATCCCCTGGCGCTCGCTCAGCTGCAACGCGGCCAGCAGGCGCTCCCGCGCTTCGTCGCAGCGCGACTGCTTCGCCAGCATCCGCCCCAGCGCCATGTGCGCATGCGCGACGCCCGGCTGGTAGTCGACCGATTCCGACAGCACCAGCGCCTCGTGCAGCGTACGCTCGGCACCGACAATGTCGCCCAGCTTTTCCTGCACCAGTCCCAGGTTGTTGAGCGCTGCGCACTGGAGCAGCGGCATGCCCAGCGTGGCGAACAGCTGGTGTGCTTCGGACAACGCGCTGTGCGCCTCCTGGAACTGGCCCAGATTCTTGAGGTTGATGCCGATGTTGTTGAGCGTTTTGCCACGATCGAGGGAGTCGGTCACCTGCGTGCATAGCGCGAGGCTCTGCCGGTAGAAATCGAGCCCCGTCACGTGATCGCCGGTTTTGGAGCAGACGAGTCCTATCGTGCGCAGCGTTGCGGCACGGCTGGCGGTGTTGCCGATGCGCTCGTCGATTTCGAGCGCCCGCAACTGGAAATCAAGCGCCTGCGAAAAATCTCCCAGCGCATCGTGGATAAGGCTGATCGCCCGGAGCGTCTTGGCCATCTCCTGTTCACTGCCCGCGGCTTCGAATCCGGCGAGCGCCTTGCCGTACAGCTCCAGCGCAGGTCCGTGATCGAGGAGAAGCTCCGCGCAGCGGGCTTGCTGAAAAAGCGCCTCTGCATGGGCGACGTTGTCGGCCAGCGACTTCGCCACTTCGGCGGCCTCCAGCGCGTGTTGGAGCGCGCGCCGCGCATCCTGCGCCGCCACATGCTCGGCGGCGTCGAGAAGCAATTGCAACCGCTGTCGCGGCTCTCGCGTGGTGTCGAGGCGCATCAGGATCTCGTCGCCGGCGACGGCTCCGGTAGACACGATGGCGGCGGCGGACTCACGCACGTTCGACCTCGACCAGGCAATCGTAGAACGTTGCGGCGCGACCCATGTCAGTGAGCGCCTGCGAAGTCACCGCATTTGCGTTGCAGCCATCCGGCGACAGCTTCTGCCACCAAATGGAGGGCGCAACGGCAACGCCGGGACGAGCGCGATCGGTGACGCGCAACGTGGCGGTAAAGCTGCCCCGGTCATTGCGAATGCGCACGGCATCGCCGTCGCGTAACGCGCGCGCAGCCGCATCCGCGGGATTGAGATCGAGCTTCGGCGTCTTTTCTTCGGCGACGAATGCCGGCAGATTGCCGAACGACGAGTTGAGGAAATTGCGCGCGGGCGGGGAAATGAAGGCCAGAGGATAGCGAACCGCAAGTTCCGGATTGGTGGCCGCCGATTCTCTCGGCGGAATGTAATCGGGCGATGCGTCCTTGCCGTCGGACTGCCTCGCGGCGCTCCACAATTCGCACTTGCCCGAAGGCGTTGGAAAATTGCCGTGCGCAAAGGGCGCGTATTCCTGCGGCAGCGCCAGGCGTCGCCAGCCGTCGCGGCGCAATACGTCCCAATCGAGCTCGGCCGCCCGCGCGTCGGTCCGCCGCCACGCCTGCCGCGCCAGGTCATCGTCGCTGTCGCGAAAGCAGGGCTCGTCGAAACCCATGCGCGACGCCAGGCGCCGGAAAACCTCGGTGTTGGGAAGCGCTTCGCCCAGAGGCGAGATCGCGGGATTGTTGGCCAATGCGTAGAGGTGTCCGTACGAACTGTGGACGTCGGTTTGCTCGAGCTGGGTGGTGGCCGGAAGCAGGATGTCGGCGAAATCGGCGGTGTCGGTCTGGAAGATCTCGTGGACGACGACGAACAAGTCTTCACGAGCGAAACCCTGGCGGACTTTCGACGATTCCGGCGCCACCGCCACCGGATTCGAGTTGTACACGTAGATTGCGCGGATCGGCGGGTCTGTCGCGTCGAGCAGCGCGTCGCCAATGGTCGACATGTTGATCGTCCGCGGCGTGCCGCGAATGAGATCCGGCCGCTCGAGCGCCGCCTGGTCGACCGGAAAAGTGCCGGACGACGACAGCAAAGCGCCACCGGCAGGATGCCGCCACGCGCCGATGAGCGCGGGCAGGCAAGCGATGGTGCGCATGGCATTGCCGCCCCCGTGCGCTCGCTGCATGCCGTAGTTGACGCGGATGGCGGCAGGCGAGGTGGTCCCGTATTCGCGCGCGAGGCCTTCGACTTGTGCAGCCGGAATGCCGCACGCCGCAGATACCCGGGCAGGCGTCCATTCGGCGGCAAGGGCTGCAAGTTCTGCAAAGCCCGATGTGTAGCGGTCGATGTAGTCGCGGTCGATCAGGTTCTCGGCAATCAGCACATGCATGAGTCCCAACGCCAGGGCGCCGTCGGTGCCCGGAAGCGGCGCAATGTGCTGGTGGCACTTTTCCGCTGTCGCGCTGCGGTACGGATCGATGGCGATCAGCTTGGCGCCACGCCGCTTGGCCTCCTGCGCGCGCGTCCAGAAATGCAGATTGGAGGTGACCGGATTGCTGCCCCAGATAATGATCAGCTTGCTGTTTTCGAACTGCTCGAAATCCATCCCCATGGCAGCGCCGATGGCCGACACCCATCCCGCCTTGCCCGCCGACGCGCAGATCGTGCGGTCGAGCAGCGAAGCGCCGAGGCGATGAAAAAAGCGCCGATCCATCGACGACGATTGCAGCAGCCCCATCGTTCCCGCATAGCTGTAGGGAACAATCGCCTGCGGTCCGTCATCCGATTGGGCAATGTCGGCAAATCGCTCCGCGATCGTTGCGAGCGCTTCATCCCACGAGATGCGGGCAAACCTGCCTTCGCCCTTCCGGCCGATGCGCTTCATCGGATACTTGAGGCGCTGGTCGGAATAGGTGCGGTCCAGGTACCTTGCCACCTTGGTGCATAGGACGCCCGCGGTCGCAGGATGGTCGGATGCGCCCCGCACCTCGATGGCGCGCCCATCCTCGACCGTCGTCAGGAGCGCGCATGTGTCCGGGCAATCGTGCGGGCAAGCGCCGCGTACGACGTGTCGGCCGATGGTCAATGCAGGATCGAGTGGCATTGGTTTGGAGTAAACAACTGGATATTCTACTGGACTGGACACACCTGCAATGTGGCGAATATTCCACATAGACAGCGAAGCCGAATATGGATATCCCGGGCATCACGTTGGGCGACGGCACAAAGGTCCCTTCACTGGGACTTGGCACCTGGAAGATGGGCGAACGCCGGTCCGCAGCGACGCGGGAAGCCGCCGCTCTCGCGCACGGGATCGATATCGGGCTCACGCTCATCGATACGGCGGAAATGTACGGCGACGGGGGTGCCGAGGAGGTAGTCGCCCGCGCACTGGAGGGGCGCCGCCATTCTGCCTTCGTCGTATCGAAAGTCTATCCGCAGAACGCGGGACGCAAGAGCATGGCCCTCGCGTGCGATCGCAGTTTGCGCCGACTTGCCCGCGAATCCATCGATCTCTACCTATTGCACTGGCGCGGGCGGATTCCGCTGGCGGAAACGGTCGACGCGTTCGAGCGCCTGCGAGCGGCAGGAAAGATACGCCGCTGGGGCGTTTCGAATTTCGACATCGCCGACATGGAAGAGCTGATTGCATTGCCGGACGGACATCACTGTGTTGCGAATCAAGTACTGTACAACCTGGCGGAGCGCGGCGTCGAATGGCGCTTGCTGGAATGGTGTCGCAAACATCGGATCGCCATCATGGCGTATTCGCCGGTTGCACAGGGCGCATTACTGACTGATCCCAAGCTGCTGGCCCTTGCACAAAAGGCGCACGTCAAACCGGTGCAGATGGCGCTGGCATGGGTGTTATCGCGACCGGACATCATCGCGATCCCCCAATCGTCGAACACGGCACACATTGACGACATCCGTGCTGCCGCTGATTTGCAACTCGACGCAACGATGCTTGCCGCCCTCGACGCGGCATTCCCGCCGCCGCGAAAGCAGACACCTCTGGCCGTAATCTGAAGAGGCGCTGCCGTGTCACGGCGCCGCCTGCCGGGAGGCACCCGGGCGCGTGGCTCGAGCCTCGCGAACTGACGGCACGCACCATTCACGTACATTATCAGCGACTTGAAAGCCGTCCGTCGGCACGGCTGGTGTTTGGCACGCTTGCTGCTTTTGATGGTTCATCCGGTGGAGTAATACCGCCGAATCCAGACAGGAGATGCACCGTGAACTACACCCACTATGACTACCTCGACCTGGCACCGGGCGCCAGCCCGGCACGGATCGAGGCCGCGTATGCCGCGGTGCTGGAGCGGTTCCAATATGGCGTGAGCGACGCGGGCCAGGATCTCTCGGGCCTGGTGCGCATGATCCACGCCGCCTACGAAGTTCTCTCGCACCCAGAACTGCGTCGCAGCTACGACGACAAGCTGGCGCACGAGGCGGCCGATGCCGATGCCGAACTGAAATCGACGCTCGACTCCGTTCCGGCCGGCGGTTCGCCGTAGAGTGCAGGACGTGCCCGCAACGCTGCGTGAAGCATTCACCGCGCTCGCTGCCTGATCATGTCCGCGAAGTCCCAAGATTACGGCCGCCGGGAAGTGTTACTTCCAGACTGCAAACAGCGATGCGGTCGGCGGCCGTAAACCTGACGCATCATCGGCGATCGCGCCTGCCGGCGATTCACCGGTTCGCGCGCGAGCTTCCCGGACGCACCGTGCGTTCGCGTCGCAACGTGCGACGCGACGCCGGCCCGGGCTGCGCCAGGGCGACCGTTCTCCACGTTTCCTTTCGCGCGCCGAGATCCACCAAGGGCCGCGCGATACGTCCGCGCCATCGTCCGGACCTTGCTCATTCCCCGCGGCTTTCTGCCGCTGGTCGTGCATTGACACTGCCATGCATGCGATCCACGACACCGTGCTCGCACCATCCGCGTCCTGGTCCATCGCTCGGCCATTCGGCCGATGGCGTGCCCCGTGACGCCCTGTTGCAATCGGTGGACTCTGGAATTTCAACCGCGATGCCGGTTTCGGCAACGCGCCCGGGATGGAGGTAGTTCGGTGGAAAAATGCCAGATGTGCCATTACTACGACCGGCAAAACGCCAAGGCCAATGATGGCAAGGTGACGCAATGGGGACAGTGCCGGCGCACGTCGCCGTTGCTGCACCCCATCAACGCGAAGGCCTACATGATCGAAGGTGTCTGGCCACACGTTCGCGACGACGATTGGTGCGGCGAGTGGAAGCTCGCGGCGCGCCGGAAGGAAACACGAATCACCGAAGTCAGCACCGGTCCTCTTGTCCCCGGCCAGAGCCCACCGCAGCCTTCGCCGATTTCGCCCTCGTTGCCGCCTCGCATCGCGCCGATGTCCATGCCGTCCGGCATCGGTGCCAGCCACTCGGTGTTGCCGCTTCCCGGCATCGCGATGGCCGCCTCCGGACGCGGCGACTAAGAGACCACCATAACGTCGAGATGAAAAGGACCTGAAGACATCCTGCCGACGTGACAGCGCAGATCGGCGTGCTGCGACAGCCACTTGCAGACGGCCCGCTACTCCCGGCCCAAGGCAAAAGACGCGTCGCAGCACACCAATCTGCCACTGGTTCAGCTCTAAGATGCCAGACAGATCGCAGACTTGAGCGGCAGACACGAAGGGGCCCCCTTCGCGAATCTCGCGTTCGAGAATCGTTCCTGAAACCTGATAGAGTTTCAGGCTTCGAGCGTCGCCCACGTCAGGTCGCGGCGCGGTTTGCGATCACCCCAATGACCGATTCCGAATTCGCCGATGCGCTCGGCGAAGGTGCCACGCTGGTCACGCCCAACAAGCGACTGGCGCGCCATTTCGTGTTCCGCCACGACGCCACGCAGCGCGACAGCGGACGGCCAGCCTGGGCGTCCCGCCGGTGCATCCCGTGGCCGGGATGGCTCCGGATCCTGTGGCTCGACGTGATCGCTGCCGGGGTCGCGCAAAGGCCCCTCGAACTCGTCTCCCAAAGCGGTGCCGGCCATTTGTGGGATCGCATCGTTACGCGGGCGTCGCCTGGCCTGCTCGACACGCGCGGTGCCGCAGCGCAGGCAGCGGAAGCGTGGACCCTTTTTCACGCGTGGCGAGAGCCCGCGGATCGGTTGCAGGGATGGTCCCGTGCTGGAATCGGCGACGACGCGGCAACTTTTTCGCGTTGGGCCCAACAATACGCCAACGCGCTGAGCGAGCGCGAACTGCTGGATTCAGCGCAGCTTCCCGATGCGCTGGCCGAGGCCGCACCGCGTGTTGCCGCGTGGCGAGGACGCTCCTTCGTCATGGCGGGCTTCCTCCAATTCACGCCGCAACAGCGCCGGTTGCTTGCGGCTTTGAGCGAAGCAGGCGCCGAGATTGCCGAGCAGGGTTTACCGGCGATGGAGCCATCGTCACGGCGCCGCGTCGCCTGCGCCACGGTGCAGTCCGAACTCGACAGCGCGCTCGCGTGGGCGCGCGAGCGCGCGCTGGCCGATCCCTCGGCAACAATCGGCATCGTGATCGACGACCTGCCGTCGCGCCGTGAAGATGTGGCGGCGCGGGCCGAAGATATCCTTTGTCCTGCACTGGCCAGCCGCGTGCTGCCCGACGCGCCCCGGCCTTTCGCCATTTCGCTGGGTGTTGCGCTGGGCGACGTGCCGGTGGTGACGAGTGCCCTCGATTTGATCGCGCTAGGCGCAGGATCATTGCCGATAGCGGATGCCGCGGCGCTGCTGCGTTCGCCATACATCCCCGACGCCGATCGCCAATGGATGCGGCGCGCCGCGGCGGAGCGTCGTTGGCGGGAGCGGGGCCTGCGCACGATCAACTTCAGCGAGTTCGTGCAAGCGCTCGCCGCGTCGGACGCCGACCTGGCGGCGCATTGGCGTGCGATTCCGTCGCTTGGCCGCGGCGCGCGGTCGCCCGCGCAGTGGGCAAGCGACTGGCGCGAATGGTTGCGCGCGCTGGGCTGGCCGGGCGGCCGACCATTGGGCAGTGGCGAATGGCAGGCGTGCGAGGCGTGGTCCACGCTGCTCGCGGAGCTCCAACGGGTCGCCGCCGTCACACCGGAAATGACACGCGACGAAGCGTTGCGGACATTGCGCTCGACGGTCGCGCAGTCGATCTTTCAACCCGAGAGCCCGCTGGCGCGCATCCAGATCCTAGGCGTGCTCGAAGCGTCGGGCCTCGATTTCGATGCACTGTGGATTGCGGGCATGACGGCGGAACGCTGGCCGCCCGCACTGCAGCCCAATCCGTTGCTGCCGCTCAAGTGGCAACGCGATCGCCGGATGCCGCGAGCGGATCCTGCGGTCGACCTGGCGCACGCGCGAGCACTGACCACGGGCTTCGCGGTGGCGGCACACGAGGTCGTAGTGAGCCACGCGTCCACGATCGAAGGCTACGAGCGCGCCGGTTCCGCGCTCTTCGAGGACTGGGAAGAGTGTGCGATTTCATCGCTGCCCACCGCGGAGGACCATGTACTGGCGATCGCCGCACAGCACGACGAGCTCATGTCGTGCGATGACGAACGTGCGCCCGAACTGCCCGTGGGCACGGCGGCGCGGGGAGGAGTCGGCATCATCGAAAGCCAGAGCACCTGTCCGTTCCAGGCATTCGCGCGATACCGGCTGCGCAGTGACAGCTGGCCGGAAGCCACCGAGGGACTGACGGCGCAGGAGCGCGGCATCCTGCTGCACGCGACACTCGCCGCGCTGTGGGACGCGCTGGTCGATCAGGCGACGTTGCGGCTTCTGACGGCCGACCAACTCGATCTCAACATCGCCGCCGCGGTGGCGAGCGCGCGGCACAAAGTCGATCGAAGCCGCTGGCAATCGCTGCCGCCTGCGGTGGCGTCCGGAGAAAACCAACGTCTGGCCGGCACCGTAAAGGCGTGGCTCGTTGCGGTCGACGCCTGCCGGCCCTCTTTTGCTGTGCGCCACACCGAATTGCCGCTGGAACTGAACGTCGGGGGCGTCGGCATCAACGTACGTATCGATCGCGTCGATACACTCACCGACGGAGGAATCGCCGTTATCGATTACAAGTCGGGGCGTGCTGCCGCGCCTTCCAAGTGGCTTGACGCACGTCCATCCGGAACGCAAGTCGGCCAATACGCGCTGGCACTCGGCGAGCTGCCAGACGCGCCCGAAATCCGCGCACTGGTGTATGCGCAACTCAAGGCTGGGGAAATCGGCGTGCAGGGCATGACGGCGGACGAGAGCGTTTGGCCGCCCTTGAAAGCCTTGGCTCAACTGCCCAGGGTTCCGGTCGGCGAATGGGCTGACCTTCCGGTGGCCTTGGCCATGCGCCTGGGTGAGCTGGCAGAGGAATTTCGCGAAGGTGTTGCGATCGTCGCGCCGCGCGATGGCCGCGCGTGCCAGTACTGCGACTTGCACGCGTTGTGTCGTATCCAGTCGCTCGACGATACGCCGAATGCCACCGCAGGAAACGACGATGAGTGACCGCGTGGCCAACGACGCGGCCGACGCGGCCCTTGATGCACTGGACACGTATGCGCGGCGCCGCGCGCTCGACATAGGGCATTCGTTCCTCGTGCAGGCGCCGGCAGGTTCCGGCAAGACCGGCCTGCTGATCCAACGCTTCCTTGCGTTGCTCGCCCACGTCGACCGCCCGGAGCGCATCGTGGCGATGACGTTCACGCGCAAAGCTGCTGCCGAAATGCGCGAGCGTGTGCTGGCGGCACTGCGCGAGGCAGCGGCGAACACGGCGTTACCGCCGGGAGAACACAACTCGCAAATCACAAGAACGCTGGCTCTTGCGGCCTTGGCGCAGGACGAGCGCCACGGATGGCAATTGCTCGCACAACCGTCTCGCCTGCGAATGCTCACGATCGATGGGCTCGCAACGGCGCTCACACGACAGACGCCCGTGACGTCGGGCGTGGGGGCGGTGCCCGCATTTGTCGACGACGCATCCGCGCTCTATGTGCAGGCGGTCCGCGCGGCACTCAGCGGCGCGAGTCCGGACGATGCCGCCGCATGGCGCGTGTTCCTCGCGCGGTTGGACAACGACGCCGATCGCGCGGTCGAGCTGCTGGCTTCGCTCCTTGCTCGACGCGATCAATGGCTGCGGCTGCCGCTGCGTGCGCCCCGCGCGGATTTGCGCCGCCCACTGGAACAAGCATTGCGTGCGGAAAGCGAAAGGGCGCTGGACCGCGTCCGCGGGATGTTCCCGGTACCGATGCGTCAACGCATTGCCTCCCTCGCAACGCATGCGGCCGCCCATTCTCCAGCGGTTGCTGGCGAGCCATCGGGCGCGGAGGCGTTGGCGCTCCTCGCGGCGCGGGGCGGTGTCCCGGAGGCGGCGGCGGAAGCACTGGATTCGTGGCGCGTGCTGGCCGATTTTCTCCTCACCAACAAGGGGTCTTTCCGGCTCATCGTCACCAGGAACGATGGATTCCCGCCGCCGGAGAGTGGCCCCGGCGCTGCGCAGCGGGGCGCCGCCAGAGACGCCATGTTGGCGCTGCTCAACGACGCACGGTCGATCCCTGGCCTGGAGGAAGCGCTGCGCGGCGTCCGAGTCCTCCCGCCACCCGCCTACGACGCGGGCGCGTGGGAATTCATCGACGCAACGCTTTCGCTGCTGCCTCTGATTGCGAGCCACCTGCTCATGGTGTTCGCCGCGGAGGGCGCAGCGGATTTCGGCGAAGCCACGTTGCGCGCACTCGCGGCGCTGGGCAATGCCGAGGATCCGGGCGAACTGCTCCTCGCTGTCGACTACCAACTGGCGCACCTGCTCGTCGACGAATTCCAGGACACGTCGTGGACGCACCGGGAATTGATCGCGCGACTCACTTCGGGATGGGAAGCCGGCGACGGCCGCACCCTTTTCGCCGTGGGCGACCCGATGCAGTCCATTTACCGCTTCCGCGAGGCCGAAGTGGGCATCTTCCTGGACGCGCAGGCAACGTCGCGCGTCGCGGGAATTCGCAGTCGAATGTCTCGACCTGGCCCGCAACTTCCGCTCTCGGGAGCCGATCGTCGCCTGGATCAACGCCGTATTTCCCCAGGCGTTGCCGGCGGTGTCCGACGCCGCGCGCGGGGAGGTCGCATACAAGCGGGTGCTTCCGAATCGCGCTGTCGAACCCAACACCGACCCCGGGGCAACGCCGACGCTGGACGTAGTCGCCAGCCGTCGTGACGAAGCGCGGACGGTCGTGGACAGGATTCGCGAAGCGCAGGCGGCCGGTTCGAAGGACATCGCCATCCTGGTGCAGGCGCGCAAGCATCTCGATCTCATCCTGCCGGCGTTGCGCAACGAAGGTATTGCCTTTGCCGCGATCGAACTGGAGACGCTGGCGCAACGGCTGGCCACGAGGGACCTGGTCACGCTCACGCGCGCAATGACGCAACCTGCGGATCGCATCGCGGGGTTTGCGTTGCTGCGCGCTCCCTGGTGCGGTCTGGAACTGCGGGACCTGCTCGCCGTTGCGGAGCACACGCATGGCGGCGCCATCCTGGACTGGATTGCCGAGCCAGGTGCCGCCGAACGGCTGTCGCCCGACGGCCGTAAGCGCGTGGCGCGGCTCCTGGCAGCCATCCGCGAGCCGCTGATGCAGCGCGGCCGGTCGCCGCTGGCGCGCCGCGTGCGCGCGGCCTGGCTGGCTTTGGGCGGCCCGGCGTGCGCCGCGGGTGCACTCGACGTCGCCGGGGCGCACCGCTTCTTCGCGCTGTTGTCGGAGCGCGAGCACGCGGGGGACCTCGCGGACTGGGACGACTTCGTTGCCGCGACCGGAAGGTTATTCGCCGAGGCCAGCGATACGTCCGGCGCCGTCGTGCAGGCGATGACACTCCACAAGGCGAAAGGCCTGGAATTCGACACGGTGATCCTGCCGGGCCTGGATCGTCCGACCGGGCGCAACGATGAACTGGCATTGCGCTGGAAACAACGCGAACAAGGTACCGAACAGCGGTTGCTGCTGGCGCCGCTGCGGGCGCGCGAAGGCGCGCAGAGCGAAGTTGATCCGATCTACCGATATCTCAAGTCGCTGGACGCAACGGAAAGCAGGGCGGAACGCGGACGGCTGCTCTATGTCGGCTGCACCCGCGCAAAGCGCCGGCTGCACCTGCTTGCCGCGCCAGGATTGAAGGTGTCCGGCACCGGGGAGCCGGCGCAATGGCGCCGCCCCGTGCAATCGTCGGCGCTGGCGCAGCTATGGCCGGCGCTGGGCCCGGACGTCGCGCCCCCGCGCCTCGATGACGAAGCGGCAGGGCAGGACCCCGGTGCGCCTCGCGACGACCTTGAGTACGGCGCACCGGATGCAGACGAACCTGAAGATGGCGACCCCGTCATACCCTCCGCGTCGCCATTGCGTCGGTTGTCGCTGACGTGGATGCCGCCGAAGCCAGCGCCATCGATCCCAAGCGAGCAACGCGAGGACGACGCTCTCGCACTGGAGGTTGCGTTCGATTGGGCGCATGCGACGGCCGCCGCGATCGGCACCGTCACGCATCGTCTGCTGGCGCAGGTGGCGAGCGACGGGCTGCAGGTATGGGATGCGCGAGACTTGGCATCCCAGCGTGGCCGCATCGCCGCGGAGCTTGCACATGAAGGCGTGCCTGCGGAGGAGCGCGAGGAGGCGACAATGCGCGTTGAGTCAGCTGTCGCGCGCACGCTCGCGGACTCACGTGGACGGTGGCTGTTCGATCCTTCGCACGCGGAGGCGCGCAGCGAGTGGGCGTTGACGGGACGGGAGGGCGACACCGTACGCCATGTGATACTCGACCGCACGCTGATCGCCGACGGCATACGCTGGATCGTCGACTTCAAAACGGGCCGCCACGAAGGTGGCGCGCCCGACACGTACCTTGACCGCGAAGTCGACCGCTACCGCGCGCAGCTCGAAGGCTATGCGCGAATCGTCCGCGCATTGGACCCACAGCCCATGCCGATCCGCCTGGCGCTGTATTTTCCTCTTGTCGATGGTGGCTGGCGCGAGTGGTCCTATGCAGGTTAGTCGGCACGTTGGCCGCTGCCAGGGAAAGCGCCCGGAAAACTGATATAATTCAAGCTTCTGGCGAGTTTTCCTTTCGCAATTGCGATTGGGTTTGCCGGAGAGATTCGCCAGGCAGGCTTGCCAACCCGTTGGCGCGAATTCCGAAGGCTGATGCACGCCTCCGGGAAGTGCGCGCCCCCAAACATGCGCATACAGCGAGGCCTTCCGGAACGCGCGGATGAGCCAGTGGCATTGACGATCGGCAATTTCGACGGCGTGCACCTCGGTCATCAGGCGATGCTTACACGGCTCATCGAAGCTGCGGAAGACCTGCGCCTGCCGCCCGCGGTACTGACCTTCGATCCGCATCCTCGCGAATTCTTCTCGCGCAATGACGCGCCACCGCGCCTGTCCAAGCTGCGGCAAAAACTCGAGCTTTTTCGCGCGTTCGGCGTCGCCAGGACCATCGTCGCGCGTTTCGACCAGCGATTGGCGAGCATGTCACCGGAAGTGTTCATCGAGGATGTGCTGGTGCGGCGACTCGACGCGCGATGGGTTCTGGTCGGCGACGATTTCCGCTTCGGCAAGGCACGCGCGGGCAATCTTTCCGTGCTGCGCGCTCACGCGCATTCCTTCAGTGTCGAAGGCATGCGCACCGTCGCCGTGGACACACAGCGAGCATCGTCCACTGCCGTCCGCGAGGCGCTCGCCGCCGGCAACCTGGACCAGGCGGCAGCGTTGCTCGGCCGTCCCTACACGATCAGTGGCCGCGTAGCCCATGGCGACAAGCGTGGGCGCAACCTGGGCTTTCCGACCGCAAACATTCCGCTGCGCCATCGGCCCGCGCTACAAGGCATTTTCGCCGTGCGTGTACACGGCCTGGGCGCCAACGCGCGTGCCGGCGTGGCCAGCATTGGCGTCCGACCGACGGTCAAGCAGGATGGCGCACCGTTGCTCGAAGTTTTTCTGCTCGACTTCGACGAGTTGATCTACGGCCATCGCGTCACCGTCGAATTCCTGCATAAGCTGCGAGATGAGGAAAAATACGAAACGCTGGACGCGTTGACTCGCCAGATTCGCGTCGACGTGGGTCAAGCCCGTGACTTCTTCGCGCGCATGGCATGATGCAAGCCTTGCGCAGATATTATTTCGCTTACTGAATGTGACCGCATGCCCGACGAAATCAAGACGGACTACAAGTCCACGCTGAACCTTCCCGACACTCCCTTCCCGATGCGCGGGGATTTGGCCAAGCGCGAACCAAAGTGGGTCAAGGAGTGGCAGGAGCGCAAGGTATACGAGGCGATCCGGGCCGCATCGCACGGACGGCCCCGT
This sequence comes from uncultured beta proteobacterium, assembly GCA_963755545.1. Taxonomy (GTDB): domain Bacteria; phylum Pseudomonadota; class Gammaproteobacteria; order Burkholderiales; family Casimicrobiaceae; genus VBCG01. The sequence goes on along the minus strand of CAVWKH010000005.1, from coordinate 2,431 downwards.
TTCGTGCTGCACGACGGGCCGCCGTACGCCAATGGTGATATTCACATTGGCCACGCGGTGAACAAGATCCTCAAGGACATCGTCGTCAAGAGCAAGCAGCTGGCGGGGTTCGACGCACCCTACGTCCCGGGGTGGGATTGCCACGGCATGCCGATCGAAGTGCAGATCGAGAAATCGCACGGCAAGCATCTTTCGACCGCGGAAACACAGCGATTGGCGCGTGCCTACGCCACGGAGCAGATCGCGCGCCAGAAAGAAGGCTTCAAGCGCCTCGGCGTGTTGGGCGATTGGGAGCACCCGTACACCACGATGGCGTTCAAGAACGAAGCCGACGAGATACGCACGCTTGGCCGAATCCTGGAGAAGGGCTTTGTCTACCGCGGGCTGAAGCCGGTCAACTGGTGCTTCGATTGCCAAAGCGCGCTCGCGGAAGCGGAAGTCGAATACGAAGATCGCGTTGACACCGCCATCGACGTCGCCTTTGCGCTCGACCCGGCGGACCGGCAGAAATTGGCCGGCGCGTTCGGGATTGCAGCGCCGCCCCAAGGGCCGGTGTTCGCGGTGATCTGGACGACGACGCCTTGGACCATTCCCGCCAATCAGGCGCTCACCGTACATCCGGAATTCATGTACGCGCTGGTGGCGACCGACAAGGGGCACCTGATCGTCGCGCAGGAACTGGTGGATGCGTGCCTGAAGCGCTTCCAGCTGAGCGGCGACGTCGTCGCTACCACGCGGGGGTCCGCGCTCGACCTCATCAGGTTTCGGCATCCGTTCTACGATCGCGCATCGCCCATCCATCTGGGCGATTTCGTGACCCTCGACCAGGGAACCGGCATCGTCCATTCTTCGCCCGCCTACGGTATCGAGGACTTTCAGTCCTGCCGCAAGTACGGCATGAAGGACGAGGACATCATCAACCCCGTTGGCGGCGACGGCCGCTTTGCCGGCAGCCTGCCTTTCTTCGGTGGCGAGAAGATCTGGGAGGCCAATCCGCAGATCGTCACAAAGTTGCGGGAAGCCGGTGCGCTACTCCACTCGACGCAATACACGCACAGCTACATGCATTGCTGGCGGCACAAGACGCCGATCATCTATCGCGCGACAACGCAATGGTTCGCCGGCATGGACGCAGTTCCTGGCTGGCATGGGCACGTGCCGCCGGAACCGCTGCGCGCGGTTGCATTGCGTGGGATCGACGCCACCGAGTTCTATCCGGCATGGGGCAAGGCACGCCTGTACGGGATGATCGCCAACCGTCCCGACTGGACGTTGTCACGGCAGCGGCAGTGGGGCGTGCCGCTGCCATTCTTCGTGGACAAGGAAACCGACCAGCTGCATCCGGACACGATGGAATTGCTCGAACTCGCCGCGAGCAAGGTCGAGCACGGCGGGCTCGAATCCTGGTTCGCAGCCACGCACGAGGACTTCGGCGTCGATCCGGCGAAGTATCGCAAGCTCGACGACACGCTCGACGTCTGGTTCGACTCCGGCAGCACGTTCCAGACCGTCATGGGCGGACCGGGGGGGCGCACCACGCGGATGGGCTCACATTCGCAGGATCATGGCTTCCCGGCCGATCTCTATCTCGAGGGCTCCGACCAGCATCGCGGCTGGTTCCATTCGTCGCTGCTGATCTCGAGCATGGTCAACGGCGTTCCGCCCTACAAGGCGCTGCTGACGCATGGCTTTGCCGTCGACGGCGAAGGCCGGAAGATGTCGAAGTCCAAGGGCAACGTGGTATCGCCCCTCAAAGTCGCGGACACGCTGGGCGCTGAAATCCTGCGCCTGTGGGTCGCCGCCACCGACTATTCCGGCGAGCTTACGATCTCGGACGAGATCCTGAAGCGGGTCGTCGAAGGGTACCGGCGCATCCGCAACACATTGCGGTTCCTGATGGCCAACACCGCGGACTTCACGGCGGCTTCGGCGATCCCGGACGCCGAGCTGCTGGAAATGGACCGCTACGCCATTGCCCAGGCGCGGGCGATGGCGTCCGCCGTGACATCCGACTACGCCCGCTACGAATTTCACCTGGCGGTACAGCGCCTGCAAACCTACTGCTCTGAGGACCTGGGCGGCTTCTACCTCGATGTATTGAAGGACCGGCTTTATACAACCGCGCCCGACAGCGCGGCACGCCGTTCGGCGCAAACCGCGTTGGCGATGATCCGCGACACGCTGCTGCAATTGATTGCCCCCATCCTGTCGTTTACCGCGGAGGAAGCGTGGCGTCTCGTGCATGCGGACGATGCGACGATTTTCATGCGCACCTGGACCGAGGCTGTCGTTGCCGGCTCGCAGGACGAGGCCGAGCGTCTCATTGCCAAGTGGCAGCGAATACTCGCCGTACGGGCCGCGGTGCAAAGGGAACTCGAGGCGGTCCGCCAGTCGGGCGCCATCGGTTCGTCGCTGCAAGCCGAAGTCGCGA
>CAVWKH010000004.1:0-320572 GCA_963755545.1 uncultured beta proteobacterium | reverse complement strand
GTGCTCATCGTCGAAGGTCAGGTCGAGGCGACGGTGAACAGCAAGGCAATGCAGATTGCCAAGCCGGGATCACTCAAAGGAATCGCGGTGATCGACATCGCCGAGATCGACGGCGAATTTTCAGGAGAACTCACGGCGCACACGAAGCTGATCGTGCGCGGGACGGGGCGCGTGTCGGGCAAGATCCGCTACGGTCGGCTCATCGTTGCCGACGGGGGTGAGGTTTCCGGCGACGTGCAGCGCATCGCTCAGGACAGTGAGGCGTCTGCCAAGACGGCGAACGCTGTGGCCGGAGGCCGCGCGCAGTTGTCCCCGCAACCCTGACTTCTAGGCGGACTCTGCAATTCTCGGCGTCGCGTTTCTCACGTGGCGCCGGAATTCCACTTAGGATCATCGATTTAGCTTCGCTTCGCAGCTTTTGATATAATCGCGGGCTTGGCCAAGTAGCTCAGTTGGTAGAGCAGCGGACTGAAAATCCGTGTGTCGGTGGTTCAATTCCGCCCTTGGCCACCACATTTCGCGCGGTCGCGAAGCGACCCGCAAAATCTCGCCAAGGCTTCATTTCCGCCTTTGGCCACCAGATTGGTAATTCAACGAGGTTGCAAAGAGCGGGTGTCGAAGAACATTACATGTCCCGTGACGTTTAGTCCGCCATTCAGCGGAAAGTCCATGAACTAATGGTTGTTTGCTCCCATAGCACAGCAATTGCTTGGTCTGAGTCGGATCGCCGCGCTGAATAATTTTAAGTCGCGCCGCAGAGGAGCCAGATGAAACACACCATCGCAATATGTGCTTGCACGATTGCATTTCTTCTGGGAGCTACGCCGGCTCAAGCTACGATCATCACCTACGACGTTATTCTGTCGGGGACAGAATCGGTGCCAGCCAATGGCTCGACGGCCTCCGGCAGCGCAATAGTCACTGTGGACGATGTCCTCAACACGGTAGGCATCATCCTGTCGTTTTCTGGGCTGACCGGTGGTAACGCGACGGCGGCGCACATTCACTGCTGCGTGGCGACCAACGCCAACGGACCTGTGGTCATTCCGTTCGTAGGTTTTCCGAATACTACGGACGGAACATATTCCAATCTGTTCACAGGTGTCAGCGCTGCCAATATCGCGGGCATCGAGGCCGGGCTGGCGTACATCAACATCCATAACGCCGTCTTTCCCGGGGGCGAAATCCGCGGAAACATCCTGGCCGCATCCGTGCCGGAACCCGGTTCACTCGCGTTGCTAGGATTGGGGCTTGCTGGCCTCGTGGCTTCGCGTCGTCGCAAACAACTATAAGTAGCTCCGCTCTACGACAAGTCCCGCTCCGGCGGGGCTCGTCACTAGTGGCGTCCGGGGTGACGGCTGGCACTATATTGGACTCCCCGATAAAGTGACCGGCATATGTCCTGTCAACACGCGATATGTGCGCGCCGCAGTAGTGGAAATGGCGCGCGAGGATTTGCGCCGATGCCTTAGGATGCATTGGGTCGAAGACAGCCCGTAGGTGCCCTCATTGCCGGTTGATATAGCTGATGGGCGCCGTTGTGTCACCGCGCGAAATACCGGTTGTGCAGTGCATCGAGGTCCACGTCCGCCGCCGCTTGCGTCAAGCACAACACGCCCGCTTTGCATCAGGTAGACGTGGTCTGCAACATCAACCGCGCGCCGGGTATTCTGCTCGACGAGCACGATGGTCCGACCTTCGGCCTTCAGCCGCGACAACAGGTCGAATATTTCCCCTACGACGATCGGCGCGAGCCCCAGCGACGGCTCGTCGATCAGCAGGAGCTGCGGATCGGTCATGAGCCCGCGCGCCATCGCCAGCATCTGCGCCTCTCCGCCGGACAGCGAGTCCGCCGTCTGTTCCCTGCGCTCGTAAAGGCGCGGGAACATCGCGTAAGCGGCATCGATGCGCGGCCCCGTCCTGACCTTGTCACGCACGGAGTACGCGCCAAGCAGCAGATTCTCGGCGACACTCATGTCGCGAAAAATCATTCGGCCTTCCGGAATCAGCGTGAGCCCGCGTTCCACCAGTCGCCACGTCGCGGTGCCATCCAGCCGATGCCCATCCAGCCTGATCTCGCCGTGGCTGACGGGAATTTGGCCCATGATCGCGCGCAGCAGCGTGGTCTTGCCGGCCCCGTTCGGGCCAATGATGGTCGTGAGCTTGCCGGATTCGAAACGGAGATCGACGTCCCAAAGCACGTTGATCGGGCCGTAGCCGGCGCGCAGGTTACTCACCTCAAGCATGGCCCACGGCACCCGTATAACTGGCGATGACATCAGGATGGCTGAACACGGCCTCCGGACTCGCATCGGCGATCAATTGCCCGAAGTTGAGCACGGCGACCCGAGGGCACAACGCGCTGATCGCCTCGATGTCGTGCTCGATCATCAGTATCGCAACCTTGTAGTGCGCGTGGATAGCGGCCAGCAGTTGGGTGAACCTGCGCTTGCCGTTGGCTTCCAGTCCCGCCAGCACTTCGTCCAGCAGCAGCATTCGCGGTTGGGTTGCCAGCGCTTTCGCGACTTCGAGCGCCTTCAATTCGGACAGCGAAAGTTCGCTCGCGGCGTCACGCGAAGCGTGTCCGCCAAGCTGGACGAGATCCATGATTTCCGCGATGGCGCGTTGATCGACGCGGCCCGCGCCGTAACGCTGCGCGACGGCCAGGTTTTGAGCGACCGTCAAGGTGTGCATCGGCTGAGGAATCTGGAACGTGCGCCCGATGCCGCCGCGCGCGCGCGCAAACGCCGGTTTCCTCGCCCAATCCTTGCCATCGAACCATACGGTTCCGCGCGCAGGATGCACGGTTCCGGAGATCACGTTGAAAAGCGTCGTCTTGCCGGCGCCATTGGGTCCGACGAGGCCCACGATCTCCCCGGCGGCGACCGACAGCGAGACCGCGTCCAGCGCTCGAACGCCGCCAAAGTCCACGCCCACATTTCGCAGGTCAAGCACTGCCCGATGCTCCAGCTGGTGTCGCGCTACGCGGCCGCGTACGGCCCCGCGCAAACAACGACAGCAGGCCCTCCGGCGCGTACAGGATCATCGCGCAGAGCAGCGCGCCAAGCACTACCTGATGGCCGATCGGCATCAATGCCTTGAACACCAGTTGATCCGCGAGGTAGATGACCACCGCGCCGATCACGGGTCCCGTGATTGTCCGATAGCCGCCGAAAATCGCGGCGACGATCGGCAACATCGTCCATAGTCCGGAAAAAGCGTAATCGGGATCGAGAAAATTGATGTAATGCGCGTTGAACGCACCCATCACGCCGGTCATGAACGCGGACAGGAACAGCATCAGCGCCTTCAGATACGTGCTGTTGACGCCGACCGCGCGAGTGGCGTCTTCGCTGTCGTGCATCGCGCGCAATGCAAGGCCGGGATAGCTGTTGCGCATGCGCCGATAGACAAGCGCAAAAACGAGCACGAGCGTCAACAGGATCCAGTAACCGCCGGTCTTGCTCGCGAAGTCGTAACCGAATATGACCGGGAAGCGTGGAATGTTGCCAAGCCCTCCGGCGCCGTTGGTAAGTCCCTTCCATTCGGTCGCGACGATGCGGAATATATGCGCATAGGCGAGTACCGCGAGCGCGAAGTAGGGGCCGCGCAATCGCAGCGCGGGCAGCATCAGCACGGCGGAGAGCGCCGCGCAGCCACCACCTGCCAGCAACGACACGCCGATTGGCCATCCTGCCTTCATGACCAGCAGCGCCGACGCGTAGGAGCCGACGCCGAAAAACGCCGCGTGCCCGAAGCTTACGAGGCCGCCGAGATTTCCGAGGAGCGCCCACGCGAGCGCGATGCCGCCCAGCGTCAGCGACGCGATGATCATGCTCATCAAGTACAAATTGCCGGCGAACAGCAGCGGGACAAGCGCATAGCATGTGACGGCCAGCGCGACACCGACAACGATCTGTTGGACACGCATTCAGCGCGCGCTTGGTTTGCGTGTGCCAAACAAGCCGTTCGGCAATACGAACAGCACGAACAGGAACAGCAGCATGCCGGCAAGGTCCTGCAACGCCGAGCTGAAGAACGTGGTCGTGAGTGACTCCGTGATCCCGAGCAGCAGCGCGCCGACCAGGACCCCTGGCATCGAGCCCATGCCGGCCAATACGGTGATGATGAATGCCTTGACGGTAAGGCTGATGCCCAGTGAAGGCTGGATGACGCCGACGCTGAAGATGGCCGCCCCGGCGAAGGCCGCCAGCAGTCCGGCGATGAGGAACGAGACGAGTTCGACACGGTGGGGGTCGATACCCATCAGCGTGGCCGCGTCGCGATTCGATGCGACCGCGCGTACTGCGCGCCCGGGCCACGTTCGCGTGAGCCACCACCAAAGCCCGGCGATGAGCATGACGCTTACGCCAAAGAACAGGAGTTCACCCTGCATGCTGAAGAACGGTCCAAACACGATCGCATCCTGCAGCCATGCAGATTTGGTGGAGCGAATGTCCGCCTTCCAGAGCAGCAGGATCCCGTTGGTCAGCATGATCCCGATGCCGTAGGTGAGGAGCAGGGAATTCAGTTCGCGATTGCGGCGGATGCGGCTCACCAGCAGGTACGTCAGCGCGGTAGCGACGCACACGATGACGACCGCGGCGGGAATGGCGAGCAACGGACTTGCGCCAAAAGCCGACTCGCAGGTGTAGGCAATGTAAGCCGCGAGCAGGACCAGCTCTCCATGCGCCAGATTGATGACCTTCATCGTGCCGAATATCAGCGCGAGGCCCAGCGCGATCAACGCGTAGGAACCGCCGGTCAGTACTCCTGACCAGAGCGCCTGCAGGACGAGCTCGGTCATCGCGTCTTGCGCGGCCGTTTCGGGTCAGTTCACCACGGCACGCCGGGATAGATCATCTTGCCGTTGGCGTAGTCCTTGGGCCAGACAACCACTACCTGCTTGCCCTGGTGTTGACCCATGCGGTGCGAGAAATTGGGATTGTCGCCCTTGTCGTCGAACTGGACGCGCCCGATCAATGTGTCCTTGTTGGTCTTGCGCAATTCCGCCGCGATGCCGCCCGATTTGAGCGTGCCAGCGTCGAACGCGCGCACGATCGCGTCGAACAGCAATTGCGACTGGACATAGCCGAATTGACCCAGATAATCCGGCTCCTTGCCGTAAAGTTTCTTGTAGGCCTCGGCAAAGTCCTTCCCATCCGGCGTCGTGAACTCCGCAGGGAACGGCAGAAGTGCGGTGCCATACACGTCGTTCATCAGGTCGGGAAAATCGTCCTGCATCTTGGACGTGGCGAGCGACCAGACGCCCACCATTGCCTTCACATCGGGCTTCAGCACCTTGGCCGCGCGCAGGATTCCAACGTAGTCGTTTTCGTAACCCGACATCGCGATCACGTCCGGCTTGTCCTGCAGCTTGATCTTGTTGATGATTGGCTTGAAGTCGGTGATGGCTGGATCAAACGCGTGCATGGTCACTTTCACACCTTTGGCGGTAAGCGCCTTTTCCACGTCCTTGGCCAGATCTGACGTCGCTTCCTTGGTGAGATAGACAATGGAAACGTTCTTTGCCCCCATGTCGGAGAGCAGTCCCAGCATCGCCTTCGAGTAGCCGGCCGTATTGTTGATTCGGAAAAACGTCTTCAGGCCTCGCTGCGTCAGCGCCTCGTCGACGCCACCCGAGGTGATGTAGACCAATCCGGCCTTGTTCGCGGCGTCCGACGCAGGGCCGATGTTGCCGGAACCATAGCCGCCGTCGATGGCGACTACGCCCTGCGAAGCCAGCTTCTCGACGGCCGCGACGGCTTTTGCCGGCGACGATTCGTCATCGACGGTGATCAGCTTGATCTTGTGCTTGCCATTCCTTCGGTTGAACACTTCGGCGGCGACGCTGATGCCTTCGCTCATGCCGGTGCCCACGCGCGCCAACGATCCGGACAGCGGCACTTCCACGCCGACGGTGAACTCCTCCGCCAGCGCGACTCCAGCCGCAGGAAGTGCCACGCCGACCAAAGCTACCCGCAGCAGACGCAACAGGACTGGATTTCCCATGAAACGTTCCTCCTTGGTTTTTCGCCCGCTCGTGACGAGCTGCGTGCGGGTCGCGATGCCCCGCTATTTTTGGCTAATTTTGGCTAATTTTGGTTGTCGCCGGCCACTCGCACTTGCGCCAGCTTCTGCAACTGCTGCTTCAGCACCTTTCCAGTCGTCGAAGCCGGCAATGCCGGCAGTATGACGATTTCCGCGGGGACCTTGTAGGGCGCCAGCGATTTCCTCGCGAACTGCGTTAGTTCCGCCGCGTCCGCGCACGCGCCCGACGCCAGTTCCACGAAGGCGATAACTTCCTCGTTACCCGCGACGGCGCGACCGATGACCGCGGACTGCGACACCGCCGGGTGCGCATTCAGGACGCCTTCGACCTCAACCGGATAGACGTTGAAGCCCGAGCGAATGATCAATTCCTTGCTGCGACCGACGATGAATAGCGCGCCATCCGCCTCTTGTCGGGCCAGGTCCCCGGTTCGGAGCCAGCCGGCCCCGTCGATGGTTTGTGCCGTCAGCGCGGCGTTACGGTAGTAGCCACGCATCACGTTCGGACCACGCACCCAGAGTTCACCGGCCTCGCCGTGTGCCACATCGCAACCCAACGGCGTGACGATCCTGATCTCGACGCCGGGTAACACGGTGCCCACCGAACAATCGTGGCGCGGCGCCTCGAGCCGAGTCTGCGTGACCGTCGGCGCCGTCTCGGTGAGTCCATAACCGTTGTGCAACGGAAGCCCGAACAGGTCTTCGACCGCGGATTTCAGTGCCGAATCGAGCGGCGAGCCGCCGGCATAGACAAATCGCAAACTGGGTGCGGTGACGCGCTGCCCGGTCGACTTGGCATGGTCGAGCAGCCTCGCGTACATCGCCGGCACGCCTTGCGCGACGGTGATCCCGGAATGCGCAAGCGCATCGGCAAACGCCTGCGGCGAAAAGCGCGCCTCCAATTGCAGGCAGGCGCCCGCATACAGCGAGCCCAGGCACACCGACGCGAGCCCGTAAACGTGGGAAATCGGCAGCACGCCGTACACACGATCACCTGGGCCGACTCGGCGCAACGTGCTTGAGACCGCGGCGATGAATAACAGGTTGCGGTGCGTCAGCATCACGCCTTTTGGGTCCCCTGTCGTTCCGGTCGTGTAGATGAGTGCGCCGACGCGCGCAGCGGGATCGCTTTCGATAGGTTCGGCTACGCACTCCGCATCGAGCGGACTCAGCAGGATTTTGTGCATCGCCGGTATCGCGAACGTCTCGGTCGCATCGTGGCGGGCCGCGTGCGCCGCAGCCTCAGCCGACACGAAGGCGAGGTAGACGGTCAGGCGCGGCCGGCAATGGCCGCGGATCGCGTCGATCTCACGTGCGGACAGCCGCGCGTTGACCAGCACCGGCCACGCGTCGAGCCGTGCGATGCCAAACAAAAGCGCCACCAACGCGGCGCAGTTTTCGCCGGCGACCAGCACCCGGTCACCCGGTCGCACCCCTGCTTCGGCAAGACTGCGTGTGACACTGGCGGTGGCAGTCGCAAGCTCCGCGTATGTCCATACGCGCTCGATGTCACGCAGCGCCTCGGCATCTGGTCGGCACGCGGACTGCCTTGCAACGATGTCGTCGATGCGGGCGGGCAGGGAATCCAGCAAGCGTGGGATGTCGGCAAGCGCGTAATTCGCAGCCTCCACGGAGACGTTCACTTCTTCGCGTCTCGAATCATGTTGCGCGCGATGACCAGCTGCTGGATCTGGCTGGTGCCTTCATAGATCCGGAACAGCCGCACGTCACGATAGAAGCGCTCGATCGCGTAGTCGCTGACGTAACCTGCGCCGCCATGAATCTGCACGGCGCGGTCGGCGACCCGGCCGCACATTTCGGAAGCGAAGAGCTTTGCGCATGCCGCCTCGGTCCCCACGTCCTGCCCGTCGTCGCGGCGTCGCGCCGCATCGACGACCATCGACCGCGCTGCATAGATTTCGGTCTTGCTGTCGGCGAGCATCGCCTGCACCAACTGGAACTCCGCGACGGGCTGACCGAACTGCTTTCGGTCCATCGCATAGGACAACGCGTCGGCAAGCATTCGCTCCGCGGCGGCAACGCATATGGCGGCGATGTGCAGCCGGCCCTTGTCGAGCACCTTCATTGCCGTGCGAAAACCGACACCTTCCACGCCGCCAATCAGGTTGGCGACCGGAACGGCGCAGTCTTCGAACACGACATCGCAGGTGTGCGCGCCGCGTTGTCCCATTTTTCGGTCAATCCGGCCCAGCGACACGCCGGGCGATTTGCGCTCGACGATGAAGGCGGAGATGCCGCGAGCACCTGAGTCCCCGGCGTCGGTGCGCGCCATTACGGTGAATAGGCCAGCTTCGGGCGCGTTGGTGATGTAGCGCTTGGTGCCGTTGAGAAGGTAGCGATTCCCGTCGCGCCGCGCGGTGGTGGCGAGCGATGCCGCGTCGGAACCGGAACCGGGCTCGGTGAGCGCAAATGAGGCGACCAATTCCCCCGATGCGAGGCGGGGCAACCACGCAGCCTTTTGCGCCGCGGTGCCATCGATGATGATTCCCTGCGAACCGATGCCGTTGTTGGTACCGAACAACGACCGGAAAGCCGGCGATGTCCTGCCGATCTCGAAGGCAACTTCGACCTCCTCTTCCATCGTCAGGCCGAGGCCGCCGTACTCTTCGGGAATCGACAGGCCGAAGAGGCCGAGGGATTTCATTTCAGCGATAATTTCCGCCGGAATGGCGTCGGTGTCGGCGACCAGGTTTTCGTTGGGTACGAGTCGCTCGCGCACGAACCGCGCGATGGTCTCGCGCAACGCGACAAGGGTTTCCCGGTCGCGAATCATTGTCTTGCTGTTTTTGCGCGATGCACCATGCCGGTTGACTCCTCCCGGTCATCGAATCGCGACATAATAGCAACCCGCCGCGCAAGCGTTGCACGTGCCCCGTGCCACCGGGGCCGCCAGGAGTAGAGAAGATGAACAGTAAAACGGTCGAAGACGATCGCCGCACCAAACGGCTGGGGGAGGTCGTTGCCCTGGTACGAGCCAAGGTCGCGCCGGAGCAGCGCACCACACTGGAATCGCTGGTCGAGCGGTATTTCGGCCAGGTCGATCCGGAAGACCTGATGGAACGGGAATCGGCGGACCTCTACGGTGCGCTGCTTTCGCACTGGAACTTTGCGCGCAAGCGCGAACTCGGCCGCGCACGCGTTCGCGTGTTCAACCCGACGCTGGAGGAACACGGCTGGCAGTCCACGCACACGATCATCGAAATCGTCAACGACGACATGCCCTTCCTCGTCGATTCGGTGACGATGGAGGTCAACCGGCACGGCCTCACATTGCATCTCATCATGCATCCACTGCTCCTTGTGGAGCGCTCTGCCGACGGCACCCTGCAGCGCCTGGGCACGGCAGGCGACCAAAACGCCCGGCGCGAGTCGTTCATTCATGTCGAGGTCGACCGCGTCACCGATCCGGCACAGCTTGAGTCCCTCGCTGCCGACGTGACACGCGTATTGGCCGACGTGCGCCTGGCAGTGACCGACTGGAGTGCAATGAAGGAGCGGGTGCTCGGCGTCGTCTCCGAACATGAAAAGAGCCCCCCGCCAATCCCGCGCGAACAACTGGAGGAGGGATGCGCATTCCTGCGCTGGCTCGTGGACAATCACTTCACATTCCTTGGCTACCGCCGGCATGAATTGATCACCGTCAACGGCCAGGATGCGCTGAAGATCGTGCCGGATTCCAGCCTCGGCATACTGCGTGAAGGCGTGGTCAAGGAAGTGTCGTCGAGTTTTGCAGCATTGCCGCCGGAAGTGCGTGCCTATGCGCGACTGCCCGAGCTGCTGATCATCACCAAGTCCACCGCACGTTCGACCGTGCACCGGCCGGGATACCTCGACTACATAGCGGTCAAGCGCTTCGATGCCAAGGGACAGGTATCGGGGGAGGACCGCTTTTTGGGCCTGTTCACATCGACCGCTTACAGCGCCAATCCCGCCGACATCCCGCTGCTGCGACGCAAGACGGCTGACGTGGTTGCTCGTGCGGGCCTGGCGCCCGGAAGTCATGCCGGCAAGGCGCTGATCAACATCCTGTCGAACTACCCGCGCGACGAACTGTTCCAGATCGGCGAGGACGACCTGCTGCATACGTCGATGACGATCCTGCATCTGGGCGAGAGACAGCGCTTCCGCCTGTTGGTCCGGCGCGACCGGTTCGAGCGATTCCTGTCCTGCCTCATCTACGCGCCTCGGGAAAACTACACCACCGAGTTGCGGCAGAAATGGCAGGCGATCCTCACTGAGGCGTTCAACGGGAGCAGCTCGGAGTTCAATGTTCACCTGTCCGAATCTGCGCTGGCGCGCATCCAGATCACTGTGCGGACCACGCCGGGAAAGATTCCGGATTTCGACGTGCGCGAACTGGAAAAACGCCTGATTGCCTCCGCGCGACGTTGGGACGATGACCTCAAGAGCGCGCTGATCGAGGCGTCCGGCGAGGCGCGCGGCAATGAGCTCCATCGCCAGTTCGGCCACGCGTTTCCCGCGGGGTACCGCGAAGAAATCCCGGCGCGTTCGGCGGTTCCCGACATCGAGATGATGGCGAGACTGAGCGACGAAAAACCGCTCGGCATGAGTCTCTACCGTCCGCTCGAGGCGCCGCCCGGAACGCTGCGGTTCCGGATCTTCCACCTCGGTGCTCCGGTACCCCTGTCGGATAGCTTGCCCATGCTCGAGCATATGGGTCTCAAGGTCCTGGACGAGCATCCGCATCGCATCACTGCGGAGGGAATGAGTGCTGTCTCGATCCATGACTTCGGTCTGATGACGGCCATCCCGGATACCGAGGTCGAGGTCGACGCGCTCAACCAGGTCTTCGAAGATGCATTCGGCCGCATATTTCGCGGCGACGTCGAGAGCGATGACTTCAACCGCCTGGTGGTCGCCGCGCGCATGCCCGCCGAGGAAGTCGTTGTGCTGCGAGCCTATGCGAAGTACCTGCGGCAGATCGGCTTTCCGCTGTCGCAAACATTCATCGAAGGCACGCTGGCATCGCACGCCGACATTGCAGGCGCGCTGGTTGAACTGTTCAAGACGCGATTCGATCCGGCGCAGGGCGCCGGCGCCGGCTCGCGCGCCGCGGAGCAACAGCGTGCGATCGAGGCGATGCTGGAACACGTGGACAACCTGTCGGAAGACCGCGTGCTGCGCCAATACCTGGCGCTGATTCTCGCCACCAACCGCACGAATTACTGGCGCCGCGATGCGGCAGGCGCGCGGCGCACCTTCCTGTCGTTCAAGTTCGACCCCTACAAGGTCCCGGGTTTGCCGGAGCCCAAGCCGATGTTCGAGATCTTCGTCTACTCGACGCGTTTCGAAGGCGTGCATCTTCGCGGCGGCAAGGTTGCGCGCGGGGGGCTTCGGTGGTCCGACCGGCCGGAGGACTTCCGCACCGAAGTGCTGGGGCTGGTCAAGGCGCAGATGGTGAAGAACACGGTGATTGTGCCGGTGGGTTCGAAGGGCGGCTTTGTGCTGAAGCGCGCGCCGGTGTCGTCAGACCGCGAAGCGTTCATGAAAGAGGGCATTGCCTGCTACAAGGATTACCTGCGCGGCCTGCTCGACCTGACCGACAATCGTGTGGGCGACCAGATCGTGCCGCCACCGCAGGTAAAGCGCCACGACAAGGACGACCCTTATCTCGTGGTGGCAGCGGACAAAGGCACCGCGACGTTCTCAGATTTCGCCAACGGCATCAGCCAGGAATACGGCTTCTGGCTGGGCGACGCATTCGCATCGGGCGGGTCGGTCGGCTACGACCACAAGGCGATGGGCATCACTGCGCGCGGCGCGTGGGAGTCGGTGAAGCGCCACTTCCGCGAAATGGGCGTGGACACGCAAACGTCGAACTTCACGGTCGCCGGCATCGGTGACATGTCCGGCGACGTGTTCGGCAACGGCATGCTGCTGTCACGGCACATCCGTCTGGTTGCGGCGTTCGACCACCGCCATATCGTGCTGGATCCCAATCCGGATCCGGAGGCCAGCTTCAAGGAACGCGAGCGCATGTTCAAGCTGCCGCGCTCGACCTGGGCCGACTACGACACCAAGCTGATTTCAAAGGGGGGCGGCATCCATGCGCGCAGCGCCAAGTCCATTCCGCTCACACCGGAGGTCAAGGCGGTACTCGGCATAACTGCCGATGCGCTCACGCCGACCGAGCTCGTCAACGCGATTCTCAAGGCGCCGGTCGACCTCATCTACAACGGCGGCATCGGTACCTATGTCAAGGCGGCCAGCGAAACGCATGCGCAGGTTGGCGATCGCGCCAACGATGCGCTGCGCGTGAACGGGCGGGAATTGCGCTGCAAGGTCTTTGCCGAGGGGGGCAATCTGGGTTGTACGCAACTGGGTCGCATCGAATTCGCGACGGCAGGAGGGCGCATCTACACGGACGCCATCGACAACTCGGCGGGCGTGGATACTTCCGACCACGAGGTGAACATCAAGATCCTGCTGGGACTTCCGATTGCCGAAGGCGAACTCACGGAGAAGCAGCGCAACGCGCTGCTGGCGGAAATGACCGACGATGTCGCCAGCCTGGTGTTGCGCGACAACGTGTTCCAGACCCAGGTGCTGTCCGTCACGGGACGCATCGCGCCGAGCCTGCTGGATGCGCAGGAGCGCTTCATGCAATACCTTGAAAAAGGTGGACGGCTCAACCGCGCGATCGAGTTCCTGCCTTCGGACGAGGAGATCGCCGAGCGGCGCGCTGGCGGTCGTGGGCTCACCAGCCCCGAGGCCGCGGTGATGCTCGCCTACAGCAAGATCTGGTTGTATGACGAGTTGCTGGCGTCTTCGCTGCCTGACGACCCGTGGGTCGGGACCGCGCTCGTGCGCTATTTCCCTGGCGCGCTGGAAAAGACCTACGCGACCTACATGCCGCGGCATCCGCTGAAGCGCGAAATCATCGCGACCCATGTCACCAATAGCATGGTCAACCGCGTTGGCAGCACGTTCGTGCACCGACTCATGGAGACGACGGGCGCGCGGCCGCATGAGATTGTCAGGGCGTATTTGTTGAGCCGTGAAGTGTTCAGGCTGGTGCCGCTGTGGCTGGCGATCGAGGCACTGGACAACAAGGTGGACGACGCCGTGCAGTCGACGATGCTTATCGATACCAGCGCGCAGCTGGAGCGGGGCACCAAATGGTTCCTGCGTTCGCGCCGGCTTGCGGACGAAATGGGCGCCACCATCAACAATTTCGCGCCGGGTGTGGCGGAGCTGTCGGAAAGGCTGCCCAAGCTGCTCGACGCCGGGGAGCGCGCGCGCATCGATGCCGCGGTGGCGCGCTATGTGGGCCAGGGCGTGCCAAAGGAACTCGCTGTGCGTGTCGTCACGTTCGACACACTGTATGCGGCGCTCGACATCGCGGAAGTGTCGGCGAACGCAAAGCGACCCGTCGATCCGGTGGCGACCGTCTACTTCGACCTCGCCAACAAGCTCGGCGTGCCCTGGATGCGGGAAAAGATTTCGGCGCTGCCTGGAGACAAGCATTGGCAAATGCTCGCGAAAAGTGCGATGCAGGACGATCTTTCGGGTTTGCAACGCGCGATTACCGGTACCGTCCTGACCGCCGCAGGTGCGGACGGCGCGACGCCGGCGAAGCTGGTGGCCGCGTGGCAGGACGGCAATCGCCGCGCGCTCGAACGGGCCGAGTTGCTGCTCGCCGAATTGCGCGCAGTCCCGACGCCGGACGCCGCCATGCTTTCGGTGGCGCTGCGCGAGATGCGCAATCTGGGCTAGCGCAACCCCGCTCTTCCACCCCGACAATCCTCGAATACGAGCGACGATGGCCGCCATGGTTTCCGACCGCAAAGTCACGTTGTTTCACGCGCCGAACAAGCGCTCGTCGGGCGCGCTGGCGCTGCTCTATGAACTCGGCGCTGACTTCGACCTCCAGGTGCTGGATTTCAACAAGTCCGAGCAGCTGGCGCCGGCCTACCTGGCGATCAATCCCATGGGCAAGGTCCCGGCGGTGAAACATGGCGATGCGCTGATCTCGGAACAGGTGGCCGTGTTCATTTATCTTGCCGATCTTTATGCGGAGGCTGGACTGGCGCCCGCCATAGGTGATCGGCTGCGCGGACCTTACCTGCGCTGGATTGCGTTTTACGGCTCGTGCTTTGAACCGGCGCTGATCGACCGTGCGTTGAAGCGCGAGCAGGCGCCGCGCGGCATGTCGCCTTATGCGGACTACGACACCACGTTGAAAACGTTGACGGACCAGCTTGCTCGCGGGCCCTGGCTGCTCGGTGATCGTTTCACGGCCGCCGATGTGCTATGGGGCACGGCGCTGACCTGGACGACGGGTTTCAAGCTGGTGCCGCTGCAGCCGCCAATTGCGGAATACGTGGCGCGCTGGAATGCGCGCGAATCCGTGGCCCGCGTCAAGGCAACGGATTCCGAACTCGCCGCCGCGCAGGGCTGATCCGGCGCGCGAGCGCGAGCAAAATCCCATGGCGCCGCGTTTCTCGCTCGTCATCCCGGCGTACAACGAAGAGCGGCTGTTGGATCGCCTGCTGGATTCGGTGGAGGTCGCGCGGTCCGCTTACGGCGCGCCCGACCGGATCGAGGTGATTGTCGCCGACAATGCATCGACGGACCGCACGGCGGCGATCGCTTCAGCTCGTGGTTGCCGCGTCGTCACGCAGCAGAAGCGAGTCATTGCTGCCGTCCGCAACGCCGGCGCCCGCGCCGCCCTTGGCGATGTCCTTGCATTCATCGATGCGGACAATCAGGTGCATCCGCAAACGTTCGTGGAGATCGACCGTGCTCTCGCCACGGGAAGCGTGATAGGTGGCGCAACCGGCGTCACGCTCGAACGCAGGTCGCCGGGGATCTTTGTTGCCTACGCGATACTGGTGCCGATATGCTGGGTCACCGGCATGGACACCGGTGTCGTGTTCTGCCGGCGGCGGGACTTCGATGAGATCGGCGGCTACGACGAAACCAGGTTGGTCGCGGAGGACGTCGGGTTCTTGCTGGCGCTGAAGCGATTCGGCAGGACGCGCGGTCAGCGGCTCGAGCGGATCACGCGGGCGAAGGCCATCGCATCGACGCGCAAATTCGACGAGTTCGGCGACTGGCACCACTTTTCACTGATCAGCGAAGGTGTGCGACATCTCCTTCGCCGCACGCCCACCGCTTTCACGGACAAGTACTGGTACAAGCCCAGGCGCTGATGGCCTGAAGGCCCTATGCAGATCGGTGGCGCGGATTTCCGTTACGCCGGGCGATGGTCCGCCATTTCGAGCTTGGCAATCTGGTTGCGGTGCACTTCGTCCGGGCCATCGGCGAAGCGCAGCGTGCGTGCCTGCGCGTAGAAGAACGCCAGCGGGAAGTCGTCGCCGACGCCCGCGGCGCCATGCACCTGCATCGCCCAGTCGATGACCTGGCACGCCATGATGGGCGCAGCGACCTTGATCATCGCGATTTCCTTTTTTGCGGCCTTGTTTCCGGCGACGTCCATCTTCCACGCGGCGTGCAGCACCAGGAGGCGAGCCTGGTCGATCGCGATTCGCGCGTTGGCGATGCGTTCCTGCGTAACCGTCTGGTCGGCAATGGCGCGGCCGAAGGCCACGCGATTCGCGGCACGCCGGCACATGTAGTCGAGCGACCGTTCAGCCTGGCCAATCAGCCGCATGCAATGGTGAATTCGCCCGGGCCCCAGCCTTCCCTGGGCGATCTCGAAGCCGCGACCCTCTCCAAGCAGGATGTTGGCGACGGGCACCCGAACGTTGTCGAAGTCGAATTCGCCGTGACCATGCGGCGCGTCGTCGTAGCCGAATACCGGTAGCACGCGCATCAGTTTCACCCCGGGCGTGTCGACCGGAATGAGAATCATCGACTGTTGCCTGTGGCGATCGGGGTTGGCGGCGTCGGTCTTGCCCATGAAGATCATGATCCTGCAACGCGGATCGGGACCCGCCCGTCGTCCACCATTTGCGCCCGTTGATCACATAATGGTCGCCCTCGCGCCGGATCGACGCCTGGATGTTGGTGGCGTCGCTGCTCGCGACGTCGGGCTCGGTCATCGCGAATGCCGAACGGATCTCGCCGGCCAGCAGCGGCACGAGCCACTTTTCCTTCTGCTCCGCGCTCGCGTATCGCACCAGCGTCTCCATGTTGCCGGTGTCCGGAGCGTTGCAGTTGAAGACTTCGGGTGCGATCCATGACCGGCCCATGATTTCGCATAATGGCGCGTACTCGAGGTTCGTCAGTCCCGCGCCGTATTCGGATTCGGGCAGGAACAGGTTCCATAGACCCTCCGCGCGGGCCTTCGATTTCAACGATTCGATGACCTTCGTGGGAATCCACGCATTGCCGCGTTGCCGGTTGGCAAGGACTTCGGCCGCGAATTGCGGCTCGGCCGGATAGACGTTTTCGTTCATGAAGCGCGTCAGTCGCGCCTGCAGGTCGCGTACCTTGCCTGAATAGTCGAAGTCCACGTCGGATCTCCCGGAGAATCTGCTCGAAGGCCTTACTTTGCCAGCACCATGTTCCAGGCGACATCCGCGACAGGACGCGCGCGACTGCCCGTGGCAATCGCGTTGTCGCTGGCAGCGTTTCCCTGCAGCGCGCGCGACAATACGCCGTGCAGGATGGCGGCGATGCGGAACATGTTGAAGATGAGGTAGAACTCCCAGTTGGGAATCCCGGTGCGACCCGTGCGTTCGCAATACGCCGCTACATATTCGCGCTCGGCCGGAATTCCCAGCGCGGCGAGGTCCACGCCCTTCAATCCGCGAAACTCTTCCGGCGCCAGGCGCCAGGCCATCACCTGGTAGGCGAAGTCCGAGAGTGGGTGGCCCAGCGTGGACAATTCCCAATCCAGAACGGCGAGGATGCGAGGCTCGGCGGGATGAAAGATGACGTTGTCCAGCCGATAGTCGCCGTGGACGATGCATGTCTCATCGCCCGGTGGAATGTTTTGGGGCAACCATTCGATCAGTCGTTCCATCGCCGGGATGCGGTCGGCGCCGCCCGATTGATATTGCTTCGACCAGCGCGCGATCTGCCGTTCGATGTACTTGCCGACGCGGCCATAGTCAGCCAGTCCAACTGCGGTGAAATCGACGGAGTGCAACGCGGCGATCACGCGGTTGAGCTCGCGATAGTGCGCGCCGCGCTGGACCGCGGTCATGCCGGGCAGCGTCGGATCCCACAGGATGCGGCCCTCGACATATTCCATTACGTAGAATGCCGTGCCGATCACGGCGTCGTCTTCGCACAGCGCATGCATCCGCGCGACGGGCACGTCGGATTCAGCGAGCGCGGACATCACGCGAAATTCCCGGTCGACGGCGTGGGCGGATGGCAGCAATTTTCCGGGCGGCTTGCGCCGCAGCACATATCGCCTGTTGCCCGCCGTCAGACGGTACGTCGGATTGGACTGTCCCCCCTGGTACTGCTCGACGACGAGTCCGCCAATACCGGGGTCGACATTCGCGCGCAGCCAGGTACTCAACGCGTCGACATCGATCGGATGTGCGGGAGAAATGAGCTTCGCACCGACGTTGCTCACGTCACTTCTCCGGGTTTCAAATCACCGTGCAACCGCCATCGACGGCGATCACCTGACCCGTCACATGGCGCGAAGCTTCGGATGCGAGGTACACGACACTGCCTTTCAGGTCCTCGTCGCCGCCGAGCCGACGCAGCGGCGTGAGGTCAAGCACGCTCTGCGCAATACGGTCGAGCGTCACTTTGGTCATCTTGGACGGGAAGAAGCCGGGACAGATCGCGTTGACATTGATGTTGTGCTCGCCCCACTCGGCGGCCAGCGCCCGCGTCAGTTGCACCAATGCGCCCTTGCTGGCGTTATAGGCAATCGTCTCCATGCCCCAGGACGGGGGATTCCCGAACAAGCCGGCGATGGATGCGATATTGATGATTTTTCCGCTGCGGCGGGGAATCATCGAGCGCTTGCCGATCTCCCGCGTCAGGAAGAATTGCGCGTCGATATTGAGACTCATCACCTTGCGCCAGCCGTCGTCCGGATAGTCCTCGGCCGGCGCCGCCCAATTGCATCCTGCATTGTTCACGAGCACGTCGATCTGTCCCCAGGGCTTCAACACCGCATCGACCATCGCGGGGATAGCGGCGAAATTGGCGAGGTCGCCGGCCACCCGCAGGCACTCGACGCCCATGCCTTCCAGGTGCGCCCGTGCCTCGTCCAGTTCATCTTGCTTGCGAGCGGTGATGGCGACACGCGCGCCCATTTCCCCGAGCGCTTCCGCCATCTGCAACCCGATGCCCCGCGATCCGCCGGTCACCACGGCAACCTTGCCGCTCAAATCGAACAGTTCGCTGACGCTCATCGTTGCCGCACCGGTTTGTGTTGAATGACCGAACATTGTACGGCGCGGCCGGTCCGGTACGCGGTCACCCGATTTCGAATAGAATCCACCGGCGCGGCACGTTGCGTCGCGCGCATCGCCAGGCGCCCTTTGTTGTCCGGGCGCCCAAATTCCCCTGCCTCAATTGCGCTAACCGCTGAAGTCTCGCGAGGATTAACGAATGCCCGCCTTTCCGCCGCTTCCGTTGCGCTCTCGCCAAACTTGCCACCGCGTGGTTCGCGGCCTCATTGCAGCGTCGCTGACCGGCGTATGCGCGGTCGCGCTGGGGCAGACCTACATCACGCCGACGACACCCGGCTGGACGTTCATCGAAGAGGCGGTTTCGGGTTCCGGCGCGTTTGTGGCAGGACCAGGCGTGTCTCCGTCGGGGAGTCCGGGCAGCGTCCAGCTTACGGTCGGAAATCCGGGGGGTGAGTACTTCTCCACGCCGCAATATGCGGGTACGCGCCTCGACAAATTAGCCGGACTCAAATACAACACGTACGTGGTCAGCAGCGCGCTTCCGGTGACCGCGACGATGCAGTTCGATTTCGATAACGACCTCACCGTTTCTCCGACCGCTTACCAGGGACGCGCCGTATTCGATCCTGCGCTGCTTGGCGCTGTCATCGTGCCAGGCACTTGGCAAACCTGGGATCCGATGACGCAGAAGGCGTGGTGGGGCAGCGGCACGCCCGGTACGCGGCCGCTCAACATGATCTGCACGCAGGCGAATCCGTGCACGCTGGCACAGATCGTCACTGCGTTTCCCAATGGCGGAGTCCTGCTCGATCTATTCCCCGGTGCGTTCGGCTTCAAGCTCGGCAATGGGGGCGGTCCGTCGCAGGTGTCCATCGACAGCTTCACCATCGGCACCAACGGACTGGCGGGACCCGTGACGCAGTTCAACTTTGCGCTGGCCGCGCCCGCGGGCGTGGCGTACCCCGTGCCGACTCTGGGTGCCGGCAGCATGCTGTTGCTCGTTGCAATGGCCGCGCTTGCGGGAGGGCTGGCGCTGTCGCGGCGGCGTTGGGGCTGAATCGTTCGCCCCGCGCCGGAAAAGTAATCGGCCGGATCCGCCCGGCACCGGAAGAATATTTGCCGGATCCGCCCGGCGCCTGAAATGAAAAAGGCCGGGCGAACCCGGCCTTTTTGCTTGATACGAACGCAGTAGTACTTAGGCAGCCTGGATGTTGCTGGCTTGCTTGCCCTTCGGACCTTGCGTGACTTCGAACGAGACCTTCTGGCCTTCCTTCAGAGTCTTGAATCCCGGCATGTTGATCGCGGAAAAATGCGCGAAGAGATCTTCGCCACCGCCATCAGGAGTAATGAAGCCGAAACCCTTCGCGTCGTTGAACCACTTCACGGTACCTGTTGCCATTTCTGTAATTCCTTAAGATAAATAATCGGCGGGCGGATGCCCGCCCCATGTTTCATTCTCAAGGACAGAAAAGTACGAGTACCGCGACTGGCCGGGTTGTGCCCGCCAGACCGCGCAAAGACGTGCTTTAGTACTTGAAACAAAACACCTTTGGGATAATACGCCGGAATTTTGTGTTTGGGAATGCCCTATTGCGGATATGGGGAATCCCGCCAACCCAGCGCGGGCAGGGTATTTTCGGCGTCACCATGGGGTCAAGTCGTTGTTTTAATTGAAATAATAGCGACGCATGCACAATGATGGAATTCACGCACCGAGTTCCGTCCGGACCAGGGCCGCTCCCGCGGCGAGAGACTTGAGCTTTGCGCGGGCCACGTCTCGCGATAACGGCACCATGCCGCAGTTGGTGCAGGGATAGAGGCGTTCGGCGGGAACGTGCTTCAGCGCTGACCTTATGGTTGCCGCGACGTCCTCGGGCGTTTCCACGCGATCGCTTGCAACGTCGATAGCGCCGACCAGCACGTCCTTGCCCGCTAGAAGGGCGATGAGGTCGATGGGAACGTGCGAATTCGCGCATTCGAGCGAAATCTGCTTGATTCGTGACTGGGCAAGCAGCGGAAAAGTCTGTTCGTACTGCCGCCACTCGGACCCCAGCGTTTTCTTCCAGTCGTTGTTCGCCTTGATGCCGTAGCCGTAGCAGATATGCACGGCCGTCGTGCACGCCAGCCCCTGCGCGGCGCGCTCGAGCGCGGCCACTCCCCAGTCACGCACTTCGTCGAAATAAACATTGAACGCCGGTTCGTCGAACTGGATCACGTCGACGCCGGTGGCTTCGATTGCCCGCGCCTCCTCGTTCAGGATCTCGGCAAAGGCCCAGGCCAGCTTCTCCCGGCTCCGATAGTGGCCGTCATAGAGCGTGTCGACCATCGTCATGGGACCGGGCAGCGTGTATTTGACCTTGCGGTCGGTCTCGCCACGCAGGAAGCGCGCGTCATCCACATAGATCGGATGGCGGCGGGAGACTGCGCCCACGACCATCGGAACGTCGGCGTCGTAACGGTTTCGAATGCGTACGGTCTTCTTGTTGGCGAAGTCCACGCCGTCCAGGCCCTCGATGAACGTGGTGACGAAGTGACGGCGCGTCTGTTCGCCGTCGGTCACGATGTCGATGCCCGCGTGCTCCTGGTCAAACAACGCCAGGCGTACCGCGTCGCGCTTGCCTTGGGCGAGCGCGTCTCCCTCGAGCTTCCACGGCGCCCACAGCGCCACGGGTTCCGCCAGCCACGCGGGTTTGGGGAGACTGCCGGCGATGGTCGTGCGCAGAAGGTGCGACATGGGCTTTTGTCCTGCGGAATGGGCGGAGGCGAAGGGATTATAGACGGCCATCCACACCACGGACGGCAACAGGTCAGGCCACTTGACCAGCCGTCACGCGGCCCTTACCCTTGCGGGCGCCTTCCATTTCGCGCCTGAAGCGCGAGCCCGCCCCGATGCCCAAGATCCTCTACGCCGACAACGACTATCCCGACGTCAACCTCGAACGCGCATTGTTCGATCCGGTTGGCGTGGAAATCGTCACGGCGCAGTGCAGGACCGAGGAACAGGTGATCGCCGCCGGCGCCGGCTGTTGCGGCATTCTGCTGCAATATGCGCCGATCGGCGCCAGGGTGGTGGCGGCGATGCCGCAGCTAGGTATCGTCAGCCGGATCGGTGCGGGATTCGACACCGTGGACACGGAAGCCTGCGAAAAGGCGGGCGTCTGGGTCGCCAATTCCCCTGACTACGGCGTCGGCGAAGTGGCCACCCATGCACTTGCGCTGGCGCTCGCGTCGATCCGCAACATCGTGGCCTACGACCGCGATGTACGGGGCGGCCAGTGGCATTTCATGTCCCCCGGCACCATGCGCCGGCCATCGGAATTGACGTTAGGCATCGTCGGCCTGGGACGCATCGGCAAGCGGATGGCGCACATCTCCCGCAACGTATTCAAGCGGGTCGTCGCCTACGACCCGCATATCATCGACGGTGATTTTCCAGCGTACGTCGAGCGCGCCGCCACGCTCGTCGACCTGGCCCGCCAGTGCGACGTCGTGTCGCTGCATACGCCGCTCAACGCGGAGACTCGCGGGATGGTCGACGCGCGCTTCTTCGCCGCCGCCAAGCGCGGGATGTATTTTGTAAATACGTCGCGCGGCGCGGTGGTGAATCTACCGGACCTGACCTTGGCCCTCGACACCGGGATACTGGCGGGCGCAGGCCTTGACGTGTTGCCCGAAGAACCGGTTCCGCGGGATTCGCCTCTGCTTGGCAATCCGCGCGCCATCCTCACGCCGCACGCGGCGTTCTATTCGCTGGAAGCGGAAAAAGAGTTGCGGCGGAAGGCCGCGCAGAACATCATCACCTGGCTTGCAACAGGGAGGCCGGAATACGTCGTGACGCGCGGTACGCGCACGCCCTGAGCCGGTAACCGGATACGATGCGGTGCGCTATCGCCCAGGCGCTCGGCAAAGTCGAACAAAAGGGCGTTGGAGGAGTGCCATGGCCGCGGTGAAAATCGCCGGCGTCCAGAAGTGGTTCGGCTCGACGCACGTGATACGTGGCGTCGACGTCGCGATCGCCGATGGCGAGTTCTGCGTGCTCGTCGGTCCCTCTGGTTGCGGCAAGTCCACGTTGCTGCGAATGATCGCCGGACTGGAGGAGATCACCCACGGCGAGGTCGCGATCGGCGGCAACGTCGTGAACCGCATGGCGCCCAAGGAACGCGACATTGCGATGGTGTTCCAGAATTACGCGCTGTACCCGCACATGACGGTGCGCGACAACATGTCCTTCGCGCTCGCGCTGGCCAAGCACCCGAAAGCCGAGATCGAAGCGAAGGTCAAGCGCGCCGCCGACATCCTGGGATTGGTCCCCTACCTGGACCGGTATCCTCGCCAGCTGTCCGGCGGACAACGGCAACGCGTGGCGATGGGACGCGCAATCGTGCGCGATCCGCAGGTGTTCCTGTTCGACGAGCCGCTGTCGAACCTCGACGCCAAGTTGCGCGTGCAGATGCGCACCGAGATCAAGGAACTGCACCAGCGCCTCAAGACCACGTCGATCTACGTCACGCATGACCAGATCGAGGCAATGACGATGGCCGACAAGATCGTGGTGATGAAGGACGGCATCGTCGAGCAGACCGGCGGACCGCTGGAGCTCTACGATCGGCCCGCGAACCTGTTTGTCGCGGGATTCATCGGCTCGCCGGCGATGAACATTATCCCGGGCACTGCGCGGCCAGGCGCGGCCGTTCCGCACGTCGTGTTCGCGGACGGCGCGACGTTGCCGATGCCCAATGGCGCGCGCGCGGTCGATGGCCAGCCTGTGATGTATGGCATTCGTCCCGAGCACTGTGCCTTGGTGGGTATTGGCGGCTTGCCGGCTGACGTCGTCGTGGTCGAGCCGACCGGGGCGGATACGCAGTTGTACTGCCGTTTCAACGGGCAGGAAGTCAACGCGATGGTGCGCGACCGCGTCGACTGCCGGCCCGGCGATCGCATCGCACTGACACCCGACCTCGGCCGGGCGCATCTATTCGACGCAGCGAGCGGCGTGCGGCTCGCTGCATGAATTTCAAACGGGCATCCAACGACAACGAGCCCATTCACCACGGAGGCAATGATGAGCGATAGCAAACGTCGTAATTTCCTGAAGGCCACGGCAGGCGTCGCTGCAAGCAGCGCGCTCGGCGCCGGGTCGGCGCTGTGGACGCCGGAAGCGGCGGCGCAACAATGGAATGTGAAGCCGGAAAAAGGCGCGAAGCTGCGCGTGCTGCGCTGGAAGCGCTTCGTGCAGGGCGATGAAGACGTCTGGGCGGCGAACACCAAGAAATTCACCGAGCTGACCGGGGTCGAAGTGCGCGTCGACGCCGAAGGCTGGGAGGACGTGCGGCCGAAGGCGGCGGTAGCGGCCAACGTCGGCAGCGGCCCCGACATCATCATCAGCACGATGGAGGACGCCCACCAGTATCCGGAGAAGCTGGTCGACGTGTCCGACCTCGCCAACTACCTCGGCAACAAATATGGCGGCTGGTATCCGCTGGCCAAGGACTACGCGATGCACAACGGCAAGTGGGTCGCCATCATGATGGGCGCAGCCGGTAACGCGATGGTCTACCGCGAAAGCGCGATCAAGGCCGCGGGCTTCGACACCGTGCCGCGCGACCTGGGTGGATTCCTCAAGCTTTGCCAGGCGCTCAAGGCGAAAGGCACGCCTGCCGGCTTCGCGCTCGGCAACGCGACGGGTGATTCGAGCTGGACACATTGGCTTGTATGGGCGCATGGCGGCAAGCTGGTCGACGCCAAGAACAACGTCGTCATCAACAGCCCGGAGACGATCGCCGCACTCGAATACTCGAAGCAACTCTACGAGACGTTCATTCCCGGCACGCTGTCGTGGCTCGACCCCAACAACAACAAGGCGTTCCTGGACGGCCAGCTTTTCCTCACCGCCAACGGCATTTCCGTGTATTACGCGGCGAAGACATCGCAGGATCCGAAGATGCAGGAATTGGCCAACGACATCCAGCACGCCTACTTCCCGGTCGGCCTCGACGGCAAGTCGCGTGAACTGAACCTCGTGTTCCCGATGATGATCTTCAAGTATTCCAAGTATCCAAATGCCGCCAAGGAATATCTGCGCTTCATGATGGAGAAGGAGCAGTACGTGCCCTGGCAGGAGGCTTCCATCGGCTACGTCTGCCACCCTCTGGCAGCTTACGAGAAGAGTGCATTCTGGACGGCGGACCCCAAGAAGACGCCTTACCGCGACTGCTTCAAGAACGGGACGCCGGGCGGCTACGCCGGCCAGATGGGTTACGCGTCGGCGGCGTGCGTGGCGGACTTCATCATCCCGAACATGGTCGCCGAAGCGGCGTCGGGGTCCAAGACGCCGAAGGAAGCGGCCGAGCGGGCGCAGAAGAGAGCGGAGCGCTACTACAAAGTCTAGGCAACTCACAGTCCAGGCAACTGCAAAGTGCAGGAAATTGCAAATCTGGGCACCTTGTTTGAAATCGTCGTCCCCGCGGACGCGGGGATCCAGTGTCGTGGTCAGAAAGCCACTGGGTTCCCGCTTTTGCGGGAACGACGAACCACAGGTGCGCGTGAACGACGAAGCACAGGTGCGCGGGAACGACGAAGCACAGGTGCGCGGGAACGACGAAGCACAGTATGCGGGAACGACGAACCAGGAACAAAAACGTCACGTCATGATTGTCACCTGACCCGGTAACTGCCTTGCCCAACCAGCAATCCGCGCTTTCGCGAGCGCTCGACAATCGCACGACGCTCGGGCTCATTTTCATGCTGCCCGCAGCAGCATTGCTGGTCGTATTTCTTACCTATCCGCTCGGCCTTGGAACATGGCTGGGATTCACCGATGCGAAAATCGGTCGCGACGGCCAGTGGATCGGCATCGAGAACTACGTCTACCTGTGGGGCGACGCCGTCATGCGCCTTGCGGTATTCAACACGATCTTCTACACCGTCGTCGCCAGTGTCTTCAAATTCGGGCTCGGTCTGTGGCTGGCGCTTCTTCTCAACAAGCATCTGCCGTGCAAGGCGTTCATTCGCGCCATCGTGCTGCTGCCGTTCATCGTCCCTACCGCGCTTTCGGCCATCGCGTTCTGGTGGATTTACGATTCCCAGTTCTCGATCATCAGCTGGGCGCTGATGAAGATGGGACTCATCCACCAGTACATCGATTTCCTGGGTGAACCGTGGAATGCGCGGTTCGCGACGATTGCCGCCAACATCTGGCGTGGCGTGCCGTTCGTCGCGATCACGCTGCTCGCGGGGTTGCAGACAATTTCGCCTTCCTACTATGAGGCGGCAAGCCTGGACGGTGCGTCGGAATGGCAGCAGTTCCGCTTTGTCACGCTGCCTTTGTTGACGCCGATCATCGCGGTCGTGATGACGTTTTCGGTGCTGTTCACGTTTACCGATTTCCAGCTGATCTACGTGCTGACGCGCGGCGGCCCGCTCAATGCGACGCATTTGATGGCCACGCTGTCCTTCCAGCGCGCGATATCCGGGGGCAGCCTGGGTGAGGGCGCCGCAATCGCCACCGCGATGGTGCCGTTTCTGCTCGCCGCGATCATGGTGAGCTACTTCGGG
Organism: uncultured beta proteobacterium; assembly: GCA_963755545.1. GTDB lineage: Bacteria > Pseudomonadota > Gammaproteobacteria > Burkholderiales > Casimicrobiaceae > VBCG01. The sequence continues at coordinate 294,632 of CAVWKH010000004.1, read as the reverse complement.
CTGCAACGGCGCGCGTGGCAACAGGGAGGGTCGGACAAATGAGTACCGACAGCAGGCCATCGGAGGGCGCGCCCGACGTTGCCGATTCGCAGGGGATGAACTACCTCGTCACGTTGCCGCGTCGGATCGTCACGATCTACGTGCCGCTCGTCGTGTTCCTGATCGTGCTGCTGTTTCCGTTCTACTGGATGGCGATCACGGCGTTCAAGCCTGATGAGGAGCTGCTCTCGCGGGAAGGCAACCCGTTCTGGGTGCGCAATCCCACACTGGCGCACGTGAAAAAACTCCTGTTCGACACGTCCTATCCAGACTGGCTCTGGAACACGTTCCTTGTCACTGTGGCAGCGACGTTCATTTCCATCTTTGCAAGCGTGCTTGCCGCCTACGCGATCGAGCGCCTGCGTTTTCGCGGTTCACGCTATGTCGGAATGAGCATCTTCCTTGCCTATCTCGTGCCGCCATCGATCCTGTTCATCCCGCTCGCGGCAATCGTCTACCAGTTGCAGTTGTTCGACACACGGCTCGCACTCATCTTGACCTATCCGACTTTTCTCATTCCGTTCTGCACGTGGTTGCTGATGGGCTATTTCAAGTCGATTCCCTACGAACTCGAGGAATGCGCGCTGATCGACGGTGCAAGCAGGCTGCAGATACTGGTTAAGATCATCCTGCCGCTGGCCGTGCCGGGACTGATTTCGGCGGGTATCTTCGCGTTCACGCTGTCGTGGAACGAATTCATCTACGCGTTGACGTTCATCTCCTCGTCCGAGGTGAAGACCGTCCCGGTCGGTGTCGTTACCGAGCTCGTGGAAGGCGACGTCTACCATTGGGGGTCGCTGATGGCGGGCGCGTTGTTCGGCTCGCTGCCCGTTGCCATCCTGTACTCGTTCTTCGTCGAGTACTACGTCTCGGGATTGACCGGCGCCGTCAAGGAGTAGCGAGTCCTCCGAGGACGACGCCGTCGTTCACACCCAAGGGCAACCGCTCTGGGACGGCGCTGCGGCAATCGCCCACTCCGACAGCCGTTGAATTCGAACCGAGTGGCCCGCATCTCCAGGTTCGGACCTGCCGCCGCGGTAGGTTAAAATACCCCATTGTCGCGACGAGGAGAATGCCATGAGCGTGCAGGAAACGATCCGAGACCAGATTTCGCAGAACCGGGTAGTCCTATACATGAAGGGAACGCCGCAGTTTCCGCAATGCGGATTCTCGGCCACGGTCGCGGAAATCCTCAAGCGCAGCGGTGTCGATGAGTATTTCTCGGTCAACGTCCTGGCGGAGCCCGAAATCCGGCAGGGAATCAAGGAATTCGCAAACTGGCCGACCATTCCTCAGCTCTATGTCGACGGCGAATTCGTCGGCGGATGCGACATTATTCGGGAGATGTACTCATCCGGTGAACTACAGAAGGTGCTAACTCCGCAAACCGCCTGACCTCTCATCCGCGTTTCACAGTTGCCAAGGGCCGCTCCGTGCGGCCCTTGGCATTGGTGCGTCATGCGCCGGGAATGGGCACTCCTACAGCGCGATCGGGGAGATAGCCGTCAGGAAAAATATTTCATAACACGTTGATTGTGCGCGCATTTAATGCGTGGCATGAGGCTTGCTCATACGGGTGCCATGGTCGCGGTTAACGCCCCGAACCGTTTTTGCACCCCAATTCTTCGAGGAGCTTCAATGAATTTCGCACAACGCCCGGTCGCCAAGGCGATCAGCACGCAGAAATCCTTAGCATGGCTAGCCGCCGCGGCGCTGACCGCCGCCATTGCGTTCAACGCCGGTACCGCGCGCGCAGAGTCCACGTTCATCAGCGGCGCGGGAACGGCGAACGCGCGCCTCAATTTTTCGATCACCATACCCAAGTTCGTCTTCCTCCAGGTCGGCTCGGGTACGTCGCTCGCCACTAACGCTGCGATCGACACCATCGCCTTCGACATGACGCCCTCCATTGCCAATATCGGCAATCCGCTGTTTCCGCAAGCGGGAACCGGTGGCGATCTGCTCGCCGGTTCCGTCACCGCGCGCGTGCTGGGCAACAATTTCACCGCTGCCGTGAACCTATCGGCGACAACGACGGGTGCGATGTCCAACGGGACAGACACTATCTCCTGGAGCGAAATTTCGGTAGCAGCGCCCACGGCGATCGCCGTCGTCCCGGCTGCAGCCTCCACGCTGGCACACCCGGGATCGCTGGTCGCGCCCTTCGCCGACGGCGCGGCGACGACCGTATCGCTGACCCCGAATGCCAAGGTGATCAACCAGGCTGCCAAGTGGACGTTCTCCTACAAGAACACGAACGTTCCCGCGCCGGGTCTCTACGGCTCGACCGTCGCCAACAAGGGACAGGTCACCTATTCGATCACGATGCCCTGACGCAGCGCCAGCCGCGAATCGGTGTGCGAGGTGTGGGGCCAAAGGTCCTGCGCCTCGTTTCCTTTGGTGGGAAGCGTTATCCTGCCAAGCACGTCCGAGGACAAATCGGGAATGACAAAAGGCTTGATTCCAGCATCGATAGCGTTCGCGCAGCGAGCCGGTGCCACGCGCGCTGCGCGGGCACGGGTGCTGGCGCTTGCCCTTTCGTTGACATATTCGTTGACCCTTTCGCTCGCGCTGATCAACGCGGCCGAAGCCTGGGTGCTTACGATCACGTCGGGACCGAAGGCCGCATTCCTGCAGGTCGGCAACGGCTCCTACTCGGGCACTTACCAGAGCGGCGGCACGCCCCTCAACAATTCCACCGTCAATACGGTCAGCGTCGCCGTGCCTGCGAACGTCGTCGGCTCCGGCGTGGCGCAGGCAATGACGAGCGACAGTTCGCAGTCGGTGAGCTTCTACGACAGCTTCGCGGTCTGTAATCCGCCATCGCAGGTCTATGTCGGCGGCTGGGTGCGCACACCGACGGGGGCAGGCAGCGGCGTCTTGTCGGTGACGTCGCCGGCGTCACTGACCAGCGCGACGACGACTACGAAAATCCCATTCACGCAAATCAGCTGGACGAGCACGGCCAACGGCACTTCCACACCAGACATTCCCGCCGGCACCTTCAATGGCGGCACGCTGGGCCTGCGCACGATCGCGGCAGGAACCTGGGTTGAGAACTGCCACACGTTCTTCTACGCCAACACCTCGGTTGTCACTGCAGCCACCTATACCGGCCAGGTCACGTATACGCTGGTGCTGCCGTGATGCCGGGCCAGATGTCGCGTTGGATGGGCGCCCTCATCGCATTGATGGCGCTTGGCGCGACTTGGTCCGCGGACGCGACGACTTACATCGTCGACGACAGCAGCACCATTCCATTCGAGTCGCAGGTCGTCACCCGATGGCGCAACACCACCGGCGCCAACCGGCAGTTGAGCAGCGAGATCGAAGGCGGCGCCACCGTGTCGATTCGGTTGAATCTCCAGCCTTGGCTCAACCGCAATGGCCGCATCTACCTGGCGCTTCCGCAACAGCCCGTTGGGGTTGTCAACGTCGAGTGGGCGACGCAGGGCCGACTGCTGCCGGGCAAGCTGCAATCGGGCGAGCGGACGCTCGTATATGCGGGTCCGATCCGTTCCGGATTCATCGAGGACAACTTCACGGTGCGCGTCGTCGCCGACGGGCGCCGGGTCGCGGCGACACAACGCCTGCAATTCCATTTCGAAATCGACGTCGACTGAACCATGCGAAGACTGCTTTCCTTTCCGCTGACCCTTGCCGCCATGTGCGCCGCGATGGGCTGCCTTCCCTTTCCGGCCTTCGGTCAAGGCTTCGCGACCATGGTCGCGCCTCCACGTTTCGAACTCGACGGCAAGGCGGGGCAAACCCAGCGCCAGGTGATCGAGATCACCAACGCGGACGCGCAGCCGGCGGTCTACCGCATGCGTACGGCCGACTGGACGTTCGATGCGAACGCTGTGGTGCGACTGAGCGATGAGTTGGCCAAGGACAGCTGCCGCCCCTGGGTGGCAATCGAGCGGCGCGAGGTCACGGTTGCAGCGGGCGGCCGCTATCGCTTCCGGTTCGAAATTTCGCCGCCCGCCGGCGCCACCGGCGAATGCCGCTTTGCGCTTGTGCTCGAAGGGTTGGGCGCGACCGTCGATGCCGGACAGAACGTCAGCATTCCGGTGAACGGCCAGATCGCGGTCATCGTGTATGTCGTGCTGGGCGACGCTGCGCCCGAACTTACCGTCGTTCGTGCGGATGTCGGCACGCGCCAAGGCCGTCAGGTGCCGCTCATTTACGTTCGTAACACCGGCCGCGCGCATGGGCGACTGGACGGCTTCCTCGAAGGCACGGACGCGAGCGGCCGCAAAGTCGAGTTCACGCCCAATGGCCTGCCCATACTTCCGGGCGAAACGCGCGAGATCGCGCTCAATGTCGCCGGAGCATCGGCGACAAGTGCGGCGGTGGTCTTTCCCGTGGAAATCCGGGGCAATCTCGAATGGAGCGGCAAATCCACGCCGTTCGAGGCCCGCTTCGCGCCATGATCCTGCGGCCCGCTGCCGCGCTCCTGCTCGCGTCTACCCTTCTGGCATCGTCGTCTACTTCGGCGCAATCGCCTTCCCCTTCAGCCAGCGCTACTGCGGAAGCCGCCGCGGTGCGCTACGAGGACCGCCTGATCGACGGCGGCGCGCTGGCGGTCGACGCGGACGCGGAGGGTTCCACCCCCAACCCGCAAGGCTGGCCGCGCTTCTGGCGCGTCGAAGGCGTTGCAAGCTACTTCGACCAGCAAGGACAGATCACCCGTGAGAACGGCGCTCGTTTGTCTGGCCGGATAGACACTCCGCAATACGGAGCGTTGTCCGTCGATGCGACGGTGCGCGTCGGTCCCGGATCGTTCATCGCCACCATCGTGCAGCGCGACCTGGCCTTCGACGGCAATTGGCGCGCGAACAACAGCCTGGGCGTCGTCACGACGCTCGGCATCGACCTGTCGCGCAGCCAATACCGTTTCTATGTGCCCACCTTCGCCGCACTCGGCGGCACGACCGAGTGGATCCACGACGGCGACATTCAATTGCAGGCGAGCGTCGGCGAACCTGGGAATTTCGATGGATTCCGGTTGTCGGGCTTCCAGCCTCTGCACGGGACGCTCGCTACGATTGGCGCACAGTGGGCGTTCGCGCCGCAATGGCAGGCCGGCGTGCAGTTCATCGACACGCAGAACGTGGATTCTCCCTACGCGGTGAACGGCAACGGCCAAGTGGATTCGCGCGCGGTGTTCGCGTCACTTGCGTGGAACCTCCCGACGACGCGGCTGCAGGCCAATTTTCTCGCGAGCGACGCCAGCAGCGACGGCCAATCCGTGAGGGCCAACGGGATTTGGCTGGACGGCAGGACGGTATGGGATCGCACGATCCACAACTATGGCGTATTCCGTCTTGAGCCGGGACTGACATGGGGATACCAGCCAATCAACAATGACATCGAGGGCGCCTACTACCGGATTGCGTACCAGAGCCTTCGCTGGCAGATGGATGGCGGCATCGACCAGGTGAATTCCGTATCCGGGCGCGGCACCAACGGAACCTACCTGACGCTCAACGGCCGCTACCAGTTGAATACCCAGATGGGCGTCGGGGGGAACGGCGGCTATCTCAAGAACGGCAGCCAGCACGCGGCGACCGCATCGGTATACGGGGACCTGCTCTGGTCCCAGGGCGCAAGCCGATTGCAGTTCAGCGTGCTGGACAACAACAACGTGCCGAGCAACCGCGCCGAGCAGGTCGCGCTGGACCACACGTGGAACACGCCGGTCGGTACGCGCCTGTCGACCACGCTCACGGCGACGCGCGACACCACTGGCAGCTTGAGCGCGGGCGCCATCACGATTCCGCAATCAACGATTCGCCGCTTCGGGATCGGCGTACTGGGCGGCGGCGACATCACCAATAACTTGTCGGTCGATGCCAACCTGCAATACAACCTGCTCTCACGGGGTCAGACGGCGAGTGGCGTCTATGGAAACGTCAACGCCACCTGGCGCCTGAGTCCGCAATGGTCGATCGCAGGCACGTATTACGACAACCGCGACGACACGGCGAACCTCTTCGTGCTCGATCCGCTGATCCCGACGATCAACCCGCTGCCCACGCAGCGCAGCCGCGCCGTCATGCTTTCAGTTCGCTACGAGGATCGCGCTGGAACTTCGGTTGCGCCGCTCGGGGGCCGGGCGGGCGCGGCGGCGGGCACCATTGCCGGGACGCTCTACCTCGATTTGAACGACAACGGCCAGCGGGACGCAGGGGAACCTGGCGCGCCCAATGTCACGATACTTCTGAATGGCCGATTCCAGGCGCGCACTGACGAATCGGGACGGTTCGAATTCCCGTGGGTGGCGACCGGCATGCACACGATCACCGTGATCCCCGACAACCTGCCGCTTCCGTGGTCGCTCGGCGGATCGAAATTCGACGTCAATGTCGGCGCGCGATCGACGGCGACGCTCGAAATCGGCGCCCGCAGAATCAGGTAGGGGCCGCCGAAAGGCCGGAGAAGACGACGTAGTCGCCCTCGGGGGACCCTCCGCCGAAGGGCCGCCCCGAGGCGGGTGCCCCCTTTGGGGGAAGACGACGTAGTCGTCCTCGGGGGAACCTATTAAGTTCTCGTGCGGTGCGCGCGCTTCACGTCAGGCACGCGCTTCAGCGAACGGATGACCTGCGCCAGGTGCGCGCGATCACGCACCTGCACCGCGAAAAACATCGCCAGCACATTGCCGCCGTCCGGACGCTCCATCGAGACGGAGCCGATGTTCCCGTCAGCGTCCGCTATCGCGGTGGCGAGATCGGCCAAAAGTCCACGCCGATCGGCGACGAGCAAGCGGAGTCCGCTCTCGAAGATGCCCTGCACATCGGTCGCCCATTCGACGTCGATGAGTTCGGTCGCGTCGACGCGCTGCTTCTTGAGCGTCAGGCAGTCGCGGGTGTGGACCATGAGCCCCTGACCGCGGCGAAACTGACCGACGATGCTGTCGCCGGGAATCGGCCGGCAGCATTTCGCATACTGGATGGCCACGCCTTCCACGCCGCGCAGTGTCAGCGAGCCAAGCTTGGCATTCGCGGCCGCCTGCGGATCGTCCGCCTTGCTGCCGGTCTTGGTCAGCGCCTGCGCGACGACGAACGACAGGCGCTTGCCGAGCCCGATGTCGGCGAGGATGTCGATATGGTTTTTTGCGCCGTATTCCTTGGCCAGCGCCTCCCAGCGATCCCAGGTGATCGACTCCGGTTCGACCTTGAGCGTGGCCAGCGCCTGCGTGAGCAGACGTTCTCCCAGCGCTGCCGATTCCTTTTGCTGGAGGCCCTTCAGGTAGTGCCTGATGCGTGAGCGCGCCTTGCCGGTGGACACGAACGACAGCCACGACGGATTGGGCCGCGCGGTAGGCGACGTCAGGATCTCGACATGGTCGCCATTCTTGAGTTCGGTGCGCAACGGCAACAGCTCGTAGTTGATGCGCGCCGCCACGCAATGGTGGCCGATATCGGTGTGCACGCCGTAGGCGAAGTCCACCGCCGTAGCGCCGCGCGGCAACGCCATGATCTTGCCCTTCGGCGTGAACACGTAGATTTCGTCGGGAAAAAGGTCGCCCTTGATGTGTTCGAGAAACTCCTTTGAGTCTCCCGACTCGGACTGGATTTCGAGCAGGCTCTGCAGCCAGCGCGACGTTTCGCGCTGCGCCTCGGCAAGGTCGAGCTCGCCTCCGGCCTTGTACAGCCAATGCGCGGCGACACCCGCTTCCGCGACCCGATGCATGTCGTGCGTGCGAATCTGCACCTCGAGCGGCGTGCCGAACGGCCCGAACAGCGTCGTATGCAACGACTGGTAACCGTTGGCCTTGGGGATGGCGACGTAATCCTTGAATTTGCCGGGAATGGGCTTGTACAACTCGTGCAGCACGCCCAGCGCCGCATAACAGGTGGTCTTGTCGGGCACCAGCACGCGCACGCCGTAGATGTCGAACACCTGGGAGAACGTGTAGTGCTTCTCGCGCATCTTCTTGTACACGGAGAAGATGGTTTTTTCGCGGCCGGTCACCACAGCGATCAGGTCCGACTTGGCGAAACCTTCGCGGATCACGTCGAGCAGCCGGTTCATCACCTCGCGCCGGTTGCCGCGCGCCGCCTTGATCGCCTTGGCGAGGATTCGGTAGCGCAGCGGGTAAAGATGCTTGAAGCACAAGTCCTGCAGCTCGAGGAAAAGCGCATTCAACCCAAGGCGATTGGCGATGGGCGCATAGATGTCCAGCGTCTCCTTCGCGATGCGCTTCTTGTGCGCCGGCGCCATCGCGTCCAGCGTGCGCATGTTGTGCAGGCGGTCGGCGAGCTTGATCAGGATGACGCGCACGTCGCGCGCCATCGCGAGCAGCATCTTGCGGAAGCTCTCGGCTTGCGCTTCCTCGCGCGAATCGAATTCGATCTGGTCGAGCTTGCTGACGCCGTCGACCATGTCGGCCACGGGCTTGCCGAATTTCTTTTCCAGCTCGCCCTTGGTGACCGACGTATCTTCCATGACATCGTGCAGCAATGCCGCGGCGAGCCCCTGCGCGTCGAGGCGCCACTGCGAAAGAATGCTGGCGACTGCCAGCGGGTGCGTGATGTACGGCTCGCCGGATTTGCGGAACTGGCCCTTGTGGGCCGATTCGGAAAACTCGAACGCGCGCGACACGAGCGCGACATCCGGCTCCGGGAGGTAGTGCCCGAGGTGCTTGGTGAACTCCGCGATCTCAGACATGGCTATGGCGCTGGAGCGGATCGCGGCGCTCCACGGTCTTGCCCGACTAGAGCTGCGGCGGGATGATCGGCGCCGTCTTGGTCAGCATTTCGATGCCGATCTTGCCGGCCGCCATCTCGCGCAGCGCGATGACCGTCGGCTTGTCACGGTCGGCCTCGACCATCGGCGGGGATCCCGAAGTGATCTGGCGTGCGCGATTGGTGGCCGCGAGCGTGAGCTCGAAACGGTTGGGAATTCGGGCGAGACAGTCTTCGATCGTGATGCGGGCCATGGTCTACCTCGATGGGTTGCTAGCGGTTCAGTAGTTGGGCGATGAGCGCCGCATGCCGCACCTGTTGCCGGGGCGACGTGAGGCGCGCGGCTCGGACGATCGCCGAAAGATCGTCGACAGCCCTCGCAAAGTCCTGATTCATAATAACATAATCAAATTCGCCGCAGTGCCGCATCTCTTCTCGCGCGGCCTCCAGGCGCCGCACGATGACTTCCGGCGCATCCTGACCGCGTTTTTCCAGGCGCTCCTTGAGGGACGCCAGCGACGGCGGCAGGATGAAGATGTGCACGGCTTCGGGAATCAGGCGGCGGACCTGCTGCGCCCCTTGCCAGTCGATTTCCAGCAGCACGTCGTGGCCATGCTGAACTTCCTGCCGGAGCCACGTCGCGGACGTCGCATACCAATTGCCATGCACATGCGCGTGTTCGAGGAACTCGCCAGCGGACTTGAGCGCCATGAAGGCGGGCTCATCGACGAAGTGATAGTGGACGCCTTCCTTTTCGCCCGGACGCGGCGCCCGAGTCGTGTACGAAACCGAAAGGCGAATTCCCGGCTCGCGTTCGAGCAGCGCGCGCACGAGGCTCGTCTTGCCCCCACCCGAGGGCGCGGCGAGGACAAACAGGCAACCGGATGCCGGCGGCGCCTTGGTAACGATCGGGAGCGCGCTCATCTACTCCACATTCTGTACCTGCTCGCGCATCTGCTCGATCAATACCTTGAGTTCGAGCGAGACCTGCGAAATTTCCGCGTCGACGGACTTGCTGCCGAGTGTGTTGGCCTCGCGGTGCAATTCCTGCGCGAGAAAATCGAGTCGCTTTCCTGCATTGCCGCCGGCGCCGAGCACCCGCCTGACCTCGGCCACGTGAGTGGAGAGCCGCGACAATTCCTCCGCCACATCGATCTTGGTCGCGAACAGCGCGAACTCCTGCTTGAGCCGGTCCTCGTTAGGGTCGAGGCCCGCTTCCCGTAGCCGCGCAGCCAGTTTTTCATTGAAGGCAGCATGGATCGCAGGGATGCGCGGTGCCACGCGCGCGACCTGGGCATCGATGCTCGCGCATCCGGCCACAAGTACTGCCTCGACCTTGGCGCCTTCGCGCTGGCGCGATGCAGCCAGGTCCGTCAACGCGCGGTCGACAAGTGAAATCACTGTCGCGGCGAGTTCTTCAGGCGCGACCGAGGGCTCAGCCATGACCCCGGGCCAGCGCAGGATTTCGTACACGGAAAGCGGCACGGCCGCCGGTATGCTGCGCAACACCTGCGCGGCCGCGTCGGCAAGTTGCGATACCCGTGCTGCGTCCACCGAAAGCGTCGCGGCACCGGGCGAGTTCCTGCTCATCGCCACCCGGCATTCGACTTTGCCCCGCTTCAATGCGCCCGCAAGCTTTTCCCTTATGGCGGTTTCCTGCTGGCGCAGCTCGTCCGGCAACTTCACGGTGACGTCGAGATAGCGATGGTTCACCGACCGCAATTCGACGGAAAGCGAGAGTCCGGGCAATTCGGCGGCCTCCGCTGCAAAGCCGGTCATGCTGAGGATCATGTGGGGGCTTTCCTGCTGCTTTCTGACCGCCGTGAAACGTCAGGTTCCGGCGACGTTGTGGCACTTTTTCGCTTTATGGACACGTATTCGCAAGCATTTGTCGGGCTCGCGCGGACGTTTCCTTTACTTTGGCTGCCGGGTTGCCGAGAATGTAAGCGCTAACCGTGCCCGGCGCAAGCGGCGGGCGGGCGGCTGGCACGCGATTTGCGCATGTTTGCGTATAAGCACGAGCCGGCCGGCACGATATCGGGCCCGGCCACATTTGAAAAAATATCGATGGCCGTCACCAATCAAGCCCTCATCGGCGGATACCAGCTGCTGAACTACCGGATCGACCGGCAGATCAGCCGTGGCGGCTTTTCGATCGTCTACCGCGCGTTCGACGAAACGGGCGCGCCCGTTGCGATCAAGGAATACCTGCCGTCGTCGCTGGTGCTGCGCACCGAGGGCGACATCGTGCGCGCGAGTTCGGCCGAGAACCTCACGTCGTTCCGCTACGGCATGAAGTGTTTCTTCGAGGAAGGCCGCGCGCTGGCCAAGATCAACCATCCGAACGTCGTGCGCGTGCTGAATTTCTTCCGCGCCAACGAGACGGTGTACATGGTGATGCGCTATGAGCGGGGGCGCACGCTGCAACAGCAGATCCAGATGCGTCAGGACCAGATGTCCGAGCGACTGGTCCGGCACGTGTTCATGCACCTTCTCAACGGCCTGCGCGAAGTGCATACGCACAAGCTCCTCCATCTGGACATCAAGCCCGCCAACATCTACCTGCGCACCGACGGCACGCCGGTGCTGCTCGACTTCGGCGCCGCGAGACAGACACTGACCAGCGCGCGGCCCAAGCTTGCGCCGATGTACACGCCGGGCTTTGCGGCGCCGGAACAGTATCGCGAACCCGACCGTCTCGGACCGTGGACGGACGTCTACGGCGTCGGGGCGTCGATGTTCGCGTGCCTTGCCGCGTTTGCGCCGCAGGCGGCCGATGCGCGCGTGCAGGAGGATCACCTGGTTTCGGCCAAGAAAATCTGGGCGGGCCAATATTCCGAAAACATCCTCGAGGTCATCGACTGGTGCCTGCGGCTCGACCCGCTGGAACGACCGCAGAGTGTCTTTGCGCTGCAAAAAGCCATCCGCGACATTCCGCAGACAAAGCGCAAGCTGACGTTCATGGGCAACCTGAAGAAGATGCTGTTCTCGCAAATCGGCGCATAAGCCAGTCGTATGCGCTTCACGATTTTCCAGGAATCCCTCAAGGGATCGCGCAAGGTCAATCAGGACCGGCTCGCGTACACCTATAGCCGCGACACGCTGATGCTGGTGGTCGCCGACGGTATGGGCGGCCATGCCGGCGGGGAGATCGCCGCGCAGATCGCAGTGCGCCTGTTCATCGAGCGCTTCCAGCAGGAAGCCAAGCCTGTTCTCAAGAATCCGCTCAAATTCCTGCAGGACACGATGCTGCGCGCGCATGCCGCGCTCGGGTCCTATGCCAACCAGTTCTCGATGCTCGAGACGCCGCGCACGACCTGCGTGTGCACCATCGTGCAGGCGGGCCACGCGTACTGGGCGCACGTCGGCGATTCGCGACTCTACCTGTTCAGGCAGGGCGGCCTGATCGGCTCCACAAAGGACCACTCCAAGGTTCAGTACCTGGTCGACCAGGGGATCATCGGCGTGGACGAAGTCATCGATCACCCTGACCGCAACAAGATCTTCAGTTGCCTGGGCGGGCTTGTCGATCCGGTCATCGACCTGTCGCGACGCACGCCGCTGCGCAATGGCGACATCATCGTGATGTGCACCGACGGCCTCTGGGCGGTCCTCGACCAGAAGGAAATGGCGACGTGGCTGACGTCCACGCCAATCCTCAAGACCGCGCCGCAAATGATGCGGGAAGGCGAGAAGCGCGGCGGCCCCGACGGCGACAACCTGTCCGCGATCGTCGTGCGCTGGGGACCGGAGACGCTGACCGACGAACCATCGACCACGATCACCGAGACACTCGGCCTGGGCGAATTCGAGACCCAGATCGACCGGACGCTCACGCTTACCGACCGCAAGGGAACGCAACGCGACCTCACCGACGATGAGATCGAGCACGCGATCCAGGAAATCCAAAGCACTATCCAGAAATATCGGCGCTAGGGCGGCTGATCGACGGATTGAAGCGGCGTCGATCAAAGAATTGACGAGGTTTGCCTTGCGCGCCGCGGGGCCCGGGAGGTATTTGCTGCGACGCAACAATTCGGGCCGGGCGCCTTCCGAGAATATTGAGCGTCGCTGCGGCCATGCTGGGGCCAGCCCCACAAAGTAGCCCGTATCGTGGGGCGTAGAATGCGGGCCATGCGCCAAATCATCCTGGATACCGAAACGACGGGCCTCGACCCCAAGCTTGGCCACCGCATCATCGAGGTTGCGGCCGTTGAATTGGTCGACCGCCGGCCCACGGGCCGAACCCTCCAGCTCTACGTCGATCCGGAGCGTGAAATCGATACCGGCGCGTCGGAAGTCCATGGGATGACGTGGGACGATCTCAAAGGCAAGCCGAAGTTCGCGGCCATTGCCGCGGAGTTCCTGGATTTCGTAAGCGGTGCGACCTGGGTCATCCATAACGCGCCGTTCGACGTGGGGTTCCTCGATCGTGAGTTCGCCTACGCGAAGCTCCCGAATTGCGCGAAAGTCTACGGCGGACTGATCGACACCCTGGCGCTAGCGCGCGAAGCGTTTCCCGGCAAGCGCAATAACCTGGACGCGCTGTGTGAACGTTTCGGTGTCTCCAATGCGCACCGCACGCTTCACGGGGCGCTGCTGGATGCGCAATTGCTGGCCGAGGTGTACCTGGCGATGACGCGTGGCCAGGAGTCGCTCACCATCGACATGGGGGCGGTGCCGTCCCTGACGCTGCCGGCGGGCGCCGACGGCCTTCACCCGGCGCGGCTGGCGCTGTGCATCACGGTTCCCACGCCCGAAGAGGTGGAAGCGCACCGGGTGTATCTCGAGGCGCTCGACCGCGAAACCAAAGGTCGCTGCGTGTGGCTCGCCGCCGAGCCACCCATTGCGGCGGCGGCGTGACGCGAAGGCCCGCTGTCACGGCGCCGTAACTTCCGATTGCGACGATGATGGATCAATCCACCGCCACCCATCCAACGCTGCCTCCGGCCATCGGGGACGCGGTGCCGTTGGGCGTTCCCGACGTCGTGAGCTTGCCGGCCCCCCTTCCGATCAACCGCGAACTGTCGCTGCTCGAGTTCAACCGTCGCGTACTGGCGCTGGCGGAAAGCCCGACGGTGCCGCTGCTGGAGCGCTTGCGCTACCTGTGCATTCTCGGCAGCAACCTGGACGAGTTCTTCGAAATCCGAATTGCCGGCGTCAAGGAGCAGGTGCGCGCCAAGGTCCCCATGTCCGGGATGACGCTGCAGGAGGCGCGGGAACTCCTCACCCAATTGGGCAGCGGCGCGCGAGAGTTGATTGCCGACCAGTATCGCGTGCTCAACGAGCAGGTGTTGCCGGCGCTTGACGAGGCTGGTGTGCGGCTGATCCGGCGTACCGAATTCACGGCCGCGGAGAAGGCTTGGGTCGCAAGCTATTTCGAGCGCGAGGTGCGACCGCTGCTGACGCCGATCGGACTCGACCCCGCCCATCCGTTCCCTCAGGTCGTCAACAAGAGCCTCAATTTCGTGATCCAGTTGACCGGACACGACGCGTTTGGCCGCGACACCGGGATTGCGATCGTCAAGGCGCCGCGCGTGCTGCCCCGGATCATCAAGATGCCGCGCGAGGTGAGCGGCGGCGACAACGATTTCGTCATGTTGTCGTCGGTCATTCATTCGCACCTCCACGAGCTCTTTCCCGGCCGGGAGGTTGTCGACTACTCGCAATTCCGGGTGACCCGGGACGCCGACCTCTGGATCGATGAGGAGGAAGTCAAGAATCTTCGCCAGGCGCTCAAGGGTGAGCTTGGGGAACGCCAGTTCGGCTCGGCCGTGCGCCTCGAGGTGGCGGCGTCCTGCCCTGAAGCGGTCGCGCAGTTCCTGCTGCAGCAATTCGACCTGACCGAATCCGACCTCTATCGCTGCGATGGCCCGGTCAATGTCGCGCGATTGTCGTCGCTGATCGACCAGGTCGATATAGACGAGCTCAAGTTCGCTCCGTTCGTTCCCGGACTTCCGGACCGCGTCAGCGACGCACCGGACATCCTCGCGGCGATCAGGCAACAGGACATCCTGCTACATCATCCCTACCAGTCGTTCGAACCGGTGGTCGAGTTCATCCGCTGTGCCGCCGATGATCCGAACGTCGTCGCGGTGAAGCAGACGGTCTATCGCACGGGCGTGAACTCGGTGCTGATGGAAGCGCTCATCGAGGCGGCCAAGCGGGGCAAGGAAGTGACGGTCGTGGTCGAATTGATGGCTCGTTTCGACGAGGAGGCGAACATCAACTGGGCGGAACGACTTGAACGCGCGGGCGCACAGGTCGTGTACGGCGTGTTCGGTTTGAAGACGCACGCGAAGCTCGCGCTGCTGATCCGCCGCGAGGACGACCGGCGCGGCGGCTCACGTCTGGTTCCCTACGCGCACCTGGGCACGGGCAACTATCACCCGCGCACCACGCGCCTTTACACGGACTTCGGCATGCTCACCGCAGACCCCGACATCTGTTCCGACGTCAATGAAGTGTTCCTGCACATCACGAGCCTGGCCCGCGCCGCGCGCATGAAGCGCCTGCTGCTCGCGCCGTTCACGATGCACCGGCGCGTGCTGGAAATGATTCGCCGCGAGACGCGCAACGCCAAGGCGGGAAAGCCCGCCTGCATCGTCGCCAAGATGAACGCGCTGGTCGAAGAGGGCGTCATCCGCGCGCTTTATGCTGCGTCGAGTGCCGGCGTGAAGATCGACCTGATCGTGCGTGGCGCGTGCGCGTTGCGCCCCGGCGTGCCCGGCATTTCGGAAAACATCCGCGTCCGCTCGATCCTGGGGCGCTTCCTGGAACACCATCGCGTCTGGTTCTTCGGCAACGATGGCGAACCCGACGTGTGGCTCGCCTCGGCCGACTGGATGGGGCGCAATCTGTTCCGCCGCATCGAGGTCGCATTTCCGGTGCGCGATCCCGTGTTGCGCCGGCGAGTGGTCGAGGAAGGACTGCGCACCTATCTCGCTGACAATGTCGATGCGTGGGAACTTCACGAGGATGGCAGCTGGACCAAGGTAAAGCGGCGGCGCGGAGCCCGGGCGCGGTCCGCGCAGGATGCATTGCTGGCCGCGTTGCGCGCTCCCGACGGGGAATCCTGATGGACCTTATCCTGTGGCGTCACGCCGAAGCCGAGCCCGGGGAGCCCGATCTCGGCCGGCGGCTGACCTCGAAGGGCATCAAGCAGGCCGAGCGGATGGCGGAATGGCTGGACTCGCATCTGCCCGACACGTGCCGCGTGCTGGTGTCGCCGGCCGATCGCACGCAGCAGACGGCGCTCGCGCTGAAACGAAAATTCCGGACGGTGCCCGAACTGGCCCCCGGCGCCACAGTGGCCGCGGTACTCGCGGCGGCGAACTGGCCCGATTCCCGCGAGCCCGTGCTCATAGTCGGCCACCAGCCCACGATCGGCGCAGTGGTTTCGTTCCTGCTTTCCGGCGAGGAAGCCTACTGGTCGGTGCGCAAGGGCGCCGTGTGGTGGCTGTCCAACCGCGCACGGGAGGGTGGCGCGGCGGTGGTGCTGAAGGTGATGGTGCCGCCCGATTTCGTCTGAACGTTCGCCCGTCGCCGGCGATCACGTACGTACGGCAGGTCCCGAGTCGTCAGGGCGACCGCCACCGAACACCGAGTGCCGTCCACTCTTCTCGCTCCTTGACGAGCAGATGCAACGTCAGCGGATGGCGCGCGAGCCATCGCCCCGAAACGCCGAAATGAACAGTGCGGCCCGACTTGAGGGCTATCCGTGGCGTGTCGATCGCCCGGCGCGCATGGTGGAAGATTACCGCCAGGCGCAGCGCCAGCACCTGCGCGATCATGTCCGCGTCGTGCAATACCGGCTCCATCTTCGACAGGCCACCTCGGCAGCCATGGACAAGTAGCGCGAGTTGCCGCTGTTCCTGCGCCGAAAAGCCGGGCATGTCGGCGTTTTCGAGAATGTAGGCGCCGTGCTTGTGGTAGCCGATATGCGAGACGGTGTAGCCGATCTCGTGCATGAGGCCCGCCCATTCGACACGCTGCGCGACGGCGGGATCCGGCCGTGGCGAGCCCTTGAGGTACAGCGCCTTGGCCATGGCGGCCACCCGCTGCGCGTGGGGCCGGTCAACGTGGTAACGGTCGAGAAAGCGTTCGACGGTGACCATCCGGCTGTCGCCGTGCCCGCTGCGTCCAAGGAGGTCGTAGAGCACGCCCAGGCGGAGCGCTCCGCCCACGGGATTTAGCCGCGGTACCGACAGTTCGGCCATCGCCGCGACCATGATCGCGAAGCCGCCGGGCAAGACCGGCGCGCGTTCCGCGTTCAGGCCCGCGAGGTCCAGCCGGGACATGCGGGAGGCGCCGACCATTCGCTTGCGCAATCGGGTGAGGCCCTCCGGCGTGATGCCGCCTGCCGACAGGCCGTTCTCCTCGAGGATCGCCGCGAGTGCCAGCGCCGTGCCCGACGATGCATAAGCTTCGTGCCAGTGCTCACGGCCGAACTCCTTTGCGATCGCCTCGATCTCCGCGCGCGCGTGGGTCTCGGCGGCGGCGAACTGATCGGCGCGCAACTGGCCATCGCCGAAAAACCGCTGCGACACGTTGACGCAGCCCAGCTTGAGCGATTCGAGACGCTCCGGAATCAGCCCGTGACCGATGATGAACTCGGTGGAGCCTCCGCCAATGTCGATCACCAGGCGCGGTGCCGGCGACGGCGGCAGCACGTGCGCGACGCCCAGATAGATGAGCCGCGCCTCCTCATGGCCGGCGATCACGTCGATCGGAAAGCCCAGCGCCGCTTCCGCCTGGGGCAGGAACGTGGCGGCATTTTTCGCCACGCGAAAGGTGTTTGTGGCGACGGCGCGCACGGCGGAAGGGTGAAGTCCGGAGAGTCGTTCGCGAAATCGCGTGAGGCAAGCCAATGCGGCTCGGCGCGCGACGGTGGTCAAGCGTCCCTTGTCATCCATGCCGGCGCCGAAACGGATCGTCTCGCGCCAGGTGTCGAGCCGGAATATCTGGTCGCCCTCCACGCGGCCGATCTCCAGGCGGAAGCTGTTTGAACCCAGGTCGACGACGGCGAGTGTCGCAGGTGCAGTGGAGGCTTTGCGGGAACGACGGACGGCTGCAGGCATGGGCCGAGGACGTGGTTGAGGAGGGCCGGGGGAGCCTAGCAGGAAAGTGGATTGCCCGGATACGCGTCGAATTGTGTTGATCGCGTTCCCCGGCACGCTCCCCGCGCTTTCTGCTAGGCTCGGTGGGCCATGTCGGGGCGTCCTGGATTGGGCTCTCCTGTCACGAATCAGTTTGGCGCTCCGCCGCACATTTCCGCTCACCTGCTCGCGATGTCTTACGCACGATGCCCATCGACTACCTGCAAAAGATCCTGACCGCCAAGGTCTATGACGTCGCGGTGGAGACGCCGCTCGACCCGGCGCCCACGCTTTCGCGGCGTCTCGACAATCGCGTGCTGCTGAAACGCGAGGACCAGCAATCGGTCTTCTCCTTCAAGCTGCGGGGTGCGTACAACCGCATGGCACACCTCACCCGTGCGCAGCGCGCGAAAGGAGTGATCGCAGCCTCCGCCGGCAATCATGCGCAGGGCGTCGCGCTCGCCGCGCAAGCCTTGGAATGCCGCGCGACCATTGTCATGCCGGTGACGACGCCGCATATCAAGATCGCCGCCGTGGAGGCCCGCGGCGCCAGGGTGGTGCTACACGGCGACTCGTATTCCGACGCCTATACCCGCGCATTGGCGCTGCAAAAATCCTCGGGTGCGACCTTTGTGCACCCGTACGACGATCCCGATGTCATCGCTGGCCAGGGAACGGTGGGCATGGAAATACTGCGCCAATGCCAGGGCCCCATCGACGCGATCTTTGTCGCGGTCGGAGGCGGCGGCCTGATCTCGGGCATTGCCGCCTACGTGAAACTCGTGCGACCCGAGATCAAGGTCATCGGCGTGGAACCGGTGGATTCGGACGCGATGACGCGCTCGCTCGCCGCAGGTCGCCGGGTGAAGCTTGCGCAAGTCGGGCTCTTTGCGGACGGCGTCGCCGTCAAGCAGGTCGGCAAGGAAACGTTCCGTCTGGCGCGACAATACGTGGACGAGATGGTGCGTGTCGACACCGATGCGACTTGCGCCGCCATCAAGGACGTATTTGAAGACACCCGTTCCATCCTCGAGCCCGCCGGAGCGCTTGCGGTTGCGGGCATGAAGGCATGGTGCGCGCAGCACCGCATCCACGGCCAGACGCTGGTGGCCATCGCCGGCGGTGCGAACATGAATTTTGACCGGCTGCGTTTCGTCGCCGAGCGAGCGGAATTAGGCGAGGCGCGCGAGGCGATATTCGCGGTGAGCATTCCTGAGCGGCCAGGCAGTTTCCGGGAATTCTGCGCGCTGCTGGGCAAGCGCAACGTCACGGAGTTCAACTACCGGTTCGCGGACGCGGGCACCGCGCACCTCTTCGTCGGCGTTGAAGTGGCGGATCGCGAGGAGTCCCGCAAGCTGATCGCACTTCTGCACCGCCACCGCATCGAGGCGTTCGACCTTACCGACAACGAAATGGCCAAACTGCACGTGCGCCACCTGGTCGGCGGCCACGCGCCATCGGCGAAACACGAGATCCTGTACCGCTTCGAGTTCCCTGAACGGCCGGGCGCGCTGATGAGATTCCTGAACAGCATGAGCGCAGGCTGGAACATCAGCCTTTTCCATTACCGCAATCACGGCGCCGACTATGGGCGCGTCCTTGTCGGCATGCAGGTCCCAGCGGCGGAAAAGGCCGATTTCCGTCAATTTCTGGACCGTTTAGGCTATACCTGCGTGGACGAGACCGAGAATCCTGCCTATCGGATGTTCCTCGGTTCCTGATTGACCCGCGCGACTGGCCCCTAGACGGCAAACCCTGCCGCGCAACGGCAGGACCGCGCGCTGAAAATTGCCGGAGTGTTGCGTTTTAGGCGAATTCCGCGCTGCCAGCCTATTCCGGCAAGCTTTATGCTCTAGTCAGTACGCTTGGGCCGTGGCAAACTTGAACACGACAAGTGCGGGCACCATCGGGTGCCGTCGCAACCGCGCCGTATGGGGCAAGGTGAAATAATTGGCGGAGCCAAATCCATTGCAGGGCGTAAAGGTGATGGTGATCGACGATTCGAACACCATTCGCCGCAGCGCCGAGATTTTCCTGTTACAGGCCGGTTGCACCGTGATCCTGGCCGACGATGGCTTTGACGCGCTGGCGAAGATCGCCGATCACCAGCCCGACCTCGTATTCGTCGACATCATGATGCCGCGGCTGGACGGGTACCAGACCTGCGCGCTCATCAAGAAAAACGGCAAGTTCCAGCGAACCCCCGTGATCATGCTGTCTTCGAAAGACGGCCTGTTTGACCGGGCGCGTGGCCGGATGGTCGGTTCCGACCAATACCTGACCAAGCCATTCACCAAAGAGAGCCTCCTCAAGGCGGTCGCCGCGCACGTCAATCGCGCGGCAGCTTGATGGTGGCCGTTGATTTGCGCGCGTCCGATACGGCGCGTGAACATGCCGGGGTGCAGAACAGGGTAGGAGCCATGGCCATCAGAAAGATCCTCATCGTCGACGATTCGCCGACGGAGCGGCATGTGCTGAACGACATGCTCACCAAGTCAGGTTACGAGGTCGTGGCGAGCGACAACGGCGAGGATGCCATCCTCAAGGCGAAGGCGCTCAAGCCGGACCTCATCCTGATGGACGTCGTGATGCCGGGCCTCAACGGGTTCCAGGCGACGCGCGCGATCAGCCGCGATCCGGATACGCGGGCGATTCCGATCATCCTGTGCACGTCGAAGAGCCAGGAAACGGACAAGATATGGGGCATGCGCCAAGGCGCGCGGGACTATATCGTCAAGCCGGTCAGGCGCGACGAGTTGCTGGAAAAAATTGCGGCAATCGGCTGAGATGGCGCGCACCGCAAAACTCGACCTTCGCACGTTCCAGCAGGAACTGGCGTCCCGCCTCGCGACCAAGACCACCGCCCAGGTGGAGTCGTCTCGGCTGGGGCTCTCGAGCGGCGGGGAACGCTGGCTGGTGCGGCTCGCTGACGCCGGCGAGGTGACGACGCTGCCCACCGTCGTGCCGGTCCCGCTGACGCGGGCATGGTACCTGGGCGTGGCCAACATCCGCGGCAACCTTTTTTCGGTCATCGATTTTTCCGCATTCCTGGGTCGCGATTCGGGCTTGGGGGGCGGCCAAAGCCGGCTGGTTCTGTTCGGGCCGCAAGTGGGCGAAATGAATGCCGGAATCGTCGTTCAGCATGTGCTCGGATTGCGCAACATCGTCGAGCTCGCCCCTGCGGCGCCGCCTCATGACGCTCCTGACTGGTACGCGCAGCGATGGATGGACGGCGACGGCAATGCCTGGCAGGAAATCGACCTTGCCAAGCTGGCCCGCGACCCCGCATTTTTGCAGGTAGGCATATGAATATGAGTACGCAAATGTGGGACGCGCTGCGGCGCATCCCCGGGAGGAAGTAATGGCGCTAAAACTGCCCAATATGTTCGGCAACGACCGCAAGAAGCCTTCGGATACGGACCTGGACATGCCGACAACGCAGGTGAAGATGAACCAGGCCGCGCAGCAGGGCTATGACCCGCTGGCCTCCGTATCCATCATGGACCAGCTGCGCACGGCCTCCGCCACGACGGCAATGCCAAGGAAAGTCCCCGGCATCGGCGGCCTGCCGGTCACCAAACAGTTTCAGGTGCTGGGGTTCCTGCTCGTCACGTTCATCGTGCTTGCGGTGATCATGGTGTTTCTCGACGGAAGGCAGGCGACGCAAAGCTCGGCGGCCGCGGCCACGGCGACGGAAATGCAGATGCTTTCGCAACGACTGGCGCGAGGCAGCGCGCTGGCCGCGCAAGGTCAGGCGAGTTCGTTCAAGGCCGTCAAGGAAAGTCGCGAGAAATTCAGCGCCGATCTGCAGGCGCTGCTGACGGGCGGGACGGTGCGTGGAGTGACGCTCGACACCGTGCACGACGAAGGCGCGGTCAAGCTGCTGGGCGACATCAAGACCCGATGGGAGCGTGTCGACCTCGCGTCCGACCGGCTGCTCGCAAACGAAACGAGCCTGACGTCGCTCGCCAAGGGCCTGGACACTCTCAATTCGGGTAACAGCGCGGTGCTGGAACTGGCGCAGCAGGCGTCGCAGCAGATCGGGCAGGGCGGCGGGTCCCTGCGCGAAATCGAATATGCCAATCAGCTGGCGGTGCTGTCGCAGCGAATCGCGAAGAATGCGAACTCGCTGGCGTCTTCCGATGAGATCGATCCCGAAGTCGCGTTCCTTCTCGGCAAGGACTCAGGGACGTTTCGCGACATCCTGGGCGGCCTGCTGAAGGGCAGCGACACGCTGCGGCTGACGCCGGTGAAGGGCGATGACGTACGCGCGACGCTGACCGAGCTTTCCAAGCGGTTCGCAACGTACGAAAGCGGCGTCAACGCGATCCTGGCGAACATGCCTCGGCTGGTGGTGGCCAAGCAGGCGGCGCGCGGCATCAACGCGGATGCAGACTCGCTGCTGACCGATTCCACCGCGCTCACAAGTGAATTCGAAGGTTCCAATCCGCTGCACCTGCTGTTGCTGGGCGCAGGCATCACATTCGGCATCCTCGCGCTGGTCTGCCTCGTGCTGCTGGGCAAGGTGTTCCTGGACGACGCCCGGGTGCGCGCGTTCGACAGCGAAGGCGAGAACAAGCGCAACCAGGAAGCCATTCTGCGGCTGCTGAACGAGATGGGTAACCTGGCCGACGGCGACCTCACGGTGCAAGCCTCGGTGACCGAAGACGTGACGGGCGCCATCGCCGACTCCATCAACTTCACGATCGAGGAATTGCGCACGCTGGTGCGAGGGATCAATTCGGCGACGGACCAGGTGACCAAGGCCACGCAGGAGACGCAGGCCATCTCGAACCGCCTCTACGAGGCATCGCAGCGCCAGAACAAGGAAATCCAGCAGGCATCGGCGTCGGTGTTGCAGATGGCCGAGTCGATCAACGAGGTGTCGCAGACCGCCACGCAATCGGCGCGAGTCGCCCAGCAGTCGCTGGCTGCCGCGGAAAAAGGCGGCACCGTCGTGCAAAGCCAGATCGCCGGCATGAACGAAATCCGCACGCAGATCCAGGACACGTCGAAACGGATCAAGCGCCTGGGCGAGTCGTCCATGGAAATCGGCGAAATCGTGGAGTTGATCTCGGACATTACCGAACAGACCAACGTGCTGGCATTGAACGCCGCCATCCAGGCGGCTTCGGCCGGTGAAGCGGGTCGCGGATTCACGGTGGTCGCGGAAGAAGTGCAGCGCCTGGCGGAACGCTCCGGCGAAGCGACCAAGCAGATCGAGGCCATCGTGAAGACCATTCAGGCGGATACCCAGGACGCGGTTGCGGCCATGGAAAAATCGACGGTCGGCGTGGTCGAAGGGACGAAGCTCTCCGACGCCGCGGGTCAGGCGCTGACGGAAATCCAGACGGTGTCGCGCGACCTTGCCGATCTGATTTCCCGAATCTCCGCGCAAACGCAGATGCAGTCGGCGTCCGTCACCGACGTGACACGGGGCATGCAGGGCATTCTCGAAGATCACGGAGGAGACGACGGAAGGCACCAAGCAGACCAACGTGTCCATCGGACAGCTGACCAAACTGGCGGCGGAATTGCGCTCCTCCGTCGCGGGGTTCAAGGTCTAGATTCGTTGCCCGCGGGGCGGTGGCCAGACATCAGTTCGATCCATGGGTCATCGGGCTTTTGTGGTTCACGAATTGTCGCCGGCGCGGCGACGGCCCGGTTCTTGCTCAAGCCTTTCGTTCAGATTGTCCCGTATTCGCACAGACTATTTCTACATTGAATTTCCAGACTAACGACTGATGTCTCGTGGCGACTGAATCCATTCCGGTATTCGACTTGGGCCCGTTGTCATGGGTGCAAGGGGAAATCGACCAGGCGCTGACACGCGGGCTGGAGACGATCGCCCAGTTCAAGGCAAATCCTGCGGATCCCACGGCGCTGAAGCACGCGCGCTCGCACGTGCACCAGGCCGCCGGTGCCATCCAGATGGTGGGGCTCGATGCCGTCGTCGCGTTTACCGACGAACTCGAGCGGCAATTGACCAGGATGGAAGAGCTGCCGGCTGCGGAGGCGCAAGCCGCGTGTGCGGTCGTCGACCGCGCGTGTCGCAAGCTGCGGATTTTCCTCGACGAGCTGGTCAACGGTGCGCCGCCTATTCCGCTCAAGCTCTATCCCGAATACGAATCGATGCAACTGTTGCGCGGCATCAAGGCCGCTGCGCCGACGGATCTTTTCTATCCCGACCTGTCGCCGCGCGCGCCGAGGATTGCGCCGCGCGAGACCGTTCCACGAACCGCCTGCCGTCGCGCATGGTGAAGCAACGCCGGCTGTATCAGCGCGGCATGCTCGCGTGGCTGCGCGGCGACGATGCCGGCGCGACGATGATGCGCGACGCCGTGGCCGGCATCGAGGACGTCACCGCACCGGGCAGCCTGCGCGCATTCTGGTGGACGGTTGGCGCGCTGCTCGAAGGCATCGTCGAAAACGGTCTCGACCGCGGCTTCGGCGTGAAGCAGCTGTGCGCGCGCGTCGACCTGCAGATACGGCGCGTGGCCGAAGGCAGCGGGAAAGTGGCGGACGGCTGCGCCGCGAGGTTCTCTATTTCGTCGCGATTTGTGCGCCGGTCGCA
Source organism: uncultured beta proteobacterium (assembly GCA_963755545.1). Lineage (GTDB taxonomy): Bacteria > Pseudomonadota > Gammaproteobacteria > Burkholderiales > Casimicrobiaceae > VBCG01. Next base: position 270,231 of record CAVWKH010000004.1, on the reverse strand, counting down.
CCGCAAGTCCAGGCCGTCCAGCGCGCGTTCAAGCTGTCGGGCCTCATCCCTTCCGCGGAAGTGCTCTCTGCCGACGTCGTGCGTCTGCAGCCGTTGTTGCGCGAAGCGCGCGAGCAACTTGCCGGAGCGAAGGATTCGTGGCTCAAGGCTGCGACGGGACGCGCCGAGAACCTCCCGAAATTGAAACAGACGCTGGCGTCGGTCCACGCCAAGGCCGCCGAGATCCACAACGGTGCGCTGATGAAGCTTACGGCGGCATTGGTCGAGCGCATCGACAAGATGCCAACAGGCGGCGTTTCGGAATCGGTGGCCATGGAATTCGCGACGGCGCTGCTGCTGGCGGAGTCGGCGTTCGAGAATTACACGAGCCTGTCGCCCGATTTCCCGAAACAGGTCGACGCGATGCTCTGCGCGTCTCGACGCCGCGCGTGCCGGCCGGCCGGCCGCGGCGTCTGGCGCGCCGATGCTGGACGAAATGAGCAAGCGCGCGCAGGAACGCGTGCTGCTCGCGCAGGTCGGCCGCGAAATCCAGGCCAACCTGCGTCACATGGAACAGGTGCTCGACGCATTCTTCCGCGACAACGGGAAGCGCGCGGACCTGGTGACCCTCGGCAAGGACAGCCAGCAGATTCGTGGTGCGCTGCGCATCCTCGGGCTCGACGATGCGGACCGCCTGCTGGCCCTTTGCCAGCAACAGATCGAAACCTATTCCGATCCCGAAGCTCCGGTCAGCAACGAGGATCTGGAACTTCTCGCCGAATCGCTGTCCGGCCTTGGCTTCTACATCGAGGCCGTCGAGCAGCAGCGTCCCGACCGCGACCGCCTGATCGCGCCCTATATCGCCAAGCGCCTTGGGGAAGCCCCCGCGCCGAAACAGGATGAACGCGACTCGGTCGAGGCCGCCGTGGCTGAACTGCGTGCCACGCTGCCGGGTCTGGTCGCGGAAGTCGAGCATGCGCCCTTGCATTCCGCGGCGCGCGAAGGCCTGAAGCAGAAGCTTGCCGGTTTGAAGCGACGATGCGGAACTGATCGGCGACGCCGATCTGGTGCGCAGGCGGAAGCCGCGTTGCAGCAACTCGCGGCGGGAGAGGCAGGCGATCTTGCCGCCGCCGTCGGCGCCATGGCCGAAACGTCCGCACCCGCGCCGGAAATCTCGGAAGAAACGCAGCGCCTGCTCGCCACGGACGCGCATGACCTGGATCGCGAACTCCTCGAAATCTATTTGTTCGAAGCGGCCGAGGTGCTCGACTCCGTTGCCGCAAGCCATACTGCCTTGGTGGGCAACCCGGGCGATCGGGAAGCGCTTCGCACCGTGCGGCGCGGCTTTCACACGCTGAAGGGCAGTGGGCGCATGGTCGGCCTCACGCAGCTGGGCGACTTACGGCTTCGACGTCGAGAAGACCTGCAACCGCCTGCTCGAGGAAGAGCGCGCGGTGACCCCCGCCGTGCTGGCGATGATCGATGTCGCCGAGCGCAATTTCCGGAGCTGGGTCGATGCGCTGACGCAGACGGGGCGCGTGACAGCAGATCCGCAGGAACTGCATGCGGCGATTGCCGCCGTCGATGCCGAGTTGTCGGGTGACAAGCCGGATGACAGCGATGCGCCTGAACGCATCGCTCGCGCATTCGAACGTGTTCGAATTGCCGAAGCCCGTCGTCGTTGCGCCGATCCCGCCGATGCCGGCGGATTTGATCGACCTTCCCGAACTGGGCGCCGGCGATGAACCGGATGAGTTGCCGAGTGCGTCGCTCATGTCGGCCGCGGAAAGTATCGAAGTCATCGACTTGCCGGCGGTCAGCCTCGTCGATGTAAGCAGCGATGCCGACATCTATTCCCTGGACGAGCGCCGGACCGGCATGCCCAGCGCCGAACCCGTTGCGCCAATACTGAAACTGGTCACTGAACCGCCGCGGATGGAGAGTCCGGAACCAACGCCCGAACTCCCACAATCTGAACTCCCGCCGTCGGAGCCCGAGGAAATCACGATCGGCGGCGTCAGCCTTTCGTTTTCGCTCTGGAAGATCCTGGTCGACGAAGCGAAGCAACATCTCGCCACGCTCGAGAACGACCTCTCTGTCCTGCAATTCGATCCGCGCGCAGTCCCCTCCGCCGAAATGATCCGCGCGAGCCACACGTTGTGCGGTATCCACAGGACGGGGGGGTTCCCGCTGGTCGCGGAGTCTGCGCTGGCGCTCGAGCAGACGCTTGCTCGCTTTGGCCGAGCGCGGTGCGCCGTTGCCGTGCAGCGCGCAGCCGGTGCTCGCCCGTGCCGTCGCAGGACTGACGCTGTTCGCGCGCAGGGTCGAGGCTGCGCGAAGCATTCACTGCAGGCGATCAGTCGGAAGCTGCGCTGATCGACGCGGAACTGGACGAATTGCGGCAGGAAACGGCGAGCACCGTGCAGGATGCCGAAACCGCGGCCGTCGCCGAAGCTCGCGAGGACGAGGAATCGAGTCCGGCGGTCGAGGTCGCAGCGCCCGAAGCAGGCGTGCCCGAACCAGCCGTTGCCCGAAGACGGCCGCGGTCGTGGCGTCGCACCTGGACGTGCCGGCGCCGGCGATCCACGAACTCCGATCCGAAGAGATTGTGCTGCCATTGGTGGAAGAAGACCCGCTGGCAGACGATCCGCGACGATGTCGACACGCAGGTGTTGCCCATTTTCCTGGACGAGGCCGCGGAACTGTTTCCGCGGGCAGGCGAGGAATTGCGTGCATGGCGCCGCAATCCGCACGATGGCAAGCCTGTGGCTGAATTGCGCCGCACGCTGCATACGTTCAAGGGCAGCGCACGCATGGCGGGTGCAATGCGCCTGGGCGAACTCACGCACCTCATGGAATCGCAGCTGGGGCAAGGCGAGACGCCCGTGGGCGCCGACTCCCGCGTTGTTCGAATCGCTGGAAACCGCGCTTGACCGTATTGCGTTCCTGCTCGATCGGCTGCGCAACGGCGAGACGAACACGTCGCTGCCGTGGGTGGCCCAGTCGCTCGAGAGCGAGCCTGCCGCCGTAGAGGAGCCGTTGCCGGTCCCCAGCGCCGTCCGGTCACCGAGCGGCCCGTCGTCGTGCCGCTTGCAGCCGCCATTTGCGCCGCCTTCGGCAAAGCCGCATCGCGCCGGCCGTTGCGTCAACGTCCGTCGCAGCTACGGCGGTACCCGCGATTGCCGAGGCCACGCCCGAACTTGAAACCGGTGCGCGAGCGCAACTGCGCGTCCGCGCCGACCTGATCGACCGCCTCGTCAACGAGGCCGGCGAAGTGGCCATCGCCCGCGCGCCGAGTGGAAGGCGAATTGCGGTCGCTGAAGGCGAACCTGCTGGAACTCACCACCAGCGTCATCCGGCTTCGCGGACAGATGCGCGAGATCGAAATTCAGGCCGAATCGCAGATCCAGTCGCAGATGTCGCTGATGCAGGAACAGCACGGCGACTTCGACCCGCTTGAATTCGACCGATACACGCGCTTCCAGGAGCTCACTCGCTCGCTGGCCGAAGGTATCAACGACGTGTCCACGGTCCAGCATTCGCTGCTCAAGAACCTGGACGATGCCGACGCCGCGCTGCTCGCGCAGGCGCGGCTGTCCCGCGACGTGCAGCAGCGCCTGTTCTCGATCCGGACCGTGCCTTTCGGCAGCCTGTCGGAACGCCTGTACCGGATCCTGCGGACGACCGCCAAGGAGCTGGACAAGCGCGCGAACCTGGAAATCCACGGCGCCAAGGTCGAACTGGACCGTTCGGTGCTGGAAAAGCTGGTCGGGCCGCTCGAGCATCTGCTGCGCAACGCGCTCGACCACGGCATCGAGGCGCGTGACGTGCGCGTCAAGTCCGGCAAGCACGAGACGGGTGAAATCGCGCTTACGGTGCGCCAGGTCGGCAATGAAGTCGTGATCGAACTTGCCGACGATGGTGGCGGCGTCGATTTCGGACGCGTGCGCGAGCGCGCACGGTCGATCGGCCTGTTTACCGGGGATGCCAACCTCACGGATGCGCAGTTGGTCGAGTTCCTGTTCCAACCCGGTTTTACGACGGCTTCAAAGGTCACGCAGATTTCCGGCCGTGGCATCGGCATGGACGTCGTGCGCGCCGAAGTGGCGGCGCTGGGTGGACGCGTTGAAGTGGCCACGACGCTTGCCAAGGGCACGCGCTTCACGTTGACGATGCCGCTTACGCTGGCCGTCGCGCAAGCGGTGCTCGTACGTGCCGGGGGTCGGCTTTGGGCGCTGCCGGCGCCAATGGTCGAGCAGGTCCAGCAGATCAAGAGCCAGGCGCTGCTCGACCTCTACATCAAGCGCAAGGTCGAATGGCAGGGACGCGATTACCCGTTCCATTACCTGCCGCGCCTGCTGGGAGACACCACGCACAACCCTGAAACGCTTCGCTACAACTCGGTCCTGTTGCTGCGCAGCGGCCAGACGCATGCAGCCATTCACGTCGACGAAATGGTCGGCACCCAGGAAGTCGTGGTGAAGAACATCGGCCCGCAGCTATCGCGCGTGTCGGGAATCTCCGGTGCCACGGTGCTGGGATCAGGCGAGATCGTGCTGATCATCAACCCGGTGCAACTCGGCAGGGCGCGCGGACGTTCCGAAATTCAACCCGGACGACGACGAGCGCGCGGTGGGCGACCGGCCGCGCGCGCCGGTCGCCTGCGGTGTCGACGCCAGCCGCTGGTGATGATCGTCGACGACTCCCTCACCGTGCGCAAGATCACCAGCCGCTTTCTGCAGCGCGAAGGTTTTGCCGTTACGACGGCGAAGGACGGTGTCGACGCGCTGCAGCTGTTGAGCGAACAGACGCCCGACGTCATCCTGCTCGACATCGAGATGCCGCGCATGGACGGATTCGAATTCGCCAAGACGATCAAAGGCGATCCCAAGTTCGTCGAATATTCCGATCATCATGATCACGTCGCGCACGGCGGAAAAGCATCGCAGCCGCGCCGCAGAACTCGGCGTGGATATGTACCTGGGCAAGCCCTACCAGGAAGAGGAACTGTTGCGGCACCTGCGCGAGATGACCGGAATCGCCGCCCAGTATTGACGGCGCAACATGACGCCATCGACGGGGGTTGCCCGGCACCCTCCGTCGCATTTTTCCCGACTCGGAATGCCGGAGCATCGATTGCGGTAACATCGTCGTCATGGCAACCCGGCAGGATGCCCTGACCGCCGCCCGGCAATGGTTCGACGCCGGACACCTGCTGGCCGACCTGCGACGGCGTGTCGCGCATCGCACGGAAAGCCAGCGCACTGATGCGCTTCCCGATCTGCGCAGGTATCTCACCGAAGAGATCGGTCCTTCGCTGGCAGCGCAGGGCTTCAGCTTGCGCATTGTCGAGAACCCGGTGGCAGGCGCCGGCCCGTTTCTGCTGGCCACGCGACACGAGGGCGACGCGCTGCCGACGATTCTGATGTACGGCCACGGCGACGTGGTGCTCGGTTATGACGCGCAATGGCGCGCCGGACTCTCGCCGTGGACGGTGACCGTGGACGGCGATCGTTGGTATGGACGCGGTACCGCGGACAACAAGGGCCAACACACCATCAACTTAGCGGCGATGGAGCGCGTGCTCGAAATGCGCGAGAAGCTCGGCTTCAACGTCAAGTGGCTGATCGAGACCGGCGAGGAAACCGGTTCGCCCGGCCTTCGCGCAGTGTGCCTGAGCGAACGGGCGGCACTGGCGGCCGACCTGTTCCTGGCTTCCGACGGGCCTCGCCTCGCCGCAGGGAAACCGACGCTGTTCCTGGGTTCCCGTGGAGCATTCAATTTCAACCTGACCGTCGACCTGCGCGAAGGCGGCCACCATTCAGGCAATTGGGGCGGGCTGCTCGCCAACCCCGGAACGATCCTGGCCAGCGCCATTGCATCGCTCGTCGACGCGCGCGGCCGCATCGTCATCGACGCGTTGCGACCGCCGGCGATTCCGGCATCCGTTCGCGCCGCGCTGGCGGACGTCGAACCTGGCGAACCGGCCGGTCCCGCGATCGACCGCGACTGGGGCGAACCGGGCCTTCGCCTGCCGAGCGTGTCTTTGCGTGGAACAGCATCGAGGTGCTGGCATTCCGGACCGGCAATCCCGATCATCCGGTCAATGCGATTCCGCCGCGCGCGGAGGCAAACCTGCAACTGCGCTTTGTCGTCGGTTGCGACCCCGGTGATTTCATTCCCGCGCTGCGCGAGCACCTCGATCGCCACGGCTTTGCCAAAGTCGGACGTTGCGCCCGCGCGCATGGAAATCATGCACGCGACGCGCCTCGATCCGGAACACCCGTGGGCGCGGCGCGTTGCGGCGTCGATCGCGCAAACGACCGGCGCGCAGCCCGCCATTCTGCCCAATTTCGGCGGGGCGTTGCCGAACGATTGCTTCGCCGATATTCTTGGCCTGCCGACCGTCTGGGTACCCCATTCCTACCCCGCGTGTTCACAGCATGCGCCGAACGAACACATGCTGGCGTCGGTCGCCCGTGAAGGGCTGGCCATGATGACCGGACTGTTCTGGGACCTGGGGGAGCCGCAGCCTGGAGCTTGAACCGAAACGCGCTATTGCGCTGCGGCAACCGAATTCCTCCATTACGCGGTAAATTGATCGTCGGCTCGACAACGATTTCCTTGAGGGGGACGCATGGCGAACTACGCCACCGACAGCATTCGCACCGTAGCTCTGGTAGGACACGGCGCGGCGGGGAAGACGACGCTCGCGGAAAGTCTGCTCGTCAAATCGGGCGCTCTCGCTGCCGCCGGTACCGTCGAGCGCGGCACGTCGACCAGCGATTTCGACCCGATGGAGAAGACCTACCAGCATTCGCTGCGGTCGTCGCTGCTGCACTTCGAGACCAACGGCACGCGAATTCACCTCATCGACACGCCTGGATTTCCGGACTTCATCGGGCAGTCGATCGGCGCGCTCGACGCCGTGGAGACGGCCGCGGTCGTCGTCAGCGCGCAGTCCGGCATCGAGATGATCACGTCGCGGATGATGGATTGGGCGGCCGAAGCGGCAACTCTGCCGCCTCGTCATCATCAACAAGATCGACGCGGAGAATGTGGACCTCCAGGGCCTGCTCGCCGGCATCCAGGCGGCTTTCGGCAAGGAATGCCTGCCGATCAATCTGCCCGCCGGCGACGGCAAGCGCGTCGTCGACTGCTTTTTCAATCCGTCAGGCGAATCGGATTTCTCTTCCGTCGCGGACGCGCATCGCGCACTTGTCGACCAGGTCGTCGAAGTGGACGAGGCGCTGATGTCGCTTTACCTCGAGCAGGGCGAGATTTCCGCCGACCAGCTGCACGCGCCGTTCGAGAAGGCGTTACGCGAGGGTCATCTGGTACCCGTGTGCTTTCGTGTCGGCGCGCACCGGCGCCGGCATTCCAGAACTGATCCAGATCTTCGACAAGCTGCTGCCCAATCCCACCGAAGGCAATCCGCCGTTGTTCACGAAGGGTGAGGGAACCACGGCAACTGAATTCCACTCGACGCCCGATCCGTCTCAGCACGTGCTGGCCCATGTATTCAAGGTCGTGATGGACCCCTTCGTCGGCAAGCTCGGCATCTTTCGCGTGCATCAGGGCTCCGTCACGCGCGACACGCAGCTCTTCGTCGGCGACGGCCGGAAGCCGTTCAAGGTCGGCCACCTCTTCATGCTGCAGGGAGGCAAGAACGTCGAGATCGATCGCGCCGTCCCCGGTGACCTCGCGGCGGTGGCCAAGGTGGATGACATCGAATTCGACTGCGTGCTGCACGACTCGCATGACGAAGACCACATCCACATGAAGCCGCTCGAGTTTCCGACGCCGATGCATGGCATCGCCATCGAACCCAAGCGTCGCGGCGACGAACAGCGGATCTCGGAGGTGCTGCACAGGATGACCGCGGAAGATCCCGACGCTGACGGTCGCCCACGACACCATCCTCAACGAGACGGTTCTCTGGGGCCTGGGTGAACTGCATCTGCGGTCGGTGCTGGAGCGCATGGCCAGTCAATTCAAGCTCGAGGTGACGACGCGTCCGCCGCGCATTCCCTACCGCGAGACCATCACTGCGCCCGCCGAGGGACATCACCGCCACAAGAAGCAGACCGGTGGCGCGGGTCAATTCGGCGAAGTTTACCTGCGCATCGAGCCGCTGCCGCGGGGATCGGGGTTCGAGTTCGTCAATTCGGTCAAGGGCGGCGCGATTCCAACGTCGCTGATACCGGCCGTGCAGAAGGGTGTCGAGCAGGTGCTGACATCCGGACCTCTCGCGGGATTTCCGCTGCACGACGTGCGCGTCAATGTCTACGACGGCAAGTATCACCCTGTCGATTCGAAGGAAGTCGCGTTCGTGTCGGCAGGACGCAAGGCATTCCTCGACGCGATCGGCAAGGCGCGCCCCATCGTGCTGGAGCCCATCGTCGGCGTGGAAATCAGTTGCCCCGCGGGAAACATGGGCGACGTGACCGGCGATTTGTCGCAGCGCCGCGGCCAGGTGACGGGCACCAAGACGATGCAGGCCGGCGCGTTGGCGGTCAATGGTCTGGCACCCCTCGCCGAACTCGACGGCTATGCGGCGCGACTGAAGTCGATGACGGGAGGGCAGGGCGCGTGGTCGATGGCGCTGTCGCATTACGAGCCCGCGCCGCCGCTGCTGCAGCAGCAACTGTCCACCGAATTCGCCAAACACCGCCGACACGAGGAAGACTGATCGGCGTTTTCCCGCGCTAGGTTGCGCGCGGAACAGCGCGAGTGCGCGTGCGCGCGCCGCGGCATGATCGACGATCGGTGCGGGATAATCGCGGCCGATGCACCACGCCCTTCGCCTGCTGAATCGCCGGCGGTACGAGCCATGGCGCGTGAATTTCCCCGGCGTCGAGTTGCGCCAGTTCCGGAACGTAACGGCGAATGAATGCGCCTGTCGCGTCGAATCGCTCGGATTGCGTGACCGGGATTGAAGATGCGGAAGTAGGGCTGCGCGTCACAGCCGGTCGACGCCGCCCACTGCCAGCCGCCGTTGTTCGATGCGAGGTCGAAATCGATCAGGCGCTCCGCGAAATATTTTTCGCCCAGCCGCCAATCGACGAGCAGGTCCTTGACCAGGAACGACGCGACGATCATGCGCAGGCGATTGTGCATGTAGCCCGTCGTGTTGAGCTGGCGCATCGCGGCGTCGACGATCGGATAGCCGGTGCGGCCCGCGCACCAGGCATTGAAGCCGGCGACCTCGCCGGGAAAGCGCAGGCCGGCGTACTCCGGCTTGAATGCCTCTCCGATCACGCGCGGATGATGCCACAGAAGCTGCGCGTAAAAATCGCGCCATATCAAGTTCCGACAACCAGGTGGCCGCGCCTTCGCCATCCGGATGCAGCGAGCGCGCATGCGCGAACGCCGCGAGTTCCCGTATCGAGACCGTCCCGAAGCGAAGGTGCACGGACAGGTATGACGGGCCTTTACGTGCGGGAAAATCGCGCGCCTCGCGGTACGCATCGATGCGATTCCGGAAGTCCGCCCACAAATTGCTGCCACCGATCATGCCTGGGACCACGCCGAGGATTCTCAGGTTGGTGGGCCGGAAGCCCAGGTCTTCGACAGTCGGCACTGCGCCGGTTGTGCCCGCCGGCGGCGGCGCCAGCGATGTCGCGTACGCATCCACTGGATACGACTTCAAGTGAAACGGCGTCAGTTTTCGGAGCCACGCGTTCTTGTAAGCGGTGAAGACCGCGAACGGCTTGCCTGACTGCGAAAGCACCTCGTCGCGTTCGAACACCACTTGGTCCTTACTTGTGTAAAACGCGATGCCACGGGCGGACAGACGTTCGGCCACGTCCGTGTCCCGCTCCCGCGCCGCGGGTTCGTAATCATGATTCGCGAAGACGGCGGAAACGCCCAGCTCTGCGGCGAGCTGCGGGATTGCATCACGCGCGGCCGCGTGCCGCACGAGCAACGCGCCGCCACGCACGGACAGGCTGTTGGCGAGTTCTGCGACGCAGTCCCGGATGAATTCGACCCGCCGGTCATCCTCCGCCGGCAAAGCATCGAGGATCTCGCGGTCGAAAATGAACGCGCAATGGACCCGCTGCGTGGACTTGAGCGCGTGATATAGCGCGGCGTGATCGAAGTCGCGCAGGTCGCGCCGAAACCACACCAGGGCGCTGCCGGACGTGTGCGCCTTCATGCACCCCCCGCCCGCTTTGGGAAACACAAATTGTCGGTGCAACAGACCTCGCGCCCGAGCAATTTGCCGCGGGCAGTAGGGGTCGAGTGCGAAAAAATTGGGGTCGGGTGCGAAGTGCAGGGCAATGTCGGGGGCGCTGAAGGTCAGGGCGGGAGCGATCGGTCGAACCTCCCGAGGGAACCGCAAGAACCCGTACGCGTGGAAGCGCCTTCGGGCAAGGTCGGCCGCCGGGCGTTTTTTTATTGTCGCCCACCCCCCTTCGGATTACAATTCGACATTGATGTCCGAGCCAATCAATCTCACGCACCACTTCCTCATCGCCATGCCGGCCATGGCGGATCCGAATTTTGCGCATACGTTGACGTTCGTGTGCGAACACAACAAGGATGGTGCGCTCGGCATCGTGGTCAACCGGCCCATCGACATGAAGTTGTCGGCGCTGTTCGACCAGATCAACGTCCCCCTGGCTGACCGGGCGCTGCGAGAGGCGCCCGTTCATTTTGGCGGTCCGGTGCAAATCGACCGCGGCTTCGTTCTGCACCGCCCGTTAGGCAACTGGCAGTCCACGCTCGCCATTGGCGACGACATCGGTCTCACGACGTCGAAAGACGTGCTGGAAGCCGTGGGTCGTGGCGACGGACCGTCCGACGTGTTTGTGTCGCTGGGCTACGCCGGATGGGAGGCGGGACAACTCGAAGCGGAGATGGCGCAGAACGCCTGGCTCACGGTCGCAGCCGACGCCGGCGTGCTTTTCGACGTGCCCCCCGAACGGCGGCTGCCGGCGGCGATGCAGTTGCTGGGCATCGACCTCATGCAGCTGTCCGAGGATGTCGGGCACGCGTGACGCGTGGCGGCCACTTTCCCCGACGCGACGGTGCTCGCGTTCGATTTCGGCACGCGACGCATTGGTGTCGCGATGGGCAACACGCTGACGCGGACCGCGCATCTACTTGCGACTATCGACGACGAACGCACGGACGAGCGCTTTGGCGCCATCGCCGCGCTGGTGAAGGAATGGGAGCCCGGAATCCTGGTCGTGGGCTTGCCGACGCACGCCGACGGTATCGAACACGACATGACGCAACGCGCGCGTCGTTTTGCACGCCAACTCGAGGGTCGCTTCCAGCTTCCGGTCATGCTGGTGGACGAGCGCTGGACGACACAGGCCGCGCAATCGGCATTGTCCGATACGGGATTGAGCGGCCGCGAAGGGAAGGCCGTGCGCGACCAGGTCGCCGCGCAGATCATCCTGCAAAGCTGGTTTGATGAGCGCAGAGACCCAGATTCCTGACGCCGAGGCGACGCTCGCGGCGCTTGCGGATCGCATGCGCGCCGCGGTTGCGTTCGACGCGGCATTCGTGGGCATCTATTCCGGGGGTGCGTGGATCGCGGATCGCCTGGCAGCGATGATTCCCGGCGCGCATCCTGTCGGATACATCGACGTTTCGTTCTACCGCGACGACTACGCACGCACGGGACTCAAGTCCGGCGCCAAGCGAAGCGAATTGCCGTTCGACGTCGAGGGGGCGACGATCGTGCTGGTCGACGACGTGTTGTTCACCGGCCGCAGCGTGCGCGCCGCGGTCAACGAGCTCTTCGACTATGGCCGCCCAAAGCACATCGAGCTGGCCGTTCTGGTCGACCGAGGGGGCCGCGAGCTCCCGATCGAGGCCACCTACTGTGGCGCCCGGCTCGCGGTGGCCCGCGACCTGTCGCTGGTGCTGGCAAGAGAAGGCGAACTTCTTCGCTTCGGCGTCGAGAATGTTGCGGGATCCTGACACCGTGCGTAACCCGCAGCTCAACGCGAACGGCGAACTCACGCATCTCCTGACGCTGGAGGGGCTGCCGGCTTCGGTGATCACGCAAATCCTCGATACCGCCACGCCTTTCGTGTCGATCGCGGAACGCGAGGTGAAGAAGGTGCCGCTGCTGCGCGGCAAGGCGGTGTTCAACTTGTTCTTCGAGAACTCGACGCGCACGCGCACGACTTTCGAGATCGCCGCCAAGCGACTCTCGGCCGACGTCATCAACCTCAACATCAGCGATTCATCGACCAGCAAGGGTGAAACGGTGCTCGACACCGTGGACAACCTGGTAGCGATGGACGCCGACATCTTCGTGGTCCGCCATGCGCAATCCGGTGCGCCGCATCTCATTGCCCAGCATCTGAACGCGCACGGTCGCAACCACGTGCACGTTGTCAACGCGGGCGACGGCCGCCACTCGCATCCGACGCAAGGCTTGCTCGACCTGTACACGATCCGGCACTACAAGAAGGAGTTTCACAACCTCACGGTGGCCATTGTCGGCGATGTCCTGCATTCGCGGGTCGCTCGTTCTCTGATCCATGGACTGACAACGCTTGGCACGCCGGAGGTGCGGGTGATCGGACCCAAGACGCTTCTGCCGAGCAAGGTGGAAGCGCTGGGTGTGCGCGTGTTTCACGATATGCGTGAGGGCCTCGCGGGATGCGACGTGGTGGTGATGCTGCGCCTGCAGAGCGAGCGGATGAAAGGTGCGCTGCTGCCCTCGGCCGGTGAGTATTTCAAACACTACGGCCTGACGCCGGACAAGCTGGCGCTGGCGAAGCCTGAGGTGATTGTGATGCATCCGGGACCGATGAATCGCGGCGTGGAGATCGACTCCGCCGTTGCAGACGGCGAGCGCTCCGTCATCCTGCCGCAGGTGACATTCGGCATTGCCGTGCGGATGGCAGTGATGAGCATCATCGCGGGAAATTAGGGCCCCCTGACGCTATGAGCACAAACACGTTGCCATGAACATCGAGATAAAGGGTGGTCGAATCGTCGATCCCGCCCAGGCGATCGATCGCGTGGCGTCGCTGTATGTCGTGGCCGGAAAAATCGCGGCGATCGGCAAGGCGCCCGAGGGATGGAACGCAAGTCGCGTCATCGACGCCAAGGGTCTCGTCGTCGCGCCTGGCCTCATCGACCTTTCGGCCCGCCTGCGCGAACCCGGCTTCGAATACAAGGCCACACTGGAGTCCGAACTGGAAGCCGCCATCGCGGGCGGCGTGACCAGCCTTGCGTGTCCTCCCGACACCGATCCTCCGCTGGACGAGCCAGGCTTAGTGGAAATGCTCAAGCATCGGGCGCGACTTCTGAACCGGGCACACGTGTATCCGGTCGGCGCGCTCACGGTGCAGCTGAAGGGCCAGGCGATCACCGAAATGGGCGAACTCGCCGATGCGGGATGCGTAGCGTTCTCGCAAGCCGACATGCCGTTGGTGGATACCCAGGTGCTGCTACGCGCGCTTCAATACGCGGCCACGTTCGGGCACCGCGTCTGGCTTCGTCCAAGCGATCCTTACCTGGGCCGAACGGGCGTGGCGCACGACGGCGAAGTGGCGACCCGGCTTGGCCTTCCCGGCATTCCGGCGGCGGCGGAAACGATCGCGCTGACGGCCCTCCTGACGCTGATGCGCGAGACCGGCGTTCGCATCCATGTGTGCCGGCTTTCGACAGCGGAGGGGGTCGCTCTGGTCCGCGCCGCAAAGAACGAGGGCCTGCCGGTGACCTGCGATGTCGCGATCCATCATCTTCACCTTTGCGAAGTGGATATCGGCTGGTTCGATTCCAACGCGCATCTGGTGCCGCCGCTGCGCACGACGCGCGATCGCGCCGCCCTCCGGTCGGCCGTGGCCGACGGGACGATCGACCTCATCTGTTCCGATCACGCGCCCGTCGACGACGATGGCAAGCAGGTCCCGTTTGGCGAAGCCGAGCCGGGGGCGACGGGCCTGGAACTCCTGCTTCCGCTGACGCTCAAATGGGCTCAGGAAGAGAATCTGGATTTGCCCGCGGCGCTGGCGAAGATCACATCGCAGCCGGCGCATGTCCTCGGTGTCGCGGCCGGCGACCTGCGCATTGGCGCCGCTGCGGACATCTGCGTGTTCGACGCTGCGCGATTTTGGACGGTGGAGCGCGGCGCATTGAAGAGTCAAGGCAAGAACACGCCGTTCATGGGCATGGAATTGCCAGGCAAGGTTCGTTACACGCTGGTGGGAGGCCACGTCGTTTACGAGGGATGACGCTCCGCAGCCACTACAGGAGGAAAATGAATTGAAACTGGAACTCGATCAGGATATCCGGGGCATCCTGGAACCGGAACGCGCTTTCGATCGGCGCGATTTTCTTTCGACTGCGCTTGGCGCAAGCGCGGCGCTGGCAGCGGCGGGAACGGTGTCCGCGCAACAGATCGTCACCGACTCCGTCGGCCTCGTTGCCGGGGATGTTTCGATCAAAGTCACCGATGGCACGATCCCCGGCTACTTTGCGATGCCGGCTACCGGCGGACCGTTTGCGACGATCCTTCTCGCGCCCGAGGTATTCGGACTCAATGCGCATGTGAAGGATCTTTGCCGGCGACTCGCCAAGGCGGGCTATTACGCGATCTCGCCCGATGTCTATGCCCGTAAGGCAGACCTCACCAAGATCACGAACTTTGCCGAGATCATGCCGATCGTCAACAGCAAATCCGATACCGAGATGATGGCCGATTTCGACGCAGCCGCAGCCTTCGCCAAAGTGAGCGGCAAGGGCGACCTGGACCGGCTCGGCTTTACGGGAATGTGCCGCGGCGGGCGTACGACATGGATGTACGCCGCGCACAATCCGCGATTGCGCGCAGCGGTAGCGTGGTACGGCTCTCTGGGCGGCAAGACCAGCGAATTCACGCCGCAAAATCCCATTGATCTGGCCAGGACGATCAAGGTGCCGGTGCTTGGCCTCTATGGTGCGTTGGACAGCGGCATTCCGCTGGCCGATGTCGAATGGATGCGCGACGAACTGAAAGGCACGGGCAACAAGTCGGAGTTCGTCGTGTATGCGAAGGCCGGCCACGGCTTCAATGCGGACTTCCGGGCGGACAATTATCGCAAGGAAGACGCCGAGGACGGCTGGAAGCGCATGCTTGCATGGTTCAAGCTTTGGGGCGTTGCCTGAACCACTGACTTCACTTGCTTCGAGGAAGGCGGCCCATCACGAAGAACTCGTCGTTGGGCCGCATTGCAATAAGGTTGGCCATGCGATTGGACAGCGCAAAGAACGCCGCGATTGCGCCAATGTCCCAGGCATCTTCCGCGCTGAAGCCGGCATCCTCCAGTTCGGCGTAATCTGCCTCCGCCAGCTCATTCGACCTCAGCGCGACCTTGAGCGCGAACTTGAGCATCGTCTTTTGCCTCGGCGTGATGTCGGCCTTGGCGTAGTTGACGGCCACCTGATCAGCGACAAGCGGATTCTTGGCGTAGATGCGCAGGATCGCCCCATGCGCGACGATGCAGTAGAGACAGTCGTTCGCGCCGGAAGTGGCGACGACGATCATCTCGCGCTCGGCCTTGGTGAGTCCACTGTCCCGCTCCATTAGCGCATCGTGGTACGCGAAGAAGGCCCGGAATTCCTCCGGCCGATGCGCCAGTGTCAGGAAGACGTTGGGGATGAAGCCGGCCTTTTCCTGCACCTCGAGAATGCGCGAGCGAATGTCCCCGGGCAGGTCGTCGAGCTCGGGAACGGGATAGCGGCTGATCGCGGTCGTTTTCATGCGATCGAGTCTACCAGCCAGGAACGCACCAATCCAGGACGGGGGGATATGGACAGAGCCTTAGGGAGAAGAGAACCTCGCAGAGCAGGGCTCGCGCTCGTGTAGCATTACTGACGCATCATGGAAACGATAGAGCATCCTACGCATAGCGGCCAATCCCGATAACCTCTGCTGCGGTCCTTGGCTCGGATTTCCTGGCAAAGCGGTCCGGGCAGCGACGCCCAAACGAGGTCGTGGTTGCTATTCAATTCGTTCCTCTTCATCTTTGTATTCTTGCCGATCGTTCTGGTGGGCTTTTTCGCGCTGGCGCGACTCAGCCATCGGCTTGCGGCGGGTTGGCTAACCATTGCGTCGTTGGTCTTCTACGGGTGGTCGGATCCCGTCTACGTCGCGCTGCTTCTGGTCTCGATAGCGATCAACTACTATCTGGGGACACGCATCTCCCGAATGCGCGAGTCGGGGCACCGATCGCGCGGAAATCGACTGCTGCTGGGTGCGATCGCAGCGAACCTCGGGTTGCTTGGATACTTCAAATACGGAATCTTCGTTGTATCCAACGTGCAGACTCTCATCGGCCATGCCGGGCCGTTGCCGGATATCGTGCTGCCGCTGGGCATTTCGTTTTTCACGTTTACCCAAATTGCCTTCCTCGTCGATGCGCATCGAGGTTTGGTGCGGGAGTACAACTTCACGCACTACGCGCTGTTCGTCACCTACTTCCCGCATCTGATCGCCGGGCCGATCCTGCATCATCGCGAAATGATGCCGCAGTTCGACCGCCGCGCCACGTACATGCTGAGCTGGGACAACGTGGCCATCGGATTGACGATGTTCATCTTCGGCCTGTTCAAGAAAACGGTGATCGCCGATGATATGGCCGGGTTCGCTTCGCCCGCTTTCGATGCTGCCGCCGCCGGCACGCTGCTTACGCTGCTCGAAGCCTGGGGTGCAGCGCTCGCCTACACGTTCCAGATCTATTTCGATTTCTCCGGATACACGGACATGGCGCTCGGCGCGTCGCGGATGTTCGGCATCGTGCTGCCGCTGAACTTCTTCTCGCCTTACAAGTCGCGGAGCATCATCGAATTCTGGCGCCGCTGGCACATCACGTTGTCGCGCTTTCTGCGCGATTATGTGTACATCCCCCTCGGCGGGAATCGCAAGACGATGCTGCGCCGATATGAAAACCTGCTGTTGACGATGCTGATAGGCGGGCTCTGGCATGGCGCCGCGTGGACCTTCGTGTTCTGGGGCGCGCTGCACGGCATCTATCTTGTCATCAACCACGGCTGGAGGGCGCTTCGTCGTCGCGTAAACCTCGCCGCGCCACCGGGCGCACGGGCGGTTGCGACATTGACGACCTTTGTCGCGGTCGTCGTCGCGTGGGTGTTTTTCCGGGCATCGGACTTCACGACTGCAGTCAGCATCATTTCGGGGATGCTGGGACAAAACGGCGTCGTTCTGCCTCCGCAATGGCAAAGTGACGCAGACATCCCCGCATGGTTGGCGAACCACGGAGTGCAGTTCGGAACAACGGTGTACTTTGACCGCGTGGCACAACTCAATTGGCTGTGCTTCCTGCTGGTGTTCTGCTGGTCGGCTCCCAACACGCAGCAGCTCCTGGCCGCGTACCGCCCGGCGCTGATGACGCGCGGTTATGGTGAGCTTGGAAACGCCGGCCCCCTTGCCTGGCGGCCCAATGCGGTCTGGCTCGTTGCCCTGGTATTGCTTGGGACCGTCGCGATGTTGTCGATTCACCGCTACAGCGAATTCATCTACTTCCGGTTTTGAAATGAGTTCCAAGACATTCAGCGTAGCCTGCATGGCGGCCATATTGCTGTTGATCGGCGGTGTCGGTCTGTTCAACTGGATTGTCGACCCATACTGGTACTTTCGCGATGTCGAGATCATCGGGTTCAACTACAACAAACCGAAGGCGCCGGGCAACGAACGGCTGGCAAAGCCCGCGTGGGCGGCCAAGCTCAAACCCGAGGCGGTCATTGTCGGAGGCTCCGTAGCGGAAATCGGGCTGCCACCCACCCATCGCGGGTTCACGAAGGACGGCACGTTGGTTCCGTTCAATCTGGCGATGCCGCGCGCAACCTGGAACGAAACGTACTGCCTTGCGATGTTCGCGATGCGTCAGGCGCCGGTGAAGCGGATGCTCGTGGGCATTTCAGGTGTAGACGAGGAAATCTGCCCCGCTGACGCGATGCTCGGTAGTGTGGACTACGGCAAGCTCTTGTTCTCACGTACCGCCTTTGATGCGTCGCGCGAGACCGTGCGCCTCCAGCGCCAAAGGGCGACGATGACTCGGGATGGGCTTTGGTATTTCGATCGCTACGATGAGCATGCTCAGACAGAGGATGAGGTGGCCAAGAAATTTGCGGTGGTGGTGCAAGGCGAGCTGTGTGCGTTCGTGAACTCCAATGCGAATGCACTGGACCCGGCGCAAGTGCGTAAGGAGCCGGTGCCGCAAAACCAGGGCATGGGGTTGCGCAAGCTGATACGTCTCGCTCAGGAGAGGCATGTCGAGTTGATTTTGTTCCTTTACCCGACGCACGTTCTGATGAGCGAGGTCCAACGCAAGTGCAAGGGTCCTGAGGCCCATTGGAACTGGGTTTGGCAGATCGTGTCCGTCATTGCCCAGGAGACCGGCGGTAATTCACCACAGATTCAGGTCTGGCAATTCGCGGATTACGCGCCGATGAATGGCGAGAGAATCCACGCGGGGAAGCCGGCGCGCGACCGGCTGTGGCAGGATTCAATACACTTCAATGAAGAGGTTGGAGTCGCCGCGCTCGATGCCATCTATTTGGGGGTTCCCGGCTACGGAGCCCGGGTCACCGGCGCGAATTTCGACGAACTCATCGTCCGAAGCGAGGCGCAGCGCAGGCAATTTCTTGCGGACAATCCCTGGGTGCCACAGGAACTTGACGAAACGGTGCGGCGCGCCGAGGTTTCTGGCGGCGCGGCCGCTCCGCTGAAAGTGCGATAGTCGGAGGTCGACGTATTCCCAACTCGCCGTGCCCTCGCGGGAGCACAGGCGTTTATGCGCGCTCACGCCGAAGGCGGCACGTACCCTTGCGGCATGTCGGCGCCACCGCCGAAGAAATGCTTTTCCATCTGCTCGGCCAGCCATTTGCGCGCGCGCACGTCGGCCAGGCTCAGCCGATTCTCGTTGACCAGCATGGTCTGGTGCTTGAGCCAAGCCGCCCACGCTTCCTTGGACACGCTTTCATAGATGCGCTTGCCGAGCTCGCCCGGATAAGGTGGAAAGTCCAGCCCTTCGGCTTCCTTGCCGAGCTTCACGCAGTTGACCATTCTTGCCATGACGATTTCCTAGATGGATTTTCGATAGACCAGCGATTTGCGCTGGTAGTTGTAGAGCGCCTGCTTCTGCCGGGGCAGGTCGGCGACCGTCGCGACGCGGAAGCCCCGCTCCAGGAACCAGTGCGCTGTCTTGGTCGTGAGCACGAACAATTCGGCGAGCTTCAGTTTGCGCGCACGTATCTCGATTTCGCGCATCAGTGCCTCACCATAGCCTTCGCGCCGGAAGTCCGGTTGTACCGCCAGTGCGGCCAACTCGCCCAGCCTGTCTTCGGGAAAGGCGTAAAGCGCCGCGCAGCCGATGATGTGGCCATCGTATTCGGCGACGACGAAGCGCTCGATTTCGCTTTCCAGTCGCTCACGCGAACGCCGGACCAGCACGCCCTGCTCCTCCAGTGGCGCGATGACGCCGAGAATGCCGCCAACGTCGTCGATGGTCGCACTGCGGATGTGCGCCAGCGCCGTTGCGGCGATCATGGTGCCCACGCCGTCGCGGGTGAAGAGTTCGAGCAGCAGCGCGCCGTCGTGGTGGCGGCTGATGAGGTGGGCGCGTTTGACGCCGTTGTTACAGGCGCGAATGGCCGCCGGCAGATAGGTGCGCACATCGGCGGTCAGCTTGTCGCCCTTGGCAAGCAACGCCTCGGCGTCCGTGGTGGACAGGTCGGTGAGCAACTGCCGGCGGCCATTGCGCACGCCGTCGGCGTCCATGAGAAATATGAGCTTGACCGCCTCGAGCCTGACCGCCACCTGCGTCGCGACTTCTTCGACGGTGAGATTGAAAATCTCGCCGGTCGGCGAATAACCGATGGGGGAAATGAGGACGATGTCGCCGTCATCGAGGCGCTGATGAATGGCTTCGGTGTCGATGCGGCGCACTTCGCCGCTCAGCTGCATGTCGGTGCCCTCCACGACGCCCATCGGCTTGGCCGTGAGGTAGTTGCCGCTCGAAACGCGATTGCGCGCTCCGGCCATCGGCGAATTGGCGAGTCCCAGCGACAACAAGGCCTCGATCCGCGCGCGCACCTGTCCCGCAGCTTCGAGCACGCAATCCATCGCCTCCGGATCGGTGACGCGCACGCCATGGGCGTAGCGGCTCTCGATGCCCTGCTGTTCGAGGATGGCCTCGACCTGAGGGCGACATCCATGCACGACCACGAGACCGATCCCCAAGCTGTGCAGGAGATTGAGGTCGTGGATGACGCCAAGGAACTCGTCATCGGCGACCACCTCGCCGCCGAACGCGATGACGAAGGTCTTGCCCCGAAAGGCATGGACATAGGGCGCTGCGGCACGAATCCAATGCACGAATGCGCGCATCGTGGCGGAATTCGCCGCCGGCGTGGCATCAGGTGCGCGGGGCATTGGCGTGGTTGCGTTGGCGAGCTGAAGGGTGCGCGCGATTATAGCGCGGGGGTTTCCATCCGCTCAGCTATCATGCTGCGATGGCCTCTTCGCTTCTCGAAAACCTCAACCCAGAGCAACTGGCCGCCGTCACGCTGCCTCACGCCTCCGCGCTCATACTGGCGGGCGCTGGCAGCGGCAAGACACGCGTGCTCACGACACGGATCGCGTGGCTTCTCGCCACCGGTCAGGCAGGGCCGCTTTCGGTGCTTGCCGTCACGTTCACCAACAAGGCGGCCAAGCAGATGATGTTGCGCCTGTCCGCGCTGACGCCGGTGAACACGCGCGGGATGTGGGTCGGAACGTTTCATGGGCTGTGCAACCGGATGTTGCGGGCGCACCACCGCGATGCCAACCTGCCGCAGCTTTTCCAGATCCTCGACACGCAGGACCAGCTCTCGCTGATCAAGCGCATGTACCGGGCACACAACCTGGACGACGTGCGCTATCCGCCCAAGCAGTTGCAGTGGTTCATCGCCGACGCCAAGGAGGAGGGCCTGCGCCCGAACATGGTCGAGGCCGGCGACGAATTGTCGCGGCGGCAGGTCGAGCATTACGCGTTGTACGACGCGATGTGCCAGCGCGAAGGCGTTGTCGATTTCGCCGAACTGCTGCTGCGCAGCTATGAACTCCTCGTCGGCAACGAAGGGCTGCGCGAACACTATCGCCGCCGCTTCTCGCACCTGCTCGTCGACGAGTTCCAGGACACCAATACGCTGCAGTACAAGTGGCTGCGCATTCTGGCCGGTCCGCACACGGCGGTGTTCGCCGTCGGTGACGACGACCAGTCGATCTATGCATTTCGCGGCGCGAAGGTCGCCAACATGCAGGCCTTCGAGCGCGACTTCAGCACGCCCGACCAGCCGGTCAAGCTCATCAAGCTCGAGCAGAACTACCGATCGCACGGGCACATCCTCGATGCCGCCAATGCGTTGATTCGCCACAATGAGGCGCGGCTGGGCAAGAACCTCTGGACGAGCGAAGGCAAGGGCGAGCCCGTGCGCGCGTTCTCTGCCGCGTCCGACCTGGACGAAGCCGCATTCATCGTCGACGTGGTCAAGGGAATCAGCGCCGACGGTGTCGCACATGACGAGGTCGCGCTGCTGTATCGCTCCAATGCCCAGTCGCGCGTGCTTGAGCACGCGCTGTTCAGCGCCGGGATTCCTTATCGCGTATACGGCGGCATGCGCTTTTTCGAGCGGGCCGAGGTGAAGCACGCGCTGGCGTACCTGCGCCTCATCGCTGCGCCGACGGACGACGGAGCATTCCTGCGGGTCGTCAACTTTCCGCCGCGCGGCATCGGCGCGCGCACGCTCGAACAGCTGGGCGATGCCGCGCGTGCGCAGGCGTCGTCGCTGTGGCAGGTCGCGGCATCCGGCGCGATGGCGGGAAAAGGGGGCGCTTCGCTGGTGGCTTTCGTGAGACTGATCGAAAGCCTGCGTGAGGGAACCCGAGCGCTTCCGCTGCCCGAGGCGGTCGAGCATGTGATCGATAAATCGGGATTGCTTGCGCATTACCGCAATGAGAAAGACGGCCAGGATCGTGTAGAGAATCTGCAGGAACTGATCACTGCGGCGGACGGCTTCGTACGCGAAGCGCAGCTGGCGACCGACGCGCCGATGCTGACCGATCGGGTCGATGTCGACGCGCAATCGCCCGAGGCGGGCGAGGGCGAAGGCGCCACCGATCCGCTCACGGCATTCCTGACGCATGCGGCATTGGAGGCCGGTGACACGCAGGCCGCCGAAGGCCGTCCGGCGCTGCAGCTGATGACGGTGCATTCGGCCAAGGGACTGGAGTTCCACACGGTCTTCGTGACGGGGCTGGAAGAGGGGCTGTTTCCCCACGAAAACAGTCTGTCCGAGGCCGACGGACTGGAAGAGGAGCGACGCCTCATGTACGTCGCCATCACGCGTGCTCGCCGTCGCCTCTATGTCACGCAGGCGCAAAGCCGCATGCTGCACGGACAGACGCGATATCACATTCCTTCGCGGTTTCTGACCGAATTGCCACCGGAACTCGTGCAGTGGCTGTCGCCCTACAGGCGCCGGGCGATCGACGTGGATGATGCGGAGTGGGGGCGCGTGACAAGCGCACCCCAGGCAACGCCCGCGGCACCCGCGTGGCGAATTGGCCAAAGCGTCAAGCATGCCAAATTCGGGCTGGGCGTCATCATCGATGCGGAGGGCCGCGGACCCGACGCCCGAGTTCAGGTCAATTTCCGGGATACCGGCGTGAAGTGGCTGGCGCTCGAATACGCGAAGCTGGAACCGGCGTAAGCTCCGTCGCAAAGGTAGCAGGGGAAAGAAGCCTAATGCCGCTCAGCCAAAGGAACCTGGTCCATCTGATCGCGTTGGCCGAGGAAGGGCGCATTTCGCGGGCGGCAATCCGCGTTCATCTCAGTCCGTCGGCGTTCAGTCGCAGCATCCAGTCCGTCGAGGACGAACTGGGATTGCTGCTTTTCCGCCGCCACGCCAATGGCGTGTCGCTCACTGCAGCCGGCGAGGCGGTCCTGGGTCACGCGCGGGCGCTCGACTTCGAGAACAAGCGCTTCGAGCTGAACCTCGACCTGCTGAGGAGCGGGGACCTCGACCAGATCTGCATCGGCGCTGGGCCCATTCCCGCGTCCATCATCATTCCCGAGCTCGTGGGCGCGATGCATCGGCAGTCTCCTCACTTCCTGATCAACGTTGAGTTCGGGAACATGCCGCTGCTGATCGACAGGATGGACAAGAACAGCATCGACATCTGCCTGGGTGACATTCGCTACGTCGGCGCCAACGAGGACCGTTATGCGTCCAGGAAACTGGCCGTTGTCAGGCTCGCGGTTTGCTGCCGAAGCGGACATCCGCTCTCGCACGGGGGCCGGGTCACGGCCAAGGATTTGTTCAAGTTTCGCGTGGCCCTCGCCAGAGTCAGCTCACTCATCGACCGCGAACTCCATGCCTGCTTCGGATTGGAAGTATCGGACAAGCTCCCCACGGCAATCGAGTGCGATGACCTGAACGTCCTTGCCGGCCTTGTCGCGACCACCGATTTGATCGGCGTCCTGCCTGTGCAGATCTTCGAGCGGTTCGGCGACGCGCTCGTTTCGCTGGATCCGGAAGACCCGTCGAGCCAATATGCCTACGTGCACGCGATCTGGCCACGGAATCGGATCCTCTCGCCCTCGGCGAATAGCGTCATCGACCTCGCGAGGAACATCGCGCAGGCTTGAGCACGCGTTGCTCAGGCGACGCAGGTTCGGTTGCGGCCGGATTTCCTCGCCTGTTCGAGCGCCCGGTCGGCCACCGCCAGCGTCGCCTCGAAGCTGCGCTCCTGCGAGCGATTGCATATCCCGATACTGACTGTGATGCCCGCTTCATCACTGAACGGTGGCCGCTCCCGCTCGATGGCAGCACGAATCTGCTCGGCGGTATCGAACGCGGCCTCGGGCGATGTATCCGGCAGCAGCAGCTGGAATTCGCCGCCGTCCGTCCGCGCAAACTGGTCCGCGTCGCGCATGTGCGCGGCGATGGTCGCCGCGACGTGCTTCAGCAACTGGTCGCCGGCCGTCCGGCCGTAGGATTCGTTGAACGACGTGAAGTCATCGATGTTGACGACCACGGTTGCGAGCTGACGGCGCGGCGCAAAGACATGGCCGGCGACCCGCGCCAGTCCGCGGCGATTGAATGCATCGGTGAGCGCATCCCGCGTGCTTTCCTCATCCCAGTCGCGCGTCGTGAGATACAGCGACTCCGCCTCTTTCCGATAATGCGAAGCGCGCTGGCTGACCGAGTCCGCTTGCGTTGCAAGTTCCGTGCTTCGCGCGAGCAGCCGAAGGCGCTGCCGGTAATGCCTTTCCAGAAATTGGCAGCGGCGCGTCGTCCAATCCAGTGCGCCGGACAGGTTGCCGGCCGCCATTTCCAGGAGGGCGCCCTCGGCCATCACGCGGTCCAGCATCAGTGAGAGCCGGGACGTCGTAGCGACATCTTCGGCGATATGCAGGTGCTTGCGCGCCTGGTCGTACTCATCGCTCAGGCGATGCGCCATCGCGATGCCCAGGTGCGCCTCGGCGCTGAAGCCCGGATTGATGACGCCGGCCTCCAACGCCCGCGCGAACATCAGCTTGGCCTGCGCGATGTCGCCCGCATGCACCATGGCTTGTCCGATCAGGCTGTCCAATCCACCTGGATCCAGGCCGAACGCCTCGCCGGAACTCAGGCGCCGCGCCCGCTCGGCGTATTCGAGCGCCTGTCGGGCCAATGACTTCGTTTGTGCCGCGGACAGTGCTTCCGCTTCACGGAGCTTCATCAGCAATCCGTACGAAATATTCGACAGCGCGATGTGCTGGCCTTCGACGTTCCCGGTGGACGCCGCAAAGTGCAGAGCCTTCTCCAGGAGTTCCCTGGATGCTTCGTGCTCACCTGCCATCCCCAGCAGACATCCATGATTGCTGTAGGCGGTCAACGTATCGATGGACGTCGGCGTGGCATCCACCGCCGCCAGCGCGCGACCGGTCCATTCCATTCCGCGTTCGGGATTGCCCATCATCCCGACAGCAAAGCCCACCATCGCGTGCAGCCAACCGAGGCGCTTGCTGTAGATGCTGCGTTCCAGTTCCTCGAGCGCGGGAATGATGACTTCCAGTCCCTCTTCATAGTGACCGGCATTGATGTTCCTGGCGCCGCCAGCGATCGCGCCCAGCGCCTTTCCAACCGGCGTGTCGACGGCGTCACCGAGCATTGCGATGGCGTCGTCGAGCGCACGAGCAACGGACCCCCGTCCACCCAGTGTCACCTGGTCGAACACGTGGGCAAGAGAGTACTGCGTTGCGCTGATCATGGAAGCGGGATCGTCATTTGAAATTGAGGCATGCACGCCGGGAAGTATAGGCCGGGATAAAAGTCCGGCATTGCATTTCCTGCAACAGGTGAATGCGAAATTTGCAATTGACACCATTTTCCATGTCTCTACACTGCGCGCCGGAAGTCGCACCCCGACAGCGTGCGCAATTCGTCGAGAATATTCATGAAGCAATCGATTCATCATCATCGTCTCGATGTCCACGTGCCGGAAGCGCGCGTGCTCAGCCTGCCGCTGTGGGCGCGTCTGGATAAGTGGGTGAAGCGCCATGCGTTGCTCGCGTGCGCCGTCATCGTGGCCGCGGCATCGGCGACTGTGTCGCAAGCGTCGCAACTGATACCGCAGAACCTGAAGCAGATGATCCAGGAGGCCGACGTCATCGTGACCGGCGAGGTCGTCAGGATCTCCGACGGCATGGAAGGCGGCCTGCCCTTTACGGAAGTCACGATGAAGGTCAACGGCAGTGTGAAGCGCGACATGGCGGAGAACAGCAGCTATACGTTCCGCCAGTACGGCCTGCTCAAGCCGCGCAAGCTGCCGGACGGCCGCTACCTGCTGCCGAGCAAGATCGAAGGCATGGCCACGTGGACGGTCGGCGAGAAGGTCACCACCTTCATGAACAAACCTGCCAGCCGCACGCGCATGACGACGCCCGTCGGCATGGCGCAGGGCAAGTTCACGTACAGCGGCACGCAAGCCGCCAACAGCTTCGACAATCGAGGGCTGTTCAAGGGCATGTCCGTACAGCCCGACAAGTTGAATGCCCGTGAATCGGCGATGCTGGCCAAGCCTGCGGGGCCGATCGACGGCGATGTGCTCATGTCTTTCGTCAGGCGCGCCGTCAATGAGAAATGGATCGAGAAAGGTGTGATGCGGTGATGAAGACGCTCAAGTTGACTCTGGTCGCCGCGCTGGTGGCGGCCTTTTCGGTGGCGCAGGCCGCAGGCCCGTTGCTGACGACCGACCATCCGCGCAATCCGCAGCCACTGCGCTGGGACATGAGCAAGGGACCCGTCCGCGTGTACACGGACATCGGCGATTACGCCTACCGCGACGATGGCACGGTGTTCCTGGACAATGTTCAGGCAGACAAGATCACGGCGTTTGCGTTGAGGCAATGGAGCGACGTCGCGACGTCCACGTGGAAGGCTGTCTCCAACCCGGCGAAATTCACCAAGTTCAGCGATGTGAAGAGCATCGGCGTCGACGTACTCGATGGCGCGACCGCGGCCAAGGTTTATGGTCAGTACAACGAAGGCGGCCTCTATGTGATCTATGACCAGTACGGCATGGTGATCGAGGAGGTCTTCGGCGCACCGCGGGACCAGGTGCTGGGTATCGCCTTCGCCGAGATCGCCGAGGATCGCGATGGTGACGGCTATCCCGAAACCATCGTCAAGGCGACGGCGGTGATGAATGGCTGGATCGTCTCCAGCGAACCGGCGGATCCGGACAACGGCGTCCCGCCGCCGGACATCGGTGGCACGCGCATCGCCGGCGTGTTCACGCACGAGTTCGGCCATGCCATCAACCTCTCGCACTCGCAGGTGAATGGGCAGATGGGCTACTTCAGCTCTCCGGGATGGGGTCAGGATCTCTATCCGGGCGTCCCCGGCTGCGTCAAACCGGTTCATTCCTGGCGCAATCCCGATCCCGCCGCGAACCGGCTCGACCCCAAATACATCGAAACGATGTTCCCCTTCATCAACCCGACGTCCCCCGACGAAAAAGGGCGCAACCCCGGATACGAGCAAAGCACGGTCGACCGCGCCGACGACATCGCCGCCATCTCGGATCTCTATCCGACGCCTGCCTACGCAAAGACGCGAGGTTCGATTGCCGGCACGCTGTATTTGAAGGATGGCCGCACGCAATACGGCGGGATCAACATCATTGCGCGCAATGTGGCCGATCCCCTCGGTGACGCCATCTCGGCAATGACGGGAGACAAGACACAGGGCAAGCTCGGGCCCGACGGGCGATTCCGGATCAACAACCTCACGCCGGGACAGAAGTACGTGCTGTATACGGAGGAGATCGTCGCCGGCGGGTACCCGACTTCGCCGACGGCGCTCGTGTCGGAAGCCGAATACTGGAACATAAACGAACAGGCGAACGCGGCAAAGGACGACCCATGCCTTTCGAGCGCGATCACCGCGCAGGCTGGCGTCACCAAGACGGCCAACTTCTACTTCAATGGGTACATGGACGGCGTCCAGTACATGCCGTTGACCTATGGCTACCTCGGAAGCATGTCCAAGGACGGCAATCGTGCTGCCGGAATCATGGACAACGTTCCCTTCGTCTGGGATGCGAGGACCGGCGTCGAAAGCGCGCCTGCGGGCCTGCTGGGAACGAATGCCAGCATCACCCGCGACGGCCGCCAATTGATCGTGCAGACAGATCAGAACGGCAAGCCGGCGGGGATCGACCCGTTCACAGGCCTGCCGCTGAAGACGAATTCAGCAGGGATCTGGGACACGCGCACGGGAATTGTCACCGACCTCGGCAGCCTCAACGGCAACACGTGCTTCGGCGGCAGCCAGATCGGCTTTTCCAGCAGCTACGGCTGGGCGCTTGATGCGAAGGCCAAGACGGCGGTGGGCACTGGTTACATCGATCGCAACGGCGATGGGAGTTGCGAAGGCGGCTGGACCGAAACGGGCGGTGCCGGCGGCGGCGAAATCGTTCCCTTCATCTGGACACGTGGGGCCGGCATGCGCCAACTGAGCCTGCAAGGCGTCGACCTGACCACCGAGCCCTGGCATCGTGCGCACGCGATCTCCGGTAATGGCCGGGTCGTCGTCGGCACGTCCAATCTCTCGAAGGCGTACGCGTGGATCGACGAAGGCAATCCGATCGACCTGTACAAGGCCATCGGCGCGATGGATGGTGGTTACGCGATGACGCCCGATGGCAGCCGCGTCGCGCTCGAAACGGAGCGGGACGGCGTGGTGTTCTGGAACGCGAACAAGGGCGTGCGTCCGGATGCGTTCACGCGGACACGCGTGATGCAATGGTGCGTTGACCTGCCGTTCTATGACTTCGGGTTCTCCTGCGAAGTCGATGGCGCCGACTTCATTCAGAGCAACTTCGGACCCATTCCCGTCTACACCAGCGACATGAGCGATGACGGCAAAGTGATGATCGCGCGTGCTGGCACATTCTTCGAGAGCGGCTTCCACGGCATGCTGTGGGTGGAAGGACTGGACTGGATCAAGCTGAAAGACTTCTTCCGCACCCAGGGCGTGGCGGAGGCGTACCGCTTTGGCCTCGACGGTCCCGCATCCGTCAACGGTCGCGGCACGGAATTGGTGGGTGGGATCCCGGGCTTTCCGATGACCTGGTACGTCGACATGAAGAAGGCGTTCGTCTGCAAGCATGGCCGCTCGATGGAGACCGACTTCCCGTCCGGTTTCGTCGAACAGGTCAAAGCCGGCGCCCGCATGGGCCGTTGCGAACACCAGTAGTTCCAACCATTCATTCGCCGATGGGCGAGAGGCCGGTTCCGCGAGGGATCGGCCTTTTTTCTACGCGTCAGGGCTGGCGACCTGATTCCGGCGCCGGCAGCGGCGCCAGCGTTTCGCCGGAATGGAACACGTCGCGATAGCTCACGTAGTCCGAAATCTGCAGCGTCGCAGCAAGAAAGATGCCGTAGGGCAACAACAGCACTTTGGCTATTGTCAGGCCAACCTCCGGCAGGAGCAGCGCGAGAACGCCGGTAAAGAGTGCCGGCAGCACGACGCCGTAGAACGATACGGCGATACCGTACACAACGAGCGGTCTCCAATTTGCGAGCGCGGCCCTGAGGCTGGTCGCCAATGCGGCGCCCGTGCGGGCGTTCTGAAACACCACGAGCGCCGGCGCCCACCAGGTCGCCACCAGGATCGGAATCGACAGCACCGCGGATAAGAGCATCCCCGCCTGCAATGCGCCATCGCTCAATGCCGCGGTGATCTCATCCTCGCTCATCGCGCCCGCGTTGGACAGGAGATCAAGCAGCTTGCCTCCGTCAACGAGCGAAGACGCGAACACCGCGGCGGTGATGCCTACGAGAACGAAGATGCCGATGGGGAGCAAGGATGCCAAGTTGGAGCGAAATCCCAGGAACAACTGGATAAACGTGGGCGTGCCGCCACGCTCCTGGGTCCACGCTGCCGCGAGAAGCCCCACGGCGAATACCGGCTTGAGCACGGTGATGGCATACGGCCCGATCAGCGGAATCTTGAGCATCAGGCTCAACAGGACATAATAGGCGAGGAGCAGCAGCACCCACGGCAGTCGCTTCCTGCTGAACAGCGCGTAGGCTTGCGTGAGCCACGCGATCCCTTGCCTGGCCTGATAACGCGTGAAAACGAATTCGCGAGGATCGTCGTTCATGCCGCGCGTTCGGGAAATCGCGCTGGATAGTCCACGCGGTCGCGCAGCACGCGCTCGAAATGTTCCGGATCGTGCGCATGAGTCAATTCGCCGGGTCGGGGCAGGTGCAGGTCGTAGAGTCGCGACAGCCAGAAGCGCAACGCTGCTGCGCGCAGCAGTGCGGGCCACGCCGTCCGCTCGTCAGGAGTCAACGGCCGGATCGCGTCATATGCAGTGACAAGGGCTTCGGCGCCTGCGGCATCGATGGCCTTGCTCTCGTTGTCCGCGACGCACCAGTCGTTGACGGTGATCGCCAGATCGTAGGCAAAGAAGTCGGTCGCCGCGAATCCGAAATCGATGATTCCCGCCACCTGACCGTCGTGGAACAAAACGTTGTCGCAGAAGAGGTCGCCGTGAACGGCGCCCTTGGGAAGCTTGCCGCGTCCGAATCCGGTCTGGAACTTCAATTCGGCATCGAGCAACGCGATCTGGTCAGTGGTGAGGAATGGCTTGACTGCGCGCGCGGCCTGCCGCCACCACGCAGGTCCACGCCGATTCGACAGACGCGCCCGGTACGTTGCCGACGCAATGTGCATCCGGGCGAGGGCTGCGCCCACCGCAGCGCAGTGTTGCGGCGAGGGAACGTCCACAGGATGGCCGTCGATGCGTGTCACCAAGCTCGCCGGCTTCCCGTTGAGCATTGAGAACAATGCGCCGGTGCGATCGGCTTCCGGCGCAGGCACGGGAACGCCCGCCTTGGCCAGATGCGCCATCAGGTTGAGATAGAACGGCAGCTCCGCGGCTGGAAGGCGTTCATACAGTGTCAGCACATACCGGCCCTTGGACGTCGTCACGAAATAATTCGTGTTCTCGATGCCGGACGCGATCCCGAGCATCTGCTCGACGGCGCCGACGGCGTAGCGCGTGAGCCACGCCTCGAGCTCCTCCGGCGTTACGGGCGTATAGACGGACATGCGCTTTTCCGGCGAGCGTTCGCGCGCCGGAATCCCTCGTGGGCTCGAAGTACTACCAGGAAAACAGCATCCACATCGGCACGCTGAGGCCCGAGCCGAGCGAATCCATGCGATTGAATGTCTGGCCGTTACCCGAAGGGACGAGAAAATACGGCCGGCCATGCCGGGGCGTCACGCGAACATAGCGAAGTTCGCCTCCGACGCGGACTTCCTCGACGGTTTCATTGTCCTTGCGGATGGTCGTTACCTGAGGTTCGTCCTCCGTACCTCCGCGATATTCCTCGCGAACGGGCGGCGGGACAGCGGCAGGCGTCGCGGCAGGCTTGGCCTGCGCCGGCGGATCGCTTGCAGCCGGCAGCGGCGGTGGCAGAGGCGCCGCCTGCAGCGGCAACGGTTGCTGCGCCTGAGCCGATGCGCCGCCTGCAATGAATGCGGCTACGGCAGACATGCAAATGCCCAGGCACGCGCCGCGTAGCGTTTTCAATGCGGAGATTGCGATCATGCAGCGATTCTACCAAATGCGGCCCGGCGGGCGCGAATCCACGGCATCTGCCCGCCGTGGCGACGCACTGCCCAACGGATCAGAGATTGAGCATTTTTTCCCGCTCGGCGCGGGTCGGCGCAAAGCCGCGGCCTTCGTAGAATTTGAATATTGCCTCGACGATCGCTTCCGGCTCTTCGATCACCTGAATGAGTTGCATGTCCTGTTCGGCGATCATGCCCTCGCCGACCAGTTTATCGCCCATCCACGCAAGCAGTCCGGACCAGAAATCGCCGCCGACCAGGATGATCGGGATCTTGCGGCTCTTTCCCGTCTGGACCAACGTGAGCACTTCGCCCAACTCGTCGAGTGTGCCAAAGCCGCCGGGAAGAATCACATATGCTGATGCAAAGCGCACGAACATCATCTTGCGAGCAAAGAAATAGCGGAAGTCGACGGAGACATCCTGGAATTCGTTGCCGCCCTGCTCAAACGGCAGAAGGATGTTGAGTCCGACCGCGGGTGCGCGTCCGCCATGCGCGCCCTTGTTCGCGGCTTCCATCAATCCCGGACCGCCGCCTGAGATGACGGAGAAGCCGGCATCGGAAAGCAGCCGCGCGATCGACTCCGTCTTTTCGTAGTACGGGTGGCCTGGCTTGATGCGCGCGCTGCCGAACACGCTGACGGCGGGGCGAATGCCTTGCAGGCGCTCCGTCGCAATGGCGAACTCTGCCATAATCCCCATCACCCGCCACGCTTCCTGACCGTTGGTCGTGTTGAGTGCCTGCGGATCGATGATTTCCGGAATCTTGTGGGTCTGACGCATGCCTACGCTCGTGCTGGTTGACGGGTCTTCATACCTGTATCGCGCATTTCACGCGCTGCCTGATCTACGCACTTCGAGAGGCGAGCCGACAGGCGCGCTGCGCGGTGTGCTGTCGATGTTGCGCCGAATGGCGGAGGACGGCAAGCCGGACTACTTCGCCGTCGTGTTCGATGCACCGGGCAAGACATTTCGCGACGACTGGTATCCGCAATACAAGGCCAACCGGCCGCCGATGCCCGATGATCTTCGAGCGCAGATAGAGCCGCTGCACGAACTGGTGCGCGCCAACGGCTGGCCCCTGCTGATGGTCGATGGCGTGGAAGCTGACGATGTCATCGGAACGCTGGCGACGCAGGCGGCCGCAGCCGGCATCGATACGGTGATTTCGACTGGCGACAAGGACCTGGCGCAACTCGTTACGCCGCGCATCATCTGCGTGAACACGATGAGCAACGAGACGCTGGACGAAGCTGGCGTGCTGGCCAAGTTCAACGTGCGCGCGGACCAGGTGCTGGACTTGCTCACGTTGACCGGCGACTCGGTGGACAATGTTCCCGGCGTACCCAAGGTGGGACCCAAGACGGCGGCCAAATGGTTGGCGCAGTACGGTTCGCTCGCCAATGTCCTGGCGAATGCACACGAAATTCCCGGCGTGGTTGGGGAGAACTTGCGCGCAGCGCTCGAGTGGCTGCCGCAAGGGCGCAAGCTGCTCACCGTGAAAACCGATTGCGCGCTGCCCTTGCATGCGACCGACCTTGCCATCAACCCACCGGACGTGCGCGCGTTGAGACCGTTGTATGAGCGCTTCGAATTCAAGGGGTGGTTGCGCGACCTGGCAGGCGACGTTGCGAACGCGCCCGATGCGGCCGATGTCATCGCGCGCCGAGCGGCACAGGACAGCGCGGGCCGGCGTTTCGATGCAAATGCAGCGGACGTAGCCGCCGTTCCAGCCGTCGCGCCTTTGGCGACGCAATACGAAATGGTGTGCGACGAGGCGGCGCTGGCGCGCTGGCTGGCTGAGATCGACGCCGCCGAAATCGTCGCGCTGGACACCGAGACGACGAGCCTCGATCCCATGCAGGCGCGCATTGTCGGCCTCTCGCTGTCGACGGAGCCCGGCCGCGCCTGCTACATCCCGTTGGGTCACCGTTATGCCGGCGCGCCCGACCAGCTCGACCGCGACGCAACTCTTCGGCGATTTGCGCCGTGGCTCGCCAATCCGGCGAAAAAAAGCTGGGACAAAACCTCAAGTACGACCAGCATGCATTGGCCAACGAAGGTCTCGCGCTCAACGGTGTCGCCGATGACACGCTGCTCGAGTCGTATGTGCTGGAATCGCACAAGCCGCATGACATGGGCAACCTCGCGCTGCGCCATTTGAACCTTCCCACGATCAGCTATGACGACGTTACCGGGAAGGGTGCCTCGCGCATTCCCTTTGAGCAGGTGGCCATCGAACGCGCCACCGAATATTCGGCGGAGGACTCGGATGTCACGCTGCGTCTGCACCGTGCCTTGCGCCCGCCGATCGCCGCTGATCCGAAGCTCGACTACATCTACACACAGATCGAGATGCCGGTGCGCGAAGTGCTCTTTCGCATGGAACGCAACGGAATCCTGATCGACTCGCAGTTGCTGACGCGACAAAGCCGCGAACTGGGCGACCGGGTAATGGCGCTCGAAGCGCAGGCGCACCAGCTGGCAGGGCAGCCATTCAACCTCGGTTCACCGAAGCAACTGGGCGAGATCCTGTTCCAGCGGATGAATCTGCCCGTGGTCAAGAAGACTGCGACAGGACAGCCGTCGACCGATGAGGAAGTGCTGCAGGAACTCGCTGCGGACTATCCGCTGCCCAAGGTGCTGCTCGAGCATCGCTCGGTGTCGAAGCTCAAGTCTACGTACACCGACAAGCTGCCGCTGATGGTGAATGCGAGCACCGGCCGCGTGCACACCACGTTTTCGCAGGCCACCGCGGTCACCGGACGACTTGCCTCGACCGATCCCAACCTGCAGAACATTCCCGTGCGCACGGCCGACGGCCGCCGCATTCGCGAAGCCTTCATTGCGCCACCGGGCCATGTGCTGGTCTCCGCGGACTATTCGCAGATCGAATTGCGGATCATGGCGCACCTGTCCGGGGACCCGGCGCTGCTGAAGGCGTTTCACGAGGGACGTGACATTCACCGCGCCACGGCGGGGGAGATTTTCAGCGTCAAGCCCGAAGATGTGACAACGGACCAGCGCCGCTACATCAAGGCCGTGAACTTCGGGCTCATCTATGGCATGGGCGCGTTTGGCCTCGCGCAGCAGCTGGGCATCGAGCGCGGCGCCGCGCAGCAGTTCATCGACAAGTATTTCGCGCGCTATCCCGGTGTCGCCGAATACATGCAACGCACGCGCGAAGTCGCGCGCGATCAGGGATATGTCGAAACCGTCTTCGGTCGCAGGTTGTGGCTGCCCGACATCAAGGCCGGCGGGGGCCCGCGCCGTGCCGGCGCCGAGCGCGCGGCAATCAACGCACCCATGCAGGGCACGGCCGCCGATCTCATCAAGCTGGCGATGATCGCGGTGCAGGGTTGGCTCGATCGCGAGAAGCTGGCGACGAAATTGCTGCTGCAAGTTCACGACGAGCTGGTGCTCGAAGTGCCGGCCGCAGAAGTGGATCGGGTGAAACGCGATCTGCCCGAATTGATGACCGGTGTAGCGCCGCTTCGCGTGCCGCTGGTGGTCGATGTCGGCGCGGGCGCCAACTGGGACGAGGCCCACTGACGCCCATTGGGGCGCAATGAGGTCCATCGAAGTCCTCGCAGCGCCAGCTGACATGGCAACGTCGCTTCGGCGAAGCGCATGCCGCCGTGCGCTCAATACTGCGGGGGAAGCGCAACCGGTGACTCAGCGGTGACGAATGCGTCCCGATAACTGGCATAGGACGAGGCGCTGGCGACGACGCCTATGACAAAAAGCGCCAGCAGATAGACGAGGCCGAGAAGGCCGAATCCAATGCCGACCGACGCCAAACTGGCCGTTCCGCCGAGAATCGCCAGCAGCGTGGGAAATCCGGCCGCGAAGGCGAGTCCGAGGAACGCGATGCATATCGCGACGAGGATGACGGCGCCGATCAGCCCATAGACGAGGAATGCCGCCCAATTGCGCATACAAGCGCGGAAACTCGCCACCATCGCTTCGAGCGGACGCGCGTCCCGCAACACAACGAGGGTGGGAGCAAACCAGTTGGCCATCGTGATGACCGCCCCTACGATCAGCGCCAGCACGGCCAGGAGCACGCTTGCGATGCCGAAATCGAGGAGCAGCTGCATGGGGTCGGCCGCGAGGCGGCCAATATCGACGATGCTGGTGAGGCCCAAGGAACTCACGAGGGCAACCGCACCGATGATCACGCTGATCACTATCATCACGACGTTGAACACGCCGATCAGCAGCAAAGGGACGAAATGCTGGGGCCTGAACCCGTCGAACAGGTGCGAAACGCGCAGCCGCTCACCCCCCTTCAGCGCGTTGCACCCCAACATGACGCCGCCGATGAAGACCGGAGACAGGAGCCACGTGGCGGCATCGCCGATCAGGGGAATCTTGCCCAGCAGGTACATCAGCGCGCAATAGACGACGGCGATGGCGAACCAGATGCCGACACTGCGCGCAAACAGGCGCCAGCCTTCCGCCCACCATGTCGCGCCCGCGCCCGCCGCTGCAACGCTGCTAACGGGATGCATGACGTTCAAGGTCTTCGAGCAGGATCACGGCCAGGGTTTCCTCATGGGTTGCGGCCAGCACCACGGGTGGCGCAACACCAGCTTCCAGCGCTTCGCGCCAACGGCCGGCGCACAGGCACCAGCGATCTCCGGGAAGCAGGCCGGGAAAGCCGGCCTCAGGCAGCGGCGTAGACAGGTCGTTTCCGGACATCTTGGAAAACGCCAGGAATTCGGCGGTCATCACGGCGCAGACGGTATGCAATCCCGTGTCGTCGGGACCTGTGTCGCAACAGCCGTTGCGAAAATAGCCGGTGACCGGTGAGGCGGAGCAGGGCGCCAGCGCACTGCCTTGCACGTTTTGCGCATTGTCGCGGGACGCGGGCATCGAATGACCACCGCGACGAGCCGTCGCGCTCCTGCCGAAGAGACGATGAGGCGGCTAGTTTAGCGCGACCTGCCTGCCCAGGGTGTTGCGCACGCGCGCCGCCAGTGGGTCCGGAGCATCCCTGTGCAGGAACCAGCGCAGCTTTGACGTGTCGCCGATCGCGTTGAAGCCGAACTCGGCGAGCAGGCCCTGCAGCGCCTCGATGTAGCGCGAATCGCGCTGTACGCGGACGATGAACGTTTTCTGTCCTGGCGGCGTGGCGAACAGCGATGCCAGCAATGCACGGCCTTGCCCGCCGCCGCGCGCGGACAGGTCCAGACCGGCAAGCCAGAGTTCATAGCCTGTGCCGTCGATGGAGCGAAAGAGGCCGAATCCCACAGGGGGCATGCCACTGTGGCGATCATCCGGCCAGAACACATAGCCGGGAACGGATACGGTCGCAAGTTTGCCGCTGCCGACGTCCTCGACGAAATAGCCGGTGACGAGCGCGCGCTTCAGCTTGGCAAAGAATTCCTCGCCTGTCGGGGATTCGGCGGCCAGATCGCGATCGAAGCTGCCGTCCGCGGCGCCTTGACGAATGAGTGATCGCAGCAACGCGAGGTGTCCGACGTGGGCGGGCTGGAGCATTTGCGTCGTCCTCTGATGAAAATGTCGAGTGACGACGTCAAGTTAGCGCGTTGCGGGCCGCGGTTGGCGACCGACTTACAAACGGTTGCGTGACGTCCCTGAACGGTGGTCGGCCGCGTGCGGGTCAATGCACAGGGCGGCCTGACGACGGGCGCCGTACGTACGCGCACTGCGACCTCCCGCGGGCGCGTCCCCACGCACAAACCAGCGCAGATCCGCGGTGTCGCGCGCGGCCGCGAAATTCAAGGATTCGAGCAGATGCTGCATGGTGTCGGAGCTCGAGCCGGTCCGATCCACGCGCACGATATAAGCGTTCTGCCCCGCCGGTGTCGCGAGCATGGCCGTCAACATCGCGCGACCGTGACCCTGGCCGCGCCACGCACGATCGAGCCCCGTCAACCAGAGTTCGTAGCCGAGATTCGCCAGCGCCTTGAAAAGGCCGAAGCCTATGGGCTGGGAACGGTCTCCGGTGCGGTCCGGGCAATACATGTAGCCGGAAGTCGAGCAGGTGATGAGCTGGCCTCGGGCATCCGCCTGCACGAAGTACCCGACCACGAGCGCCTGCCGGAGGTTGGCGAAAAACAGCGTGCTATCGGCGGAATCCGCAGCGAGTTCGCGGTCGAAGCTGCCTTCCGCGGCGCCACTCTTGATCCAGTTCTGCAGCATGCCCAGATGGCCGGCGTGGGCGGGAGCGAGCATTGAATCACCTCGCGAACTATGTCAACGTCATAGCCTAACGCTGATGCCGCAGAGCCGTGGTGAGACCCCGTACATATCTGTTACAAAATTCGCGCCGAAGCTCGGCGCTGGTCGACCGGGCCTCGTGTCGGGTAGGGTTCCGGTCGCTCGTCAAGGGGTTGAATTGGCAGACAGGATGCCCTATTATTAGCACTCGAAGCCGTTGAGTGCTAACAACGCGTATCGACGAGTCCATCCGGCAGGCAATCCGTGCCTGATGGCCTGGCCGACGCCTTCCCAACGGCCCTCGCCAGTCGGCTACAGCGCCCATCTCGCAAAGTCTAAGTGAGCCAAGTCGCTGTAATTTCAATCGAAATATTCAGGAGTGAGTGCTAACCATGAAACTGCGTCCCCTGCACGATCGCGTGATCGTCAAGCGCCTTGAAGAAGAGCGTAAATCGGCCGGCGGCATCGTCATCCCAGACACCGCCGCGGAAAAGCCCTCGATGGGCGAAGTCGTGGCCGTAGGCCCGGGCAAGACCGACGACAGCGGCAAGCTGCTGCCGATGGGCGCCAAGGTCGGCGACAAGGTCCTGTTCGGCAAGTATTCGGGCCAGGAATTCAAGATGGATGGTGACGATCTTCTGCACATGCGCGAAGACGACATCATCGGCATCGTCGGCTAACGCTCAACCAAGATATCGCTTCAGGAGAAATGAACCATGGCAGCTAAAGACGTCCGCTTCGGCGAAGGCGTGCGCAACAAGATGATGGTTGGCGTGAACGTGCTCGCCAACGCCGTCAAGGTAACGCTCGGCCCCAAGGGCCGCAACGTGGTGCTGGAAAGAAGCTTCGGCGCGCCCGACGATCACCAAGGACGGTGTATCGGTCGCGAAGGAAATCGAACTGAAGGACAAGTTCGAGAACATGGGCGCGCAGATGGTCAAGGAAGTCGCGTCCAAGACGTCCGACGTCGCCGGTGACGGCACCACGACGGCAACGGTGCTGGCCCAGGCGATCTGCAACGAAGGCTTCAAGTACGTTGCCGCCGGCATGAACCCGATGGACCTGAAGCGCGGTATCGACAAGGCGGTCATCGCCATCGTCGAAGAGCTCAAGAAAATCAGCAAGCCGTGCACGACAAGCAAGGAAATCGCGCAAGTCGGTTCCATCTCGGCCAACGCCGACTCGTCGATCGGCAAGACGATCGCCGAAGCGATGGACAAGGTCGGCAAGGAAGGCGTGATCACCGTCGAAGACGGCAAGGGCCTCGAGAACGAACTGGACCTCGTCGAAGGCATGCAGTTCGACCGCGGTTACATCTCTCCGTACTTCATCAACAATCCGGACAAGCAAGTATCGCTGCTTGAGGATCCGTATATCCTGCTGCACGACAAGAAGGTCAGCAACATCCGCGACCTGCTGCCGTTGCTCGAACAGGTTGCCAAGGCCGGCAAGCCGCTGCTCATCATCGCTGAAGACGTCGATGGCGAAGCATTGGCGACGCTGGTCGTGAACAACATCCGCGGCATTCTGAAGACCACCGCCGTCAAGGCGCCGGGCTTCGGCGACCGCCGCAAGGCCATGCTCGAAGACATCGCCATCCTCACGGGTGCCACGGTGATCGCCGAGGAACTGGGCCTCAAGCTAGAGAACGCGACGCTCAAGGACCTGGGCCGCGCCAAGAAGATCGAAGTGGGCAAGGAAGACACGACGATCATCGACGGTGCCGGCGAAAAGGCCGCGATCGAAGCGCGCGTGAAGAACATCCGCAAGCAAGTCGAAGACGCGACGAGCGACTACGACAAGGAAAAGCTGCAGGAACGCGTTGCCAAGCTGGCGGGCGGCGTTGCCGTGATCAAGGTCGGCGCGGCTACCGAAGTTGAAATGAAGGAAAAGAAGGCGCGTGTCGAAGACGCGCTGCACGCAACCCGTGCGGCCGTGGAAGAAGGCATCGTGGCAGGTGGCGGCGTGGCTTACCTGCGCGCCCGCACCAACCTGAAGGGCCTGAAGGGCGACAACGCCGATCAGGACGCCGGCATCAAGATCGTGCTGCGTGCGATCGAAGAGCCGCTGCGCCAAATCGTCGCCAATGCCGGTGACGAGCCGTCGGTCGTCGTGAACAAGGTCGTCGAAGGCAAGGGCAACTACGGCTTCAACGCCCAGTCTGGCGAGTACGGCGACCTGGTCGAAATGGGTGTCGTGGATCCCACCAAGGTGACGCGCTTTGCACTGCAAAACGCCGCTTCCGTGGCTTCGCTCTTGCTGACGACCGAAGCCATGGTTGCCGAACTGCCGAAGGATGAAAAGGGCGGTGGCGGCGGTGGCGGCGGCATGGGTGGCATGGGCGGCATGGGCGACATGGACATGTAGTCCCTCGCAGCTCCCGCTCCATAGCACCAAAGCAAAGGCCCGGTTGCATCCGGGCCTTTGCCATTGGGGGACGGCACCATTGTCCATCTCCCAGCCAAATGCTTTAGACTACAAGGCGTTAACGGGTAGACTTGCAAAACTACAACGCGTCTTCCCGTCGTTCGCGGCTGTGGCGAAACGACTGGGAACGGGGATCGGGATTCAATGACGCAGGGCGTTCTGTTCGCTTTGGCGATGGCCGCGTTCGCGGTCGCCATCATCTATGGCCTGGTGCGGCGCAATCGGGCGACAGGCGGTACGTCGCGCGGGGGCGGCGATTCGCCGAACACCGTCGCCCAGTGGACCGAAGGCGAAACCACGCGGCTCCTGTCCTCCGCGGAACTGCCTGGCCTCTACCTGCTTCGTCCGCGTTTCCTCACTCGCGCCGAAAGCGTGGTCTACCTGCTGTTGAAGGCGGCGTTTCCGCGACATGAGATCTTTGCGCGTATCAGGCTGGCCGATGTCCTCCAGGTCAAGATCGGACCGCAGGGGATGGAGCGCTTGCGCGCCTTTCGCAAGATTGCGAACCAGCATGTCGGCTTTGTGGTCTGCGACCGCGACATGACGATCGTCGCGATCGTCGATGCCAAGGAGCCGGACCAGGTCATCAATCCCCGCGATCAGAAGCTCGAAGTCATCAAGCAGCGCTGCCTGCAGGCCGCACAGGTGAAATACCTTTGCGTGTATCCGCCGCAGCTCCCGCGATATCGCGAGTTGCGCGAACAGATCCTGGGTCCCGCTGGCGATCTCGTCTAGCACGAACCGCAACGGGCCGGTGCGCCAAGTCTTTCCAGCACGCGAACGCCGCGTAACTACCCGCTGACGATCGCGGGAATGCCTTCGCGCGAACTTGTCGCGAGGGCATCGAGCGTACGGGCGATGTCGACAGACTCCTCGGGCGTCGCACCGGTCCAATGGGACCAACCTCCGCGCACGAGATCGTGGAACGACTCGGCTTCAGCCAGGAATCCGGCGATGGCCGCTGTCTCGATCACTTCGCGCGCCGCGTCCCAACCCGTGCCGCGCCTGACTTCCAGCAGTGGAGGAAACGCCGACGACGTATCGTTGTAGTAGGTCGTTTCGATGGAGCCGGCGTCGCCGGCGATGAACGCGTGCCGGTGGCGTACCGTTGAAAAGCTGCAGGAGATCTGTGCCAGCACGCCATCTTGGAATTCCATCGTAGCCAATGTCGTCGCGTCCACACCCGAGGGTGCCCGTCGCGACATCGCGTGCACGCGAAATGGAGCCGCACCGGCGATCGTTCGGACCAGACTGACGGGGTAGGAGCCGGCATCCATCAGTGCGCCGCCCGCAAGGGTAGGGTCCATGCGGATATTGGCCATATCGGTGAGCGGGAATCCGAACGACGCCTGGATCAGCTGCACGTGACCAATCGCTTTTGCAGCGAGCAGTTCGCGCAGCTTCAGGGTCTGCGGTTGCGCGCGGTACGGATAAGCCTCGACGAGGTAGACGCCATTGCGTTTCGCCGCATCGAACATTGCGCGCGCTTCGGCCGCCGATGCAGCCAACGGCTTTTCGCACAACACATGCTTGCCGGCCTCCACTGCGCGAATCGACCACTGCGCATGCAGGTTGTTCGGCAGCGGAACATAGACCGCATCGATCTCCGGATCCGCGAAGAGTGCGTCGTAGCTCGGATGAACGCGCGGAATTCCCGTGTCGCGCGCAAACGCGGCGGCCCGTTCAGCGTCGCGGCTCGCGATGGCCGTGACAACAATTTTGGATGACGGCTTGACGGCCTCGACGAACAGGCGCGCTATCCGGGCGGCGCCGAGGACGCCAATGCGCAGCGGGACTTGCGATGTCGATGACATCAACGCCTTTCCATGGAATTGCTACCGACGCTCATTTGACGGCGTCGGCGCCCAGGACGGAAGCCATCTGCGTGACGCAATCCTGGACGTGCGTCGTCAGTGTCTTCTGCGCGAGTTGCCAATCGCGCGTGAGTGCGCACTCGAGGAGAATCCGATGTTCGTCGGCGGCGATTTGCCCCCGGAAAATTGCTGCGATCATCTGGTAGCGCAAGTATTTGTCGCAGATTGAGGCATAGGTCGCAAGCAGCACCTGCGACCCGCACGCTGAAATGAGGGCGAAGTGGAACGCCCAGTCGTACCTCCGCCATGTCTCGGCCGAGTACGCCTCGCCCTCGGCCATCTTCTTTTCGATCGTCGCGAGCATGTGGTGCGCGGCAACGACGCGTCCTTCCCATTCGATGTCGCCCCGCGCGAAGGATTCCTGCATTCCGTGGCATTCGAGCAGCTGCCGCATCGCCGCGATATCGCGCAGGTTCGACGCCGAAACGGCGGGGACCTGAAATCCCCGGGAACCTTCCGCCACCAGCAGGCCCTCGGATGCGAGGCGCGTGAACAATTCCCGCAACGTGCTGATGCTCGTGCCATAGGCGTGCCGCATCCGGTCGAGCGGCAGCTTCCTTCCAGGCAGAAGTCGCCCCAGCACGATGTCCGAGCGAATACGACGGTAGGCAAGTTCTCCGACGGTGCCGGCGATAGGCGCCGCATCACCGCTGCCCGGAGGCGCCAGGTCATATGGCGCTTCGCCCAGCCCAGACGCACGTATACCAGATCGGATTTCGGGGGAATCGTGGTTCATGGGAGAGCGGAGCGTCCGCGTGAGATTGTTTTCCCGATGATTATCATATTATCATGGGCGGGGATTTTAATCCGACGATTCATAAAGCATCTGATGATCACTGATCATTGGCGCACCCGTCCAGGAGGAAACACCGCATGAATTCAAACTCTACCCGTCGCACGTTGCTGAAGGCCGGTGCGTCGATGCTGGCGCTCGGCGCGCTCCCGCAAGCACTTGCGCAGCAAGCCAAGACCAAGCTCAGATTCAGTTCCGCGTTCACGGAGCAGGACTTGCGCGCAGAGGCCTACAAGAATTTCGGCACAGCCATC
Organism: uncultured beta proteobacterium; assembly: GCA_963755545.1. Lineage (GTDB taxonomy): Bacteria > Pseudomonadota > Gammaproteobacteria > Burkholderiales > Casimicrobiaceae > VBCG01. Next base: position 227,564 of record CAVWKH010000004.1, on the reverse strand, counting down.
AAGGACGGCTACGACTTCGAGCCGTACTGGGGCAACACGCTGTTCAAGCAGGGCACCGAACTCATCGCGCTCCAGCGCGGTAACCTCGAGATGTGCAACCTCGCGCCCGCGGATATTTCCAAGCAGATTCCCGCCTGGTCGCTGATGACTTCCGCTTATCTCTTCCGGGACGTCGAGCATCTGAAGAAAGCCTACAAGAGTGACGTGGGCAAGGAATTCGCCAAGATGGCGCGCGACCAGCTCGGAATACAGATCATTACGCCCGTCTATTTCGGATCGCGCAATGTCAACCTGAAGCCGGACAAGACGATCAAGACGCCCGCCGACCTGGCCGGGATCAAACTGCGGATGCCGCCTGGGGAGTACTGGCAGTTTCTGGGCGAGTCGATCGGCGTCAATCCGACGCCGGTTGCGTACGCCGAGGTCTATACGGCGCTCCAATCGGGCGCGATCGATGGCCAGGACAACCCGCTGGTCGCCAGCCGGCTGATGAAGTTCGATGAAGTCACCACCCAATTCGTGCTGACCTCTCACGTGCTGGGGTACGACGTGATGGTGATCACGACCAAGATCTGGGACGCGATGCCGCCCGCGGAGCAGGCGCGCTTCCAGGCGGCAGCGGAAAGAGCCGTGGATGACTACACGGCGAAGTTCGTCGCGCAGGAGAAGGACGTGCTCGAATACTTCAAGAAGTCTGGAAAGAAAATCTATACGCCGGACCTGGTGGCGTTTCGGACCTTTGCCCAGAAGAAGTATGTCGACAAGTACGGCAGCGAATGGCCGAAGGGCGCGCTCGAGAAAATCAACGCGCTTTGATGAAACCGGCCCGGCGTGGTCCGAAGGCCGCGTCGGGCAGCCAGATGAAATGGCCCGGCGGCGACCGACCGCCGGGGTGTGTGCCGCGGCCTCGCGATTGCCTCGGCCATCGCGGACACTGACATCGCCGGGGGAACAATGGAACACGGAGGACTGGCTGCCGCCGGAAGGTGGCTGCGGCGTCGCGCGGACGACGTCGCGGTCGTACTCATGGGAATCATGTTCCTGTCGTTCCTGCTCCAGATCGCGTTTCGATATGTGCTGAACCAGCCGCTCGGCTGGACCGAGGAAGTGACGGTTCTGTGCTGGGTGTGGGTCGTTCTCTGGTGCGCGGCATTCGTGCTCAAGGACAGCGAGGAAATCCGGTTCGACATCGTTTACTCGTTGTTCCCGCCGGCGGGTCGTCGCGCGTTCACGGCCATATCCAGCATCGCGTTTGTCGTGCTGCTGCTCATTTCTCTGCCGGCGTCGTGGAACTACGTGACGTTCATGAAACGCGAGCACACCGCGTACCTGCACATGCGCCTCGACGTGATGTATTCCATTTACGTCATCTTCGTAGTCGCATGCGTGGTCAAGCAGGCACGCGTCGCATGGCATGCCATCACCGGTTCACTGCCTGACGCGGATTCCAAGCCAGAAGGCGGCGCGCTGTGACGATGCCCGGCCAATTCACGCTGTGCATCATCGTGCTGGTGGCGCTTGCCGTGCTGGGCCTGCCCATCGGCCTGTCGATGATTGCCGCGTCGGTATTCTACTTCGTCGTTTCCGGTCTCGACATCGGCACGGCGGCCGAACAGATTCTCAACGGGCTCTTCAACAGTTACGTGCTGCTGGCAGTACCGCTGTTCATCCTCGCGGCCGACCTCATGAACACGGGCAGCCTGACCGACCGGCTGCTGAAATTCTGCCTGGTGCTCGTCGGCCGTTTCCGCGGAGGGCTGGGCCACGTCAACGTGGTCGCCAACATCATCTTCGCGGGCATGTCCGGTTCGGCGATCGCTGACGCGGTCGGAATCGGCAAGGTCATCATCGGCATGATGACCAAGGGCGGCAACTATCCCGTGGCCTACGCGGGAGCGATCACGGCGTCCGCCGCCATCATCGGCCCGATCATTCCGCCGTCGATCCCGATGGTCATTTACGCACTGGTCTCCGACACGTCGATCGGCTATCTTTTTCTTGGCGGCGTGATCCCGGGGCTGTTGCTGGGCGCCGGGTTCATGATCACCAATTCGCTGATCGCGCGGCACCGGAACTATCCGGTGGAGGCATCCGTACCATTGCGCGAAATACCGCGCATCACGCTCGATGCCTTTCCCGCGCTGATGCTTCCTGTCGTGCTTCTGTTCGGCATTTACGGCGGCGTGATGACACCCACCGAAGGCGCCGCGGCCGCGGCCGCCTATGCATTGCTGGCTTCGTGGCTCATCTATCGATCGTTGACGTGGAGGCAGCTCTATGACGTGCTGCTGTCCAGCGCCAAGGCGACGACATCGGTCGGCATGCTGATCGCGGGCGCGCTCGTATTCAATTACGTCGTGACCATCGAAAAGGTGCCGTTGTCCGTGCAGGCATTCATCGCCGGATTCCACCTGACACCTTTGATGTTTCTGCTGCTGGTCAATGCCATTCTGCTGGCACTCGGATGCCTGCTGGAAGGGTCGACCATCCTGCTGGTCATCGTTCCCATCCTCATTCCGACGGCCAAGGCGCTGGGGATCGACACGGTTCACTTCGGCGTCGTCGTCGTCGTCAATATCATGATCGGCCTCCTTACACCGCCTTTCGGTCTGTTGCTATTTGTGGTTGCGAACATGACCAGGCAACCGCTGATGTCGATCGTAAGAGAGGCGATGCCATTCATCATCATGGCGATCGTCGTGCTGGCGATCATCACGCTCGTGCCCGAAACCGTCCTGTGGCTGCCGCGGTTGATGGGTTACAAAGGCTAGGCAGCCCGCTGCCGCACATTCGACTGAACCATGCCCAAACGCCTATACGTACTGAACGGCCCCAACCTCAACCGCCTTGGCCGCCGCGAGCCCGAAATCTATGGCACGACGACGCTGGCACAGATCGAAACGCAATGCAGGGACGAGGCCGGCAAGGTGCCGGTCGAATTCCGGCAGTCGAACAGCGAAACGGAGCTCATCGACTGGATCCATGAGGCGATCGACGAAGGGGCGGCCATCGTCATCAATCCCGCGGCGTTCTCATTCACGTCGATGGCGATCATGGATGCGCTGAAGATGTTCCCCGGCCCGATTTTCGAAGTGCACATCACGAACATCCACCGTCGCGAGGAGATTTATCACCACTCCTACGTTTCAAAAGTGGCGACAGCCGTGATTGCCGGGTTGGGCGCGGGCGGCTATCGCGCCGCGATAAAGGCGGCGTGCGAGATTATCGATCAGAAAAAATAGGGCACGACCGAACGCCGGCGTGTCTGCAACGTCGATACCGCCCCGTTCCACTGCCGGGACCGGAGGCCGAATCCGCACTAGGCCTTCAATGCCAACGCCGTGCCGGCGACGATCAACACGCCGCCGGCGAGCATGCCTGGCGTCGGTGCCTCTCCAAGGAACAGGAAACCCCAGAGCACGCCAAAAAGCGGAATCAGGAACGTTACGGTGAGCGCGCGCACTGGGCCCGCTTCGGCAATCAGCTTGAAGTAGATGAGATAAGCCAGGGCCGTGGACGCGATCGCCAGCGCGAATACGTTCGCGGCCACCAGTGGCGTCACGGGACCGGGAATCGAAGTGAATGGCACGGCGGGCGCCAGCACGATCGCCGCCGCCATCTGGCTGGCGCAGGCGATGTTGAAACTTGGCACGCCGGCCAATCGGCGTTTGGCGTACGTCCCTCCCAAACCATAACAAAGCGATGCGCAGAGACACGCAGCGATAGCCAGCAACATCTCGCGGCTCATGGCTTCGGGGTGCCATCCGACGAGCACGGCAACCCCCGCGAAGCCGATCGTCATTCCCGTAATTTTTCGCCAGGTCAGCGCCTCCCCAAGCCAGATAGCGGCGGCGATGGCGCCGAAGAACGGGCTGGTGGCGTTGAGTATTGCGGCGGCAGACGCGGTGATGTATTGCTCCGCGTAACAGAACAGCACGAATGGCAACGCGGAATTGACGACGCCGACGATGGCAAACTCGCGCCAGCGCGTACGAAAATCCGGCACGCTGCGTTGCGCGGCGGCAAGCGCCAGTAGCGCGGCTGCCGCCAGCGTGACGCGCGTGAACGCGAGCGGCACCGGACCGAACGCAGGCACCGCCACTCGCATAAACACGAAGGAGCCGCCCCACAGCGCCGCGAGCAACACCAGCAGCGCCGTTGAGCGCGGCGTCATCGCTGCACGACGCTCAGCCTTGCCCTGATGCTACATGCTCGAGATCGAGCAGCTTTTGCTTGCGGGCGATTCCGCCGCCATATCCGGTCAACGCGCCGTCCGCACCGATCACGCGATGGCAGGGGACGATGATCGACAGGCGATTGTCGCCGTTGGCGCGTCCGACCGCGCGCACCGCCGTTGGGCGACCGATTCGTTTCGCGAGCTCCGCATAGGAACAGGTCTCACCGGACGGAATCTTCTGCAGCGCCTGCCATACGGTCGACTGAAATGGCGAGCCAGTGAGCACGACAGGCGTGTCGAAAACCTTGCGTTTACCTGCGAAGTATTCCGTCAGTTCGCGCTCGATCTGCGCGAGATAGCGGTGTTCACCGGGCAGCACCCTGGCATGCAGCCGCTTCTGCAGCATCGCCAGCGCGCGCTCGAGTCCTCGCCGGTCGACGAAATCGAGCAGGTGCAATCCGCGGTCGTCGGCGAGCGCAAGCATCGACCCCAGCGGAGTCTCCAGCCATTTCGCGTGCAGCACCGTCAAGTCCCGCGAACGGGACGGTGCAGTGCCGACGATGCGGGTGAACGCCTCGCGGAATCCGCTGCCGGATTCGAATCCCTGGTCCAATTGCGAATCGATCACTGTCTTTCCTTTCCTGATGTCGAGAAGCGCCAGCCCCATGCGCCGCGCGCGGTGATACGCCTGGAATGTCATGCCGCAATAGCGCTTGAATTGACGCCGCGCAGTAGATGGGTCAATGCCCATATCGGAGAGTTCGGCGTCGCGGTATCGGCGGCCGGGTTCAGATTCGACCGCGAGCAGCAACTTCTCCACCATCGGCGGCGGCTTGCGCCCCTCGTCGAGCGGCCGGCACTTGAGGCACGGCCGGTAGCCTGCATGCAGCGCCTCGGAAGGGGCACCGAAGAACTCCACGTTTTCGCGGTTCGGCGTGCGTGCGCGGCAGGTCGGCCGGCAGAAGATGCCGGTGGTGCGCACGCCCAGCCAGAACACGCCCTCATACGTCGGATCGTGGCGCAGCAGCGCGCGGTACATCGTTGCAGGAGCAGGGAGGGTCGACATGAAGCGAATTCTAGTGCCAACGCAGGAACCTGCCGCCGATATTCGTGCAGGCAATTCGCCCGGGACTTCAGGCGAGGTCGATGCGCCGTCCCGATGTCGCCGCCTCGTGGACGGCCATTGTCGCCGCCAGCGTCCGCGTGGCGTCGATACCCGTGATCAGCGGCGCTTCCTGTCCCAGGATGACGCGGCAGAAATGGCGCATTTGCACAACCTGGGGATCCTCGGGAACGACGTCAAGGCGTTCGCAGGACAACGGCGCCGACCAGCCGGTTTCCCCGGCGTAGCGCCAGAGCTCGAGCTTGGGCACGGCGAGAGATCCGGTGGTGCCGGCGAAAGAGATAGCAATTCTCCGGACGCTGCGGATACATGGCGGCTTCGCCTGACGTGAGTTCCCAGCTCCATGGCGCGGCGACAGCGTCGGAAACGGTGATCGTCCCAAGCGCGCCACCGGCAAAGCGCAGCGCGATGGCCGCGGTGTCCTCGACCGCATGACCGCGCGCGCCGTTGGTCGTCATCGCCTGAATGCTGGCGATCTCGCCGCAGATGAAGCGCAGGTCGTCGATGTCGTGCACGAGGTTGATGAGTATCGGCCCGCCGCCCGCGGTCTCGACGCGCCATCGGACATCGAAATAGGCAGCCGGTTTTTGCAGCAGCCACAAGGCGGTGACCGCCGTCAGCCGACCGATTCCGCCCCCCTGCACGATCTCGCGCGCCTTGGCGATGATCGGGTTGTAGCGGCGGTGGTGACCGACCAGAAGCGCCACGCCCGCGCGCTCCGCGGCGTCGGACAATTGCCGCGCAGCCGCCACGGTTTCGGCGATCGGCTTCTCGATAAGCATGTGCACGCCGCGGGCGGCGCAGGCCAGCCCCGCCGGCGCGTGCATTGCGTTGGGCGTGGCGATGACGGCCGCGTCGAGTTTCGCGTTGGCCAGCATGTCTTCGTAGCGCGGGTAGTACGCATAGCCGCGCTCGCGCGCCAGCGCCGCGGCGGCGTCGGTAGGGTCGGCGATGGCGGCAACTTCGCACAACGGTTCCCCGTCAATGGTCGTTATGTGGCGTTGACCGAAGGCGCCCGCGCCAATGACGCCGATACGCAACATGCTCATGGCGCACGGACTTCTGGGGACCGCCCGGAACCTGCACGGAAAGTCATCGACTACTTCGGCGCGAGTTCTTCTTCGCGCCAGCCGATGGCTTGCAGCGCCGACGCGAAGCCGAAGAACTCGGCATAGAGGCGGATCTGGTTGCTGAACATGCGAATTCCCCGGTGCGTCGCCAGCCCTCGCTCAGCAGCGGCGCGCAACAGCGGAGTCTCCGGTGGCTTCATGATGATGTCGGCGACCAGCGTGCCCGGCGCGATGCGCGACGGATCGATGGGCAAGGGATCGGTCGGCTTCAGGCCCATCGGCGACGCGTTGATCACCAAGTCCGCGCCCTCGGGATCGGCCGTCGCGACAGAGGCGCGGCCCGGCCAGCGCTGATTCAGGCGGGCGACAAAAGCGCTTACGCGGGCCCGATCGACATCGGCGATGCGCAGATGGCCAACACCGCGGTCGAGCAGCGCCGCAGCGATGGCGGATCCGCCACCACCCGCACCCACCAGCAGTGCGTTGCGACCCGCGATGGCGTGACCTGCCGCCTCGAGGCCGCCGACGAAACCACGACCGTCGAACATGTCGGCAAACCAGTGGCCGTCGGCTTGGCGGCGCACCGCGTTGGTCGCGCCGACGATGGTCGCCATCTCGCTGGCGTCGTCACACAACTGCAGCATCGGGCCTTTGTGTGGAATAGCCAGCGAAATGCCTGCCAGGTTTTCGACATGCTTCAGCCCCGCGAACGCCCCCGCGAGGTTGGCTGCCGATACGCGCAGCGCAACCATGACCGAATCCCGCTGCGCCCGCCGGAAGATATCGTTGAAGATTATCGGCGCCTGCACCTGCGCGATGGGATCGCCCAGGATCACGAACAATTCGGTGGTGCCACTGGGCAGGATGGGAAGCGGGACTGTCATGGGTTGTCCACAATCAATTCAGGGGGAGACCGACGTAGTTCTCGGCCAGCGAGGTCGCCGCGGCGCGCGAGCCGACGACGTAATCGAGCTGCGAACGCTGCAGACGCTGCTGGAACACGTCTTCGGCGTGAAAACGGTGGAGCATTGACGTCATCCACCACGAAAAATGCTCGGCCCGCCACACGCGCTTCAGGCACGTTTGCGAATAGGCGTCCAGCAGATCTTCGCGGCCCGATTTGTAGAATTCGACGAGCGCGCGTGCGAGCACATGCACGTCGGCAAGGGCGAGGTTCATGCCCTTGGCGCCTGTGGGCGGCACGATGTGCGCGGAATCCCCCGCCAGGAATAGGCGGCCATGCTGCATGGGCTCCGCGACGAAACTGCGCATTCCGGTGATGCCCTTTTCCAGTACCGGGCCCTCGTTGAGCTTCCAGCCGTCATTCGTCTCGAGTCGTGTATGCAACTCCTGCCAGATGCGGTCATCGGACCAAAGCGCGATGTCTTCGTCGTGCGAAACCTGCAGGTAGAGGCGCGTGACCAATGGCGAGCGCATGGAAAAAAGCGCGAATCCGCGCTCGTGATATGCGTAGATCAATTCATCGTGCGACGGAGCCGCCCGCGCCAGGATGCCCAGCCACGCAAACGGATAGGCGCGCTCGAAAGCGTTCAACGCACTGGCTGGCACGGATGGCCGGCAGACGCCGTGGAAGCCGTCGCAACCGGCGATGATGTCGCATTGGATTTCTGTTTCCGCGCCATTGCGCTGAAAGCGGATGCGCGGACGATTCGATTCGAGGGCGTGCACACTGACGTCCGAGCACCCGAAAAGAAGCTCGCCGCCAGCAGCGAGGCGCGCGGCGATGAGGTCCTTCACCACTTCCTGCTGGCCATAAACGGTGATCGCGCGTCCGCCGGTCAGCTCCGTCAGATCGATTCGATGACCGCGGCCGCCGAATCGCAGCTCGATCCCGTGGTGCACCAACCCTTCGCGCTGCAGGCGGTCGCCCACGCCCGATTGCATCAGCAGGTCGACGGATCCCTGTTCGAGCACGCCGGCGCGTACCCGCTGCTCGACGTATTCGCGGTCGCGTGCCTCGACGATCACCGACTCCACGCCCTGCAGGTGAAGCAGGTGCGCGAGCAGCAGGCCCGCGGGACCGGCGCCGACGATGCCGACCTGTGTGCGCATGGGATCTCCGTCCGACGCGGCGTCAGCCGGCAGCGCGTTCCATTTCGGCGAACACGTCCTGCGCCATGTGGAACGCCGCGTTCGCGGCGGGAACGCCACAATAGATGGCGCACTGCAGGATCACGTCCTTGATTTCTTCCCGGGTCACGCCGTTGTTGAAGGACGCCCGGACATGCATCCGGAATTCATCGCCACGGTTGATCGCGATCATGAGAGCCAGCGTGATCAGGCTGCGCGTATGACGCGGAAGGCCCGGTCGCGTCCAGACTTCACCCCACGCGTATCGCGTGATCAGGTCCTGGAATTCCTCGTTGAAGGCATTCTTGTTCTTGAGCGAGCGATCGACGTGGGCATCGCCCAGCACGGCGCGGCGGACTTTCATACCTTCGGCATAGCGATCGCGGTCGTCCACGGCAATGAGTCTCCTAGGCGTTGAGGAATGCGAGCAGTGCGGCGGTGAACGCCGGTGCGGCTTCGATGTTGGAAAGATGCGCCGCGTCGAGCTCGGTGTATTGCGCGCCCGCGATGCGTTCGGAAACGAACCGGCCATCCGCCGCCGGCGTGGCGAGGTCATGCGAGCCCGCGATGATCAATGTGGGTAAGGCGATGGCGGAGATGGCATCTTTCTGGTCCATGTCGCGCACCGCCGCGCACGCCCCGGCGTAGCCTTCTGCCGGCGTACGCTCGATCATTTGCCTCGTTGCCGCGACTTGGGCGGGTTGCGAGGCAATGTATCGGGGCGTGAACCAGCGTTCGATCACCGCCTGGGAAATCGATTGCATGCCTTCGGCGCGAACCTTCGTGATGCGCGCGTCGTAAGCTTCCGGAGCCCCCATCCGCGCGGCCGTGTTTGCAAGCACCAGGCGATTCAGGCGAGAGGACGCATGGACTCCCAGCCACATGCCCGTCATGCCCCCCAGGGAGAGGCCGCAGAAATGCGCGCGTTCGATGCTCAGTGCGTCGAGGAGCGCGATAACGTCGCGCCCGAGTCGTTCGACGCTGTACGGTCCGGGAGTCACTTCCGAGGTGCCGTGACCGCGGGTGTCGTATCTGACGACACGAAACGCGCGCGCCAGTTGAGCCACCTGGGGTTCCCACATCGCGAGATCGGTGCCGAGCGAGTTGGAAAGCACGACGTACGGCGCACCCTCCCTGCCTTCGACGCGACAATGGAGGAAGGCACCGCCGATGTCGATGAATTGCTCCGGCTGGCCCGGCATCATGCGTTCCCCGTTCTGCTCACCCGTTTCACGCGCCCGGATCCCGGACGTTCTCCACCTTGTCGAATTCGATGTTCCACGGTTTGCCGTCCCTCATTTCGACACGACGGATGTAGACGGTCTGCACGACATCGCGCGTGGCGGGGTCGATCGACATCGGGCCGCGCGGGGAAACCCACTTCATGCCCTTCATTGCCTCGACGAGTTGCTCGCCGGTGGCGCTGGGTCCGGCCTTGGCCACCGCTTCATAGATGAGGTGCATCCCGTCGTAGCCGCCCACCGAATGGAAGTTGGGACGCATTCCCTTGTTGGCTTTCATGAAAGTGTCGACGTAGGCCCGGTTCTCGGGCGAGTCGTGCGCGGCCGAATAGTGGAATGAAGTGACGACGCCGAGCGCGGGCGCGCCCATGCTTTCCAGAATGTCGTCGTCGGTCACGTCACCGGTGCCGATGAGCCGGATGCCGGACTGCTTGAGGCCGCGCTCGTCGAACTGTTTCATCACGGCGAGCCCTTCGCCGGAGGGGACGAAAACGAACAGCGCGTCGGGTTTCGCATCCTTGGCGCGTTGCAGGAATGGCGCATAGTCCGGATTGCGCAGCGGCGTGCGCAGCGATTCCACGACTTCGCCGCCTGCCGTCTTGAAGCGGGCGATGAACGTCTTTTCCGCGTCGAGTCCGGGACCGTAGTCCGTGACCATCGTGACCGCGCGCTTGACGCCGTTTTTCGCCGCCCAGTCGGCAATCGGCCCGGTGACCTGCGGCAGCGTGAAGCCGGTGCGCACGATGAACGGCGAGCGCGAGGGGATGATGGATGTCGCCGCCGCCATGACCACCATCGGCACCTTGGCCTCGGTCGCGATGGGCGCCGCGGCGAGCGCGAGCGGCGTCAGGCCAAAACCGGCCAGGACGTTGACCTTGTCCTGCACGACCAACTCCTGGGCGATGCGCTTCGTGGTCTCCGGCGCGAGTCCGGTATCGTCCTTGACAATGAGCTCGACTTTGCGCCCGGCCACCATATCGCCGTTGCGCTGCATGTACAGGCGGCATGCCGCTTCGATCTGGCGTCCGGTCGATGCAAACGGTCCGGTCAGCGGGAGTACGAGGCCGATCTTGAGCGGGTCCGCGGCGAACGCCATGCGGGGCCAGCCGACGGTGGCCGCCGACGCGGCAAGTCCGGCGAGAATGCGTCGACGGGTGACAAATACTGGACGTTTCATGCAAATCCTCCTCGAACGTGCGCTCGGCGTGATCGCCCTGAGTCGCGTGGCTGGCGACGCAAGCATAACCTTGTCCGTCGCTGCCGTGCAGCGCACATTCTCCCGCGGGAACGCGCAGCCGGGTGGCCTGCGCGCGGGCAAAATGCTGGCAACAGGGCGTCCTGTGCGCCGTCACGCGTGGAGTTTTGTATGATGACCGCAATTTCGCGGCGAACGCCGCGCACCGGAATCCCCCGCCAGGAGGCGACGTCATGACTGTCCGCACCGCACCGCCATTCCGCGCCGACCACGTCGGCAGCTTTCTTCGACCACCGGCGCTGCTGGAGGCCAGGGAGCGCTTTCGCGCTGGCGAAATCACGGCGGGGGCGCTGCGCACCGCCGAGGACGTCGCGATTCGCGACATCGTCCGCTTCCAGGAGGATGTCGGGCTTCAAGGCATCACTGATGGTGAATTTCGCCGCACCTACTTTCACATCGACTTCCTCGAGCAGCTCGGCGGCGTCGAGACCAAGGGCGGCATTGCGGTCAAATTCCATACGGCGGAAGGTAATGTCGAGTTCGCGCCGCCGGTGATGAAGGTCGTCGACAAGGTGCGGCATGCCAAGGCGATCCAGCTGGCTGACTTCCAGTTCCTGAAGTCCGTGACCAAGGGCACGCCCAAGGTCACCATTCCGTCGCCGACGATGTTGCATTTCCGTGGCGGCCGCGATGCAATCAGCCGTGAAGCCTATCCGGACCTCGAAGCGTTCTACACGGACGTCGCTTCGGCATACCGCGCCGAGATTGCAGAGCTCGGGGCGGCCGGCTGCCGTTATCTGCAACTCGACGACACCAATCTCGCGTATCTGTGCGACACGAAGATGCGAGAGGGCGCGAAGTCGCGCGGCGACGATCCGGACGAGCTGCCGCGTCGCTATGCGCGCCTCATCAACGCGGCAATTGCCGATCGCCCTTCCGGGATGGCGGTGTGCGTCCATCTGTGCCGCGGTAATTTCAAGAGCGCCTGGGTCGCCGAAGGCGGGTACGAACCGGTGGCGGAGGTGCTTTTCAACGAACTCGCCGTCGACGGCTACTTTCTCGAGTACGACGACGCGCGCTCCGGTGATTTCGCGCCGCTGCGCCATGTGCCCAAGGGCAAGACCGTTGTGCTGGGCCTCGTCACCACCAAGCTCGACAGGCTGGAAACCAAGGACTACCTGAAGGCCAAGATCGACGAAGCGGCAAAGCTCGTGCCGCTGGAGCAACTCTGCCTGTCGCCGCAATGTGGCTTCTCGAGCACGGTTCACGGCAACGCCATCGCAGTCGACGCGCAGCGGGCGAAACTTGCGCTGGTCGTGGAGACGGCCCGCGACGTCTGGGGCACCGCCTGACGCCGAATTCGGCGGGCGGCCGCGGCGCGCATGCGGAGGTAAGATCATTTCGCGGCAGCGCGCACCTGTCGCGCCGGAATCAGCACTCGAAGAACACGGTCTCGCCGTCGCCCTGGAGGATGATGTTCCATTCCAGCGCACCGGGGCGACCCGCAACGTGCTTGGCGACGAGCGTGTCGTGTCGGGCCGCGGAAATCGAATTCAGGACCGGATCCTCCGCATTCGCCGGATCGCCGGGAAAATAGATGCGCGTGATCATATGCTTCAGCACACCGCGCATGAAGATCGTCACGTTGAGGTGCGGTGCCTGAAGACCGCCTCCGGGAGCAGGAACGCGCCCCGGCTTGATCGTGGCAAACCTGAAGCGGCCCTCGTCGTCGGTGGTCACGCGCCCGAAGCCTTTGAAGCCGGGCTCGAGTGTCTTGTCCTGCGTGTCATCCGGGTGCGCGTACTTCCCGTGCGCGTTGGCCTGCCAGATTTCGACGACCGCATCGTTCACCACCTTGCCATCGCCGTCGGTGATACGGCCTTCGACGCTGATTCGCTCGCCGGTGACGCCGGGGCCGACCAGGTTGTCGGTGATGAGCCAGGTGAGACCGATATGCAGGTAGGGGCCAATGGTTTGCGACGATGTGGTTTGCAGGCTCATGACTCTTTCCTTTACGCGGGTACCTTGAAATCGTTTTCCATCGGTGTTTGGTCGCGTCCGCGCAGAACGATGTCGAACTTGTAACCGAGCGCGGTTTCCGGAATCGTGGTTTCCCAGTCGAAATGCGATATGAGCCGCTTGCGCGCGCGTTCATCGGGAATGCTCGTGTACATCGGGTCGTAGTCAAGCAAGGGATCGCCCGGAAAATACATTTGGGTGACCAGGCGCGTGAGGAATGCCGGGCCGAACAGCGAGAAATGTATGTGCGCCGGGCGCCACGCGTTGAAGTGATTGCGCCAGGGGTATTCGCCGGGCCGGATCGAAACGAAACGATAGCGACCTTCGGCGTCGGTCATCGTGCGGCCGCAGCCGGTGAAATTGGGATCGGTCGGCGCATCGTGATTGTCGCGGCGATGCGGGTAGCGTCCGGCGGCATTGGCCTGCCAGATCTCGACCAGCGTATTGGCGACCGGCCGCGCATTCGCATCCAGCACCCGTCCGCTGACGACGATGCGCTCGCCGATGGGGTCGCCCGCATGCTGCTTGGTGAGATCGAAATCGTTGGCGCGGATGAGATCGTGTCCGAACAAGGGGCCCGTCACTTCTGACAGCGAAGGCGGCAGCCTGACCAGCGGATGCGACGGCGAACGCTTCACCGTGGACGCGTACGGCGGGTAGAGATAATCGGGTTGCGTGCCGCGGTCCGGTGGGCGATAGCCTGCTACCGGGGCAGTCGCCTGGTTCTTGGGGCGTGACGTCATCCTGTGTTCCTCCGGCAGTTTTCTAGACGCGTTCGATGATGAGGGCAATACCCTGGCCCACACCGATGCACATCGTGCACAGCGCGTAACGCCCACCCGTGCGGTGCAGCTGGTACATGGCGGTGGTCACCAGCCGCGCGCCACTCGCGCCGAGTGGATGCCCGAGCGCGATGGCGCCCCCGTTCGGATTGACGATTGCCGTGTCGTCCGCCAGTCCCAGGTCGCGTGTGACGGCCAGCGCCTGTGCCGCAAAAGCCTCGTTCAATTCGATCACGTCCATGTCGGCGAGCTTGAGGCCGGCCTTCGCCAGCACTTTGCGCGTTGCCGGCGCAGGGCCAAAGCCCATGATGCGCGGCGCGACGCCGGCCGCTGCCGCCGCCACGATGCGCGCTCGCGGTGTCAATCCGTGACGGGCGATGGCATCTTCCGACGCAATGAGCGTGGCGCATGCGCCATCGTTGACGCCTGAGGCGTTGCCCGCGGTGACGGTGCCGTCCGGGCGCACGACGCCTTTCAGTTTCGCCAATGATTCCATCGTGGTCTCGCGCGGATGCTCGTCGCGGCTGACGACAACCGGATCACCTTTCTTGGCGGGAAGCGTGACCGGGACGATCTCGTCGCTGAATCGTCCGGCGGCGATGGCGGCGGCAGCGCGCTGCTGGCTTCGCAGCGCGAATGCATCCTGGTCCGCGCGGGACACCTTGAACTCGGTCGCGACGTTCTCCGCGGTTTCGGGCATGGAATCGATGCCGTATTTCGCCTTCATCAGCGGATTCACGAAACGCCAGCCGATGGTCGTGTCCTCGATCTTCGCTGTGCGCGAGAACGCGCTGTCGGCTTTGCCCATCACGAAAGGCGCGCGCGACATGCTCTCGACCCCGCCGGCAATCATCAGCGCCGTCTCGCCGCTCTTGATTGCGCGTGCGGCGATGGCGATCGCGTCCATGCTCGAACCGCAGAGGCGGTTGACGGTCGTGCCCGGAACGTCCACGGGGAGTCCCGCCAGAAGCAGCGCCATGCGGCCGACATTGCGATTGTCTTCCCCTGCCTGGTTGGCGCAGCCGTAGACGACATCGTCGACGGCGGCCCAGTCCACTTTGGCATTGCGCTCGAGCAGCGCGCGCAGCGGAATCGCACCCAGGTCGTCAGGGCGCACGTGGGCGAACGCGCCGCCATATCGGCCGATGGGCGTTCTGATGGCATCGCAGATGAAGGCTTCGGGCATGGCAGTTCCTGGAGGTTGCGTGGGCGACCACGGTCGCCATGGAAATGGAATAAGCTTGAGGAGTTAGCTGGCCGCGAGCGGCAAGCCCGTCAGCTTGGTCAACTCCGCCAGTGAAAGGCCGTCGACCGTTTCGAGCACGCGCAATCCTTGCGGCGTCACATCGATGACGGCCAAATCGGTATAGATGCGATTGACGCACGCGATGCTGGTCAACGGATACGTGCATTTGGCGACGATCTTGCTTTCCCCGCCCTTGGTCTGGTGATCCATCATCACAAAGACCTTCTTTGCACCGATGGCGAGGTCCATCGCGCCGCCGACAGCCGGAATCGCGTCGGGTGCGCCGGTATGCCAATTGGCAAGATCACCGCCGGCCGAAACCTGGAATGCGCCGAGAACGCAGAAATCGAGGTGGCCGCCGCGCATCATCGCAAATGAATCACCATGGTGGAAGTAGGCGCCGCCGGTGAGCAACGTGACGGGCTGCTTGCCGGCATTGATGAGGTCCGGGTCTTCCTGTCCGGCTGCCGGCGCGGGACCCATGCCAAGGAGACCGTTCTCGCTGTGCAGGAAAATGTCGCGGTCGCGCGGCAGGTGGTTGGCGACCAGCGTGGGGAGACCGATCCCCAGATTCACGTACGCGCCTTCGGGAATGTCGCGCGCCACGCGGGCAGCCATTTGATCTCGGGTATAGCGATTCATGGACTCGTTCCTAGGCGGCGGCTTGCGGTTGTGCGCGGAGGGTCGGTGTGTCGATGGCGACGACGCGCTGCACGAAGATGCCCGGCGTGACGATGTTCTCCGGGTCGAGTCCGCCGAGCGGAACTACCTCGCGCACCTGCGCGATCGCGCAGCGAGCGGCGCTCGCCATGATCGGTCCAAAATTGCGCGCCGTCTTGCGGTAGACCAGATTGCCCCAGCGGTCGCCCTGTTCGGCCTTGATCAACGCGAAGTCGGCGTGGATCGGATGCTCCAGCACGTAATTGCGTCCGTTGATCACGCGCGTTTCCTTGCCTTCGGCCAGCAGCGTGCCGTAGCCGGTCGGCGTAAAAAATGCGCCGATGCCCGCTCCCGCTGCGCGAATGCGCTCCGCCAGATTGCCTTGGGGAACCAGCTCCAGCTGGATTTCGCCAGCGCGATAGAGTGCATCGAATACGTACGAATCGGTCTGCCGCGGAAACGAGCAGATGATCTTGGCCACCCGCTTGGCCTTGAGCAGCGCCGCGAGTCCGATATCGGCGTTGCCCGCGTTATTGTTGACGATCGTCAATCCGCGCGCGCCCTGTTCGATCAGCGCGTCGATCAACTCGGATGGCATGCCGGCAGTGCCGAAGCCGCCGATCATCACCGTGGCGCCGTCCTGGATTCCCGCGACCGCCGCGGCAACCGAGGGAACAATCTTGTCGATCATGCGTCAATCTCCGCCGTCAAAATCATCGTTGGGCTCATTGGGCAATGGCTGCCCGGGATCCGCTGCTTGCGCGGTCCCCGGCGTCCAGTTGCGAGAGCAGGTCGAGCGTTGCCTCGCGCGCGCGCCGCGCGCGTTCCACGGGGGCGAGCGTGAGCGCGCGCGTGCGAGTCGGTGCTTCGATGCCGATTGGAATATCGCGCGGCATATGCCGCAGGAGGCCGACGAGATCCAGCCCACCTTCGCCGGGAAAGAGCCGCTCTGCGCGCGCCTGGTGGATCAGCGCGTCGGTGGTGGCGGGGCGAGCCGCCGGCGCATCGCAGAGTTGCATATAGTGAAGCCATTGCTGCGGGACGCTGTCGAGTTGGTCGAACGTCGCGCCCGTACGGCTGAAATGCAGCGAGTCGATCAGGATGCCCGCATTGCTCCGGCCGCAGCGGGCGACGATCCGCTGCGCCTGGGGCAGCGAACTCACGTCGGCCCACGGGAAGAATTCGAGGTTGACGTTCACGGCGTAGGGCGCGGCCAGGTCGCATAGTTGCGCGAGGCGGTCGGTGAAGCGCGCCTCGTCCGGGTCGTACCCCGCCACGAGCGCGTTGCGTGCGCCCAGCACGGCCGCTGTCTCCAGCAGTGGCTGGAACGACTTGATGTCGACATCGGCATCTAGGCGCATGAACTCGACATCGCAAATCTTGATCCCTGTCGCTGCAATGACGCGCTGGAGTTCACGGCGCAGCGGTGTGTCGCCCAGGATGTCGTAACTGGGCTCGCGCTGTGTGACCGGAAGGAGCCGCAGTCCCACGTGGCTGTACCCCGCCAGCGACGCGCACTGCACCACTTCCGGCGGCGACAACTCGAGCACTGTCAATGCGGCAAGGGATATCGGGCGGGTCACGTTGCGGTTGCGCTTGCGAGCAGAGGGAACGGTGGATGGGGGCTGGAGAGAGGCGCGTATCAGGCGCTTTTCTTTTGCGCGTGCCCGCCGAGGAATAGCCGGTTGAGATCGGGATCGTGGAGCAGCTCGCCCGCAGGCCGGTCGAGTGCGAGCCGCCCCATCTCCAGCACCAGTGCGCGATTGGAATACTTGAGCGCGGTGCGGACGTTCTGTTCGACCATCAGGACCGTCGTGCCTCCGTCCGCCAGCGTGCGCAGCAGCTGCATGACTTCCTGCACGAGCTTGGGCGAAAGGCCGATCGATGGCTCGTCGATGAGGATGACACGCGGGCGCAACAGCAACGCCCGGCCGACCTCGAGCTGCTTCTGCTCGCCGCCAGACATCGTGGACGCCTGGTTGTCGATTCGTTCCCGGATGCGCGGAAAGCGTACCAGCACTTCCTCTATTCGCCCGCCCAACTCTGCGCGGGGGAGGGTGATGCCGCCCAGCTCAAGGTTGTGCCGTACCGACAGGGACCCGAACAGGTTGCGGCCTTGCGGCACGAAGGCGATCCCGTCGGCGAGCAGCTCGCGCTGCGATTTGCCGTTGATGACCTTGCCCTCGAATCGCACTTCGCCCGAGCGGGGTACCAGCATGCCAAACAGCGTCTTCAGCACCGTCGATTTGCCTGCGCCATTGGGGCCGATCAGCAGCGTGATTTCGCCGCGTCGCGCGTCCAGCGTGGTTTCGTTGAGGATCGTGATGCTCGGACCGTAGCCGGCGACAACGCGGTCGAATTCGATGATCTTGTCTGCGCTCATGATTGTCCTTGGCTCAGTTGCCTGCTCAGTTGCCTAATCCGTTGCCTACTCAGTTGCCTAAGTATGCTTCGAGAACCTGCGGATTCCCTTGCACGACCGCAGGCGGGCCTTCGGACAGCACCTTGCCTTCGACCATGCAGATCACGTGGGGACACAGCTTCATGATGAAGTCCATGTTGTGCTCGATCACGACGAAGCTGCCGCCCTGCGACTTGTTGAGTTCCACCAGCAGTTCGCGCAACTGGTCGACCAGGCTCGGGTTGACGCCCGCGCAGGGCTCGTCGAGCAGCACGAGGCGCGGTGCGGGCATGAACGCCATCGCGATGTCGATCAGTTTCTGCTGGCCGTAGGAAAGGCTCCCGGCCGGCAGGTGCGCCACGTGCTGCAGGCGAAACATCTCGATCATCTTGTCCGCGTGCTCGGAAAGGCCCGCGTCCGGCTTGGCCATCAGGCGTGACAGGAGCGTTCCCTTGAATTCCTGGGCGGCGGCAATCAGGTTGTCGCGAACCGACAGCTTGACGAATACCTGCAGCGTCTGGAACGTGCGGCCCACGCCACGGCGGGACAATTCAAGCGGCGACATGCCGGTGATGTCCTCTTCGCAGAAGGAGACATTGCCGGAGGTTGGCTTGATCTGCCCCAGGATGCTGTTGAAGAGGGTGGTCTTGCCGGATCCGTTGGGACCGATGACGCCGACGATCTCGCCTGGCCCGACGTCGAAGCTCACACCGTCGACGGCCTTGATCGCGCCGTAGGCCTTGCGCACGTCCTTGACTTCGAGGAAGGCGTTCATTTGGCACCTACCTTGTTCTTGAAGCGATCACCGAAGGAGAGTATTCCGCCCGGCAGCCAGATCATCAGCGCGATCACCGCCACGCCGAAGAAGGCCAGGTACCACTTCTGCATGAATTTCAGCCATTCGACGTTCGACGAGCGCAGGAACTCCGGCAACAGGATGATGATGATCGTGCCAACCACCGGTCCCATGAAGCGTCCCGAGCCGCCGACGATCACGGCCAGCAGCATCAGCAGCGATGTGGAGAAATGGAAAGGTCCGGGCTCGATGAATTCGACCAGCGACGCGTAGTACACGCCGCCGACGCCCGCACACGCCGCGCCGATCGCGAACGCGAGCAGCGTGTAGGCGGTGATGTTGACGCCCAGGCTCTCCGCGCGGATCGGGTTGTCGCGCAGCGCCGCGAATGCCCGGCCCCACGGCGAGCGCAGCAGCCACCACAGCAGGAACGCAAGGATGATCAACGACACGAACGTGAAGTAGAAGAACGGCACGGCCTTGCTCAATTCGTAGCCGAACAGCGACGGCCGCGGAATGCCGGAGATGCCGAACGTGCCTCCGGTCAGCTTTTCCTCGTTCCGCATGATCAGGAACACCAGCACGTTGAAGCCCAGCGTTGCGAACGCGAGGTAGTGATGCTGCACACGCAATGCGGGGAAGCCCAGCGCCAGGCCGAGCGCGAAGCAGGCGACGGCAGCAATGGGCAGCACGAGCAGGAACGGCACGCCTGCCTTCATCGCGATGGCCGCGATGTACGCGCCGATCCCGAAGAACGCCGCCTGGCCGAGCGACATCTGCCCTGCGTACCCGACCGTGAGGTTCAGGCCAAACGTGGCCATCAGGTAAACGCAGGTGAGCGTGAGCAAATAGACTTCGCTGCGCTTTGCGAACAGCGCGACGACGGCGATCAGTATCAGCCCGGCCGCCAACAGCATGGTTTTGCGCTGGGTGTTCATACTTTGCGCTCCTCAGACTTGCCAAGCAGGCCCTCGGGCCTGAACAGGATCACACCCAGGAACAGCACCAGCGCGACGCCTTCCTTGTAGGCCGGCGACACGTAGAAGCCGACCACGTTTTCGAGAATGCCGATCAGCACACCACCCAATAACGCGCCGCGCGTCTGGTTGAAGCCGCCGATGATGGCGGCGAAGAATGCCTTCTGGCCGATCGAGTCGCCCATGTCGAACTTGGCGAGATACGTCGGTGTCACCAGCAATGCCGCGACGACCGACAGCACGGCGTTGATCAGGAACACGTAGAGGACCATCCGCTTCACGTTGATGCCGAGCACCCGCGCGGCATCCGTGTTTTGGGCGACGGCCTGCATCGCGCGGCCGGTGACGGTCTTGTTGAGGAAGCTCTGCAGGAAGAACACGATGAGGCCCGCCATGAGCAGCGTGCCGACGTCCGCGTAGGAGATGTTGATTCCCGCAAGCGCGAACTGGCCGTCGGGAAACGGACTCGGAAACGGATGCGCTTCGGCGCTGTAGCCCGCGCGGATCATCGCCTTGACCGCGATGGATACGCCCAGCGTCGCGATCACCAGCGGAATGACGCCGTGCTTGATCAGCGGGTCGACGATCACGCGCTTGAACCCGTAACCCAGGATCAGCATGGACGCGGCGCACGTGAGCAGGAACGCCATCCACAGCGGCAGGCCCATGGCCATGAAAAACAGCATGCCGAACGCCGGGAGCATCACGAATTCGCCTTGCGCGAAATTGATGACGCCGGCGGCTTGCCACAACAGCGTGAACCCCAGCGCGGCGAGCGCGTAGATCGCGCCGGTCGCCGTGCCGGAAAAGACGAGCTGGATCAGATCACCCATCGCGAGCCTCCTCGAATTCCTGCGGACCGCCGGCGCATCCCTGCGACGCAGGGATGCCCGTACCGACGTTGCCTGGTTTGTTGGCGGAGTTACTTCGCGGAAGCGGGCGGCAGGGTGTCGGTCACGACCTGCTTGCCGTTGACCACCTTGACCAGGAAGCTCTCGCGATCGAGATCGCCGTTCTGGTCGAAGCTGACGTCGAGCAGCACACCGGGATTGTCCTTGGCAGAGATCTTCGCGCCGTGGAGTGCCTGCGCCAATGCCTTGGAATCCACCTTGCCATTTTTCTCGGTGATGGCCTTGACCACATACATGGCGCTGTAGCCCTTCATGCCGTTGTGATCGCTCTTGTACTTGTATTCCTTGGTGAACTTGTCGTCGAAGGCCTTGATCGACGGCTGCGGCGCGTCGACGGTGAGGCCGACGTGGGCAATGGCACCGTTGGCGGCATCGCCTGCAAGCTCGATCACTTTCTGTCCGGTCAGCGTCGTTTCACCGACGATCGGCTTGTCGAAGCCTTGCTTGCGCAATTCGCGCAGCGCGCGGGCGGATTCTTCCTCGTTCGTGTAGACGAACAACGCATCGGGATTGGACTGCTTGGCCTTCAGCACGGCGCCGGAGAAGTCCACCTGGCCTGGGTCGGTGGAGATGTCTGCAGCCACCTTGATGCCTTGCGCTTCGAGTGCCTTGACCATCACGTCGCGGCCGCCTTTGCCGAAGTCGTTGTTGACGTAGATGATCGCCACCGACTTGGCCTTGAGGGTGTCCTTGATGTAGCGCGCCAGTTTCGGCATCGCGGTGGACTGGGTGAACGACGTGCGGAAGATGTACGGATTGCCCTGCTGCGTGATGTTGGCTGCCTCGCCGCCGGTGAAATTGGTCACTTCGGCTTTCTTGGTCTCCGGCATGCTGACGATGATCGAACCGGAGAACACCGGACCCATGACGACATAGGCACCGTCGTCGACGGCCTTCTGCGAAAGCGCCTTGGCAACGCCCGGGTTGGTCTGCGTGTCGAGCGACTGCAAATCGATCTTGCGGCCGAGAATGCCGCCGGCGGCATTGATTTCCTTGACGGCAAGTTTCACGCCGTTGTCGAAGTTGGTGCCGGCGGTCGCGCCGCCGCCCGACAATTCGACGATATCGAAGACCTTGATCGCTTGCGCGCCCACAGTCAACGGCAGTGACAGCGGAACGGCAAGCGCCATGGCGGCGGCCAGCGTCCGGATACGATTCTTCATGGTGACTCCTCCTGGGAATTCGATTGGATGCAACACTCGTCGTCCACGATGCCCATCTGACAGCGATTGGCATCCTCCTTGTTCACGCCCTTTCAATCCAGCGTGTCGCCAGTGCCTTCGTTCCTCGGCCGGTGTTGTTCCCGATTGTTCGATTAACGCGCATTTGTGCGATCAACGGACACAAGATTAACCAGCGCCCGGCCGACCGTCAAGGGCGATTATCGAAATATTGTGCGTTTATCGCACATACGTTATTCTGTAGTCGCGAAAGCCCATTTCCAGGAAACCGAAGATGCCTGCCCGCGCCAAGCCTGTGCCACCCGGCCCCACCCTATCCGCCCCGGCCGAATCGCCGAATCCTGACCAACCGGCGCCGGCGGGCCGCGCGATGCCTGCCGTCGCCACAATCTCGGCCGCGGAACAGATCGAAGCCTGGAGCGGCGATCCGAATTTCATGGCGTCGCTGGCGCGAGGGATCGCGGTGATTCGCGCATTTACCCAGCAAAAACGGCGGCTGACCATTTCACAGTTGTCGCAGCGGACCGGCATCCCCCGCGCAGCCGTCCGACGCTGCCTTTATACGCTCGCGCAGTTAGGGTATGTCAACGCCAACGAGAACAAGGATTTCTCGCTGAGCCCGCGCATCCTCTCGCTTGGGCATGCGTACCTGTCGTCGACACCGCTGTCCAGCGCCGCTCAGCCGCTGCTGGACCAGGTGAGCGACATCCTGCACGAGTCGTCGTCGATCGCGCTGCTGGAAGGCGACGAGATTCTCTATGTCGCGCGGTCTTCCACGAATCGCCGCATCATGTCCGTAGACTTGGGACTGGGCACGCGCCTTCCCGCGTATTGCACGTCGATGGGGCGCGTGCTGCTCGCGTACCTGCGGCCGGCCGAACTGGACAACTACCTCGCCCGCGTCAAAATGGTTCGCCACACGTCGCGCACCCTGATGGCGCCGGAAAAGTTGCGCCGGGAACTGGAAAACGTGAGCCGCGCGGGATTCGCTATCGTGGATCAGGAGCTGGAAATCGGCTTGCGTTCGATCGCCGTGCCGGTTCGCGATCACACCGGCACGGTGGTGGCGGCAATGAACATCGGCACGCACGCGTCGCGGGTGACGCTGGCCGAAATGGAAAGGACCTTCCTCCCGGAACTGGCGGCGGCGGCGAACGAGTTGGGCACGCTGCTCGTGGCGTGAGCTGCTGCCGGCGATGCGGTCAGGAGGCCGGGCGCCGAAAGCGGCGCCCGCCGGTTACTTCATGAAGTTGAGCCAGGCCCAGAGCAGAATCAGCGCGCCGATGATCGACAGGATGAAGCCCGCCGGATGGAACTTGCCTTCCGGGGACCTGAAAATCAGGCTGCTGATGACGCCGCCAACGATCGAACCGCCGATACCCAGGAGCGTGGTCATCCAGAATCCCAGACCGATGGCGCCCGGATAAAAGAATCGTGCGAGCAAGCCGACCAGGAAGCCGACAATGATCATCCAGATGATGCCCATTATTCCCATAGCGATTCCCCCGAACGATGGTCGCCGCGGACGAGTCCGGAATCGGACCCGATGGCAAGCCCAGAGCGGCTGCGGGCATGCTAGCACGCCGGACTGTAAGCGCGGGAGCAATGACGACGACCAATGCGTTATGCATGCCAGCCTAATGCCACATGGCCGTAAACAGTTGGCGCTGGCGCTCCTTGCCAGCGCGCTTGCGCTGCCATCGGCGCCGTCTGCGGCCGCAGCCACCTGCCATGCGACGAGTGGACGACTTACCGCGCCACTCGTGTCGCTGTACACGTCCGAAGGCTGCGATAGTTGCCCGCCCGCGGACCGCTGGCTCTCCGCGACAGTCCCGGTTCGCAAGTCCGACAGCGCGACTGCGCCCGCTGTGGTGGCGCTGGCGTTCCACGTGGACTACTGGGATCGGCTGGGCTGGCGCGACCGTTTCGCGTCGGCGCAATTCACGCAACACCAATATGCGGAGATGACTTCCAACAGCGCCACGTTCGTCTACACGCCGCAAGTGCTGGTGCAGGGCCATCCGGTCGAGGGCTGGAACCGGGGCAAGGTGCCAGAGTCGATCGCTGCCGTCGCGCGGCGGCCCGCGCGTGCCGCGATTGCGCTCGACGTCACGCCTGACGCGGAGGCGCTGCGGCTGAATGCGTCCGCCACGGTCTCCGAGCCGGCACTGCGCAAGAACGCCGTCATGTGGCTCGCCTATACGGACAGCGGGCATGTCACCGATGTTGCCGCCGGCGAGAACCGCGGGGTGCGACTCCACCATGATCATGTCGTGCGCGCCTTGCTCGGTCCCTACGCGATAGCGAGCAACGGCACGGCCGCGGCCGCGTTGACGTACACGCCGCCCGCCAATCGGGGCAGTTCGCCCGCGATCATTGCGTTCGTGCAGGACACGGCAGGAGGTGAGGTTCTGCAGGCAGTGGCGGCAACCGATTGCCGCGAACCCTGACCCTCCGCCACATGTCGGCGCGCGGAGTGGCCCGCTAGCGCAAAGTTGCGATCCTAGGTATAAAGCTTCCTGAAAGGCCGGGACAAGGCCTTCGGCAAGCGAGTGCCGGCAGGCGGTTGGCCGGCGAATGGGATTCCCATCGGAGGATGTGCAGAATGGCCACAAACGCTGCAACGGGGGGGGCGCAACAGGGCCTCGGCAAGGAAGAAACCAAAGTCATTTTCGCGTCGTCGCTCGGTACTGTCTTCGAGTGGTACGACTTTTATCTGTACGCGGTCCTCGCGCCATTCTTCGCGGCGTTGTTCTTCCCTCCAGGTAATGCGACCGCGGCGTTGCTGTCTGCCTTCGCCGCCTATGCGGCGGGCTTCCTCGTCCGGCCCTTTGGCGCTCTCGTCTTCGGACGCGTAGGCGATCTCGTCGGCCGCAAATACACCTTCCTTGTCACCATCATGGTGATGGGTTTTTCCACCTTCGCCGTCGGCCTGCTGCCGACCTATTCGCAGGTGGGCTGGCTCGCGCCCATCCTGATGGTCAGCCTGCGGCTCCTGCAGGGTCTTGCGCTTGGCGGCGAGTACGGCGGCGCGGCGACCTACGTCGCCGAGCACGCTACGCCCGGCCGGCGCGGATACGACACCGCCTGGATCCAGACTACGGCCACGCTGGGCTTGTTTCTCGCGTTGCTTGTCATCGGCATCTGCCGCTTCTCGGGCGTCATGACCCCGGCGCAGTTTGCCGAATGGGGCTGGAGGTTGCCGTTCCTCGTGTCTCTGCTCCTGCTGATCTTCTCGATCTACATCCGCCTCAAGCTGAACGAATCGCCGGTGTTCCAGAAGATGAAGGCGGAAGGCAAGGGCTCCAAGCAGCCGCTGACCGACAGTTTCCTTCGCTATCCGAACAACAAGTACGTGCTGCTGGCGCTGCTCGGCGCCACGGCCGGCCAAGGCGTCGTCTGGTACACCGGGCAGTTCTACGCGCTGTTCTTCCTCACGATCACGCTTCGTGTGGATGGCATGACCGCGTACACGCTGATCGCGATCTCGCTGTTGCTGGGCACCCCGTTCTTCATCGTCTTCGGCGCGCTGTCCGACAAGATCGGCCGGCTGAAGATCATCCTCGCGGGTTGCCTAATCGCGGCGCTGACGTTTTTCCCGTTGTTCCAGGCGCTGACGCACTACGTGAATCCGGCGCTGGAAGCCTTCGCGCAAAAGAATCCCATTACGGTGCAGGCGCGGGAATGCGGCTTCCACGTCTTCGTCACGCCGTTCACCAAGTACACGGACTGCGACCGGGCGAAGGACTTCCTGACCAAGTCGGGACTGTCCTTCAAGTCGACGGATCTCCCGGCCGGGTCGACCGAGAACGTCATCGTGACGATGGGCACCACCGATTTCAAGTTCGTCGACAAGGACGGCAAGCCTGGATGGAGCGAGCCCACGATGGCGGCGGCGCTGGTCGACGCCGGCTTCCCGGGCCTCACCAAGAAGACCGATGACAAAGGCGTCGTGTCGTTCGTAAACAAGCCCGCGGACAAGAACGCGATCAACTGGACGATGACATTGCTCATCCTGTTCATCATGGTCCTCTACGTGACGATGGTGTACGGACCGATTGCCGCGTTCCTGGTCGAGTTGTTCCCGACGCGAATCCGCTATACGTCGATGTCGCTGCCGTATCACATTGGCAACGGCTGGTTCGGCGGCATGCTGCCGTTGCTGGCCACGGCGATGGTGGCGGCGAGCGGCGATATCTATTTCGGCCTGTGGTACCCGATCGTCGTCGCATTGATGACGGTAGTCGTCGGCACGCTCTTCCTGCGCGACAACAAGGACGTCGACCTGCACGTGGAACGCTCGGCGTTATAGCTGTGCGTTGCTGAAACCCGGCACGATCGCATCGTGCCGGCGATACGCCCCGAAACCGAAAGGTAACGGGGCGTTTCTTTTTCTCCGCGTTGCCGCCCGATTGGGGCACAATGCGCGCCTTGCCTGGCGCCGCCAGGCCAAGGACGCGCAATGATCCATCGCACGAACCGCTGGCTGAAGCAACTGGGTCCCGGGCTCATCACGGGCGCGGCGGATGACGATCCGTCGGGCATCGCCACGTACTCGCAGGCCGGCGCGCAATTCGGATATCAGCTGGGTTGGACGCTCGTGCTGACCTACCCGCTGATGGTCGGCATCCAGATGGTCAGCGCTCGCATGGGGCGGGTGACCGGACATGGCCTTGCGTCGAATATCCGGCGGCATTTCCCGCGGCCTGTCTTGTATGCCGTGGTCGCCATGCTGGTGGTGGCCAACACGATCAACATTGCTGCGGATATCGCGGCCATGGGCGAAGCGCTGAGGCTTGTCGCCGGCGGGGCCATGCTCGTCTACGCCATCGGCTTCGGCGTCGTCTGCCTTGGCTTGCAGGTTTTCCTTCCGTATCAGATCTACGTGCGCTACCTCAAATGGCTCACGCTGGCGCTGCTCGCGTATGTGGCGGTCGTGTTCACCATCGAAGTTCCGTGGCGTGAAGTTGCGTTGGGACTGGTGTGGCCCAAATTGAAGATGTCCGCCGAGGTGCTGACGGTGATCGTCGCCGTGTTCGGAACCACGATCAGCCCGTATCTCTTCTTCTGGCAGGCGGCGCAGGAGGTGGAAGAACTCAATGCGGACCCAGTGGCCACTGCGTTGGTGCTCGATCCCGCCGGTGCGCGCCGGCACCTCCGGCGAATCAAGTTCGACACCTATTTCGGCATGGGTTTTTCCAACCTGATTGCGCTCTTCATCATCATCAGCTGTGCGGCGACGCTGCACAGCCATGGCATCACCGAAATTGCGACGTCGGCCCAGGCCGCGGAAGCTTTGCGACCGCTTGCCGGCGATGCGGCGTTCCTGCTGTTCAGTCTCGGGATCATCGGGACCGGCTTGCTGGCGGTGCCGGTACTCGCGGGGTCGGCTGCGTACGCCGTGGCGGAGACGTTCGAATGGAAGAGCGGCCTCGACCTGAAACTGCTCGAAGCGCGCGAGTTCTACGGCATCATCGCCTTCGCGACCGTGGGGGGCGTGCTTCTGGATTTCACGCCGATCGACCCGATCAAGGCACTCTTCTGGAGCGCAGTGATCAACGGGGTCATCGCCGTTCCCATCATGGTGGTGATGATGCTCCTCGCCGACGATCCCCAGGTGATGGGTGCATTCACCGTTACGCGCCGTTTGAAGGCGCTGGGATGGCTCGCGACCTGGACGATGGGCGCGGCCGTCGTCGCGATGTTCATCGCCGGGTAGTGGGTGGCGATCCGTTCACGCCCGAATTCCGCTTTAGTGGACGCTTTAGTCGCGCTCAGCGGACTCTCGGTTGACGCTCAGTTGACTATCTGGCGCAGTTCGCCAGCCTTGTAGCGGGTGGCAATGGCCGAGAGCGGAACCGGCTTGATCTTGCTGGCCATCCCCGCGCAGCCGAACTGCTGGTAACGCTCCTTGCATATCGACTTGGCCGCGAGCATCGCGGGCTTCAGGTAATCGCGCGGATCGAACTTGCCGGGATTTTCATGCAGGTACTTGCGGATCGCCGCGGTCATCGCCAGCCGGATGTCGGTGTCGATGTTGACCTTGCGCACACCGTGCTTGATGCCTTCCTGGATCTCCTCGACGGGCACCCCGTAGGTTTCCTTCATGTCGCCGCCATACGCGCGGATGTCGGCCAGCAGGTCCTGCGGCACTGACGAGCTTCCGTGCATTACGAGATGGGTATTTGGGATACGCGCGTGAATGGCCTTGATGCGGTCGATGGCGAGTATGTCGCCCGTGGGTTTGCGCGTGAACTTGTACGCGCCATGCGATGTGCCGATGGCGATGGCCAGCGCATCCAGCTGGGTCGATTTCACGAAATCGGCCGCCTCGTCCGGATCGGTGAGCAGCATTTCCCGGGTCATCGTTCCTTCGGCGCCGTGCCCGTCTTCCTTGTCGCCCTTCATCGTCTCGAGCGATCCCAGGCACCCCAATTCGCCCTCGACGGTGACGCCAAGCGCATGCGCCATGGAGACCACTATCTTCGTCACGTCCACGTTGTACGCGTAGTCGGCAATCGTCTTGCCGTCTTCCTTCAGTGAGCCGTCCATCATCACCGAGGAAAAGCCGAGGTTCATTGCCGACTGGCACACGGCGGGCGACTGGCCATGGTCCTGGTGCATCACCACCGGAATCTTCGGATAGCTTTCGACGGCGGCCTCGATCAGGTGACGCAGAAAGACCTCGCCGGCATATTTGCGCGCGCCCGCCGATGCCTGCATGATCACCGGGCTGTCAGTCTCCGACGCAGCTGCCATGATCGCCTGCACCTGCTCCAGGTTGTTGACGTTGAACGCGGGCAGGCCATAGCCATTTTCCGCCGCGTGATCCAGCAATTGGCGCATCGATACCAGTGCCATGACGATCTCCGGTGTGTATGGGAGCGAGGAACGGCTATTTTACCGCGCGCGTCACATCAGCGCGGCGTCGCGGGCGGACCTCCGGCGCCAGGCGTCCACAGTGCCTGGATCTGCTCCAGCGAACTTCCCTTGGTCTCCGGCACCTTGCGATAGACCCAGATGCCGCCCACGAGGCAAAAGAACGCGAACAGCCAGAAAGTCGCCGATTCGCCGATCGCGTTGACCAGCGTGAGGAAGAACTCGCTTACGAGGAACGCAGCACCCCAGTTGACGGCCGTCGCCACCGCCACGGCGCGCCCGCGCACGCGGCCCGGGAAGATTTCATTGATCACCGTCCAGACCACCGGCCCCAGCGAGAACGCAAACGAGGCGATGAAAACCACCAGCGCAACGAGCGTGACGATGCCCGCCGTCGTCGTTCCGCTGCCCGCAGCCGCCTTGCCGATGAAAAGGAATGCGATACCGACCGTGGTGAGGCTCACGCCCATGCCGACGAGTCCGGCAAGAAGCAGTGGTCGACGACCGAGGCGGTCGATGAATGCGATGGCAATGAGCGTCGCCAGGACATTGACCGCGCCGATGGCCCAGGTCGTCGCCTGCGTCTGCGCCAGCGCCGTCGAGAATCCGGCGGCGGCAAAAATCCGGTCCGAATAGTAAATGATCGCGTTGATGCCGGTGATCTGCTGGAAGATCGCCAATCCCAGTCCGACCATCAGCGGCCGTCGCCATTGCGGCGCGAATACTTCTCCCCACGATGCATTGCCGGGCTCGTTTCGCAGTGATGCTTCGATCGCGTTCAAGCGGCGGTCGGGATCCACCCAGGGACGTGCGCGCTGGATAGTCGCGCGAGCCTCGTCGCGCCGGCCCACCTTCACCAGCCAGCGCGGGGATTCGACCGCCGGCACCATCGTGATCAGCAACAGCAACGCAGGCACGGCAGAAAGGCCGAGCATCCATCGCCACGCGCCTTCGCCCGCCAGTACCTGATCGATGAGATAAGACAGGAAAATGCCGATGGTGATGGCAAGCTGGTAGGACGAGACGAAGCGGCCGCGTTGCGCCGCGGGAGCCAGCTCCGCGGCGTACAGGGGCGCTGCGACGGCAGCCACGCCAACGCCAAAGCCGACAATGAGCCTGCCTGCGACCAGGACGGCGACGCCGGGCGCGCCTGCTTCGACAGCCGCCCCGGTTGCGAACAGGGCGGCTGCCGCGAGGAGTGCCTTGCGCCTGCCGAGGCGGTCCGCAAGTTCGCCACCGGCCAGCGACCCCGCCAGCGCGCCGAGCGTCACCCAGCTCGTCACCACTTCGATCAGGATGGAGGAAAGCTTGAAATCGCGTTCCACGCCTGCAAGTGCACCGGAAATCACGCCCTGGTCGTAGCCGAAGAGCGCGCCCGAAAGCAGCACCGCAATGAGCACGACGATCAGTGCCGGCGACCATCCGCCCGGGGTTGTTTCCGGCGTTTCGGTCGTTTGAGCTGTCGGCATCGGTATCTCCCCTAGGTGCATTCGAGGTGGCGCGCCCTGCACGTGGCCAGCACCTCGTCAGGATCGCGTTTCCACCAATTGTTGACGGAAAATATTTCCACCTCATGCATGCCGCGATACCCGCATGCCTCCATCCATGAACGCAGGAGCGGAAGGTCGATCACGCCGTCGCCCATCATGCCGCGATCGTTGAGCAGGTCGGTTGTCGGAACAAGCCAGTCGCAGATGTGATACGCGAAGAGGCGGCTCGGGCCGGAGGAAACACTGGCGGCGCGCTCGATCTCCCGCTTGAGATGGGGATCCCACCACACGTGGTAAGCGTCAACGGCAATCCCGAGACCGGTTCCGAGCTCGTCGCAAAGGTCGTTCGCGTGTTCCATCGTGTTGACGCACGCCCGCTCCGCCGCGTACATCGGGTGCAGCGGTTCGATGGCCAGCGGCATGCCGGCCGGACGCGCGTATTCAAGGAGTTCACCGATGCCGTCGCGCACCATTTCGCGCGCCCCTGCGATGTCTTTCGACAGCACCCGGCCCGCCGGATCCTTGGGCAGGCCACCCACGACCAGCACCAGGCATTGGGCGCGGACCGTCAGCGCTTCATCGACTGCGCGCTTGTTGTCATCGGCTGCGGCGCGCCTTCCCGCACGGTCGATGGCAGGAAACATCCCGCCGCGGCAGTAGCCGCTCACCACGAGTCCTGCATCGCGGATGCGCGTCGCGGTCTCGGCAAGACCGGCTGCGGCCACCTGATCGCGCCACGGCGAAATGCCGCGAATACCGTGCCGAACGCATCCGTCAATGATGTCCGGCAGCAGCCACTGCTTGCGCACCGTCGCCGTGTTCAGCGAAAGGAGATTGCCATCGACCTCGCTCATGGGTGCGGTCCGCCGCGAGTGCCCTTTAGAGCAGTGTGCCCGCGAAACACGCGGACCCCCATGCCTGCTGCAGCGGTTGCCGAAAGGACTGCGGTACTCATCCGAGTTTCCGTGCTCACGCGTCAACGCCATTCACTGTCAGGAACGACTGCATCCGCGCAGCCGCCATCTCCGGGTCACGCAACAATCCGGCCGCGTCGGCGAGGCGGAACATCTGCGCAAGATGCACGACGCTGCGCGCGCTTTGCTGGCCGCCCACCATGGCGAAGTGGGATTGATGGCCATTGAGCCAGGCCATGAACACGACCCCGGTCTTGTAGAAGCGGGTCGGCGCCGCGAAGATGTGCCGTGACAGCGGAACGGTGGGTGCGAGGATCGCCTCGAATTGCGCGCGATCACCTGCGGACAGCGCCGTCAGCGCGGCTGACGCGGCAGGCGCGATGGCATCGAAGATACCCAGAAGCGCGTCCGAGTGGCCGTCGGCGTCGCCGCCGATCAGCGCGGCGAAATTGAAGTCGTCGCCCGTGTACATCCGCACGCCGTCGGGAAGGCGCTTGCGCAGCGCGATTTCCTTGCCCGCATCGAGAAGCGACACCTTTACGCCATCGACTTTGGCGGCGTTGGCGGCGATCACGCGCGCGCAGACGTCGGTAGCCCGTGCGTGTTCGGGATCGCTGGCCAGGCCGCCTGCGCCGACCCAGTAGCCGGCGAGCGCCGGGTCGAACATCTCGCCCAACCAGTGCAGGATTACGGGCGCGCGCACCTGCGCGAGGATTCGCTCATACACATACGCATAGTCGTCCGGCGATTTGGCGCATGCGGCCAGCGCGCGGCTTGCCATCAGGATGATGCGCCCCCCTGCGCCTTCGACCGCCGCGCATTGTTCTTCGTAGGCTGCGACGACGTCGGCGAGCGCGGTGTCGTCGCGCGGGACGAGGTGATCGGTGCCGGCGCCGGAGAAAACCACGGCGTGCGGCAAGCCGCGCGATTCCGCGACACTGCGCCGGATCAGCTCCAGCGATGTCGGCCAGTCGAGGCCCATGCCGCGTTGCGCCGTGTCCATCGCTTCCGCGACGCCGAACCCCAGCGACCACAGGTGCCGGCGAAAGGCGAGGGTCGCATCCCAGTCGATGGCGACGTCGAGTGTCGGATTGATGCCAGCCAGCGGGTCGGCGACGACGTGCGCGGCGGCGAATGCGACACGGTTCCAGGCGGGTTTTGCCGCAGGCTGTGGCCACACCCTGGCGGATTGCAGCGTGTACGGCGCAATCGTGCCGTCGGCGAGGGGGAGGCGGAGCGTCGGCATGGCGTGCTATGTCGAAAGGGCGGGCACGTCGATCCAGCGCCGTTCCTTCCAGCTTTGCAATCCAAGTTCTGCAAGCTGAACACCTTTGGCGCCTTCCAGCAGGTTCCACCGAAACGGTCCGCCTTCCACGACGTGGCGCAGGAACAACTCCCACTCGACCTTGAACGCATTGTCATAGGCGCGGTTGGCGGGCACTTGCTGCCATGTATCCAGGAAATCGATCGTCTTGGGCACATCGGGATTCCATACCGGCTTGGGTGTGGCCGCGCGCGCCTGGATGACGCAATCGGTCAGTCCCGCGACTGCGGAGCCCAGCGTGCCGTCGACATGGAACGTCACGAGGTCGTCGCGACGCACGCGCGTGCACCAGGAGCTGTTGATTTGTGCAATGACGCCGCCTTCGAGCTGGAACGTGGCGTAGGCCGCGTCATCCGCCGTGGCTTCGTAGGGCTTTCCGGCTTCGTCCCATCGCTGCGGTATGTGCGTGGCGCCGAGGCAACTCACCGACTTGACGCCGCCGAACAGGTTGTCGAGCACGTAGCGCCAATGACACAGCATGTCGACGATGATGCCGCCGTCGTCCTGCTTGCGGTAGTTCCACGAGGGCCGTTGCGCGGGCTGCCAATCGCCTTCGAACACCCAATATCCGAACTCCCCGCGCACCGACAGGATGCGACCGAAGAAGCCGGAGTCGACCAGCATCTTGAGCTTGAGCAGGCCCGGTAACCATAACTTGTCCTGCACGACGCCATGCTTCACGCCCGCCGCCTCGGCGCGCCGGTAAAGATCGAGCGCCTCCGCAACCGTCGGCGCCACCGGCTTTTCCGTGTAGACGTGCTTGCCTGCGGCGATGGCCTTGCGTATCAGCGCAGGCCGCAAACCGGTAGAAGCCGAATCGAAATAGATGTGATTGTCGCGATCGGCGAGCGCCGCGTCGAGGTCGGTCGTCCAGCGCACGGCGCCGTGCGCTTTGGCCAGCGCCTCCACCTTCGCCGCGTTGCGGCCCACCAGGATCGGGTCCGGCATGATGCGCCGG
Source organism: uncultured beta proteobacterium (assembly GCA_963755545.1). Lineage (GTDB taxonomy): Bacteria > Pseudomonadota > Gammaproteobacteria > Burkholderiales > Casimicrobiaceae > VBCG01. Next base: position 194,129 of record CAVWKH010000004.1, on the reverse strand, counting down.
CCATCGTCGAGCGCGACACCACCCTGCGCGCGGATCGCGTTTATCGAACGGATAAGGTGCTGATTGGTGCCCATGCGGCCGGTCACGCCGTTCATGATCACGCCAAGTCTCAATTCCTGCACTGGATGCTCCCTCGGTTTGTCTTGAGTTGCTTCAATTTGCCGTCGCGCGCGACTGTAGGGGTGTCAGCGTGTTGAAATCGGGGGCGGCTCCGGACGCGAATCCCCGGGTTCCGAGCGATAGCAGCGACAGCCGGCCATCGTGAATGCGCACGCGCACGTTCCCGTCGGCAGCCTGATACAACTGCGGGTGCGCGTCCAGGAACGCCTGTTGTTCGACGCCGGTCGCGCCTTGTCCGGCGAAGCCGTCCACATAGTGGTGGCCGTTACGCTCGACATGTTCGATCCCCAGCAACGCCGCAAGTGCCGTGTCCTGCTGGAGCGCGAGGCCGGCTTGCGTGGTGAGGTCCTCGCCCGACATGAAGTAACGCGGGCGACCCGCGCCTGCATTCCAGTGGGCACAACGGGCGGCGTTGGCAATGGATTTGTAGATCCCCTTGCAGCTCTTGCTGGATACGCCGGTATACCCCTGTTGCCGCGCCTGTGGAAATGCGGCAAACGATGCGTCGCTTTCGTCGATGAGCAATGGGACGTCGGCTACTGGATTGCCCACGGAGGGGGCGGCGACGGAGGCTACATCGGTCGACAACGTCAGGTCGCGCGGAAGGGGCTGCTCGAAGTAAAGCACGGCAGCCGAAAGGCGGCGCAGCCGAACGTCGCTCCGGAGAGATGCCACCAGCTTCGCGACCGCATGCCTGTCGGGAAACTGCTCGTTTCCGTCGAGCGTGACGGCATAGCTGGGCAAGCGATCCAGGATCGTCGCAACAGCGGCGAGACGCTCGATGTCCGCTTCGGGTTCTCCGCGCAGCTTGAGCTTGAAATGGCGCACGCCATAGCGGGCAATGACGTCCTGCAGTGTTGTGGGCAGGCCGTCGTCCGGCCCGCCTGGACTCTTCGCTGATGCGGCCAGCGCGTCGAGCAATCCCACCGTATGGCGAACAGCGAGCGATTCCGGCATGACCAGCGTACCCAGGAACGCGCGCAGGTCGAAACCTTCGAGGTCAGGCGCCAGCTCCGTCGTGATTCCAGGCATGTTCGCGCGCACTGCATTCGCGAACGAAACGTCCAGCACCTTGCACGCACCATCCAGTACGGCGCGATCGAGCAGCGCGCCGCCAAAGCCTGTGGCCAGCGCAGTCCGGCCGAAGGCCGCGCCTCGCTGCTGCAGCGGGGCATAGTGAGCAGCACAATGACCGAAGGCCGTGGCCATGCCGCCATTGGAAGCATACGCATCGCAGGCGTCCTGTAGCGCGCCGCGCAGATCGTCGACATTGTCGGCGTTCGTTTTTCCCGGCGGCCTTGTCGAACCATTTCGGGATCATGAGCTCGGCAGCGGCACCTTCCGCTTCCCGGCCGTTCTCGCCACGCACGCGCACGCTTACAAACGCCTGGGGCGCGGCATGGACGGTGGCGGACCCGAAGCGGAAAGGCAGCCGCAATTTCACGTCGCGCTCGAATGCGAATGCGGAGAGGATTCGGAAGCGAGGCATGCTCACGTGTGCGAACTCACGGAACGCCTACGCGTCCAGCGTACCTTGCGAGTAAAAGTGGCGCCGGATGACCTGGGTCAGCTCGACGAATCGCGTGTCGCCCATCACCGCGAGCGACCGCGGCCGGGGCAGCGGCACATCGTAGATCGCTGCAACGGCACCGGGCCGCTCCGTCATCACCAGCACGCGGTCGGCAAGGAACACCGCCTCAGGGATGCTGTGGGTGATGAACAGCACCGTCTTCTGCGTCTCGTACCAGATGCGCTGGAGCTCGAGGTTCATTTTCTCCCGGGTCATTGCGTCGAGTGCGCCGAACGGCTCGTCCATCAGCAGCACGGCCGGGTCATGGACAAGCGCACGGCAGATTGACGCGCGCTGCTGCATGCCGCCGGACAACTGCCACGGATATTTCTTTTCGAAGTCGGCGAGTCCGGTCAACTTGAGCAGCGCGCGCGCCTTGCCGATGTATTGCGCCGGCGGAAGCCTGCGCATTTCGATCTGCAGCATCACGTTGCGAAGCACGGTTCGCCACGCCAGCAGTACCGGGCTCTGGAACACGATTCCCACGTCGTCCGGCGGTCCGGTGACGGACTTGCCGTGGAGCGTGATTTCCCCGGAGGACGCCGGCAGCAAACCGGCCACCATCTTGAGCAACGTGGACTTGCCGCAGCCCGACGGGCCGACGATGGCAAGGAACTCGCCGGCGCCAATGTCGAAGGAGATCGGCAGCAGCGACTCGACCGGACCGTCGTTCGTCTGGTACGTCTTGGCAACACGGTCGAGCCGGATCAGCGCTGCGCGATCCACCACGCGGCCTACGGCAGGTAATCGTTGGTGTAGTAGTCCTCGATCTTGCCGGAGGTGGCCTTGTCGAGACCGCCGTATTCGACCAGCAGCGAAAAAGTCTCGTTCATGTTCTTGCCGCCGACCCGCAATGGTCGGTCGCCGGGATTGTCCGGACCTTTATACAGGCCGGCCGTGGCCTTCATGCCCACCAGTGCAGAGTCCTTGAAGCCGGACTTTGGATTGGCCTTCAGCATCGCATCCACGGCGGCTTCGGGATTCTTGGCCGCTTCCTCCAGCGAACGGGTCGCCGCGCGCAGGAAGCGCTTCACGAGGTCGGGATTCTTCTTGAGAAATTCCTTGTTCACGATGATGCCGGAGGAGACCAGGTTGACGCCGTAGTCTGCAAAGCGGATCGGATAGATGGTCTTCTTCGTCGCGTCCTGCAGCTTGATTGCCTGGTCCATCGGATAGCCCAGCAGGAGATCGGCCTGGCCGTTGATCACCGCGTTCAACTTGGTCTGTGCGTCGCCGGCCACCTGCTGGAAATCCGTGTCCTTGAGATTGGTCTTCTTGAGGAAGAGCGGCCAGATCTGCGACATCGAATCGCCGGGCGTCACTGCGACGATCTTGCCCTTGATGTCGGCGGGCGTCCTGATGTTCTTGTCGGAAAAGCCCATGACGGACATCGGCGAGGTCTGCAGCGCCACGCCGACCGCAATCACCGGGGCGCCCTTGGCGGCAGCCTTGATCATCGTTGCCACGTCGGCATACCCGAATTGCGCAGTGCCGGCGGCTACAGCCTGCACGGTGACGCCCGAGCCGCGGCCCTCCTGGATGTCGAGGTCGATGCCTTCGGCGTCGAAATAGCCGCGCTCCTTGCCCAGGAAAAATGGCGCGTGCTCGCTGTAGACGTACCAGTTGAGCATGAGGATGACCTTGTCCTTGGACTGCGCCGCGACCGGGCCGCTGATCAGCGCGCAGGCCAGTGCGGCAGCCAGCAATGTCGAAATGCGTTTGAACATGTTGCGTTCCTCCTTCGTTGTATTCCGGCTGCCCTGGAAAAATCAGGCAGTAGCCGTGAAATCGTTGCGATGTGACGCGTGCCAGGGAATCATCAGCCGCTCGACCACGTCGACGGCGACAAACAGCAGCACGCCGATCATGGACAGGACCACCAACGCGGCGAACATGAGCGGAAGGTCGAAGTTGCCGTTGGCGATCTGCAGCAGGTAGCCAATGCCCGAATTGGATCCGACGAACTCGCCGACGACAGCGCCGACGACGGCGAGCGTCACCGATACCTTGAGTCCCGCGAACAGCGACGGCAATGCCTGCGGCAGCGAAATCCGCATGAATGTCGCCAACCGCCCAGCCTTCATCGACCGGGCAAGGTCGATCATGTCGGCGTCGACGGATTTGAAACCGGCCACCGTCGACACCACGATGGGGAAGAAGCCCAGCATGAATGCGCAGATCACCTTGGGGATGATGCCGAAGCCGAACCAGACGACAAACAGCGGTGCAATGGCGATCTTGGGAATGCTCTGCGAAAACACCAGCAGCGGATACACGAAGCTCTCCACGGTCCGCGAGTAGGCGATCAGCAAAGCCATCGGTATGCCGAAGGCGATGGACAGCGCAAACCCGCCCAGCGTCGCGTAGGTTGTGACGAGGCTTTCCCGCCAGAGCTTGGGCCACTCGCTGACAAGCTGCCGCACCACGGCTTCCGGCGCGGGGATGAGGTAGGGCGGAATCTTGAACACCCGGATCGTCACATCCCACAACACGAGGAGGATGACGACCAGCAGAATCGGCCGCGCCCACACGGAGAGCAGGATGCGGTGCCACAGGGGGCGGGGCTGCGCGGACATTGATTGCTTCGAGCTGGCGGCTGGGAATGGCTGGATGGCCGATGCGATGATGGCGGTGCCGGCGGCGACCCGTTATCCGCGCGCTACGCCCGGTGTTCGCCGACGGTGACGATCTTCATCGTGTTGGTGCCGCCGGACTTGCCCATCGGCTCGCCGATCGTCAGCACGATGACATCGCCTTTCCTGACTTCGCCCTTGGCGACCAGCAGGTCTTCCGCGGCCAGCAGCACTGCGTCGCGATCGGTGCTTTGCTCGAGGAACAACGGGCGCACGTTGCGGTAGAGCGCCATCTTGCGCTGCGTTTCGACCTTCGGCGTCAGCGCATAGATCGGACATCCGCAGTTGTGCCTCGACATCCACAGGGCCGTGGAGCCCGAATCCGTCAGCGAGGCGATCGCCTTCACCTTGAGGTGAAAGGCGGTGAACAGCGTCGCCATCGCGATCGACTGGTCCACGCGCATGAACGTGCGGTTGAGAAAGTCGCGGTCGAGCTGCACGGTGTCCGATTTCTCGGCTTCCGCGCAGATCTGCGCCATGGTGTCCACCGTCTCGACCGGATATTTGCCGGCCGCGGTTTCGGCGGAAAGCATCACCGCATCGGTGCCGTCGAGCACGGCATTGGCGACGTCTGAAACTTCGGCGCGAGTGGGGACCGGCGCATGGATCATCGACTCCATCATCTGGGTGGCGGTGATCGTGAGCTTGTTGCGCTCGCGCGCCAGACGGATCATCCGTTTCTGCAGCCCGGGCACGGCCGCGTTGCCGACCTCGACGGCCAGGTCGCCGCGCGCGACCATGATTCCATCGGAGGCATCGATGATCTCCTCGAGATGGGTGATGGCCTCGGCGCGCTCGATCTTGGCGATCAGCAGCGCCCGACCGCCGGCGGCACGCAGCAATTGCCGCGCCATGTACATGTCTTCCTTGGTCTTGGGGAACGATACCGCGAGGTAGTCGGCTTCCAGCATGGCCGCGGTCTTCACGTCGTCCATGTCCTTCGACGTCAGCGCCGCGGCGGTAAGGCCACCGCCAAGCCGGTTGATGCCCTTGTTGTTCGACAGCGTGCCGCCCAGCACCACCCGTGTCACGATGCGCGGCCCGTCGACGGCCTCGACATTGAGGCGGATCAGGCCGTCATCGAGCAGCAGCACCGCGCCGGGCGCCACATCGTCCGGCAATTCCTTGTAGTCGAGACCGACCCGCTGGGTATCGCCGAGTTCGCATTCCGCATCGAGGATGAACGATCTGACCGGGTTCAAGGCGAATCCTGCCGTCGGCGAATTTTCCGATGCGGATCTTGGGACCCTGGAGGTCGGCCATGACGGCGACTTCCCGTCCCAGCCGTTGCGCGCATTGGCGCACCAACTTTGCGCGATCGACATGGTCGGACGCCTTGCCGTGGGAGAAATTGAGGCGGACCACGTCCACGCCTGCGGCCAGCATGCGTTCGAGTACCGCCGGGTCGCTGCACGCCGGACCCAGCGTGGCGACGATCTTGGTGTTGCGTGGCACGGTCATTCCCCTCTGGCCGGATTGCTGATCGAGCGATGTTTGGTTTGTCCGCAATGTTACGCGGATTCGCCGTCCGCCGGAAATCGCGAGGGGCGCAGTGTGCCGTTAGAATGTGTGACTGCGATGACCGGGTGGATTCCGGCGTTCAATGGGAGAAAGCAAGATGCGGGCGATAAGAATGTTTTGGGCCATGGCGGGGACTGCCGCGTTCCTGTGGGCCGGATTTGTCGCGGCCTATGATGGCGTGGTCGAGAAGAAGGTGTTCTCGCTGCCTTCCTATACGACCGTTGGCGGAGCCACGATCCAGGACGTCAAGGTCGGCTATGAAACCTACGGCAAGCTCAACGCCGCCGGTGACAACGCCATCTTCGTGCCGCATTTCTTCTCGGGAAATTCCCACGCCGCGGGCAAGTACAAGGATTCCGATGCCGCGTTCGGTTATTGGGATCCGATCATCGGGGCCGGCCGACCGATCGATACGGACAAATACTTCGTGGTGAGCGCGGATACGCTGGTCAATCTCAACACGCGAGATCCGAACACGACGACAACCGGACCGGCGACGATCAATCCCGCGACCGGCAAGCCCTACGCGATGACCTTTCCGGTCGTTTCCTATACCGATTCCGTGCGTATTCACAAAGCGCTTCTCGATTCGCTTGGGGTAAGGAAATTGCAGGCCGCGGCAGGGGCTTCGGGAGGCTCGATCCAGGCAATGCTGATGGCGGCGGAGTACCCCAACTTCGTGGCGCGCGTGGTGCACGTCATCGGCCCGGGATTCGAGATCCATCCCTTTGTCGTCGAGCGACTCGACGAATGGATGCTACCGATCAAACTCGATCCCAAGTGGAATAACGGCGACTACTACGGCCGGGGAGATCCTGTCGACGGCCTGGCGCAGGCGTTGAAGATCGTCACCGTGGCGACACGCGCAGAAGGCTGGGCGGAGAAGACCTACGGTTACAAGTGGGCCGATCCTGCAAAGAATCCGGCGCTCGCGATGGATAATCGCTTCGCCATCGAGGATGCACTGGACAAGGCGGGCGCCACGAGGGCGAAATCCGTGGACGCGAACTCGCTGATCTACATGGTCAAGGCGAATCAGCTCTACAACCTGGGCGATGACGTGAAAAAGATCAAGGCGAAGATATTGTTCGTCCCGGCTGCCTCCGACGGATTCTTCCCGCCGAGCATGTCACAACGCGCGGCGGAAATTTACCGGGCACAAGGTGGCGTTGCCGAGGTCGCTATCATCGAAGGCGATGGCGGCCACCTCGACGGCGTCTTCAACGTGGCGAAGCAGGGAGACGCGATTCGCGCATTCCTCGCCCGCTAGCGCTCGACAAACGGCAAGCGGCTGGAAGCGCAATGCCGACCCGTCAGACCGCGGCCCGCGTCTCGAGCATCGCCACGGCGGGAAGCGTCCTGCCTTCCAGGAATTCGAGGAACGCGCCGCCGCCGGTGGAGATGTAGCCGATCTTCTTCTCCAGGCCAAATTTCGCGATGGCGGCTAGCGTGTCCCCGCCCCCGGCGATCGAAAACGCCGGCGAGTCGGCGATCGCCAACGCAAGGGCCCGGGTGCCGCCGGCAAAGGCATCGAACTCGAACACACCGACGGGACCGTTCCACACGATGGTTCCGGCATTCGCAATGATCGCCTTCAGCAATTCCACGGTGGCCGGTCCGATGTCGAGGATGAGGTCGCTGGCGCCGATGTCGGCGATCGGCTTGGTCGTCGCTCGAGCGGTTGCGGAGAACTCCTGCGCGACAACGGCATCAATCAGCAGCGGCACCTTGCCCGGGAACTCATCGAGAATGGCCCTTGCTTCGCCCGCCAGGTCGGTCTCGGCCAGGGATTTTCCGATCTTGCCGCCAGCGGCCAGCACGAACGTGTTGGCGATGCCGCCGCCTACGATGAGCGTGTCCACTTTCGCGGCGAGCGCACGCAGGATCGTGAGCTTGGTCGACACCTTGGACCCGGCGACGATCGCGACCAATGGCCGTCTGGGTTGCGCGAGCGCCTTGCCCAGCGCATCCAGTTCCGCGGCGAGCAGCGGACCGGCGCAAGCCACGGGCGCAAACTTCGCGATCGCATGGGTGGTTGCCTCGGCACGATGCGCGGTGCCAAAGGCGTCGTTGACATAGATGTCGCAGAGGCGCGCCATCCGTTGCGCCAGCGCGTCGTCGTCCTTTTTCTCGCCCTTGTTCATCCGGCAATTTTCCAGCAACACCACCTGTCCGGGCGCCAGTTCGGCATGCCACGGCCCGCCATCGACCCAATCGCGAATGAGCGGGACGCGGGTGCCCAGAAGTTGCTCGAGGCGCGTGCCGATGGGCGCCAGCGACTCCGCCGCCGACCACGATCCCTCCGTCGGGCGCCCCAGATGCGACGTGACCATTACGGACGCGCCGCGCGCGAGTGCGTCCTTGATGCCGGTCACGGACGCGCGGATCCTCGTGTCGTCGGTGATCGCTCCGGCGTCGTCTTGCGGAACGTTCAGGTCGGCGCGGATGAAGACGCGCTTGCCGCGTACATCGAGGTCGGAGAGCCTTCGAAACGCCATGGCGTCAGATGTGATAGTCGAGGGGTTGCATCGTCTCGACATCGACGACGCGCACGGTCCTCCCGCGCGAAGCGGCGCGCATCGCCACGAGTTCGTCGCTGATGCGCGACGCGGTCGTGACGAAACAGAAAGGAAACAGGGAGTGCACGACCGCAGCGAGCCCGCCGGCCGTCATCTTCGTGCCGAAGCGCAGCGCGAACCGCAGGTGATGGAAATAGGACTCGCCGACCGAGCGTGGATGGGCAGTGAATGGATTCATCGCGAAGTCACCTCGGGATCGAAAAAATACGCCATCATATGCACGTCGTCATAGACACCGTCGACCTTCCGGCCGCGTACCCGCGTGCCTTCCATGACGAACCCCACCTTGCGGTAGAGCGCCAGCGCACGGATGTTCCGTCCATACACCGACAGCGAGACGCGTTCGAATCCGGCGCCGCGCGCCGCCTCGAGCGTGGTCCGCATCAGCCGCTCGCCCAGCCCTTTCCCGCGGTAGTCGGGAAGCAAACCCATGCCCAGCATGCCTTCGTGCGCGTAGGTCGGGACGGATTCGCGCCGAACGTCGCACCAGCCGACAATCTCCCCGCCATCCACCGCGACGAATTGCGGATTGCCATAAGCCATATTCTCGGCCACGAAGGCCGCGGTTTGGGGGAGCGGAAACGGCTCCAGATAGGCGAGGTACTTTCTTTCGCTCATGACGGCACCGACGCACGCCCTGAAGCCTTCGACGTCGGCCAGTGTGATGGCGCGAATGCGGATGTCGCCGGCGCTCACTTGGCGTTCATCAGTGCCACAGTAGTGTCGAGCATCCGGTTGGAGAAGCCCCACTCGTTGTCGTACCAGCTCGACACCTTCACCAGGCGTCCCGACACCTTGGTCAGCGTGGCGTCGAACGTCGAGGATGCCGGATCGTGGTTGAAGTCGATCGACACCAGCGGCCCGGTGTTGTAGTTGAGGATGCCCTTGAGCGGACCGGACTCCGAGGCGGCCTTCATGATCGCATTGACTTCGTCGACGGTCGTGTCGCGCGCGGCGATGAACGACAGGTCGACCAGCGACACATTGATCGTGGGAACGCGGATCGCGTAACCGTCGAGCTTGCCATTCAGTTCGGGCAGCACCAGACCCACGGCCGCGGCCGCGCCGGTCTTCGTCGGGATCATGCTCATCGTCGCCGAACGCGCGCGGCGCAAGTCCTCGTGATAGACGTCGGTCAGCACCTGGTCATTGGTATAGGAGTGGACCGTCGTCATGAGGCCGTTGACCACGCCGATCTTGTCGTGCAGTGGCTTGACCAGTGGCGCGAGGCAGTTGGTCGTGCACGATGCGTTGGAAATGACGGTGTCCGCGGACTTCAGCACCTGGTGGTTGACGCCATACACGATGGTCGCGTCGACATCCTTGCCGCCCGGCGCGGAGATGATCACCTTCCTGGCGCCGCCCTTCAAATGCGCGCCCGCCTTTTCCTTCGTGGTGAACAGACCCGTGCACTCGAGAACGACGTCAACGCCCAGCGTGCCCCACGGCAGCGTTGCAGGATCGCGCTGCGCGAATACCTTGATCCGGTCGCCGTTGACGACCATGGCGTCGCCGTCGACTGTCACGTTGCCGGGAAACTTGCCGTGCGCCGTGTCGTAGCGGGTGAGGTGCGCATTGGTCTCGGGGCTGCCCAGGTCGTTGATCGCGACAATCGCGATGTCGTGCTTGGGCTTGCCCGATTGAGCGCCTTCGTAGTGCGCGCGCAGGATGTTGCGGCCGATGCGGCCATAGCCGTTGATGGCAACTTTGATGGTCATGCAATTCTCCAGTGATATCCGCGATGCAGCATGTTCAGGCTAATGGCGTTTCGGTCAGTGCAGTACGGCGGAAGGATCGGCCGCCGCGACGAGTGTATCCAGGTCGCTCCAGCCATAACCGGTCTCGACCAGATCCATGCCATCCCATGTGAAGGCCTGCTCGACGAGCAGTTCGGCGCCGAGCTTTTCATAGAATGTTCGAGCGGGCTTGTTGCCGGCGATGACCCAGACGATGAGACCGGTGGCACCGAGGGCGCGCTGGGCGGCCGCCACAGTGGCGACCAGCCGCGTGCCGATTCCGGCGCGCTGCGCATCGCGCACAAGGTACACGGCGGACAATTCCGCATTGAGCCCGTGCTTCGGCTCGGGAAGCATGTGGCCGGCCGCGAAACCCACGACGCCGCTTCCGTCCGTTGCCACGAACACGCTGGTCGAATTGCGGGGCGCGCTGAGGACTTTTTCCCAAAGCACCGTGCTGTCCTCGACTTTCATCGCGGCGAGGTAGGTGTCCGGGATCATTCCCTTGTAGGTCGTCCGCCATGCGTCCACGCGCACCTGCGCGATCGCCGGGGCGTCGGCCGGCGTCGCCGGGCGAATGATGATATCGCTCATCCGCGCGGTCTCATTCCGCTTGCAGCACGCGCCGGACGGCGGCAACCACGTTGTCGACGGTGAAGCCGAAATGCTTGAACAATGCGGGGGCAGGCGCGGACTCTCCGAAGGTGTCGATGCCGACGACGGCAGCCTTCGCATCGTCGACGGCGCCGACGTACTTGCGCCAGCCGTCGGTGACACCGGCCTCGACGGCAATGCGCGGAATGTCCTGCGGCAGCACCGCCGCGCGGTAAGCGGCGTCCTGCCGATCGAAAATGCTGGTGCAGGGCATCGAAACCACGCGCACGTTGACGCCGTCCTTTGCCAGCGCGTCGCGCGCGCCCAGCGCCAGTCCAATTTCCGAACCGGTGGCGATGATCACGACGCGCTCGCCGGGCTGGCCGGCCGCGAAATCAGAGAGCACATAGCCGCCGCGTTCGATCCCCGCCATGGCGGCGGCGTCGCGCGGCACGAAAGGGACGTTCTGGCGCGTGAACAGAAGGCAGCTCGGGCCATGCCGGCGCTGTATCGCATGACTCCACGCCACCGCCGACTCCACGGTGTCGCACGGCCGCCATACGTCCATCCCGGGAATGAGTCGCAGGGACGCGGTGTGCTCGACTGATTGGTGCGTTGGCCCGTCTTCGCCCAGCCCGATGGAATCGTGCGTGAACACGAACAGCGTGCGCAATTTCATCAGCGCCGCCATCCGCAGCGCATTGCGCGAATAGTCGGAGAATGTGAGGAAGGTGCCCACGTAGGGGATGAAGCCGCCGTGCAGCGCGAGCCCATTGGCGATCGCGCTCATCGCGAACTCCCGCACGCCGTAGTTGACGTAGTTGCCTGACCAGGACTCCATGACCGGCACGGATCCGGTCCAATTGGTGAACACCGAACCCGTGAGGTCGGCCGAGCCGCCGATCAATTCGGGCAGGCGCGGCGCAAAGGCCTCGATCGCCTGTTGCGACGCCTTGCGCGTGGCGATGGTTTCACCTTTCGCCGCCTGAGCAGCGACAAAGGCCTTGGCCGCTGCCGCAAAATCGGCGGGCATCGCGCCATTCATCCGGCGCAGGAATTCAGCCGCCAGCGCCGGGTGGGCCGTGCAATACGCGTCAAACGTCGCGTCCCAGTCCGATTCGAGCAACGCGCCGCATTCGCGCGCGCTCCACGCGGCGTAGATATCAGCGGGAATTTCGAACGGGGGATACGACCAGCCGAGAGCGGCGCGTGTTCCCGCGATTTCCTTCTCTCCCAACGCGGCACCATGCGCCGCTTCCGTTCCCGCTTTCGTGGGCGCGCCCTTGCCGATTATCGTCTTGCAGCAGATGAGCGTTGGCTTGTCGGTGACGGCCTTGGCGGCTTCGATGGCTGCATCGACCGCATCCACGTCATGACCGTCGATCCGGGGGATCACATGCCAGCCGTAGGCTTCGAAGCGTCGCGGCGTGTCGTCGGTGAACCAGCCCGTCACATGGCCATCGATGGAGATCCCGTTGTCGTCGTAGAACGCGATCAGCTTGCCCAGTTGCCACGTGCCGGCGAGAGACGAAGCTTCGTGCGAAATGCCTTCCATCAGGCAGCCGTCACCCAGAAACACGTACGTGTGGTGATCGACGATCGTGTGATCCGGCCGGTTGAATTGCGCAGCCAGCAGCTTTTCCGCGAGCGCCATGCCGACCGCGTTGGCCAGCCCCTGGCCCAGCGGACCGGTGGTCGTCTCCACCCCTGTGTCACGCCAACTTCGGGATGCCCCGGCGTCTTCGAATGCAGCTGGCGAAAATTGCGCAGTTCCGCCATGGGCAGGTCATAGCCGGTCAGATGCAGCAGCGCGTATTGCAGCATCGAGCCATGCCCGTTGGACAGGAGGAAACGATCGCGATTCGCCCATTGCGGATTTGCCGGATTGTGGCGCAGGTGCCGATTCCACAATGCGACGGCGATTTCAGCCATTCCCATCGGCATGCCGGGATGGCCCGATTTTGCGGCTTCCACGGCGTCCATTGCCAATGCGCGGATCGCGTTTGCCAACTGCTTGTCGGAGGCGCGCTCGCCCGTGGCGGAAATGGTCATTTTCGAACTTTCCAGATTGATGGGTGCTTGAGGGAAGGCGTGCGTGACTTGAACGCAATGCAAATGTGGCGCAACCCGAAATTATCGCTTTGGCACGAAAATTGTGCAATAATCGCGTGTTTAGTTTTGAACAAATTTTCCGCGCCGATTCTCCAATGGCGCGGCAATGAAAAGTGGGCCGAGTTGCCTCGCGCGCAAGCCCGCACGCGGAAGCCTGCACCGAAGTGGCGAGCCGCCGCATACGAGGGAACGACTAATGGACGGAATCCATCTGTTAGGCGAATGGTATGACTGCCCTGCCGATACGCCGGAATTCACGCAAGCCGGACCGTTGCGCAAACTGTGCATCGACGCTGCGCGAGACTCGGGACTGACCGTCGTCGGCGAGAGTTTTTTCCAGTTCGAGCCGCAGGGAGTCACGGGGACCGTCCTGCTTGCCGAATCGCACATCGCCATCCATACGTGGCCCGAGGCCGGTTTCGTCACGGTCGATGTGTACGTTTGCAACCTCCAGACCGACAATACCGCGAAGGCGGAGCATGTCTTCCGGGTGCTGGAAGCTGCATTGAAACCGAAGCGCACGCGGTTCCAGGCCATCCATCGCGGAGGCAAGGATGCCTGACCGGCAGGATCCTGGCGCCAAAACACCCGGCGACGCCGCACCCGGCACACTGATCGAGAATCTTACCGACGACTGGGCATTTTCCGTGAAGTCGTCGCGACAGTACGAGAAGTTCACGTCGCCGTTCCAGGCGATCGAGGTGCACGACACGGCGCAATTCGGCAAGTTGTTCCGACTCGACGGACATTTCATGACGTCGGAGAAGGACGAGTTCTTCTATCACGAAAACCTTGTTCACTTGCCGGCGATCACGCACCCGTCGCCGGTCAGCGCGCTGATCGTCGGCGGTGGCGATGGCGGTTCCGCCGAGGAGCTCTTGAAGCACCCGTCGATCAAATCGGTCACGTTGTGTGAAATCGACCTGGCCGTCGTCGATATTGCGAAGAAATATCTGCAGGAGGTGCACCGCGGCGCCTTCGACGATCCCCGGCTGACGCTGAAGATCGAGGACGGCTTTGCGTACGTACGCAACGCGATCGAGCAGTTCGACCTGATCGTCCTCGACCTGACGGACGCCGGCGGGCCGTCGACGTCGCTGTATACGCAGGAGTTCTATCGCGCGTGCGCCGCACGCCTGAAGCCGACCGGTGCCATGTCGCTGCATATCGCGAGCCCGATAGCCCATCCTGAACGCGTGCGCGAGGCGTTGGCAAACCTGCGTGGCGCGTTCGCCGTGGTGACGCCCTATCTGACGTCAATTCCCCTCTATGGCGGGCTGTGGATGATGGCGTGCTGCTCGGCGAGCCTCGATCCCAAGGGCATGTCCATCCTCGACATCGACCGCCGCATTGCCCAGCGCGGGATCAGGAATCTCCAGTATTACAACGGCGACATGCATCGGGCCGCGCTGGCGTTGCCCAATTTCGTGCGCGTGCTGGTCTCCTCCTAGGCAGGACCGACGCCAGAGGCCGCGTGGCCTTGACCCATGCGGCGTTGAACCGGTCGGTCTTGAACCCGGGCGCAACCCCCTCCATATGGGAACCAAGGGGTCGACGGGCCGGAATCGGCCTGCCCCCAATGCCATTGGAAGGGCCGGACCGTGATGAAACTGACGGAAAACAAGCTGATCGAAACCATGTCTGGCGCCGATTTCGTGATCATCGACGGCGTGATGTTCCAGACGGGGTACCTGCGCGTGCCCGACGAATTCACCACGGCCGACGATGTGGTGCTCGAAGCGCGCCGGGGCGAAACCGAAATCGACCTGACGCGTGAAGAAATCGACGACGCCGAATTGCTGGGCGAGGGCGTGTTTCGCCTGAAGAGCGGCTCCGTCGTAAGGTTCCTCTCCAGCGCGGTGATTCACTAACCCCGCTCGACCGTCCAGGGAACGGCCCTGCGGAGGGCTAGCGCATCGTCGGCGGCGGTATCATCCGACTGCCATGTCGCGTCCCCGTAAATCTTCGGCTTGCGTCACGCTGGTTCTGCTCGGCGCCGCGGCGCTCGCCGGCTGCTCGGACAATTCCAATTCAGGACGTCGTGCTGCCTACGCATCCAAGGAGGCCTGCCTGGCCGACTGGGGCGATCCCAGGGAATGTGAGGAGCAGCAGGCAACCGATCGCAATGGCGGAACCACTCGCTACTGGGGACACTACGGCGGCGGCAGCTCGGGTGGCTACCATTCCGGCGGCGGCGGCAGCGGCAGCTCATCCTCGCACAGCATTTCCCACGGCGGGTTCGGCTCGCATGGATCGTCCTCGTCATGATCCGCGAGATGCGCACGCCGCGCGCGAATTGGCGTGAGGATTGCGAAGCGATCGGGTTTTCCTACCACTCGATCGACGGCGTGTATTGGGACGAGTCCCGTTGCTACCGGTTTACGGCGGAGGAAATCGACACCCTTGAGGCGGCTGCCGGCGAGCTGCATGCGCGCTGCCTCGACGCGGCCGAGCACATTGTCACGCGCAATCGTTTCGACGCGCTGGCGATACCCCAGGCGTGGCGCGACCGTGTCGCACGGTCCTGGCGTGCGAAGGATCTGACGCTCTTCGGCCGCTTCGACTTCGCCTGGGACGGCAACGGGCCGCCCAAGCTTCTCGAATACAACGCCGACACGCCTACCGCATTGCTCGAAGCGGCGGTGGCGCAATGGCGCTGGCTCGAGCAGGCAATCCGTCCCGGGAATCCCGACGCCGACCAATTCAATTCGCTGCATGAAAAGTTGATCGCAAGCTGGCGCGCATTTGCAATCGTCTGGTCGGCGAACACGCCGGTGTATTTCACCTGCGCGGGCGACAGCGAAGAAGATTGCGGCAACCTGGACTACTTGCGCGACGTCGCCACCCAGGGCGGGGTGGAGGCTCGCTTCGTGGCGATTGCGGATATCGGCTGGGATGCCACGACCGGCAACTTCGTCGACGGCGCGAACAACGAAATCCGCTTGCTGTGCAAGCTCTACCCCTGGGAATGGCTGGCGACGGAAACCTATGGCCCGAATCTGCTCGCGTCTTCGCTGCGGGTCATCGAGCCCGAATGGAAGATGCTGTTGTCGAACAAGGGACTGCTGCCCATCCTGTGGGAGCTGTTCCCGAACCATCCGAACCTGTTGCCGGCTTTTTTTGACGCAGGAAGAATCACGGGCGACTACGTGGAGAAGCCGCTGTTGTCGCGCGAGGGCGCCAACGTTGTCGTCCATCGTGGCAGCGAAACGATCACGGCGGAAGGCGACTATGGCGGCGAAGGGCGCATCTACCAGGGTTACGCGCCGATTCCCCGCTTTGGCGACGACTACGTGACGATCGGTGCATGGATCGTCGGCGACGAGCCCGCTGGCATTGGCCTTCGGGAAGACGAAAGCCCGATCACCCGCAACACCAGCCGTTTCGTGCCCCACTATTTCGTCTAGGTTTCCTCCAAGCCACCCACGAGGTTCATGATGCCGCTCTCCCAAATCCTTGCAGGCCTGCCCCTGTTCCTGTTGTGTTTCGCGCTCGGGTTGCTGTTGCTCGCGGTGTTTCTGGCGATCTACGTTGCCGTGACGCCTTACAACGAATTGGCGCTGATTCGCGAAGGCAATTCGGCGGCGGCGATTTCGCTGGGAGGTTCCACGATCGGCTATGTGCTGCCATTGTCGCGCGCGATCTCGCAAAGCGTCTCGGTCGTGGACATGCTGGCCTGGGGCGCGATCGCGATGGTCGTGCAACTCGTCGTCTATTTCGTGGTTGCCAAGGCGGTGCCGCATTTTCCCGACGCGATCAAGTCGGGACGGGTATCCAGCGCATCGCTGCTCGCTGCCTTGGCCGTTGCCGTCGGTTTGCTGAATGCTGCGGCGATGACCAGCTAGCCGAAATGGGGCTAGAATCCGGGGTACAGGGATACATCGAGTGCGAGCGAAATTGCATATGGATATTCGACGCAGACAGGTTCTGAAATCGGGTGGAGGCGCGACGCTTGCTGCGCTGCTCGCGGCCGCTGGCTGGCTGCCGTCCCGAGACGCCCAGGCGGCCGAAGCCTGGAACGAAGCGGCGTTCGACACGCATTCGCTGGCCGATACTGTGAAGGTGCTGGGTGGAAGCACGCCCGTGCAGAATATCGGCATCTCGTTTTTCCAGACACCCGACATCGCCGAGAACGGCGCGGTCGTGCCGGTCGGCGTGACCAGCGCGATTCCCAAGACCGAATCGATCGCCATCCTGATCGAGAAAAATCCGAACATGCTTGCGGCGATTTTCGAGATTCCGCCGGGTACCGAGCCATCGCTTGCGACGCGGGTCAAGATGGCGCAGACGTCCAACGTCTATGCGTTGGTGAAGGCCGACGGGAAATTCTACGTGGCGTCCAAGGAAATCAAGGTCACGCTGGGTGGCTGCGGCGGCTGACGCCGTGCGGTTGGCCCGTCTTTCAGGAGCAGACATGGCAGATCCGATGCGCATCCGCGCCAACCTGGTCGGTGACTCGACCGAGGTGAAGGTGCTGATGGGCCACCAGATGGAGACCGGCCAGCGCAAGGACGCGCAAGGCAAGGTCATTCCCGCCTGGTTCATTCAGAACGTCACGGTCACTCACGCCGGCAAGACCGTGCTCTCGGCACAGTGGGGCACGGCAATCGCGCAGAACCCTTTCCTGTCGTTCAAGTTCAAGGGCGGCGCCAAGGGAGACAAGGTGCAGGTCACGTGGACGGACAATCGGGGCGACAAGCGCACCGATGAGGCGCTCATCGCATGACTGCTCTGGTCGCAGCGTAATGCACAGCAGCTCGAACCTGCGCGCACCGGTTCGCCGCGGATTGGCATTGGCCGTCGCGCTGTTGGTGATGACCGGGTTTCTGCAGAGCGCCAGTGCGCAGTCATCCGCGGTTGACGAGATCGCCAAGTATCGCGCCGCGCTGCAGGATGGTAATCCGGCAGAGCTGTGGGAGGTGCGCGGCGAGGGTCTATGGACGCAGCCGCGCGGACCCAAACAGGTGGCGTTTGCGCAGTGCGACCTGGGCTTGGGACCGGGCGTCGTGAAGGGCGCCTACGCGCAATTGCCGCGCTATTTCGCCGACGCCGACCGCGTGATGGACCTCGAGACGCGCCTTGTGTATTGCATGGTCGCGCAGCAGGGCTTCAGCGAAGCCGACGCCAGGAAGAGTCCGTTCGGCAGTGGCAACGAGCGCAAATCCGACATCGAGGCGGTAGTCGCCTACGTCACGGCGGCGTCTCGCGGCGTGAAGATGAACGTGAGCGTGAAGCACCCGAAAGAGCAGGAGGCATACCTCCTTGGCGGCAAGATGTTCGTCTATCGGGGCGGGACGCACGACTTCTCGTGCCTCACGTGTCACGGTGATGACGGCAAGCGCATCAGGCTGCAGGACCTGCCGAACCTGACGACCCTCGAGGGCGCGCAAAAGGCCTATACGACCTGGCCCGCCTATCGGGTGTCGCAGGGCGAGTTGCGATCGTTCCAGTGGCGGCTTTTCGATTGTTTCCGTCAGCAGCGCTTTCCCGAACTTCTTTACGGTTCGGATGCGTCGATCGCGCTGACGATGTATCTCGCCCGCAACGCCAACGGAGCCGAATTCGCGGCGCCGGCAATCAAGCGCTGAAGGGAACCTGACGCGTGCGCAATTGGAAGCGGATGGCGACGTGGCTTACCGCGGGCGTACTTGCCGCCATCATGATCGGCTGCGCGACGACCCCTTCGGATGCCGAGACTCTCAAGTCGCGCTGCGGCGGTGCTCAAGGCATCGTTCAAGGCGAACGGCCAGGCCGGACTCGATCGCCTGGACCAGGACGAGACGCAGAGGCTGTGCACGTTGTACGCGAACAAGCCTCTGCCGAAAGACGTCGCCGAGATGATCGAAAAGCTGAACATGGCTTCGATCAGGTGGCCCACCGATGGACAGTGGCTGGGTGACTGGAAAAACGGCGAAAGGGTGGCGCAGGAAGGTCGTGGCAAGCAGTTCTCCGACGATCCCAAGGGTCCTGTCGGCGGCAATTGCTATGCGTGCCACCAGATTTCTCCGCAGGAAGTATCGTTCGGCACCATTGGCCCGTCATTGCTGGGCTTCGCCAAGCTGCGCGGATACACCGACGAAACTCGCAAGTACGCCTACGGCAAGATCTGGAACGCCGATGCGTACAGCGCATGCTCCAACATGCCGCGTTTCGGGCACAGCCAGATTCTCTCCGAGCAGCAAGTCAAGGACCTTGTCGCGCTACTGACCGATCCCGCATCGCCCGTCAACAAGTGACATTGCGAACGAAGCTCGCAATGTCATTCCCGCGAAGGCGGGAATCCAGTGACGTTACTTTCCTGGCGTTCGCGATGTCATCCTCGCGTCGGCGAGGATCCAGCGACTTTGGCGTTCCATGAACCGCCGCGATTTCCTGCACGCCATTGCCGCCGCCGCTGCTGCGGGCCTTCCGGTCACCGATGGGCAGGCGCTCGACCTCGCCGCCGGCACGCATTTTTACGAGGGCATCCCGACATTCGGCAACGTCAGCCTGCTGCATTTCACCGACACGCACGCCCAGTTGCTGCCGATGTATTACCGCGAGCCGAGCGTGAACCTGGGCGTCGGCGCGGCGCGCGGCCAGCCGCCTCACCTGGTCGGCGAACACCTGCTGCGATTTTTCGGCATCCCGCCGAACACCCGCGACGCGCACGCGTTTACCAGCCTCGATTTCTCGCGTGCCGCCGCCGCATACGGCGCGATGGGCGGCTTTGCGCATCTGGCGACGCTCATCGCCAAGCTCAGGGCGACGCGGCCGGGCGCACTGCTTCTCGACGGCGGCGACACGTGGCAGGGATCGGCAACCGCGTTGTGGACGCGGGGCCAGGACATGATCGAGGCGCAGAAGCTGCTTGGCGTCGACATCATGACTGGGCACTGGGAATTCACCTATGGCGCCGAACGCGTAAAGGAAGTGGTCGCGAAGGATTTCGCGGGGCGCATCGAGTTCATCGCGCAAAACATCCGCACCGCGGATTTTGGCGACGAAGTGTTTCCGCCTTTCACGATGCGAACGGTCAACGGCGTGGCGGTGGCCGTCATTGGACAGGCCTTTCCTTACACGCCGATCGCCAATCCGCGCTACTTCGTCGCCGAATGGACATTCGGCATCCAGGAGGAGTCGCTGCAAAAAGTTGTCGACCAGGCGCGGGCCAAGGGTGCGCAGGCCGTGGTGCTGTTGTCCCACAACGGCATGGATGTCGACCTCAAATTGGCATCGCGGGTCACCGGCATCGACGTGATCCTCGGCGGGCATACGCACGATGGCGTTCCGCGGCCGACGATCGTGGCCAATCCGGGCGGCAGGACGGTGGTCACCAACGCTGGCAGCAACGGCAAATTTCTTGCGGTTCTCGACCTGGAGGTGGCGGGCGGCAAGGTAGCCGATTTCCGCTATCGCCTGCTGCCTGTCTTCAGCAGATTATTGCCGCCCGAAGCGACGATGGCCGAGCACATTCGCGCGGTGCGCGCGCCGTTCAAGGCGAAACTCGACGAGAGACTCGCCGTCACCGAAGGGCTGCTTTACCGGCGCGGCAATTTCAACGGCACCGCGGACCAGCTGATCCTCGACGCGCTGATGGCCGAGAAGGAAACCCCCATCGCATTCTCGCCCGGATTCCGGTGGGGCACCGCATTGTTGCCCGGCCAGGCGATCCGCATGGAAGACCTGATGGACCAGACGGCGATCACCTATCCGACCGTGACGGTCAGCGAATACACGGGCGAAACGATCAAGACCATTCTCGAGGACGTCGCCGACAACCTGTTCAATCCCGATCCGTACTACCAGCAGGGTGGGGACATGGTCCGGGTGGGCGGCATGACCTACGCCATCGATCCGAATGCCGTGATGGGCAAGCGGATCTCACGCATGGAATTAGGTGGCAAGTCGATCGAGGCCGATCGCAAATACAAGGTCGCGGGCTGGGCGTCGGTGGCAGAGGAGACCCGCGCGGCAGGGGGCGAGACGATCTGGGATGTTTGCGCGCGCTACCTTCGCTCGCAAAAGACCATCAAGGTGAAGCGGCCCAATGTACCTGTGATCGAGGGCATGCGCGGCAACCCCGGCATGTCCTAGCGCGACTCATCAGGACGGACGCGTTGGCGTTGCCATGCCCATGCCCATCCCCATCCGCCACCGCGCGCCGAGCAGTGAGAGGGGAATGAGCGAGATCAGGAACGCGGCGTGATACCAGAGTGGGAACACGTTCCACAGCGTGTAATGGACCGGGATGAAGCAGAGTAAAAGGAGCATACCGAGCACTGCCGCCGGCATGCCCGCACGCCGGGCGACCCACGCGCTCACGAAGCCTGCGCACACCGTGGAAACCGCGCCGATCACGAGTCGCGCCCCAAGCATTGCGAGCGTGAACGCTTTGGAAATCTCCGCTGCCGCGTAGTCGGGCCACGTCACGCGCATCGCGAGATTGAGCAGTGTCGCGACGACAATCCACGCCAGGAGGCCGGCCAGCACGGCTGCAGTACTTCTGATCATTGCGGCGCCATTTTCCGGATCAGGAAATCGTAACCCGCGCGAATTTCCGCTTGCCCGCTTGCACGACAACCGTCGCACCGACGGGAATCAAGCGGGCCTTGTCCGTTACCACGTCGCCGTCGATTCGCAATCCACCCTGAGCGATCAATCGCAGGGCTTCCGATGTCGATTCGACGATGCCGGCCAGCTTGGCCAGTTGTGCGACCGGAATGCCGGCGACGCCCTGGGCCCCGTCCGCGGGGAGCGGCGCCCGGATCGTCATATCCGGCATGTCGGCGGGCATGGCGCCGTCCTTGAAGCGCGATTCGAATGCCGCCAGCGCGTCGTTCGCGGCAGCCGCCGAATGAAAGCGCGCGACGATTTCCTTGGCCAGCATCACCTTCGCGTCGCGTGGATTGCGGCCTTCCGCGCACGCCTTTTTCAGCGCCAGCACCTCGCTCATCGGCTGGAATGAAAGCAGCTCGTAGTAGCGCCACATGAGCTCGTCGGAGATCGACATCAGCTTCCCGAACATGTCTGCCGGGGGATCGGTGATGCCGACATAGTTGCCCTTCGACTTCGACATCTTTTCCACGCCATCCAGCCCTTCGAGCAAGGGCATCGTCAGGATGCACTGCGGTTCCTGGCCATAATGCCGCTGCAGCTCGCGCCCGACCAACAGGTTGAACTTCTGATCGGTGCCGCCAAGCTCGATGTCCGACTTGAGCGCGACGGAGTCGTAGCCCTGCATCAGCGGGTACAGGAACTCATGGATCGCGATGGGCTGGTTGGCCTTGAAGCGCTTGGCAAAGTCATCTCGCTCCAGCATCCGCGCCATCGTGTATTTCGCGGCCAGCTTGATCATGCCGGCGGCGCCGAGCGGTTCGCACCACTCGGAGTTGTAGCGAATTTCGGTGCGGGCCGGATCGAGCACCTTCGATGCTTGCGCATGGTAGGTCTGGGCGTTGGCGACAATCTGCTCCTGCGTCAGCGGGGGCCGCGTCGCATTGCGTCCCGACGGGTCGCCGATCATCGACGTGAAATCGCCGATCAGGAAGATCACGTGATGACCGAGGTCCTGCATCTGGCGCATCTTGTTCAGCACGACCGTATGACCGATGTGGATGTCCGGCGCGGTGGGGTCGAGGCCCAATTTGATGCGCAGGGGCCGATTCTCCGACTGGGCACGCTTCAGCTTGTCGGCGACCTCGGACTCGACCAGGAGCTCGTCGGCGCCCCGCTTGAATACGGCAAGCTGGTGTTCGACGTCGACGGGCTTTGGGCTATTGGACATTGCGGTACCGATGGGTCGGCCACGGAAGGTATCGCGGGCCGACTGTTTGTTAGAATCGCGGCACTCCCCCTCCGGTGGTTTCCAACGAAGGAGCTTCCACTCTTGGCCGCACGCAAGCCCCCGATTTTAGCGCACGGCGCACTCCGCGCCATTGCTGCCTAGCGCAGTGCCTGTGGCGGCCAGTCGCGAGCTCTTTGCGGGGGTGATGTCCGGCACAAGTCTGGACGGCATCGACGCGGTGATTGCGGAGTTTTCCGCAGGACCTGGCCGGTCTATCGCCACGCTCAGCGCGACCCACGTCAGCTTTCCTTCCGGACTGCGCGAACAATTGCTGGCGCTGCAGGCGCCGGGCACAGACGAAATTGCGCGGGCAGCGCGAGCGGCCATCACTCTCGCCGATCTCTATGCTCACGCAATTAAGAGCGTGTGTATTGCCGCTGGCGTGGCGCCACACGACCTGGTCGCCGCGGGCGTCCATGGCCAGACGGTGCGGCACCGTCCGGAGCAAGGGTGGACGCTGCAGGTCAACAATCCCGCGAGGATTGCGGAGCAGGCTTACGTCACGGTCGTCGCCGATTTTCGCAGCCGCGACATCGCCGCCGGCGGACAAGGTGCACCACTTGTTCCGGCGTTCCATGCGGCGCTGTTCGGTGATCCGGCGTACCACCGCGTTGTCGTCAACATCGGCGGCATCGCCAACGTCACCACGTTGCCGCCGCGCGGTGCGGTTGGAGGCTTTGACACAGGTCCCGGCAACGTGCTCATGGATCTCTGGGCGTCGCGTCACCGCGGGCAACCGTTCGACGCGAACGGCACGCTGGCCTCGCAAGGCCGCGTGAACGCGCCGCTGCTGCAGGCGTTGCTCGCGGAAGCCTATTTTGCGCAGGAACCGCCCAAGAGCACCGGGCGCGACCTGTTCAACGCCGGTTGGCTCGATGCTGCGCTGGCGCGCGCGCGCTGGTCCGGCGCGATCGAAGATGCGCAGGCGACGCTTACTGCGCTTACCGCGCGAACCATCGCCGATGCGATACGCGCCCACGCCGCGGGGGCCACGGAAGTCCTGGTTTGTGGCGGCGGCGCCAATAACGGCGCGCTGATGCGGATGCTCGGCGCGGAGCTCGACAACCGGACCGTGGCGACTACCGCCGAACACGGCGTCGCTGTGGAACAGGTGGAAGCGTTGGCGTTTGCGTGGCTGGCCCGCGAGACGATCGCCGGCCGTCCAGGCAATCTTGCTACGGTGACGGGCGCACGCGGACCGCGCGTGCTCGGCGCGATCTATCCGCGTTAGCGCAGCGCCGGCTTCAGCCCAGCATGGGCATGTGAAAGCCCGGCGCTGCGCTGCCGTCATCGGGCCAACGCGACGTCAACGTCTTCAGTCGCGTATAGAAGCGCACGCCGTCCATACCATGGACGTTCAGGTCGCCGAACAGCGAACCGCGCCAGCCGCCGAACGAATAGAACGCCATCGGCACCGGAATGGGTACGTTGACGCCGACCATGCCGACTTCAACGTCCTGCTGGAAGCGGCGCGCGGCATGCCCGGAGCGCGTGAAGATTGCGGTCCCGTTGGCGTAAGGATTGGCGTTGATGAGAGCGATGGCATCGGCGAGCGATTCGACACGCACCACCGCGAGAACGGGTCCGAAGATCTCCTCGCGATAGATGCCCATCGTCGGTGTGACGTGGTCGAAGAGCGTGGGTCCGACGAAGAAGCCGTCGGCATGGCCCGGAACTGCGACGCCGCGTCCGTCCACGACCAGCGTCGCGCCTTCGGCGATGCCGCCATCGATGCAGCCGACAATGCGGTCGCGCGCGGCCCGGGTGACGACCGGCCCCATTTCGATGTTTGGCGCCGTGCCCGGTCCCACCGTCACGCGCGCCGCGCGGTCGGCCAGACGCTTGACCAAGGGGTCGGCAGCTTCGCCCACCGCGACCACTGCCGAAATCGCCATGCAGCGCTCGCCTGCCGAGCCATAGCCGGCGCCGATGATCGCTTCAGTCGCGAACGCGAGGTCCGCATCAGGCAGCACCACCGCGTGATTCTTCGCGCCGCCCAGCGCCTGCACGCGCTTGCCGTTGCGCGCGCCGGTTTCGTAAATGTATCGGGCGATCGGAGTGGAACCTACGAAGGAAACCGCCTTGACGTCCGGGTGCGCGAGCAGCGCATCGACCGCCGTCTTGTCGCCGTGGACGACGTTGAACACGCCGTCCGGCAGACCCGCCTCGCGGAGCAGTTCCGCCATGCGCAGCGACAGTGACGGATCGCGCTCCGATGGCTTCAGCACGAATGTGTTGCCGCACGCGATCGCGACAGGAAACATCCACAGCGGGACCATCGCCGGAAAATTGAACGGAGTGATTCCCGCGCACACCCCGACCGGCTGGCGCAGCGAAAAACTGTCGACCTCGGTGCCGACGCTCTCGCTGAACTCGCCTTTCAGCAAGTGCGGAATACCGGTAGCGAATTCGATCACTTCGATGCCCCGGGTGACTTCACCTTCGGCATCGGCGAGCGTCTTGCCATGCTCCTGCGTGATGACGGCCGCCAAATTCTTGCGGTGAAGCTCCATGAGCTCCCGGAACCGCATCAGGATCCGCGCGCGGCGCAGCGCGGGAAAATTTCTCCATGCGGGGAGCGCAGCCTTGGCTGCCGCAACGGCGGCGTCGACGTCCGCGGCATTGGCCAGCGGCACATGCCGGATCACTTCGCCGGTTGCCGGATTGGTGACCTCTGCGTAGCGCTGCGTGGTCGCGGCGGTTGCCTTGCCGCCGATCCACAGCGGCAATCGTTCGAGGGTGGTCAGGTCCATCGCTCCTCCGGGATCATGCGCGAGCCAGCGTGCCCAGGTACCTCCGCACGCGCTCGTCGCCTTGCAACGTAGCGAAATCCGCCGCGTGGGTCAACCGTCCGGCGTCGACGAATATGAAGCGCTCGCAGGTTTCGCGCAGGATGTCCAGGTGCCATGACTCGTTCGGATGCAGGCATACGAAGACCAGGTTGCCTTCGGCGCGGAGCTTGCGGAAGAACTGCACCATGAAGCCGATATAGCCATCCTGCGTGTTGAACTGCGGTTCGTCAAAGAGGTGAACGCGCGGGCGTTCGCTTGCTGCCGGCTCGAGCATGAACGACGGTCGCGTGCGTTTCCAGGCGCGCACCTGGTACGACTGGTGATAGTGGATTGCCAGCCGATCGCGCTCGCGGTAGCGGACCCGGTGAATGTCGCGGCCGGCGACCAGCACCTTTCCGGAAGAAGGCAGGTTGCTGCCGGTGATGAGTTCGAACAGCGTGGTCTTGCCGGAGCCGTTGGGCCCCATGACACCGATGATCTCCGGTGAAGCGGCGGTGAAGTCGGCCTCCAGCGAGAACGTGACTTCGCGGCTCATGAATCCGCGCGTGTAACGCTTGGCGACGTTCTGCAGCGAGAGAAGCGGGGCGGCCATTGCTCAGATCCCGAGCAGGCGGGCGCGCAGCGTCGCGTCCGCGCGAAGCGTCGCGGCGTCGCCTTCATGCACGATGGTGCCGTGGTTCATGATGTAGGCGCGATCGGCGACGGCCAGCGCGCTCTCGACGTTCTGCTCGACGATCAGCACGGCGATCCCTTCGCCCTTCAGCCGCAGTATCGTGCGCATCACGTCCTGCACGACCTTGGGTGCCAGGCCCTGGCTGGGCTCGTCGAACAGCACCAAGCCAGGCGCGCCGACCAGCGCCCGTGAGATGGCGACCATCTGCATCTCGCCGCCGGACAGGTTCTCGCACTCGCGATGCATGAGATAGGGCAGCGCGGTAAAAATGTCGCAGCATTCGCTGCTCGCTCCACCCCCTGAAGCGCGTTTTCTTGCGGGCGATGGCGAGATTGCGTGCCACCGTCAGTGTCGGGAAGATGCGCCGGTCGTCGGGGACCCAGCCGATGCCGCGCCGGGCGATCTCATGCGTGGCATCCCGCGTCACATCCCGGCCATCGAAATGGACGGTGCCCGCGCGCGCCGGCGTGAGACCCAGTATCGAGCGCAGCGTCGTCGTCTTTCCGGCGCCATTCGGCCCAAGCAATGCGACCACTTCACCCGCGCGCGCCGTGAGCGACACGCCGTGCAGGATCTGCGTCTCGCCGTAATACGTGTCGATGTGTTCGACAGCGAGCATCAGGACTCCAGCGTGCCGAGATTCGAACGCTGCACCCAGGGATCCTGGCGCAACTCGTCTGGCGTCCCTTCGGCGATCACCTGTCCCCAATGGATCACCGAAATGCGGTCGGCAAGGCCGAACAGGAAGTTCATGTCGTGTTCGATCACGACCATCGTCAGCGAGTGCTTGAGTTCGGTGATCAGCGCAATCAGGCGCGCAGTCGCTTCCGTCCCCAACCCCGCGGTGGGCTCGTCGAGGAACAGCAGACGCGGCGAAGCGGCGAGCGCGACACCGATTTCGAGCGCGCGCCGGTCTCCATACGACAGGCTCTTGGCGGGGATGCGCTCGCGTCCAGCCAGGCCGACGCGCATCAGGACGGCAGCGGCTTCCTGCTCGGCGCTGGAATCCTGCGCCAAGTCCCGCCACGTGTCGAAGCCGCGATCGCGCACGCGCGGCAATCCGATCAGCACGTTGTCGAGCGCGGAGTAATCATTGAAAAGGTTCATCACCTGGAACGAGCGCGAGATCCCAAGCCGCGCCACCGCACGCGGTGTGGCGCCCGTGATCACCTGGCCCGCAAAACGCACTTCGCCGCCGTCGGGCCGGTAGCGACCCGTCAGCACGTTGAAACACGTCGTCTTGCCGGCGCCGTTGGGTCCCATGATGCCGGACAGGCGGCCCTCGTCGAACGACAGCGAGATATCCTCCAGGACGACCGCGTCACCGAAGCGCTTGTGCAGGTGGGAAGCTTCGAACAGCGCCATGGCTAGGTCGCGTCCGGCGCGGCGCGGACGGTCCGCGATCGGATCTCGATTCGCCGGCGCCAAATCCGCCACGCGCCGGCGATGCCCTCGGGCTGCCACAGCACCATCGCCATGAACAGCAGTCCGTACCAGAGCAGCCAGGTCTCGGTATAGGCGCCCAAGAGGTCGCGCGCGAGGATGAAGAACAGCGCGCCGAGCACGGGTCCCCAGAAGCTCACCAGGCCGCCGCCGATCAGCACCATCATCACCACGAAGCCCGACGAATGAAGGCTCATCACGTTCGGGTACGCCGATTGCTGCGCCATGGCGAACAGCGCGCCGGCAAGACCGGAGACAGCCGCCGAAATCGTGAAGGCAAGCCACTTGTACAGCCAGACGTCGTAGCCCAAGAACGCGGCGCGAACTTCGTTTTGCTTGATGGCGGTGAGGATGCGCCCGAACGGCGAGTGCACGAGGCGCCACAACACCAGCACCACGATGGCAAAGACGACGAAGGAGAAGTAATAGAGGGCGAGGTTGTTCGTCAGGTCGAAGCTGACGACGCCCAGGTCGGCCGGAAGCCTTCGGATATTGAGCAGCCCGTCCTCGCCTCCGGTGACCCGGTGCCACTTGATCGATACAAACCAGAATACCTGGCCGAACGCGATGGTCAGCAGCGCATAGTAGATGCCGCGCCGATGCGAGATGAATGCGGCGACCACGGCACCGAAGAACGCGGCGACGATCGCTCGCGCCAACCAGGTCGAACCATAGGTTGGGCCAAAGCTTCAGCTGCAGCAGCCCGAAGGCATAGGCGCCGATGCCGAAGAATGCGCCATGGCCGAACGACGGCAATCCGCCATAGCCCAGCAGCAGATTGTAGCCAAGCGCGAACATCATCCAGATCATGATTTCCAGCGCCAGGTACTGGTAAAGGCCGATGCGGGTCAGCCACAGCGGCGCCGTCGCCAAGCCGGCCAACAGCAACAGCATGGGCAGGTAAGGACGAGCGGTGCGGCGCGAGAAAAGCATGGGCAAGAAGGCGACCTGGAACAAACGCTGGACAGCGGCGAATATACGTTCTATTATTTTTGCTGGCAAGAATATTTGTTCTAATCCGTTCCGATTCGTTTCCGTCCCGATCCATGCCAGCGACCAACTACGACGAACTGAAACAGGCGTTGAGCGAGCGCTACCCCGGTATGTCGCCGCAATTGCAGGGAATCGCGCGATTCGCGCTCGACCGGCCCAACGAGCTGGCGCTGGGAACGGTCGCCGCGATCGCGGACGCGGCCGGGGTCCAGCCGTCCGCGATGGTGCGCTTCGCCAATGCACTCGACTTCGGCGGCTTCACGCAGATGCAGCAGATCTTTCGCGAGCGACTGGTCGAGCGATCGGTAAGCTATCGCGAGCGCATCGAGCAAATGCGGCAAGGCAAGCGCAATGGCGATCGCCCGGGCGGCTCCGAGGTCGTGCTGCATCAGGCCGTCAACGAAGGCATCGCCGAACTGGGCCACCTCGAGGAGACGGTGACGGCCGCGCAATTCAGTGCGGCGATCCGCTTGCTCGGACGCGCCACGCATATTCACGTCCTTGCCCAGCGCCGCGCCTTTCCCGTGGCAAGCTACCTCGCGTATGCGCTGAGCCAGCTCGAGTTGCGCACGCACTTGCTCGACAGCGTCGGCGGCATGCTGGGCGAATTCGTGCGCGGAATCACACCGAGTGAGGTCCTGGTGGCCGTGAGCTTTCGCAACTATTCGGCTGGGGTGATCGATGCCGCCGCCGACTGCCATCGTCGTGGCGTTCCCGTCATTGCGATTACCGATAGTCCGCTGTCCCCGCTGAAGGCGAATGCGCGCGTTTCCTTCGAGCTGGGTGACGACTCGAGCCGGCCGTTCCGTTCGCTCGTAGCACCCCTGTGTCTCGCCCAGGCGCTGGTGGTAAGCACCGGCCACCATCTGGCGGGAACGGTCGAAAAACGCCGCGCATCGGCGCCGCGCGCGCGCAAGGTCCGCGGATGACGTCCGCGCGACCGCTCGATGTCATCTGCGTCGGCCGCGCTGCCGTCGACCTCTATGGCGAGCAGATCGGCGGCCGGCTGGAGGACATGCAGACCTTTGCCAAGTACCTGGGCGGCTCTCCAGCCAATACCGCCATCGGCGCCGCACGCCTGGGTCTGCGGCCGGCGATGCTGACGCGGGTCGGCGACGAACACAACGGCCGCTTCGTCCGCGAAACGCTCGCCGCCGAAGGCGTCGATGTCAGTCACGTGATCACGGACCCGCATCGTCTTACCGCGCTGGCCATTCTTGGCATTCGCGATCGCGACACGTTTCCACTGCTGTTCTACCGTGACCAGTGTGCGGACATGAACATCGGCCTAGGCGACTTCGACGCCGAGTTTCTGGCGTCCGCAACTGCCGTATGCATTTCCGGCACGCATCTGTCGCAGCCGCAGACTTATGCTGCCTGCGCCGCGATCATGCAGGCATGCGCGCCAGCTCGGTACTCGCGTTGCGCTGGACATCGACTACCGGCCGGTCCTGTGGGGACTTACCAGCCCGGGGCTGGGGGAACAGCGATATGTGCAGTCCAACGACGTCAGTGCCCACCTGCAGACGGTGATTCCGCATTGCGACCTCATCGTCGGGACCGAAGAGGAAATGCATATCGCCGGCGGAAGCACGGATACGCTGACGGCGCTGCGGCGCCTGCGCGAACTGACGCGCAGGAACGCTGGTGGTAAAACGCGGACCCATGGGCTGCGTCGTCTTCCCCGCAGCCATTCCCGACAGCCTCGAGAAAGGCCTGAAGGGACCGGGCTTCCCCGTCGACGTGTTCAACATCCTGGGCGCTGGTGACGCGTTCATGGCGGGATTCCTGCGCGGCTGGCTGCGCGACGAGCCTATGGAGCGTTGCTGCGCGTATGCCAACGCGTGCGGCGCGCTGGTGGTGTCGCGGCACGGTTGCGCGCCCGCCATGCCGAGCTGGGTGGAGCTCAATGCGTTTCTCGAGCAGGGCTCCGCCACCCGTCGGCTGCGTGAGGATCTGCGCCTGGAGCGGCTGCACAGGAATACAACGCGCACACGTCGCTGGGAAGATCTCGCCGTTCTCGCATTCGACCATCGCGTCCAGCTCGTCGACATGGCCGCACCGTACGGGGCGGGACCTGATCGGATTGCCGCCTGCAAGAAGCTTATTGCCGAAGGCGCAAGGCGAGGCGCCAACGGCATGGCGGGTGCTGGCATCATCCTTGACGATCGTTATGGCGAGGAGATATTCCCGGGCTTCACCGGGAGCGGCTGGTGGGTTGCCCGGCCGGTCGAACTGCCCGGCTCACGGCCGCTGGCGTTCGAGGCAGGCAACGCGCTCGGTCTGCATTTGCGAACCTGGCCCGGCGAGCATGTCGCCAAGTGCCTCGTCTACCTTCATCCGGACGACGCGAAGGAGTTGAGGCAGCAGCAGATCGAACGTCTGCGCGAACTGCAGGCCGCGTGCAATGCAACGCTGCATGAATTCCTGATCGAAGTCATCCCGCCCGCCGACATGTCGGTCGACGCGACGACGGTCGCGCGGGCGCTTGAGCAAATCTATGCGGCGGATGTGGTTCCCGACTGGTGGAAACTGCCGCCGAGCCAGAACCCCGCGACTTGGGAAGCGATCACGTCCGTCATCGCACGGAACGACCCGACGTGCCGAGGCGTGCTGCTCCTGGGACTGGAGGCCAGCGAGGAGGATCTGCAGCGCGGATTCGATGTCGCGGCGCGCTTCCCGCTGATCAAGGGGTTTGCGGTAGGGCGCTCGATTTTTGCGGACAGTGCGGCGGCGTGGTTCGCCGGTGACCTGACCGACGAAGAAGTGATTGCCGGCGTGGCGCAGCGATACGCGCGGCTTGTCGCGCTGTGGAAACAAGCACGCTCGGGTGTTTCCCGGGCGAGCGCCGCCGAGCGGATTCCTGCTATCGGCTGACCGGTACCTGCGACATTCGGCATTTGAAAACGGCATCGAGACCGTTCCACGACAACTGATGCGTCGACCGACGCGCACGAAGGAGGCAACATGAGCGAGACGAAGAAGGATGTGAACGCCACGCCGGACGCGACGCCGGTCGACAAGCCGGCGGATGGCCAACGCCGCAGGATCCTCAAGGCCTCGGCGCTGGCAATCGCCACTGCGGGCGCTTACGGTGCGGCGCCCTTTTTCGGGCCGTGGAAGCACAACCACGCCTGGTCGCAGGCCGCGCAGAAGAAGCCTCTCGTCATCGGACTCACGATGGACGCGAGTGGCCAGTACGCGGCGAGCGGAATGGAGGAGCGTCTCGGCGCGATGATGGCGATCAAGGAATTCAACGCCAAAGGCGGCGTGCTGGGACGCATGGTGGAGGCCATCCACATGGACACCGAGACCACGCCGGCCACCGGTTCCCGCGTTGCCGAACGCCTGATCACACGCAACGAAGCAGCCTTCCTGATCGGCGCCATTCACTCCGGCGTTGCCAACGCGATCTCGCAGGTCGCGCAGAAATACGGCTGCATCTATCTCAACAGCAATTCGAGCTCTCCCACCGAGTCGGGGAAGGATTGCCACAGGGTCAAGTTCGTCTGGGACGGCAACGGCACCAACTTCGCGCTGGCCATCGTCAAGAACGCCATGGCGGTCAACGGCAAGCGCTGGGTCATGCTGACCAACGACTACGTCTGGGGACATAGCACCGCCAAGGCGATGCGCACGATTGTCGAGGCGAATGGCGGCAGCATCGTCGAGGAAATGCTGGTGCCGCAGAACACGCGCGACTTTTCGTCCTATCTCCTCAAGATCCAGCAGATCAAGCCGCACGTCGTGGCGACCGCCGTCGGCGGCGACGACATCAAGGCGCTGCGTCAGCAGGTGGTGCAGCTCAAGATGAACAAGACGCCGGCGTGGATCAACAATCAGCAGGACTGGCCCGATGTCTATGGCCTGGGACCCGAAGCGATCTTCGGCGTGTTCGGCACCAACTGGTATTACCGGCTCGAATTACCCGGCGTGAAGGAATTCGTCGCCGCGTACCAGACCACTTTCCCCGGCGTCCAGATCAAGGTGCCCGGCAACTGCTATTACAACGGCTACATGGCCACCCGCGAATTGCTGCGCGCCGTCGAGCGCGCGGGAACCACGAACAACATTCGCGTGATCAAGGAACTCGAAGGCCTCAAGGTTCCCGCCCGGGAACGGATGCAGGATTTCGACGCGTACATGAATCCGGCCACGCACCAGATGCAGCAAACGCTTTACATGGCCACCTACAATGACGCGCCCGCGGAGAAGGACGACATTTTCCGCATCCTGGCCAAGCTGGCGCCCAAGGAAGTCGAGGATCCGGACGCGGCGGGGGCCTGCAAGCTGGAGTCCTACGAAGCGACGCCAACCTACGAAATGTGAACGTGCGCTTGCGGGCGCCGGGGGCAAGCGGACGACGCGGACAGGCGATCTGTCTGCGTTGTCCGGGGCCAGATCGCCGGTGCGTCGCCACGCGTCGCCAAGTATGGATTTCCTGATCAACCTGTTGCCGCACCTCGTCAACGGCATAAGCCTGGGGCTCCTGTTCGCGTTGATCGCGTTGGGATTCATGCTGATCGTCGGCGTGATGGAAACGATCAACCTCGCGCATGGTTCTCTGTTCGCGCTCGGAATGTATGTCGCGTTATTCGTGATTGCGCCAAAGCTCGGCTGGTTCCCGGCCGCGCAGGATGCCTACATGGCGCTATCGCCCGGCACGCGGTATTTGATTGCGTTGCTGCTCGCACCGATATTCGTCGGCGTGTTCGGAATGCTGATCGAGCTGTGCCTTCGCCGCACGTACGGCAAGGATCCGCTGTACGGCCTGCTGTTCACGTTCGGCGCGGCACTGGTGATCGAGGAGCTGATCCGTGTCGTGTGGGGTTCGAACGAAAAGCAGTTGCCACTGCCGGAGGCGATCTCCGGCGCGGTCCGCATTGGCGACCTCATCTATGCGAACTACCGGTTCTTTGCCAGCGGCTTTGCGGTGCTGATGATCGGCCTGTTGTGGGCGTTCCTGGAAAAGACGCCCTATGGCGCGATCATCAAAGCCGGCGCGCACGACAGCGAAATGGTGCGCGCGCTGGGAATCAACCTGTCGCGGTTGCGGCTGTACGTGTTCGCGCTGGGCGTCGCACTGGCTGCGATCGCCGGCGTCATCATGGCGCCGATCTGGGGTATCCGTCCGCACGTGGGCGTCGACGCGGTGGTGCCCGCCTTCCTGATCATCGTGCTGGGCGGCGTAGGAAGCCTGTGGGGCGCCGTGCTTGCCGGATTGATGGTGGGCATGGTCGTGGGCCTGACCGGCGCCTACGCGTCCGAATGGTCGCTCTTGTCGATGTACATCCTGTTCATCGTCGTGGTGACTTTCCGCGCGCGCGGCCTGTTCGGCAAGAAGAGCGTGCTGGACACCTGATGCCAGGCCACCGGAACACGCGATGAAGACAGCATCTGCGGAATCGAGTCAGTTCGATTTGCGCGGGAAGGTCGCCATCATTCCAGGCGGGTACGGCGGGATCGGTGAAGCGCTCGCCTGGGGGCTCGCACGGCAGGGCGCGCACGTGGCCATTGCCGGACGCGACGCGGGTAAGGCCGAGACGCTGGCCGCGCGCCTGCGCGATGCGGGCCTGGCTGCTTCCGGTCATGTTTTCGACGCGCGCTCGGTCGCGTCCATCCGCGCCGCAGTTGACGGCGTTGTAGCGCGCTTCGGTGCCGTCGACATACTGATGAACTGCGTAGGCATCCAGCGTGAAGAGCCGCTGCTCGACGTGACCGAAGACGCATGGGATGAGGTGGGCGCGATCAACCTCAAGTCCGCGATGTTCACTGCCCAGGCAGTCGCGCGACACCAAGTCGCCGCCGCACGTGGCGGGCGGCAGGTCCACCTCCTGTCCGTGCGCGCGCAATTGGGAATTCGTGACCGGGGGTATTCCGCCTATTGCAGTACCAAGGGCGGATTGGCGATGCTGGTCAGGCAGCACGCCGTCGAACTCGCGCGCCACGGCATCACCGTCAATGGCATCGCCCCCACTGTCGTGCGGACGGAAATGGCATCGCATTGGTTTGCCAATCCCATCACCGCGGCGGAGATCGTCGCGCGCATCCCGCTCGGGCGCGTGGCCGAGCCC
Source organism: uncultured beta proteobacterium (assembly GCA_963755545.1). Lineage (GTDB taxonomy): Bacteria > Pseudomonadota > Gammaproteobacteria > Burkholderiales > Casimicrobiaceae > VBCG01. The sequence goes on along the minus strand of CAVWKH010000004.1, from coordinate 159,463 downwards.
GAGGACATCGTCGGCGCCGCCGTTTTTTTCTGCTCGACCGCGTCGGCTTTCGTCACCGGGCAGATTCTCGCCATCGACGGCGGGATCACCGCGAGTCAGTAAGGGTTTTCGCCAGGAAATGAAAAACGGGAGCCCGAGGGCTCCCGTTTGCATATTGCGTCGCGCGTTCGCGTATCAGGCCGAAAAGCTCGAGCCGCAGCCGCAGGTGGTGGTGGCGTTCGGATTCTTGATGACGAACTGCGCGCCTTCAAGGCCATCCTGATAATCGATCTCGGCGCCGACGAGGTACTGGTAGCTCATCGGGTCGATCAGCAGCGTGACGCCATCCTTGACCAGCGAGGTGTCGTCCTCGTTGATGACTTCGTCGAAAGTGAAGCCGTATTGAAAGCCGGAGCAGCCGCCGCCGGAAACGAACACGCGCAGCTTCAGGTCCGGGTTGCCTTCCTCCTCGATCAGCGACTTCACCTTGGATGCGGCAGAGTCGGTGAAGATCAGCGGGGCGGGCATTTCGTTCATTGCATTCATCTTTTACTCCTGTTGCGCGGGCGGTTCGGGTGCCAACGCAGATTCAAATCAGTTTCGGCCGCGGTTTCCGTCCCAAAATCGACGGTACGCGGTCAATGTTACGCGCAATCGTCGTCAGTCGGCTGCGGCTCGCTTCAGTTCGACAATGCTTGCCGTGCCGGGTTCGACGTGGCTCAAGCGGCCCTGGATCACAGCGCCCAGATGCATTTCGAGCGTCCGATACTCCACGTCTCCCACTATCTTGGCTTTCGACTGCAGTTCCAGGAAGTCATTGGCCGTAACCGGACCGTTCACGGCGCCATTGACCACGACGTGCGAAACGGTGATCTCGCCGTCCACCCGTGCCTGCTCGCTGACGACCAGCGTACCCGCCTCGCCGTTGTGGGTAGTGACATTGCCCATGACCTGTCCGTCGATCCGCAATCCGCCGGTGAAAATGACGTCTCCGCGTACCACGGTCCCGGCGCCGATCAGGCAATCGATGCGCTTCTGCGGCGGTGCGTGCTTCTTCCGTTCAAACATGGGGGCTCCTTCCACGATTCTAAAGCTGCAATGTCCGCGTTGCCCGAGGGCTGCCTTGCCCGGCTTCGAACGCTCGGGCCGTCACGGCCGTCACGCGCATCCCGGGCGGGACGCGGAATCTGCCTTCAACTCTCTGATAATACTTGAATTTGAGCGAAAGCGCTGGCTTGGCTTCGGGCTGATCGTCCGGCAGCGTCAGGATGCCTCCGTGGGTGCCGGCCGGAGCGCCCGGAAGGGGTGCCAATGTCGCCTGCAGGACGACATTGCCTTCGAACTCGTCCTTGGGGTTGCCGCCGCGCACGACCAGCACGTTGTAATGCCACATTTCGTCGCTGTCGCGCTCCACGGACAGACGCTGCAGCTGCAGGCCGGTCTGCTTGCTCGAATCGGACACCAGCTTCTGCAGGAACGCGAGTTCTTCCTTGAGCTGGGCATTCTCCCCGGACAGCTCGACGGATTGGCGCTGCTGGGCTTCCTGCGATCCCCGCGCCATCGCGATTTCGCTTTCCAGCGTCGAGTTCTTCGCGCGGAGATCGAAAGCCTCCGTGCGCAGCTTCTTCGTTTCGCCCTCGAGCGATATCAGCCTTGCTTCGACTTCCTTGCGGTTGAATCCGCCAAAGATCTGCCCGAAGTCGAAGCCCCACCACCACATGCCGCCGATCATGGCGACCAGCACCAGCACGATGGCGCCGCGCCCCCACCAGGGCAGATGCGTGCGCACCGCCATGCGCGGCGCCGAAATGCCAAAATTCCGGAGCAGCCGGCGCAACCAGTTGGAGGGTGCCGCCATCTTGTGCTGCTACGGTACGACCGGCGCGGCGGTGAGGCCCGTGGTTTCGGGGAGGCCGAACATGAGGTTCATGTTCTGGACCGCCTGGCCGGCGGCGCCCTTCACCAGATTGTCCTCGACCACCAGCACCGTGACCATGTCGGCATTGCCCGGACGGTGCACGGCGATGCGCGCGACGTTCGACGCGCGCACGCTGCGTGTGTCGGGAGCGGAACCTGGCGGCATCACGTCGACGAATGGCTCGCCCGCGTAGCGCTTCTCGAACAGCGCCTGCAGGTCGACGTCGGTCTTGGTCAGGCGCGCATAAAGCGTCGCATGGATGCCGCGGATCATCGGCAGCAGGTGCGGCGTGAACACGAGATTGAGCGGCGTCTTGCTGCGCGAGCTCAGTTCCTGCACGGTTTCCGGATGATGCCGATGACCGCCGACGTTGTATGCCCGGAAGTTGTCGGAGGCTTCGGCGAGCAGAAGGCCGACCTCGGCCTTGCGGCCCGCGCCCGATGCGCCGGACTTGCAATCGGCGATCAGGTGCTCGGTATCGACGATGCCGGCCTCGATCAGCGGCATGAAGCCCAGTTGCATCGCCGTGGGATAGCAGCCGGGATTGCCGACGATGCGCGCACGCCGGATTTCGTCGCGATGGAACTCGGGAAGGCCGTAGACCGACTCCGCGAGCAGGTCCGGGCAGGTGTGCGGCATCTTGTACCACTTCTCGAACATCGCCACGTCGCGGATCCGGAAGTCCGCGGCGAGATCGATGATCTTCACACCCGCATCCACGAGACCGCGCGCCTGTGCCATCGCGACGCCGTGCGGCGTGGCGAAGAAGACGATGTCACAAGCCTTGAGATCGGTGGCGTCGGGCGCGGTGAAACGCAATGGGTCATAGTGCCCGCGCAAGCTCGGAAACATGTCGACGACGCGGGTGCCGGCGTCCCCGCGGGACGTGATCGCGCGCACATCGGCCTGCGGATGCGAGGCCAGCAGCCGCAGGAGTTCGACGCCGGTGTAACCCGTGCCCCCGACAATGCCGATCTTGACCATCTGTTCCCCCAACCAAGGTTCCTACGTTTTGATGCCGATTCTAGCACCGGGTTCCCGACTCTATGACGATGTCATCACTCCGGCTCACGCGTTCATGGCTCGCATTCACGGCATTCAATGATTGCCGCTCCACAAGCGCAAAGGCCACCTCGAAGGCGGCCTTTGTTCTGTGTCCTTGCTGGAACGTTTAGCGCTTCGAGAACTGCTTGCGCTTGCGTGCCTTGTGGAGGCCGACCTTTTTCCGTTCCACTTCTCGCGCGTCGCGTGTCACGAGGCCCGCCTTGGACAGCGTGGGCTTCAGCTGCGCGTCGTAATCGATCAGCGCGCGCGTGATGCCATGGCGCACCGCGCCGGCCTGGCCGGACTCGCCGCCACCGTTCACGTTGACCATGATGTCGAACGTCGCGGCGTGGTTGGTGAGCGCCAGCGGCTGGCGAACCACCATGCGACCCGTCTCGCGCGTGAAGAACTCATCCACCGGCTTGTCGTTGACGATGAACTTGCCGGAACCTTGCTTGATGAACACGCGCGCGACCGACGTCTTGCGCCGGCCCGTGCCGTAGTAATAGTTGCCGATCATGACTTTGCTTCTTCCTTCCCGGATTTCTTCACCGGATCGAGGGTCTTGGGCTGCTGGGCCGAATGCGGATGCGTCGGGCCTTCATAACACTTGAGCTTCTTCAGCATCGCGTAGCCGAGCGGTCCCTTGGGCAGCATGCCCTTGACGGCTTTTTCGAGAGCACGGCCCGGAAAGCGAGCCTGCATCTGGCCGAAATTCACCGTTCGGATGCCGCCGGGATAACCCGTATGTCGATGGTAGAGCTTGTCCTCGGCCTTGTTGCCGGTGACCTTGAGCTTGTCCACGTTGGTGACGACGATGAAATCGCCGGTGTCCATGTGCGGCGTGTAAATCGCCTTGTGCTTGCCGCGCAGGCGCAGCGCAATCTGGCTCGCCAGCCGGCCCAGCACCTGATCGGTGCCGTCGACAACGAACCATTCCCGCGTGATGTCGGAAGGCTTGGCGGAGAAAGTCTTCATTTCAAAATCTCTGGATGACTGCGTTCGGAATGCCAATCGGGCGCCAAGGAGTGCCAAATGAGGCAAAGTCGCTGGAGCAAAGTCCGCTAGTTTACTATTCGCCGACCTGTGGCGTCAAGGTGAGCCAAAGCCTGGTGCCTGTCCGCCGGGGAGGTCACAAAAAGCCGGCCCGGGGGGAACCGGGCGTGGACTAGATCCTTGAGCAGGTTCGGACCGGTGAACAGCTCTCCCTTTTTTGCCCTTGAAACGGCTCGGATGCGGCGGTGCAATACGACAAATGGGCAAAAAGAGGCGCGGTGGTTTAGACCGCGCCTTTAGGATTCCACCATAGGAGGAGAATGGAGGAATGGGCCTGCGGTGCCTAAGGAGGAGTAAGGCGGAGCCGCAGACAACCCATCCTCGCATATTGCATCGCACAACGCAACGGTCAAAACGGCCGGCGACATGGACAAACGTTGCAATCTACGCAAAAGCTGCCATTTGAATCGTCAGAATCAACTTTCATGCGCGTTTTTGCGCCAAATTGGGGCAATCATGAAGACCAGAATCAAGTGGTTTGAAGGGATGAGTTTCGTCGGCGAGACGGGAAGCGGTCACGCCGTGGTCATGGATGGCTCCCCGGAGCATGGGGGCCGCAATCTCGGCATGCGTCCGATGGAGATGGTGCTGACCGGTACGGCGGCATGCACGGCCTTCGACGTCATGCTCATCCTGAAGAAGGGGCGCCAACCGGTGACCGATTGCGTGGTGACGGCCGAAGCGGAGCGCGCAGCCGAGGACCCCAAAATCTTCACGCGCATTCACCTGGTCTATGCGCTGGCCGGTCACGGGCTGAAGGCTGCTCAGGTCGAACGCGCGGTGAAGTTATCGAAGGAGAAATACTGCTCGGCGACGATCATGCTCGCGCATACGGCGGAGATCACCTACGAAATTGTGATCACCGAAGGCGACGCCGTTCCGCCGCAGGCGTGACAACGGGCACCCGCGGGGAGAAGTCTGGCGTTACTTGACCGTGGCAGGAAGATCGGCCTTCGCTGCGGGCTCCGCGTCCTTGGTCACGACGGCGGGCATCTGGCGCGGCGACAGTAGGCCGCGCACCTGGGCGTCGATCTTCGCGGTCACCTCCTTGCCATCGGCGGATTTGAACAGCAACGTCACGGGCACCGCGGTGCCATTGCCCAGGTCCTTGTTGATCCCTACCAGTCTTAAGTGGCTGCCCTTGTAGGCGAGACGCGTCGTCTTGCCCGCCGGCACCGGCATCGCCTCCACCACCTTGGATTCCGGAGGGTCCGCATTCAATTTGACTTCGACCAGTTCGACCTTCTCGGCGACCGGCGTCGATGCGCCGACGAGCGTGAGGCTCACGTCGCTGACGATGTCGACATACACGAGCGCCTCGGCCATCCCCTTCGCGGCGGGACGCAACCAGGCGGTCCTGAGCACGACGTCGGCGGCGACCGCACCGCAGGCGACGGCCAGCGCGCACGCCGCCACCGTTCCGCGCAGAGAATTGCGCCGCCAATTTCGCGCGATCATTGCGCGTCCCGCAGCAGCCGGACGAGCGAGGATGTGTCCCAACGACCACCGCCGCGCGCCTGCACCCGCGCGTAGAACTGATCGACCAACGCAGTGGCCGGCAGCGCCGCACCGTTGGCGCGCGCCTCGGCCAGGCAAATGCCCAGGTCCTTGCGCATCCAGTCCACCGCAAAGCCAAAATCGAATTTGTCGGCGATCATCGTCGCGCCACGGTTCTCCATTTGCCAGGACTGCGCGGCGCCCTTGCTGATCACATCGAGCACGCGCGACGGGTCGAGCCCGGCGCGGGACGCGAAATTGATGCCCTCGGACAGCGCCTGGACTAGGCCCGCGATGCAGATCTGGTTGACCATTTTCGTCAGTTGCCCGCTGCCCGATGCGCCCATCAGCGTCACTGCGCGGGCATAGACCGCGAGAACGGGTTCGGCGCGGCCGAAGATCGCAGCGTCGCCGCCGACCATGATCGTGAGCTTGCCGTTTTCCGCACCCGCCTGTCCGCCCGAAACCGGTGCGTCCAGAAATGCGACGCCCTTGGCCTGCGCGGCGGCGCTCATGTCGCGTGCGACTTGTGCCGACGCGGTTGTGTGGTCGACCAGAATGCTGCCTGCCGTCATTCCGGCGAGCGCACCGTCCGCGCCGACGATCACGGAACGGACGTCGTTATCATTGCCGACGCACATCAGCACGATTTCGGCGCCTCGAACCGCGGCGGCTGGCGTGGTCGCGCTGGTTCCGCCAAAGGCCTCGACCCACTTCGCGGATTTGGCCGCCGTGCGATTGAAGACGGTGACCTGGTGACCCGCGCGGGCGAGATGCCCCGCCATCGGGTAGCCCATCACGCCCAGCCCCAAGAATGCGAGTTTCATTTTTTCTCCCGGAGTTCCCGATTGTCCTTGCTGGCCCGTCGGCTCACGCCCCTAAGCGACGACCGCGCATCCGCGCCGTAACGCCACTTGAGGACCAGGATCGACAGCGCCAGCGCCAGAGTCACGGCATTCGCCGCGATCAGCGGTGGCGATCCCAGCCTGATTCCATACCAGAGCCACAACGCGACACCGGCGCTGAAGATGCTGAACATGCCCCACGAGATGTCATGCGCCGAGCGCGTGCGCACGATGCGCACGACCTGGGGCACAAACGCGATCGTAGTGAGCGCGCCCGCGAAAAACCCGAGCATGTCGTGACCGATCGTATCGAACACGCTCATCGCGCCGCAAGCGTTTCGCGCGCGCGGGCGATCGCTGCGCGCACTTGCGCCGGCGCCGTGCCGCCGGCGTGATCGCGGCTGGCGACAGACCCTTCGAGCGTCAACACCGCGAACACGTCATCGTCGACGCGCGATGAAAAAGTGCGCAACTCGGCGAGCGGCAGCTCCGAGAGATCGCAGCCCTTGCCTTCCGCGTGACGCACCGCGCGCGCCACCGCGTCGTGAGCATCGCGAAACGGCAATCCCCGCCGCACGAGGTAGTCAGCGAGGTCCGTGGCGGTGGCAAAGCCTTCGCGCGCCGCCGCGCGCATGCGATCGGCGTTGACACGAATGCCCGAGGCGACGAGATCGGCCATGATGGTGAGTGAGTCCGCAAGTGTGTCGACCGTGTCGAACAGCGGCTCCTTGTCTTCCTGGTTATCCTTGTTGTAAGTCAGTGGCTGCGCCTTCATCAGGACCAGCAGCGACATGAGATGACCGATGACGCGACCCGACTTGCCGCGGACGAGCTCGGGCACATCCGGGTTCTTCTTCTGCGGCATGATCGAGCTGCCCGTGCAAAAGCGGTCGGCGAGGTCGACGAAAGAGAACCGCGGCGACGACCACAGCACGAGTTCCTCCGACAGGCGTGAAAGGTGAACCATCGCAAGTGCGGCGGCGGCTTCGAATTCGATGGCGAAGTCGCGGTCGGCCACCGCGTCGAGCGAATTCGGACACAGGCCGTCGAAGCCGAGTTCGCGCGCAACGCGCTCGCGGTCGATCGGATACGACGTGCCGGCAAGCGCGGCCGAGCCCAAGGGCAGCCGATTCACGCGCCGGCGGCAGTCGGCCAGCCGCTCCGCGTCGCGCGCGAACATCGCGTCGTACGCCATCAGGTGGTGTCCGAATGTGACGGGCTGCGCGACCTGCATGTGCGTGAATCCCGGCATGATCGTGTCGACGTGCCGTTCGGCCAGGTCGAGGATGCTGCGACGCATCGACTGGAGATGCACCGACAGTTCGTCGATCGCGCCGCGGAGCCACAGGCGCATGTCGGTCGCGACCTGGTCGTTTCGGGAGCGCCCGGTATGCAGCCGCTTGCCGGCATCGCCGACGACGTCGGTCAGGCGTCGCTCGATATTGAGATGGACGTCTTCCAGGTCGCTGGACCAGGTGAACTCGCCTCGCGCGATCTCGTCGCGAATCTGCGCCATCCCGCGCTCGATGTCGGCCAAGTCCGCGCCGGAAATGATGCCGGTGGCCGCGAGCATGCGCGCATGGGCGAGCGAACCGGCGATGTCGACGTCGGCCAAGCGTTGGTCAAAGCCCACCGATGCGGTGAAGCGCTTGACCAGCGCCGACACCGGTTCGCTGAATCGACCCGACCACCCGCCGGCGTCATTCGCCTTGGGCGCAACGGGGGACGAACCGGTGGACGAAACAACGGACGCACCGGAGTCGGAAGGGGGATTCGATTTGGCAGCGGACATGGGACGGACGGATTAATGTCTTGCATCGGCCGCACGGCATGCCGACAATGCCTGTAGGGGAATTACCCGCGTCTCGCCTGAAGCCAGTGGCCTCTTCGCCTCCGAACTCAAGCCTTCGCGGGGCGCGGAGCCCGTTTCGGGGCGGTTCGCAGTGCAACAAAGTCCCGACAATCGGGGCGGATCGGTCGGCAATCGGCGCGGGGTGCCCGGCCGCGGGCACAATGCTTGCATGTCGCTTCGAATATGGCAGTGATTATAAGACAAAATCCGAACCGGCCGATGTTGCCTGACTTCCGTAACTTGGGAACCGTCCTGCGGATCCTGGTGGCGGTGAATCTCGGCGCGGCGCTGATCGCCCTCGTGCGTGCGCCGCAACTGTCGCAGGCGTATGCGGACTGGATCGAGGCGACCACGGTGGTCGAGCCGTACCTTTTGCTCGTGCTCGCGGTGCTGTGGGCGGCGTCTCCCTGGCTCGCGCGCATGACGTTCAGCGTCGCTGCCGGACTTATTGCGCTGGCGACCATGCTGTCCGCACGGGTGATTTTCGCCGCCATGGACACGCTGGCTCCGCTGCCACCGGGGACGCTTCTGCGCTGGGTGCTGGTCGGACTGGTCGCCGTCGCCATATTGCTGTTCTATTTCCATTTGCGCGCGCGGGCGCTGTCGCCTGCGATCACCGAAGCCCGGCTGCAAGCGCTGCAGGCCCGGATTCGTCCCCATTTCCTTTTCAACAGCATCAACGCCGTGCTGTCGCTGGTACGCAGCGACCCGCGACGGGCGGAGGTGGCGCTCGAGGATATGGCCGAGCTCTTCCGGGTGCTGATGCGCGACAACCGCGACCTGACGCCGCTCGAAGACGAAGTCGAGCTGTGCCGGCAATACCTTGAACTCGAACAGCTTCGCCTGGGCGATCGCCTGACTGTCGACTGGAACGTCAAGAGCATGCCGGCAGATGCACTGGTGCCGCCGCTGATGTTGCAGCCGCTCCTGGAAAATGCCGTGTATCACGGCATCGAGCCGTCGAGCACGCCAGGCATCGTCTCAATCAATCTCTTCCTGTCGCGCGGCGAAGTCCACGCGATCCTCAAGAACCCCTATCGGGCCGTCGGCGGCAGTCACCACTCCGGCAACAAGATGGCGCTGGCCAACGTGCGCGAACGCCTGGCGCTGCATTTCGATGCCGAGGCGAGCCTCGAGTCCCGCGTGACCAAGGACGCTTACGAAGTGCACATCCGCATACCCTATCGCACTGCGGTCAGCGAGACTTCGCTCGCCGCGCCGACGGTGACGGGACCGCAACCTGGCCAGGAGCCGCAACGCGAACGCGGCGCGTCGTCGACCAGCAAACCGGATTCCAAGGTTCGACTCCTGCCGGGAGCCGCCCATGGCTGAGGCGCCGCTGCGGGTACTCGTCGTCGACGACGAAGCGCCGGCACGCCGCCGGCTGCGTGAACTCCTGGACGATTGCGCGTCGGTACTGCCGCTGTCGATCATCGGCGAGGCTCAACATGGCCGCGAGGCATTGGATCTCCTCCAGAATGCACCGGCCGACCTTGTGCTGACCGACATCCACATGCCGGACATGGACGGCGTCGAACTCGCCCGACACCTCCTCAAGGTATCGCATCCGCCGGTCGTCATTTTCACCACGGCATTCCACGAGCACGCGGTGCAGGCGTTCGAAGTGAATGCGATCGACTATCTGATGAAGCCCATCCGGATGCAGCGACTCCTGAGCGCGCTGCAAAAAGTGCCGCGTCTGCGCCCCGTCACGGTCGAGAAGCTCGCGCAATTGCCGGCGACAGCGCGCCGGTACCTGTCCGTGACCGAACGCTCTCGCGTGGTGCTGGTGCCGCTGGAGGACATCGTCTATCTCAAGGCCGAGCTCAAATACATCACCATTCGCACCGCGCAGCGCGAATACCTGCTCGAGGAGTCGCTGACCAAGCTCGAGACCGAATTCGGCGCGCGGTTCGTGCGCGTTCATCGCAATTGCCTTGCGGCGCGCGACCATATACGTGGCTTCGAGCGGCGAGTGAACGACGATGGCGACGCCCACTGGGAAGTCCTGCTGGCAGGCGTCACCGAGACGCTGCCGGTCTCGCGCCGCCAGCAGTTCGTGGTCCGGGATATGGGACGGGAAACCGCCGCCTGAGACCCGGTCCACGTCGTTCCGGACGCGCCCGCAGCGCGGGCGCGAGCCGGAATCCAGTCAGGTGCAAAGACACTGGGTTCCCGCTTTCGCGGGAACGACGATATGCAGATATGCGTGGCTTCCGCTCCGGTGCCGGCGTCAAACGCCCGCGTGCGTGCACAGTAGGGAACCCGAGCCCGCGTGAAGCAGATAAACTTGGCGCCTGCCGCTTTCCCGCGGCCTCCCTCCCATTTCATCAAGAGTTCGACATGCGCACGCTCGTCTGCGGCTCGCTTGCCTACGACACCATCATGGTGTTTCCCGACAGTTTCGCGCGGCACATCCTGCCCGATCAGTTGCGCGTGCTGTCTGTCGCGTTCACCGTCGGTGAGATGCGCCGCGAATGGGGCGGATGCGCGGGCAACATCGCATACAACCTGCATGGTATCGGCGGCGAGCCCGTGGTGATGGCCACGATCGGCGATGACGGTGACGACTATCGCCAGCGCTTCGATGCCCTCGGCATCGGCGTGGACGCCATTCGCGATGTGCCCGGCACGTATACGGGGCAGGCATTCATCATCACCGACAAGGACGACAACCAGATCACGGCGTTCCATCCCGGCGCGATGAATTTTTCGCACCAGAACCGCGTCGGCGACGTATCGGACATCGGGCTCGGCATCGTCGCGCCCGACGGTAAAGAAGGCATGAGCGCGCACGCCGCGCAGTTTGCGCAGGCGGGAATTCCTTTCATGTTCGATCCCGGCCAGGCGATGCCGCTGTTCAGCGGTCCGGAACTTCTCGCGATGATCGACCAGGCGCAGTGTCTGGCAGTCAACGACTACGAAGGGCAGATGCTGGCCGAGCGCACAGGACTGTCTCTTGCGGCGATTGCCGAGCGCGTCGATGCGCTGATCGTCACGCTGGGCGGCGACGGATCGGTGATTCATTCCGGCGCCGAAACCTATCCCATTCCCGCGGCCAGGGCGGCGGCGGTTGTCGATCCGACCGGATGTGGCGATGCCTATCGCGCAGGCATTCTGCACGGCATGAGCCAGGGCTGGGACTGGCAGAAGACCGGCGGCCTGGCCTCCGTCATGGGCTCGCTCAAGATCGCGTCGCGCGGCGGCCAGAATCACGCCGTCAGCAAAGACACGGTCGATGCGTTGTACTTCGCAACGTTCGGCAGCCACGTTTTCTGAAAGTCCCCGCCGCCACCAATAGGCGACCGGTCCGCATCTATCGGTATGTGCGGACCTGCGTGCATGTCGGGGCAGGGGTCGCCACGACGCTATTCGTCTTTCCGCTGGTTTCTCCGGCGCACAAGCGGGCGCTGGTCAAGCGCTGGAGCCGCCGTCTGCTGCGGATCCTTGCCGTCGACGCGCGTGTGCACGGTGAATTGGGAACCCGCGAGGGCAACGTGCTTATCGTCGCGAATCACATTTCCTGGCTGGACATTTTCGTTCTGAATTCGGTGCACCCGGTACGTTTCGTCGCCAAGTCCGAGCTGGCGGCGTGGCCTATCGTGGGGGCGATGATTCGGGGCGCCGGCACGCTGTTCATCGAGCGCACGAAGCGACGCGACACGCACCGCGTCAACGATCGTGTCGCGGCGGTGCTGGCAAGCGGGGAAGTGGTGGCGATTTTCCCCGAGGGAACGACGACGGATGGCATCGATATGCTCCCGTTCAAGAGTTCGCTGCTGCAGCCGATTGTGGATGCCGAAGGGCACGTTCAGCCTGTCGCGATCCGCTACCGCACGCCCGACGGCGCGTTGTCGGTCGCGCCCGCGTATGTCGGCGATACGTCGTTCGCCGAATCGTTCTGGGAAGTGTGCGGCGTGTCGGCGCTCACCGTCGAATTGATCGCGACGGCGGCGCTACCCGCACGCGATGGGCATCGCCGCCAGTTGGCGCGCGCCGCAGAGACGTCTATCCGAACGGTTTTGGCTGCACCGGAAGCCGCGAAGGCACCTGATACACCCGCCGGTCGTCGAGCCTGACGGCGGTCAGCGTTCCGCCCCACAGACAGCCGGAATCGAGCATCAGCACATTCTGCGACAGCATGAGGTCAAGCGTGGACCAGTGGCCGCAAACCACGGTCATTCGCGCGCTATTGCGATCGGGCTGCGCGAACCACGGCCGGTAGCCGTCGGGCGTGTGGCCGGCCCCGCGCTTTTCGGCAAAGTCCATCGTGCCGTCCGCCGTGCAGAAGCGCAGTCGCGTGCAGGAGTTGACCGCGATGCGCAATCGATCGTAACCCACGAGGTCGTCCGACCATCGCCGCGGCTCGTCGCCGTACAGGACGCCAAGGAATTCGTGGGCACGCTCGCCGGCGAGCATCGCCTGCACTTCACGCGACAGCATCAGCGCCGTTGCCGGTGTCCACTGCGGGAGCAACCCCGCATGAACCAGCAGCCGTTCGCCTTCAATGACGACGAGCGGTCGCGCGGCAAGCCATGCGACGAGTTCGTCGCGATCGGGGGCGGCGAGGATGGCGTCGAGCGTGTCGTCGCGATGCGGCCGGCGATGACCTGCGGCGACGGTCAGCAGGTGGAAGTCGTGATTGCCGAGCACCGTGGTTGCGCAGTCACCAAGGGCCTTGACGTCGCGCAAGACCGCGAGCGACTCCGGGCCGCGATTGACGAGGTCGCCGACAAGCCATAAACGGTCGGTAGAGGGCGCGAACGCAATCAGGTCGAGCAACTGCCTGAACTCCGCGTGGCAGCCCTGGATATCGCCGATTGCGTAGTGCGCCATGGTCGGTCGTGGATTTCGGTTTGAAAGTGCGGAAGCAGAAATACGCCGGAATAAATGGCGACACGTCAAGCGTCATGCGGCTGATAGAATCGACGCGCAGCGATCTTAGCAAATTCGTCCGTTCCCTTTCAGCAAATCCGCTTGACCTTCCTCCTCAATCCGCCCCAGCGCGAGGCCGTGCGCCACGTCGCCGGTCCTTTGCTCGTGCTGGCCGGCGCGGGCAGCGGCAAGACCCGCGTCATCACCGCCAAGATCGCGCACCTGATCGAACAAGGCGTGGAACCCTCCCGCATCGTCGCCATCACGTTCACCAACAAGGCGGCGCGGGAAATGCGCGAACGGGCGCAGTCGTTGCTGAAGAAACAGGGGAAGGCGGGAGAGGCCGGCAAGGTGGTCGTCGCTACGTTTCATGCATTCGGCCTCCGGATCCTGCGGACCGAAGCGAAAGCCGCCGGCCTCAAGCCCGGATTTTCGATCTTCGACCCGGCCGACCTCGAAGCGGTTGTCGCCGAGCTGATCGCGACGTCTGATCGGGGGCGTGCGCGGGCCGCACAGTGGAAAATCAGCGCGTGGAAGAACGCGATGGTCACGCCTGCGGTTGCGTTGCGTGAAGCGAAGGACGATGACGAAGTCACTGCGGCGCGCGCGTATGCCAATTATGGCGACTCACTGGCCGCTTATCAGGCGGTGGACTTCGACGATCTCATCGTGCGCGTGGTCGATCTGCTTGAACGGGATCCAGAGGTTAGGGCGCGCTGGCAGGCAAAATGCGCGCACGTGCTGGTTGATGAATATCAGGACACCAACCGTGCGCAATATCGACTGTTGCGCGCGCTGGTCGGCTCCGATACGCCGTTTACCGCCGTGGGCGACGACGATCAGGCCATTTACGGCTGGCGTGGCGCGACCGTCGACAACCTGGCGAACCTTCCGCAGGATTTCCCGGCGCTCAAAATCGTGAAGCTGGAGCAGAACTACCGCTCCACCGTGCGCATCCTCCGCTCTGCCAATGCGCTGATCGCGAACAACGAGAAGGTCTTCGACAAGCGCCTCTGGAGCGAATTGCCGAACGGCGACGCGATTCGCGTCGTGCCGGCGGCCGACGACGAAGCCGAGGCCGAGATGGTGGTGCGCAGGATCTCCGCGCTCAAGTTCGAACGGCGAGCGAAGTTTTCCGACTTCGCGATCCTGTATCGCGGCAATCACCAGGCGCGCGCGTTCGAGACGGCGCTGCGCAGCCAGAACATGCCCTACGACGTTTCCGGCGGCCAGTCGCTATTCGACAAGACCGAAGTCAAGGACATCGTCGCGTACCTGCGCCTGATCGCCAACGATGACGATGACCCCGCGTTCGTGCGCGCGATCACCTGTCCCAAGCGCGGTATCGGCCAGGCAACGCTCGCGCGCCTCGGCGACATCGCGTCGGCGCGCCGCGAGAGCCTGTTTGCCGCCGTGTTTGCGCCCGAACTGGGAGACGCCATACCGGCGCGCCAGCGCGACACGCTCCACGAATTCTGCATGCTCATCAACAATATCCGGTTTCGCGCGGAGCGCGAGCCCGCCGGACGCCTGCTCAACGAGTTGTATTCCGCGACGGGTTACGAGAAGTGGCTCGTGGACACCCTGGACAAGCGCGAGGCGCAGGCACGGACGCAGAGCGTGCGCGATCTCATCGACTGGCTGGCGCGCAAAGGCGAAAGCGACGATCGCAATCTCCTCGAGTTGACGCAGATGGTCGCGCTGATCACGTTGCTAGAAGGCCGCGAAGGCGAGGAGGCGGACGTCGTGCATCTGTCGACGCTGCATGCGGCGAAGGGTCTTGAATTTCCGCACGTCTTCATGGTCGGCCTGGAGGAGGGCGTGCTGCCGCACCGCGAGTCCGTGGAGCGGGGGACGATCGACGAGGAACGGCGCCTCATGTACGTAGGCATCACGCGCGCCCAGCAATCGCTGCACCTTTCCTATTGCCGCAGGCGCAAGCGTGCAGGAGAGATGATGTCGTGCACGCCTTCACGCTTCATCGCTGAATTGGCGCAGGACGATCTGCGCTACGCGGACACGCCGCTGCCGCCGGACGAGGCGGCGAAAGAGAAAGCGGCAGGGAGCGAACGCCTGAAGTCGCTGAAGGCGATGTTGAGCGCCAACGACGGCAACGGAAAGAAAGCTGTCGGCTAGTTTTGCGGGTCGATACAGATCGACGCGCCGCGCGACGTCTTTGCGTTATTTGGCGGCCGAAACCATGTAGTCGACGGCGGCCTTGACGTCCGCATCAGAGAGCGCGAGGTTGCCGCCCTTGGGAGGCATCGCACCGGACTTGCCGTTGAAGCCACCAATGGCGTGCGTGTACAACACCGGCACGCCTTGCGCGATACGCGGCGCCCACGCGGCCTTGTCGCCGAACTTCGGCGCGCCTGCAATCCCGGCGCCGTGGCAAACCGCGCAGTTGCCTTCGAATACTTTCTTGCCGTCAGGCTTGGCTGCAGCGGCGGCGGCGGGCGCGGCCGCTGCTGTGGCAACGGGCGAGGCTGCGGCGGGCGCAGGCGATGCACCGGCTGCCACGACAGGTGCGGCCGATCCGGCAGTCGCGGCTACAGCAGCCACCGGCGGTTCCTTCCAGCTCGCGCCAGCAGCATTGGCCATGAAAGCGACCGCACGGCTGACTTCATCGTCGCTCAAGTCGGCGTTGCCCCCTTTGGGCGGCATGACGCCGGATTTACCCTGGAAGCCTGCGATCGCATGCTTGTCGAGAGTGGCCTGGCCCGTAGCGATGCGCGCACTCCACGCGGCCTTGTCACCGAATTTGGGCGCACCCGCCAGTCCGGCATCGTGGCAAGTCTTGCAGACTTGTCCATAGACCTGCTCGCCGGTAAGAACGCCCTTGGGCCCGGTGGCTTCCGCCACCACCACATTGGCTACCGGATGGATGCGCGCGAGGATCTTGCTGTCGTCCTCGTGGATGCCCTTTTCGCCGCTCGTCACGAGCTGCGAGATCAGCACCGCGATGGTAATGGGCACTGCAAACGCCAACAGCACGACAATGATGAGCTGCCTTGGTGTCTTGATCGGTGAAGAATGCTCTTCTGTCATGGCGCGCGCGGTTCGTTGGATTGATTATTGCCTGTCGAATAGCGAATTGGCGGCAGGCGTTTGGACCCTGGACACCGGCACCCTGCCGGACGTCAACGCGGCATTATACGGGTACCCCCAGCCGTGGGGACGCCCCGCCCAGGCCGCCCGTGTAAAATGCGGGCGGTCGGCGAGAAACCTGCATACACGCTGCCGCACGCGCCCGTAGCTCAGTTGGATAGAGTATTGGTTTCCGAAGCCAAGGGTCACAGGTTCGAATCCTGTCGGGCGCGCCACTCCTTTCGTTGATATCCCCAACTCTCCGAAGTGGGCTGGTCTGGCCGAATCACGTTCCCAGCGTCCACTCCGCCTTGGACGAAGCAGCTCGGCATGCCGCAATCGCATTTGCGGCCAGCAGCAGGAACGTCAACGCGAGCGCTGCGGAAAGTCCGGCATTCAGCACGACATAGGCGCCGACCGCTGCCCCCGCCAGCATCGTCAGCGCAGCCACCAGGCCGCGGCCTCGGTGGGGATGGTTGCCGGCGCGCGCCGAATCGGATGCAATTCCCGTAAGTGTCGACGTCAGGACATTCGTCGTCATCCCGGGAACCCCCAGTCGTCGCGAAACGGCGTTCTGCAGACCCATCGCGAGCGCGAGCAAGACGATCAATGCATAGGTTGAAGCCCTGCTTTCAGCGCGCGCCGCGAACAGCGCAATGATCAGCGACACGCCCGACAGCGCGGCCATGGTCAGCAACGCGGCCGCGATCATGCGTCCACGATGACGTCCGATGCCGTTGCAGATCAGTCCCCCGCCAAGCGCGCCGACCAGAAACGCGACGAGCGCGACGACCGGCGCGGAAATGGAAAAGCCTTCCGCACCGCCGATCGCAAATCCGAGGAAGACAACGTTGCCGGTCATATTACCCACGAAAACGTGGCCGAGATTGAGGTAGCTGGTGGCATCGACCACACCGGTCACGAACGTGAGGACGAGAAGGAGCTTCGGAAGCGGACCGTCGTGACTTTCGTGCGCCATGGCGTCGGTGCTTGCTTCCCGGCTCAATCGTAGCTGCGGCGAAAATACAGTCCCAGGCTCGAAATGACTCCGGCTTCCGCGCGCAGCGTCAGCGAACGGGATAGTGCGTACTCGATGCGCAACGCGTTGTTGGCGACAGTAAGTCCCTGTTCGTAGACGAGCGTGAGCCGGTCGTTGATGCGCTTGCCGAATGCGACGACCTGGCTCGTCGTGCCGCTGACCACCGTGCTGCTGCGTTCCCGCAACGATATGTCGTCCAATCCGATGGAGTTGGCGAGGGTTGTCGTAACGGGTCTCTGGCCCCTCCCGAGCAGCAGCGCGGACGCGGCGCCAAGTGCAGCGACATCCGCCCTCGACGCGCGATCCAGCCCCTGCCCCGTCATGAGCCACGACAGCTTTTCGCCGTCGGGAACCGGAGGATTGGACACGAGGCGCACGCGGGGCACGCGAACCGTGCCGGTCAACTCGACACCGGCCTCGACCGCCGCGTTCCTGCGCATTGCGGTGACGTCGAGTGCCGGATTGTCGACCGGTCCATCAAAAATGAGCTGGCCCCGTTCAATGTCCAGTCGTTGGCCAAAGACGAAGTAGGTCCCGTTGACGGCGCTGATCGTGCCCCGCGCGGTGATATTCCCGCTGGCCCCCGTGACTAGATGAAGCTTGCCGGCGAGTCCCGTGTCGAGCCCTTCACCTGAGAATCGCAAGTCATTGCCCAGTCCCACTTCGAGATCGAGCAGCAGCGGTACGTCGCGCCCCGCCGTCGCGTTCGCCGCGCCCCGCGGTTGACCCTTGATGATCACGTCGTCACTCAACTGGCCGATGCTCGTCGGCTCATAGTCGATTCGGCCCTGTAGGATGTCGATGTTGCCGCGCACGGCGACCTTGCCGTTCTCGATCGCGAGTATGCCGGTGCCGTCGACCGTCAGCTGGAAATCGGGACGGTTGATCGCGCGGAATTTCTCCGCCTTCCAGGTCACGCGCGCGTCCTGCGTCGCGCTGGCCGTTCCGTCGCGCGGAGCCCGTGCCAGTGTGCCGTGCGCGGTGAAATTGCCGTCACCGCCCGCGAACGAAAGGTCCTCCAGTACCAGCGCATTGTCGGCGAAGTGTCCGCGCAGGTGCCCCTCCCGTAAATGCACGCCATATTGCGGAATGTCTACGCGCATCGCATCCGCGCTGACGGCGCCGGTGATGCTCGCCTTGGTCAGGCTGCCGTTTGCCGCCAGATCGGCGTGAGCACGGCCGTCGACAACCGCCAGCGTGCCAAGCCACGGTTGCAGCGGACGCAACGACGGCAGGTCCGCGACCAGCGTGGCCGTCATCGGCGCCTGTGCGAGGCTGGGTGCGAATCTCCCGTCTTCTGCCTTGATGTTCAACGTGACGTCGGCGTTGCCGGCGCGTTGCGAGCGGAGCGTGCCGGTGGAGACCACGCCGTTGTCGGAAAGCCGCGCCTCGATCTCAAGCGCCGTGATGCCCAATTCGAGTCCGTAAGGGACCACCGAACTGCCTTCGGTGCCGAAAAGGTCGCCGCCTTCGCGTTTCACATGCACAACGCCGGTGAGTTGCGGTGTCGCGGCGATCGACCAGTCACCGCCGATCACCAGCGTGGACTTGAGTGGAGATGTGGCCCCCGCGATACGCAGGAGGCTGGCGAGCGGAATGCCTGTCACTGTACCTTCGGTAGCAAGCTTGCCCGCGTCCCAGCGAAAGTCCTTGAGGTCCGCGCGTCCGTCCGCGACCCGCAAACGTGCGTTGCCGACATGCAGGCGGTCGCGTGCCCAATCAATCGCCGCCGGCGCCTCCAGATGCATGGCATTGGTGCCGGCATTGTCGAGGCGATCGAGCGAGCCCGCCCAGGAAAATCCCGGCGTGCCCGTGTCCTTGAATCCACCGGTGAACTGGATGTGTCCATCGACGCCTTCGCCGGTCAGGGAACCCCTGGCCACATGATGCGCGATCGTGCCCGTGACGTCGGCGGCAAGCGCCGGAAAATCGCCTTGCGGAATGCGCACCTTGGTTGCCGAAACCGACAGCCCGAGCGCGCGCGATTCGTTGGCCGCCGGGTCGAGGGTGAGTTCTCCGGCGGCAATCGCGACGGTGGCATCGAGCGTGCCGACGGTGCCCAGCGTTCCCCACTGCAACGCGGTGCCGTGGACGCTGACGTCCAGACCGTTGCCGCCGGGATCCGTCCTCAACGCACCGCGAATTCGCGCAGCGCCCGCAATCGTCTCGGGAACGGGAAAATGCGCGTACTTGGAGAGCAGGCCGCGCAATTCCTGGAGCTTTTCCGCGTCGACCGCGAACACGAGCTTGTCGGCCGGCGTGCCGGCGGCGCCGGTGAGCACGACCGCCGTCTTGCCAAACGCAACCTTGACCGCGACATTGCGCAGTGTTCGCGCGGTCACGTCTGCATGCAGATTCCCGCTGACGGGAAGTTCGGCAACGTGGCTTCCCTGCGCGAGCACCACGCTTGCCTCGGCCGCCCACGAAGGCTGCAGCCGACCGCGCGCGGAAAATGTTCCGGTCAGGCTCGCGACCGGAGATTCCACGAACCGTGATGGATCGAAATGCGTTGCCTCGCCATTGAATTCGAACGCGCGTTCTCCATCGGTGGTCACGCGGCCGCGGCCGGTGACCTCGCCTTCGCCCGCGCGACCGCGGAAGCGCTCGATATCGACGCGTCGGCCAGTGACAGTGGCGGCAAAGCTCAGCGATAGTCCGGCTTGCGTCAGGTCGCCTCGAACGGTCTGCGTGGCCTGGGCGACATCGGCACCCAGCGTACCGCTCAGCCGCGTGGAGATGAGCGTGGTGAACACACGACGCAGATCCAGGTCACGCACGCCAAGTTGCCACCTGCTCGCAGAGCCGTCGCGCGGAAAGGCCGCCGTGCCGGTGACGCGCGCATCGCCGGCAAGGCGCGCGTCGATGCCGTCGAATGCAAGTTCGCGCCCATCCCATTTGAAGCGCGCGCTCAACGCGCTCAGCGGCACACGGCCGGCATCGATGGCGCCGACGTTCGCGTTGCTGGCAGTCAAATTTCCGGCGAGCCCGGCGGCCACGGGCTTCGCGTCGACCGTGACGTTGAGTTTCGTCACCGGAAATGTCGGCTCGAAACGCGCGACATCGACGTCGCGCGCATCCACGTGCGCGGCGACCAGCAGCGTCGGCGAGAAGGGCGTGAGCGTGGCACTGGCGGTGATGGCGGCGTCGCGGCTCGTGCCTCGCGCGTCGAGTGCGAAATTGGCGAGCACTCCTTTGAGGGCGAGATCTGCGCGGGTGTCGCGATAGGCGCCGTCACCGGTGAAATGCAGCGTGGAATTCAGCGTGAACGGCGCGACAGCGCCAAGCTCCGCTTCGCCTTCCAGCGTGCCAACGTCGGCGACGAATCGAAGCTTGCGCACAGCGTGGGTTTTCGCGCCGCCGTGGTAATCGAAAACCACGCCCTGGAGCGTGCCCGCCCGCTCGCCGACACGCCATTCGAGGCGCTCGACGCCGACATTGTTGACAGTCACCTCGAGCGGAAGCGAAAGGTCACTGGGCTGCGATAGGGGTGCGTCGGAGCCCTTCATCGTGATCGCCAGCCGATGCGCTCCCAACCCGGTGACATTGACGTGCTTGGTGAACAGGCCCACGACGCTCCACGTCAGGGCGGTGCCTTCGGCCTCGACGTGTACGTCGTCGCCGCGCCACGCAATCCGCGTCACGCGCACCGTCGACAATAGCGATCCTGTTGCGCCTTCGACCGTCAGCCTGCCCTCGCTGGCAGCGATCGCACGGGCAATCGCGAGTTCCAGTGCGGCGGGCGTGCCAAGCCAGGCAACGCCGCCGGCGAGCGCCAGGAACACCGCGATTCCAAACCAGCTGCCACGGCGCAACCAGCTCCGGAAACGCAATGGCGGCGGCGCTGGCGGTTCGGTCGTCAAAATGAAAGCCCGACGGAAAAGTGGACGCGCACGCTATGCGATTCCTGACCGTAGGCCAAGTCAATGCGGAACGGACCAATTGGCGTGCGGACGCGTCCACCGATTCCGTAGCCGAGTGCCGGATGAAGTTCACTTGGAGAATCTGCGGCGTCGCCGGCATCGATAAAGGTGGCGATCCCCCAGTTCTCGCCGATCCACCGGGTGATTTCGGCGCTGGCCACCGCGTAGTAGCGTCCGCCCACGATTGCATCGCCGAGCGCGACGCCCAGGCTGTCGAAAGCGTAACCTCTAACCGTCGTGTCGCCGCCGGTTCGAAACAGGAAATTCGATGGAATTCCGTCGCGTGAATTGGCGATCACGGCGCCCGCTTCGGCACGCGCGGTCAGTTCCGTATTGCGATTGAGGGGCCACCACGCGGCCGTCTTGCCGATCACGCGGCCGAATGTGCGCGTCGATGCGCCGGGCACACCCACGCCCAGCTGCACATTCGCCATGTACCCCCTTTGCGGCGTGAGGAGATTGTCGACGCGCCGCCACGTGTATTCGCCGTCGACGTAAAGGGCATGGGAATCTTCCGTGGGACTTCCCGTCGGCTGCTGCTGGTCGACGTAATAGCCCACGCCGAAGGCGGGCGTGCTGGATTCGTCGATGGATCGCCGCCGCCACTTGACTCCTGCGGTGCGGGTCACCAGGTTTTCGATGTCGGTGCGCTCGAGGCCGATCCCGAACGTGTCGAGCCAGCCGCCCGGGGCGGGGGGCAGCACGAAGCGGATGCTGCCCGAGGAGAGCTTGGTCTCGATTCTCGCATCGGCATAGAACTGCAGCCCGTGGCCGTCGATGTTGACGTCGCTGTAGTTGCCGCTCGCCTTCCATTCCGTGTCCGTCGAGTAGCCCACGCCAAGTTCGAGCCGTTTGGGCGGCGCTTCGATCACAGCCATCGTGACCGTCGCGTTGTCCGCATTTTCGGGATCGGGAACGATGGACGCCTGCACGCTGGCAAAATAACCTGACGCAAGCAGGCGGCGAATGAAGTCGTCGAGCGGCCGCTGGCCATAGAGGTCGCCGGGATTGATCGTCGAAAACGATTTCACCAGTTCCGGGGTATAGCGTTCGAGTCCGCGCACTTCGATGCTGCCGAACCGGAACGCGGGACCGCTGGAGATCTCGATCGAAAGCGCGGCGCTGCGTGCTTCCGGATCGATCTTGGCTTCGCTCGCGACCAGCGTGGCCGCGGCGTACGGGCTCGCGGCGAGCCTTGTCACCGCGCGCTCCTTCGCCGACGTCCATGCGGATTGCAGAAAGATATCGCCGACGGGCAATCCCCACCCTTGCTTGACGCCCGCGATTGCGTCGGTACCGGCGGGGACATCCTGTTGCGCCGGTCCGATCACGACGATCGTCGTTTCCGTGACGAGCGTGGGTTCGCCTGGCGTGACCGTCAATGTGATTTCGGCCGGCTTCGTGCTGCGGTCGATGGCAAGATCGACCTTGGCAGAAAAATATCCCTGCGTGGCCGCGGCCTCGCGCGCCTGCGGCAGTGCTTCGCGCGCGAGGCGATCCAGCAGATCCTCGGTCATGTCCGCGAATTCCTGCCAGCGGACAAGATCGACCGCCGCGCTGACCGTGCTGGCGATGCCGCTCGGCGCGACTACTTTGACGCGATAGCGGATCGGGTCGTCAGGGTGCGCGACAACCGCAGCCGGGGGCTCGGGCGCGGCGGGGATGGACTGCGCGTCAGCGCTGGGCGAGTTGCTGGCCGTCGCCAGCATCAACGCGCAGAACAACAGGCGCGCCGGCGTCCACGACCGTATCTTCTGACTGATTGTTCGATTCGCAACGATCTGCACAAACGGCATTATCGCTGACAGTCGCCATGCGCGCGTCCGGATCGGCTGGGGCCAGCGAATACGGTGACGTCACGCGCGGGTCAACCGGGGGCTGCGGAGAAATCCAGTAAAACGGATCCGGATCCTGACCGAGTTGAAGCGAGTGCACGCTGTTCGCCGGATAATTGAGCTGCAATTCCGGGTACCTGGACCCAATGAACGGCCAGAATGAATAGTACGTATTGCCCGCGCTGTTGTAATTCGTCGCGCATCCGGACAGCAGCGACACCACGGACAGCACCGCCAGCGATGCAAGTCGTGTAAGCGCGCGGCGATGGCGCAGGCCCATCGAGCTTGTTGGGGCAATTGAGTATGTTGGGGCCATGGAGCCTCCTCGATGCGAGACGCGGTCAGAACCGGGTTTGCAACGTCATCCCCAGCGCAGGCGCCGTCTTGTACGAATCGTTGGTCAGGTCGTTCCCTGACGCATTCTTGACCGTAAGCTTGCCGCCCGTCAATGCCGCGGCATAGATGTCGATGCGGGTACCCTTGCCGGCGTTGTAAGTACCACGCAGGAACACCGGGATGAAGTTGTTCTCGCCGATGCCGTTGCCGACCGGGCCATCCTTGGCCAGGCGGAACACGTAGGACCGGTAGGAGCCCCCGGCGCCCAGTTCCCAGCGCTCGTTGAACGCATAAACCACCTCGATCCCGGCGCCCCCGGCAGGCCCGGCTTCGAACGGATTCGTGACCTTCCAGTGATCATCGATCTGCCAGTCGATCACAGGGAACGGGTAGACCTTGGTCTGGTAGATCTCGTGAAACACAGCTGCGCCCAGCCCGAGCGTCAGCCGGGGCGAGAAGATCTTCGACGCGGTCAGAACTGCGCCGTACTCGAGGGCATCGCTCGTCGAGGCGCCGCCTTCGAAGGACCAGCCCACCGACGGCATGAATCCCAGTACCCAGTCCTCGGCGGGTTGATACAGGAACGTGCCTGCCAGGCGAGGCCGATTGATGTTGGACCACGGAGCTGTGCCGCCGAACGCCGTGGGATCGTTGAAGGTCCAGTCCTGGTACTCATAACTGACCGAAAATCCTGCCGAGAATTGTGGCGTGATCTGGCGGAGCATGGTTCCCGCCAGGCGCGCGCTGCCAAAACTGAAGTCGCCACCGGTGTCCAATCCCGTGTCGAACAGGAAGAGTGCGGACAGCGACGCGTCGCTGACGGTCGTGCCAGGCGGCAGCCCCTGCGCGGCGACAGGCGCCGAGGCGATGATGCACAGAGAGTAGACGACAACGAGTTTACGTAAGGACATGGACGGCGATCGGGGTTGGAAACGCGCAATCCTCTCACGCTCTGCGGAATGCTGTCGACCCGCGGTCCGTCATTGAATACGCGCGCGCGCACCCCGGCCCATGTGCGCGAGTCGCAACCGCAAGTACGCGGGACGGGATGCCGCTACGAGAGGAAGCCCAGGTCGCTGGCCGAAAACTGGGAGAGGTTGGGAAATACCGTCGCGAGCTGCGCGGAGCTCACGCCGAACCATTTCGCGAGGGTGGCGCCGTATTGATCTACGGCGACGGTTGGTATCCATCGCCCTTCCAGCTCGGCGTCGCTCGGTCCCCCAAGCACGAGTTGCGGATACTGACCATATAGCCTCCCGCCGTTGACGGCGCCGCCGACGATGAAGTGGTGGCTGCCCCACGCGTGATCGCTTCCCCCACCGGACGCGGGTTGCAGCGTGCGGCCAAAATCCGACAACGTGAACGTGGTGACCTGGCTGCTTACGCCGAGCGACACCGTCGCGTCGTAGAACGCCTTCAGCGCCGGGTCGAGTTCCGCGAACAGGTTCTGCTGCCGGTTGATCTGGTCGTTATGGGTGTCGAAGCTTCCCAGCTGGACGAAGAAGATTTGGCGTTTCGCACCGGTGTTCGCCCGCGCCTCGATAAGCTTTGCCACCTGGTATAGCTGCTTGGAAGTGTTCGTGGTGAGGCCGGCAAACAGCGGCGCGATCGTCGAATTGGTGTTGGCAAGGATCGGATTCACCGTGGACGAAAGCTGCAACGCCTGCGCGCCGATCGCGTTGGCGCCGGCGGAATACACGTTGCCCGTATCCAGCGACTGCAACTGCTTCACCGCCGTCATGCGCGAGGTGGCGGCCGCGGACGCGTTGTATCCCGCGAGCGCAAAGGAACCCGTGACTGGAACGGTCAGAGGAATGCTGCTGGTGCCCGTTGTGAAGAGAACGGTGCCATCGAGCGACGTAATGACAGGGAATCCGGTGCCGGCATTGAGCGGGGCCACCGCGTCTGCTACGCGTCCACCCCACCCCGTCCCCGCGGCGGCGGAGGAGATGGCACTCTGCCATTGCGCCTGCTGGTCCGAATGGGAGTACAGCGACAGAGGACGCTGCCCCGCGTTGTATTGCGCCTGCGATGTCGGCGCCAGCAGCGTGCCGGTGTTGGCCAGGATTGCCACCTTGTTCTGGTTGAACAACGCCTGCATCTGCACCAGCGCGGGATGCAGGCCGAGTGGCGTGCCCGTGTTGACTGGCTGAATGGGCAACAGAGAGCCCTGCGCCAGCTGGATCCCCGAAGCCGCCGGTCGCGCCGTCGCATATTGGCTCCATCCCGCGGTGTCCAGCGGAATGATCGTGTTGTTGCCGTCGTTGCCGCCGTACAGGAATACGCAGACCAGCGCCTTGTAGTCTTCCGCGGACTGCGCGTTCGCCGCGCTGATCGCGCTGATGAAATCGAAGCGAGACGCGAGCCCGAGGGAGGACAGCGCGGCGGCGTGGCGCAGGAAGCTCCGGCGGGAATGCAGTGAGCTGACCGCTTGTCGTGTCTTCATGTTCAGCGCTCCACCTGGAACTGCGACGAGGTTGCGACGAGATAGAACGCCGTCCGCGCGCGGGTCGGCGCGTCCGATATCGCGTTGATCGCTGGGACGATCGCCGCTCGAGCACTTGCACTCAGCGTGCCGTGCAGCAGCAATGTCGACAGCTTGTCCAGCAGCGCATTGGGGTCGCCCGCGACGGCGGCGAGCGCCGACCAGTCAGGCTGCGTGCCGATTGCGCCGGGAAGTGTCGCGATGGGAGCGACGGTTCCGAAGCTCAGCGTATTGGCGAAATTGTAGCGATTGATCGCAGTGCTCGAATTCTGGATCGCGAATTCGGGGCCGATCGCCGAAGTGCCGGGGAGCACGTAAGTCGGCGGGTAGTAGTTGAAGACGGACGCGGGATAGAACAGCGGCTGTCCAAGCACGCCGCTTTGCGTACCGAAGAACACGCCATCGCTCTTTGCATTGACTGCGCGCGCGAGTCCGGTCATGTAGAGCACCGGCTCGCGCAGCTTGCCGTAACCCGGGTCGAGCTTGATCGGGCCGCGCGCCTCCCAATCGGTGAGTATTGCCGTGAGCACCGCCTTCATGTCGCCGCGCACGCCGTGGCCGTTGTCGTTGAACACCGCCGCGACGCGGGCGACGTATTGCGGCGTCGGATCGCCCGTGACCAGCTTCTGTATCAGCTGTTTTCCAATGAACGGGCCCACGTTCGGATGGAAGAAGACGTTCTGGACGGCTTGGGCGAGGTCGGTTGCCATCGCTTGTCCGCCGGCGAGCGACGTGCCGTTGAGCAACGGCGACTTCGGTGCCGGGTCGTGATTGGTCTGCACGCCCACCATGTCGCCCAGGAAATTCTTCGGATTGTGAGTGCGTTGCTGGCCGCCGGGCAGCAGCGGGTAGGTCCAGCCGGTGAACACGTGCGCGAATGCCTCGACGATATCCTGGTCGTACGATGGAATCGAATTGCCGGCGGCGTCCCTGATCTGGCTTCCGTCGAGATTGAGTTCCCAGACGCCGAGCGAGAACAGCTGCAACAACTCTCGTGCGTAGTTCTCGTTGGGATTGACCTCGCCGGCCGGCTTGTCGTTGTTGACCATGTTGAGGTAGTCGCCCATCACCGAGGAGAGCGTCACGCGCGTCAGGATGTCCTGGAAGTTTCCGAACGCGTTGTCGAGGAAGATCTGCTGGTACTTGGCCATTCCATAGGCTTCATTGATATCGAGTCCGGAGGTCACCATGATCTGGGAGAGCGCGAACGCGACGCGCTGCCGCAACTGATCGTTGGCGGCGAGCGCGTTCCGGAAGAACGCGTTCTGCACCAGAAACAGCGAGTAGTAGTCGCGCCCGCAGTACGGGTCCGGGTCCAGCGGGCAGAACGTGGCGGCCTGCCCGGCGGGCACGTACTGGATCGCGGGATATTGTGTTGCGGGCGCGGCAAATTGCTCGGCCAGGTAACCGTTGATTCCGACACTCGACAGATGCGCGGCCAGTGCTTCATTGGGACCGAACGTCGCCTGGTCCAGAAAGCGCGCGTTGTCGGCCGCTACCTGCGCAGACGAAAGTGGCGAGCACATCACGACACCTTCGAGCAGCGAACTTCCGGCCATCTTCTCGTGCATCGTGAGGTCGGGAAGGAAGCGGTGGTTCGAGTTCACCGTCAAACCGCCGGGATAGAAACTGCGGTACACCGGTTGCGTGACGCCGCTGCAACTTCCCGTGCCGTTCACCGATGGCACGGGGATGTAGAACGCAATCGTCTCGTAAATCCAGTCCGGATTTTGCTTGGTGACTGCGCACTCACTGGCGTCGGATGTGTAGAAATGCGAGTTTGGCCCGACGCCTGGTGTGCCGAAGAAGCGGCAGACGGGGAGCGCCGACGGGTTGTCGGCGGGCGACGCATAGGCTGAGAATTCGACGCCGGTGCGTGCCCATCCGGGGAACACGACATTGGCATCGAGGATGCCGATCTCGAGCGCGGATGCGGTCATGAAGTAATGATTGAGCGAGGCGTTGTAATACTCGACCGCCGTCGCGGTCGGCTCGGCTGCGCTCGCGATATTCGTTGTACTCAGGCAGAACGCAAGCGGAAGCGCCAGTGCGAGCGTCAGCCGATGCGTGCGCTCAACGCAGCGCGTGTTGCGCTTGTACGCATCGATGGAAACGGGAAAGCGTCTGCAATCGGCGGCGGGACGAACTGCGCGCCGCTGTCCTTTGTGATGGGTCATCGCTTCCTCCTTTGGCCTGCGCGCCGTCGTGCAGCGATGCACTCCACATCGCTGACGATGCGGCGAGCGCGCGTTGGCGTTCGTCGTTGTCGCAACCTGCGCCATCGCGAGTCGATCCATGGCGCGTCTTCCGTAAAACGCCACGCCATGGCACGCGTTGACCATGGCGCTGTAACGCTTTGTAAGGAACGGCGTAGGTGATTTCGGCAAAACGTCGATCGACATCACCGTGTCGCACGCGACGCAGCCTCGTCGGCGTGGGGCACAGGCGACGCCATGCCGACGGCATCAATTTGCTGCGTCCCGGCAACGGCGGGGTTTCCGCTCAAAAATGGTGTTTTTGCCGCTTCAACCCGGGCACGGCCCCCATTTTCAGAACGAACGTTCGAGAGTGGGAAAAAACGCTGGTCAATCTTAGTAAAGCACTTTCGGAACATTCCCTAAGTGCCTATTTTTTCTATGAAAAGAGTTTTGTTGCAATTGCGACGCTAAGTCCTTGTTCGGAAACCGAAAAACCGTTGACCCTTGGCAAACTTCCCGCGTATAGTGGCGTCTAGTGGTAAAAAGTGGGTTGAAGTGGGAAATAAGCGAGGAAACAACGGAGTTAACGGCGAGTTGCAATGGACCTCGCCGGCACTTCCGTTAGTACCCGCTTACGTCCGACCCGAGAACGAGGAGAGCGGCGGTGGCGGGCGAAGTGAACGATCCAGTGCATTTGCCGGGAGCAGGGGGAGATTCGCTGCCCGTGTTTCGTGGCGTCACGCAGTTGGCGCTCGACGCCAAAGGTCGTCTCGCTGTCCCGGCCAAGCACCGCGACGCGCTCGCGATGGACGGTCCGGGCCGCCTGGTACTGACGGCGGACCCGTCGCGCTGTCTGCTGCTATATCCGCTCGCCGCATGGGAACCGATCCAATCGCGGCTCATGGCACTGTCATCGTTCAACGAAAAGATTCGCGGGCTGCAACGCCTGTTGGTTGGCTATGCCGACGACGTCGACATCGATACGGCAGGACGCATTCTGGTTCCGCCGGCGTTGCGACGCTACGCGAGTCTCGACAAGCACGTGGTCCTGGTGGGACAGGGCCACAAGTTCGAGCTTTGGGACGAAACGCTCTGGCAATCGCAGACTGCCCAGGCCATCGCATTTCCGCCCGACGGCCTGCCGTCGGAACTCGACGGCTTCACACTGTAAGTGCCGACGTGGCCGATGGCACGCACGTCCCCGTCCTGGTCGAAGAAGTCATGGCGGCGCTGGCGGTCCGGCCCGATGGTGTCTATATCGACGCCACGTTCGGACGTGGCGGGCATGCGCAGGCAATCCTCGCCCGACTCGCACCCAATGGGCGCCTCATCGGCGTTGACCGCGACCCTGCGGCCGAAGAGGCCGCAAAGCGCCTCGCACTGGCCGATCCCCGATTCGTTTTCCGCCGCGCCTGGTTCTCGGAACTGCCAGACGTCCTCGACGGCCTTGCGCTTGTGCAGGTCGACGGCGTGCTGCTCGATCTCGGCATCTCCTCCCCGCAGATCGATGACGCAGAGCGCGGCTTTTCCTTCCGGCACGACGGTCCGCTCGACATGCGGATGGACCCGTCGCGGGGCGAGTCCGCCGCCGAATTCCTTGCCCGCGCCTCAGTGCGCGAACTGACGGAGGTCCTGCGCGACTATGGTGAAGAACGGTCTGCTCAATCGATTGCAAGAGCAGTTGCGGCGGCACGCGCGCACGATCCCCTCCGGCGCACCGGGCAGCTTGCGGCACTCGTGGCGCAAGCCATCGGCACGCGCACGCGGGGTGATTGGCGTCAGGATCCGGCCACGCGGACGTTCCAGGCCCTTCGGATTTTCGTGAACCGCGAATTGTCTGAGCTTAAGAGAACCTTGCCGGCCGTCGTCGCGGCGCTCGCCCCCCACGCACGAATGGCCGTCATCAGTTTCCACTCGCTCGAGGACCGCATCGTCAAGCAATTCCTGGCCCGTGCTTCGCAGCCTTATGCGGGCAACCCCAAGCTCGCCCGCCTGGCGATACGCACCGACGCGCTTCCCGGCGCGCCGCTCGCGTTGATCGGCCGCGCAGTGAAGCCATCGGACGCGGAGATCGCGCGCAATCCACGCGCGCGCAGCGCGGTCCTGCGAACTGCCGAGCGGTCCGCGCACCTCCTCCCGGCCGACTGGCCCCGCGGCATTGCGGAGATCGCCGCATGACGCGCCTCAATGTCGCGTTGCTGGCGCTCCTCGTCGCGTGCGCGCTGTCGCTGGTGACCTCAAGGCACCAGGCGCGGCAGCTCTATATCGCGCTCGAGCGCGAGCAGGCGGGCACCCGCGCGCTGGAAACGGAGTTTGGGCAGTTGCAGCTCGAGCAATCGACGTGGGGAATGCCTGCCCGGGTGGAAAAAGTCGCGCGGGAACAGCTGAAGATGCAGCTTCCCTCGGCGGCGCGAACCGACGTCGTGGTGCTGCCGGAAGCCAAGGGAACGGGGCCATGAACGCCGCTGGCACGACACTTGGCCGCAGGGGGCTGCGCAAGGACGCGCCGCCGCCGCTGCCGCTGCCGCGATTCCGGTCGCCCCTGGTGTTCGGCGTGCTGGCGATCCTCTTCTTCGTGCTGCTCGCGCGGTCGTTGTACCTGCAATGGATCGACAACGAATTCCTGCAGGGGCAAGGTACCGCGCGCCATTCGCGAGAACTCGAAGTGCCCGCGCATCGCGGCCGCATCGTCGATCGCGCGGGCGAGGCACTGGCGCTGTCCACACCGGTCAAGTCGCTCTGGGCATTCCCGGACAAGTTCGACGCCACGCCGGAGCAGCTTGCCGCGCTGGCCGTGATTCTCGAGACAACGCCGCCCAAGCTGCAGTCGCGGCTGGATGCGAATGAGGACTTCGCGTTCCTAGCGCGGCAGATCGCGCCCGAAGCCGCGGAGCGGGCCATGGCGCTGCGCATTCCCGGATTGCACGACCAGAACGAATATCGGCGCTTCTATCCTGGCGGTGAAGTCACTGCGCAGATCGTGGGCTTCACCGGCGACCACGATATCGGCCAGGAAGGCATCGAACTCGCGCAGCAAGGCTGGCTCGCCGGAATTCCGGGCAGCCGCCGCGTGATCATCAACCGGCGCAACGAAGCGGTGGAGGACGTTGCCGCGATTCGTGCACCCCAGGCGGGACACGACCTCGCGCTGTCGATCGACGCCCGCCTGCAATACCTCGCGTTCCGCGAATTGAAGGCCGCCGTCGAGCTGAACAAGGCGCACGCGGGCGGCATCGTGATCCTGGATGTCAAGACAGGAGAAATCCTGGCGATGGCGAACTGGCCGACCTACAACCCGAACAGCCGCAACAAGGTGACGCCGGAAAAAATGCGCAACCGGTCGTTGACTGACACCTTCGAGCCCGGCTCGACGATGAAGCCATTCACGATTGCCGCGGCGCTCGCGGCCGGCAAGGTCCATCCGGACACCGTGATCGACACCGCGCCGGGCACGTACAACGTCGGCACGGCCACGATCCACGACGCGCATCCCGAAGGCGCGCTGACGGTGGAGCAGGTCATCCAGAAATCTTCCAATGTGGGCGCGGCGAAGATTGCGCTGGGCCTGCCGTCGGAAACGCTCTGGGAAATGTTTTCGAGCGCAGGTTTTGGAACCGTTCCGAAGACCGGATTTCCGGGCGAAGTGTCGGGACGGCTGCGCCCGGCCAAGACGTGGAAGCCCATCGAGCAGGCGACGATGTCGTACGGGCACGGCATTTCCGTGAATCTCGTGCAGCTCGCAACTGCGTACACGATGTTCGCGACTGACGGCGAAATGAAAGCGGCGACGCTGCTGAAGACCGAAGGCTTCGTCGCCGGCCGGCCGGTGCTGCCGCCGGAAATCGCGCGTGAAGTGCGCCACATGCTCGAGCTGGTGACCTCGCCGGGCGGCACGGCGCCGCGTGCGCAGGTGCCGGGCTATCGCGTTGCCGGCAAGACGGGCACCGCGCACAAGATCGAAGGCCACGTATATGTCTCGAAGTACGTCGCGTCGTTCGTCGGCTTTGCGCCGGTGTCGAATCCGCGCCTGGTGGTGGCGGTGATGCTGGACGAGCCGTCCGCAGGACAGTACTACGGCGGTGCGGTTGCTGCGCCCGTATTCTCCAACGTGACGGGTTCGGCATTGCGCATGCTCGGCGTGCCCACCGATGCGCCGCTCAACAACGTGGTGCTGCCGCCGCAGGGCAGCGAAATCCACGAGGAAACCTGAGACGCCGTGGCCACACCAGCCCTTCAGGTTTCCTCCGCGGCCGCCGACGTGCCCGCGTTGCTCTCGAAACTGCGCGCATTTCCGCGCCGCATCACCGCCGACAGCCGCCGCGTCGAGCCGGGCGTGGCGTTCGCCGCATATCCGGGAACGCACGCGGACGGCCGAAAGTTCGTGCCGGACGCAATCGCGCGCGGGACCTCGGCCGTGCTCTGGGAATCGACGGGCTTCGCGTGGGACCCTGGCTGGAACGTTCCGCACCTGCCGATCGAGGGGCTGCAAATGCGCCTGGGCCAGATCGCCGACTTCATTTACGGCAGCCCGTCGCAGGCGTTGTGGATGGTCGGTGTCACCGGCACCAACGGCAAGACGTCGTGCGCGCATTGGATCGGACAGGCGCTCGACGCCTGCGGCCGGCGTGCGGGAATCCTGGGTACGCTCGGCAACGGGCTGGTGGGCGGCCTCGCTCCCGCGTCCCACACCACGCCGGACGCACCAGCGCTCCACGAGATGCTCAGGCAATTCAAGGCCGCCGGGGCACAGGCCGTGGCAATGGAAGTTTCGTCGCACGGGCTGGACCAGGGTCGTGTGGGTGGCGTGAAATTCGACGTCGCATTGTTCACCAACCTGACCCGCGACCACCTCGACTATCACAGCACGATGGCCGCCTACGGCCTGGCGAAGGCGAAGCTCTTCACATGGCCGGGCCTGCGCGCGGCCGTCATCAACGCCGACGATCCCTTCGGCCAGAGCCTCATCGATGCCGCGCGCTCGCGCGGCGCACGCCTGCTGACGTACGGGCTCGCTGCCGCCGATGTCGCGACCACGAGCCTCACGATGTCCGGCGAGGGGATGCGCCTCGAGGTGAACACTCCCTGGGGCAAGGCCACCATCGCGTCGCCGATGATCGGGACATTCAATGCCCAGAACCTGCTGGGCGTGCTGGGCGTCCTGCTGGCCAGCGACGTTGCGCTCGCCGACGCGGCGTCCGCGCTCTCGCGCCTGCAACCTCCGGCAGGGCGGATGCAGCGCATGGGTGGCGTCGACCGGCCGCTGGTCGTCGTCGACTACGCGCATACGCCGGATGCGCTCGAGAAAGTGCTCGCCGCGTTGCGACCCGCAGTCGCGCCAGCACGCGAGCTGATTTGCGTCTTCGGTTGTGGCGGGGACCGCGATCCGGGCAAGCGCCCGGTCATGGGCCGCATCGCGGCACGATTCGCCGATCGCGTCGTGGTGACCAGCGACAACCCGCGCAGCGAGGACCCCGCGGCAATTACGAATGCGATCGCCCGTGGCGTGCGTGAGGAAGGCAATCGGCGCTGGAGCATCGAGATCGACCGCGGCGACGCGATCCGCGACGCGATCGGCGCTGCCAAAGCGGGCGACATCGTCCTGATTGCCGGCAAGGGTCACGAGACCTACCAGGAGGTCAACGGCGTGCGCACGATGTTCTCTGATGCGGCCGAAGCGGCCGCGGCGTTGTCCACGTGGAGCGGGGCATGATGGATACGAGCACTGCCGCAAAAGCCGTGGAAGGTCAGCTGATCGGCGAAAACGTCGCGTTCAGACGAGTCGTCACCGACAGCCGAACGCTCGAATCCGGCGACCTGTTCGTCGCGCTCAAAGGCGAGCGCTTCGACGGGCACGAGTTCGTCGCCGCCGCGTTTGCGCAAGGCGCCACGGCGGCGTTGGTGAGCGACGCGCAGGCGGGCACGCTGCAGGGGGATCTCATTGCGGTCCGCGATCCTCTCGTTGCGCTGGGCCGCCTTGCGTCGTTCTGGCGGGAAAAATTCGATGTGCCGATGGCAGTCGTCGTTGGCAGCAACGGCAAGACCACGGTAAAGGAAATGACCGCAGCGATCTTTCGCGCCCACTACGGGGACGACGCGGTGCTGGCCACGCAGGGCAACCTCAACAATGCAATCGGGCTGCCGCTGACACTCCTGCGTCTGCGCTCGACTCACCGCGCCGCCGTGGTCGAGCTGGGCATGAACCATCGTGGCGAGACGCGCGAACTGGGCGTCATTGCGCGGCCGACGATCGCGATCGTCAACAATGCGCAGCGCGAGCATCAGGAATTCATGACCAGCGTGAGCGAGGTCGCCGCGGAACATGCGGATGCGATCCTGTCGCTGCGCCCGCGCGGGACGGCCGTGATCAACGCCGACGACGCGCACGCGGACAAGTGGCGCGCCGCAGCGCGTACCGCAGGCGCGGCCGTCGTCGACTTTGGCTTCCACAACTGGGCGGACGTGTCGGCACGATGCACGCTGCGCGCGGATGGCAGCGACATCGAACTGCGCACGTATGCGGGTAACGCGCGCGTCGAGCTGCATGTGCCTGGCCGGCACATGGCCAGCAACGCGCTGGCGGCGACCGCGGGGGCCCTCGCCGCGCGACTGCCCCTGTCGGCCATCGTGCGTGGCCTCGGCGCATTTCGTCCGGTCGCCGGTCGACTGGCGGCAGTGCACGCGATGTCCGGCGCATTGGTCATTGACGATACCTACAACGCGAATCCCGATTCAGTGCGCGCGGCCATCGATGTGCTTGCGCACGCGCCTGGTGCCAAATGGCTCGTGCTGGGCGACATGGGAGAGGTCGGCGCGCAGGGGCCCGCATTTCACAAGGAGGTCGGCGCTTATGCCAAGGAACGCGGCATCGAGCGCCTGTTCGCGACCGGCGAACTCAGCAGGGAAAGCACGGCCGCGTTCGGCCAAGGCGCCGAGCATGTAGCCACGGTCGACGAATTGGCGCGACGCGTGCAGCACGAAGCCACGGCCGGGGTGACGCTGCTGGTCAAGGGGTCGCGTTCGATGCGGATGGAGCGTGTCGTGGCCGCACTTACGGGCCAGGCACTGCGGGGGCCCCACTGATGCTAGTGCTGCTCGCCGAACGCCTGGAGCAATATGCGCGTGCCTTCAACGTGTTCGGCTATATCACGCTGCGCGCGGTGCTGGCGACGATGACGGCGCTGGTGATCTCGTTCGTTGTCGGGCCGCGGATGATCCAATGGCTCGCGCGCATGAAGATCGGGCAATCGGTGCGCGACGACGGTCCACAGACGCACCTCGCCAAGGCGGGCACGCCGACGATGGGCGGCGCATTGATCCTTGTGTCGATCGCCGTCACCACGCTGCTCTGGGGCAATCTCACGAATCGCTTCGTGTGGGTGGTGCTGCTGGTGACTGTCGGATTTGGCGCCATCGGATGGGTGGACGACTGGCGCAAAGTCGTGCATCGCAACCCCAAGGGGTTGCCGGCGCGCACCAAATTCTTGTGGCAATCGGTCATCGGGCTCGTGGCCGCCGTCTATCTCGCCTTTTCGGTGTCGGCGCCGGACAACGCGCAGTTCGTGAGACTGCTGTCCGCGTGGGTCGGTAGCGGTTTCAACATCGATTTGTCGCCGAAGGCAAACCTCATCGTGCCGTTCTTCAAGACGATTTCCTATCCGCTGGGCGTGTGGGGATTCATCGCGTTGACGTTCTGCGTCATCGTCGGCACCAGCAATGCGGTCAATCTCACCGACGGTCTCGACGGACTCGCGATCATGCCGACGGTCATGGTCGGGTCGGCACTGGGCGTTTTCGCCTACGTGACGAGCCGCGCGGATTTCGCGGGCTACCTGTTTCTGCCGCACATTCCCGGTGCCGGTGAGCTTGCGGTGATCTGCGGGGCGATTGCCGGCGCGGGGTTGGGATTTCTCTGGTTCAACGCGTATCCGGCGGATGTGTTCATGGGCGACGTTGGCGCGCTCGCGCTGGGGGCGGCGCTTGGAACCATCGCCGTGATCGTGCGTCAGGAAATCGTGCTGTTCATCATGGGCGGTGTGTTCGTCGTCGAAACGCTGTCGGTCATCGTCCAGGTGGCGTCGTTCAAGTTGACGGGCAAGCGCGTGTTCCGGATGGCGCCACTCCATCATCACTACGAGTTGAAGGGCTGGAAGGAAAACCAGGTGGTGGTCCGTTTCTGGATCATCACGATGCTCCTCGTGCTGTTCGGCCTTTCGACGCTGAAGCTGCGCTAGATGAACGACCCCCACGCTCACTTCGTTCGCTGCCCCCGGAGGGGGCGCACAGAGCCCTTCGGGCGGCCGGGCGGGCTCTACGACCTCCACGCTCACTTCGTTCGCTGCCCCCGGAGGGGGCGCTCAGAGCCCTTCGGGCGGCCGGGCGGGCTCTACGACCTCCACGCTCACTTCGTTCGCTGCCCCCGGAGGGGGCGCTCAGAGCCCTTCGGGCGGCCGGGCGGGCTCTGATGGACTACACGGATCGCAATGTCGTGGTGCTCGGCGCGGGACTGACCGGTCTTTCGCTCGCACGCTATCTCGTTGCGCATGGCGCCCACGTACGCGTGGCCGACACGCGCGCCGCGCCGCCCAACGCCGCGGAGCTGGCCGCGTTGCGTCCGCCCGTGGCGCTTGCCACGGGGCCGTTCACGACGGCGACGATGCAGGGCGCCGACCTGATCGCAATCAGTCCCGGCGTGGCGCAAGCGCAATCTGCCATTGCCGCGGCCGTAGCGGAAGGCACTGCGCTTGCCGGCGACATCGAAGTCTTCGCCCAGGCACTCCCGCCAGCGCAGAAAG
The DNA here is from genome assembly GCA_963755545.1 of uncultured beta proteobacterium. Classification (GTDB taxonomy): domain Bacteria; phylum Pseudomonadota; class Gammaproteobacteria; order Burkholderiales; family Casimicrobiaceae; genus VBCG01. The sequence goes on along the minus strand of CAVWKH010000004.1, from coordinate 122,705 downwards.
TCCTCGCCATCACCGGTTCCAATGGCAAATCGACGGTGACGGCGCTGACGGGCGCGTTGTGTCGCGCGGCCGGACTGACATGCGTGATTGCCGGCAACATCGGCGATGCAGTCCTCGACGTCATTGCCCCCTACGAAGCGGGCGAACCCTGGCCCGATGTTTTCGTCCTGGAGTTGTCCAGTTTCCAGCTCGAAACCACGCAATCGCTCCTTCCCGTTGCGGCGGCAGTGCTCAACGTGACCGACAACCACCTCGACCGGTATGCGGGCATGGAAGGCTACGCCGCGGCGAAAGCGCGCATTTTCGCGGGCAGCGGCGTGCAGGTCCTGAATCGCGACGACCCGCGTTCGCTCGCCATGCGCATTCCCGGACGGACCGTTGAAAGCTTTGGGGTGACGGTACCTGCGGAAGAGGGCGAATGGGGTCTCGTGGAATTTCACGGCTCGACGTGGCTGGCACGCGGTGGCGAGCTGCTTCTTCCTGCCGACGCACTGGCGCTGGTGGGAAGGCACAACGCGCTGAACGCGCTGGCTGCGCTGGCGCTCACGTCGACGGTGGCGCGCATCGACCGCAGGGTGCTCGACGCGCTGCGCGGGTTTCACGGCCTCCCGCATCGTATGGAAAAGGTCGGCGAAAGCCACGGCGTGATGTTCATCAATGACTCCAAGGCCACGACAGTGGTCGCCACACAGGCGGCGCTGGATGGCATCGGACGGCCCGCCGTGCTGATCTGCGGCGGCGATGGCAAAGGTCAGGACTTCGTTCCGCTCAAGGCCGCCGTCGACGCGGATTGTCGCGCTGCGCTGCTGATCGGCCGCGATGCGCCGCTGATAGCGCGAGCGCTGGAAGGGTCGCGCGCGGTTGTCGAGATCGTGGGAACGCTCGAGGCGGCGGTTGCGCGCGCGCTGGCGCTTGCGCGCCACGGAGATGCGATCCTGCTTTCGCCGGCCTGCGCCAGCCTCGACCAGTTCAGCAGTTACATTGAGCGTGGCAAGCGCTTTTCCGAGCTGGTTTCCGCGCGGGAGCCTGCGCATGCGTAATCGAGTGACGCTCACCGCCTCGCTTGGTACGTCGCTCAGGCAGGCGGTCGCCGCGCCGTTCGGCGCTGCCAACACCCGCGCCAGTGCGCGCTCGGTTGTGCGCGACCCGCGGGTAATGCGCGCCTACGACGCGTCACTCGCGTGGACCGGCTTGCTGCTGCTTGCCTTTGGACTCGTGATGGTCTATTCGGCGTCGATTGCGATGTCCGAAGCGTCCGCGCACACGGGCAATCGTGCGTGGTATTTCCTCATGCGGCACGGCATTTTCCTGGCCATCGGGCTGGCTTCCGCCGCGGTTGCTTTCCAGGTGCCCATGAAGGCATGGCAGCGCCTCGCGCCGTGGATTTTTATCGGCGGTGCGATCTTGCTCCTGCTGGTGCTGATTCCGGGGATCGGCAAATCGGTCAACGGCTCGCGGCGGTGGCTTTCGCTCTTTGTGGTGAACGTGCAGCCGTCGGAATTCATGAAACTTGCGGTCGTCCTCTACGCCGCGAGCTATGCGGTGCGGCGCGTGTCGTTCCTCACGGCGGAACAGCCGCTGAAGGTGACGCTGCTGCGAGGCTTCCTGCCGCTTTTCGGCGTCATGGTCGGTGTAGGTGGATTGCTGCTGCTGGAGCCGGATTTCGGCGCGTTTGTCGTGATCGTGGCCATCGCGTTCGGCATCCTGTTCCTGGGCGGCCTCGATTGGCGTCTGTTCCTGGGATTGGCTCTTTTGCTGCCATTTGCGCTCGGCGGCATCCTGGTCGCCGCACCTTATCGGCTGCAGCGCCTTACGGCATTTCTGGACCCGTGGTCCGACCCGTTGGGGAAGGGATATCAGCTGTCGCATTCGCTGATCGCCTTCGGGCGCGGGGAATGGCTCGGCGTCGGGCTGGGCTCGTCGGTCGAGAAACTCCTGTTCCTGCCCGAGGCACACACCGACTTCCTGCTTGCGGTCGTGGCGGAGGAGTTGGGCTTCGCAGGCGTGGCCGTCGTCATCGCACTGTTCATCTGGTTGCTGTTCCGCGCATATGCGATCGGTCGCCAGGCGGCGAGGCTGGAGCGGCCGTTCGCGGCGCTGGTCGCGCAGGGTATCGGTGTGTGGATCGGCGTGCAGGCATTCATCAACATCGGCGTGAACGTGGGCGTGCTCCCGACCAAAGGGCTGACGTTGCCGCTGCTCTCGTTCGGCGGCAGCGGCATCGTCGCGAACTGCATTGCGCTCGCGATCCTGATGCGAATCGACTTCGAAAGCCGGCGCCTGCTGCGCGGGTTCACGGTATGAGCGGGGCCAAATTTTGGCGATGACGGTCATGATCACCACCGGCGGAACTGGCGGACACGTTTTTCCCGGGCTGGCGGTGGCCGCCAGGCTCGCGGCACTCGGCGCAGCCGTGTTCTGGCTCGGCACGCGCGAAGGTATCGAAGCGAAACTCGTTCCGCAGGCCGATGTCGATTTCGAGGGCATCTCCTTTCGGGGCGTGCGCGGCAAAGGGCTGCGGACGCTGCTGCTCGGACCCTTTGCGTTATTGCGCGCATGTCTCGACGCGCGCAGCATCATCCGCCGCCGGCAGCCTGACGTCGTGCTCGGCTTCGGCGGCTTCGCCTCTTTTCCGGGCGGACTCATGGGTGCCGCAGCCGGCAAGGCACTGGTGCTGCACGATTCGAATGCCGTCGCGGGCCTGGCGACCCGCGTGCTCGCATACGGCGCGGACAAAATTCTGTTGGGCTTTCCGAAGGCGCTGCGCGGCGCGCACCCGAAACGCGTCGAATGGGTGGGCAACCCGATCCGGGATTCCATCTGCGCATTGCCTGCGCCGGGCGAACGTTTTGCGGGACGCAGCGGCCCGATGCGCCTTCTCGTCGTCGGCGGCAGCCTCGGCGCAAGAGGACTCAACAATCTCGTCCCGGCGGCACTTGCCAAGCTGACTCCGCCCGAGCGTCCGCTGGTGGTTCACCAGGCGGGTGAAAAATTGCTCGCTGAACTGCGAGCGAACTATGCCCGCCACGGCGTGGACGGCGAATGTGTTGCATTCATCGACGACATGGCAGCGCGCTACGCATGGGCAGACTTCGCGATCTGCCGCGGTGGCGGCTTGACGGTTGCCGAGCTGGCCGCCGTGGGACTGGGCGCGATCGTGGTTCCGCTGCCGGGCGCCATCGCGGACGAGCAGAGCGCCAATGCGCAGTTCCTGGTCGACGCGGGCGCAGCCTGGAAAGAGCCGCAGGATCAACTGACGGCAGAGCGTCTGGCCGGCATCCTGCGCCTGCTGGACCGGCCGCGGGCCCGCGCGATGGCGGAGGCCGCGCATGCGTTGGGGAAGCGCGATGCAGCGGCCCGCGTCGCAGCCATCTGCGCGGAGCTGGCACAGCGATGAAGCACAAGGTCAAGCGCGTGCACTTCGTCGGCATCGGCGGCGCCGGGATGAGCGGCATTGCCGAAGTGCTGGTGACGCAGGGTTACCAGGTCACCGGCTCGGATCTGGCGGAAAGCGTGGTTACGCGTCGACTCGCACGCCTGGGTGCGACGATCGCGATCGGTCATGCGGCGTCGAATGTTTCCAGCGCCGACGCGGTGGTCGTGTCGACCGCCGTTGCGCCGGACAATCCCGAAGTCCTCGCGGCGCGGGAGCGCGGCGTGCCCGTCGTGCCGCGTGCGCTGATGCTCGCGGAACTGATGCGCCTGAAGCAGGGCGTCGCGGTCGCCGGCACGCATGGCAAGACGACGACGACCAGTCTCATTGCGTCGGTGCTGGCCGAAGGCGGTCTCGACCCGACGTTCGTGATCGGCGGACGACTGCTGTCGGCCGATGCGAATGCGCGATTGGGCAAGGGAGAATTCCTGGTGGCCGAGGCGGACGAGTCCGATGCTTCGTTCCTCTATCTCTCGCCGGTGATGGCCGTCGTCACGAACATCGACGCGGACCACATGGAAACCTACGGGCACGACTTCAGCAGGCTCAAGCGCGCGTTCGTGGATTTCCTGCAGCGACTGCCGTTCTACGGTGTCGCAGTGGTCTGCGTCGATGACCCGAACGTGCGCGAAATCCTGCCGGAGGTCACCAAGCCCCTCGTCACCTATGGAATCGGCGACGGCGCGGATTTGCAGGCGACCGACGTCGTCAATCTGGGCGGACGCATGCGCTTCGTCGCGCGCGCCAAAGACCGTGCGGATCTCAAGATCGAACTCGCGCTGGCCGGTGTGCACAACGTGCAGAACGCGTTGGCGGCTATCGCGGTCGGACGCGAAACCGGCGTCGCGGATGCCGCCATTGCCACGGCACTGGCGGATTTCAAGGGCGTGGGCCGCAGGTTTCAGCGTTACGGCGACGTAAGGCTCGACGGTGGCGGCGCCTACACGCTTATCGACGATTACGGTCACCATCCGGTGGAAATGCAGGCCACGCTGGCCGCAGTGCGCGCGAGCTTTCCGGGGCGAAGATTGCTGCTTGCGTTCCAGCCGCACCGCTACACGCGCACGCGTGACCTGTTCGAGGACTTTGTGCGTGTGCTTTCCGACGCCGACGTCGTGGTGCTGGCCGATGTTTATCCCGCCGGCGAGGCGCCGATCGTCGCGGCCGACAGTCGCGCGCTTGCGCGGGCGCTGCGCGTCGCGGGAAAGGTCGAGCCCGTGTTCGTCGAGGACATCTCGGACCTGCCGGCCATGCTGCGCGGAATGGTCCGGGACGGCGACATCGTGCTGACGATGGGCGCGGGGTCGATCGGCGGCACACCGCAGCAATTGGTGTCGGCATGATGATGACCGAGCCGCTCCTCTTCCGTGGACTGCGTGGAACGCTCGCGCACGACGCGCCGCTGGCAAAGTACACAAGCTGGCGCACAGGCGGCACGGCCGATACGCTGTTCCTTCCTGCCGATCGCGACGATCTCGCACGCTTCGTTTCCCAGCTGCCGCCGAGCGAGCCACTGCTGGCGCTTGGTCTTGGCAGCAACACGCTGGTGCGCGACGGTGGCGTGCGCGGCGCCGTCGTGGTGATGCACAACCCCGGCGCCGCCCTGGCGGTCGCGGATGGTCACATCTATGCGGACGCCGGACTCGCGTGTCCCAAGCTGGCTCGCTTCGCCGCGAACCATGCATGCGCCGAGGCAGAGTTCCTGGCCGGCATTCCCGGCACCGTCGGCGGTGCGCTGGCGATGAACGCCGGATGCCATGGCGGCGAGACATGGAATTACGTGGCACGCGTGGAAGTGCTGTGCCGCGATGGCTCGTTCGATGTTCGTACGCCGGCCGACTACCGGATCGGCTATCGCAGCGTCCAGTTTCGCAGCGTGGATGGGGCCGCAAGCGATGGGGCACTTTTCACCGCAGCCTGGTTCCATTTTCCGGAAGGTGACGGGGAGAGCGCACGCGCGCGGATCAGGGAACTTCTTGCCAAGCGCATCCTCACGCAACCGCTCGACCTTCCCAATGCCGGCAGCGTGTTTCGCAATCCGCCGCGCGACTTTGCGGCGCGGCTGATCGAGTCGTGCGGCCTTAAGGGAACACGGGTGGGTGGCGCGTACGTGTCCGACAAGCATGCGAACTTCATCGTGAATCCGCGCGGCCACGCTCGGGCTGCGGACATCGAAGCACTGATTTCGCTGGTCCGCGAAACGGTTCGCGCACAGACCGGCGTCGATCTGGAGCCCGAAGTGCGCGTTGTCGGGGAGGCGACGCGATGAACAACTTCGGCAAGGTCGCCGTCCTGCTTGGCGGCCCCTCCGCGGAGCGCGAGGTGTCGCTCATGTCGGGCAATGGCGTATTGACGGCGCTGCGTGAAAAGGGCGTGGATGCGCATCCCTTCGATCCCGCGGAACGTGACCTGTTCGAACTGAAGCGCGATGGCTTCGACCGCGTGTTCATCGCGCTGCACGGCCGGTTCGGCGAAGACGGCACCGTGCAGGGCGCGCTCGAGACACTGCATATCCCCTACACCGGCAGCGGCGTGATGGCGTCGGCACTGGCTGTGGACAAATGGCGCACCAAGCTCGTCTGGCTCGCCAGCGGCATTCCTACGCCGAAGTATCGCGTGGTCGACGCGCGGACGGACTGGATGCGGGTGGTCGCCGAACTGGGCTTGCCGCTGATCGTCAAGCCCGCGCGCGAAGGATCGACGATCGGCATCACCAAGGTCAGCAAAGTCGACCACGATGAATTGGCGCTGGCCTTTGCCGAAGCCAGCCGCCACGACAGCCTTGTGCTGGTCGAGGAGTTCGTGACGGGCGCCGAACTCACTGCGTCGATCGTGAACGGCCGCGCGCTGCCGCTGATCCGGATCGAGGCGCCGCAGGGCAATTACGACTATCACGCCAAGTACTTCTCCGACGACACCAGGTATCACTGCCCGGCCGGCCTGCCCGAGGCCGTCGAGCAGGAAATCCGGGCGATGTCGATGAAGGCGTTTGACATCGTCGGCTGCAGCGGCTGGGGCCGACTCGACCTGATCCTGCGGGCAGACGGCTCCTACTCGTTCCTCGAGGTCAACACGTCGCCGGGCATGACGCCGCACAGCCTGGTGCCGATGGCTGCCAAACAGACGGGAATGACATTCGCCGACCTCTGCGTGGAAATCCTGGGGGGCGCCCATGTGGGATGACGCGAAGCAATTGAACGCGATCGCCGCCACGCTCTTCGTGTTGGTCGTAATCGCGCTGACGTGGACGGGCGCCGCCTGGTTCGTGCGCCAGCCGATGTTTGCGCTCCACGAGGTCATCGTCACCAATCCGCTCCTGCATGCAAACCCGGCCCACCTCGAAGCTGTGGTGCGGGAGGAGCTTACCGGCACGTTCTTCACGATGGATCTTCGCCGCGCGCAGCGCGCGCTCTCGCAGGTGCCGTGGGTGAGGAATGTGGCGTTGCGCCGGCAATGGCCGCATCGACTGGAAGTCGAGGTCGAGGAGCATGTGCCGTTCGCGCGCTGGAACGAAGGATCGCTCGTGAACGCGCAAGGCGAAGTGTTCGTCGCGGGCTGGAAGGGCGATCTTCCGGTGTTCGAAGGTCCGGAAGGTCGCGCCGCGGAAATGACCGCGCAATACGGCGCCTGGGCCGCGCGACTTGCGCCGCTGGCGCTCGAAGTCAGGACGCTGCGCCTGTCACAACGCGGCGGATGGCAGATCCAGGCGAAGGGTTCGCAAGGGACGCTGACGATCGAGCTTGGGCGCGACGATCCGGATGCGCGGCTCGCGCGCTTTGTCGCGGTGCAGCCACGCACGCTGGGCACGCTGGCGCGCGCCGGCACGCGCGTGGATTACGTGGACCTTCGCTATCGCAACGGATTCGCCGCCCACGTACCGCAATTCCGCGAAAAATCGGGCAAGCCGGCAGTTTGAGAGAGGCCAAGGACAACGCATGGTGAAAGAGAACAAGAATCTGGTGGTGGGCCTGGACATCGGGACGTCGAAGATCGTCGCGATCGTCGCCGAGGTCACGACGGAGGGGGAGCTCAACGTGATCGGCATGGGCACGCAACCGTCGCGCGGTTTGAAGAAAGGCGTCGTCGTCAACATCGAGGCGACGATGGCGTCGATCCAGCGCGTACTCGAGGAAGCGGAACTGATGGCCGACTGCCAGATCAAGTCGGTCTATACCGGCATCGCCGGAAGCCACATCCGCTGCTACACGTCGCACGGGATGGTCGCGATCAAGGAAAAGGAAGTGACGCAGGCGGACATCGATCGCGTGGTGGAGACGGCCAAGGCCATTCCGATCCCCAACGATCAGCAGATTCTGCACATCGTGCCCCAGAGCTTCACGATCGACGGCCAGGAAGACGTGCGCGAACCGCTCGGCATGAGCGGCGTAAGGCTGGAGGTCGACGTGCATATCGTCACCGGCGCGGTCTCTGCCGTCGAGAACATCACCAAATGTATTCGTCGCTGCGGAATCGAAGTCCTCGACGTCGTGCTGCAGCCGCTGGCGTCGGCGCGCGCCGTGTTGTCGGACGACGAAAAGGAGCTGGGTGTGTGCCTGATCGACGTGGGAGGCGGCACGTCCGACATCGCGGTCTATGCGGGCGGTGCGATTCGCCATACGGCGGTCATTCCCATCGCGGGCGATCAGGTGACCAACGACATTGCGATGACGCTGCGCACGCCGACCAAGGAAGCGGAGGAACTCAAGGTGCGGTACGGCTGCGCGTTGCGCCAGCTGGCTGATCCCAACGACATCATCGAAGTGCCGGGCGTCGGCGAGCGCGGCCCGCGCAAGCTGTCGCGGCCGATGCTTGCCGAAGTCATCGAGCCGCGGATCGAGGAACTGTTCCAGTTCGTGCAATCGGAAGTACGCCGCAGCGGCTTCGAGGAAATGATTTCCTCGGGCGTCGTCATCACCGGCGGCTCCGCGCAGTTGCAGGGCATCACCGAGCTGGGCGAGGAGGTATTCCACATGCCGGTGCGCGTCGGCACGCCGACCTATATGGGTGGCCTGGCCGATGTCGTGCGCAGCCCGCGCTACGCCACCGCGGTCGGCCTTCTGCTGGAAGGCCGCGACCAATTCCTGAGCGGCGAGGCCGCGCGCGCGCAGGTGGCCGGACTGGGTGGCGCAGCCGAACGAATGAAGCGCTGGTTCAAAGCCAATTTTTGATCGATCTGGAAATGGAAATCCGACAACAACAAAACGTTTGTACCTTGGTTATTTCTTGCAATCTCGACAGGAGAAAAGGAGCACATCATGTTTGAAATCATCGACCAGGCCCCGCAGGACGGCGCCATCATCAAAGTCATCGGCGTGGGTGGTTGCGGCGGCAACGCCGTCGAGCACATGATCGAGCGCGGCCTGTCCGGCGTGGAATTCATCTGCGCCAATACCGACGCGCAGGCGTTGCGGCGGTCCACGGCGCGCACGCAGTTGCAGCTGGGTTCGACGCTCACGCGCGGGTTGGGCGCGGGCGCCAAGCCGGAAATCGGCCGCGACGCCGCCATGGAAGACCGCGACCGCATCGCCGAAATGATCACGGGCGCGGACATGCTGTTCATCACCGCCGGCATGGGCGGCGGCACCGGAACGGGCGCGGCGCCGGTCATCGCCGACATCGCCAAGAGCATGGGCATACTGACGGTGGCCGTCGTCACCCGGCCGTTCCGGTTCGAGGGCAAGCGGGAAAAAGTTGCGCAGGCCGGAATCGAGGAACTGCAGAAGAAGGTGGACTCGCTCATCATCATTCCCAACGACAAGCTGATCACCGTCCTGGGCGAGGACATCGAATTGCTGGAGGCCTATGCGGCCGCCAACGACGTGTTGCACGGCGCGGTGTCAGGCATTGCCGAGGTCATCAACAACGCCGGCCTCGTCAACGTCGACTTTGCCGATGTGCGCACGGTGATGGGCGAGGTCGGGATGGCGATGATGGGCTCCGCCACCGCGAGCGGTGACGATCGCGGCCGCGTCGCGGCGGAGCAGGCGGTCAAGAGCCCGCTGCTGGAAGACGTCAACCTCGCCGGCGCCAGAGGCGTTCTCGTCAATGTCACCGCGTCGCACGGGCTCAAGATGCGCGAGTACTACGAAGTGATGAACACCATCAAGGAATTCACGGCTGAAGACGCGATGGTGATCGTCGGCACGGTGATCGACGACTCGATGGACACGAACCTTCGCGTCACGATGATCGCCACCGGGCTGGGTGGCGCAGCGGCCATCACCAAACGGCCGCCCAAGCTGGCGATACTCGAGACGACGCTCGTGGAGCAGCGTACCGGCACGGACGGATTGGGGATGCAAATCACCGAGACGATCGACTACGATCGAATGGACGCGCCGGCAGTGATCCGCAAGGGTCGCGGCAACTCGCCGGTCGGGGGTTCGGCGCCATCGTTCGACGCTTCGGACGTTCCCGCCTTCCTGCGCAAGCAGGCGGATTGATGAGTGCGGCAGCCGGCCCCGCGGAGGATTCGGGGCCGGGTGCTATAATCTCGCGCTAACTCCTTGAACCGCTGTAATATTCATCAAAATTAACGTCGCGTAGCCGAACACGTCCCAATGCTCAAACAACGTACGCTCAAAGCTCCAATCAAGACTACCGGCGTCGGTGTGCATACGGGCGCGCGTGTCGACCTTGGCATGCGGCCGGCACCCGCGGACACTGGCATCGTATTCAATCGCACGGACCTTCCGCATGCGGTTGCATTGCCGGCAATCGCCACGAATGTCGGCGATACGCGGCTCTCGTCAACGCTGAAGTTCGACGGAGTCACCATATCGACGGTCGAACACCTGATGTCGGCAATCTCGGGGGTGGGCATCGACAATTTGTTTGTCGACGTGTCCGGCCCGGAAATTCCGATCATGGACGGAAGTGCCGGTCCCTTTGTGTTCCTGCTGCAATCGGCGGGAATCGTGGAGCAACCTGCCCGCAAGCGTTACATCCGCGTGCTGACGACGGTCGAAGTCACCGATGGCGACAAGTGGGCGCGTTTTGAGCCGTTCAACGGGTTCAAACTCGATTTTACGATCGACTTTCCGCACCCGGTGTTCGGCTCCGAGAACCGCCAGGTGATCATCGATTTCGCAGAGAATTCCTACGCAAAGGAGGTGTCGCGCGCGCGTACGTTCGGCTTCATGCAGGACGTCGAAGCCATGCGCGCCGCGGGGCTTGGCCTCGGAGGAAGCCTGCAGAACGCCATCGTTCTGGACGAGTTCAAGGTGCTGAACAGCGAGGGCCTGCGCTACGACAACGAATTCGTGCGCCACAAGGTGCTCGACGCGATTGGCGACATCTACCTGCTGGGCCATCCGCTCATTGGTCAGTACACCGCGTTCAAGTCGGGCCACGGGCTCAACAACCGTCTGGCCCGCACACTACTTTCGCGTCCCGAGGCCTTCGAGATCGTCACCTTCAGCGACGAGGCGACGGTTCCGACCGCATTCCAGGACTGGGCCTTCCAGCCGGCGTGATTCTCGTCCGGTTCCTGCTGTTCCTGGCGCTGGCCACTATCGTCGTTGCGGCGATTCTTTACCTTTTCAAGAAAGACCGCCGCTACCTGCGCTTTATCGTGCAGGTGATCAAATACACGATTTTCCTGCTCGCGGGCGTCCTGCTTTTCTACGCGTTTGAACGCATGCTGCTGGTGGTCTAGGCCGGAGAAGTCCTAGATTCGCCGGGCCAGCCGCTGCACCGCCGCCTTGAGCGGACCTTCCGGAAGCTCTTCGGCCAATCGCTTCAACGGCACCGGATCCGGCCTTTCTCTTTGAGTTTTAAGGGTTTTTTCTCTCAGGCCGACCTCAGCCCGAACTTGCACGCGCACGCGTATTTCAGTAAAGTTGCAGCCTTCCCGCTTGAGCTCCCCGAGAATTTCCGGCAAACGCTGACGAACCACGGCGGCAATCGTTCCACTGCCCGTGGCTAGAACCAGCGTCGTGTCCGCGATTTCGACGACGCGAACCCGGTCGGCGAGCGCGCGAGGAAGATGACGACGAACTGCGGACGTAAGCTCGGCCTCGGCCAGCGCCCGCGCAAGCCATCCCCCGACGACGGGGTCGCTGGCGAGCAGGCGGGAAAGCGGTCGGGGTTGGGGAAATTGCGGTTTGGACATGGCTCGCGGTCGATCAAGACCAGGTGAACGTCGCCTCAAGTTTAGGCGCGACGGAAGTTGGAGGGTACGCGATTGAACATCATCCTGGTGACCGGGGCTACCGCGCGAGCGCGCACGATTACGCTCGACTGGCGGCATTGGGCCGCGGGCGGATTCTCGCTTTTCGTGGTGTTTCTCATTTTCACGTTCATGTTCAATTTCGTGACGCTGAAATGGGCGGCTGCCGTGCAGCATCCACTGCTTCAGGCATTCGTGCTCGCCGACCAGAGGGAGGAAGCTGCACGGGGGGAGGAGCGCGTGCAGGGCCATCTCAACGCGATGGCGCTTCGCCTGGGGGAGTTGCAGGCGCAGGTGCTGCGTCTCGATGGATTGGGTGAGCGGCTGGCAAAATCCGCTGGCTTGAAGCCGCAGGAACTGCCGTCGCTGCAATCCGGGACCACACCGGGTCGCGGTGGTGCGGTGTCCTCGCTACCGTCGCGCAATATGTCCGTGCAGGAATTCGCCGACCTTGTCGAAAAGCTGGCGCGGCAGGTCGACGAGCGTTCCGACCAGATGTCGGTCCTGGAGGCGCTGCTTGTGCAGGACTCGGCCAATCGCAAATTCCTTCCTTCGAAGTACCCGATCGTCGACGGATGGTATTCGTCGAACTTCGGCTATCGGATCGACCCGTTTACCGGGCAGCAATCCATGCACGAAGGCATCGATTTTCCCGCCGAGACGGGAACGTCGATCGTGGCCGCCGCGAGCGGCAAAGTGGTGTTCGCGGACTGGCATCCCCAGTATGGTAAAATGATAGAGATAGACCACGGAAACGGACTGGTTTCGCGCTATGCGCACGCGTCCACGCTGTTGGTCAAAGTAGGCGACTTGGTCGTGGCCGGCCAACGTGTCGCCGCCGTCGGTACCACCGGGCGGTCGACGGGGCCCCATCTGCATTTCGAAGTTCGACTGAACGGCACGCCGCAAAATCCGGCCCGGTTCCTGCAAGCGCCGGGCTGATCCGCTCACGATTCACTTTTCCGAACGGCAAAAATGCGTCGGCTTGTCGAGGGGTGAGTGTGTTCTCACCCCTTGTTATTTGTCCCGCCCGGCGGAACATTCGGCGAAGTGCGACAAATCCGACTTTGGCAAACGAGTTGTCGCAAATGACGCAGGCATCGATCCTCCGCACTAATCCACTATGATTTCGAACATCCTCACCCGCATATTCGGCAGCCGCAACGAGCGGCTGCTCAAGCAATACGGCCAGGTCGTCCAGGAAATCAACGCCCTCGAGCCCGCAATGGCCGCGCTGTCCGACGAAGCGCTCAAGGCCAAGACGACGGAATTCAGGCAGCGCGTCGCCAACGGCGAGGCGCTCGACGCGATTTTGCCCGAGGCGTTCGCCGTAGTCCGGGAGGCCGGCAAGCGCGCACTGTCGATGCGCCATTTCGACGTCCAGCTCATGGGCGGCATGGCACTGCACAACGGCAAGATCTCCGAAATGCGCACCGGCGAAGGCAAGACGCTGGTCGCGACGCTGCCGGCTTATCTCAACGCGCTGACCGGCAAGGGTGTGCATCTGGTCACGGTGAACGACTACCTCGCGCAGCGCGACGCCGATTGGATGGGGCGGATCTACAAGTTCCTGGGGCTGACGGTCGGCGTCAATCTTTCGCAGATGAACCATGCGGACAAGCAGGTCGCCTACAACGCCGACATCACCTACGGCACCAACAACGAGTACGGTTTCGACTACCTGCGCGACAACATGGTGTTTTCTCCGGGTGAGCGCGTGCAGCGTGCGCTCAACTACGCGATCGTCGACGAAGTGGACTCGATCCTGATCGACGAAGCGCGCACGCCACTCATCATTTCCGGCCAGGCCGACGATAACGTCGAGATGTACGTGCGCCTGAACGCCCTCGTGCCGCAACTCTCCCGGCAAACGGAGGAATCCGGTACCGGCGATTTCTGGGTGGACGAGAAAGCACACACGGTCCTCTTGTCGGAAGCCGGCCACGAGCACACCGAAGGCATCCTGTCCAAGGCCGGGCTTATCCCGGTGGGCTCCAGCCTCTACGACGCCGCCAATATCTCGCTGGTGCACCACCTGTACGCCGCATTGCGCGCGCATTCGCTGTTTCATCTCGACCAGCATTACGTGGTGCAGAACGGCGAGGTCGTGATCGTCGACGAGTTCACGGGCCGCCTCATGTCCGGCCGGCGCTGGTCCGATGGCCTGCACCAGGCGGTCGAGGCCAAGGAAGGCGTGAACATCCAGCGCGAAAACCAGACGCTGGCGTCGATCACGTTCCAGAATTATTTCCGGATGTACGGGAAGCTGGCGGGCATGACCGGCACGGCCGACACGGAAGCTTTCGAATTCGAGCAGATCTACCATCTGGAGACGGTTGTCATTCCGACCCACCAGCCGATGGTGCGCAAGGACGAGAACGACCTGGTCTTCCGGACGTTCCAGGAGAAAGTCGACGCGATCCTGGGCGACATCAAGGATTGCCATAAACGCGGCCAGCCTGTGCTCGTCGGAACGACGTCGATCGAGAACTCGGAGCTGCTCTCGAAATACCTGGAGAAGGAAAAACTGCCGCACCAGGTGCTCAACGCCAAGCAGCATGCGCGCGAAGCCGAGATCATCGCGCAGGCGGGCACGACCGGCGCCATCACCATCGCCACCAACATGGCCGGCCGCGGCACGGACATCGTGCTCGGCGGAACGCTCGAGCCGTTGATCCTCAAGCTGCGCGACGATGAGGCGCTGTTGCCGGAGGAAAAAGAGCGCGAGATCGCCAAGATGCGCGCCGACTGGCAGGTCCGCCACAACAACGTGTTGAAAGCCGGCGGCCTGCACATCGTGGGTACCGAGCGCCACGAGTCCCGGCGCATCGACAACCAGCTGCGCGGCCGCGCCGGGCGCCAGGGCGATCCTGGCAGTTCGCGCTTCTATCTTTCGCTCGAAGACCCCTTGCTGCGCATCTTCGGCGGCGAGCGGCTCGGTGCGATCATGCAGAAGCTGAAGATGCCCGACGGCGAGCCCATCGAGCATCCGATCGTCAACCGGTCGATTGCAAAGGCGCAAAACCGCGTCGAATCGCGCAACTTCGACATTCGCAAGCAGTTGCTCGAGTACGACGACGTCGCGAACGACCAGCGCCGGGTGATCTACCAGCAGCGCAACGAACTGCTGGAAGGCGACGACGTCGCCGACACAATCCGCAATATGGTGCGCGGCCAGGTCGAGGACACCGTCAAGCTTCACGTGCCGCCCGAATCGGTCGAGGAGCAGTGGGACGTGCCCGCGCTGACCGCAGTGCTCGCCGGCGAATACCAGATCAATGCCCCGGTAGCGCAGTGGATGAAGGACAACGGGGAGCTGACCGACGAACAGATGCGCGAGCGGATCGTCGATCTCGCCGAGACGTCCTGGCGCGAACGCGAAACCCACGTCGGCCCGGAACTCATGCGGCAATTCGAGCGCAGCCTCATGCTGCAGACGCTCGATCATCATTGGCGCGATCACCTGGCTGCACTCGATCACCTGCGCCAGGGAATTCACCTGCGCGGCTATGCGCAGAAGAATCCGAAGCAGGAATACAAGCGCGAGGCGTTCGAACTCTTTTCCGACATGCTCGACCGCATCAAGCAGGACGTGGTCAAGGTCGTGTTGACTGTAACGGTGCGCTCCGAGCAGGACGTGCAGGCAGTCGAGGAAGCCGACTCCGTCTCAAACGTTCAATACCAGCACGCCGGTTACGACGAGGCGCTCGCGTCGCCTGGGCCGGAAGGTGACGTGGCGCTGGCGCCGCCGCCGCCGTTCACGCGTGCCGGCGACAAGGTCGGACGCAACGACCTGTGTCCTTGCGGCTCCGGCAAGAAGTACAAGCACTGCCACGGCCGGATCTGATCGCCCGGTGCACGTGGTGAATGCAGGGCTGCGGTAGAATTCCGCAGCCCTTTTTCTTCGCCCACTCACCGGTCGACCCATGCCCGTTAACTATTCGCCGCCCACCGCCGAAGCACTCCTCGCCGTGCCGGGGATCATGCTGGGCGCGGTGGCCGCGCGCATCAAGAACTGGGCGCGCGACGACGTGCTCCTGGTGCTATGCGAGCCCGGTACGGTCGCGGCGGGCGTGTTCACGCAGAATCGCTTCTGCGCTGCCCCGGTCATCGTGTGCCGCGAGCATCTCGCGCGCCAGCACGCGTCGGGCGGGGATTTCCGGGCACTCGTCGTCAACGCCGGCAATGCCAACGCGGGCACCGGCGAGAACGGGCTTGCCGACGCGCGCGCTGTCTGCATCGCGGTGGCGCGCCTCTTGAGTTGCGCGCCGGAAGAGGTGCTGCCTTTTTCCACGGGCGTGATCATGGAACCGCTGCCCGCCGGGAAGATCATCGAAGGTCTGCCGATGGCTCGCACCGCGGCGCGCGCGAACGGCTGGTTCGCCGCGGCCAATGCCATCATGACCACGGACACAGTGCCCAAGGCCGCGTCCCGTCGCGTCGACGTCGAAGGCGTACCGGTCACCGTGACGGGAATCGCCAAAGGCGCCGGGATGATCCATCCGGACATGGCCACCATGCTCTCGTTCATGGCCACGGACGCGCCCATCGCTGCCGCCGTGCTGGCACAGATTGCGCGTGAAGTCGCCGACGTGTCGTTCAACGGCGCGACGATCGACGGGGACACGTCCACCAACGACAGCTTCGTGATCGCGGCCACCGGCAAGGCGGCGCTGACGCCGATCACATCGCTGGCCGATCCGCGCATCAAACCCATTCGCGCGGCGATCGAGGACGTCGCGATCACGCTGGCGCAGGCCATCGTGCGCGACGGGGAAGGCGCGACCAAGTTCATTTCGATTCGCGTCGAGGGTGGTCAGTCGGTGGACGAATGCAGGCGCGTCGCGTTCGGCATCGCCCATTCGCCTCTGGTCAAGACCGCGTTCTTCGCTTCCGATCCCAATCTGGGGCGCATTGTCTGCGCCATCGGCAACGCCGCGTCGCCGGACACCGATCCCGCGGGAATTTCGTTCTGGCTGGACGACGTGCTGGTCGTCGACAAGGGCGGCCGCTCGCCTTCCTATCGCGAGGAAGACGGCCAACGCGTGATGAAACAGGATGAGATCGCCGTCCGTGTCGATCTGGGTCGCGGCGCAGCCGCCGCCACGGTCTGGACCTGCGATTTCTCGCACGACTACGTCTCCATCAATGCCGACTACAGATCCTGATTTCGCGAAGCTGATCGCCCGCGCCGAGTCCCTGCTCGCGCGGGTCGAGGCATTGCTGCCGCATGCAATGCCCGACCCGGACTGGAAGAAATTCACGGCCGCCCGCTGGCGCAAGCAGGGCGGACGCAGCTATCTGCAAGGCATTGCGCACCCCCACGCGATCCGTCTGGCCGACTTGGTTTCCGTCGACGAACAGAAGCGGGCCATCGACCGCAACACGAAGCATTTCGTTGCCGGACTACCCGCCAACAACGTGTTGCTGACGGGTTCGCGCGGCACCGGAAAGTCGTCGCTGGTGAAGGCCATGCTGGCCAAATATGCGGCGCGGGGCCTTCGCCTCATCGAGGTGGAAAAAAGCGATCTCACCGACCTTCCCGACATCGCCGATCGCGTCGCCGGGCGACCCGAGCGCTTTATCGTGTTCTGCGACGACCTGACGTTTGACTCCGGTGAATCCGGCTACCGGGCGCTCAAGGTGATGCTCGACGGGTCCATCGCCGGCGGCGCCTCCAACGTGCTTATCTACGCGACGTCGAACAGGCGGCACATGCTGCCTGAGTATTTCAGCGAAAACCTGGAGACCCGCCATATCGGCGAGGAAGTGCATCCCGGCGAGTCGGTCGAGGAAAAGATCTCGCTGTCCGAGCGATTCGGATTGTGGATCTCCTTCTATCCCTTTGCCCAGGACGACTACCTTGCCGCGGTGGCAGGATGGCTCGCGCATTTCGGGGTGAAGGCGCCGGGCAATGCAGTCGATGCGCATGCGCGCACGCAGGAAGCGCTGCAATGGGCGCTCGCGCGCGGCTCGCGCAGCGGACGCGTGGCCTGGCAGTTCGCGAAGAACTACGCCGGCGAACACGCGCCTCCGGCCAATCGTTGAACCGCACTATCGTTCGAGTTGCTGCGGCCGTGCTCATCCGCGCCGACGGCGCGGTGCTCCTTGCGCAGCGACCTGTCGGCAAGGCCTACGCAGGCTACTGGGAATTTCCGGGTGGCAAGCTCGAGGTCGGCGAATCGCCCCACGACGCGCTGATTCGCGAACTGCGCGAGGAGCTGGGCATCGAGGTCCTCCGCGCCTCACCGTGGTTGATCCAGGAATTCGTGTATCCGCATGCGCACGTGGAGCTGCATTTCTTCCGCGTGTTCGAATGGGAGGGCGAGCTGGTCGGCCATGATGGCCAGGCGTTTGCGTGGCAGACGCCTGGCAGGTACACGGTGGCGCCACTGCTGCCCGCCAACACCCGAATTCTCGCCGCGCTCGCGCTGCCTCCTTTCTACGGCATCACCTGCGCAGCCGACATCGGCGAAGACGCGTTCCTCGCGCGGGCTGAACGCGCGCTCGTGGCCGGACTTCGCCTGATCCAGTTGCGGGAGAAGGATTGGCAGGCCGCGCGCCGCGATGCGTTCGCGCAGCGGCTCGTTCCACTTGCGCATCGATTTGGCGCCAAAGTTTTGTTCAATGGCAGCGCGGACGACGCAAGCCGGCTCAATTGCGACGGCGTGCATTGGACTGCCGCAGCGCTCGCCCGGGCGTCGAGCAGACCCATGGAAATGCTGGTGGCGGCGTCGTGCCACACCTCGCGCGACGTCGAGCGCGCGGGCGCGCTTGATCTCGACTTTGCGGTTCTGGGGCCGATTGCCGCGACACCTACGCATCCGGACGCTGCACTTCTGGGCTGGGAAGGCTTCTTTGCCATTGCGGCGAACACGCGCGTACCACTTTACGCGCTGGGCGGCCTCGACGGCGGGGACCTCCCACAGGCTACTGCGTCGGGCGCGCAAGGCGTAGCGATGCGACGCGCGGCGTGGCCCTTGTAGAAGTGTCCTACGCGTCCTCGGGAGGCGGAACCGCCTCGAAGTCGTCCGGCGGATCCACCGCCGGAACACGATAGGCGTCTGTTGCCCACGCACCCTGGTCGATTGTCCGGCAGCGTTCCGAACAAAATGGCCGCCACGCGGCGGCCGTCGTCCATACCACCGGGGTGCCGCATTGCGGGCAGGCGACGGTACGCGGATGTTTCACTTTGGCGTCGCTCGAAGAATCGTCCACTGTTGCCTTCACACGCTTCTGTTCCAATTTTCGCGTCGATAGTTTGCGCCGACGAGTCGATTCCAGGCGAATCGAATTCCAAGTCCCGGTATGATACTTGGCGAAAATGATGGGCAGGAAGTCGGCCAGGAACCTGAGTCGCAATTGACTGGAAATGAACGATCGCATCGACGCTTCCGCTGTCTCGAATCCGGTCTGCAAAACACCAGTCCGCTTTTTGACGCGCGACAACGTGTCCCTGGCGGGCACGTGGTTTCTCCCTGATCGCTCCGCACGATCGCCTTCTGCTGCAATTCTCGTGGCGTGCGGCGCAGGGATCCCGGCGAGGTTCTACCAACGGATGGCAACTTTCCTGGCTGAACAGGGTGCGGCCGTTCTCACGTTTGACTACAGGGGCATTGGTGCATCCGAGCACGAGGGCGGTATTCGCAGGATGCGGTCCGGCATGGAGATCTGGGGCGAATTCGACATCGGCGCCGCGCTGGATGAAGTCTGCGCGAAGTTTCCCGACCTGACGCCAAGTGTCATTGCCCATAGCGTGGGCGCGCTGCTGCTTGGCGGAGCCAGTCTTGCGCCACGTTTGTCTCGCCTTGTTTTCTTTGGGCCTCACACGGGATACTGGCGCGACTACGGGCGTCGCTGGCGCCCGCTGCTATTCCTTACATGGCATGTGTTCATGCCGGCAGCGACCCGGGCATTTGGATATTTTCCAGGGCGTGCATTCAGGCTCGGGGAAAATTTGCCTCCCCGCATCGCGCTGGATTGGGCGCATCGCCGTCAAGCCGCCATCGTCAGGCCGGGAGAGAACGAGAGCCGCTTTGCCAGGTTGCTCCCCGGTTTTCGCGATGCGCGCGCCGAAACGCTCGCCATCTCGATAGCTGACGATGCATTCGCTCCCCCCGAAGCGGCGCACAGGCTGCTGGCGCTGTATTCGAACTTGCGCGTGACCCACCGGGTCACCAGTCCCGCAGCGCTCGGTCGCAAGCGCGTCGGTCATTTCGGGTTTTTGAGACGGCCCACCGGCGAAGTGTTCTGGCGCCAGGCCGCGGAATGGCTGATACCCGAATTTCCGAAGGCGAGCGCTTCGGTATTCCAGCCGTGCGGCTCGTGTGAGGGATCCGGCAGAGGGCGGTGAATTCAATCCGACGGCGGCCTATCGGCCGCCGCCACGAATCGAATCAAAGATTACAGAACATGAGGTCGAACTCGACGTCCTGATCGAATACGGCGCCCCGGTCCATCCCGCTCACGCTCAGGAAACGGATGTTGAGCGCGTACTTGTTGGCGCTGATCTCGGGAACGCACGCTAGGTCGTGGGAGATCGTGAGGCGCAGCAGTTGTGCGACCTTGGTGGTGGTCAGCATCAGCTGGAACACGCCACGATACGCCGTGTGGTGGCTCTCGCGGCCGTTGTCGCGCAACAGCTTGAGGACGATCGCCGATCCCGCGCGAATTGGAGCGAAAGGCTCGATCCATCCAGCCAGGTCGTTCCGCCGCGGACCTGGATCCTGATTGAGCCACCAGTGATACGCCGGCAAGTCGAATTCGCAGACGCCGCCGGGAATGGCGGTGCGCTGCTTGATCGCCATCAGCCATTCGTTTTCGCGCAGGTGAGAACCGACGCGCCCCGCCTGCGCCAGCATCTGCGCATTGACGCCGTCGATCTGCGCAAGCAACTCCTCAAGTGCGGCTTGTTCGATCTGCGCGTTGTGCCTGAGCGGCGCCAACACCTGCTTCTGGCGCTCGAGTTCCTGCAGGATATCGGTCTTCAAGTCCGCGCGCGCGGCGACATCGGTGATCTCGAAGAGCGCGAGCAGCGCGGCATGGTGATCGGGTGCGGCATCCTGCGCCGCGAAATAACCGACGCGCGCAAACAGGTCCTCCAGACGCATCAGCGTACGGACACGCTCATTCAGAGGGTGTTCGTAGCGGATCACGGCGCGGAAGACATGTCGTTCACTTCGTCATTCTGAGAGCAACATGGCGCGGGTTCAAGCGCGGATTGCCTCGCCGGCACTTCGGCGCGCTGCAAATTCCCGGTAAAACGCGTCAAGCCGCGCCACTTGCGGTGCCAGATTGGCCATACTTCCTCCATTGTCGACAATATCATCGGCGCCGGATAGTCGCGCGTCGCGGGTCATCTGGGTAGCCATGATTGCGCGGACGTCGTCGGGTGAGAGACCGCTTCGCGTCACCACCCGCCGCACTTGCTCGTCCTCCGGGCAATCGACGACCAGAACGCGTGCCACGCGCGACCGCAAGCCGCCGCGTTCGAGGAGGAGGGGAACACTGAGGATTCCGTAAGCGCCGGACCAGCCGTCGATCTCGTGCGCGAGATAGTCTCCGATCAGCGGATGCAGTATGGACTCGAGGCAGGTGCGTGCCTGCGCGTCCGCGAAAACGCGGCGCCGAAGCCAGGGCCGGTCGAGTTCGCCATCTTCCCCAATTACGTCGTCCCCGAAGGTCGCAACCACCGCATCGAACCCGGCCATACCGCCGGCGCTCACTGCATGCGCAGCCTGGTCCGCGTCCGCAATCTCGATGCCGCGCGCGGCAAACGCGCGGGCCACTTCCGATTTGCCGCTGCCGATACCGCCTGTCAGGCCGATGACGAGCGGCTTGTTCATGCCGGCAAGAAGGTGCGCAGGAGCATGGGGCCGAAGAAAAGCGCGATGGCGCCGGCGATCGCCAGATAGGGGCCGAAAGCCAGCGGAATGTTGTGGTCGCGGCCCTTGAACACGACCAGCGTGATGCCGATGAATGCACCGACCACGGATGACAGGAGCACGATCACCGGCAGCACCTGCCAGCCCAGCCATGCGCCGACCGCGGCCAGCAGCTTGAAATCACCGTATCCCATGCCTTCCTTGCCGCGAATCAGCTTGAACAACCAGTAGATCGTCCAGAGCGCGAGATATCCCGCCATCGCCCCGATGACCGCATCGCGCAGCGGCACGAATGTCCCGATCGCGTTGACCGCCAGGCCCGCCCACAGCAGCGGTAGCGTGATGTCGTCGGGCAGGAGCTGCGTGTCGAAGTCAATGAACGTGAGCGCCAACAGCGCCCACAGAAACCCGCATGCAGCCAGCCCTTGCCAGGTGGGACCGAAACGCCAGACTGCGCCGGCCGCCAAAGCGCCGCCCAGAATTTCAACGAGCGGATATCGCGCCGAGATGGCCGCGCCGCAGGCCGAGCATTTGCCGCCAAGCACGAGCCAGGAGACGACGGGAATGTTCTCGAGCGCGGTGATTCCGTGCCCGCAGGACGGACACTTCGAACGCGGAACCATGAGGTTGTAGCGAGGCGCCTCGACCGCTGCCTCGCCACGCATTTCCGCGCATTCGGCCTGCCAGCCACGCTCCAGCATCAGCGGCAGACGATGAATGACGACGTTCAGGAAACTGCCGACGCAAAGACCGACGACGGCGGCGACGTAGGGCGCCGCCGTCGGATCGAGGAGGAAAGACGTCATCCGCTCGTAAAGGCCGGCGTCAGATGACGGAACCGAGCTTGAAGATAGGCAGGTACATGGCGACGACCAGTCCGCCGATCACGACGCCCAGGAACACGATGATGATCGGCTCCAGCAGGCTCGACAGTGCGGCCACCGCATCGTCGACTTCCCGCTCGAAGTAGTCCGCAATCTTGCCCAGCATGTTGTCGAGCGATCCTGATTCCTCGCCGATCTGCGTCATCTGCAGGACCATCGTCGGAAACAGGTTGGTATTGCCCATCGCATTGGTCAGACTCGTGCCGGTGCTGACCTCGGTCTGGATTCGCTTGGTGCCTGCGGCGTAAAGCGCGTTGCCTGCGGCGCCGGCGACCGCGTCCAGCGACTCGACGAGCGGAACGCCCGCCGCGAACATCGTTTGCAGTGTCCGCGTCCAGCGCGCGATCGTGGCTTTGCGCAGGATGCCGCCGATGACCGGAATTTTGAGGATTGCGCGGTCCCAGCCCAGCCTGAACGCCGTGGAAGTCCGGAGGAGGTACGCAACGCCGAAGATCAAACCGACGAGCGCGACGGCGCCCAGCCACCACCACGCAACGACGAACTTCGAGATTGCCATCACGATCAGCGTCGGCGCCGGCAAGTCCGCACCGAAGTTCTTGAACACTTTCTCGAACGACGGCACCACCCAGACCATGATGACCCAGATCACGACTATCGCGACGGTCACGACCGAGATCGGGTAGAACAATGCCGACTTGATCTTGCTCTTGATCGCGAGGATCTTTTCCTTGTACGTCGCGATGCGGTCGAGGATCGCGTCGATCATGCCCGACGTCTCGCCGGCCTGCACAAGATTGCAATACAGCGCGTCGAAATACTTGGGATGCTCGCGGAATGCCTGCGACATCGACGAGCCCGTCTCGATCTTGCCCTTGATGTCCATCATCAGGCGCGAAAAGCGCGGGTTGCTGTGGCCGCGGGCGATGATCTCGAACGATTGCAGCAGCGGGACACCGGCCTTCAGCATCGTGGCCAGCTGCCGCGTGAAGAACGTGATGTCCTTTTCGCCGACGCTGCTGCCGCCGCGGAACGACTGGCGCTTGATCTTGGTGATCCGCACCCCCTGCCGGCGCAGGTTGGTGGTGACCACGGTCTCGGAGGGCGAGCGCGACTCGCCGCGCACCTGGCGGTTGTTGCGATCCACACCTTCCCAAATGTAGGTGTATTCCTTGACATCGCGCCGTGCGTTTGCGGTTGCAGTTGCCATGGTTGTCCTTGGGTGGCCGGGGTCTCCGTCACTCGTTGGTGATGGCCTCGATTTCCTCGAGCGAGGTGATACCCGCCTTGACCTTGATCAGTCCGGCCTGGCGCAAATCCTTGACGCCTTCCTTCTGCGCCTGTTCGGCAATTTCGAGTGCGTTGCCGGCGCGCATGATGATCTGGCGCAGGTCGTCGGTGATGGGCATCACCTGGTAAATGCCGACCCGGCCCTTGTAGCCTGTGCCCTTGCATTGATTGCAGCCCACCGGGCCGAAAGGCTGCCATGAGCCATCGAGGTCTTCGTCCCGGAATCCGGCGCGCTGGAGCGCCTCAGGAGGGATGTCCTCGGGTTTCTTGCACGCGGAACAAAGTTTGCGACCCAGGCGCTGCGCAGTGATCAGGATCACGGACGAAGCGATGTTGAACGGCGCGACACCCATGTTCAGCATCCGCGTCAGCGTCGTCGGCGCATCGTTGGTGTGCAGCGTCGACATCACGAGGTGGCCCGTTTGCGCCGCCTTGATGGCGATGTCCGCGGTTTCGAGATCGCGGATTTCGCCGACCATGATGATGTCGGGATCCTGGCGCAGGAACGATTTCAGCGCGACGGCAAAGGTCAGGCCGGCCTTGTCGTTGACGTTTACCTGGTTGACGCCGGCGAGCTGGATTTCCGCGGGATCCTCGGCGGTCGAGATGTTCACGCCGGGCTGGTTCAGGATGTTGAGGCACGTATACAGCGAGACGGTCTTGCCGCTGCCCGTCGGCCCGGTGACGAGGATCATGCCGTACGGGCGGCCGATCGCATGCAGCAGTTGCGCCTGCTGCTCGGGCTCGTATCCCAGCGCCTCGATGCCGAGCTTGACGCCGGCGGCATCCAGGATACGCATGACGATCTTTTCGCCGTAAAGCGTGGGCAACGTCGACACGCGGAAGTCGATCGCCTTGGTTTTGCTCAGGACGAGCTTCATCCGGCCGTCCTGCGGCACCCGCTTTTCCGAAATGTCGAGCCGGCTGATCACCTTGATCCGCGACGCGACCTTGTCCTTGATCGCGATCGGAGGCTGCGCGACTTCGGACAAAATGCCGTCGACGCGGAAGCGCACACGGAAGAATTTTTCGAAGGGCTCGAAGTGGATATCCGACGCGCCCTGGCCGATGCCGTCGAGCAGCAGCTTCTGGATGTACTTGACGACCGGTGCGTCTTCGATGTCCGAGGAGTCTTCGTCCGCGAAAACCTGGGGCGTCGAGTCGTCGTCGAGACCCGCCTCCATGTCCTCGAGATTGCCGCCCTGGTTTCGGAAGTTCGCTCCGCTCGCCTCGACCAATTTGCCGATCGCCTGGATCAGCTTGTCGTCCTCGACGACGATTGGCTCGGGAACCAGGTTGGTCTTGAACCGCACCTCGTCCAGCACTTGCAGGTTGGCGGGATCGGAGATCGCAACGAAGAGCTTGTTGTTGCGTTTGAACAGGGGCAGCACGCGGCGCGATTGCGCCATCTTGAGATCGACGAGTTCTTTCTGGATCTGGTCCAGGTCGAAGGAGGCGAGGTCGAGAAGGGGATTGCCGAATGTGCGCGAGGCGAATACGGCGAGCTGAACCGGGGTCATGCGCTTGCCGGCGAGGACCGTCTCGACAAAGGACGATCCTGAAGTGTGTGCCTGGTCCTGGAGCGCCTCCGCTTCGTGCTCGGACATGACGCCGTGCTGCGCAAGGGCGCGCGCGAGACCGCTGATATTGCGGGTGGCGGCATGCGTGGCCATGGTGGGCGATTTTGTCCGGTCGGGTATCGGCGTCAATACTGGAGTTTTATGTAAGCAAGCACCATGCCGGCTGAGAGGCATCCAACCCTAGTTCCGGCCCACTTTGCAGCGCCGGATCAAGGGCCTATACCATTCGCATAAAACTTAATCTGAAGATGATGCCCGCTCGATGGGGGTTTGTAAAGGCGGCGCGCCCCGGCCGACCGGGGCAAGCAGCCGGGCCACCTTGACGGCGCGATCCTGGGTTTGCAGTATTTCGACCCGTTGCCTGTCCAGCGCGAAGGTAGCGCCGGCCTCGGGAATTTCGCCGAGATGCTCGATGATGAGTCCATTCATCGTTTTCGGGCCATCCAACGGAAATTGCGTGCCCAGCCGGCGGTTCAGCGTGCGCAGCAGCGCCATGCCGGCCACCACGACGCTGCCGTCCGCTTCGCGGCGGTAGGTCTCGTTGCCACCCGGCGCCTGGGTGGTGAATTCGCCGATAATCTCTTCGACGATGTCCTCGATGGTGACCAGGCCCTGCAATTCGCCATACTCGTCGACGACCAGACCCAGCCGCTGCCTGTCGTTCTGGAATTGCGTGAGCTGCGTGAGCAGTGGCGTTCCGGCGGGAATGAAATAGGGCGGGCGGATCAGCGGGCGCAGCCGCTCTGCGTCGACTTCGCCCGCCTGCTGCTGCAAATGAACGACCGATTTGAGCGGCAGCACGCCGACGATGTTGTCCAGCGTCGTCTCGAACACCGGTACCCGCGAGTGGTAGGACGTCGCCAGCTGTTGGCGAAGCAACGCCGGCTTTTCCGCGAGGTCGAGCGCGTGGATCCGGTTGCGCGGGGTCATCACGTCGTCGACGCTGATCGCCTCGAGGTCCATCAGATTGGCCAGCATCGTACGGTGCTTGCCACGGAAGTATTGGCTTCCTTCGAGCACCAGAGAGCGCAATTCCTCCTGTGTCAATTGCGCGCCCGAGTCGCTTGCCGGCCGTATGCGCATCAGCTTGAGCAGACCCTGCACGAACAGGTTCACGAACCAGACGACGGGCGTCGCGGCCTTGAGCAACGGGGACAGCACGAAACTGACCAGCGGGGCAATGCGGTCCGCGTGTGCGGCCCCGATGACCTTCGGCGTGATCTCGGAAAACACCAGGATGGCGAACGAAATTGCGACGGTACCCAGCCCGAGCGCCACCTCGCCTTCACCGAACAGGCGTTTGGTGATGATCGCGGTGATTGTCGCCGCTGCAGCGGCGACCAGCGTGTTGCCGAGAAGAATGACGCCCAGCAGTTTGTCCATCTGGCCGAGCAGTGACTGCGCAAGCCGGGCGCCGCGCTCGCCCCGTTGCGCGCGGTGCTTCAGGCGGTGCCGGTTGGACGCCATCATTGCCGTTTCAGCCAGCGAAAAGAACGCGGCGAGCAACAACAGCACGACCAGCACAATGCCAAGAGTGGAAAGGGGGGTGTCGTCCAAGTGGGTACCGGATTGGCGCGCGGCTGGATCAGCGACGCAGCAGCACTTCCATCACGAATTTGCTTCCGAGGTAGCCGAGGACGAGCAGCGCGGTTCCCGCAAGTATCCAGTGCAACGCGGGACGTCCCCGCCAGCCATAGCGCCAGCGGCCGAAGAGCAGGATGGCAAACGTGATCCACCCGGCGACGGAAAAAACGTTCTTGTGCGTGAACGTGAGCGGGCGGCCGAAGATCTCCTCGGAGAACAGGAATCCCGTGATGAGCGTAGCAGTCAGCAGCACGAAGCCCAAGCCCACCAGGCGAAACATGAACCGTTCGAGCATCAGCAGCGGCGGGACGCTGCCTTCGGATTCCGCCGGCAAGCCGCGGCGGAGGCGCGATTCGAGACCGATCAACACCAATGCCTGCAGCGCCGCTACGACGAACAGCGCGTACGCTAGGAGCGCGACGGCGATGTGAACCGCCGCCCAGGGTTCGGCGGCATAGGCGAAGCGATGCGGACTCTCACCGCTCGCGGGACCCAGCGCGCATAGCGCGGCGACCGGCAACACGACGGCGGAGATTCCGGGTAGCGCCCGAATGACACCGGACGCCCACGCGACGAGTACCGCGAGACCGGCGACAAGGGAGAGTGCATTGGCGAATGACAGGTCGAGCCCGGTCGGGGTCACGATGGCCTGGCCGACCGCGTACCCGTGCAAGCCGAGTGCCAGAGGAAGAAGCCACGTCCGTGCGTTGCCCGCCGATGCCGGAATCGCGCGTGGCCAGCTTGCCCAGGCGGCGGCGGCATACAGAGCAGCTACGGCGAAGTGCAGTAAAATCACGGGTCGAGGTCGCGCGGCGGGAAGTGCCTGCAAGCGACTGGAATGCAGTTTACCCGATGCGTGCAGTCGATCGACCCGCGCGCCGCCCACGGAACCACGATGCTCGACAATCTCACCGAACGATTCTCCCGGGTCGTCAAGGAACTGCGCGGGCAGGCGCGCCTGACGGATGACAACATCCAGGACGCGCTGCGCGAAGTGCGCCTCGCGCTGCTCGAAGCGGACGTCGCGCTGCCGGTAGTCAAGGATTTCATCAGCGGGGTCCGCGAAAAGGCGGTCGGCGAAGAAGTGGCGACGTCGCTCACGCCCGGCCAGGCATTGATTGGCGTGGTGCACCGCGAGCTCGCGGCATTGATGGGCGGCGCCGCGGCGCCTCTTTCGTTCGCCACCCAGCCGCCAGCGGTGATCCTGCTCGCGGGATTGCAGGGCACGGGCAAGACCACCACAGCCGCCAAGCTGGCACGTCACATTCGCCAGACACTGAAGAAGAAGGTGCTGCTCGTCTCTGCCGACGTATACCGGCCGGCGGCCATCGAGCAGTTGCAAATGCTCGCGACGCAGGTCGGCGCGGATTTCTTTCCTTCGACCGCGAACCAGCAGCCCGTCGCCATCGCCGAGGCGGCGCTCGATTGGGCACGCAAGCACTATCACGACGTTCTGATCGTCGATACGGCAGGACGCCTGGCCATCGATGACGCGATGATGAAGGAAGTCACCGCGTTGCACGCGGCCGTGCATCCGATCGAGACGCTCTTCGTCGTCGACGCGATGCAGGGACAGGACGCCGTTAACACGGCGCGCGCGTTCCGCGAAGCGCTGCCGCTGACGGGCGTGGTTCTTACGAAGCTCGACGGCGACTCGCGTGGCGGCGCAGCGCTCTCGGTGCGCCAGGTGACGGGCGCGCCGATCAAGTTCGCTGGCGTTTCGGAAAAAATTGACGGCCTCGAGGTCTTCCACCCCGAGCGCATGGCGTCGCGCATTCTCGGCATGGGCGACGTGCTGTCGCTGCTCGAAGACGCGCAGAAGAACGTCGATCTCGTCGAAGCCGAAAAGCTGGCCAGGAAGGTCAAGTCCGGGAAGGGCTTTGACTTGAGCGACTTCCGCGCGCAATTGGGCCAGATGCGCAAGATGGGAGGTATTGCGGGAATGCTCGACAAGCTTCCTGCGGAGCTGGCGCGGGCGGCGCAGAGCGCGACGGTGGACGAGCGCCGCGTGGGGCGGCTCGAGGGAATCATCAATTCGATGACGCCTCAGGAGCGCGCGAAGCCCGAACTCCTGAAGGCATCGCGCAAGCGCCGGATTGCCGCCGGCGCGGGCGTTTCGGTGCAGGAGGTCAATCAGTTGCTCAATCAGTTCGAGCAGACTCAGAAGATGATGAAGATGGTGTCGAAGGGCGGCATGCAGAAGATGATGCGGGGGATGCGGGGGATGCTGCCGGGAATGCGTTAGGCGCGGAACGCTGTTGCCGATCATTATTTATTTAACATAATCAAGTGGTTAGATAACTTCTCCGATCCGACGTGCCGACACACGCCTGGGGCGCGATGAGCCCCGATTGTTGCGCTAAAGGCCTAAATCGACGTATAATTTTGGACTTTTCTCCGCAAACCCGACTCCTTTGCCTCGCGCAAACGAGGCTCAAGGCAAATGAGGTGGCAAATGAGGTCAATGCAATGGTAGTGATCAGACTGGCCCGTGGCGGCGCCAAGAAGCGCCCCTTCTACAACGTGGTGGTTGCCGATTCGCGCAGTCGCCGTGACGGCCGCTTCATCGAGCGCGTCGGTTTTTACAACCCGATTGCCACGGCGAACGAGGAAGGCCTGCGCCTTTCGTTCGACCGGATTTCTTTCTGGCAGGAACGCGGCGCCAAGCTGTCCGACACCGTGGCCGGACTGGTCAAGCAATCGGCGCCAAAGGCTGCTCCGGCGGCGCCCGTCGCCGCTGCCTGAAATAGCTGCGCCGGGCGAGGTTCGGCTGGGCGCCGACGATTATGTAGTGATGGGGCGCATCGTCGCCCCATGGGGCATCAAGGGCTGGGTCAAGGTCCACGCCTACACCGACGACAAGACGATTTTGCTCGACCGTTCTGTCTGGGGTATTCGTCCGCGGTCAGGGTCGAAACCAGCGAAGGGTACGGAGGGCGCCGATTGGCGCGAATATTCGATAGCGTCGTCCCGCGAGCATGGCGC
The DNA here is from genome assembly GCA_963755545.1 of uncultured beta proteobacterium. Lineage (GTDB taxonomy): Bacteria > Pseudomonadota > Gammaproteobacteria > Burkholderiales > Casimicrobiaceae > VBCG01. The sequence goes on along the minus strand of CAVWKH010000004.1, from coordinate 92,937 downwards.
CACCTTGGTGGCGCAACTGGACGGCATTGCTGATCGCGAGGCTGCCGCGCTTCTCAAGGGCGCCGATGTGGGTGTTCCGCGGACTGCGCTCCCGGCAAAGGCCAAGGACGAGCTCTACTATTCGGACCTGGTTGGATTATCAGTAGTGAACCGGCAGGGCGTACGTTTGGGCCAGGTATCCAAGGTTCAGGACTTCGGCGCGCATCCGGTGCTGAGTGTCATCGAGAATGCGGCAGGGGAAGCGAGCGGGGCCAAACCGGCGGTCGAGCGCATGATTCCCTTCGTTGCGGCCTATGTGGACGCGGTCGACGTCGCCGCGGGGCGGATCGACGTCGACTGGCAAGTGGACTATTGAGTCGCTTGCCGAACTGAGATTGCGGGAACCGGCTTGCGCATCGACGTCGTGACGCTGTTTCCGGAGATGGTGGCGCAGGCCGCGGCGTTTGGCGTGACCGGTCGGGCGCGCGAACGCGGTCTATGGCAGCTGGGATTGTGGAATCCGCGTGAATTCACCACGGATAACCACAAGACTGTGGACGATCGCCCCTATGGTGGTGGGCCCGGAATGGTGATGCTGGCCGAGCCGATGATGCAGGCGATCGCAGCGGCGAGGGCGGCGCAGTCGGCGGCGGGTGCGACGGTGTCGCGCGTGATTCATCTTTCGCCGGCGGGCGTCGCGCTGACGCATGAACGCGTGCTTGCGCTGGCGCTGCAAAAGGATGCGGGCTACATCCTGCTTGCGGGCAGGTACGAAGGCATCGATGAGCGCCTGCTGGCGCGCGAGGCCGACGAGGAAATCTCCGTTGGCGATTTTGTGGTCTCGGGCGGCGAATTGCCCGCGTTGATGTTGATCGATGCGATGGCGCGCCAGTTGCCCGGCGCGCTCAATGACGAACAATCGGCGCAGCAGGATTCCTTCGCCGAGGGGCTTCTGGATTGCCCGCACTACACGCGGCCGGAAGTGCTGGACGGTGTGGGAGTTCCGGAGGTTTTGTTGTCCGGGCACCATGCGCAAATACGACGCTGGCGGCTGCAACAGGCGCTGGGGCGGACCTGGGAGCGAAGGCCCGACTTGCTGACGGGCCGGCAGCTGACTAAGGAAGAGGCGACGCTGCTCGCCGAGTATCAGCAGCAACGCGGGCAGAGCGGGAAAACGGTTATTGCACCACCGGATAGCGAAGTGAAGAAAGTGAAGTGAAGAAAGCGAAGTGAAAAAAGATGGCGTGGAGTCCGGGCGCTGACCGGATGGACGCCGCGACAAACCGCGCACATCAGGGTTCGCCCTGCGCTGTACGCCAAGGCCCGACGGCCATTGAACGGAAGGAAGTCCGCAATGAACATCATCGAGCAACTGGAAAAAGAAGAGATCGCCCGGCTGGGCAAAACCATCCCGGCGTTCGCCCCTGGCGATACGGTCATCGTCAACGTCAGCGTGGTCGAAGGCGAGCGCAAGCGGGTCCAGGCCTATGAAGGCGTCGTCATCGCCAAGCGCAATCGCGGGCTGAATTCAGCCTTCACCGTGCGCAAGATTTCCAGCGGCGAAGGCGTCGAGCGCACGTTCCAGACCTATTCCCCGATGCTGGCGTCGATCGAGGTCAAGCGTCGCGGCGACGTCCGTCGTGCCAAGCTCTATTACCTGCGCGACCGTTCGGGCAAATCGGCCCGGATTCGCGAAAAGCTCGCCCAAAAGTCCGCCCCGATGGGCGCCCCCAAGGCCGAGTAGCCAGCGCAGGGGTAAGGCGAGTGACGAGTTAAGGCGGCCCTTCGGGGCCGTCTTGCATTCCGATGTCGCCCATCGTCAATTCGCGACGATTTAGGGCGAAAGAGCCGGATTGGGCCGTGGAGGCCTGTTTATTGCTTATGGGGTGACAACTGACCTTGCCTTGGCGGGGCTTTTCGCCCAAGATTCCAACGGCATAAACATTCAACAATCGCGATCCCGCCGCATGAAGGCCACGCTGTACGAAGCATTGGGCATCCTTCCCACCTCCTCGGACGAGGACGTGAGGGCAAGCTTGCGCCGCCTGATCCGCAAGTATTACGCGAAAACGCGGGACGGTCAGGGCAATGTGGAAGAGGCGCTTCGCTTCATCAATCACGCGAGCCGGATCCTTTCCGATCCGGAACGCCGTGTGCGCTATGACGGCGAACTTGCCGTCTCCACGGGGACGACGGAGCAGCGCATCGCGCATGTGGTCAATAACGCAGTGGCCGAGGCGGGCGAGCAGACTGACGTCGGGAATCTCGCTGAAGCGCTCCCGCGCTCGTCGCCCGAGGCAATGGACGAGGACCTGGAGACCGGGCTCGATGCCGACGAGCCGATTTCCGAGCAGGTGCTCCACCACCCCGGACTGACCGAGCGCGTCGCTTCCTTCGGCCGTTCCCCGATAGTCACCATCGGACTGTGCGCACTCTTCGGCACCTTCATCGCCGCGGCCATCGCCTTTGTCACACCCGCGGACACGATCCTCGTCGCCAAGCAGGTGCTTGTGTGGCTGACGATCACGCTGCTGGCGCTGACGCTCGTCTATGGCGTCGTGCACGGAATCGCCTTCATGCGGCGCCGCAGCGGCGCGCCGCAACCGGTACTGATCCCGCAGACGGACCTCGCCATCCTCAACTGGCGGCGCGAGAAAAGTGTTTTCCTGGGAACCAACCAGCCGCAGGAAGATGCGAGCTGGATCTTCCAGTTGCGGATGGCCGAACTCGAGCGGGCCAAGTCCGGACGAACCAGCGAGGCGCGACCCTGGCAGCGCCTTTCGGCGCGACTCTTCGATTACGCGATCTGGGGCTTGGTCCTCGCGCTGCTGCTCTCCGAGTTGCGCGCCCTGGGATTGGTGCCGGATGAATTGTCCTACTGGCTGGGTCATCCCCTGATCGCGCCCATCCTCATCACGGGTTCCTGGGTGCCGATCGAGGCGTTGCTCATTGCCTCCGTGGGCACGACGCCCGGGAAGTGGCTGTTCGGCGTGTTCCTGCAGTTCTCGATTTCCGACGCGTACGCGCGGCGCGATACGCGAGCGCAGCTGCAGCGGGCGATGCAACGCTCCTTCCGCGTATGGTGGGAAGGGGTGGCGTGCGGCTTCCCGCTGCTCGCGCCGGTTCTGGTCGCAGTCGCTTATGAAAAGGTGGCGCAGAACCAGGAAACGGATTGGGATTTCGCGCAGGATGTGCTCGTCACCCACGGTCCTCCGGGCGTGCTCAACACGGTAACGGGTGTTTGCGGCCTCGCGGCGATGTTGTGGCTGTACGGTGTCGCGTGGCACCAGCCGATGGCCGAATCCATTGCCTGGGCGCGCACGACGATCGCCGATGCGTGGCCCTCCGCCAGCACGTTTTCCGCGGGCTTTACCGGCGGCAGCGGCCCGATCAGCAGCAAACGGCCCCAGGCCTCGGCAGTGGCGATTTCGTCGCGGCCGCTGTCCACCGCTCCTGTCCTCCCTGGGGTGCCCGCTATAGTGGCGCCCACGCCGTCCGAGCCCATCGACACCGATGTCGCTGCGCTGTTTGCCGAGCGGCGCGCCAGGGTCGCGGTGGTGAGCGTTGAAGGCCCGCGCATGCTGCGTGCCGGTAACTGGCGGCGCGCATCGGAATTATGCCGGGCGTGGACTGAGCTCGAGCTGGCGAGTGCCGACGCCTATCGCTGCCTGGGGCAAGCGCTGCAGGCGCAGGGCTATCATCAGGACGCGATCGCGGCGTTCCGGAGGGCCAAGCAGTACGATCCCACCGATCATTCGCTGGACGTGGCGATCGACCGGTCGCAACGCGGCATCGTGGCGGATTTCCTCAACCGCTACCGTCGATAGCCGCTGTCGTTAGCGAGGGAAATCGCAAGTTCCTCGCGCAACCCCACGTCGTTCGGGACGCGCCCGCAACGCGGACGCGAGCCGGAATCCAGTGACTTTCAAAGACACTGGGTTCCCGCTTTCGCGGGAACGACAGTGACGTTCAAAGACTGGGTTCCCGCTCAGTTACCAAACTCAGTTACCAAACTCAGTTACAAGATCAGCGGGAACGACGACATGCAGATATGCGACGTGCGACATGCCCCGACGTCAGCGCCGCTTCAGCACGAACCAGAATTCGCCGTCCACCTCGCCGTGCTCGACCAGCTCGTTGCCCGTCTGTTTGGCGAATGCAATGAAATCGCGGACGCTGCCGGGATCGGTGGCGACGACGCGCAGGCTCTGGCCGCTCGCCATGTCGTTGAGCGCCTTCTTCGTGCGCAGGACGGGCAACGGGCAATTGAGGCCCCGGGCGTCAACTTCGCGATCGTGCTGCTGCATGGCTTTGAACCTTTCGACGCCGGATAATATTGCCGCACGCGGCGGGCGGACACGTGGCGAAAAAAGTATAGCAGCGCCGCCGCGTGACAACTACCGGCGAAGGCGCCTGACCAGCGCTGTGGTGGATCGCTCGAAAGCGAACGGGATGGCCACGAATCGGCCGCCGTTGGCGATGACTTCCGCCGCGCCCGCGGTGGTGGCCGCCGTGTAGTCGCCGCCCTTGACGAGAATGTCCGGCATCGTCGCCATGATCAGCTCCCTCGGGGTGTCGCTGTCGAAAGGAACAACGAGATCGACCGCCCCAAGCGCAGCCAGCACCGCCATGCGGTCATCCTGCGTGTTGATCGGGCGTTCATCGCCTTTGCCCAGGCGCTTGACCGACGCGTCCGAATTGACCGCCACCACCAGCGATGCGCCGAGACCTCGCGCCTGTTCGAGATAGGTGACGTGGCCGCGATGCAGCAAGTCGAACACGCCATTGGTGAAAACAACCGGATGCGGCAGCTCGCCAATGCGCTTCAGCACATCGTTTGGGGCCGCAATCTTCCCGGGGTAGCGGGGCACCGGCAGACCGGTCGGGTCGGACATCGCTGGTTGCCGCGAATGGTCAGGTCGGATACTGGAAGAACTTTACGACCCGCACGACGCCGGCCGTCGTGGCGGCGATTTCCGCGGCCGTGTCGCCTTCTTCCTTCGACACGAGTCCCATCAGGTAGACAACCCCCCGCTCAGTGACCACTTTCACGGCATTGGGCGGAAATTTGTTGGCTTCGATCATGCGGGACTTGACCTTGCCGGTGATGTACGTGTCGTTGGAGCGGGACGAAAGGTCTGCGTTGGGACCCACAACCAGCTCGTTGTGAACGACGCGGACCTTTTCCGTGTTCTTGGCCAGGTTGCCGATGTAGTCGAGCGCTGCCTTGTCCGGAACTTCGCCGGTGATCAGCACTACGCCGTTGTAACTCGTCACATTGACGTGCACGCGCGTCTCATAGTCGCTGCCGATTCTCGTGGACAGTTTGATCTCGATCGATTCGTCGTCGAGCTGGGCTCCCGCGGAACGGCGATCGGTCGCGACCATCGCGGTGGCGGCCGCGCCGGCGACGATCGCCGGAACGCAACCCGTCAGCGTCGTCAGAGCCGCCACGAGCAGCCCCGCCCAAAGAAGCATCGCGCGGATCAAGACTCGTCTCCGAGCAGCGTGGCGTCGATGGCATCGCACAGACAATGGATCATCAGCAAGTGGACCTCCTGTATGCGGCACGTTCGCGAATGCGGAACACACAGGTTGACATCTCCCGGCCCCATGAGTTCACCGATACGCCCGCCACCCTTGCCGGTAAGGGCGACGATGCGCATTTCCCGCTTGTGGGCGGCCTCTATCGCCGCCATCACGTTGCCCGAGTTTCCGGATGTGGATATGGCCAGCAGCACGTCGCCCTTGGTCCCCAACGCGAGCACCTGCTTGGCAAAGATCTGCTCGAACGAATAATCGTTGGCGACGGCGGTGAGCAGCGACGTGTCGGTGGCCAGCGAAATGGCTGGCAGCTCGGGTCGCTCGCGCTCGAAGCGCCCTACGAGTTCCGCTGCAAAATGCTGGGCATCGGCGGCAGAACCGCCGTTGCCGCAGGCAAGAATTTTGCCGTCCGCGAACAGGCATTCAGTGAAGATGCCCGCGGCGCGCGCGATATCGGGCGCCAGGACGTCCGCGGCTTCGAGCTTCAACTGGGCGCTCTCCGCGAAATGATCGCGGATGCGCTTCATGTGATCGATCATCGTGAGCCGATTTTAGCAGGATGCCCGCGCGGCCCTGTCAGCTGGAAAGAATGTCGCGCTCCCAGGCGATGTTCGCGGCATCGAGTCCGTCGAGCAGCACCGCATCGAAGCGGCAGGGCGGCTCGTGGCCGAGTCTCGCCAGATAGCCGTTCGCGGCGGCGATCAGCCGCTGGCTCTTGGCGTGCGTGATGCTCGCGGCGGCACCGCCAAAGGACGCATTCCGGCGCAACCGCACTTCGACGAAAACGAGCGTCGAGCCATCGCGCGCGATGAGGTCGATCTCGCCGCGCCGCGTGCGGAAATTGCGGGCGACGATCGCGAGGCCGCGCGCCACGAGGAACTCGGCGGCAAGCCGCTCCGCGCGCTCGCCTGCGACTGCGCGCGACGGCTTGCCGGCGGCGGACTCAACGGGGACCATCGAGCGGGACCAGTTGCCCGGCACGATACACAGCGAGGCGTCCTTCGCGCACGAATTGCCTGCCCTCGGCCAGCGTTACATGCCCTGTAGCCCCTTCGAGGACGAAATTTTCCGGCGGGCCGTCGACCAGCACCCTCGCGATGCGCCACGCATCGAGCCCGAGAGCGTACAGACGCTCGAGTGATGCGCTGCCATAGTCGCGGTGGGCGAATCCTGCAAATTCCGGCGCGCCAGGGGTCACCAGCCATGGGATCTCGACGATCACAAGTCCGTCGAGATCGCGGGCGGTGGCAAAGTCCTTCTGGTCGAACACGAGTCCGCTGGCGAATGCACTGACTGCGCCGAGGAACGGCTTCGCCAGCGCGGCATTGCGGCCGTCGACCGCCAGCATCGCCGCGTCGGGAAGTTTCTTGCCGAGATCGCGCTTGAGCACGGTCAGCGCCTCGGGTGCGGGATCGAAGCGGTAGGTGGTGGGCGCGTTGCCGCCTTCCAGCAGCCACGCGGTGGCAAAGGCGCCCGCCATGCGCTTCATTTGCGGCGATTCTCCGCCGACGATCGCAACGTTTTGCGACGCGTCGTCGCGCATGCGGCGGGCGATCGTGCGGGCGTCGCTTTCCACCGTCAGCGCAAAGGTGAAGAGCCGCGGCGATCCCGTCGTCGTTTCGTCCGACTGGTTCAACGCAAGCGTCCACGGCATCTCGATGCCGGACTGGGCGATGGTCTTCAAGTCGTCGCGAAGCAATGGGCCCACGACGACCTTGGCGCCCGCTTTGCGCGCTGCCTCGAAGGCACCAAGAATGCCATCCTCGCCGTGAGGGATGACGACATACGTGGTGCGACTGCCCGCGGCTGCGGCGGTAAAGCCGGCGCTCACCGCGTCGGCCGCGCGCGCATAGGCCGGCATGTCCAGTGGCAGCACCAGCGCGATGTCCACGGATGGCGCGGGAAGAAGTGGCGGCGGTGGAGGCGCTGGCGATGGCGTTGCTTCCGCGGACGGTAGTACGTCGCTTGCCGCAGGTGACTGCGCAGCGGAGAATGCAGCGGGAAGCAGGAGCAGGGAAAGGAGCAGCGCAGCGAGCGATGCGACCCGCGACAGGGTCAGCGAGGCCAATACCCGCAACCGCCTGTTGCGGCCGCGTTGCAATGCTATCGAGGGCACGGCCATGAGCACGGGGCGCAGGTAATGGAAGTGGACGATTTATCCGGGGACGCGCAGCAGGACGAACGCCGGACCCATGCCGCGAACGCGGCGTTTCGCGCGATGCCGGGTTCATTATATGTGGTGGCGACTCCCCTCGGGAATTTGCGCGATTTGACGTTGCGCGCACTGGATGTCCTCGCGACCGCGGATGTCATCGCCGCAGAGGACACGCGCGTCACTGCGCACCTGCTCCGGCACTACGGCATTGCGACGCGACCCCTCTCGCTGCACGCCCATAACGAAGCACGGCGGGTCGAGACGCTGCTGGGGATGCTGGCAGGGGGCAAGAGCGTCGCGCTGGTCAGCGATGCCGGTACGCCTGCGATCAGCGACCCCGGGGCGCGACTGGTGCGAGCCGTTCGCGACGCGGGATATCCGGCGATTCCATTACCCGGGCCCTCCGCGGTGGCTGCCGCGGTCTCGGCCGCGGGGCTCGACGCCGAGACATTCGCGTTCCTGGGCTTCCTGCCGCAGCAAGCCAAGGCCCGGCGTGAACGGCTGGCGGACTTTGCCGCGTTGCCGGTCGCGCTCGTCATGTACGAAGCGCCTCACCGCGTGCGTGCCACCGTGGCCGACTTGCTCGTGGCGCTCGGTGCGCAGCGCGACCTGGTGGTCGGCCGCGAACTCACCAAGACATTCGAGACGATTGCGCGGGTCCCCCTGGGTGAGGCCGACGCATGGTTTGCCGAGGATTCCAATCGCGAACGCGGCGAATTCGTCCTGATCGTCGATGCGCCTGCAGCGTCGGCAGGCGCCAGCACCGCATTGTCGGCGGAAGCGGAGCGCTGGCTCGTGGCACTCCTGGAGGAATTGCCCCCTGCGCGCGCCGCGCGTGTCGTTGCCGCGATGGCCGGAATCAAGCGCGAAGCGGTCTACGCGCGCGCGCTCACGCTCAAACCGAAGGACTGATCCGACCCAGCGGTGCCCGGCCGCATCGTGTCGGCCGAATCAGGTTGGCCAAATCAGGGCCCCGACAGCGCGAGGTCGAACAGGCTCGTGGCCTCGAGGTCGAGCACCGTCTGCTCGTGCTGGTTGGCGAGCCTCCAACGCCAGCGCAGGATTCCAAGCGTAGGCTTGCTCCGCGCCACGCGAACTTCGAGCACATCCGCCCGCAGGCGCAGCACGTCGCCCGGTCGCACCGGGTTTTCCCATTTGACATACGCGAGTCCGGGCGACGCGAACGACTCGGAGCCGGCGAGAAATTCGTCGCAGGCAAGGCGCATGGCGACACCGCATGTTTGCCAGCCGCTGGCGATGAGGCCCTTCCAGGTGCTGGCAGATGCGCGTTCGGGGTCGGTGTGGAACCATTGCGGGTCCCACTCCGTGGCAAAGTCGACGATTTGCCGCTCGGTCAGCGTGACGGGACCGCAATGGAGGACCTGTCCGGCGTGAAATTGCTCGAAGCGCATTGAGAAGCCCGGTTTTTCAGTAGGTCTCTAGATGATAGCGGCCCTTGCCACGCAACTGCGGCAGCAGCATGTCCCAATCCATTCCCTGTTGCCGGCAAATGTCGCGAAACGCCGCGGCAACTCCTTCCTCCATGCCTTTGAGGCCGCAGACATAGATGAAGCACTGGTCGTCGCGCAACAGTCGCGCCACGTCATCACCGCGGCGGCGGATCAAGTCCTGCACGTATTCCCGGGGCTGCCCCGGCACGCGCGAAAATGCAAAATTGATGTCGATGAAATCCCGCGGCAACTTCTGCAGCGGCCCGAAATAGGGAAGTTCCTCCGCGGCGCGAGCGCCAAAGAACAGAGTCAATCCACCCCCTTCGTTTTGCGCGATGCGACGGCGGCGCCGCTCGGTCATGGCCCGCATGGGCGCCGAACCGGTTCCGGTGCAGATCATGAGCAAGCTCGAGCCCGGATGGTTGGGCATGAGGAAGCTCGTGCCGAACGGACCGACGACCTTCACGGTGTCTCCCTTGTCGAGATCGCAAAGGTAATTCGACGCGACCCCCTGCACTGCGACGCCCGCGTGGTCGGCCGTGACGCGCTTGACGGTGAGCGCCACATTGTTATAGCCGGGACGTTCGCCTTCGCGGGGACTTGCGACGGAATAGAGACGCACGAAATGCGGACGTCCCTGCGCGTCGTTCCCCGGCGGCACGATGCCGATCGTCTGACCTTCGAGGACGGGAAACGCGGTTGCGCCGAAGTCGAGCACGATATGCCGGATGTCGCTCGACGCATCGGCCGCGGTCAGCGCGAAATTGCCCGTGACCGTGGCGAGCGCGGGTTGCGCCAGCGTGTGGAGATTGACGTACGGCTTTTCGGCGGACCACGGCGCCGCCACGGCACCGCCCTGGCCCGCACTGGCTTCCGCAGTGATGCGCGCGATGTCCTGCGGGATCGCGGAGAACGCGTCCGCGGCTGTGTCGGTGTGCAGGTCCTGTTGCGCAGGCAAAGTGTCCCAGCCCAACTGTTCTTCCAGCGTATAAACGCGCGCGCGCGCGACCTGCCGCCAGTTGTCGATGGAGCCCGTGGGGCAGGGCGAGATGCACGCGTTGCACGCGTTGCAGATCGCCGCATCGACGACGTAGTTGCGGCCGTCGTGGGTGATCGCCTTGACCGGGCACGTTTCCTCGCACGTATTGCAGCGAATGCAAATCTCCGGGTCGATCAGGTGCTGGCGGATGACCTCCATCGTTCCCGTTCCCGCGCTCATCGACGTGTGCCTGCGCCTAGTTGAAGCGGACGTACTGGAAATCGACGGGTTGCTTGTTGATGCCCATGTTCGGCGGCGCGATCCACTGTGCGAAGTGCCCAGGCTCGACGACGCGGCCCATCAGCGACGCCACGAACGCGCGGTCCTCCGGCGTGGCCAGCCATTCATTTTCGTGCGCCGCCCATTCCTCGGCGGACACGACTCTGCCGTCCGGTGTCACGTGCGTCCTTGCCAGCGTGCCGATCTTGCGATTGAACGCCTTGTGCGGAACGGTGAGGCGGTGGGGCAGGCCGGCCTTTTCCATCACCTTGTTCCAGCGTCCGATGCCGCTCACGGAATCCTTGATGTAGTCGTCGCGCAACACTTCGTTCAGTGCGTTCAGCATCGGCGCTGCGTGCTCGACAAGCCGGCCGTCGACGACCTCCAGAATGCCGTAGCGTGCATCCTGCAAACGGTGATCGTCGTCCCGCCTGGATTCCTCGAATCGCCCTTTGAGGCCGGCGTTGTAGAACGTCGCGGCGTTCGACGACTGGTCTGCCCCGAAGAGATCGACCGTCACCGAAAAATGGAAATTGAGATAGCGCTGGATGGTTGGCAGGTCGATTACGCCTTCCGCCCGGATCCGCGCCGGGTCGTCGGTCGCGAGGCGTTTCATCACCTCGCACGTCCGCTGCAGTACCCGTGCGACCCCCGACTCGCCGACGAACATGTGATGCGCTTCCTCTGTGAGCATGAACTTTGTGGTGCGAGCGAGTGGGTCGAAACTCGACTCCGCCAATGCGCACAGCTGAAACTTGCCGTCGCGGTCGGTGAAGTACGTGAACATGAAAAATGCGAGCCAGTCCGGCGTCTTTTCGTTGAACGCGCCGAGGATGCGCGGATTATCCGTGTCTCCCGAGCGCCGTTGCAGGAGTTCCTCGGCTTCCTCGCGGCCATCGCGCCCGAAGAAGCGGTGGAGAAGGTAGACCATTGCCCACAGGTGGCGGCCTTCCTCGACGTTCACCTGGAACAGATTGCGCAGGTCGTATTGCGAGGGGCAGGTGAGTCCGAGGTGGCGCTGCTGTTCCACCGATGCGGGTTCGGTGTCGCCTTGCGTTACGATGATGCGGCGCAAATTGGCGCGGTGTTCGCCAGGCACGTCCTGCCACGCGGGCTCGCCCATGTGCTCGCCGAAGTGAATCTTGCGTGCGGCGTCGGCAGGGGCGAGAAAAATTCCCCAGCGATAGTCGGGCATCTTCACATGGTCGAAGTGCGCCCAGCCGCCCGGTTCCACGCTGACCGCGGTGCGCAGGTAGACATCGAAGTCGTGCGAGCCATCCGGACCCATGTCGCCCCACCACTTCAGGAAATTGGGCTGCCATTGCTCGAGCGCGCGTTGCAGCGTGCGGTCACCGGCGAGGTCGACGTTGTTGGGAATGATTTCGCTGTAGTCGATGCTGGCCATGGCGTTGTCCTTGAATGCTGCTGACGATTACCTTGAACTCGCGGTGCGGATGCGTCGGCGCTGCTAAACGCGGGTGGCGTCGAACTGCGGTTTGCCGCCCTTGCCGTACACTTTCAGCGCGCCTTTTTCGCCCACCGCATTGGGGCGGATGAAGATCCAGTTCTGCCAGGCGGAGAGGCGGCCGAAGATCCGGCTTTCCATCGACTCTTTGCCGCCGAAGCGCAGGTTCGCCTCGAGTCCGGTCAGCGCATCCGGTGACATGCTGGCGCGCTCCTCCACGGCGATGCGAATTTCGTCGGCCCAGTCCAGGTCGTCCGGTGCGGCGGTGACGAGCCCAAGGCGTTCGGCCTCTGTCGGGGAAAGCAGCGCGCCAATCGTCCCGCGCGTCGCCGCCAATGGCTCCGCTTCCTCATAGAAGCGCCGGGCGAGTCGTGATTGTCCGCTCACCATCGGATAGGTGCCGAAATTAAGCGTCGAGACGGCGATGCGTGGCTCACGTTGCCCGTCATCGGGAAGGCTCGCCATGTAGGTGCGGTCCGCGGCGAGCGCCAGTTCGAGCAGCGTGCCCGCGAAACACGAACCGGGTTCGATCAGCGCGAACAACGTACGCGACGTTACGTCCAGCCGCGCCAGCGTGCGGCGGAGCATGCCGACGGTTTCGCGCACAAACCAGTGGCCGCTCCATTGTTGCAGCGTCGCGTCCATCGCCAGCACGGATTGCGGGTCACCAGCGGTCCGCACGAGCCATGTGCCGATCTCGAGCTCATTGGTGCGCAGGCAGAGGATCGCGTCGTCGAGTTCACGCGCCATCGCGAGCGGCCACCAGCGCGCGCCCGCCGCTTCGATGCCTGCGATGTCGCTCGGTTGTGCGCCGGTGGGGCCGCGCACCGTGACGGTCGCGGTGCGCCTGCTGCGATCGATGGCCACATCGACGTGTTCGTAGCGATAGCCCCCCGCGTCGGCATCGCGCTCGAGCGGTGCGAGCATGACGCCGGTGCCGTCCGCGGGACGGTCGCTGCCCTCGGCCAATGCCTGCGCGCGGGCCTTCACTGCATCGGCGAATTGCGCCGGCTTGACGACGGCGTCAACGAGGCGCCAGTCCCTGGCTTTCTGCCCGCGCACGCCTTCGTTCAGCGTGCAGAAGATGTCGGCGAGGTCGTGGCGGACGTGGCGCTTGTCGGTGACCCGCGTGAGGCCGCCCGTTCCGGGCAGCACCCCAAGCAGCGGGACCTCGGGCAGCGCGACGCTCGACGAGCGGTCGTCGACCAGCAGAATCTCGTCGCAGGCAAGTGCGAGTTCATAGCCGCCGCCTGCGCAGGCGCCGTTGACGGCCGCGATGAACTTGAGTCCGGAATTGCGGCTCGCATCCTCCAGGCCGTTGCGGGTCTCGTTGGTGAACTTGCAGAAATTCACCTTCCACGGATGGCTCGACAGGCCGAGCATGAAGATGTTGGCGCCTGAGCAGAAGACGCGTTCACGCGCGCTCGTCACAACCACGCTGCGGATTTCCGGATGTTCGAAGCGGATGCGCTGCACCGCGTCGTGCAGTTCGATGTCGACGCCTAAGTCGTAGGAATTGAGCTTGAGCTTGTAGCCGCCCCTGATACCGCCGTCTTCTGCAATATCGAGCGTCAGCGTCGCCACCTCGCCCTCGCAGGCGAGCTTCCAATGCCGATAGCGGGACGGGTCGGTCCGGTAGTCCACGGGTAATTCGCTGGACATGTGTGTTCTCCAAGTCCACAGAGGCGCAGGGATTTAGGGTAAATGAGGCAAATGCATAATAATGCAGACGTCTCGCGTTGTACAGGCATTATAATACATGCGTGAAGTGGGCGCTTACTTGAGTCTTCGGGCAGCCGTAGGCAACGCGGATCGCAACAGGGAATAGGCATCCGCCAGCGGTTTGCTGCCTGTATCGATGCTGAGGTCCGCCTTGGCATAGAACCCTTCGCGTCCGGCGAGTATTCGCTTCAGGTCATCCATCGCTTCGAGGTTGCCCGCCATGGGCCGCAGGTCGCCTTGTTCCACGACGCGTTGCATATGCTCCTCCGGGGTGGCGCGTAGCCAGACCGTGTAGCAATGCGAGAGCAACAGGTTGAATGTCGCGGCCTCCGAGACCAGCCCCCCGCCTGTCGCGATCACCGCCTCCGGAAACGCGGCAATGGTTTCTTCCAGAGCACGATATTCGTAGCGGCGGTACGCCGACGAACCGTAGAGCGAGTGGATCTCGTGCACCTGGCAGCCGGCAAGGCGTTCGATCACGCGGTTGAGTTCCACGAAGGGTGCGTCAATATCGTCGGCGAGCATGCGGCCCAGCGTGGATTTGCCCGCGCCGCGCAAGCCGATGAGGGCGATGCGTGAGGACCGATTCGGATCGGGTCGACTTGCACCGAGCAAGTCGGCCAACGCAAGCCGGGCGCGCTGCAATGTCGATTCGTCGCGGCCGCGAAGGAGCTGCCGTATGAGTATCAGCTCGGGCGACGCCACGCCGTCCTGTCCGACGAGCTCGGCCATCGAGCAGTTGAGCGCCTGCGCCAATTGCCGCAATAGCAGGACCGTGGGATTACCCGTTCCGGACTCCAGGTTGGCCAGATGCCGTTCCGAAATACCGGCTTCGCTCGCGAGAACTTTCCGCGTGACGCCGCGCCGGGAGCGCATCAGGCGCACCCGTTCGCCCAGCATCACGAGGAGCGGATCCCGGCTGTCGTCGGAAGGTGTGGGGTCGGTCAAGGGAGCACCATTCGCAACTGATGCATTTTATTGCTTGTGACTGGCGTGTGACATGCATTAAAGTACCAGACGCAGGCATGGTGTGCAATCCGGAGGAAAAATGAGCGCACAAGCGACACCGCCGCCCGAGCGGTTCAATTTCGCGCATCACATCCTGATGCGGAACGTCGGTCGTGCGGCGAAGCCGGCGTACATCGACGACGCGGTGACGCTGACCTATGGCGAACTGGACGCCCGCGTGCGGTCGGCGGCGGCTGCATTTGGGGCATTGGGGCTTCAGCGCGAGGACCGCGTGCTCGTGTGCCTTCAAGACTCGGTGGACTTTCCCGTGGCCTTTCTCGGGGCGTTGTATGCGGGCGTCGTGCCGGTAGCGGTCAACACGCTGCTCAGCGCGGACGACTATTCGTACATGCTGAGTCACAGCCGCGCGAAGGCGCTGGTGGTGTCCGGCTCGCTGCTGCCGGTCTTTACGCAAGCGCTCGCCGGCGACGGACACGCTGTGCGCCATGTCATCGTCTCGCGTGCCGCATCGCCGTTGCCTACGGGCGCGCTGGACTTCGCACGATGGATCGCCGCCGCCCCGGCGATGTCGCAGCCGGCAGATACCGGCGCCGAGGAAATGGCGTTCTGGCTCTATTCGTCCGGATCCACCGGCCGTCCGAAGGGGACCGTGCATACGCATGGAAATCTCTACTGGACGGCTGAACTCTACGGCAAGCCGGTGCTGGGCCTGCAGGAGAGCGATGTCGTGTTCTCGGCCGCCAAATTGTTTTTCGCCTACGGTCTTGGCAATGCGCTGACGTTTCCACTTTCGGCGGGCGCGACGACGGTACTGATGGCGGAGCGTGCGACGCCGCCGGCGGTGTTCGCGCGCCTGATGGAGCAGCGCCCGACGATATTCTGTGGCGTGCCTACGCTCTATGCGGCGATGCTTTCGTCGCCCGATCTTCCACAGAGGCGCGACGTCGCCCTTCGCCGATGCATTTCCGCTGGCGAAGCGCTGCCGCGCGAAGTGGGTGAGCGGTTCGCGGCGCGCTTCGGCTGCGAAATTCTCGACGGCATCGGCTCGACCGAGATGCTGCACATATTCCTGTCCAATCAGGCGGGCGAGGTCCGCTATGGCACCACCGGACGTCCGGTGCCAGGCTACGACGTCGAGCTGCGGGGAGAGGGCGGCAGCGTCGTCGACATTGAAGCGATAGGCGACCTGTATGTTCGCGGGCCGTCCGCCGCATTGATGTATTGGGAAAATCGCGAACGCTCGCGCGCGACTTTCCAGGGGGAATGGACGAAGAGCGGCGACAAATACACGCGCAGTGCCGATGGCTATTTCACGTATGCGGGCCGCAGCGACGACATGCTGAAGGTCAGCGGCCAGTACGTTTCCCCGTTCGAGGTGGAAGCCGCGCTGATGCGGCATGACGCGGTGCTCGAAGCGGCTGTCGTGGGCAAGGCAGATCGCGATGGCCTGACCCGTACGATCGCGTACGTGGTGCTGAAGTCAGGTGAAGGCGGCGACGAGCAGCTAGCCAGGACGCTGCAGGCGTTCGTCAAGGGCCATCTCGCCCCGCACAAGTATCCGCGCGAGATTCACTTTCTGCGCGAGCTGCCCAAGACCGCAACCGGCAAGATCCAGCGCTTCAGGCTGCGTGACGCTGCGGCGCGATGAGGGATGCCGTGGCAATCGCGCCGTCCGCAATGAGTCCGTCCGCGTTCGCCGACATTCTTGTCGACGGCGAGGACCTGTCTCTGGAGTACGCGTGGATCGGGGCCGCGAACGCGGCTTCGCCGGCGATCGTGTTCCTGCACGAGGGCTTAGGTTCGGTGGCGATGTGGAAAGGCTATCCGGCGACATTGTGCGCGGCCACCGGAATGCGTGGGCTGGTGTATTCGCGGCATGGGTACGGACGATCCACTCCACGACCGCGTACGCAACGGCGCTCGGTGGCGTTCATGCATGACGAGGCGCGCAAAATTCTGCCGGCGTTGCTCGACAAGTTGGGAATCGTGGACATGCCCTGGCTTCTTGGCCACAGCGACGGCGGCTCCATCGCATTGCTTTATGCATCCGCGTTTCCCGAACGGGTGGCAGGGGTGGTGACCGTCGCCCCCCACGTGTTTGTCGAGGACTTGAGCATCGCGAGCATCGAGCAGGCGCGCACCGCCTACGCCAATACGGACCTGCGGCGCAGGCTCGCCCGCTACCATGACGATCCCGACTCCGCGTTCTACGGCTGGAACGACATCTGGCTCGATCCGGCGTTCCGGACGTGGAATATCGAACGCGAGCTCTCCTTCATTCGATGTCCTGTATTGGCCGTTCAGGGCGAGGACGACATCTACGGGACGATGGCGCAGATCGACGCCATCGCCCACCAAGTGCCGCACGCGAGATTGCTCAAGCTGGCGGACTGCGGCCATTCCCCGCACCTGGACCAGCCCGTTGCGCTGACCGGTGCCATTGAGGTATTTCTTCGGGAGACAGCGTCGGCGCCCTCCCGCTTGGCCGCTCGAACATGAATGCGGTATGTTTCGGGTCATGCCGCCCTGACGCTTCCGGTCTCAGGCGCCACGACAATTCCAATTTCTGGTGTACCGAGGAGATGAGTATGCGCAAGTCCCGATTGTTGTCATTGCTGTGCATATCGGTGGCAGTGTCGTTGCCTTTGTCGCATGCGAATGCGCAGGCGCCAGCCAAGCTCAAGGTCGGCTTCATGCTTCCCGCGACCGGCACCTTCGCCGCGCTGGGAACCGCGATCGAGAATGGGTTCAAGCTTTACGTGAACGAACAGGGCGGCAAGCTGGGCGGTCGCGAAATCGAATACGTAAAGGTCGATGACGAGTCGGAGCCGTCCAAGGCAACCGACAACATCAACAAGCTGATCAAGCGCGACAACGTCGACGTCGTCGTGGGCACCGTTCACTCGGGCGTCGCGCTGGCCATGGCCAAGGTCGTCAAGGAAACCGGCACGTTGCTGGTGATCCCCAACGCGGGCGCGACAGCGATCACCGGCCCGATGTGCGCGCAAAACATTTTCCGTTCGTCGTTCTCCAATTGGCAGCCCGGCTACGCGATGGGACTGGTCGCCGCGGAAAAGGGCTACAAGAAGGTCATCACGATCACCTGGAAATACGCGGCGGGCGATGAGTCCGTGGGCGGCTTCAAGGAAGCGTTCGAAAAGGGCGGGGGCCAGGTGGTGAAGGAACTGTCGCTGCCATTCCCCGGTGTCGAGTTCCAGGCATTGCTGACGGAAATCGCGGCTGCCAAGCCGGATGCCGTCTATACGTTCTTCGCGGGCGGCGGCGCAGTCAAGTTCGTGAAGGACTATGCGGCGGCGGGACTCAACAAGACCATTCCGCTCTATGGTGCGGGCTTCCTCACCGACGGCACGCTCGAGGCACAGGGGGATGCGGCCCAGGGACTTCTGACCACGCTGCATTATGGCGACGGCCTGACCGTGCCCAAGGACAAGACTTTCCGGGCAGCGTACGCAGCGGCCTACAAGATGCAACCCGATGTCTACGCCGTGCAGGGATACGATGCCGCGCAATTGCTCGGTATCGGCATGGCGGCGGTGAAGGGCGATTTCTCGAAAAAGAAGGAGCTGTACGCGGCGATGGAATCCGCAAAGATCGACAGCCCCCGCGGAATGTTCACGCTCGGCAAGAACCACGATCCGGTACAGGACATCTACCTGCGGCGAGTCGAGGGCAAGGAGAACAAGGTCATTGGCGTCGCAGCCAAGGCGCTGGCCGATCCGGGACGCGGTTGCACGATGTGATCATCGACAGAACGACCGCGCAGGCATGCGCAGTCGTGTGATGCAGCAACACGGAGAGCGGCGGCGAAATGGCGCCGCTCTCCGTCTTTAAAGGTCCCCGGACGCCGTACGCTCCCATGGATATCGCCACTTTCCTGGTTCAGTGTCTGAACGCGCTCCAGTACGGCCTGCTGCTGTTCCTGGTGGCGAGCGGCCTGACGCTGATCTTCGGCATCATGGGCGTGATCAACCTCGCGCATGGCAGCTTCTACATGATTGGCGCGTACCTCGCGTTTTCGCTTGCGCCGATATTCGGCGGCAACCTGCTCGTCACGCTGGGAGCGGGGCTGGTACTCGCCGTCGCCTTCGGCTACCTGCTGGAATGGGGGTTCGTTTCCTACCTGTACCAGCGCGACCACCTGCAGCAAGTTCTCATGACTTACGGTCTCATCCTCGTGTTCGAGGAGTTGCGCAGCATCCTGGTCGACAACGACGTACATGGCGTGACCATTCCGCCGTGGCTTGCCGGCAGTGTGCAGCTGGGCGACCTCATGCAATATCCGGTGTACCGGCTGGCGATTTCCCTGGTCTGTCTCGCGGTCGCTGCGCTCCTGTACTTTGTGATT
Organism: uncultured beta proteobacterium; assembly: GCA_963755545.1. Lineage (GTDB taxonomy): Bacteria > Pseudomonadota > Gammaproteobacteria > Burkholderiales > Casimicrobiaceae > VBCG01. Next base: position 74,028 of record CAVWKH010000004.1, on the reverse strand, counting down.
GCGCGTACGCGTTTGGGAATGATGATCCGCGCTGGAAGCACGAACCGGGAGATGGTCCAGTCCCTCGGAATCAACATCAAGTTTCTGTATCGCATCGTGTTTGCTGCCGGCGTTGCGCTGGCGGTGCTCGCCGGCATGATTGCGGCGCCCGTCACTTCCGTTTATCCGGGGATGGGCGCGCAGGTGCTCATCGTCAGTTTCGTCGTCGTGGTGATTGGCGGCATCGGCTCGGTACGTGGCGCGTTCCTCGCCTCGCTGCTCGTGGGCATCGTCGACACGTTCGGCAAAGTGCTGTTTCCGCAGGCCGCGGGAATCGCCATCTACCTGCTCATGGCGGCGATCTTGCTGTGGAAGCCCGAGGGCCTGTTCAGGCAAGGCTGATGCGCAACCTCCCCGCCACCGCGAGCGTTGCATCCGTGCCCCTTTTCGTGATGCTGGTTCTGCTGGCATTTCCGCTGCTGACGACAGGCTTCTACCTTGAGTTCACCGCCAAGATCATGATCCTGGCGATATTCGCGCTGTCGCTGCAATTGCTCGTGGGCGCGACCGGTCTCGTCAGCCTGGGTCACGCGGCGTTCTATGGCATCGCCGCCTATGCGACGGTGCTTTTGTCGCCCAAATACGGCGCCGCCAATATTTTCTGGATTCTCCCGGCTGCGGTGCTGTGCTCGGCGTTGTACGCCGCGGCGGTTGGCGCCTTGTCGCTGCGCACCAAGGGCGTTTATTTCATCATGGTGACGCTGGCGTTTGCGCAGATGGCGTACTACGTTTTTCACGACACCAAGCTGGGTGGCGGAACCGACGGCATCTACCTCAATTTCAAGCCGGAAGTCGCGCTTTTCGGCACGCGGCTGGTCGACCTCGGCAAGCCCGTGGTCATCTACTACGTGGTGCTGATTTGCCTGGCGCTGGTGTTCGGATTCCTGACGCTCCTGCTGCGCAGTCGTTTCGGCCGCGTGCTGGCGGGAATCAAGAGCAACGAGCAACGAATGCGCGCTGCCGGCTTCGCCACCTTTCCGTACAAATGGGCGGCGTTCACGCTTGCCGGTGCGCTGGCGGGATTGGCCGGCGTTCTGGTTGCGATCAAGGACGGCTTCGTGAATCCGGAGATGCTGTCGTGGCACGAATCCGGCGCAGTGCTGCTGATGCTGATACTCGGCGGCACCGGACGTTTGTCCGGCGCTGTGCTGGGCGCCTTCGCGTTTGCGCTGTTGCAACTGTTTTTCCAATGGGAAGCCGTGTTCGGCGATTTCGCCCGGCATTGGCCGCTGCTGTTCGGTGCCACGATCATCGTGTGCGTGGCGACCATGCCCGACGGTTTGATCGGACTTGCCGACCAATGGCGCGCCGAACGCGCGCGCAGGAATCCGGCGGCCCCGCATGCCTGAGCGCGCTTCACCGCTGTTGCGGGCGCAGCGCGTCACGCGACGCTTTGGCGGACTTACCGCCGTCGCGGAAGTTTCGCTCGAACTCGAGGAGGGCGAGATTCACGCGGTGATCGGCACCAATGGCGCTGGCAAGTCGACGTTGATCAACGTGCTGGCCGGAGAAATCTCGATCAGCGGCGGGTCGGTGGAATTGCTGGGACACGACGTCACTCACTGGTCGCAACCCAGGCGTGCGCGCGCGGGGCTGGGCCGCAGTTACCAGCGCACGACGATTTTCCCGCGTTTTTCCGTCTTCGAGAACTGTCGACTCGCCGCGCAAGCCACGCGGCAGATGCCGTGGGACGTATGGACTGCCGCAGACACCTGTCCGGTGAGCACTGCGCTTGCACGCGAGGCGCTCGAAAAGACCGGACTGTCGCCGCTCGGCCGCAGGACCGCCGGGCTGCTTTCGCACGGTGAAAAGCGACAACTGGAAATTGCGATGTGCGTGGCGACTCAGCCCCGTGTGTTGCTGCTGGACGAACCGCTAGCGGGCATGGGCCCCGAGGAAACGGAGCGCATGCTCGGTTTGCTGGGCAGTCTCAAAGCGGGGCACGCGATACTCCTGGTCGAGCACGACATGGATGCGGTGTTCCGTGTATCCGATCGCATAACGGTGATGGTCAACGGCGCCGTGATCGCAAGCGACGTGCCCACAGCGGTGCGCGCGGATCCGGAGGTGCAGTTGGCGTATCTGGGGGAAAGCCATGACGGCTAGCGCGCCCGAACGCGGGGGTGCAACCCAGACGCGCCTGGTGGACGCCAATGACGTCCACGTGCACTACGGCGAGAGTCATGTGCTGCGCGGCGTATCGTTGTCGGTGCATGCCGGCGAGGCCATCGGCCTGTTGGGACGCAACGGCATGGGCAAGTCCACGCTGATCCGCACGCTCATGGGGCATGTGCGCGCGTCGCGCGGGCGCATCGCCATTGCCGGCCGGGACGCGACAACGGCAGCGCCCTACGGAATCGCACAGCGGGGTCTCGCCTACGTGCCCGAAGGCCGGGGCATCTTTCCAAACCTCTCCGTGCGCGAAAACCTGGTGGTTGCCGCGCGCAGGGGCGTTTCCGGTCGCGACGACTGGCCGCTGGAGCGAATCCTCACAACGTTTCCGCGCCTCCGCGAGCGCCTGCACAACGGTGGACAGCAGCTGTCCGGCGGCGAGCAGCAAATGCTGGCGATCGGCCGCGCGCTGTCCACCAATCCGGACCTTCTCATCCTCGACGAGGCGACCGAAGGCCTCGCGCCGCTGATCGTGCGGGAGATCTGGCGCATCATCGGCGACATTCGGGCCACAGGTATCGCATCGCTGATTGTCGATCGCAATTTCCGCACGGTCCTCGCCAACACCGATCGCGCGCTGATTCTGGAGAAGGGCCGAGTAGTGCTGGAGGATCGCTCGGAAATACTGCTGTCGCAGCCCGAGGCGCTGGCCGCTCGTCTCGGCGTCTGATGTGGCTGCGGTTCGGCGGCTGCGGTCCTCGGTTGCGGCTGCCGGTTGCGAGCGGTTGCGAGACGGTTGCGTTGCGCGACGGTTGCGTACGATAGACTCAGCCCATGCGCGACGCCGGTCCTTCAGTTCACCCTGCTGCGCCCGCAATCGATTCGCGCAAAGGCTGGCGTGCGCGGCTGTCGCTTGGGTTCGCGGACTCCGAAGGGCGCACCCGACTGGTCGCCCGGACGCACGAAGGCCCGCTGGTCGTGCAAAAACCGCTGTATCCGGAAGGCGACGGTGTGTGCCAATGCATCATCGTGCATCCGCCCGGAGGAATTGCCGGCGGCGATGACATCGAACTCCGGGTGCAGGTGGACGGGGGCGCGCTAACGCAGCTGACGACACCCGGGGCGACGCGCTGGTACAGGAGTCCCGACGCGCGGGCCGTTCAGCGCATCGTGTTCGACGTCCGCGATGGCGGCGTCCTCGAATGGCTCCCGCAAGGGACGATCGTCTTCGACGGTGTCAACGCCAGCAACCAGCTCCGCGTGGAATTGTCCGGGTCTGCGCGCTATATCGGGTGGGACGTGATCTGCCTTGGTCGCACCGAATCGTCGGAGCGTTTCCTTCAGGGACGCTGGCGGCAACGAGGCGACATTTTTCGCGACGGCGCACTGATTTGGAGCGAAAGGATGATGCTCGACGGTAATTCTCCCTGGTTGTCGTCGCCTGCGGGCTTGAACGGCGCGCCGGTCTTTGGCACATTCGTGGCCATGGGTCCCGCGCTTGACGATTCAATGCTCAATGGCTGCCGCGCACTTTCACCGACAAGTGGCGAAGGTGCGGTGACGCGGCTCCCCGGTGCCTTCGTCGCGCGCTATCGCGGTTCGTCGAGCGAAGCGGCGCAATCGTACTTCACGGCTCTGTGGTCGATCGTCCGGCCCCGATTCGCCGGCCGCGCCGCGCTGCCGCCCCGCATCTGGAACACCTGATGGAACTGACACCCCGCGAAAAGGACAAGCTGCTGATCTTCACAGCCGCGCTCGTTGCCGAACGTCGGCTGGCGCGTGGATTGCGGCTCAACTATCCGGAAGCGACCGCGTTCATTTCGGCCGCCATCATGGAAGGTGCGCGCGATGGCCGCACGGTCGCGGAGCTGATGGGTTTTGGCGCCACGCTGCTGACACGCGCGCAGGTGATGGACGGTGTTCCGGAAATGATTCCCGAAATTCAGGTCGAAGCCACGTTTCCCGACGGCACCAAGCTGGTGACCGTCCACAATCCCATTCCTTGAACCGCATGATCCGCATGAACCCATGATTCCGGGCGAACTCTTCATCGTCGACGGCGAACTGGTGCTCAACGCCGGCCGCGACCGGCTGACCATGGCGGTCGCCAATACCGGCGATCGCCCGATCCAGGTGGGTTCGCATTACCACTTTGCGGAAACCAATGCGGCGCTGGCATTCGATCGTGCCGCTGCGCGCGGTTTTCGCCTGAATATTCCTGCCGGGTCCGCGGTCAGATTCGAACCCGGCCAGAAACGCACGATCGAACTCGTCGCGCTGGCGGGCGACCGGATCGTCATGGGCTTCACCGGCGCGGTCATGGGGCCTCTGGATGCCAAACCGGCGCGCACGCACTTGAAGAAAACAAACAAATCGACTCCAGCGAAAAAGCGCGCAGCGACGCGGGGATTGCGGCGATGAAGATCGGCCGGCGTGCCTATGCGGAGATGTTCGGACCGACGCTTGGCGACCGCGTGCGGCTTGCGGATACCGATCTCGTGGTGGAGGTCGAGCGCGACTTGACGATCTATGGCGAGGAGGTCAAGTTCGGCGGCGGCAAGGTGATCCGCGACGGCATGGGCCAGAGCCAGCGCCTGTCGAAGGATTCGGCGGACACGGTGATCACCAACGTGCTGGTGATCGACTGGTGGGGCATCGTCAAGTGCGACCTCGCCATCAAGGACGGCAAGATCGCGCGCCTGGGCAAGGCGGGCAATCCCGACATCCAGCCGGGCGTGGACATCGTGATCGGCGCGGGCACCGAGATCATCGCCGGTGAAGGGATGATCGTCACGGCGGGCGGCATCGACTCGCATATCCACTACATCTGCCCGCAGCAGATCGACGACGCGCTGATGTCCGGCGTAACCACAATGCTCGGCGGCGGCACCGGACCCGCGACCGGCACGTTCGCTACGACCTGCACGCCAGGACCCTGGCACATGCACCGGATGCTCGAAGCCGCCGAAGCGTTTCCGATGAACCTGGGATTCCAGGGCAAAGGCAATTGCTCGACGCCGGGTGCGCTCGCCGAGCAGATCGAGGCCGGCGCCTATGGCCTGAAGCTGCACGAAGACTGGGGCACCACGCCGGCAGCCATCGACAATTGCCTGCGCGTGGCCGACAAGTACGACGTGCAAGTCACGATTCACACTGACACGATCAACGAATCCGGATTCGTGGAGACCACGCTGGCGGCCATCGGCGGCCGCACCATCGGCACGTTTCACACCGAGGGCGCGGGCGGCGGCCACGCGCCGGACATCATCAAGGCATGCGGCGAGCCGAACGTGCTTCCGTCGTCGACCAATCCGACGATGCCCTACACGGTGAACACGATCGACGAGCATCTCGACATGCTCATGGTGTGTCACCACCTCGACCCGTCGATTGCCGAGGACATCGCGTTCGCCGAGTCGCGCATCCGGCGGGAGACGATTGCCGCCGAAGATATCCTGCACGACATGGGTGCCTTCTCGATGATGTCCTCGGACAGCCAGGCGATGGGGCGTGTCGGCGAGGTCATCATCCGCACGTGGCAGACCGCGCACAAGATGAAGCAGCAGCGCGGCGCGCTGGAGTCGGACACGGCGCGACACGACAATTTCCGGGTGAAGCGTTACATCGCCAAGTACACGATCAATCCGGCCATCACGCAGGGCATTGCGCATGTCGTGGGCTCGGTGGAGCCGGGCAAGATGGCCGATCTCGTGCTTTGGAAACCCGCGTTCTTTGGCGTCAAGCCGTCGCTGATCATCAAAGGCGGCATGATCGCTGCCGCGGCAATGGGCGACCCCAACGCATCGATCCCGACGCCGCAGCCTGTTCATTACCGGCCGATGTTCGGCGCATTCGGCAAGGCGTTGACCACGTCGGTGACGTTCGTGTCCAAGGCGGCGCTCAAGAATCCTGCTGTCGCCAGGCTGAAATTGGGCAAGCCGCTGGTCGCAGTGAAGGACACGCGCAAGATCGGCAAGAAGCACATGAAGTGGAACGACATGACGCCAAGGATGGATGTCGATCCGGAAACCTACGCCGTGCGCGCCAATGGCGAACTGCTCGTGTGCGAACCCGCCAAGGTCCTGCCGATGGCGCAGCGGTACTTCCTGTTTTGATGCTCGATTCATGATTACGCTGCGCGAGCGCATGGCATCGGGCGCCGATGCCGACGCCGAACTGGTACTTCCGTTCGACTTGCGGCAAAAGAGCCGCCTCATGACCACGCTTGTGTCGGGCGAAACGGTCGGCCTGTTGCTCGATCGCGGCACCGTGCTGCGCGGCGGCGATTGCCTGCGCGCCGACGACGGCCGGATCGTGCGTGTCGTCGCTGCCGCCGAAGACCTGATGGAGGCGCGCTGCGTCGATGCCGTGGGTCTCGCTCGCTGCGCGTATCACCTGGGCAATCGCCACACGCCCGTGCAGGTGGGCGAAGGCTGGTTGCGATTCGCCGCCGACGAAGTGCTGGCGGGCATGGCGCGGGGCGTCGGCGCCACCGTCACGGCGATATCGGCGCCATTTGAACCGGAGGCAGGTGCCTACGCGGGTGGCCACCATCATTCGGGTGACGCCAAGCACCGGGGCATCATCCACGACATGGCCGCGCGCGTGCGCTGCAACGGATGAACGACGATCCCATGAGCGCCGCAGGGCCGTCCCAAGGCGCGAATAGCTCCCCCTTGGGGGCGGCCAACCGCGCCGCAGGGCCGTCCCAAGGCGCGAACTGCTCCCCCTTGGGGGCAGCGAACGCAGTGAGCGTGGGGGTCCACTCATTGGCGCTGGTGCGCCTACTGCAGCTTGCCAGTCCGGCATTGCCGATCGGCGCATACAGCTACTCGCAGGGTCTCGAGGCCGCCGTGGAGGCGGGCACCGTGCACGATGCGGTCAGTGTGCAACGATGGATTGGCGACCTTATGGAGTATGCGATCGGCCCCGGCGAGCTGGCAGTTCTCGCGCGATGCATGCAGGCGCTGGCCCGTCAGGACGTGTCGGCATTCACCGACTGGAACGCATGGTTTCGCGCGTCCCGGGAGACCAGTGAATTGCGGTTGGAAACCGAGCAGACCGGCACGGCGCTGGCCAAGCTGCTCGGCGATCTCGACCTGCTGGACGAAGGTGCGCAGGCGTCCGTTCGCGCCGCTTCGCCGCTGACGCTGCCGGCCGCGTTTGCGCTGGCCTCATTCGGTTCCGGCGTCGACGCGGACTCCGCGCTGACCGGCTACGTCTGGTCGTGGCTCGAGAATCAAGTGCTGGCGGCGATGAAATCGATGCCGCTCGGGCAGGTCGGCGGCCAGCGCATACTGCGTGCACTGGGCGCGCGAGTGCCGATCGTGGTCGCGGCCGCGATGTCGATGGATGATGACGATATCGCAAGCTTTGCGCCGGGCCTGGCGTTGGCGTCCGCGCGGCATGAAATACAGTACACGAGACTGTTCCGCAGTTAGCGGGCCTCGTTCGGCACCCCTGGCCAGGCTTTCCCCATCCGCAATCTCGAACCCGAACCTCATGACAATCTCCCAACCCCTTCGTGTCGGCATCGGCGGCCCGGTCGGCTCCGGTAAAACCGCGCTCACGCTGGCGCTCTGCCGCGCACTTCGCGACACCTACCAGATCGGTGTGGTGACCAACGACATCTACACGGAGGAGGACGCGGCGTTTCTCGTGCGCAACGAGGCGCTGGCGGCGGACCGTATCATCGGCGTCGAGACGGGTGGGTGCCCACACACGGCGATCCGCGAAGACGCGTCGATCAATCTGGAGGCCGTGGATCGCCTGGCGCAGCGGTTCGGGAATCTGGACGTGGTATTCGTGGAAAGCGGTGGGGACAATCTTGCCGCGACGTTCAGTCCGGAGCTGTCGGACCTCACGCTGTACGTCATCGACGTCGCTGCGGGCGACAAGATTCCGCGCAAGGGAGGTCCCGGTATCACGCGCTCTGACCTGCTGGTCATCAACAAGATCGATCTCGCGCCGATGGTGGGAGCGTCACTGGAGGTGATGGACCGTGACGCGAGGAAAATGCGCGGCGACCGTCCTTTTGTGTTCACCAATCTCAAGAGCGGCGTGGGCCTCGATGTGGTCATCCGCTTTGTCGAGGAACGCGGCATGTTGCGCAAGCCGGCGGTGGCGGCCAGCGCCTGAACGGAAGAAGCCGCGCGGGGTTTCTGCGCACGGATAAACAATGGCCATCGAAATCGCGCCCTTGATCGCGTCCTATGGCTATCCTGCCGCGCTGGTAGGCGCCGTGTTCGAGGGAGAAACGGTGCTTGTCGTCGCGGGCCTTTTCGCGCACCGCGGCATCCTCGACTTGCCCTTGCTGATTGCACTGGGGGCGATCGGTGGCGCGCTCGGCGATATCGCCTATTTCACGCTGGGCAGGCACTACGGAGCGGAGCTGCTTAAGCGCTATCCGAAGTTCGAACCCGTGGCGGGCAAGGTCCAGGCGCTGATCGAGCGCCATCCCGAACTCACGGTATTCGGCATTCGCTTCCTGTACGGGCTGCGCACAGTGGGACCCGCGGTCATTGGCACAAGCGCCATTGGCTGGCCGCGATTCCTGCTGCTCAACGCGCTGGGTGCGTTGACATGGAGCGCCTGCTGGGTCGGCGCGGGATATATGCTTGGCGAAGCCGCGGAGCGCCTGCTGGGCAAAGTGTTCCACTTCGAACGCGAGCTTTTCATCGGCGTGCTCGTAGCGGCGGTCGTTGTGAGTATTGTTCTGCGCTTCCGACGGCGGCGCATGCGCAACAGCACCCGCGCAACCTCCCGCTAGCTTCCGTTCCAAGTTGGTGCGCGCGGATTCCGGCCGCACCAAGTTGGGGTGAACTCTCGGCACAACATTGGCGCATCGCCGATTCTGGCGACGCAGGTCGGCCGCGTATTCGCAATCAAATCAACGCATTCATGCACAACGAGGTGTTTGGCATGCCTCGTGCAATGCAGCATGGAAGTGGAATTCACGCGCCCGCGAAACTGTCGGGCGCGGTCCATGGGGATGCAATCGCAAATTCAATTCACCTACGCGGGGAACCACGACATGTCATTGCAACGCAGATCCTTTATCAAGCGCCTGTCGCTGATTGCGGCGGCCACCGCCGCCGGCTTGAGTTTCGGCACGCCGGTGCTCGCGGCCGACACGATCAAGGTGGGTGTACTCCACTCGCTGTCTGGAACCATGGCGATCAGCGAAACGGTGCTGAAGGACGTGACGCTGATGGCGATCGAAGACGATCAACGCCAAGGGCGGCGTGCTCGGCAAGAAACTCGAGCCCGTGGTTGTCGATCCCGCGTCGAACTGGCCGCTGTTTGCCGAAAAGGCCCGGCAACTGCTTACCCAGGACAAGGTCGCGGTCGTGTTCGGCTGCTGGACCTCGGTGTCCCGCAAGTCGGTACTGCCCGTGTTCGAGGAATTGAATGGCCTTCTGTTCTACCCGGTTCAGTACGAAGGGGAAGAACTCTCCAAGAACGTGTTCTACACGGGTGCCGCGCCGAACCAGCAGGCGATTCCGGCCGTCGAGTACCTGTTGAGCAAGGAAGGCGGCGGCGCCAAGCGCATCGTCCTGCTCGGCACTGACTACGTCTATCCGCGTACCACCAACAAAATCCTGCGTCAGTTCCTTCATACCAAAGGAATCGAGGACAAGGACATCATGGAGACGTACACGCCCTTCGGCCACAGTGATTACCAGACCATCGTGGCGGACATCAAGAAGTTCGCTGCAGGCGGCAAGACGGCGGTGGTGTCGACGATCAATGGCGACTCCAACGTTCCGTTCTACAAGGAATTGGGCAACGCCGGACTGAAGGCGACCGACGTTCCGGTCGTGGCGTTCTCGGTCGGTGAAGAAGAACTGCGCGGCGTCGACACCAATCCGCTGATCGGCCACCTCGCCGCGTGGAACTACTTCATGTCGCTGAAGAACCCGGTCAACGCCGCATGGACCAAGCAATGGGCTGACTATGCCAAGAAGGTGAAGCTTCCCGAACGCGGACAAGCCGTTGACCAACGATCCGATGGAAGCCGCCTGGGTCGGCATCCACATGTGGGCGCAGGCGGTCACGAAGGCCAAGAGTACCGACACCGACAAGGTGATCGCAGCAATGGCGGGTCAGACATTCGCCGCGCCGGATGGCTTCACGATCAAGATGGACGAGAAGAATCACCATCTGTGGAAGCCCGTGTTCATCGGCGAAGTCCAGGGCGACGGCCAGTTCAAGGTCGTGTGGAAGACCAAGGGCCCGATCAGGGCACGCCGTGGAGCCCGTACATCCCCGAAGACAAGGGCAAGAAGGACGAGCCGGAGAAGAAGTAGTTGTAGCAAGGTTCGTATCGCACGTGCATGAAATGGGTTGGACAGCCCGCCGGCGCGGGAGTGGCAGGTACGGTGAATGCACCGCTGCCGTCACCCGCTGCCGGTTTTTTTTGACTCGTTTCGGGCGGACCACAGGATCGACGTGATGGGCAAGGGCGGCCGGCAACTTCTGAAACACGTGCTGATGCTCGCTGCAATGTGCGTGGCATCCGTTGTGTCGGCGCTGCCCGCACCCGTGATCAAGGATCTGGCATTCGGTGAAAGCGATGAGAAAATCCAGGCCATCGGCGCGCTGGTCGGCAGCGGCGACAGCGCCGCGCTCCCGCTCCTCCAATCGTCTGCTGGACGGCGAGGTGCAGACGTCGGGCGAGGACATCGTCCTGGTCGTCAAGGGCGACACCGCCGTCGATGCAGTCACGGGCAAGGTGGTCGCGCCACTCCCCGAGGCGCGTGACGATGTAGTCGTCAACAACCGGATGCGGCTGGAGCTGACCACGGCGATCGCCGCGCTGAAGCTCGTCTCGCCCGACCGCGCCGTGCGGCTGGCCGCGGCAAAGGTCCTGCAGAACAACTCCGGGGAAACGGCGCTGCCCGCCATCGATGCGGCGCTGGCCAAGGAAGCCGATCCCGAGGTCAAGGGCCTGCTCGCACTGACCAAGGCGTCGATCGACCTGCGCAGCGGCGACAAGGACAAGCGGCTTGCGGCGATCGGGGAGCTCGGACAGTCCGACACCGGCGCGACCAACACGCTGCTGCTGCAGGTCCTCGAGCGCAAGGGCGGCGCCTATGTCGAGACGGACGCGGCAGGTGCGCGGCGCAGCGCAGCGATCGCTGGCGGCCGTCGAACGGCGGTTCATGATCGGCGACATCGCGGCGCGCATTTTCTCCGGCATTTCGCTTGGGAACGATCCTGCTGCTCGCGGCATTGGGGCTCGCGATCACCTACGGGCTCATGGGCGTCATCAACATGGCGCACGGCGAGCTGATCATGATCGGTGCCTACGCGACGTACGTGGTGCAAAGCCTGTTCCGCCAGTATGCGCCTGGCGCGTTCGATTTCTATCCGCTGGTTGCCGTTCCGATGGCATTCGCGATCAGCGCCGGCGTGGGCGTGTTCTCGAGCGTACGGTGATCCGGCATCTGTACGGTCGACCCGCTCGAGACGCTGCTCGCGACCTGGGGCTTGAGCCTCATCCTCATCCAGGGCGTGCGCACGATCTTCGGCGCGCAGAACGTGCAGGTCCAAAATCCGTCCTGGATGTCGGGCGGCTTCGAGATCATGACCAACGTGGTGCTGCCGTGGAGCCGCGTCGTGATCATCGCCTTCGCAGCGTGCGTCCTGCTCGCGGTGTGGCTCGATGCTGACGCGCACCAAACTCGGCCTCTACGTGCGCGCCGTCACGCAGAACCGTCCCATGGCGAGTGCGCTGGGCGTGCGCACGCCCAAGATCGACATGATGGCGTTCGGACTGGGCTCCGGAATCGCGGGACTCGCGGGCTGTGCGCTGTCGCAGATCGGCAACGTCGGTCCCGACCTGGGCCAGAGCTACATCGTCGATTCGTTCATGGTCGTGGTGCTGGGCGGCGTGGGCCAGCTGGCCGGCACGGTCTACGCGGCGCTCGGGCTGGGCGTCATGAATAAATTCCTCGAGGCGTGGCAAGGCGCGGTGCTGGCCAAGATCATGATCCTCGTGTTCATCATCGTCTTCATCCAGAAGCGTCCTCAGGGGCTGTTCGCGCTCAAGGGCCGGACGGTCGAGGCCTGACGCATGGCGCTGGGATTCATGCCGCTCGCCGCGCCCGCCGGTGACTTTTCGTTCGCGCGACTCTGGTCGGGACGGATGTGGGGTGCGCTGGGCGTGGCCTCACTCGTCCTCTTCGTCCTGGTGCCCATCGGCAACCTCGTGGTGCCGGAAGGAAATCCGTTCCATGTTTCCGAGTACGCGGTCACGCTGGCGGGCAAGATCATGTGTTACGCGATCGTCGCGCTGGCGATGGACCTGATCTGGGGATATACCGGCATCCTCTCGCTTGGTCACGGCCTCTTCTTCGCGCTCGGCGGCTACGCGATGGGCATGTACCTGATGCGTTCCATCGGCCACGATGGCGTCTACAAAAGCGATCTGCCGGACTTCATGGTGTTCCTGGACTGGAAGGCCTACCCCTGGTACTGGAAGTTCACCCAGAACTTCTGGTATTGCGCGCTGCTGGTGGTGCTGGTGCCGGGATTGCTCGCGCTGGTGTTCGGCTTCTTCGCGTTCCGCTCGCGCATCAAGGGCGTGTATTTTTCGATCATCACGCAGGCGCTCACCTACGCGGCGATGCTGCTGTTCTTCCGCAACGACACGGGCTTCGGAGGCAACAACGGCTTCACGGACTTCAAGCGCATCCTGGGCTTCCCGATCACGGCCTCCGAGACTCGAATGGCGTTGTTCATGCTCACCGGCGCCGCGCTGATCGGATTCCTCCTGCTCGGCCGGGCGATCGTTTCATCCAAGCTGGGCCGCGTGCTGACCGCCATACGTGACGCCGAAACCCGCGTGATGTTCTCCGGATACAACCCGGTCTACTTCAAGCTTTTCATCTGGACGCTGTCCGCGGTGATCTGTGGCGTTGCGGGCGCGCTGTACGTGCCGCAGGTGGGCATCATCAATCCCAGCGAAATGTCGCCGGCCAATTCGATCGAGATCGCCATCTGGACCGCCGTGGGCGGTCGCGGAACGCTGATCGGACCGGTGATCGGCGCCGCGGCCGTCAACCTGGGCAAGAGCTGGTTCACGCAGGCGTTTCCCGAATACTGGCTCTATTTGCTCGGGTTGCTGTTCATCCTCGTCACGCTGTACCTGCCGCGCGGCATCGCGGGTCTGTGGGCGAAGAAATCATGACGATGAACATCCGCCCCGGCTTGCCGGAGAACAGTCCGATTCCCGACTCGCAAATCAGCAGCAAGGACACGGGCATCAGCGATGGGCACCTCGTTCGGCCGGGCGTTGACCTAAGCCATGGCGGCATCCTCTATCTCGATTCCATCTCCGTCGCCTTTGACGGTTTCAAGGCGCTGAACGACCTGTCGCTCGTCGTCGATGCCGGCGAACTGCGCTGCGTGATCGGTCCGAACGGCGCCGGCAAGACGACGATGATGGACGTCATTACCGGCAAGACGCGACCTGATGCCGGGTCGGCGTTCTTTGGACAGACCATCGATCTCACCAAGCTAAGCGAGCCCGAGATCGCAGGGCAGGGCATCGGCCGCAAGTTCCAGAAGCCGACGGTATTCGAGCGGCACACGGTATTCGAAAACCTGGAACTCGCGCGCAAGGACGACAAGCGCGTGTGGCCCACGTTGACGGCGCAGATGGATTCCACCGCCCGCGACCGGATCCTGACCATCATGGAGACGATCCAGCTCGCACCGGAAGCCTCGCGCCTGGCGGGACTGCTTTCGCATGGCCAGAAGCAGTGGCTGGAAATCGGCATGCTGTTGATGCAGGAGCCGCAACTGCTGCTGCTGGACGAACCGGTGGCCGGCATGACCGACGATGAAACGATGCGCAGCGCCGAGCTTTTCCTGACGCTGGCGGGCGACTACACACTTGTCGTCGTCGAGCACGACATGGACTTCGTCGCGAAGATCGCCGACCGCGTGACGGTGCTGCACGAAGGCCACGTCCTGGCAGAAGGCTCGATGGCCAATGTGCAGCAGAACGAGCAGGTCATTGAAGTTTTCCTCGGCAGATGATGAACCCCCACGCTTGCCTCACTTGCGTTCGTCTTCGCTGCCCCCAAAGGGGTGCAGTCAGTCCCCTGGGACTGCCCTGCCGGACTGACCATGCTTAGCGTAGAGAAAATCAACCAGTTCTACGGCGGCAGCCACATCCTGCGCAACGTGTCGTTCGACGTGCCGGCGGGAAAGTGCACCACGCTCCTCGGCCGCAATGGCGTGGGGAAGACGACGCTGTTGCGCTGCCTGATGGGCATGGTCCCCGTACGCTCCGGCGACATCAAGTTCGATGCCACGACCATCACCTCGCTGCCCCCGTATTCCCGCGCGAGCCTGGGGCTGGGTTACGTGCCGCAGGGACGCGACATCTTTCCGCGCCTGACGGTGCTTGAGAACCTGCAGATGGGACTTGCGACGCAGAAGAAGGGCGTGGGGATTCCCGGCTTCATCTACGAAATGTTTCCGGTGCTGAAGGATATGCTGAACCGCCGTGGCGGCGATCTCTCCGGCGGGCAGCAGCAGCAGCTGGCGATCGCGCGCGCGCTCACGCTGCGCCCCAAGCTGCTGATCCTCGACGAGCCCACCGAAGGCATCCAGCCGTCGATCATCAAGGACATCGAGCGCGCGATTCGCAAGCTCACCCAGGAGGGCGAAATGGCCATCCTGCTGGTCGAGCAGTATTACGACTTCGCCAAATCCCTCGCCGATCATTACGTCGTGATGTCGCGCGGTGAGGTGGTGGCCCAAGGCAAGGGCGCCACGATGGACGACGACAACGTGCGCGCGCTTCTCGCGGTGTAGTCCGCGGGGCGCAACCGGTCGCGGCCGGAGCCTGCGCTGAGTTGGTCCTCGGTTGGATCAGTCCGTGTAGTCGGCCGGTGGTCGTGTCGACGTGTCGTCGCTCGTGCGCTTGCGGTCGCGCTGGTCGTGTCGCCAGTCGATTTCCTGACCTACCAGCCGCGCAACCAGAACGGTCAGGTACAGTCCGCCTGCCAGTGCTTCCATTGTCGCCAGAGACCTCGCATAGGGGTGTACCGGCGTGATATCGCCATAGCCTGTGGAGGTCAGCGTGATGAAGCTGAAATAGGATAGCTTCTGGCTGATCGCGTCGATTCCGACAGGCGTGCCGCCGATGGCGAATGCGCCGGGGACGACTTCCGCCAGCAGCCGGTAAGCCTGGGTGAAAACGATGCCGATCAGCAGATAGGTGCCGACCGCGCCCATGATCCGGTTGAAATTCATCCGCCCATCCCGCATGACCCGCGCCAACAGCAACATTCCCAGCGCCGAGCACGCAAGCATGGTCAGCAGTGAGCGCAAAGCGGCGAGCCACGGATTGGCAAACAGGTGATCGGCCAGGCTGGCGGCGACCGCGCCCGCCAGCAACAAAAGGAACACGCGCACGATGGGGCGAGGCTCGAAAACGACAAACGCACCCATAGCGAGGAATGCCGCAAACACCACGTCGAGCCAGAAGCGGCGCACCACGCCGACCTCCACCATTGGGTAGAGGACGAAAACGAAGAAGATGAGGATGAACACGGCGATCGTGAGGCTGCCGTCGCCCAGGCAGAACCGATAGGCGCGTTGCAGTGGCGTGGACATCGCGTTGGTCGTCGCGCGTGGCGCAGTCAGAGTCGCACCGGTGGTGCAGCGAAGAGTCTACCTCAGCTTCCGTCCGGCGCGCAGGGCGCCGGGCAATTGTGGACCGTCCTGCCGCCATGGCCTAGAATTCGCCGGCCCATGCCAGACTCCCGAACCTTCGCTGAAGCGACCTTTGTGCTGGGAATGCGCGACGCGTCGTACTTCGCGACCGAACTTTTTCGCGAAGGCTTCGGATCGGCGTTTCCCAAGCCGCACGACGGCGCGCTGCTGGCGATTCCGACACCCCGCGACCGCTGGCATCAGTTCGTGGCCTTCTACAAGTGGTCCGATGCGAACATCGAGCCGGTGGCGTTCGGCAACTACATCCGCTTCGAGAATGTCTATCTCGAAGGTGGCGTGTGCGCGCGCAGGAATTTCTATCGCCGCCTGCCGCCGGATCACTGGCAGGAGTGCAAGGAGCGCGGCGGGATCGTGCAGGTCATGATGGAGCATGCGATGCGCGAACTTGACGATGCCGATGCGTGGTTCGGCTACACGTCGATCAACCCGATGTGGCTCGTCGGCGAGCGGCTCGGATATCAACGCACGCGCTATCCGTATCTCAAGGTCAAGTGGTTCCGCGCATTGCCCGATGCGCGCCAGCGCGAGATCGAGGACAGGATCAACCTGATCGGCGCGTTCTGAGGCTTCGGAGGCGCCGTCGCGGTCGTGTAACTATCGAACGCACGCGGCATTGAGCACTGCCAGCAACTCCGATGGCGATGTCCAGTTGTAGCTGCACGAATAGCGCGGCAGCTTCCAGATGCTGTCAGAGACATGCAACGGCCGGCCATCGACCGTCAGGGCCGCTTCGAAGCCGATGCCGGAGCGGTTGTTGGGAAGGTAGTCCTCCACCAGAAACGGGTTGTACTGGCCGAAGGGATACGCGAAGAACGGTGACGCGCGTCCGCCGGTCCTTTCGCGGATGTACTGCCCTGCATCGCGAATTTGCGCGTCGGCATCCAGCAGGTTGTCCACCTGCGTGAAATCAGCCCGGGCCTGGCGGGAATGGGCCGTTCGCGCCAGCGCCGGGTGCAAGTGGTCCCAGCTATGGTTGGCGATGGTCATGAGTCCCGAATCGATCGCGGGCGACCACCACTCGTCGTTCATGGCGCCATCGTGCAGGTAATACGCGCCGGGACTTGAATCCGTCGATGTCACGTCTTCCATGACCTTGCGCGCCTCGGGGCTCGCGATGACGAAACTTGTCGCGCAAAGGTCCGGCTGCATCTTGCCCGCGGCAGACCGCGCAAACTCCTGCAGGATGCTCAAGAAGCTGCGCTGCATTCCCAGTGTCGGGTGCAAATGGTCGACGGCGTCATACTCCGGGCCATCGTCGAACGTGATGGCGATGATTCGGTCATCGCTCGAATGTGTTGCGCCACCGCATTGGGACGCGCGAAATCGATTCACCAATTCGCTCAGGGATACGACGCGGTATCCCGCGTCAGTCAGCAGCGGAAGATCGGTGCGCAACGCCACATGATCGTTGGACCCGTAGTCCGGTCCTGCCATGTGATGCGAGTGGTAGGTCAGGATCAATGAAGGCATGGAAACCTGCGAACGAATATCGACATGGCGCGATCCCGAAATCCCGGCGGACGCATTGTACAGCCGCCGATTCGAGAATCTGTGGTTTTGTCAGGATGGGCGGGGCCGATGCAACTCGGCGCACCGGGTACAATCGGGGACATGAGCGATACCGCGGTCGCCATTCCTGTCCGGGAAGTGGGGCTGCGCGACGGACTGCAGAGCCTCGCGCGAGTCCTTCCCACGGCGAAAAAATTCGAGTGGATTCGGGATGCCTACGCTGCCGGCCAGCGCGAGACGCGCCTTCCGACATGACGGAGATCTCCGAAAGCCATTTGGCGCCGCAACCCCTGGCAGGACTGCGGGTGGTCGAATTCACGCACATGGTCATGGGTCCGACCTGCGGCATGGTGCTGGCTGACATGGGCGCTTCCGTCATCAAGGTGGAGCCCATCGATGGGGACCGGACGCGTTGGCTCGTTGGCGTGGGCGCGGGATTCTTCCCGATGTTCAACCGCAACAAGATGAGTGTCGCCATCGACCTGCGCAAGCCGGACGGCGCGGCCGTTGCGCGCGATCTCGTGGCGAGCGCCGACGTCGTCGCGGAGAACTTCAAGCCCGGCACGATGGCCAAGTACGGTCTCGACTTTGCGACCGCCTGCATGTCGAATCCCCGCCTCATCTATGTCAGTCACAAGGGCTTCCTGCCGGGGCCTTACGAACACCGGACGGCGCTCGACGAAGTCGTGCAGATGATGGGCGGCCTAGCCTACATGACGGGCCGGCCGGGCGATCCCCTTCGCGCAGGAACCAGCGTCAACGACATCATGGGCGGCATGTTCGGTGCGATCGGCGTGCTCGGCGCACTGATTCAGCGCGGCATTACCGGAAAGGGAATGGAAGTGCAGTCCGCGCTCTTCGAGAACAACGTGTTCCTGATGGGCCAGCACATGTTGCAGTACGCGATGACGGGACTCGCTCCAGCGCCCATGCCTGCGCGCCACAGCCCGTGGGCGGTGTACGACGTATTCACCGTACGAGGTGGCGAACAGATATTCCTCGCGGCCGTCAGCGACGCGCAGTGGATCACGTTCTGCGATGTGCTCGGGTTTCCTGATCTCAAGGCGGACCCCGCGCTCGCCACCAACAATGAGCGGGTGAGCATGCGACCGACGCTACTCGCCACATTGCGGGAGCGGCTCGCGACGCGCCGAGCCGATGAGTTGGCCGGGATATTCGAGCGCGCGGGACTGCCTTTCGCGCCCATTCGCAAGCCCGAGGACCTCTACGACGATCCGCACCTCGCGGCCACCGGCGGGCTCGCCGAAATTCGCTTGCCGGACGGCGACAAGGCGGGGCAGACGGTTCGCACGACGCTGTTTCCGTTCACTCTCCACGGCGAACGCCTGGGTGTGCGATTGCACCCGCCAACACTGGGTGAGCACACGCGAAAAGTCTTGCGGAGTATCGGTTACACGGATACGCGGATCGCCGAACTTGTTGCTCAAAGGATCGTTGCCTGACGGCGCAACCGCATCGATCCTGGGAGACGCGATCGCCATCAGTGAATTTTCGACAACCGGACGGGGCGTCCGGCGGGCCGCCGCGCGATGGTTGAGTCTGGCACTTTATTGCGCCGCCTTGAGCGCCAAAGTCATCTTGCCGATTTTGTTTGGCTTGCTAACGAGCTTTGTGCACGCGGCCGAGGATCAGACAGCGTATCGAGCCGCCGTCCAGCGTGCAATCGACAACAGAATTCAGGGAGCATCTGCGGCTGTCGATGGTCTGCTCAATTCGACCAACAAATCGGACGACAGGAAATTTAGAGTGCTGATTTCCTTTTCACGGCCGTTTGGTGTCGATGAAGCGATAGCGTTCGCCACGAGGCGCGGTGCGACGATTGAAGGATTCGGCTATCAGGTCGGCGATAACTTTGGCTATTACCCGATTCCGCCCACGCTGTCGGCCAAAGACGCCAGCGCCGCTTACCGCTCGGAGTATGAATTGATCCTGGGCGGGCTTTCGGAGCAAATGGACGCGTGGTCACGACAGGTCCCGGACGAGTCCGTTCGCGCCAACGTCATTTCACAGAAGAGGAGCCTCGATCAAAGGCGTAACGCGGACGGACATTGGTCGGCGATTGCGACAGGGCTTTACGTGTCGATTGGATACAGCGATTTGGCAGCGCTTCGAGCGGAACGCTCGGTCGATGTGCTTGCCATCGAACTTTGGGATCAAAATCGCACGGCACTTCCGATCCCGATACTCTCGGAACTCGATAAATAGGACCGCGATGCCGACCGAAGCGACGCGAACGAGGAGAACAAATCGATGGCGTCACTGAACCGGCTCAGCGTCAAGCAATTGAAGTAACTGGTGGGCCCGGCTGGACTCGAACCAGCGACCAAGGGATTATGAGTCCCCTGCTCTAACCAACTGAGCTACGGGCCCGGGAGTGCCATGGACAAGACGCGATTCTCGCATGGAGACGACGTCCTCCGGTAGCGGACAGCGCGCAGCGTGCAGTAGACTCGGAAGTCGGATCCCTTCCTGCCGGCCGCCTGCGCCACTCATCCTTGCAGCATTACCTTCGCCCGCTGTTGATGCCCAAGTCCGTCGCGCTGGTGGGTGCCTCGGATCGCATGGGTTCGCTTGGCCGCAGCGTTTTCGAGAATCTGCTCGGCGGTGGTTTCAAGGGAGATCTCTATCCGGTCAATCCCCGGCACCGGAAAGTGTTCGGGCAGAAATCGTTCGGGACGGTCACTGCGATCGGCAAGCAAGTCGATCTGGTCGTGATCACGGCCCCCGCGGCATCAATTCCTTCGCTATTGGAAGGCATGTATCCGGCGATCCGCGCGGCCGTCGTGATGTCGACTCCGGATGCAACCGACCCGGCGGGTGCGCGCGTGTGGCGTCGCGAAGTGTGCGCGGTGGCGCGCAAGCGGGACATACGTCTGGTGGGCCCGGGGGCGTTTGGCGTCATACGTACCGACATCGGACTCAATGCTACGTTCGGAACGACGCCCACGTTGCCGGGCCGATTGGCGCTGGTCTCTCAATCGGGCGCCGTGTGCACCGCAATGCTCGACTTCGCAGCACCCATGCACATCGGATTCTCATCGGTGATATCGCTGGGGGGTGCGATCGATGTCGGCTTCGGCGAACTGCTCGACGCGATGCTGCAGGATCCGATCACCGACGGTATCCTGCTCTATGTGGAGTCGGTGGGAGACGCGCGGCGGTTTCTTTCCGCGTTGCGCGCCGCAGCGCGCATCAAGCCGGTGGTGGTGCTGAAAGCGGGGCGCTCGCTCGAGTCGCTGCCGAGCGGTGGAGAACACGGCGGGATCGCGCCGATGCCGGATGCAGTGTTCGACGCTGCATTGCAGCGCGCCGGCACCGTACGCGTACGGACTTATACGGAACTGTTCGCAGCGGCGCGGATACTTGCGATGGGCAAGATTCCCCAAGGCAATCGGATTGCCATAGTGTCCAACGGGCGCGGTCCTGGACTGCTTGCCGCGGATAGCGCCGCGGCAATGGGCGTCGCGCTTGCTACGCTGGTTCCGGAGACAGTGCACGCGCTGGATGCGCTGCTGCCGAAGGAAATCGTGCGCGCCAATCCGGTGGACGTGCGCGCGGACGCACCCCCGGCGCGCCTCGCGGCGGCTGTCGCGGCGACGTTGTCGGATCCACAGGTCGACGCGGTGCTCGCGCTGCACGTGTCGCGGCCGGCGACACCCGCGGTCGAAGCGGCGCGTGCCGTGGCAGCGGTTTCGCGCGGTTCCAGCAAGCCTGTGCTCGCCTCGTGGCTTGGCGCACTTGAACCGCAGGGCGTGCACGACGCGCTCGAGGCCGGCGGCATCGCCAACTTCTATACGCCGGAAAATGCGGTGGGCGCGTTTTCTTTTCTTGCGACATATCGCCGAAACCAGGAATGGCTGCTCGAGGTGCCTCCGCCGCAGGCCGATCCCAAGCCACCGGACATCGCCGCCGCGGAGCGCATCCGCGAGCGCGCAACGCAACGCGGCCACGCGACGCTGCCCACGACGGAGACGCACGCGCTGCTCGCGGCATTCGGCATCGCAATGCCGCCCTTGATGGCGGCCGATACGCTGTCCGAAGCTCAGGCGGCCGCCAGGAAACTCCGCTATCCAGTGCAGTTGGCGCGCGAAGTCGCGGGCCCCGCATTGTCGCCGCTGTGCAGCGGAATACGCAGCAGTCGCGCGCTGGCACGCGCCTACGGCGAGTTGAGTGAGAGTATGTCCGCGGCGGAACGGGCTGATTGGAGCGGCCGCGTGCTCGTCCAGCGCGACCGCTCGACGCACGAAGGTAGCGAGGCAGCCATTGCCGTGGCTACCGACGCCGTGTTCGGGCCGGTGATCGTGTTCGGCGCCAGCGAGCGAATGCTGGCGGCGCGTTCGGCGCGCGCCGTGATGCTGCCACCGCTCAATCGCCGGCTCGCCCGCGACCTCATCGCGGCGGCTGCGATGCGGCACGTGCCGCCGTGCGATCCGCTGGTGGGGCTGGTGGTGCGGATTTCCGCGCTGGTCTGCGCATTGCCCTGGGTGACCGAGTTGTTGCTCGACCCGATCATGATCACGTCAGGTGGGGCAGAAATCCTCGGGGCGCGCGCGGTTGTCGACCCTAGGCGCAAGTCGGCGCCGGGCTATCGCCACATGGCGATCCATCCTTATCCCACTGGCCTTGAGTCCGACTGGGAAATGGCGGACGGCACGCGGCTCAAGGTGCGCCCGATAAAACCCGAGGACGCGGAACTTGAGCGCAAGTTCGTCGCGTCGCTGTCGGAGCAATCGCGCTATTTCCGATTTTTCTACCGGCTCCACCAGCTTACGCCGGCGATGCTGGCCCGATTCACGCAGGTCGACTACGACCGGGAACTGGCGCTCGTGGCACTGGCGCCGGACCCTCCCGCGCGCGACGCGGAGACGATCATCGGCATCTCCCGCTACATTGCCAACCACGACGGCGAAAGCGCGGAGTTCGCGGTCGTCGTCGCGGACGCCTGGCACGGGCGCGGCATCGGCCGGATGTTGATGGAGCGAATCATCGACTCCGCGAAGAAGCGCGGATTGAAACGCCTGGAGGGGCTGGTGCTGCGCGCCAATCAGGGGATGCTGAAGTTCGCCGACAAGCTGGGATTCGAAGTCATCGACGATAGCGAGGAACCCGAGCAGGTCAAGGTGACGCTGGATTTGTGAGTGCGTCGTTCACTGTCGCATCGGGATGTGTTGGAATAGAATCCATCGCCCGACTGTTCGGTCGAAGGCACCGGCACCGCGACCGCGGTATACCGGAAAAAATCAGGAGGAGTTCCATGGGTACATTCAGGTTGGCCACAGTTGCGGTTGCCGTCGCGTCGGCGGTCGCGTTGGCCGGATGCGCAGGCATGGCGTCGCAGAAAAATGCGGGATTCTTCGTGACCAGCACAGGCGCTGGCAAGGGCGCCGATTTCGGCGGCCTGACCGGTGCGGACAAGCACTGCTCCGCACTCGCGGCAGCGGCGGGTCTGCCCGACAGGACATGGCACGCCTATCTCAGCACGCAGGCGTCGGGTTCGACGGTGGCGGTCAACGCCAAGGACCGTATCGGCGGCGGACCGTGGACGAACGTCAAAGGCGTTGTGGTCGCCACGAATGTCGCCGAGTTGCACGGCAACAACAACCTCAACAAGCAGACGGCATTGACGGAGAAAGGCGACGTCGTCAATGGTCGCGGAGATACGCCGAACAAGCACGACATCCTCACGGGGTCCCAGCCGGACGGCACGGCGTTTCCTGCCGGCGATGACAAGACGTGCGGCAACTGGACCAAGAGCGGTGACGGTGTCGCGATTGTCGGCCACGCCGATCGCACGGGTCTCGATACCACACCGCCGGCATTGTCCTGGAATTCGTCGCATCCGACCAAAGGATGCAGCGACCCCGCGCTCGTTTCGACCGGTGGCGCCGGACTGCTTTATTGCTTCGCGACTAAATAGACCGGCGAGAGCCCGACGCGAAAGGACGATGGCACTACCGTGATTGCGCCATGGGGATCGCAATCAGCCACCTGCGGGTACCCGGCGCGGCGTCGGTCGTCAACACACGACTCCCTCGCCGCGCCACCCGCGACGGTGGCCGCGCTCCACAAGGCTTATCACGGTAGTGCCATCGTCCCCGTGGCAGGGCCCCCGTCGTAACGTCGCGCGCGACGCCCAGTCAAAAAAACGCCCCGATTCGGGGCGTTTTTCATTGTGCAGCAATGCTCGAGGTTCATTCCCCTTCGAGGAAGCTCCGCAGCTTTTCGCTGCGCGACGGGTGCCGCAGCTTGCGCAGCGCCTTCGCCTCGATCTGGCGGATTCGCTCGCGCGTGACGTCGAACTGCTTGCCGACTTCCTCCAGCGTGTGGTCGGTATTCATCTCGATGCCGAAGCGCATGCGAAGCACTTTCGCCTCGCGCGGCGTCAGCGTGTCGAGGATGTCCTTGCACACGTCGCGCAATGACGAGTTCACCGCGGCGTCCGACGGTGCCACCGTCGACTGGTCCTCGATGAAGTCGCCAAGGTGCGAATCGTCGTCGTCGCCGATCGGCGTCTCCATCGAGATCGGTTCCTTGGAGATCTTGAGGATCTTGCGGATCTTCTCCTCGGGCATCTCCATCTTCTCGGCGAGCGTCGCCGGGTCGGGTTCCTGTCCGGTTTCCTGCAGGATCTGGCGCGAAATCCGGTTCATCTTGTTGATCGTCTCGATCATGTGCACCGGAATGCGGATGGTGCGCGCCTGGTCGGCGATGGAACGCGTGATCGCCTGGCGGATCCACCACGTGGCGTAGGTCGAGAACTTGTAGCCGCGGCGATATTCGAACTTGTCCACGGCCTTCATCAGGCCGATGTTGCCTTCCTGGATCAGGTCGAGGAACTGCAGGCCGCGATTGGTGTATTTCTTGGCGATCGAGATCACGAGGCGCAGGTTGGCCTCCGTCATCTCGCGCTTGGCCTTGCGCGCGCGCGCCTCGCCCGTCGACATCTGCTTGTTGATCTCCTTCAGGTCCTTCAAGGGGATCATCACGCGCAACTGCAGGTCGAGCAGCTTTTGCTGCTGCTCGACGATCGCCTGGCGGTACTTGGCGAGCTGTTCACTGTAGTTGTGGTGCGCGCCGACTTCGCGGTCGATCCAGCGCAGGCTGGTTTCGTTGGTCGGGAACGCCTTGATGAAGTCCGGACGCGGCATGCCACCCTTGTTCACGCACAGGTCCTGGATCTTGCGCTCGATCTGGCGAATGTTGTCGACTTCGGTACGCACGGAATCGCACAGACGCTCGACCATGCGCGCGGCGAAGCGCACCTGCATCAACTCGCCCGAGATTTTTTTCTGCAGTTCGAGATACTTGGGCGCCTTGTGCCCTTCCTTCTGCAGCACCACCAGCATGCGCGTGAAGTACTTGCGAATGGTCGCGAATTTCTCCAGCGCGGCAACCTTCAATCGCTCGAGGTTTTCGCTGGCAATGACGCCCGCGTCAGCCTCATCTTCTTCCGCATCTTCGTCGTCGGATTCCACAATGGTGGTCAGCTGTTCGTTGAAGTCCATCAAGCCGTCGACCAGGTCGTCGATCTTCAGTTCGTCCTTGCTGATCTTGTCGGCAAGGTCGAGGATCTGATGGACCGTCATCGGGCACGCCGAGATGGCCATGACCATGTGCTTCAGGCCTTCCTCGATCCGCTTGGCGATCTCGATTTCGCCTTCACGCGTGAGAAGTTCGACGGAGCCCATCTCGCGCATGTACATGCGCACGGGATCCGTGGTCCGGCCGAATTCGGAGTCGAGCGTCGAGGCGGCCGCTTCGGCCTCTTCCTCGACATCTTCCGCGGGCACGGTGGCCGGCGATTCGGACATCAGCAGCGTCTCGGCGTCAGGCGCCTCGTCGTAGACCTGAATGCCCATGTCGCCGATCATCGAGATCACACCCTCGATCTGTTCGGCATCGAGGATGTCGTCGGGAAGATGGTCGTTGATTTCCGCGTACGTCAGGTAGCCGCGCTCCTTGCCGAGCACGATCAGCGTCTTCAGCCTGCGCTTGCGCGCTTCGACGTCGGCAGGCGTGAGGACTCTCGGGGCAATTTCAGCGTGACGGCCGTTCTTGCCCTTCCGGGTCGCCGCATCTTCCGCGCGTTTTCCTGCCAGCTTGGCCGCAATCTCGCCAGGCGTGGGTTTGTGCGCGGGGGACAGCTGCCGCACCCCTTGGCAACGGCGACGGGTGCAACCTTGCCTGCGGCGACGGGTGTCGTTCCCTTGCCTGCGGCAACCGCCGGCGAGCCCTTGGGGACCGGCATTGCCTTGCCCGTGCCTTTGGCAGGCACGACCGGCTTCGCGACGGCGCCCTTCATGCTCTTGGCTTGGGGCGCGGCGACAACTTTCGCCGGGACCTTGGTCGTCGTCTTTCCCTTGAGGAGCGCCTTGGGGGTGACCTTTCCTTTGTTGGCGAACTTGACCGGCGCTTTCCCTTTGGCCAGTTTCGACACGACCTTGGCGGGCGTGCGCGCGCCGGACTTGGCCTTCGGTGCCGCCTTGCCAACAGGCTTGCGCGCGGGCTTTTTCGGCGCGGCCTTCCGGCTTGCCGATTGGCTGGATTTCTTGCCTGCCGGCCCTGCGGACTTCTTGGACGCCGGTTTGGCGGGTCGCTTCGACGTGGCCTTGGCTTTTTTCGCGGCCGGCTTGGCGGCCCGCGGCTTGGACTTGGGCGTCACCTTCGACTTGGCGGGTGATTTGCGGGTGGGCTTCGCGGGCTTCTTGGCCATGGTCATCCTTGATGGAAATGCTTGTAGCGGGGCGTAAACGGCTTTTCGGGCACCAAGCGGGCATTAGCGGCCTCATGGACACACCTGCCGGCCCTCGCTCCCGTGTCCCGGTTGCCCACATCGTTGACATCTAAATGGGGCCGATCGGGAAAACCTCAAATTATACCACTCGGCGTCCCCAATCCGACGCCGTAATTGAGGTCAGTTTCCGCCCGTCGACGGACCGTCTTCAGGTTGGTTCGGACCTGAGCCCTGGCCCGCAGCCGCCTGTCGGACGAAGTCGAGTTGACGCAAGCGCTTGATTTCCTCCGGCGTCTGGCCACCCGGCGCGGGAACCGGGGCTTTCGTGCCGCTGCGCCTCGCCTGCTGCCACCAGCTTTCCAGGCCCTCCCGGACCTGGGCCTCCGCGAGTTCCATCGTCAGCCCGTGGTCTTCGGCCGTGGCCAACACGCTCGCCAGCACGGGTTCGTGGGGTGAATCCGCAAAGAATTGGAGGATTCCGGCCGCGGTCAGTTCCCCCTCCGCGGTGGCGCAATGGTCGACGAGTGCGACCAGCGTTGCCCCATCGGGAGTACCGTCGTCCGGACGCGGGAATTCCAGCGTCCGGGCGAGGGCAGGCTGAAGGAGGAGCCCCTGGATCAATTCGCGGGCAAGTGATGGCGGTCGGCGAACATTGGCGCGAAAACTGGCACCCCTCGGCGTGCGTCGCTCGTCCTGCCGGTCGGCACGTGGGGCATTGGCGGACATTGCTGCCGGCGACGGCAGGTTGAGCAAGCTGCGCAACTCCGCCTCCGGAATTCCGGAGAGTTCGGATAGACGGCGGCGCAGGATCGTAGCCAGCACCGGTGCATTGATCTGCGCAAGATGGGGCCGGGCGGCGGTCACCAGCGCCGCGCGGCCTTCCGCGGAGGTCGGCGGATGCCGCGCCGCAAGGTCTGCAAGCAGGAACTCCGACAGCGGCACTGCCGCCTCGATGGCGCGCTCGAATGCTGCACGGCCCCGCTTGCGGACGAAGTCGTCGGGATCCTCGCCATCGGGAAGGAACAGGAACACTGCGTTCTTGCCGTCGGCAAGCACCGGCAGCGCGTTTTCCAGCGCGCGCCACGCGGCCTTGCGACCGGCGTTGTCGCCGTCGAAACAGAACGCGACGGTGTCGGTGAGGCGAAACAATTTCTGAACGTGTGTCGGTGTCGTGGCTGTGCCAAGTGTGGCGACCGCATATTCGACACCATGCTGCGCGAGCGCCACGACGTCCATGTACCCCTCGACGACGACGACGCGGCCGGCATCGCGAATGGCATTGCGCGCGAGGTAGAGACCGTAGAGTTCGCGTCCCTTGGAAAAAACGGGCGTTTCCGGCGAATTGAGGTACTTGGGCTCACCCGAGCCCATCACTCGGCCGCCGAATCCAATCACGCGGCCCCGCGTATCGTGGATGGGAAACATCACACGATCGCGGAAGCGGTCGTATCGCTTGCCGCCGTCGCCGTTGATCACAAGGCCCGCGGCGTCGAGTTCCGGCGCCTCGTACTTCGGGAATACCGACTCCAGGCCCTGCCATGCGTCGGGTGCGTAGCCGATGCCGAATCGGGCCGCGACTTCGCCCGTGAGTCCACGGCTTTTGAGGTAATCGATGGCGCGCGGCGCGTCCTTCAATTGCGCGCGGTAGTACTTTGCCGCCGCCAGCAGGATTTCGTTCAGGTCCTGTGCTTCGTCGCGTTTTTCACGTTCGCCTGGACGCTCGATCCGCGGCACTGTCAGGCCCGCATCCCGCGCCAGTTCCTCGACCGCATCGGGAAACGCCTTGCCGCCGTATTCCATGAGGAAGCCGACGGCCGTTCCATGGGCGCCGCAGCCGAAGCAGTGATAGAACTGCTTGCCCGGACTTACCGAGAAGGACGGTGTTTTCTCGCTGTGAAAGGGGCAGCAGGCGACGTAGTTGGCGCCCGCTTTTTTCAGCGGAACGAAGCGATCGATCACCTCGACGATGTCGACGCGGGAGAGCAGCGTCTGAATGAAATCGTTGGGGATCATCGGTCGATTATAGAGGGGTCGGGCGCGACTTTCCCGGTGGCGTTCCCACGGAAGCGGCGACGCAGCGGTGTCATTTTCGAATGCAACGCCACGTCGCTGGGTCCCCGCTTTCGCGGGGACGACAACGGACTGGGTCCCTCCGCTTTCGCGGAGACGACGACGGACGGGGTCCCGGCTTTCGCGGACGACAACCGACTGGGTCCCCGCATTCGGGGACGACAACGGTCAAGCGAGCCTGGCCTTCACTTTGGCTGAAACAGCCGTCATGTCCGCACGTCCGGCGAGCTTCGGCTTCAGGTCAGCCATCACCTTGCCCATGCCGGAAGGTCCGGCCGCGCCCGTCGCGACGATCGCGGCGGCAATGGCCGAGTCGATCTCCGCCTCGGTGAGCTGTTGCGGCATGTAGGCCTGGAGTACCACCACTTCGGACTTCTCCAGATCGGCCAGGTCCTGCCGCTTGCCGGCTTCGAACTGCGTAATCGAGTCCCGGCGCTGCTTGACCATCTTGTCGATGATGGCCGCCACGTCGGTGTCGGACATCTCGCGGCGCTCGTCGACTTCGCGCTGCTTGATCGCGGCGAGGAGGAGGCGAATGGTGGACAGGCGTGCGGCATCCTTCGCACGCATGGCGGACTTCATGTCTTCGGTGATTCGGGCTTTGAGTGTCAAGGTATCAGTCATGGCAACACCCATGTGGGGTCGACGACGCCAATGAAAAAGGGGCGAATCGCTTCGCCCCTCCTGCGCCGAAAACGGGAACGAACGCTCAGAACAGCTTGGGCGGCAGTTGCTGGCTGCGGATGCGCTTGTAATGGCGCTTTACCGCGGCGGCCTTCTTGCGCTTGCGTTCGGCCGTCGGCTTTTCATAGAACTCGCGCGCGCGCAGTTCCGTCAGCAGGCCCGTCTTTTCGATGGTGCGCTTGAAGCGACGAAGCGCGGCCTCGAAGGGTTCGTTCTCGCGGACACGGACGGATGGCATGTGGCTGGTTCCTAATTTGCGTTGATAGCGTTTGGGTAAATCGGCGGATGGGTAAATCGTCAGCCCGCAACTATAGCCGATCGCAGTAAAACGTGCAACCCCCTGTATGATTTCACTTTTTCCATGGGCTTGGGCCATTCATGCGCGTGCTGGGCATCGAGACTTCCTGCGACGAAACCGGCGTGGCCCTCTACGACACCGAACGGGGCCTGCTGGCGCACGCGCTGCATTCCCAGGTGGCGATGCACCAGGCCTACGGCGGCGTGGTGCCGGAGCTCGCTTCGCGCGACCACGTCCGGCGCGTGGTGCCTCTGGCGGAGGCGGTGCTGGCGGACGCGGATGTGGACCTTTCCGGTCTCGACGGCATTGCCTATACGCGGGGACCGGGGTTGGCAGGCGCACTCCTTGTCGGCGCGAGCGTCGCTTGTGCGCTCGGCTACGCGCTGCGGAAGCCTGCCATCGGCGTCCATCATCTGGAAGGGCATTTGCTCTCTCCCTTGTTGTCGGACCCGCGTCCCGAATTCCCGTTCGTCGCGCTGCTGGTATCCGGTGGCCACAGTCAGTTGTTTGAAGTCACAGGCGTGGGCCGCTATCGGCTGCTCGGCGACACGCAGGACGACGCGGCAGGTGAGGCATTCGACAAGACCGCGAAGCTTCTGGGGTTGCCCTATCCCGGCGGACCCGCGCTCGCTGCCCTGGCGGAGAAGGGCACCCCGGGCGCCGTGAAGCTTCCCCGTCCGATGCAAAATTCCGGCGACCTCGATTTCAGCTTTTCCGGCCTCAAGACCGCGGTGCTCACGCTTGCACGGCGCGAATCCGGATCGGCAGCTCCCGAAAGCCTGCCGGATGCCCGCAAGGCGGATATTGCGGCGGAGTTTCAGGCGGCCATCGTCGATGTGCTGGCGACCAAGGCTAAGGCCGCGCTGGACGCAACCGGATTGCGCACGCTGGTTGTCGCTGGGGGGGTTGGCGCCAATCGCGCGTTGCGAGCACGACTTGTGAGGGAAGCTGGCGCGCAGGGCCGCGACGTGTTTTTCCCTGAGCTCGCTTACTGCACGGACAATGGCGCGATGATTGCGCTGGTGGGCGCGCTCAGGATCGCCACGGCGCGCACCGACGATTTCGCCTTCACGATCAAGCCGCGCTGGGACTTGGCGTCGCTCGCCGCGCCCTGATGGTGGCGCGCCGGATCCAGCTTCGCGCCGTCAGCCCGTTTCCAGCTCGCAGTTTCCCCTGATTTCCCCTAACTTCCCTAGTCAACGACCGATCGGCTTTTCCACACCGCCTGCCAGCTGACGGATGTTGACCCGGTGCCTCCAGAACAGGAGCGCGGCGATCACCACCAGCGCCCACGCAGCGGGCGAGTTTCCGAGAAAATAGAAGCCGCCCAGCGGCATCAGTGCGGCGGCCGTGAGCGCCGCCAGCGAAGAAATCCTGAAACCCACGGCCATCGTGATCCACACGACCATCAGTGCCAGCCCCAACGGCCAGTGCAGCGCATAAACGATGCCCGCGGCGGTGGACACGCCCTTGCCCCCGGCAAAACCGTGGAAAACCGGATACAGGTGTCCCAGAAAAACTGCCAGTGCAGCGGCCGGGACGACCCAGTCGGGCGCGTCAACCAACGGTCCGACAACACCCGCCAGGAATACCGCGAGCCAGCCCTTGATGCCGTCGCCAGCAAGCGTGAGCACGGCAGCCAGCTTGTTGCCGGTGCGCAGCACGTTGGTCGCGCCCGGATTGCCCGAACCGTATTCGTGCGGGTCCGGC
Source organism: uncultured beta proteobacterium (assembly GCA_963755545.1). Taxonomy (GTDB): domain Bacteria; phylum Pseudomonadota; class Gammaproteobacteria; order Burkholderiales; family Casimicrobiaceae; genus VBCG01. The sequence continues at coordinate 43,096 of CAVWKH010000004.1, read as the reverse complement.
AGCGAAAAGGCTTTGCTGACGACGACGGCAAACGACACCGAGCCCATGAGGTAGGCGGCGATCACGATGAGCGCGGCAGATATCAAGGTTGGCTCGAGTGTCAGGGGCTTGAGGTTAGAATCGCGGTCAATTCTAGCGCAACGACCTTTTGATGTTTGTCGAATTGCGTCCTACCGCAACGCGTTCCCATCACGAGCCATGAACAGGATATTCATTAACGATCTGCGGCTGGAAACGCGCATCGGCGTGTACGAATGGGAGCGGCATCTGGCGCAGACCATTCGCCTCGATCTCGAGATCGCGTTGCCCTCGGACCGACCGTTCGCTACCGGCAAGCTCGACGACGCGCTTGACTACGCGGCGGTCGTTGCGCGGATAAAGGCCTTTGCGAAGGACAATCCTCACCCGCTGCTGGAACGCTTCACCGAAGCTGTCGCGCAAATCGTGCTGCAGGAATTCGGTGCGCCGGGAGTCAAGGTGCGCGTGGCCAAACTTGCGCCGCTGCCTGGCGTCAAGGAAATCGGCGTCGAGATCGAGCGAAGCCGGTAACCCGATGCAACTATCCGCGCGGGTGGTGTTCCGCGTGCAGCTGCTTCAGTCGCTCCCGGGCGACGTGCGTGTAGATCGTGGTCGTGGTGATGTCCGCGTGTCCCAGCAACAGCTGCACGACGCGGAGGTCCGCGCCGTGGTTCAGCAGGTGCGTGGCGAACGCGTGCCGCAGCACGTGCGGGGATAGGGCTGCAGGCGGTATCGAGGATTTCCGCGCATATCGCTTGATGAGCGCCCAGAACGACTGCCGCGTCATCGGCGTGTGCCGCGCGGTGAGGAACACGCACTGGTTGGTGCCGTCGCCGGCCAGCGCCGGCCGCGCTTCGCTCGCGTAGCGTTGCAGCCACGCCACGGCCTCGTCGCCCAGCGGCACCAGCCGTTCCTTGCTGCCCTTGCCGGTGACACGCACGACGCCCGAGTCGAGTGACACTTGTGTGAGTCGCAGTCCGACCAGTTCCGAGACTCGCAGGCCGGTGGCATAGAGCGTCTCGAGCATCGCGCGGTCGCGCAGGCCGAGTGTCGACTCGATCGCGGGCGCGGCGAGCAGTTCCTCCACTTGTCTTTCTGAAAGGAGCTTCGGCAACTGGCGCGGCTTTTTTGGGGCGCGCACGCGCGCGGTCGGGTCCTCGCCCATCGTGGCGCGTTCGATCTGCAGCCTGTAGAAGCGGCGCAGCGTCGACAACCGGCGAGCGACTGACGTTGCCTTGGCCTTGGCATGAAACTGGTCGGCCAGCCAGCGCTCGACGTCACCGCGATCCGCCGCCAGCAGCCCGCGCGTGCCCAGCCACGCCGCCCACGCGGTGAGGTCGCGGCGATAGCTGGACAGCGAGGCGGGCGCGAGTCCGTCCTGCAGCCAGAGCTGGTCGCAGAACTGGTCGATGAGATCCGCGGAATTCGCCATGGCTGCGCGTGCGCTCGCCCGTAGTATTCAGGCGGCCGGATGAGCGCCGGGACGATGACCCTCGTGGTTCAGGAGCCAGCGCTTGATCGCGACAGGATCGCCGTCGCCTGCGTGCATGAACCCGCCCAGGTGCCCCTGGGCGCCGACCACGCGATGGCACGGAATGATCACGGCAATGGGATTGTCGCCACAGGCCTGGCCCACGGCGCGCGGCGCCGACGAGACGGCGCGGGCGATCTCGCCGTAGGTTCGTGCTTCGCCGTGCGGTATTCCACGCAGTGCGTTCCATACCCGTTGCCGAAAAGCGGTGCCGGCGGGCGCGAGAGGGACGGTGAAGCGATAGCCAGGGTCGACCAGGTAGCGTTCCAGTTCACGCGCCGCAACTTCCGCAACACGATCGTCAGGATGCTGCTCCTCCTCCGTCAGCGCGAGGAACGCGAGACCGGTCAACGCGCTGCGATCGGTGCTCAATCCAAGCACGGCAAACGGCGTTTTCACTTTCGCCGCGTAGCGACGCGTTGTCACGATCCGATTCACGATTGCATGCCCTGTGTTCACTGTGCGAACGCTGGAGAAGCGGATTCAACCGCCCGTTTTCATTTGCGCCGGCAGCCACAGGATGAGCTGCGGCCACAGCCACACCATCGCGACGGCTGCGCACATCAGAAGGAACATCGGAATCGCCTGCCGCGCGATCCAGGTAATCTGGCGGTTGGTCATCCCCTGCAGCACGAAGAGGTTGAATCCGACAGGCGGCGTGATCTGCGCCATCTCGACGACCAGCACGATGAAGATGCCGAACCAGAGCAGGTCGATGTGGGCGGCTTCCACCGTAGGCAGGATCACGCCCATCGTCAGCACCACCATCGAAATGCCGTCGAGAAAACAGCCAAGCACGATGTAGAACAACGATCAGCGCAACGATCAGCCACACGGGCTGGAGTCCGAGCGAGCCGATCCATTCGGCAAGATGCCGGGGCAGGCCGATGTAGCCCATCGCAATCGTGAGGAATGCCGCGCCGGACAGTATCAGCGCGATCATGCAGTAGAGCCGCGTCGCGCCCATCAGGCTCGCGCCGAACGTCTTGCGATTCAAGGAGCCCTGCACCGCGGAGAGGAAGAGCGATCCCAGCACGCCGAACGCGGCAGCTTCCGTGGCGGTGGCCACGCCGACATAGATCGAGCCCAGCACCACGGCAATCAGCAGAACCACTGGCAGCAAGTGACGCGATGCATGCAGTTTCTGTGCGAACGTCGTGCGCTCCGTTGCTGCGGGGACCTTGGCGGGGTTGAGCAATGCCCAGATCACGATATAGCCGGAAAACAGACTGGCGAGCAGGATGCCGGGAATGACGCCGGCGATGAACAGTTCCGCGATGGACACGTTGGCGGTGACGCCGTACACGATCATGATGATCGACGGCGGGATCAGCAAACCCAGCGTTCCCGCGCCCGCGAGCGTGCCGATCGTGATGTCCTCCGGATAACCGCGCGCCTTCAATTCCGGCAATGTCATCTTGCCGATGGTCGCGCACGTCGCAGCCGACGAGCCGGACACCGCCGCAAAGATCGTGCAGCCGATGATGTTCGTGTGCAGCAGGCGGCCCGGCACGCGCTCGAGCCAGGGTGCGAGGCCCTTGAACATGTCTTCCGACAGCCGGGTGCGGAACAGGATCTCACCCATCCAGCAGAACAGCGGCAGCGCCGTCAGCGTCCACGATGACGCGGAACCCCAGATGGTGACGGCCATCGCGTCGCCGGCGGGGCGCGAGGAGAAAAGCTCCATGCCGATCCACGCGACGCCGGACAGCGCCAAGCCGATCCATACACCGCTTCCGAGCAGCGCAAAGAGCGCGACGATCAGCAATGTGGTGATCCATGCGTCCATGCGCGGCTATTCGTTGTGCAGCGCTTCGTCCGGCATCCTGGCGAGCCGCGCACCCCGCCATTCGAGGATGAGTTCGTCCAGGAAGGCAATGCACAGGACGACGGTGCCCAATGCCATCGAGAGCTGCGGGATCCACAGCGGCGTTGCATCGTTGCCGGTGGAGATGTCGTGGAAATCCCAGGACTGCCAGGACAGGCGCACGCTATAGAACGCGAAGAGGGCCGCAAGCAGCGTGGCGACGCCCAGCGCGAACAATTCCAGCACGCGCTGCGCGCGAGGCCCCGTGTGTTCGAGGATCAGTGTGACGCGGATGTGCTCGCCGCACTTCAGCGTGTGGGCGAGCGCCAGGAAGCCTGCGGCCGCCATGCAATAGCCGGCGTAGGCATCGGTGCCGGGAAGATTGAAATTGAGGAGGCGGCCCGCGACACCCACGACGACCATCGCCAGTGTTCCGACCATGAACACTGCCGCCAGCACGCCGGCGGCATCGTACAGGCGGTCGAGTCCCGCGCGCACGGAACTACTGCATGGCGCGATAGGCGTCGACGACCTTGCGGCCGTCTTCTCCGGCCTTGCGCTGCCACTCGGCCAGCATGTAATTTCCGACCTTGCGCAAGTCCGCCGTGAGTTGGTCGGACGGCTTTTCGAGGCTCATGCCCTTGGACTTGAGCTGGTCCATGTACCACGCCGTCTTTTCCTCCGAGAGTTTCCAGCCGCGCGTCTCGGCATCGGCCGCGGCCTTGAGCAATGCGGCCTGCGTGGGCTTGTCGAGCGCCTCGAACGCCTTGAGGTTCACGATGACCGCGTTCTTCGGCAGCCACGCCTGCGTATCGTAGAAGTATTTGAGGTACTCGTAGGTCTTGGAGTCGAATCCGGTGGCGCTGGAGGACATATAGGAATCGATGACGCCGGTGGCCAGCGCCTGCGACACTTCGGCGGCCTGCACCGTCACCGGTTGGGCTCCCACCAATTCGGCGATCTTGGCGGTGGCCGGGCTGTACGCGCGCCACTTCAAGCCCTTCATGTCGGCGCCGGCAGCCAGCGTCTTCTTGGCGAAAATTCCCTGCGGCGGCCATGGCACGGTGTAGAGCAGTTTCATCCCCTGCTTGTTGAGCTTGTCGTCGAGCGTCTTGCGCGACGCCTTGTAGAGCTTCTGCGATTCCGCATACGACGTGGCCAGGAATGGAATGCCATCGATACCGTAGAACGGGTCCTCGTTCTCGTAGTTGACGAGGAGGATTTCTCCGGCTTGCGCCTGGCCGCCTTGCACGGCACGCTTGATTTCCGGCGCCTTGAACAGCGCCGCTGCCGGATGGACCTGGATCTTGAGCTTTCCGTTCGATGCCTTGTCCACATCGGCGACGAACTGCGTGATGTTCTCGGTGTGGAAATTGTTTGCCGGGTACGCGGTGGGAAGGTCCCATTTGGTCTGTGCGATCGCCGGCAACGCGACGGCAAAGCCCAGCGCGGCGGCCAGGGCGGTGAGTTGCTTCATCGGGAATCTCCTGTCGGGCGCGGCGAGCGTCAATGCAGCCACCGCGGATGGGTCGTTCGGGTTCGTGCCATAAAGTACACTACCCAACAGCATGGCGACAACCGGGCAATGGCAATTCTGGATCGATCGCGGCGGTACGTTTACCGATATTGTCGCGCGCAGGCCTGACGGCTCGCTCGCCACGGCCAAGTTCCTGTCCGAGAATCCGGAACGCTATGCCGACGCGGCGGTGCACGGGATGCGCGAATTGCTGGGATTGGCCCCCGGCGCCGCAATTCCCTCGGGCGTCATCGACGCCGTCAAGATGGGAACGACCGTGGCCACCAACGCGCTTCTCGAGCGCAAAGGTGAACGCACGCTGCTTTTGATCACGCGCGGCTTTTCCGACGCGTTGCGCATCGCTTACCAGAACCGCCCCAGGCTCTTCGTGCGCAGGATCGTTTTGCCGGCGCTGCTGCACGAACGGGTGATCGAGGTGGACGAGCGCATGGGCGCACACGGCGACGTGGTGCGGCCATTGGATCTGGGAGCGGCCGAAGCCCCCCTGCGTGCGGCGTTCGCTGACGGCATTCGTGCGGTGGCGATCGTGCTGATGCATGGGTATCGCTATCCGCAGCACGAGCAGGCGCTTGCGCAGCTCGCGCGATCGATCGGCTTTCCACAGGTGTCGGTGTCGCACGAAGTAAGCCCGCTGATGAAGCTGGTGTCGCGCGGTGACACTACCGTGGTGGATGCATATCTGTCGCCAATCCTGCGGCGGTATGTCACGCAGGTGGAAAATGCGCTTGCCGGCGGAGATTCGGATAACGGCATCCGCCTTCAGTTCATGCAATCGAGTGGAGGTCTGACCGATGCTAGGCTGTTCCAGGGCAAGGACGCCATCCTTTCGGGACCTGCCGGTGGCATCGTCGGCGCGGTCGGCGTCTCGCGGCAGGCCGGCTTCGACAGGATCATTGGCTTCGACATGGGCGGGACGTCCACGGACGTGACGCATTGGGCGGGCGAATTCGAGCGCGCGTTCGTGACTGAGGTCGCTGGCGTCAGGCTGCGGGCGCCGATGATGAGCATTCACACCGTGGCGGCAGGTGGCGGTTCGATCTGTTCGTTCGACGGAGCGCGCTTTCGCGTGGGACCGGAGTCGGCAGGTGCCGTCCCAGGCCCCGCTGCCTACCGACGCGGCGGACCGCTGACGGTGACGGACTGCAACGTGATGGTCGGCAAGCTCGACCCGGAATTGTTTCCCAAAGTGTTCGGTCCAGCAGGCGACGCGGCACTCGATGCCGATATCGTGCGCACCAAGTTCGCGGCGCTTGCAGCGGAGATTTCCGATGCGCGCGGTACGAGCCGGACGCCCGAGGAGGTCGCCGATGGCTTCCTGCGCATTGCCGTCGAGAACATGGCCAACGCGATCAAGCACATTTCGGTGCAGCGCGGCTATGACGTAACGGCCTATACGCTGTGCTGCTTCGGCGGCGCGGGCGGGCAACACGCATGCCTGGTGGCCGATGCGCTCGGTATGACGCGCGTATTCATCCATCCGCTTGCGGGGGTGCTTTCCGCGTACGGCATGGGTCTCGCGGATGTGCGGGCGCTACGCCAGCAGGCGATGGAGGCGAAGCTCTCCGGCGACGCGTTGGCCCTGGCGGCAGCGCGATTCGCAGCGCTCGAAGACGTGGCGCGGGCGGAGGTCGCGGGACAGGGCATTCCACCTGAGCGTATCGGATGCCGTCGCACGTTGCACGTCAAGTACGACGGCACGGACACGACGTTGGAGATTCCGCTGGCGGATGCGGTTGCCGACATAACCCGGGAATTCGAAGCGCGCTACGCGCAGCAGTATGGCTTCCTGATGCCGGGCAAGTCGCTGATCATCGAAGCGGTGGCAGTCGAGGCGATCGGCAACACGCAATCGCCGGCGGACGAAATCGCCGCATTCGCACCGCGCGCGGGACCGCTCAAGCCGTGCAGGACGAACCGCGTCTACACCGAAGGCCGGTTTCGCGACGCCCACGTCTACGAACGAGACGACCTGCGGCCGGGCGACGCAATCGCCGGTCCCGCCGTCATCCGTGAACGGACGGCGACCACGGTCGTCGAACCGGGCTGGCGCGCGACACTGACCGTGCGCAACGATCTCGTGCTCGACCGTGTCGAAGCCGCGCAACGCACCCATGCGATCGGCACATCGGCTGATCCCGTGCTGCTCGAAGTGTTCAACAACCTGTTCATGGCCGTCGCCGAGCAGATGGGCGTGACATTGGCCAACACCGCCTATTCCGTGAACATCAAGGAACGCCTCGACTTCTCGTGCGCGATTTTCGACAGCCTGGGCCACCTGATCGCCAACGCGCCGCATATGCCGGTTCACCTGGGATCGATGGGCGAGTCGGTGACCACGGTGATCGACCGCCGTGCGGGAACGATGCGGCGCGGTGACGTGTTTGTGCTGAATGCACCGTACAACGGGGGCACCCACCTGCCGGACGTAACGGTGATCGCGCCGGTGTTCCTTGAATCAACGTCATCCCCGCGCAAGCGGGGACCCAGCGTCTTTCCGTCTATGACGCAGGATCCCCGCCTGCGCGGGGATGACGACATTGAACGTCCAGAGTTCTATGTGGCGTCGCGGGGCCATCATGCCGACATCGGGGGCACCACGCCGGGCTCGATGCCGCCGGACTCGACCCACGTCGACGAGGAAGGTGTGCTTCTCGACAACGTGCAACTGGTCGCGGCCGGGCGCTTTCTCGACGCGGAGATGCGCGAAATACTTGGGTCGGGCCGCTATCCGTCCCGCAATATCGACCAGAATCTGGCCGACCTGCGCGCGCAGGTCGCAGCGTGCGCGAAAGGTGCGAGTGAACTTGCGAGGATGGTCGAGCATTTCGGACTGCCCGTGGTGCGCGCTTACATGCAACACGTGCAGGACAATGCCGAGGAGTCCGTACGGCGCGTGCTGGATGTGCTGAAGGATGGCCGCTTCGAATACGAGATGGATAGCGGCGCACGCATCGTCGTGGCGATCACCATCGACAAAGCCAATCGCGAGGCGACCATCGATTTCACCGGCACGAGCGCCCAACAGGCGACCAATTTCAACGCGCCCTCCGCCGTATGCAAGGCCGCAGTCCTCTATGTGTTTCGAACCCTCGTCGACGACGACATCCCGATGAACGCGGGCTGTCTCAAGCCGTTGCGAATCGTCATTCCCGAAGGCTCGATGCTGCGTCCCCGTTATCCTGCGGCGGTTGTCGCGGGCAACGTGGAGACGTCGCAAACGATCACCGACGCGCTCTATGGCGCACTCGGCGTGCTCGCCGCGTCGCAGGGGACGATGAACAACTTCACGTTCGGCAACGCCACCTACCAGTATTACGAGACGATCTCCGGCGGCGCCGGCGCGGGTCCCGATTTCGATGGCGCCAGCGTGGTTCAGACGCACATGACCAATTCGCGGCTCACGGACCCGGAGGTACTCGAATGGCGCTTTCCGGTGCGGCTCGAGTCGTTCGAAATTCGCCGAGGCAGCGGTGGACGCGGCCGGCATCACGGCGGTGATGGCGCGCGGCGACAGGTCCGTTTTCTCGAGCGCATGACCGCGGTGATGCTGGCCAATCATCGTCGGGTCGCACCGTTCGGTGTGGCGGGCGGCGCACCGGGTGCATTGGGCCGCAATTGGGTCGAACGTGCGGACCGCTCGCTGGAAGAGTACGGCGCGACCTGTGAGGTTGAAATGCAACCGGGCGACATGTTCGTGATCGAGACGCCGGGCGGCGGCGGTTTCGGGCAGCCCGACTCGTGACATTGAAGAACAAACGCGCCACCGTCGGCATCGATTGGCTGGTGTCCGGGGCGCGGGCCGACGCGCCGCTGGCGGATCGCGTGGCGTGGATGGAGCAGTGCATGAAATGGGTACGCGCGCGCGGCGGCGTCGACGCGGAAGGGGCGGCGGCGCCCGCCACGCGCATCCGTTTCTTCCTGCAGGTGCTCGAGCGCCATCCCGAGCGCAAGCTTGCCGTCTCGCTGCTTCTTCGCGCCACGTTGCGGGAGTTGCGCGCGATTGCCCTCTTGTGCGAGACGGGGCTGCCGCACGCCAGCGCCTTCCTGCAGGAGCTTTCCGGCCGCCTGGCGTCGAAGATGCTGCCTGCACCGCCCGTCGAGAACGACATGGCCGAAGTATTCCGGCGAATATTTCCCGAGAACGCGGATGCCGACTGGATTGCTGCATTGCCGGCTGCCACGCTGGCGGGCATTGGCGACCTGATCGAGCATGGCGCGAGCGTGGACAGCGAGCAATTGGGGACGCATTTCTGGCGCGATGCCGCTGACGCGTTGTTGATTCTTGCGAGCCAGGTGCAGGCTATCGGGCTGTCGCAACGCGTACGCCGCCGCACGGCGTCGGAACGACCGCTGGACACGCCATTCGCCGGGTTGTCGGCAGCTGTCCATGCTTATGTGCAGGACATAGCGACCGACGACCGCTTCGAGGCGGACGAGGCGGCCGTGAAGAGCTTTGTCGCACGATGCCTGCGCGCGATTTCGGATGTCTCCGGGCACCTGGAAGACTACGGTGTTTCGATCGACCTCGTGTACCAGCTCGAGCGGGCGCAGCTTTCACTGCGGCGGATGCAGTCGATCATCGAGCTCCATTCGCGCTCGGGTGACCTGCCGGCGACCGCGCATTTCCTGGCATCTCTCATCCGCGCCAACGACGCGCAAGGCAGCGTGCGCTTGCTGTTGCAGGAAAACCTGAAACTGCTGACGCGGCGCATCGTCGAGTCGGCGCGCAAAACCGGAGACCACTACATCACGCGCGACGGTAGCGAATATCGCGCGATGCTCGTGTCGGCAGGGATCGGCGGCGCGATTACCGGAATGACGATTCTGGTCAAGATCGCGACAGTCGGCCACGGCTTGCCGCTGTTCCTGGACGGCCTGGTGGCCTCGACCAACTATGCGCTGTCGTTCGTCCTGATCCATCTGCTGCACGGCACGCTGGCGACAAAGCAGCCGGCGATGACGGCAGCGGCGATGGCGCATCGGCTCAATGCCCCCAGAGCGCGTGGACGGTTGCGCGGCTTTGTCGACGAGGTCGCCAATCTCGTGCGCTCGCAGGTCGCGGCCATCACGGGCAATCTGCTTGCGGTCGTGCCCGTTGCACTCACGCTCCAGGCAATCCTGCTGCTGCTGGGCGTGGGCCATTTACCGGACCCCGCCCATGCGCTGGCCTATGTCGAATCGCTGTCGTTGTGGAGCGCGGCCCCGTTCTACGCCGCGTTCACCGGCGTGTTGCTATGGCTGTCCGCGTTGATCGCCGGATGGTTCGAGAACTGGGCGACATTCCGCAAATTGCCGGAAGCGGTCGCTCGTTCGCCCAGGATCGTCGCGCTGCTCGGACCGGAGCGTGCGGCCAGGGCCGCAGAGTTGATCGAGGACAATGTCGCCGCGCTGGGCGGCAATGTCTCGCTGGGGTTCCTGCTGGGGATGGAGCCGGTGATCGCCGTCTTTTTCGGCATACCGCTCGAAGTCCGGCACGTGACGCTTTCGACGGGCCAGCTGGCACTGGCGTCGTGGTCCTATGGCGCCGGGATCTTTTCACTGTCAGCATTCTGGTGGGCGGTCGCGGGCATCGCCATGATCGGCTTCCTGAACCTGGCGGTGTCGTTCGGACTGGCGCTGGGTGTGGCGATCCGTTCTACCGGACGCGGGGCGGTTTCGCGGCGACGGCTGCGCCGGGCGGTGTTCGCGCGCGTGCGGGCCGCACCATTGGAATTCCTGTTGCCGCCAAGGTCCCACGCGGTTCGCTGAGCGCGATTTGCCCGCCCGTTGGCTGGCGAATCGCCAGGCCGCATAATTCCCGATTCTGCGGGCCTGTTTCCGCCCGATCCATTCCTTGCAATCCATGAGAGCCCGCCATGCCTTCCATCTATGATTTCAGCGTCGACGACATCCACGGCAAGCCTGTCGAGTTGAGCAAATACAAGGACAAGGTAATGCTCATCGTGAATACGGCGAGCAAATGCGGATTCACGCCGCAGTACAAGGGGCTCGAAACGCTCTACGAGAAATATCACGGCAAGGGACTCGAGGTGCTGGGGTTCCCGTGCAACCAGTTCGGCGCGCAGGAGCCGGGGACCGAGGAGGAGATCGCGCAGTTCTGCGAATTGAATTTTGGCGTGACTTTTCCGATGTTCGCCAAGATCGATGTCAACGGCAAGCACGAGGCGCCGGTCTACAAGTACCTCAAGGCGGAGAAGCCCGGCCTGCTCGGCAGCGAAGCGATCAAGTGGAATTTCACCAAGTTCCTGATCGATCGCAAGGGCAAGGTCCTCGCGCGCTATGCACCCAACGAAACGCCTGAGTCGATGGCGGGCGACATCGAAAAGGCGTTGTGATGGTGCGTCTTGTCTCGGCCCTGGCGCTGGCGATCGCGGCAGCGCTGGCCACGCTGACCGTTGCGGCGCAGTCGGATCCGAACAAGGTGCTGCACGTGTCGTTTCCGGTCGCGGAAACGGGCTTCGACCCGCAGGCCGCCAGCGACATTTACTCGATATATGTCATCCGCTCGATATTCGATGCGCCCTACACGTACGACTATCTCGCCCGGCCATTCAAGCTCGTGCCCAGCACGGCGGCAGCGTTGCCGGTGATTTCGCAGGACGGGCTCACATGGACGCTGCAGATCAAGCCGGGAATCTATTTCAGCGACGATCCCGCATTCAAGGGAAAAAAACGCGAATTGACGGCCGCGGACTACGTGTATTCGTGGAAGCGCGTGCTCGACCCCAAGGTTCGCGCGCCGCAGCTGCAGGTGTTCGACGATCTATTCGAAGGCGCCGACGCGATCATCGCGAAAGCCAAGGAGACCGGCAAGTTCGATTACGACGCGCCGATGGAGGGCTTGCAGGCGACGGACCGCTACACGATCCGCATCAAGCTGAAGCGTCCCTCGTATGACCTGCTGCCGAATCTGTCAACGGCGCCCGCGGCCGCTGTCGCGCGCGAAGTGGTGGAGGCTTATGGCGATACGAGCACCTGGGTCATGGCAAACCCCGTCGGCACCGGACCGTACCGGCTGAAGGAGTGGCGCCGCGGCCAGAAGATCGTGCTTGATGCCAATCCGGGATTTCGCGACGTAACGTACCCGGACAGCAAGGATCCCGCCGATCGCGAACTCGTCGCGAAGATGAAGGGCAAGAAATTGCCGCGCATCGGGCGCGTGGAAGTCTCGATCATCGAGGAGTCCCAGCCGCGCCTGCTCGGGTTCGAGACGGGTGACCTCGATTACGTCCAGGTCCCGAACGATCTCATCTGGAACGTTCTGGGCAAGGACAACAAGTTGTTGCCGCGCTTCGCGCAGTCGGGCATCACCCTCGCACGTGGCGTGCAGCCGGCGGTGACCTATACGTTCTTCAACATGGAGGATCCGGTGGTCGGCGGCTACACCAACGACAAGATTGCGTTGCGCCGCGCGATCAGCATGTCCTACAACGTCGAAGAGGAAATTCGCGTGCTGCGGCAAAGCCAGGGCACGCCGGCGACCCAGATCATTCCTCCGAATGTCACCGGCCACGACCCCGCCTTTGCCGGCAACGCCAAATACGATCCTCAGGGGGCCAAGGCATTGCTCGACAAGTTCGGCTACATCGACCGCGACAAGGATGGGTGGCGCGACATGCCGGACGGCAAGCCGCTGGTGCTGAACCTCGCGACGTCGCCGACGGCACTCGAACGCCAATACAACGAGCTTTGGAAGCGCAATCTCACCGCAGCGGGCATCAAGGTCGAATTCACGTCGCAGAAATTTGGCGATCTGCTGAAGATGGCACGCTACGGCCAGCTGCAGGCGTGGACGCTCGGCAACATCAGCGTGACGCCGGAGGGCTACCAGTTCCTGTCGCTGCTGTATGGCGGATTCTCCGGATTGACGAACCTGTCGCGCTTCAAGCAGGCGGACTACGACCGCGCCTACGACCAGTCGCGCAGCCTGCCCGACAGCCCGGCGCGGACGAAGCTGTTCCGTGAAATGACCAGGATCGCGTCGGCCTATTCGCCCTGGCTGCTCACCGCCTATCGCATCGAGAATGTCCTTGTCTATCCGTGGGTGGTGGGTTTCAAGTACAACGAATTCCAGACCCACCCCTGGATGTACCTGGACATCGACCTCAAGATGCCCCGGCGTCCTGTGCAACCTTGAGTTGTCGCCATTTGCGCGCCAAGGGTCAACGCGCGTAGAATTCACGGCAACCACCTCACTTCCCACGGACGAACCCCGATGAACCCCACTCTCCTTTCGCACTCGCCGGCAGCAGCGGCGCGCCTGCGCATGCGAGCGGGTTCGTCTCTGTGGAATTCCGGTTCGTTCGCAGCAGCGATTTCAGTTTCGAACTCAGTTTCGAATTCAGTACCGACCTCAGTTCCGATTTAGGCGCCCGCCGGGTTACCCGCCGGGTTCAAGGCGGGAACCGGACCAGTTGGCGTCATACCTTTCCGGAATCCCGCCTGTCGCAGTTTCATCCGCGTTCGCAGCGATTGCCTACGCGCCGGAGTGAATTCGTTCCGGAATGAGTGACAGGTGTCGTCATGGATCGATTTCAGAGTTACCTGCGCCGTACGTTTCGAGGCCTCTGGCTTTCTCCGGATTTCCGGAAGCTGTGGGCGTCGCTGACGATCACGGCGTTTGGAAGCCAGATCACCAACCTCGCGTTGCCGTTGACGGCGGCGCTGCTGCTGCACGCCACCCCGTTGCAGATGGGCGTGCTCATCGCGCTCGAGACGCTGCCGTTTGCGCTCGTTTCGCTGCACGCGGGCGTTCTGCTCGATCGCGTCCGCAAGCTGCCGATCGTCATCGCGTCGGATCTCATACGGGGAACGGCGCTGCTGGCCATTCCATTGGCGGCGTTCACCGACGTGCTGGGAATGGAGATCCTGTACTTCGTCGGCTTCTTTTGCGGCGTGTCGAACGTCGTTGGCGGGGGCGCTCACCAGGTGCTGCTTGCGCAGTTGGCGGGACGCAAGCGGCTGGTCGAGGCCAATGCGAAGATCGCTCTTGGTGAAACGTCGTCCGCACTGATCGGCCCCGGCCTGGCCGGCGGGCTGATCCAGGTGCTCACGGCGCCGTTCGCGATCATCGTCGACGCGATGACGTTCTACTACTCTGCGTGGATGCTGCGGCGGATCCATGTGCCGCAGGACGTGCCCCACGCGGGGCCGAAGGCGTCCATTTGGGCGGAGATTCTCGAAGGGCTTAAGCTCGTGTGGAACAACCGCACGCTGCTGTCGCTTGCTTGGGTGGCCGCGCTGTGGCAATTGCTCCACCACATGCAACTCGCGGTACTGATCCTGTTCGCGACGCGGGAACTGGGCCTGTCTGCCGGTGCGATCGGTCTCGCGTATGCGTTCGGCGGCGTGGGATGCATTCTGGCGGCAGCCTCGGCGGAAAGGTTATCCGCACGCTACGGCGTTGGAACGGTCATCGTGCATGGCCTGATGCTGACCGCGGTCGGATGGCAGGTTTTCGGACTGATAGCCGGCCCGGTCTGGCTGGCCACGCTCGCGCTGGGCCTTGCGATGCTGCTCTTCGATTTCGGCGCGGTGCTGTATGCGATCAACTACCTCGCGCTTCGCCAGGCCATCACGCCCGACCGGCTGATGGGCCGGATGACGGCAACCATGCGTTTCCTCACCGTGGCAGCGGCGCCGTTCGGGTCGCTCGCGGGAGGCGCGCTGGCCACGGCAATCGGGCTGCGCAACACGCTGTTGACGGTGGGCGTACTGGCGATTGCGCTGACAGCGGGCGCGGTGCTCTGGTCGCCGGTTCGCAGGCATCGAACGCTACCTGTCGTTCCGGCCGAATGATCGGGCCTTGCCGGGGATACGCTAGTGTGGTGAATTACAGGTTCGTTGCATAACTCCACGTCGTTCCGGACGCGCCCGCCATGCGGGTGCGAGCCGGAATCCAGTGACTCTCAAAGACACTGGGTTCCCGCCCCAAAATTCGCGGGAACGACGGTGCAAAGATGGGTCACGAATTTCAGACACAGCACACTAGACGATCGTTCCGGCGGCGACCGTGCGATTGGTGACTTCGTCGATGACGATGAAGGCACCGGTGGTGCGGTCGTCGTGGAATGCGTCGACCGCCAGGGGTTCGTTGGCAGCGATGCGCACACGCACGAGGTCATTCATGCCGATGTCCGCGGGCGGCGCAACCGGCGCAAGCGTGCGGAGGTCGACTGCGTGCACTATGTCGACGAAGCGCGCGCGAACCGTGCGCGTCGTGTGCTTGATGAGATAGCTGGCAGCGGGCTGCATGGGTTCGCCGTCGAACCAGCACAAGTCCGCGACAATCTCACGCGTCACGCGCGGCCGCGCAACCGCGGACGAAAGCAAATCGCCGCGCGCGACGTCGAGATCGCGGTCGAGGCGCACGGTAACGGCATGGCCCGGCAGCGCCACGGAAACGGGCCCGTCGGGCCCGTCGATGCGGGCGACAACGGCGCGCAGTCCCGCGGGCATGGCCACCACCTCGCTTCCGACTTCGAGCGTGCCGCTTGCCAGCGTTCCCTGCAGGCCACGTTGCGGCCGGCCACGTTCCGCGACTGGCGACCGCGTGACTCTTTGCACCGGAAAGCGCAACGGTTGCGTGGCGCGGGAGCGAACCACATCCACGCTTTCCAGGTAGGCCAGTAGCGTCGGGCCGCCGTACCAGGGCAGCGCGTCACCGCGGGACGCGACCATGTCGCCCGTGAGCGCCGACAGTGGAATCGCATGGACTTCGACAAAGCCCAGGTGCGCGGCAAGCGCCGTGAATTCCGTGTGAATTTCCTCGAAACGTTCGCGGTCCCAGTTGACGAGATCCATCTTGTTCACGGCCAACACAAGCCGGGATATTCCCGCCCAGCGCGCGAGGAACGCATGGCGCCGCGTTTGGGGCTGCAAGCCGTGAACGGCATCCACGAGCAGCACCGCGACGTCTGCAGTGCTGGCGGCCGTGACCATGTTGCGCGTGTATTGTTCGTGGCCGGGCGAATCGCCGATGATGAACTTGCGCGCGGGCGTGGCGAAGTAACGGTACGCCACGTCGATGGTGATGCCCTGTTCCCGCTCGGCCAGTAGGCCGTCGGTGACCAGAGAAAAGTCGATTGGCATCAGGCCCGCGCGGCGCGAGCCTGCTTCCAGCGCCGTCACCTGGTCGGCGAGCAGGCTCTTGCTGTCCCACAGCAGGCGGCCGATCAGCGTGCTCTTGCCGTCGTCGACGCTGCCCGCGGTGGTGAAGCGCAATGGCGTGGCAGAGCTCTGCATCAGAAGTATCCCTGCCGCTTGCGCAGCTCCATCGCCGCGTCGTTGGCTTGGTCGTCGAGGCGCGTGGCGCCGCGTTCGGTGATGCGGGTGGACGCCGTTTCGCGGACGATGTCGTCGAGCGTGGCCGCATTGGACTCGACTGGCGCCGTGCACGGAATATCGCCGACGGTGCGAAAGCGCACGGACAGCCGTTCAATGACGTCGTCGGTTGCGGCCGGCGTGAGCGGGGTGACCGGTACCAGCGCGTTGCCGCGCCGGATCACGTCCCGCGCGTGCGCAAAATAGAGCTCAGGCAGAGGGATTGCTTCCTGCCGGATGTATTGCCATACGTCCAGCTCAGTCCAGTTGGACAGCGGAAACACGCGCATGTTCTCGCCCTTGTGCACGCGCGCGTTGTAGAGGGACCACAACTCCGGCCGTTGCGCCTTCGGATTCCACTGGCCGGAATCGTCTCGAAACGAGAAGACGCGTTCCTTGGCGCGCGCTTTCTCCTCGTCGCGGCGCGCGCCGCCGATGCAGGCATCGAACTGGAATTCCTTGATGGCATCGAGCAGCGTGACGGCCTGGTGCGGATTGCGCGACTCCGCCGGATCGCGCAGGCGGACCCGGCCCGTGCGTATCGACTCGTCCAGCGAGCGGACCACGAGCGGCAAACCGGTATCGCGCGCCATGCGGTCGCGGAAAGCGATGACCTCGGGAAAATTCTGCTCGGTGTCGATGTGGAGTAGCGTCACCGGCGCCTTCTCGGGAAAGAACGCCTTTCGTGCGAGGTGCAGCACCACGGCAGAGTCCTTGCCTCCGGAAAACAGCAATGCCACGTTGCGGCACTCCGCAACAATTTCGCGCAGGATGAAAATGGACTCGGCTTCGAGTTCGGCCAGATAGGCGTTTCGGTGCGCAGCGGGCGGCGGCGAAATCTCCTTGGAGCGCAGCGCTGGATCGTCGAGCAGAAGCATGGCTTGGGTTTCGTCTAGGCGGAAAAAGTCGTGGAACGGGTCTCGGGTCGGGTGCGGACGACGCGACCGTGTGCATCGATGTGGATGCCGCATTCGCGTTGCTCCGCGGTTTCCCACCACCAGCGACCCGATCGCGGATCCTCGCCCGGCGTCACCGCGCGGGTGCAGGGCGCACATCCGATGGACGGATAGCCGCGTTGATGCAACGGGTGCGTCGGCACGTCGTGGGCGCGCAGGTACGACCAGACATCGTCTTCCTGCCAGTCGGCGAGCGGATTCAATTTCATGATGCCGTGCGACGGGTCCGGGGCAAGAATGGGCGTATCGGTGCGCGTGACGGACTGGCCGCGGCGCAAGCCGGTGATCCACACATTCTTGCCGGCGAGCGCTCGCGCGAGCGGGCGCACCTTGCGCAGGTCGCAGCACTGCTTGCGCAATTCGATGGATTGATAAAAGGGATTGGGCCCGTGCGCGGCGACAAACGGTTCGATATCCGCGGCTTCGGGCGCGTAGAGGTGCACAGGCCGCCCGTAGCGCAACCGCACCGCCTCGATGAATGCGTAGGTTTCGTCGTGCAGTCGGCCGGTATCGAGCGTGAACACGTCCACCGGCAGGTCGACCGACGCGATCAAGTCCAGGATCACCATGTCCTCGGCACCGAAACTCGACGCAAAGACGGCGGGTGCATGCGCCCCGACGGCGTGGCGCAGTCGCTGGGCCGCTTCTCCGGTACGCAAGGACAGGTTCATTGGGGGGATAGGCAAGGTCGCCGCCGGCGCGAAGGCACCGGACACGCTCCTGGATCCCGCAGTCTAGGGAACCCGGCAAATAGACGGAAATGATCTTTGCGGCGGGTCTATATGCTGTTTGGCTATAAACGACCAAAGCCGGAATGTCTGACCCGTTTCAACGCGAATCCACGTCCTACTTCTGGAACGGATAGACGCTGCCAATCTTGAGCAACTGGGACAATTCGTCCAGCGCGCGTCGCGATTCGTCGAGCAATTGCGGATCGCCAAGGTCGTTCGGCGTCAGGCGATCGCGATAGTTCCCGCGGATCCACACGTCAAGCGCCTGCGCCAACGTCTCATCCAGGAATACGTTGGCCTTGATCGCCGTCCGCTCTGCCTCAGTCAATGCCACCCGAAGCCGCAGGCATGCGGGACCCCCGCCGTTCTTCATGCTCTGCTTCAAGTCGAAGATCAGCACTTCGGCAATGGGTCCGCCGCCCGAAACAAGGGTGTCGAGGTACGCGTTCACCCGCGCGTTCTCGCGACAATCGGATGGGGCGACCAAAAGCATGCGACCGTCCGTGCGTTCGATCAACTGGCTGTTGAACAGGTACGTCGAAACTGCGTCGGCAAGGCTCACGTCGCGCTCCCGCACAATCACGGGCGCGAAAGCGTAACCCACGGCGGTGGCTAGCTCAGCAAGCACCGCATTCTGATCGACGTACGCGCGCTCGTGGCAGAACAACACACTCCCTTGTCCGACGCTGATGACGTCGTTGTGGAAGACGCCGGCATCGATAGCGGCGGGATTCTGTTGTGCGAACACGGTCCTGTTCTGTTGGAGGCCATGGCGTCGCGCCACCGCCGCGAACGCCTCCTCAGTCTGTCGAGCGGGGAAGTGCTTTGGCGCGATGGCGGCAACGGATGCTGGGCCGAAGCCACGCTTGCCGTAGACGAAGAACTCGACGCCGGGCTTGTCGGCAGCCGGTGCAAAGCGCGTGTGGTTGGCCGCGCCTTCGTCGCCGAATTGCGGCGCGGCGGGCAGAGGATCATGTACCGCAAAGCGCGTGGCGTCGCCAAAGATGGAACGCAGTATCGCGGTCGTCGTCGGTGCTTCGAGCGAGCGATGGAAATGGGACACGAGATTGGCGGGCGAGAAGTGCACGCGGCCGTCAGCGGTATCCGCGGAGGGGCTTACGGTTGCGGCATTGGCCACCCACATCGCCGCGGCGGACGAGCAGGCTGCCAGAAGTCCCGGCGCGTCGCGGGCAGCCCGTTCGACAATGGCGGCATCGGACCCGGAAAAGCCCAGCGCGCGCAGTGCGGGCAGAAAAGGCCGCTCGTGGGGCGGCAACACCGCCTGCGGAAAGCCGCGCGCCGCCAATGCGCGCATCTTCGCCAATCCCTGCAGTGCAGCGTCGCGCGGATTCGCGACCAGCCCGGCGTTGTGTTCCGACGCGATATTGCCGGTCGCCAACCCCGAATAGTTGTGTGTCGGACCGGGGATGCCGTCGAAGTTGTAATCGGCCATGGGCGCTAGCGGTCAGCGGGCGAGAGCGGCACCGCGCGAACCGTGTCGCCTTCCGCCACGCGCAACGTCGCTGCCGCATAGGCCTTGAGCGGAAAGCGGTCCGCGCGCGCCGGCGCGGCCGTCACCAGCACCCGGAAATCCTGCAAATCGCGATTCGCGACCAGCCAGAGGACGTCGTCGGTGAGGCTGTCCGGCACGGGATCCTCTTCCTCCAGCGTCACCGGCAACACCAGCGACTGACGCACGGCGCGAATATCCTCGCGAAAGCATTCCACGGTGGGGCCGGCGTCGAAGATGTCCACATAGCCTTCATAACGAAAGCCTTCCTGCTCGAGCATCGCCTTGGCGGGTGCGGTGTCCGAATGCACGGCGCCGATCGCGTCGCGCGCGTCGGCGGGCAGCAGGTTCACGTACACGGGATGCTTGGGCATCAACTCGGCGATGAACGCCTTTTGTCCGATCCCGGTCAGGTAGTCCGCCGTCGAGTATTCCATCGCAAAGAAATGGCGGCCCAGCCCTTCCCAGAACGGACTCTTGCCGTCGGCCGAGAGCCGTCCGCGCAGTTCGGCGATGATCTTGGCCGAGAACAGATGTGAGAACTCGGCGATGAACAAGAGGCGGCTCTTCGCCAGCAGCACGCCGTTCTTGCCTTGCCGGAAGCCCTGGTCCAGGAAGAGCGAACAGAGTTCGGAATGTCCGGTATGGTCGTTGGCCAGGAACAGCGTTGGCGCGACCGTGTACACGTCGAGCGCACGCGATGCATGGACCAGCGTGCCGACGTGAAAGTTGTAGAACGGTTCGATCAAACCGACTGCCGCCTCGATCGCGCTGATGCCCACGATCCGGTCCGGCTCATGCGTGCCGTTGCCGTCGCCGCCGTCGATCAGCACGAACATGTAACAGGCGTCGGCCTTCGCGGCTGTCCCGGCGAACGACGCCAGCGATCGTTCGATGCGCGATGCCAGCCGTTCGCGATTGGCAGGAAGCGTGGTGAGGCCGGTGCCGGTGCGCTCCGACAGCGCGAGGACCGAGGCGACGTCGTCGCGCGCTATCGGGCGGATGTAGAACATCGCGCGCGTTGCGCTATTGCAGCGCGCGATTCAGCGCGACCTCGAGACGCGCCAGACCTTCGAGTATTTCGTCGAGCGAGATGACGAGCGACGGTGCAATGCGGAGGACATCCGGCCCCGCCACCAGCAGCATGAGCCCCGCGTCGCCGGCCGCTTTGACCACGTCCATCGCCTTGCCTTGCCATGGCGCGGCCAGTTCGCCGCCGATCCACACGCCTTCGCCACGCAAATCGGAGAACACACGGCGGCGCGCGTTGATCGCCTTCAGCCCTTCCATGAACAGCGCGTGCCGCGCCTTGACGCCATCCAGCACTTCGGTGGTGTTGATCACATCGAACACCGCGCCCGCGACGGCGCACGCCAGAGGATTGCCGCCGTAGGTCGTGCCATGAACACCGACAGTGAACGCGCCGGCGATGTCGCTGGTAGTGAGCATCGCGCCGATCGGAAAGCCGCCGCCCAGGCCCTTGGCGCTGGTGAGGATGTCAGGGACGATGCCTTTCTGCATGTACGAGAACAACGTGCCCGTTCGGCCCATGCCGCTCTGGATTTCGTCCAGGATGAGCAGTGCGCCATATTCGCTGCACAACCGCCGCGCCGCCTGCAGGAACGCGGGGGTGCCCGGCCGCATGCCGCCTTCGCCTTGCATCGGCTCCAGGATGACGGCGCAGATTTCCGTGCCGTGCTCCGCGAACTCACGTTCGAGCGCACCGACATCGTTGTAAGGAATATGCGTGAAACCGGCGGGGTTGGGACCGAAACCGCTCGCATACTTGGCTTGCCCGCCGGCAGTGACGGTGAACAGCGTCCGGCCATGGAAACTGTTTATCGTCGAAATCACACGCATCTTCTTCTCGCCCACGCGGTCGCGCGAATAGCGGCGGGCGAGCTTCAGCGCGGCCTCGTTGGCCTCCGCGCCCGAGTTGGCGAAGAACACGCGCTCGGCGAACGTGCTGTCGATAAGCCGCTTGGCAAGGCGCAACGCGGGCTCGTTGGTCAGCCAGTTCGACACGTGCCAAAGCGTGCACGCCTGGTCTGTCAAGGCGCGGATCATCGCCGGATGGCAGTGTCCCAGCGCAGTGACGGCCACGCCGCTGGCGAAGTCGATGTACATCCGACCATCCTGGTCCCAGACGCGCGAACCTTCGCCACGCACGGGCACGAACGGCGCCGGCGCATAGCAGGGCACCATCCAGTCGTCGAACATCGCGCGTGTCACCGGCAGTGTTGCGGCACTGCTGGGGACGGCGGCAACCTCGCGCCGCGCCGTGGCTGCGACGATGGCCTGCTTGTCGGCGGAAAGGTTGCTCACGTCCGATGACTCCTAGCTTTGGGCCTAGTTGAGGGTACTGGCGCCCGGCATGGCCGCGACGACCTGGATTTCGACACGATAGACGGGACTGGCAAGCTTCGCTTCCACCGTGGCACGGGCGGGCGTGTGCCCCTGCGGCACCCAGGCATCCCATACGACGTTCATCGCCGCAAAGTCGTTGATGTCGGGCAGGTAGATCGTGGCCGAGATGATCTGGCGCTTGTCGCTCCCGACTTCGGCCAGCAGCCGGTCGATTTGCGCGAGCACCGAACGCACCTGCGCCGGCAGATCGGCGGCCGGGTCTTCCGCCACCTGGCCGGCGAGCCAGACCAACCGGTCGCCCGCGGGAACGAAAGTGACGATGTCCGACATGCGTTTGCCGACGTGGCGGCGTTCGATGGGCACGATAGGATCCGTTGCGTAAATTGACAAAGCGGGACAGAGCGGGAATTGTAATGGAAATGAATGCGCGGCTAGCCCTGATCTTGGCAGGAATCTTCATGTTTGCCGCGGTGGCGCTCGGTGCGTTCGGCGCGCACGCATTGCGGGGCAGGCTGGACCCGCAGATGACCGCGGTATGGCAAAACGCGGTGCAGTATCAAGCCTGGCATGCGCTCGCGCTGCTTGGCGTAGGCAGCCTGCTCGCACAGTGGCCCGACAAGCGGGGCTTGGCGAAGGCGGGGAACCTCTTCGCGTCAGGGATCGTGCTGTTTTCCGGCAGCCTGTATGTGGTCGCGCTGACGGGCCTGCGGGAGCTGGGGATGATTACGCCTTTCGGCGGCGCTGCGTTTCTCGCCGGCTGGGGCTTCCTGATCTGTTCAGTCTGGAAGCTCCCACCACGTCGAACTTGAGCCGATCGAGCTTGAGCCGCTCGAGCTTGTGCCATCCGAACTTGGTGACAATCGACCTCAGTCGACCTTCGCCCCCGACTCTTTCACCACCTTCTGCCATTTCGCCGTTTCCGCCGCGATGTGTTTGGCGAAGTCCTCTGGCGTGCCGCCAGCAGCGATGGCGCCCTGCGCAAGCAGTTTCTCCTTGGCTTCCGGCGACGCGAGCCATTTCGCCACTTCGGTATTGAGCTTGGTCACGACGGCAGGCGGAGTGCCCGCAGGTGCAAGCAGTCCGAACCACGATGACGCCTCGAATCCCGGCAAGCCCGATTCGGCAAGTGTCGGCACGTCCGGCAGCGCGGCAGCGCGCGACAGGCTGGTCACGGCCAGCGGCTTCAACTTGCCGCCCTTGATGAGCGCCAGCGACGACGGCAGGTTGTCGAACATCAGTTGCACCTGTCCGCCCACCAAGTCCTGCAGCGCCGGTGCGCTTCCCTTGTACGGGACATGCGTCATCTGCACGCCCGCCATCGTCTTGAACAATTCACCTGACAGGTGAATCGAGGTGCCGTTTCCGGACGACGCGAAATTGAGCTTGCCGGGATTCGCCTTTGCATAGGCGATCAGTTCCTGCACGGAATTCACGGGCAGCGACGGATTCACCACCAGCACGTTGGGCACGCCGGCGACCAGGATCACTGGCGTGAAATCGCGCACGTGGTCGTACGGCATCTTGGGATAGAGCCCGGGATTGATCGCGTGGGTTCCCACGGTTCCCATCAACAGCGTGTAGCCGTCCGGAGGAGACTTGGCCACCAATTCCGAGCCGATGTTGCCTCCGGCACCGGGGCGGTTGTCGACGACGAACGGCTGTCCGGTCGACTCGGTCAATTTCTGGGAGACAGCGCGCGCGATTAGATCGGTGGTGCCGCCGGCCGGGAAGGGCACGACCACACGCACCGGCCGATTGGGAAAGCCCTGTGACGCAGCGGTGGTGACGAGCAAGGCGCTCACCGCAGCGAGGACCGCCCGTGCAATCCAGCGCGTCGAACTGAATGTCATCCCAGCCTCCATTGTTTGGTTTGCCCGCGGTCGAAAGCCGCGGTTCGATCGCAACAACGACACTGTGCCTCAATCCACCTTGGCGCCCGATGCCTTGATGATCTTCGCGTACTTGGCGAGTTCGCGCGCGATGAACTGGGCGAATTGCTCCGGCGTGTCCGGCGCGGGCTCGGCGCCTTCGGCCATCAGCTTGGCGCGTACGTCCGGCGACGTCAGGATCTTGTTTACGTCGGCGTTCCACTTCGCGATGACCGCCGGTGGCGTGCCGGCGGGAGCGAACAGCCCGTACCAGGTCGAGATATCAAAGCCGGGCAATCCGGCTTCGGCCATCGTCGGCAACTCTGGTGCGAGCTTCGAACGCTCGGAAGTCGTCACCGCGATCGCCTTCAATTTTCCTGCTTTGACCTGCGCCATTGCGTTGGCGAGATTGTCGAACATGAATTGGGTATCGCCGGCAAGCAACGCCTGCGTGGCGGGCGCGCCGCCCTTGAACGGGATGTGCACGGCGTCCGTGCCCGTCTCGACCTTGTACAACTCACCGGCCAGGTGACCTGCGCTGCCGTTGCTTCCCGAGCCGAATGCCAGCTTGCCGGGATTCGCCTTGGTCCACGCGATGAATTCCTTGACGTTGCTGACCGGTGTCGCCGCGTTGACGACGAGCACGTTGGGCGTCGTCGCCAGCAGCGTGATCGGCGCGAAGTCCCGAACCGCGTCGTAAGGCATCTTCGCGTAGAGGTTGGGGTTGACCGCGTGCGTCGACAGCGCGCCCAGCAGGATCGTGTAGCCATCCGCGGGCGACTTGGCAACGAGGTCCGCACCGATGTTCCCGCCCGCGCCCGGTTTGTTCTCTACAACGACTGACTGGCCCCACATCTCGGTCAGCCGCTGCGCGATCAGGCGACCCGTGAAATCCAGCGATCCGCCTGGCGGGAAGGGCACGACGAGTTTCACGGGCCGGGTAGGGTACGCTTGCGCCATAGCGGGTGCCGGAACGAGGACGGCAAGGGCCGTCAGCGCCAAGAGCGCGAGCGTTTGGCGCCGAAACGGTCGCGATAGGCTGATTGCCGAGTGAATCCGGCCGATGGAATGCAGGTACATGGGGGAACTCCGGGCACCGAGGAACACTCCATGGATTCTAGCAGTGCAGGATCGGGGCGCCTTTTGTCGGCCAGGTGCCCGCCTAAGGGTTTGGCGACGGGAGCCGTCCCGCGCATAATTAGGGTTTTGCCGTCCACGGGCCGCCAGCCCGTCCCGGCGCACCATCACAACGAGGTTGCCCGAACCGCGGTTTTTGTATGTCGCGGCCCTTATCTGCGGCCGAAACTGCGTTGGCAACCGAAGAATTTCTCAATGGCAGCTTTTCAAAGATCGTCAAATAAATGAACAGAGCGCTTGCAGGCGCCATCGCCGCGTTGTTACTCGCGCTCGCGGTGGGTGGTGGTTATTGGTTCGGCACGCAGCGAGGCGGCGCGCCCGCGCAGGGGGCCGGTTCGCCTGGCGCACCGGCGGCGTCGGCCGCCAAGGGCGGCGCACCGGCGCCCGGTAGCGTGACGGTGGAGGCGGTACCGGTAATCACGCAGTCGTTGCCCCAAACGATCACCGCGGTCGGCAGCCTGCGTTCGGACGAATCGGTGACGCTGCGGCCCGAAGTAGCCGGACGGATCAGCGCTATCGCATTCCAGGAGGGCCAGCCGGTCGCCAAGGGCGCGATGCTGGTACGGCTCGACCCCGCGGTGCCGCTGGCCGAAGCCCAGCAGGCCCGCGCCAATCTGGTGCTGGCCAAGACGAAATTCGATCGTGCGGTCGACCTGGCCAAGAGCAACTTCATCTCCGGTCAGGCCAAGGACGAAGCCGAGAACAACCTCAAGGTGGCGGAAGCCGCGACGCAATTGGCGGAGGCCAAGCTCGCAAAGATGGACCTGCGCGCGCCGTTTTCGGGTGTCATCGGGCTGCGTTCGGTATCGCTTGGCGACTACGTCAAGGAAGGCGCCGATCTCGTGAACCTGGAATCGATCGATCCGTTGAAAGTCGACTTCCGCGTACCCGAGATCTACATGCGGCAGGTCAAGGTCGGCCAGCCGCTGCAGGTTCAGCTGGATGCGCTTCCCGGCAAGACGTTCGAGGGCAAGGTATTCGCTGTGAACCCGTTGATCGACGCTGCGGGGCGTTCGGTGGTGATTCGCGCGATGGTGCGCAACCCCGACACGTCGCTACGTCCGGGAATGTTCGCGCGGGTTCGTCTCATCACCCGTGATGCGCAGGACGCACTGGTGCTGCCCGAGCAGGCGCTGGTGCCGCAGGGCGATCAGCAATTCGTTTACCGCGTCGTCGACGGCAAGGCTGTGCGCGTCAGGGTCGACGTCGGACAGCGACGCGATTCGAAAGTGGAAATACTCACCGGCGTGGCCAAGGACGACCTCGTCGTGACGGCCGGGCAATTGAAGCTGCGCGATGGCGCGCCGGTGACAGTCACCACTGCGCCGGCGGCGTCGTCGCTGGCAGCCACACCTGCGGCGGCGCCTGCAATGCCGGCCGAGCGAGGACCGGTCGTCATCACGCCGGCCAACGCGTCACCCGCCAAGGCCGACAACGTGTCGGCGCCGGCGCCGAAGTCCTAGGCCGCGAGGAGTACTGGCCATGATGCTTCCCGAGATTTGCATCAAGCGGCCCGTCTTCGCGACGGTACTTTCGCTGATCATCGTATTGATCGGTCTCATCTCGTACACCCGGTTGTCGGTGCGCGAGTATCCGCGCATCGACGAGCCGGTCGTCAGCGTCTCCGTCACCTACCGCGGAGCTTCTGCCGAAGTAGTGGAGTCGCAAGTGACGAAGCCGCTGGAGGACTCGCTGGCCGGCATCGAGGGCGTCGAGGTGATGACGTCGCAGAGCCGCTCGGAAACCTCTCGCATCAACGTGCGCTTTACACTCAAGCGCGATCCGGATTCGGCCGCGGCCGACGTGCGCGACAAGGTGGCGCGCGCGCGGGGCAAGCTGCCCGACACGATTGACGAGCCGATCATCGCCAAGGTCGAGGCCGACTCCAACCCGATCATCTACATCGCCGTGCAGGCCGGGACGCTGTCCACCCTCGAGGCGTCCGACTATGTGAAACGCTACGTTCAGCCGCGGCTGTCGGTGCTGCCGGGCGCAGCGGACGTGCGCATCTTCGGCGAGCGCCAGGTGTCGATGCGCATCAACCTGGATCGCACCCGGCTGGCTGCGTACAAGCTCACCGTGCAGGACGTCGAGGACGCCATACGCAAGCAGAACGCCGAAATTCCAGCCGGACGCATCGAGTCGTCGTCGCGCGAGTTCACCGTCGTCGCTGAAACGGACACCCGTACCCCCGAACAATTCAACAGCATCATCGTGGCCAACGTCGGCGGCTACCCGGTCCGCATCCGCGATGTTGGCACTGCGGCGATCGGGCCCATCGACGAGCGCGTGATCTCGCGCTTCAACGGCAAGTCGTCGCTCAATATCGGCGTCATCAAGCAGGCGGTATCCAATCCGCTGGAGCTGTCGAACGCGGTCAAGAAAGAGGTCGACAAGATCAATCCGGCGCTGCCCCCCGGCATGAAGCTGATCGTCGCGTACGACACGTCGGTGTTCATCGACCGTTCGATCAACTCGGTTTTCGAGACGATCGGCGAGGCGATCCTGCTGGTCGTGCTGGTCATCTACTTCTTCCTGCGCAGTCTGCGCGCGACGCTCATTCCCATCATCACGATCCCGGTGTCTCTGATCGGCACGTTCGGGATCATGTATGCGTTCGGCTTCACGATCAATACGCTGTCGCTGCTCGCGATCGTGCTGGCGATCGGCCTCGTCGTCGACGACGCCATCGTCATGCTCGAGAACATCTTCCGCCATGTCGAGGAAGGCATGCCGCGCAAGGAGGCGGCTATCCAGGGCGCGCGGGAAATCGGCTTCGCGATCATCGCGATGACGCTCACTCTCGCGTCGGTGTTCGCGCCACTGGCGTTTGCCACCGGCCGCACCGGACGCCTCTTCATCGAATTCGCACTGACGCTGGCCGGCGCGGTCATGGTGTCGGGTTTCGTCGCGCTGACGTTGTCGCCCATGATGTGTTCGCTGCTGCTGAAGCACCAGGAGCGCCATTCATGGATCTACAACACGATCGAAAGCTGGATCAATGCGCTTACGAACGGCTATCGCCGCGCGCTGACCGCAGCGTTGCATGCACGCTGGGTGGTGGCGATGGTCTGGCTGGTGGTCCTGGGTTTGGGCGGACTGTTCTTCGTGGTGCTCAAGGCCGAACTGGCCCCCATCGAGGACCGCGGCGTCGTGTTCGGGCTGGTGACCGCACCGCAAGGCTCGACGCCTTCGTACGTCGCCGACCAGATACGTCCGATCGAGGAGTTCTACTCGCAAATTCCTGAGGCCGAGGCGTACACGTCGATCCAGGGCTTTCCGACCGTCGTCGACGGCAACGCGGTGTTGCGCCTGAAGCCCTGGGAAGAGCGAAAGAAAAAGCAGCAGACGATCACCGAAGAGTTGCGGCCCAAGCTTGCGTCCATCCCGGGGGCCATTGCGTTTCCGAACAATCCGCCGTCGCTCGGCCAGTCGTTCCGCTCCACGCCGATCGAATATGTCGTGATGTCGCAGGTGCCGTATGCGGAACTGCAGCGTACGGTGGACCGCTTTCTGGAGGAGGTCCGCAAATATCCGGGCGTGCAGAACCTGCAGACGGACTTGCGGCTCAATACGCCCGAAGTCCGGGTCGCCATCAACCGCGACAAGCTTTCCGATATCGGCGTGGCCGTGGAAACGGTCGGCCGCACGCTGGAGACGATGCTGGGGGGGCGCCAGGTGACGCGGTTCAAGCGCGAAGGCGAGCAATACGACGTCATCGTGCAGGTCGCGCCGCTGGACCGGACCACGCCGGCCGACATCAGCGACGCCTATGTCCGCGCGCGCGACGGCGGGATGGTGCAGCTGTCCAACCTCGTCGACGTGCGCGAAGGCGTCGCGCCGCAGTCGCTCAACCACTTCAACCGGCTGCGCGCGGTCAAAGTCACCGGCACGCTGGCGCCCGGTTTTGCGGTCGGCGAGGCGCTGGAGGCGATGAACAAGGCGGCCAAGGTTGCGCTGCCCAACACCGCACAGACCGATCTCGACGGACAGTCGCGCGAGTTCCGCGCATCGGGCGGCGAAATCTACTTCACGTTCATCCTGGCGCTGGCATTCATCTACCTCGTGCTCTCGGCCCAGTTCGAGAGCTTCATCAATCCGTTCGTGATCATGCTGTCGGTGCCGCTGTCGATGACGGGTGCGCTGTTCACGCTCTGGCTGGCGGGCGGTACGCTCAACATCTACAGCCAGGTGGGGTTGGTGACACTGGTCGGTCTCATCACCAAGCACGGCATCCTGATCGTCGAGTTCTCGAACCAGTTGCGGGACAAGGGCGAACCGATGATGCAGGCGGTCGTCAACGCCGCGACGCTGCGGCTGCGCCCGATCCTGATGACAACCGGCGCGATGGTGCTGGGTGCGCTGCCGTTGGCGCTGGCGACCGGCGCGGGCGCGGAATCGCGCACGCAGATCGGCTGGGTCATCGTCGGCGGCATGACATTCGGAACGTTCCTCACGCTGTTCGTCGTGCCCACGGCGTACACGCTGCTGGCGGGCCATACGCACGACGTGACGCCGGCGTCCGCAGAGATGCCGGTCGTGGCGCCAATGCCGCAGCCTGGACACGCAGACTGATGGCCCATCGGTGGTCGTCCCCGCTCGCTTTGGCAACTGAGCGGGGACCCAGCGGCTCGTTGCAGACATCACCGGGTTCCCGCTCAGTTGCCAAAGTGAGCGGGAACGACGGCAATCGGCATGTCGGTATCAACCAAATGACATAGAATCGTCACCAACCAGAGGCAGACTGCCCGGTTCACAAGGAGGAGTTTCATGGCGCACGGCATTTCGGTTTTCCGGCGGTTGGTGGTCGCGGCCACGGTGTTGGCATTTGCGGCGTCGGCGCAGGCCGTCACCGAAATCCAGTTCTGGCATGCGATGACGGGTGCGAACAACGATCGCATCAACGACTTCGCCAAGAAGTTCAACGAAAGCCAGAAGGACTACAAGGTCAACGCGGTGTTCAAGGGTAGTTACCCGGAAGCGATGGCCTCGGCCATTGCCGCCTATCGCGCGGGCAGTGCGCCGGCGATATTGCAGGTGCAGGAGGTCGGAACGGCGACGATGATGTCGGCCAAGGGCGCGATCAAGCCGGTGTACGAGGTGATGGCCGGGGCCGGCGAGAAGTTCGATCCCAAGACTTACATTCCCGCGGTCGCGGGCTATTACACGAACACCAAGGGGCAAATGCTGTCGTTCCCCTTCAACAGCTCGACCACCGTCTTCTACTACAACCAGGATGCCTTCGCGAAGGCCGGGCTCGATCCCAACCGCGCGCCGGCGACATGGCCGGAAGTGATGGCCGCCGCCGCCAAGATCAAGGCCGCCGGCGCGTCGACGTGCAGCTTCACGACGGGCTGGCAATCGTGGGTGCAGCTCGAAAGCTTCTCCGCGTGGCACAACACCGCGTTCGCGACGAAGGAAAACGGGTTCGGCGGCAGCGATCCCAAGCTGGTTTTCAATGGTCCGCTGCAGGTCAAGCACATCGCCAATATGCAGGACTGGGCGAAGAAGGGCTACTTCACCTATGCCGGCCGCAAGAACGAACCCGAAGCCAAATTCTACAGCGGCGATTGTGCAATGCTGACGTCGTCGTCGGCGGCTTATGGCACGATCAAGCAGAACGCCAAGTTCAAGTTCGCGGTCGCGCCCTTGCCCTATTACGCGGACGTCGCGGGTGCGCCGCAAAACACCATCATCGGCGGCGCGTCGCTGTGGGTGATGGGCGGCAAGTCCAAAGAGGAGTACAAGGCCGTCGCAAAGTTCTTCACCTTCCTGTCCGACCCGGAACGGCAGGCCGTCTGGCACCAGACCACCGGCTACCTCCCGATCACAATGCAGGCTTACGAGGTCACGAAGAAATCCGGCTTCTATGAAAAAAATCCGGGCACCGATGTCTCGGTCAAGCAGATGATCGTCAAGACCACGGACAAGTCGCGCGGCGTGCGTCTGGGCAATTTTGTGCAGATCCGCGACATCATCGACGAGGAGCTGGAAGGCGTGTGGGCCGGCAAGAAGACCGCCAAGGAAGGACTCGATGCCGCCGTGGCGCGGGGCAACGATCAGATCGCCAAGTTCGCGAAGACGGCGAAGGAGTAGGCCGGGCAGTGTGCAAGCCACATGCTGTACTGAGTATGAAATTCACGACACTTCTGCATGTCGTCGTTCCCGCTCATTTTGGTCATTGAGCGGGAACCCAGTGCCTTGAACGTCACTGGATTCCGGCTCGCGCCCGCCTCGCGTGCGCGTCCGGATCGACGTGGAGTTGAGCAACTAACCTGCAACTCACCACGATAGCGGACAAGGGGAGCCGGGCGCGACATGGCGATGGAAAAGCGCGCGCGGTTCCAGTCCGCCTGGGTTCCCTATGCGCTGATCCTGCCGCAGATCGCTCTGACGCTGGTGTTCTTTGTTTGGCCGGCGGGGCAGGCCGTCTACCAGTCGGTCTACATCCAGGACGCGTTCGGCGGGAACCTGCAGTTCGTCGGGCTCGATAACTTCCGCGATTTGTGGAACGACGAGCATTATCTTGCGTCGTTCCGGGTCACGGCCGTATTTTCATCGTTGGTGGCCTTCTTCGGGCTGTCGATCTCGCTGGTCCTGGCGGTCTTTGCCGACCGGATCGTCCGCGGCGCCACCGCCTACAAGACGCTGCTCATCTGGCCCTATGCCGTCGCGCCGGCGATCGCGGCGGTGCTCTGGGTGTTCCTGTTCAATCCATCGATCGGCATCGCCGCGTACTGGTTGAGACAAGCAGGCGTGGAATGGAACTTCGTGCTGAACAGCGAGCAGGCCATCGCGCTGGTAGTCGGCGCGGCCGTGTGGAAACAGGTCAGCTACAACTTTCTTTTCTTCCTTGCGGGATTGCAATCGATTCCCAAATCGCTGCTCGAAGCGGCGGCGATCGACGGGGCGGGCCCGCTGAAGCGATTCATCACCATCACCTTTCCCCTGCTGTCGCCGACGACGTTCTTTCTGGTCGTCATCAACTTCGTGTACGCATTCATCGATACGTTCGGGATCATCGACACCGCGACGTCCGGTGGACCAGGGCAGGCCACCGAGATCCTTGTCTACAAGCTCTACAAGGACGGCTTCAAAAGCCTTGACCTCGGCAGTTCAGGCGCGCAGTCCGTCATCCTGATCGTGATCCTGATCACGCTCACCGTGTTCCAGTTCCGGTTCGTGGAGAAGAAGGTCCACTATTGATGGTCGAGAACCGGCCCTGGCTGACGTTCGTATCGCACCTGATCGTGGTGTTCGGCGTGCTGCTGGTTGCGCTGCCGGTGTACATCACGTTCGTCGCCTCGACCCGCACCACGGAAGACGTCATCCACTCACCGATGCCACTGGTACCGGGAACGCACCTCCTGGAGAACTACGGGAAGGTGCTGGCGCATGGCGCCGGAGAATCCGCCGGAGCCGGCGTCAATCGGATGATGGTCAACAGCCTCATCAGCGCCCTGGTGATTGCCGTAGGCAAGATTGCCATCTCGTTGCTGTCGGCTTTCGCCATCGTCTACTTTCGCTTTCCCTTCCGTGACGCCGCGTTCTGGCTGATCTTCGTCACGCTGATGCTGCCGGTCGAGGTGCGCATCCTGCCGACGTACCAGGTCGTTTCCGACCTCGGCATGCTCGATTCCTATGCGGGCCTCACGATTCCGCTGATCGTGTCGGCCACCGCGACCTTCCTGCTCCGCCAGTTCTTCCTGACCATTCCCGACGAGCTGGCCGAGGCCGCACGCATCGACGGCGCCGGACCGCTGCGTTTTCTGTGGGATGTCGTCATCCCATTGTCGCGGCCCAACCTCGCCGCGCTGTTCGTCATCACGTTCATCTACGGCTGGAACCAGTACCTGTGGCCGCTGCTGGTAACGACCCAGGAGGAGATGTATACGACGGTGATCGGCATCAAGCGGATGATTTCCGCGGGTGACGCCGCCACCGAGTGGAATCTCGTAATGGCCACGGCGATGCTCGCCATGATTCCGCCGGCTCTGGTGGTGCTCCTGATGCAGAAGTGGTTCGTCAAAGGCCTGGTGGACGCGGAGAAATAGCGATGGCGAGAGTGCAATTCCGCGACGTGCGCAAGAGCTACGGCACGCTGGAGGTCATCCATGGCGTCACCACGGACGTCGCCGACGGCGAGTTCGTCGTGATCGTCGGGCCGTCCGGGTGCGGCAAGTCGACGCTGCTGCGGATGGTGGCCGGCCTGGAAACCATCACGGCAGGCGAAATCGTCATCGGCGACCGTGTCGTGAACCGTCTGGAGCCCAAGGACCGGGACATCGCGATGGTCTTCCAGAACTATGCGCTCTATCCGCACATGAGCGTGTTCCAGAACATGGCCTATGGCCTCAAGATTCGCAAGTTCACGAAAGACGACATCGTGGCGCGTGTGAATCGCGCGGCGGAAATCCTCGAACTCGGGTCGCTTCTGGAGCGCAAGCCGGGCGCTCTTTCCGGCGGTCAACGCCAGCGCGTCGCAATGGGCCGCGCGATCGTGCGCGAACCGGCGGTGTTCCTCTTCGACGAGCCCCTGTCCAACCTCGACGCCAAGCTGCGGGTGCAAATGCGCTTCGAGATCCAGAAGCTGCATCGGCGGCTGGGGACCACCAGCCTCTACGTGACGCACGACCAGGTCGAGGCGATGACGCTTGCGCAGCGCATGGTCGTCATGAATGCCGGGCGGGCCGAACAGATCGGAACGCCGATGGAGGTCTACCAGAACCCGGCGACGCTTTTCGTCGCGGGCTTCATCGGCTCGCCGGCGATGAATTTCATGCCGGCCAAAGCGGAGGGCGGATCGCGTTTCGCGTTGCTCGCGGGAGGCATCGTGACCGCGGCCGTGGGTGGCGCGGAAGCGGGACGGGCCGTCACGGCAGGTGTGCGTCCCGAGCACCTTCGCATCGGCGACCCGCGCGACGCGATCGTGTCGGGCAGCGTCGAGATGGTGGAGCAGTTGGGCGCCGACACGCTTTTGCATATCGGACACGGTGCAGGCATGATCATCGCCCGATTGCCGCACGGTGTGGATCCCCCGTTGGGATCGACACTGCACCTGTCAGCCGACCCGAAGCATGTCTACCTTTTCGACACGGCGACGGGCGCACGCCTGTCGTGAATTTGCTCGTATAGAACGCGCCGATGACAAAACCGCTTCCTCCCTGGCCCTATCCCCGGCTGTGCGCCCATCGCGGCGCCGGCAAGCAGGCGCCCGAGAACACGCTCACCGCCATGCGTGTCGGGCACGCCCATGGCTACGGGATGGTGGAGTTCGACGTGAAGCTCGCGGCGGACAACGTGGCGTTCCTGCTGCACGATGCGACGCTGGAGCGGACCACCAGCGGGCGCGGGCGCGCCGATGCGCTGCCGTGGCGGGAGCTTTCGCGGCTGGATGCCGGCGGCTGGCACTCGGCGAAATACGCGGGAGAAATGCTGCCCACGTTTGCGTCCATCGCCCGGTGGGCGCGCGCGCATGGCGTCGCGTGCAATGTCGAGATCAAGGCGATGCCGGGCCGCGAGCGCGAGACCGGCGCCGCGGTGGCGCTCGACGCCACGGCGCTCTGGCGCGACGCCGAAGTTCCTCCTTTGCTGTCCTCTTTCGACGAGGCGTCTTTGGTCGCCGCGCGGGATGCGTCGCCGCAGCTGCCGCGCGCACTGTTGCTGGACGAGTTGCCGGATGACTGGCTGGGGCGCCTGCGCGCTCTGGACTGCGTGGCGCTCGACGCGAATCACGAACTGCTCACCGCCGATATCGTCAAGGCGGCACACCGCGCGGGCTACCGGGTGTGCTGCTACACGCCGAACGAACCCGTGCGCGTATCGGAATTGGCCGGCTGGGGTGTGGATACGATCATCACCGACGCGGTCGACCAGATCGCCGCCGATTCATTCCCGCGAGCGGTCGCCTAGGCGGTTTGCAGCGCAGGGCGCCTGATCGTGCGTTCGTCGATCGGCAGGTTGATGAGTCCGGCGAGAAGCGCGAGCGCGATGGACAGGTACCACACGATGTCGTAGCTGCCGGTCAGGTCGAACATCTTTCCTCCCAGCCATGCGCCCAGGAAGCTGCCGATCTGGTGCGAAAAGAACGTAAACCCCGACAGCATTGCCATATAGCGAACGCCGAAGATCTGCGCGACGATGGCATTGGTGACCGGCACCGTCGACAGCCACAGGAATCCCATCGCGATGGCGAACGCGTAAACGCTGGCGACGCTGATCGGAACCCAGATAAAGAGCGCGAAGACGACGGCGCGCGCGAAATAGATTGCCGAAAGAATATATTTCTTGGGCAGCTTGCCGCCCAGCCACCCGGCGAGATACGCGCCAATGATGTTGAACAGTCCGATGAGTGCCAGCGCGGTCACCGCGACGTTGGCGCCGATGCCTTTATCCGCGAGATAGGCGGGCAGGTGCACGCCGATGAACACCACCTGGAAGCCGCAGACAAAAAATCCGACAGTGAGCAGAACATAGCCGCGGTGGCCCAGCGCTTCCTCCATCGCCTGCCCGGCCGATTGCTTGAACTCATGCGCCGCAGACACGCGCCGTTCGACCAGCGCCGCCGCGAGCGGCGCGATCAGCAGCGCGATGCATGCCATTCCCGAGCAGCGCGCCGTACCAGCCGATGGATGCAAGCAGCCCCTGCGTCAACGGCAATATCGCGAATTGTCCGAAGGATCCGGCTGCGGCTGAGATCCCCAGCACCATGCTGCGCTTTTCCGGTGGGAAACTTCTTCCAAGCACGCCGGAAATCACGCTCCACGAAACGCCGGAGAGTCCCACGCCGATGAGCAGTCCCGTGGTCAGGACGAACACGACCGGCGAATGCGAGTTGGCCATGGCGACCAGGCCCAGCGCGTAGAGCGCGGCGCCGACGAGCACGACCCGCGCGGTGCCGTACTTGTCGGCGATCATGCCCGCAAAGGGTTGCGTCGCTCCCCACACCAGGTTCTGCACCGCAATGGCGAGCGCAAACGTCTCGCGGCCCCAGCCCATGTCGTGCGATATGGGCTGCAGGAAGAGGCCAAAGCCGTGCCGGATGCCCAGCGAAAGGGTCAGGATGATGCCGCCGCAAACGAGGATGACGGTCGGTGTACGCCAATCGGCGGCGGTAGTGTTGGCCATTGCAATTCCTTGAGCGGGTGGATCAGGCCGCGCGCGAAGCGGGGTCCGGGTGTAGCGATTCCATGTCGAGAAGTACCGCATAAAGCTCATCGAGGCGATCGCGACCGACGCGCCGGGCGACCTCCCTCTGCGCACGTTCCCAATGGGGTGCTGCCGCCGCGATGGCGGCGGAGCCCTGGCGGGTCAGCCTGACTTCGCGCGTCCGCGCGTCGCGTCCTGGCACGATCGCCACCAGCTTGCGTTGTGCGAGGGGATCGAGATTGCGGGAGAGCGCCGTCCGGTCGAGCAGGTTGCGGGCCGCGAGTTCGCCGATGCGCAGCGCGCCGTGGCGCTCCAGCGTGCGCAACAGCGACAATTGCGTCACCCGCAAGCCGATGGATTCCAGTGCGTCGTCATAGAGCTGCGTCAACGCGCGCGTTGCACGGCGGAGGCGCGAACAGGCGCACGGAGCTGAAAAAGGCGCGGCCACGGAAGTTGAACGAGTCGTCACAGTCGGTCTGGATGCAGCGGTACACGGGCACAGCAACCTAGGCGCAAGCAATATAGGAGCATATGCACCTAAATAGGAGTATATACACTTGTTCGCGGCCCTCACAAGAGGTCAAGTCGTTCCCGCGGAAGCGGGAACCCACACAAGGCCACGTCGTTCCCGCGAAAGCGGGAACCCACACAAGCCACGTCGTTCCCGCGAAAGCGGGAACCCAGCGTCTTCTGGAGAGAAGCAACGTCGCTGGGTTCCCGCTTCCGCGGGAACGACGGGGGTAGGGGTTCGCACCTGCGCGGGAACGACGATGGTAGTGGTTCGCACGGGCCCGGGAGCGTCCTCAGGGATTCCCGGATTCCTCGACCATGCGCCGGAACGCATCCTCGAGGTTGCGCGTGAATCGCGAGGCATCCATCAGCGGCGACTGCCGCATCCGATCGCGCAATGTCCCGCGCAGGTCGCGTCGCCTGCCCGCATCCGCCGCCAACTTCACATTGAGGGCAACGTACTCGTCGTCGGACTTCGCGATCAATTCCGGCATGCCGAGGGTGGACAGGATACTTACGCCCGAACGTGCCACCGAGCGCGTACCGGCCAGCGCAACCAACGGAACTTCCATCCAGAGAACGTCGAACGTCGTCGTGCCACCGTTATAGGGGAAAGTGTCGAGCGCGACGTCGACGTTGCCAATCGCTGAAAAATAGGCGTCGATGCTCGTACGCGGATGGATCGAAATGCGCACCTGCATCGATGCCCCGCGACACTATTCGCTGATGCAGGTCGGACGTCGCGCGTCCCGGTGGCGCGGCATGAATCCGCAGTTCGGAGTGGGGGACCGTATCCAGCACGCGGCACCACAGGTCGAGACAGTGGTCGCTGATTTTCGACGCATGATTGAACGAGCCGAAGACGACACGCGCCGGCGCGTCGCGAGGCGCCGGCACCCGTGGTATCTCGAAGACGGGCGAATAGCACCACTGGCTGTCGGGCAGCCGTAGCAGCGTCTCGATGTTGAATGGCTCTGCCACGCCCACGGGGTCGGTATACCCGTCGCAGATCCTGAAGTCGGTGGATTTCAAGCCCGTCGTATGGAGGTAGCCCAGCCACGTGGCCTGGACCGGCGCACAGCCGTGGTTGAACAATCCAATTCGCGACCGCGCCGAATGGCCCGACAAGTCGATGAGGATGTCGAGTTCGTCCGCGCGAATTTGTTGCGCGGCGGCGGGATCGTCGCGGTCATGGATGGCGCGCCAATGGTCGACATGGGAGCGGATATCCCGGGTCATGCCATCTTCCTTCGGATTGTTCGAGTAGCAGAAGACTTCGAAATTTGCGCGATCGCGCTGCATGAGCACGGGACGCAGGAACAGCGCGACCGGGTGTTGAATGAAATCGCCGGACAGGTAGCCGATGCGCAGCCTCGAATGCCCGCGCACACGCGACTTGCGCGACCGCCGCGCCGACGCGGGCTCGGGGAATGCCTCCCCGAAGCGCAAGTGCTCCGAAGTAATCTCCGTGTCGCTCAGGTCGTCGCGATTCAGGAACGAAAGCAGCATCGCGCTCCATGCGGCCGGTGCGGCTGGATCGGCGGCGAGGCCCCTGCGATACCACTCTTCCGCATCCGCGGCGCGCCCTGCGTTTCGGGTGACATCGCCGAGAGCGACATAGGCGGCGACGAAGGACGGGTCGGCGTCGATGCAGGTGCGAAACAGCCGTTCCGCGGCATCGCTGTCGTCGCGGCTTTGCAGGAGCAGCCCGAGGTTGTAGGCTGCGGGTGCGCAGTCCGGCGCCCGATCGAGGACTTCCTGCAGAACCTGTTCGGCCTCCAGCGGCCGCTTCTCCAGCTCCAGAAGATTCGCAAGCGCGATGGCGGCTCGATTCATCGAGGGGTCGAGACGAAGCGCCTCCCGCAATTCATGTTCGGCGGCCGCGAGATTCCCCGCTTCCATGTGCACATTGCCCAGATTGAATCGGCCCTGCGCATACGCGGGATCGATGCGCAGCGCAGTTTCCAACGCACTTACCGCTTCAACTGCGCGGCCAAGACGTTGCAGCGCGTTGCCTATGTTGAGATAGCCGCGTAGCCAGCGGGGCGAGGCGCGGATCGACTCCTGGTACTTGGCGAGCGCCGCTTCGAAGTTTCCCGCATCTTCGAGGCGATTGCCTTCCTCGATCAGGCGGATGCCCGCATCGGTCTCGCCGGCGGGCGCCGGGTCAGCGCCGGCCATCGACACTGCCCGTCGCGATCACGCCCAGGCCTTGCTGCGCGCAACGGCCTTGTCCCATCCTGCGCGCAATGTCGCGACCTGGTCTTTCGGCATGGCGGGTTCGAAGCGTCGGTCCACCTGCCAGTTGGACACGATGTCCGCATCGGATTTCCAATAGCCGACCGCCAGTCCTGCAAGATAAGCCGCACCCAGCGCAGTTGTCTCGAGCACTTTCGGGCGCACGACCGGCACGCGCAGGATGTCGGCCTGGAACTGCATCAGAAGGTCATTGGCGGCGGCGCCGCCGTCCACGCGCAACTCCTGCATCGAGATGCCGGCGTCCTTTTCCATTGCCGCCAGCACGTCGGCGCTCTGGAATGCAATGGCCTCCAGCGCCGCGCGCGCGATGTGCCCGCCGGTGGAGCCCCGCGTCAGGCCAAGAATCGCCCCGCGCGCGTAGGCATCCCAGTGCGGCGCGCCAAGGCCCGCAAACGCCGGCACCAGGTAGACGCCACCATTGTCGGCGACACTTCCCGCCAATGCTTCGACGTCGGCAGACGTGCGGATGATCTTGAGTCCGTCGCGCAGCCATTGCACGACGGCGCCGCTCATGAACACGCTGCCTTCCAGCGCGTAGTCGGTGCCGCCATTGCGCTGCCACGCGACGGTGGTCAGCAGATTGTTGCGGGAGGCGACAGCCTCACGGCCGGTGTTGAGCAACATGAAGCAGCCGGTGCCATACGTGTTCTTGGCGAGGCCCGGCGACAGGCATGCCTGGCCGAAAAGTGCTGCCTGCTGATCGCCCGCGATGCCGGCGATGGGAATGTCAACGCCGCCGATCCTTGCGTGGCCGCAGACGCCGCTCGAAGGCACGATGGCCGGCAACAGCGCTCTCGGCACGTCGAGCAGCGAAAGCAGTTCGTCGTCCCACGCGCCGGCGTGAATGTCGAACAGCAGTGTCCGGCTGGCATTCGACGGATCGGTGCAATGCACGCGACCTTCGGTGAGTTGCCAGATCAGCCACGTATCGATCGTGCCGAACGCGAGTTCGCCGTGCTCCGCGCGGGCTCGCGCATTGGGAACATTGTCGAGCAGCCACTTGATCTTCGTGCCGGAAAAATAGGCATCCAGAACCAATCCCGTCTTGCCCGCAATGAACGCTGCGTGGCCGGCCTCGCGCATCGTTGGCCGCGATGGGGCCATCAGCTTGTCTCTTTTGCGGTCTTTCTTCACCCATGCCGTTTGGGAACCTACAAGATCGCGGACAATCGACCAATCGAAGAATCCAAGAATCTAACCATCATTGCAGTGGCCGGTAGTCGCCATTTGCCACTTTAATGGCGAACCGATGCTAGATTGCATGCAATTTGACGGCGCGCTCCTCGCTACCGGCGGAAATGATTAAGCAGACGCTTGTTGAGGATTCCTAGTTTGGCCCGGCTCTGTAGCCGCGTTTGCCGGCTCTTGATTCACCTTGAGTCACAAGGCGCTGTCTCTGTGATGGTTTTCAGCCTGGTCGGCCTGTCCGGGTGCGGATGCGCCACTTATTCCGTACCCAAAACCACGCGATTGACGGGAAACTTTACATTTTTTTGGAACTTAGAGCTGCCAATTCCGTAGTTTGAAGTGTGACCCAGTCATCTGCCTTGCTGGCGTTGGTCCCTGAACCGGTTTGGTTTTGTCTAACGACGCAGCCAAAACGAGAGCATTTGGCCGCGACTGCGCTCCGGCGTCAGTTTGGCGTCGAGTGCTTCTCGCCTCGGTTGCGTTTCCGGAGAATGACCCAAAGGGGCCCTGTTTGGTTTGTAGAGGCCATGTTTCCCGGGTATCTATTCGCAAAATTTATCTATTCGACGCAACATCGCGCCGTCGAAAGTTCTCACGGAATCGCGGGATAGTCCACTTTGGAGATCGCCTGGCAACATTGCCGGAAAATATTGTGGCCGCGCTCCAATCAAGAGTGGGCGCGGAAGAGGTCGTGACTGTCGACTGCTCCGTCAAAGTCGGTCAATCGGTTGAAATCATCGAAGGGCCTTTTCAGGGGTTGGAGGTCTTGGTAACTCATTTGCTTCCCGCTAAAGAGCGCATTCGTGTCCTGTTCGATTTCCTGGGGCGATCTATCGAAATGGAAATCCCGACAGTGAAAGTGCTCGCTGCTTAAGAGCCCGTTTGAGCCGCGACCTAATTCATTAGAAGTCGTCCGGTTGCTGCCTCGGCTCCATCCCGCAGGCCGCTACGAGTTCGTCATTTGCACGCTGAATCTAAACGAGATGTGCCAAGTGGGATTGCCAAACAAAGGTGGGCAGACTGGTTTGGGGGAAACGGAAAATCGGAGCTGGCCCGCTACGCGTACAAAAAAAGAGTGGCCGCTCCTAAGAACGGCCACTCTTGTGGCAAGTAGCTGGTTGAACTGTTTAACTCTTCAGGAAGCGCCGTGCAATGCCAAGCGCGCTAAGGCCATCCCAGCCGAGCAACATGACGGTCGCGCCGCCATCAGGAACAGTGTTTGTAATTGCCCCAAACACGAGTCGCGTACCGAGCTGATTGACTGTTAAGCTAAAAGTGGCTTGTGTGGGGTCAAACCCGTTACCGCTTAGAGTTCCGGTGCCTGTAACATTAAGGAAACCGGGAACTTGAGTGACGATAGTCGACGAAGCCAGATCGAACGTGAAACCCCCAACGCTCCACAGCCCCGCCTGAGGCCCGCCTGAACCGAAGTCCCAAGGTTGCGCCATCGCGGCCTCGTCCAACACGTTTATAGCACTAGCCAAATCGCCACTAACGCCAAAAACGGTGCTAAAGCCGTCATTAAGAGTCCCTACAGCGAACCAGTGATTCACTTGTGTAGCGGTATTTATAGGGCCATTAAGGGCAACTGTACCGCCCATGGCAATGGATCCGGTTATCGGATCAGCCTGAGCTTGCTGACTAAAAAGTGCGCAACTGAGTGCGCCCATTGCTAAAACCGCGAGAATTGTCTTTTTCATTGTTTTTTATTTGGGTTGTTGCTTCCTGAATAAAGCAGTTCGAATGCCAATCAAGTCAGTGCAATTCATAATATGCTAGTCATGAATATCTTGTGATTTGTCATCGGCTTGGAGCCCGATCGCAAATTTGACCAAAATTGTAAAGATATCCGACGCCAGTAAGGATTTCCGACAAAAGTATGGATCAGGATGGAGATGTCACTGCTAAAATGCCCAGAATAAAGACATTGGTCAGGATTCCGATTGGTGGCCTAAACGGAAATGAGGTTGGATGAGAAACGTGGAGCTTCGTGGCAAGCCTGCTGAATGAAATGAACTCGGGCGTCAGGCTGTGCGAACCAGCAGCTCACCAGATCGAACGTCACGTAAGGGACAATAAAGAGTCGGCACTCAGGTGTGAAGCATGTTTCCCGGGTATCTGTTCGCAAAATTTATCTATTCGACGCAACATCGCGCCGTTGAGAGTTCTCACGGAATCAGCGGGATAGTCCACTTTGGAGATCACTTGGAAACGTTGCTTGAAAATATTGTGGCCGCGCTCCAATCAAGCGTGGGCGCGGAAGAGGTCGTGACTCTCGATTGCTCTCTCAAAGTCGGTCAATCGGTTGAAATTATCGAAGGACCTTTTCAGGGACTGGAGGTCCTAGTTACCCATTTGCTTCCCGCTAAAGAACGCATTCGCGTCCTGTTCGATTTCCTGGGGCGATCTATCGAAATGGAGATCCCGACAGTGAAAGTGCTCGCCGCTTGAGCGCCCGTTTGAGCCCCGCCGTAATTCACTAGAAGTCGTCCGGTTGCTGCCTCGGCTCCATCCCGGCAGGCCGCTACGAGTTCGTCATTTGCACGCTGAATCTAAACGAGATGTGCCAAGTGGGATTGCCAAACAAAGGTGGGCAGACTGGTTTGGGGGAAACGGAAAATCGGAGCTGGCCCGCTACGCGTACAAAAAAGAGTGGCCGCTCCAAAGAACGGCCACTCTTGTGGCAAGTAGCTGGTTGAACTGTTTAACTCTTCAGGAAGCGCCGTGCGATACCAAGCGCACTAAGGCCTGCCCCGAGCAACATGACGGTGGCACCGCCGTCAGGAATAGTGTTTGTAATTGCCCCAAACACGAGTCGCGAACCGAGCTGATTGACTGTTAAGCTAAAAGTGGCTTGTGTGGGGTCAAACCCGTTACCGCTTAAAGTTCCGGTGCCTGTAACATTAAGGAAACCGGGAATTTGAGTGACAATAGTCGACGAAGCCAGATCGAACGTGAAACCCCCAACGCTCCACAGCCCCGCCTGAGGCCCGCCTGAACTGAAGTTCCAAGGTTGAAACATCGTGGCCTCGTCCAACACGTTTATAGTACTAGCCAAATCGCCACTAACGCCAAAAACGGTGCTACGGCCGTCATTAAGAGTCCCTACAGCGAACCAGTGATTCACTCGTGTAGCGGTATTTATAGGGCCATTAAGGCGAACTGTACCGCCCATGGCGATGGATCCGGTTATCGGATCAGCCTGAG